>NZ_JAZKMA010000001.1:2480790-3721186 GCF_056498065.1 Celeribacter sp. SCSIO 80838
CGCGCCGCGCGGGCGAGATGTGGGACAAGGTCGATGCCGAGGGCCGCGCCTCCATGGAGGGCAAGATCGCGCTCAAGGCCGCCACGCCCGAGGAAATCGAAGTGCTGCGCGACCGTCTGGCACCGATTGTGGCCAGCCAGATCGCCAAGGTGAGCGAAACGGGGATTGACGGGCAGGCGGCCTATGACATGTTGTTCGACGAGATTGCCAAGATCGAGGCCGAAGAATGATCAACCTGTCCGAAAATATTGCCGGACCGCATGAACAAGGGCTGCCTCCCAAGGCAGCCCGACCCATTCACGGCGTGATCGCCGTGGCCTGTGCGGTGCTGCTGATCGCGATGATGGGGCTGACGGTGGTCGATGTGCTGGGCCGCTACCTGCTCAACAGCCCGGTGAAGGGCGCAACCGAGCTGACCGAGCTGATGCTCGCGGCGCTGATCTTTCTCGGGCTTCCGGCGGCGACGCTGGACCGGGAACATGTCACTGTCGATCTGATCACCGACCGGCTGCCGCTGGCCATCGACAAGATTCGTCACCCCATCGTGCTTTTGCTCTCCGTGGGCGTGCAGGTGATGATCGCCTGGCGGCTCTGGGTGACCGCGTCGCAGGTCGCGGGCTATGGTGGCACCACGGCGACGCTGGAACTGCCGGTCGCGCCGATCGGTTATTTTTCGGCGATGCTCTGCATCGTCTCCGCGGTGATCATGTTCGCCGAAATCTTCTACCCGATGAGAGGTAAAAACTGAGATGTCCTTGCTTGCTCATTGGGAATTCGGGACGCTCGTCCTGTTCATCCTGCTGTTTCTCGGCGTGCCGATCTCGTTCGCTTTGGCGCTTCTGGGCACGGTCGGCACGGCCGCGATCATCGGCTGGTCGCCGTCCTATTCGCTTCTGGGGCAGACCTATTTCGAACACAGCCGCAGCTATTCTCTGTCGATCCTGCCGCTGTTTCTGATGATGGGGAATTTCGTGGTGCAATCGGGCATCGCGCGCGATCTCTATGCCGCCGCTTACGCCTGGCTGCGGCACCGCAAGGGCGGGCTGGCGGTGGCGACCGTGGTGGCCTGCGGCGGGTTTTCGTCGGTCTGCGGCTCGTCGCTTGCGACCGCCTCGACCATGGCCAAGATCGCCCTGCCGAACATGCGCAAATTCGGCTACCCCGACAGCCTTTCGACCGCCTCCATCGCGGCGGGCGGCACGCTTGGCATTCTGATCCCGCCCTCCGTGATCCTCGTGTTCTACGGCATCATGACCCAGCAGGACATCGGCAAGCTGTTCCTCGCGGGCATTCTGCCGGGCATTCTGGGCGTCGTGCTCTACGCCGTCGCGGTGCGGATCTCGATCCGTTTCGGGCATTTCGACCTGCCGGTCGAGGACAAGCTGCCGCTCCGGGAGCGGATCGTCGCGCTCAAGGGCGTGGCTGGCGCGCTCGGTCTCTTCGCCTTCGTCATGGGCGGCATCTATTTCGGGGTGTTCACGCCGACGGAAAGTGCCGGCATGGGGGCAGGGGGCGCCTTCCTTCTGGTGCTGCTCCAAGGTCGTCTCAACCTGTCTCAGACGCTTTCGACCCTGTTCGAAACCGCCAAGACCACGGCGATGATGTTCTTCATCCTGTTCGGTGCGCTGACCTTCGCCAATTACGTCAACCTCTCGGGCATGAGCCGGGACATCCAGACTCTGGTGACTTCGGTCGGAGACAACCCGCTGATGGTGATCCTGATCATCACGCTGGTCTATCTGGTGCTGGGCTGTGTGCTCGAAGGCCTGTCGATGATCACCCTGACCGTGCCGATCTTCTATCCGATCGTCGCAGCCCAGGGCTTCGATCTGATCTGGTTCGGCATTTATGTGGTGATCGTGACCGAGGTGAGCTACATCACGCCCCCCGTCGGTCTCAACGCCTTCGTGCTGAAATCCGTGGTCAAGGACGTGCAGCTCGGAACCATCTTTCGCGGCCTCACCTCTTTCCTGCTGGTGGATGTGCTGCGGGTCGTTCTCATTCTGGCCTTCCCGGCGATCGTCCTGCTTGTTCCCAACATGATGTGACGCCGGGATCAGAGCGGCGGGTCGTCCGGCAAGAGGCCCGCCGCATTAAAATCATCCGCCACAGCGCACGCGCTCTGTGGCGGATTTTTTGTGTTTGGGACTTGGCGGTTAGGGGATGTCGTCAGGGCCTCGATGTTTCGCATAGAGAGACTGAGAAACTTGTCATTGTGAGTTTTATCGTTTCGGAATTGTTATGTTATAACATTTTCACTTTAAGGACATCGCATGACACGCCCAGCTCAGTCTCACAGCAAGGACACACGACTTCCGGTGACGGTTCTCTCAGGGTTTCTCGGGGCCGGGAAGACCACTTTGCTCAACCATGTGCTCAACAACCGCGAAGGCCGCCGGGTCGCGCTGATCGTTAACGATATGTCCGAGGTGAATATCGACGCCGATCTGGTGCGCGAAGGCTCGGAACTCAATCGCGCCGAGGAAAAACTTGTCGAAATGTCAAACGGCTGTATCTGCTGCACGCTGCGCGACGACCTGTTGCAAGGGGTGCGCCAGCTCGCCGAAGAAGGCCGGTTCGACTATCTTCTGATCGAAGGCACGGGGATCGCCGAGCCGCTGCCGGTGGCCGCGACCTTCGATTTTCGCGACGAGCAGGGGCAGAGCCTGTCGGATATTGCGCGGCTCGACACGATGGTGACGGTGGTCGATACGATCAACCTGACCGAGGATTTCAACAGCACCGATTTCATCGCGGATCGCGGCGAATCCCTTGGCGAGGAAGACGAGCGGTCGCTGGTCGATCTTTTGACCGATCAGATCGAGTTCGCCGATGTGATCGTGCTCAACAAGGTGACGGACGCGGGGCCCGAACGCGTCGAGCGCGCGCGGCAGATCGTCAAGGCGCTGAACCCGGACGCCAAGCTGATCGAGACCGATTACAGCGAGGTCGAAAGCCGCGAGATTTTCGACACCGGGCTGTTTGACTTTGATAAGGCGCAGGAACATCCGCTCTGGGCCAAGGAGCTTTACGGTTTTGCCAACCACGTCCCGGAGACTGAGGAATACGGCATTTCGTCTTTTGTCTATCATGAACGCCAGCCCTTCGATCCGACGAAAATCCGCAAGGTTCTGATGGAGGGATTCCCCGGTGTGATCCGCGCCAAAGGCCATTTCTGGATCGCCACGCAACCGGACTGGGCCGTGGAGTTCAGCCTCGCGGGCGTGAAATCCTCCATCGTGCCGTTGGGGCGTTGGTGGGCCAGCGTGCCGTTCGAACGGATGCCGACCCACCCGGAGGCGCAGGCCGAGATCGCCCGCAACTGGGCCGAACCCTGGGGCGACCGGCGGCAGGAGATCGTGTTCATCGGCACCGATCTCGACCGGGAGGCGATCTGCGCGAAACTGAATTCCGCTTTGGTCGAGGCCTGGGATTACACACCTGAAACTTGGTCGAAACTGCCCGATCCCTTCCCGAAATGGGGCGCGCGCCAGATGGCATGAGACAGGAGACAGCCATGAAAGATATGACGGAGCCATCGGCGGAGCGTGCGGCGGGCGACACCACCGTCGGCATTCTGCAAGGCAACCGCTCGACGGTGCTCGCGCAGATCGGCCAAAGGGGCGTCGGCGCGACGATCTGGCAACGCCGCCTGCCACAGGCGCTCTCCGGCTGGCTCGGGGGGCTGTCTGTCGATCGCCTGCCGTCCCTGCGGGAAAAGGTGAGGGTGGGCGAAATCGCGGGCTGCCTGCGCGCGGCCTGTGCAGAGGCGGGCACGCCGGACGATCCGATGCGGGACGTCCTGATCGAAGACATCACACGCCTCGGAGGGCTCTTCTCCGACATGATGGGCGCGCCCAGACTTCGCCTGCGTCTCGACGCGATCCAAGGCGATGCCTGCACGCGCTTTCATGTCGATACGCTGCGGGCCAGGATGCTCTGCACCTATCGCGGGCCGGGCACGCAGTTCGCGCTTGGGGCGCCCGGCTCGGACCCGGAGGTGCCGGTGACGGACGCGGGCACAGGCTCGGTCGTGCTGATGCGCGGCAAGCTCTGGCCGGGCCACGAGATGCCGGGTGTGCTGCACCGCTCGCCGCCGATTTCGGGCACGGGGCAAACCCGGCTGGTTCTGGTCTTTGATCCTGTCGAGGACACGGAACTGGTCTGGCACTGAGCCCGGACAGATGCGCTTCAAGGCGGCTTACGTTGCCTTGAGGCGTGCCACGGTTGCAGGCCAGGGATCGTCAAACGGTTGCCCGTCGAGCCATGCGGCGATTTCCGCCTCGGTGCAGAAACAGTCCTGCAAGGCCGCAACGAACGCGTCCAGCCCGTCCTCATCCCCGATCACCGTCAGGCGACAATGCCGGTCGCCGAACAACGGATGCCTGCCCATGAGCTTGGCCTCCATCCCGGCGCGCTCTTCGGGCGAGAGGTTCAGGCTTTCGTCCTCCAACGTGCGGATTTTCCAGTAATTGATGATCTCAAGCCCGACGCTCCCGGCGCTCTGGTTCCACAGCAACACCAGCTCATCGCGGGTGGGCAGCCAGAAGAACCCTTTGCTGCGGTAAATGCCGACACCGAGGAATGTGTTGTACACATCCCAGAGTCGCTGCGGATGAAACGGGCGTGGATCGTCGATCACCCGGCTGTCGATGCGGTAGCTTTCGGGCTCCGCCATCTCGCCGCCATGGGTCTTGTCCCAATCGGTCAACTCGCGGCCAAGCGTCTCGACCCGCGCGTAGTCGTAGGGCGGCATGGCGAGCACCTGTTCGAGTTTGAGATTGCCCCATTGCATCCCGATGATGTCGGCATAGGGATTGAGCGGATGGATCGCCTGCGCCACGGCTTGCAGCACATCGGCGGGCACCTTGTCGGTCTTGCTCAGCAGGATGCGGTTGGCGAACATGATCTGCTCGGCCAGAAGGTTCTCAAGGCCTCGTTTGCCTGCGGCGAGATTGCTGGACGCGCCTGCGTGGATGCTTTTGCCACTGTCGAAATCCTGCCAGAGCGCGCGGGTGTCGGCGACGGACAAAAAGCCGTGCAGCGCCACCTCTTTCATGTCACGCAGCGCGGTCAAAAGCGGCCAGGGATGCGTGCTGCCGGAGGTTTCGACGATCAGATGTGTCACCTCGCCATCGGCGAGGACCTTCTCCACCGCCTCGCGCAGCCGCGCCTGTCCGCCTTTTGCGGCAATGCTGCCGGACGGAAGCGTCGCGAAATGCGGGCTTTTGCGGGAGATCACCTCCGTCGTGTCCAGGATCGTGCCGTCGACGTCGAGCGTGCTCATTTCATTGACGATGACGCCCAGATGCACATCTTTGAGCCGTGCCGCCTGCATCAGGAAATTCTGCAACAGGGTGGTTTTCCCGGCACCGAGAAAGCCGTTCAGAATGGTGACGGGGATGGGCATCTGGGGGTCCTTGTTGTCTCGGAGATCGGGCAGGGGCGCGATCTGGCGCGGTTTGCATTGACCTTATGCGGGCTGATTTATTTGTTATAGTATAACTAATCAATCCCAAGGGTGTCGGAAGACGCATTGCGTTCAAAAATGTAGCGTTATAACATAACTTTTACACAAAGGACGTGACATGCTTGGCCATAACGGATCGCCACACCCTCTGAGAGACACGGCAATCTCCTTAGGCCTCGCCGCCCGCAGCTGTGCGGAGCGGGGGCTGCGGTTTACGCCGTTGCGTCAATATGTGCTGGAGGCGCTTCTGGTGGCGGGGCGGCCGCTCGGGGCCTATGATCTGCTGCGCCTCCTGGGCGAACGGCTTGGGAGAGACGTGTCGCCGCCCACGGCCTATCGTGCGCTCGCATTTCTTCAGCACCATGGCTTTGTGAAACGGCTGGAGAGCTGTCGCTCCTTTGTGCCGACGATCAGACAGACAGCGCCTGAGACGGTGGATGAGACGGTGGATGAGACGGCCGGGGAGAGTGGCGTTTTTCTGATCTGCAACAGCTGTGGCACAACGGTCGAGATCGACGCGGAGGGGCTTGGCCCGATGTTGCTGAGCCATGCGCGCGCCTACGGCTTCCGTGTGAATCACAGCAGCCATGAATTGCAGGGCACCTGCGAGACCTGCCAGAGCAAAGGGGGCAAGCCGTGACGGCTTTGGCTCCCGCGCCGGTCACGCTTCTGACCGGGTTTCTCGGCAGCGGCAAAACCACGGTGATGAACACTTTGCTGCGCCACCCGGGGTTTGCGCGCACGGCGGTGATCGTCAATGAATTCGGCGAGATCGGGCTCGATCATGAGCTGGTGGTGTCGAGTACGGAAAGCATGGTTCTGTTGCAATCGGGCTGTCTGTGCTGTGCCATGCTGGGCGATCTGGTGGCGACTTTGCGGGACCTGTCGGAGCGGCGGGATGCAGGCGAGCTGGACTATGGTCGGGTGGTGATCGAAACCTCCGGTCTCGCCGATCCTGTGCCCATCCTGCACAGCCTGTTGACGGATCGCGCCGTGGCGCAGGATTTTCTGATGGACGGGATCGTCGCAACCGTCGATGCCGCCACGGGGCTGCAAACGCTGGAGCGTCACGCGGAGGCCCGCCATCAGGTCGCGCTTGCGGAGCGGGTTTTGCTGACGAAAACGGATTTGCCCGAGGCGCAGGAAGGGGCTGTCCGCAGGGCGATCGCGGGGCTCAATCCCAACGCTCCGATCCAGACCGTGACCGACGGCGACGTCGATCACGAGAGCCTTCTGGGACTTGGCTTTTTCAACCAACAGATGCGCTCCGATCAGATCGCGGACTGGCTCGCCTCACAGGGCGGCACAGCGGCGGACGACAGCCATCTCCGGGACATCCGCGCGGTTGCCTATGTGCTCGACACCCTGGTCACCGCCAATCAGTTCGATTTCTGGATGGATTTGCTCATGGCGCGGTGCAGCGACGATATTCTGCGTATGAAGGGGCTTATTCACCTGACGGATATTCCGCATCCTTTCGTCGTGCATGGGGTGCAGCATATTTTCCACCCGCCGGTTCTGCTCCGGGATTGGCAGGGCGCGGATCGGCGTTCGAAATTCGTGATGATCGTGCGGGGCCTTCCGGACGCCGAGCTCGACGAGATATTCGGAGCGCTCAGAGCCTTTCCGGCGGTCGAACATCGTTTTCCCGTTGGCTATCTGTCGGCGGAGGCCCCGGCATGAGATCGCTTTTGACCCTGCCGTCGCGGGTGGCAAGCGCCGCGATGATCGGTCTCGTGCGCGTCTATCAGATCGGCATATCGCCCTGGCTGGGCCATTCCTGCCGGTTTCAGCCAAGCTGTTCGGCCTATGCCATCGACGCCATCACCCGCTTTGGCCCGCTCAAAGGCGGGCTTTTGGCGACATGGCGCGTTTTGCGCTGCAACCCCTTCGGCGGGTCGGGGTACGACCCTGTCCCGCCATCTTCCAAACATCCTATCACCGAAGAGAGCCTCGATGATCCACATCACCCTGCCTGACGGCGCCGTCAAAGAATTTTCCGATCCTGTGACGGGGACGGAGCTTGCCACCGAAATTGCGCCGTCGCTGCGCAAGAAAGCCGCCGCTTTGACAGTTGACGGCACGGTTTGCGATCTGGAAAGCCTGCTCGGTCGTGATGCGACGGTCGAAATCCTGCCCTGCACCGACCCGCGTGTCCTGCCGCTGATCCGCCATAGCTGCGCTCATGTTCTGGCCCAAGCGGTGCAGGACCTGTTCCCCGGGACGCAGGCCACCATCGGCCCGGTGATCGAACATGGGTTCTACTATGATTTTGCCGCCGAGCGCCCGTTCACCTCGGAGGACCTGCCAAAGATCGAAGCCAGGATGCGCGAGATCATCGCGCGCGGTGCACCGATCCTGCGCGAGGAGTGGAGCCGCGAGCAGGCCCATGCGTTTTTCGCCAAACAGGGGGCAAGCTACAAGGAGCAGCTGATCGACGCGATCCCCGCAGATCAGCCGATCGGGATTTACACCCAGGGCGAGTGGCTCGATCTCTGCCGGGGGCCGCATCTGGCTTCCGTCGCGCAGATCGGCACGGCTTTCAAACTGACCCGTGTCGCCGGGGCCTATTGGCGCGGGGCGTCCGACAATGAGATGCTGTCGCGCATCTACGGCGTGGCCTTTGCCAGCGGTGCGGATCTCAAGGCGCATCTGATCATGCTGGAGGAGGCCGGGAAACGCGATCACCGCAAGCTCGGACGCGAAATGGACCTCTATCATTTTCAGGAGGAAGCCCCGGGTGCGGTGTTCTGGCATCCCAAAGGCTGGGACATGTTCCAGACCCTGATCGGCTATATGCGCGAGAAACAGAACCGTGCGGGTTATCGGGAGGTCAACACTCCCGACATCATGGATCGCGGGCTGTGGGAGACCTCCGGGCATTGGCAGAATTACCGCGAAAACATGTTCCTGACCAAGACCGAGGATGAGCGCGAATTTGCTCTCAAACCGATGAACTGCCCCGGTCACATGCTGATGTACCGTCACACCAACCGCAGCTATCGCGAGTTGCCTCTGAAACTCGCAGAGTTCGGCAAGGTGCATCGCTATGAACCCTCGGGCGCGCTGCACGGGCTGATGCGGGTGCGGTCGTTTACGCAGGACGACGCACATATTTTCTGTACGCCCGATCAGTTGACCGAGGAATGCCTCAAGGTGAACAACCTGATCCTGTCGATCTATCGCGACTTCGGATTCGAGGACATCCGCATCAAACTTTCGACCCGGCCGGAGAACCGCATCGGTTCCGAAGAGGTCTGGGACAAATCCGAGAACGCGCTACGTGAGGCGCTGGAGGCTGCCGGGCAGCCCTATACGATTTTCGAAGGCGAGGGGGCGTTTTACGGGCCGAAGCTCGAGTATGTTCTGCGCGACGCCATCGGACGGGACTGGCAATGCGGCACGCTTCAGGTCGATTTCAACCTGCCGGAACGCTTCGGCGCGACCTATGTGGCGGCCAGCGGCGAGAAAGAAGCGCCGGTTCTGCTCCACCGCGCGATGTTTGGGTCGCTCGAACGCTTCACCGGTATTCTCGTCGAACATTTCGCAGGCCATCTGCCGCTCTGGCTGGCGCCGGTGCAGGCGATGGTGGCGACGATCACCTCGGAGGCGGACGGGTGGGCCAATGAGGTCGCTGACAGGCTTCGGGCCGAGGGGCTGAAGGTCGGGACCGACCTGCGCAACGAAACCATTGCCTACAAGGTGCGCGAACATTCCCTGAGCAAGCTGCCGATGGTTCTGGTGGTGGGGGCGCGCGAGGCGGAAGAGGGCAGCGTGTCCCTGCGCCGTCTGGGCGCGAAGGGCAGCAAAAGCTATACGCTCGACGAGATCACACAGCTGATTCTGACAGAGGCAGAGCCGCCCGCTCTGAGCGTATCGGAAAAAGCCGTGGCGGAGCGGGAAAGCGCCGAAGCCGTTCCGGTATAATCCGGCAGTCAGAGGGACACATGTTCAGCCATATCATTCTCGGGGCGCGCGACCTCGATCTCCTGACCGGGTTCTATGACCGGGTGCTCGCCCCCATGGGTCTTGTCCGCGAAGAGGCTGAGGAGGATGGCGGCCCCGCAGGTCGGCTCTGGGTTCGCCCCGGGGAAGCATGGCCGCAATTCTGGGTCCAGCTGCCGTGGAACGGCGCGCCTGCCAGCGCGGGGAACGGCGGGCAGGTGAGCTTTGCCGCAACTTCGCAGGCGGCGGTCAATGCGGCATGGCAGGCGGCCATGGCTGCGGGAGGGCAGGACGAGGGCGGCCCCGGTCTGCGTCCGCAGTATGCAGCGGATTATTACGGGGCCTATTGCCGCGATCCCGAAGGCAACAAGCTGTGTTTTGTCCATGTCTCGGCGTTCAGCGCAAAGGTGCCCCGCGACACAGATTCCGAAGGAGGCCCTGCATGACCCGGCAGACGGACCGGAGACCAAAGGGACGCATTCCCGTTTATCTGCTCACCGGGTTTCTCGGCGCAGGCAAGACCACCTTGCTCAACCGGCTACTGGCGCAGCCGGGCATGCAGGACACGGCGCTGATCATCAATGAATTCGGACTTGTCCCCGTCGATCACGATCTCGTTCGCGAAGGACAGGAGCGTCCGGTGGTGACCACGACAGGCTGCATCTGCTGCTCGGTCGGAAGCGATCTGCGCCGCTCCCTCGACAGTCTGCTTGTCGGGCGTCGGCGCGGTGAGCTGCCCCCCTTTTCGCGCGTCATCGTCGAAACCACAGGGCTCGCAGATCCGGCACCGATCATCAACAGCCTGATCCCCGGCGGGATCACCGCGGTGTCGCTGAGCGATCATGCGGTGGCGCGGGCGTTCGAACTGGCCTCTGTGCTCACGGTCGTCGATGTGGAGGGCATCGGGGCGGCGCTTGCACAGCATCCCGAGAGCCTGCGCCAGATCGCCTTTGCCGATCAGATCGTGCTGAGCCACACCGATCAGACCTCTGCGGGCGACTGGCCGGAGAGGCTCCGGGCGCTGAACCCGTCGCTGCGCTTTGTGGATGCGGCCCGGGACGGGGTCGATCCGAAACTGCTGTTGCGACCGGGGAGCTATTCGGCCTTTGGCAAGGGCGAGGATGTTTCTGCCTGGCTGGCCGCTGAGGCCGGGCGCGAGGCGGGCGGCGGGCATTTCCACGATCTGAATCGCCATGGCGATGTTCTGGCCGTGCCGCTCACCAGCGATCTGCCGCTCGATCGCGATGCCCTGCGCCGTTTTCTGAACCGGCTGGTGACGACGCCGGGCAACGGGGTGCTGCGGATCAAGGGGCTTGTGGCGCTCAAAGAGGCGCCGGAGCGGCCTGCGGTGATCCATGCGGTGCAGCACCGGATTTACCCGATGAGTGAGCTGGAGCGCTGGCCGGAAGGGATGCGCGAGAGCCGCCTTGTGGTGATCGGCACCGGGCTCGATGCAGAGGCGTTGCGCCGTCAGTTTGCGGAGCTCTCGAGGGCGGTGCGCCCGGTGTTTCCCATGATGTGAGGCGGGGGCATGCGGCCGTCCGGCTTGCATGCCCACAAGCTGTCAAAGCCGGGTCGGGTTGGGCGCATCGCCATAGACGGCGAGCGGATCGAAGCCCTTTTCGCTTTCCTCGAACCTGAGTGTCGGTGCACCCGTGCCGCCCAGCGGAACCGAGCGGTAAAAGCACGACCGATAACCAACATGGCAGCTTGCGCCGCCGTTGATCGCGACCCGAAGCCAGACCGCATCCTGATCGTCGTCGATCCGCATTTCGACGATCTTCTGCACCAGCCCGCTGGTCGCGCCCTTGTGCCAGAGGCAGTTGCGCGCGCGGCTCCAGTAATGCGCCTCGCCGGTTTCGATGCTGCGGCTCAGCGCGTCCGGCGACATCACCCCCATCATCAGAACCTCTCCGCTCTCATGATCGGTGGTGATCACGGGGATAAAACCGTCGGCGTTGAATTTCGGTGCCAGATCCGTGCCTTCTTCGACCTGCAAAACAGAGGTGTGTGGGGCGAATTCGGTCGAAGATTTGATCATTGCAGCTTTTCGCTCCTTTTGTTGGATTTGTTATAATATTACACATCCTCGTCGCATGACGGAAAGAGGAAAATCATCACAGGCCCGGCTCAGTCGCAGAGCAAGGACACAGGCCTGCCGGAGACGGATGCGAGGACCCCGAACGCGAGGCGGAGCGCGACCGATCCGCTCGGGTGACGATGTCGGTCGCTGAAACCCGGATGCCGTCTGTGCCGGAGTGCGGGCCGGGGGAGAGAGCGGAAAATCTCTGCCGAGATCGACACAAATGAGCGCGGTCTCTTGACGGCGGATGCGGTGAGGGGAAAAACAGTCCCGAACCTAAAGCGTCACGCCTTTAACCTGAGGCATCAGATAAAGGCGAGGCGCGTGCAATGCGTATATCTTACAGCGCTCCGCCAAAAGCTGTGTCTCAGGTTTTTGGCGGAGCGCTTTAACTCGGAGACATCATGAAGTTCCGTTTTCCTATTGTCATCATCGACGAAGATTTTCGCTCCGAGAACACCTCTGGTCTCGGAATTCGTGCTCTGGCCGATGCGATCGAGGTCGAAGGCTTCGAGGTGCTGGGGGTGACCAGCTACGGTGATCTCAGCCAGTTCGCCCAACAACAAAGCCGCGCCTCGGCCTTTGTCTTGTCGATCGACGACGAGGAGTTCAGCCCGGGGCCCGATCTCGATCCGGTCGTGGTGAACCTGCGCAAGTTTATCGAGGAGGTGCGCTGGAAAAACGCCGATGTGCCGATCTATGTCTATGGCGAAACGAAAACCTCGCGGCATTTGCCGAACGACATTCTGCGCGAGCTGCACGGCTTTATCCACATGTTCGAGGACACGCCGGATTTCGTCGCCAAGCACATCATCCGCGAGGCGAAATCCTATCTCGAAAGCATCCAGCCGCCGTTCTTCAAGGCATTGCTGGATTACGCCGAGGATGGGTCGTATTCGTGGCACTGTCCGGGGCATTCCGGCGGTGTCGCCTTTCTGAAATCGCCCATCGGCCAGATGTATCACCAGTTCTACGGCGAAAACATGCTGCGCGCGGATGTCTGCAATGCGGTCGAGGAACTGGGCCAGCTTCTGGATCATAACGGCGCCATCGGCGCGTCGGAGCGGAACGCGGCGCGGATTTTCAATGCCGATCACTGTTTCTTCGTCACCAATGGCACCTCCACGTCGAACAAGATGGTCTGGCACCACACGGTGGCGCCGGGCGACGTGGTCGTCGTGGACCGCAACTGCCACAAGTCGATCCTGCATTCGATCATCATGTGCGGTGCGATCCCGGTGTTCCTGAAGCCGACTCGCAACCATTGGGGCATCATCGGCCCGATCCAGCGCTCGGAATTCGAACCGGAGGCGATCAAGGCGAAGATGGCGGCGAACCCGCTTTTGGAAGGTTATGACATCGACAAGGTCAAGCCGCGCATCTTGACCTTGACCCAGTCGACCTATGACGGGGTTTTGTACAACACCGAGGTGATCAAGAGCCTGCTGGACGGCTGGGTCGAGAACCTGCATTTCGACGAAGCCTGGCTGCCGCATGCGGCTTTCCATTCCTTCTATGGCCAGTATCACGCCATGGGGCGCAAACGCGAGCGGACCAGAACATCCGTGACCTATGCGACGCAATCGGTGCACAAGCTTTTGGCCGGGATTTCGCAGGCCAGCCATGTGTTGGTGCAGGATGCCGTCGAGACCAAACTGGACCGGGCTTTGTTCAACGAAGCCTACCTCATGCACACCTCGACCAGCCCGCAATATTCGATCATCGCTTCCTGCGATGTCGCCGCCGCAATGATGGAGCCGCCGGGCGGCACGGCCTTGGTCGAGGAGAGCATCGTCGAAAGTCTCGAATTCCGCCGCGCCATGATGAAGGTCGACGAGGAATATGGCGAGGACTGGTGGTTCAAGGTCTGGGGGCCGGACGATTTCGACCACAATCAGGACGGCATGGGCCGCACCCGCGACTGGGTTCTGAAAAAGACCGATGCGGAAGGGGTGGAACCCACCGGTTCGGACAGCTGGCACGGGTTCGGCGACATGGCGCCGGGCTTCAATATGCTCGACCCGATCAAGGCGACCATCGTCACCCCCGGGCTGAACATCGACGGCCAGTTCGATGCGGCCGGTATCCCGGCCTCCATCGTGTCGAAATATCTCGCCGAACATGGCGTCGTGGTGGAAAAGACCGGGCTCTATTCCTTCTTCATCCTGTTCACCATCGGCATCACCAAGGGGCGCTGGAACACGCTTCTGGCGGCGCTTCAGCAGTTTAAGGACGATTACGACCGCAACCAGCCGCTGTGGCGGGTGATGCCGGAATTCGCCGCCGCACAACCGCGCTACGAGCGCATGGGGCTCAAGGACCTGAGCCAGCATGTGCATGAACTGTATGCCAAATATGATGTGGCGCGGCTCTCGACCGAGATTTACCTGAGCGACCACCACCCGGCGATGACGCCCTCGGACGCTTTCGCCTGCATCGCCCGGCGCAAGACGGAGCGGGTGGCGATCGACGATCTCGAAGGCCGCATCACCACCAGTCTCGTGACACCCTATCCGCCGGGCATCCCGCTGTTGATCCCGGGGGAGGTGTTCAACGCCAAGATCGTCGCCTATCTCCGGTTCAACCGCGAGTTTGCCCGCGAATGTCCGGGGTTCGAGACGGATATCCACGGTCTCGTCGTCGAGAAGGACGAGGATGGGGTGACGTCCTATTTCGCGGATTGCGTGGCCGGGTAACCCCCGGACAATTCCACCGTTCAGCGCAAAAGAAACTTGCCCGCAGCTTGACATTCAAAGCTGCGGGCAAGGGGTCGGTTACGGGATCAGGCGGGCGATGATGGCGTCGGCCGCTTCTTCCGGCGTCATCAGCGTGGTGTCGATCCGAATCTCCGGGGCTTCCGGATGTTCATAGGGGCTGTCGATCCCGGTGAAGTTCTTCAACTCTCCGGCACGTGCCTTGGCATAAAGCCCTTTCACATCGCGCCCCTCGGCCACTTCCAGCGGCGTGTCGATGAAAATCTCCATGAACTCGCCCGGTTGCATCATCGAACGCACCATGTTGCGTTCCGAGCGGAAGGGCGAAATGAACGCGGTGATCACGATCAGACCGGCATCGGTCATCAGCTTGGCCACCTCGCCGATCCGGCGGATATTTTCGATCCGGTCGGCTTCGGTAAAGCCCAGATCCTTGTTCAGCCCGTGCCGCACGTTGTCCCCGTCGAGGAGGAAGGTGTGGCGGTTCATCCGCGCCAGTTTGAGTTCGACGATATTGGCAATCGTCGATTTGCCGGAGCCGGAGAGGCCGGTGAGCCACAGAACGGCGGGTTTCTGGTGCTTCATCGAGGCGTGGTGTTCGCGACCGATGTCGGTGGCTTGCCAGTGGATGTTCTGGGCGCGGCGCAGGGCGAAATGGATCATGCCCGCCGCCACCGTCTGATTGGTGATCTTGTCGATCAGGATGAAGCCGCCGAGATCGCGGGAGGTGTTGTAAGACGCGAAGGGAATTTCGCGGTCGGTCGTGATATTCGCGACGCCGATGGCGTTGAGATCCAGCGTCTTGGACGCGAGATGCTCCTGCGTGTTGACGTTCACCTCGTATTTCGGCTCATGCACCGTGGCGGACACGGTCTGGGTGCCGATCTTCATCCAATAGGCGCGACCCGGCAGGAGGTTGTGCTCGTCCATCCACACCAGTGTGGTTTCGAACTGGTCGGCCACCTCAAGCGGCGACTGGGCGGCGACGATGACCTGACCGCGCGAACAGTCGATCTCATCGGCGAGCGTGAGCGTGATGGATTCACCCGCCACGGCCAGATCGCGATCGCCATCAAAGGTGACGATGCGCGCCACGGTCGAGGTCTTGCCCGAGGGCAGCACCCGCACCTCATCGCCGGGTTTCACGGTGCCCGAGGCAATCAGGCCGGAGAAGCCGCGGAAATCGAGGTTCGGACGGTTGACCCACTGAACCGGCATGCGGAACGGGCCTTCTTGCTCGACGCTGTCCTGCAACTCGACGGTTTCCAGAAGCGGCAGAAGGGCGGTGCCGGTGTACCAGGGCGTGTTTTCGCTCGGGCCGGTGATGTTGTCGCCCTTGAATCCGGAAATCGGGATCGCGGTGAAGCTGTCGATGCCGATGCTGTCGGCAAAGCTCTTGTAGTCGGAGACGATCTTGTCGAACTCAGCCTGATCGTAGCCCACGAGGTCCATTTTGTTGACCGCGAGGACAACGTGGCGAATGCCCAGAAGCTTGACGATATAGCTGTGACGGCGGGTCTGGGTCAGGATGCCCTTGCGCGCGTCGATCAGAATCACGGCGAGATCGGCGGTCGAGGCACCGGTCACCATGTTGCGGGTATATTGTTCGTGGCCGGGCGTGTCGGCGACGATGAACTTGCGCTTCTCGGTGGCGAAAAAGCGGTACGCGACGTCGATGGTGATGCCCTGTTCGCGCTCGGCGGCCAGACCGTCCACGAGAAGCGCGAAGTCGATCTCTTCGCCCTGGGTGCCGGAGCGTTTGCTGTCGGCTTCGAGCGCGGCGAGCTGATCCTCGAAGATCATTTTTGAATCGTAGAGCAGGCGGCCGATCAGCGTGGATTTGCCGTCATCGACGGAGCCACAGGTGATGAACCGCAGCATGGTCTTGTGCTGATGGGTTTCGAGATATTTGTCGATGTCCTCGGCGATCAGCGCGTCGGTTTTGTAGATGGGATCCGGGGTCGTCATGCGAATATGTACCTAAACTGGGAGGAAAGACGGGCGACTGGCGCGGCGCTTTGGGCGCGCTCAGAAATAGCCTTCCTGTTTTTTCTTCTCCATCGAGGCGGCCTGATCGTGGTCGATCGCACGGCCCTGACGCTCGGAGGTGGTGGTCAGAAGCATCTCCTGAATCACCTCGGGCAGCGTTTTCGCCTCGCTCTCCACGGCCCCCGTCAGCGGGTAGCACCCGAGCGTGCGGAAACGAACGGAGCGCATCACCGGTTCCTCGCCATTCAGAGGGAAACGGTCGTCGTCCACCATCAGGATCAGCCCGTCGCGCACCACGGTCGGGCGCGGGGCGGAGAAATAGAGCGGCACGATCTCGATGCCCTCAAGGTGAATGTATTGCCAGATATCGAGCTCGGTCCAGTTGGAGATCGGGAAGACCCGCACGCTCTCACCCTTGGCCTTGCGCGCGTTGTAGAGGTTCCAAAGCTCCGGGCGCTGGTTCTTCGGGTCCCAGCGGTGATTGGCAGAGCGGAAGGAGAACACGCGCTCCTTGGCACGGGCCTTTTCCTCGTCCCGGCGTGCGCCCCCGAAGGCGGCGTCAAAGCCGTATTTGTCGAGCGCCTGTTTCAGACCCTCGGTCTTCCACATGTCGGTGTGCAGCGAGCCGTGATCGAACGGGTTGATGCCGCGTTCCTTGGCCTCCGGGTTCTGATAGACCAGCAATTCCATGCCCGCGTCTTTCGCCGCCTTGTCGCGCAGCTTGTACATGTCCTGGAATTTCCAGGTCGTATCCACATGCAAAAGCGGGAAGGGCGGCGGCGACGGGTAAAACGCCTTTTTCGCCAGATGCAGCATCACGGCGCTGTCCTTGCCGACGCTGTAGAGCATGACGGGATTCTCGGCCTCGGCCACCACTTCACGCATGATGTGGATGCTTTCGGCTTCGAGCTTCTGGAGATGGGTGAGGGTTTTGCTGGCCATAAGGCCCTCTCTGATCTTCTGAATTGAATGTTCTGCCCATTTAATCTTATCTGACGTCAAGGGAACCCCCCATATGGGGGGTCTCATGGGGATGTGCGCTGATGTCGAACGAAACTTACCTTCTGACAACCTTGATGTCGGCGGCAATCGGCCGATCCCCGGAGCCAGATTTGGCCGATGCGGGGACGAGCTGGGCGGATTTCCTGACGGCTCTCGCCGAGATCACTCATGCCGACACAGCGAAAATGTATCTGATTGAAAACGGCCAGCCTGTCGCCCGCTGGCAGGTGGGGGAGGATTGGGCCGGACCGGACATCTCCGAGAGCGGTCAGATGCGCACGAGCCGGGTTTATTCTCAGTTCGATCTGCCGTCCGGCCTCGGGGCGGAGGCCACCCTCTGTCCCCTGCGCGCCATACGATGGCGGATCGCGCAAAACAGCTGGGGCGTGCTTCTTCTCAGGCGCCGTGACGAGGATTTTCGGGCCATCGACGGGCAGCACCTGTCGAACCTTCTGCCCTATCTCGCCCCGGCGGTGCAGGGCTGGCAGAGGCTCCGTCAGGAGCGTGCGCACGGGGTCCTCGCGCATCGGGTGTCTGCCGGATTGGGCGCAGGATGGATTTTGTTCAGCCGCTCGGGGCAGGTCGCCTCCATGGCCCCGGGGCTGGCCGGACGGCTTGAAGCGCTGGCGGGCATTCGGCTGAGTGCGGAGGGGTGGCTTTTGTTCCCGGCGTCGCATGCAGGCGGCTTGCGGGAGGCCTTGAGCGCCTTGGCGGCGGGCGAAACCGGGCCGCAGATCCTCTGGCTTTCAACCGCCCCACCGGTGCAGATGGTGTTGTCGGTCGAGGAGTATGCCGGGTTTCCCGAAGTGGTGGGCCGTGTGCGGCATGAGGTGACTGCCAGCCATCTGCCGCTCACCTGGGTCATGTCCGCATTCCATCTGAACCGGAGCGAAGCCCGGCTTGCGGTCGCCCTGTGCGACGGGTTGAGCCTGTCTGAGGCCGCGGGCCAGTTGGGCTGGACCGTTGAGACCGCCCGAAGCAACTCGAAGCGGCTCTTCGCCCGGATGGGGGTCTCGGGGCAGGCCGATGTTGTGCGTGCCCTTCTCAGAAGTGCGGTTTGGCTGGGGCCGGACCCGGGCGTTGCCTGAAGGATGGTCCTCGCCCGGCCTTGTTTTCACTCACATTTTTGGACACCGAGTCTGATGAGTTCGGCGCCGGAGATGTGTGCTGGGCTGTAGGTTTTGTACCTTGCCTTTGTCATGTACCAGTGGCGGATTGCTGGGGGGTAATGAGAGGCGATGAATTTGGACCATTGGTCGAACTCCTCGGGAGTGAGTTTTTGTCCGAACCTGTAGGGGCCGTGGAATCCGAAGCTGGCTTGCGGCGAGACGCAGACGTTGTCGGCGCCGAGGAACATTGTGCAGCTGGACAGGCAGGCGCCGCGGCGGATTTCGATGCGTTGGCCGAGTCTGTTGATTTCTTCGATTTCGTTGTAGCGGGCGCGGACGCTGCCGCCCGGGTCGCCGTTGATGACGATCGTTGCGCCGGGCTGTTGCGATTTTGGCCGGGCGGCCTGTGCGTTTGTGCTCCAGAGGGAGAGGCACAGGGTCAAGGCGAGAAGGGGTGCGACAAGGGCGCACAGGTTTCTGGCGCGCGCCGAGGGCGCACGGACGGTCGGTTCGGAAAACATGAAATCACCCCACGTGACAAGTCGGGGGTGTTCTCACCCCGGAACACCGATCCCCATCGGTTCAGGTGGGATTAGAGCAGAGAAAGCCTAAGGAAGTGTTGATCCGGTGCGCGGCGGACAACGGAAAAGGCACCCGGGGAGGGTGCCTTTTCTATCTTCTCCGAACGCGTCTCGAGCGGCTTAGTTGGTCGAGGTTGTGCTGGTTGTGCTGGTCGAGGAGCTGCCGCCTCCGTTCGCCAGCGCCACCCCCAGAAGACCAATGGTCGGTGCCAGCAGGGGCAGCAAGTTCTGCACATCGCCCGGGGGCGGCAGACGGATCTCATCGCCATTCGGCTCGCCCGTGTCCTGAGCGAAGGCCGCGGGGGCGGAGAGGGCGAGAGCGGACATCAGCAAAACGGCATATTTGGACATGGTGTACTCACTATATTGATGGAATCTGCCCCGGAAACTTCAGGGGCAGTGTTTCAACCTTAACGATAGCATACGCGATTCAGGCTGCGATGGCATCGAAAAACGTGTCGTTTCTGTTTTTTCGCACCGGTTTGCCGGCCTTGCGCAAAAAATAGCGCAGACTGGCTCAGAATTATGCGCGCGCCTTTCCTATTCGAGCGCGGTCAGGCCTCTGTTGATGAGCGCAGGCGTGATCTGGCTGATGGTGCGGTTCCATTTCGTGACGGGTTGTTCGGCGACAAAGATGATGTCGTTGGGACGCAATTCGAACCGTGCGGCCAGGGTCAGAGAGGCGGCGTTCTTCGTGTTCAGCTGCCAGGCGGTGAGGGCATCGAAGGCCATGGGGTCTTCCGAGCCGCGCAGCACGTAGATATGTCGGGGATCTGCGGTTTGAATGGCGAGCCCTCTGCCGCCCTCATAGAGCGCGTCGGCCAGGCTGGCTTGCCGTCCGAGCGGGAGGGTGAAGCGGCCCTGCTGTCTGACTTCGCCGGTCAGATAGACATAGTCCCGTTGGGTGGCATCCAGCGCGACTTGCGCCTGATAATTGGAGCGGGCTTCTTCGAGTTGCCCGCGACGCAGCGAGACTTCGGTCTGCAATTGCGACAGGGCGGAGCTTCGCGCGCCCTGACGATATTCGGCGAGTTGAATCTGTTGCGCGAAATACGCGGAGGCCTGATCCAGCTGATAGGTGTCATCGACAAAGACGCTGTCGCCGGCCAGAAGGGGGATCTTCTGAATGCGGCTGTTGGCGTAGAGCGCTTCGAGCGGCACCTGGTAGATCGTGCCATCGCGGTAAATCCGCACGGAGGTGTAACCGAGGCTTGCGGCGGTGGTGCCGCCGACCTGTGCCAGGGCTTCGTCGAGATAGAGCGGCGTCAGAGTGACGGGGATCACGCCGGGGGCGGAGACCGCGCCGCCGATGGAGACTTTCTTGGAGTTGAACTGGGAGATCTCAAGGCTGAAGGTCGGTTCGATCTGCGCGGCGACGAGACTTTGGAACAGGGTCGCTTCGGCCTCTTCAAGGGTCAGCCCGGCAATGGCCACACGGCCGACATCGGGGATGGCGATGCTGCCGTCATCCTGGACGGTATAGCCCTGGCGGCTGTTCTGGGCGGCCAGCAGGCCGGAGAGTTCCTCGATTGAGGTGCCGGTGGGCGTTGCGAGCAACACCACGTCTCCGATGCCGATTTTATAGGGTTGCGCGGCGGTTGCGGGGGGCAGGCGTGTTTCCAGCGCGCCGGGTCGGGTTTGCGCGGTATACGCCGGTTCGGGCACGTCTCCGGTGCCGCGCAGCCCGCTGCCGGTCCCGGCGGTGGTTTTGAACGCCGCAGGCAGGTCGTGTGGTGTATAGGCGGAGCGATTGGCGATCATCACGGACTGGGGGGTGACATCGACGACACGGACTTTGGCCTCGTTCGTTGTGCCGGAAACCACCCGCTGACTGTGATAGGCGGCGCCGCAGGACGAGAGCGCGAGGGTCGTGATAAAAGCAACTGCAATACGCAACGGGTCAGTCCTTGTTCAAAGTCACGGCGTGAGAGTGTCATAGCGAAAAACGACGGGCGCAGCCATTCGGTTTTCTTTTTTGCGAAGGATGCGCGCGCGAGGCGTCGCACATCCGGGGCGTGTCATGGGGCTTGTCATGGGGGGCACATGTCCTGAGAACTGGTCAGTTTGTGTAATACTTGGCGCCATAAGCCCCGTAGGCCCCATAGGAATCCCCGTAGCCATAGTTTTTCATGCCTTTCGGGTCGATCTGGTTGAGCACCAGCCCGCTGACGCTGACCCCGACGGTCTCGAACATGCGCAGCGCGTTCTGGAGCTGGGTTTTGGTGGTCTTGTCCCAATGGACGGTGAAGAGCAGGGCATCGGCATGTTGCGCGAGAACCCGCGCATCGGGGACCACGAGCACCGGCGGCGTGTCGATAATGACCATGTCATAGGCGTTCCGCGCGGTTTCCAGGAAGGCGGCGAATCGTTCGGAGGACAGGATATCCGCGGCGTTGACCGTGCTGGGTTCGCTGATGAGAATGTCGGCCTTCATCACCGGGTCATGAATGACCGCGTCCTCGAGGGAGATCTCATTGGCGAGCACCGCCATCAGCCCCTTGGCGTCCTTGACGTCGAGGTACTGGCTGAACACCCTGCGCCGGATATCGCCTTCGAGCAGGAGAACCTTTTTGCCGAGCCCGACGAAATTCTGGGCCAGGGCAAAGGAGATCGTGGTTTTCCCTTCGCCGGGCAGGGAGGAGGTCAGCATGATGATCTGCGGTGTCTTGTCCAAACCGGACAACATCACGGATGTGCGCAGGTTGCGGATCGCCTCCGCCTGGGCGGAGGCCGGTTTCTCGGCGAGATATTCCAGCCCTTCGCGGCGGTTGTCCGATGGCAAAAGCGGGATTTGTCCCATCACGGGCAGGCCGGTTTCCGATTCGAGTTCGGAGGCCTGGCGGAACCCGTTCTGCCGCATTTCCCACAGCAGGACAAAGGCACTTCCGGCCATGGCGCCGAGGATCATGGAGATGGCCAGAATAAGCGATTTGCGGGGTTCGGCGGGACCGCCCGGCAGGACGGCATTGGACAGGATGCGGCTGTCCGCCTGTTGAATGCCTTCCTGAGCGGAGGTTTCCTTGAGACGGCTGAGGAAATATTCGTAAAGCAGGCGGCTGGCCTCGGCTTCGCGGGTGAGTTGCTGAAGCTGGATCAACTCGTCGCTTTGTCGCGCAATATCGGCCTCCCGCAGGGCAATGCTGGCTTCGAGGGAGCGAACCTGCGCCTCTGTGCGTTGCATCTGGGTGGTGGCTTGCATGAGAATTTGACCGAAGCGGGCGTCGAAGGCGGCACCCTCGCCGGCTTCATGATAAATCGTCGTCAGGCGCGGGTCGCCCGCCACGTCGACTTTCTGTCCGGCGGGGGCGTTTTCCGCCTCGGTCAGCGCGTCGAGCCGTGCGGTTTCGCTTTGCAGCGCGCTGCGCATGGTCTGAAGCCGCTCGCGCAGCTCCTTGAGCTGACGTTCGAGTGCCTGGACGGTTTCGATGCTGACCACTTCCGAATTGGTCGAGAACTCGGAGACGCGTGCTTCGGCCTGTTCCAGATCCACTTTCAGATCTGCGACCCGGGTGGTGAGCCATTCGGAGGCATCGCGTGTCGCCTCGAATTTCACGTCCATCTGATACAGGATGTATTGTTCGGCGATCGTATCTGCGAGGCGGGTGGATTTTTGCGCGGCCCCGGTCTCGACCGTGACCTGCAGGACATAGGTCTTGGGCAGGTTGCGTACGGAGATGCGATCCAGCAAGGCGTTGATCGCCAGGGTCATTTGTTGCTCTTCGCTCGCAGATGCGGGCTGTGACCGCGTCAGCGCGGTCTTGATCTTTGTCTTCAGACCGGGCGGGCGCAGGGTCGAATTGAACTCGGGGTCTTCGGTCAGGTTCGCGGCGGTGACGACGCGCTCCAGCAAACGGCGGCTTTTGAGGACTTCGACTTCGGTGTTGATGGCTTCCGAATTCGTTCCCAGATTCGGCAGGACCGCGCCGAGATCCACAAGCTGTTCGCCGGAGGCATCCAGCAGGATCACAGAGGTTGCACGGTACTTCGGAGTTGCAAGAGCAAACACATATAAGGCGCCCAGCAGCGCGAAGGCCACGACACTTGCGATGATCCACAGTTTCTTGCGCCACAGGGCGCCGACCATCGCGCCAAGATCGATGACGTCGTCATCGGAGATGTTTGGGGAGGAGGACAACGCTAACTGGTTCCTTTTACATGATACTTTGTAAAATCAATCCGAAAACCGAAGAGAGGGCAACCGTGTTCTCGGCTTTCTGCGCCGGTGTCACGGAATTGTCGCCTGTGGGGCCAGGCGCCTGAGCGCCAATTCGCCGGTCTCCTCGCTGATCCACTGACGCGACTGCACGATGCTCCGGGAGCCCCGTTCCACCCAGAACAGGTTGCGGAACGCCATCTGGCCGTTCCGGCAGGTTTCATAGAACAGGTCTGTGTCAGCCGTGTAACTGTCGCTCAGCTGAACCGGTTCCTGCTTTTGGCGGGTGACCTGACAGCGGAAGGCAAGGGTCTCGGCGGTGCTTCCGGCGGCGAGCAGGGTGACGAAACGCTCGGTGACGGCATTCTGCCCCGAGGTGAGCGCCGACAAGGTTTCGCGCGCATCCGCCGCGAGCTGGTCGTGGCCGAAGCCGCGTGTGGCGATCATCATCCCGTCTTTCATCCCCAGAGACAGCCGATCCGGTGAGATCCAGGTTTCCTCGCCCCGGGCGTTGACGGTCTGACGCAGGAAGACCGTGTAGGCGTTGTCGCCGTTCTGAAGCCCGGCCACATAGCCCGGGGCGCCTGAGTTTTGAGCTGCGAGAAAGTCGGCGCCGGGGTCGTAGCCTTTGGAGCGGTTGAGGAATTGCTGGGCGAGCGCGGATTGGTTCGGGTCCGACGAACAGCCGCTCAGAGCCGCGAACAGGCCGAGGACGAGCGCGATGCGGGTCTTCACGGTCATCTCCAGAACCTCCCCCAACGGTCTTCCAGCTCGTTTGTCTGGCTGCCCCTGACCACCTCGTAAAGCCGGTTTCGGACATCGAGCCGCGCGCCGCCGTCGCGCAGGACCGGGCGGATGGTCGTGCCATAGCCGCCCTGCACGGGCGCGCCGCTCAGCCAGTCGATCGGGACGGTAAAGCGGATGCCCTTGTCGAAGGAGCCTTCGCCGAAATCGTCGAAGGAGACATCCGTGAGGGTAAAGAAGGCGCCGACGCGAAAGCCGTTGTCGAACTCGCGGTCGAGAGAGACGGTTGCGCCATAATCGCCTGCGAGATAGCGCCCGACATCGACCTGACCCAGATAGCCGCGGCCGAGATCGTAATAGACCGAGGCATGGCCGGTCACGATGTCGTAGTCCTGAAATCCGAAGAGCTGGTCGAATTCCCGCTGTTTCGCGTAGTTCACTTCGGCGCCCAGAGCGAGCGGACCGTTGAGCGGTTTCCAGAGCAGTTCCGTCGACAGGCCGCCATACATGGTTTCCAGATAACCCGCGGTCACCCGGCCAAAGAGGTTCCTGCCGGGGCGGAAGAAATATTCCGCCGTGAGATGTTTGATCTCCAGATCGGAGTCTTTGGCATAGTCGACGACATCGGTGCGCACATGGGGCAGGACCGAGCTGGAGGAGCGCGTGCTCTCGTCGAGATTGCCGACGATCGGCTGGCGGATCGCCCCGGAGAAGATCAGCCCGCGCACCGGCGTGAAGGCGGCTTCGGCCTGAAGCCCCAGATCGGCCCGCAGGGGGTTGTCCGGATCGAACAGCGCCGGATCGAAATAGGGGCTCAGGCGCCAGTCGAATTTGGGATAGGTCCCGGCGATCGCCGTCGCCTCGGTGCGGGGCGCGTCCTCGAACCCGGCGCGGACATAGCTGCGCCAGCTGCCGTCGAGATCGTATTCCAGCGCCTCGAGATCGGAGCGGCGCAGCGTGGTGCGCGAGGTGGTCATCCCGTTCGCGGTGCTTTCCACCCGAAAGGTCGTCACCGTCTCGGGCAGATGATTGGCCAGAACCCGGGCCGTGCGGCCCAGAGCCTGGGCCTCCGCCGGATAGCGCCCGTTGGCCATGCGCACCGTGGCGGTTGACCCTTCGACCGTAAGGCCTTCGAGCGCGATGCCCTGATCCCGGAGCGCGGCGGACAGCGGGCTGTTCTTGCTTTCAACGCTGCCGTCGGTCCAGGACAGCGCCGCGGCGGTCTGGCGCGGCACGAGGGCAGGCGGGGCTTCTTCGATGCCGCTGGCATAGGCCGGGTTCTGCGGGTCGATCGGCAGGTTGGCCATGAAACCGATCTCGGAGCCGTGCAGCGCATAGACCGTCAGATCCGCGCCGTTGCCGAAGCCGTAGGACAGCGCGGCATTGAAGGGCGTCCTGTGCTCGAAGCCGGTGCGCGCGACCTCGCGCCCATAGTCGTCGGAGGAATATTCCAGCCGGAAAGACAGCCGGTCGCTGATCTGATAGGCCAGCCCGCCGAACAGCGCCGCATCGCCGCGGAACCATTGGTCCGTTTCCAGACGCCCGACTTCCGTGATGCTCGACGGACCGGCGCCGCGGGTGTCGAACGTGTCCGAAAGCGCGCCGAGCGGGTTGTCGAAGCTGCCATAGCTGCCCAGACGCCCCCAGCCGATCCCGCCGGTGAGCGACAGGCGCTCGTCCATGAAATGCTTGGTGGCCGCGACATATTCCGAGCTATAAATGCCGGTCCCGCCGAAATCCCGCAGGGCCACGACGACGGAGGGGCGCAGGTCGGTCTCCTCGGCGATCAGATACCCCAGATCGAAACTGCGGTCGTAGCGGGTGCCGATCACCGCATCGTAGTCGTCGATGATCGAATAGCGGAACGATCCGAAGATGCGCGGTGTGATCTGAAAGCTCAGATTGTATCTTTGCGTGCCGTCGCGAAAGGCGGTGTTCAGGTGGAGCGTGCCGTCGGGAAACACCTCTCCGGTCGGCATGTCAATGAGGCCGGGCGTGCCGAAGGTGGAGACCGGAAACCTGAGGTCCACATTTTGCGCCAGTGCGGGGGCGGCGGACAGGGCTGCTGACACCCAAAGCCCATGAAAATATTTATGAAACGTCACACCGTACCTCAAGCTTTGGCACCCGTATAGCTTGCCTGATCCGACATTGAAACTCTTCTCTATATTGGGGGGCGTCGGCAGTGCCGTCAAACGGGACATCGTGAAACATTTGCAGCGATCGGCGCTTTTTTGCTCTTAATTTGAGCCGTAAAATGCCATCGTCACCCGAAGCCACGGCTTGCCCCCCTGCGGTCGAACTGGGCGGCAGCCTGTCCGGAGCGGCCAGACCTCTGACCGGCGCAAGACGATGAGACGATGAGACGGCGCGCGGGATTTGTCCGCTCAAAGCCGAATTGAAAAGGACCAAGCTGTGTTCAGACACGTGTTC
Source organism: Celeribacter sp. SCSIO 80838 (assembly GCF_056498065.1). Next base: position 2,507,014 of record NZ_JAZKMA010000001.1, read on the forward strand.
CGCCGCAGGCCCCAGAAGACGGACCTGCCTCTCCCGCAGCGCTTCGAAGGGGGGCCGCCAGCCCCCGAAACGGCGCTGGCCATTGTCGGGGATCTGCACGGTGAACTGGTCTGTCTGGACAAGATGATCGACCGGCTCTGCGCGCGTGCGCCGCGTGCGCGCTGGGTCTTCGTCGGCGATTTCATCGACCGGGGAGATCACAGCGCCGGGGTGCTCGACCGTCTCAGGGCGCTCGAAGCGGACCGTCCCGACACCGTGTTCCTCCTCGGCAACCACGAAGAGATGATGCTGGCCTTCCTGCGGGAGCCGGAACAGGCCGGAAATCGCTGGATGCGCCATGGCGGGTTGCAGACCATGGCGAGCTTCGGGGCTTTCCAGCTCGGGGTGCAGAATGCGCCCGAGGCGCTGCGCCGCGCGCGGGACCGGCTGCTGGAGGTCATGCCCGAGGGCCTGCACGACTGGCTCGCCGCGCGCCCGCGGTGGTTCGGGAGCGGCAATGTCGCCGTGGTCCATGCCGGGGCCGATCCCGCGACGCCGATTGCGGCGCAAACCGAACAGGCGCTGACCTGGGGGCACAAGGCCTTCGGCCAACACGCCCGCGACGACGGTCTGTGGGTCGTGCACGGCCATACCATCGTCGATCTGCCGCAGGAAAAAAACGGCGTCATTTCCATCGACACCGGCGCCTATGCCACCGGACGCCTCACCGCGGCGATCATCGAAAACGGGCAGATGGAGTTCATCCAGGCCAGAACCCGGTAAACCCCACGAGGCGGTCGTGCCTCATCGGCGCATCGCCGTGCCGACCTGAAAACCCTCGCTGAACGCCATGGCGAGCCGTGCGAAGACATCTTGTTGCCTTGGGCCGGAAGGGGGCGCGAGCGCTGGCGCGGGAACCTGACGTTTCGCGCCAGACCCGGTTGACGGGAGGGGGCAGCCGGCGCCTTGCGCTGCCTCATGTTGCGGCCTCAGGCCATGCGCGCAAAACCTTGTGACGAAATAATTAAATTTTTGCCGCGCTTGAAGTGGAGGGCTTTATGTACCACCCTTACCCTAATTGCATCGCAAGGCGATTCTGCGACGCAGCGACGATTGGCATAGTGTTTATAATCATAGAGATTATGACCCCTGTGATCGAAGGATGATATGACAAGTTTTGAGCTGACGCAGAGGCTTAAATCCGTCGCGTTTCAGTTCGGGGTCAGCGCCGGGGCCCCCGCGAATTCGTCTGAGATCCGGAAACGGCAGGTGGCCGGGATACGGCCTCATTTTCAAAATACCATCATCTAGCGAGTACACGACATGTCAGAAAGCCTCAAAGTCCTGCACACTTGCGAAACCGCAATTGGGGGGATCGGAGTTTATATGAAGGCTCTTGCCACGATAGACTCGCAGGAGGCGAACCAGACCTTCCTTTTGCCGGACGAGCATGCGCAGATCATGGCGGGGGATCCGAGGTTGGCGACATATACGCGAGGCAAGCGTGGACTTGCGAGCCTGATCAATCAGTTCCGGGCATTGCGAAAGCTGAGTGCCGATAAAAAACCCGATGTGGTGGTGTTCCACTCGACCTTTTCGCTTTTGGCACTGGCGCTGACCCGGACTCTCCGTCTGGGCAAGGCGAAGCCCCGTTTGATCTATATCGCGCATTGCTGGGCGAGCGAACAATATACCGGGGCGAAAGCGCGTCTCGTCCGGGCCATCGAGGGACGGCTCTGCGGCTTTGCCGATGTTGTCGTCAATATCTCGCACAACGATCTGAAGATCGCGCAGGACAATCGCTTCTGGGGGCATCATGTTCTGGTCGAGAATGCGGTGCCGGATGTGAGCGCCGACGTGCGCGACGATCTCTTCGCGTCGGAACCCGAGGCCCTGCACCTGTTGTTCATCGGGCGGTTCGACCGGCAGAAGGGGCTCGACATCCTGATGGAGGCGCTGCCGCCTGTGCAGGAGCGAAGACCGGATCTGAAGCTGCATGTGATCGGGGGCGCGGTGCGTGCGGGACGTGCACCTGATTTTCCGTCCGGTGTGGATCATGTGAAATGGGTTGCGCATGACGAGGTCGACCAATGGTATCGCTCCGCCGATGCGCTCGTGCTGGCCTCGCGCTGGGAGGGATTGCCGCTCGTTATCCCCGAGGCCTTGCGCAACGGGACACCGGTCGTGGTGTCGCAACGTTCCGGGATGGAGACGCTTTTCGAGGAAGGCAAAGAGGGCTTCAGCTATCCGCTCAGCGTCGAGGCGCTGGCCGAGAGACTTGCCACGCTGGATCGGACGAAGTTGCGCGCGATGCGACCGGCGTGCCGGGCGCTTTACGAAAGCCGCTAGTCGATGTCGCGTCTGCATGCCGAAATCCTGCGCACGTATCGTGGCGAGGCGATGGAGCTTTCCGTCCCGTCCGGACAGCGTACACTCAACCAGGCATGAATTAACCGAGAGCAGTGATCTTGAGCGCACAGCAAAGGAGAACTGACATGCCAGCAATTGATGACTTTCAAGGGCGCGCTCCCGCTCGCGCGGGCGGCCCGGCCAATCTGGCCCTGGTGACGCCAAACGACAGCACCGATCTGAGCCATGTAAGCCAATGGGTCTATGTCGGTGCGGCGGGCGCGCTCAAAGTGACCACCAAAGGGGGGCAAACCCTGACGACGCCGACGCTCATTGCGGGGTGGCACCTGATCGAGCTGACCCGCATCCATGCCACCGGCACCACCGCCAGCGAGATCATGGTGGGCTGGTGATGCAGACCGCACTCCGCTATCTCATCACACGCCCCCATCAGGCAGGATCGCTTTATGCCGTCCACGGCATCGAACCGGTCGAGTTCTGGGACTTCGATGCGGGGCTGATCCCTTCTGGGGTTTCGATCGGCCGCGCCGCTGCGGCTTTCGGCTATGATGCGGCGGGGCGGTTGGTGTCCTATCCCGTCGACACCCTCCGGTTCGACGCCCGTGGCGTGTTGCGCACGGCCCTGTTCGAGACGGCGGCGACAAACCTGCTGAGCCGCGCGATTGCAAACTCTTCGACGGGGTGGGCACTCAGCGGTGCGAGCGGCAGCGACCTTGCGCTCAATGCGCTGGGTCTGTTTCCGGGGATACGAATTACCTCGAACGGGCTGATCTGGCATCGCCTGAACCATATTGATGAACCCGCCGTGACCAGCGGTATGAGCTATCACCTGCGGGCTTTCTTCAGGTTCGGTACTTCGGGCGCCATTCTGGCGACGCTGCGGAATATGGCAGGCGCCGTGGAAAGCCGGGTGAAGTTCAGCGTGACGGAGATCACCGATATGGGAGCAGGTGCGGGTCCCATCGCCAATGCCTCGCTGACCGCGCTTGGCGTCGATGACGTTTACCGCTTGGATCTCAACATCACTCCGAATTACTCCGGGACGCTGAGTATAGGGCTCGGGCCCGGCAGTGCGACCTCCGGGGCGACCGTGACACTGCTTGGGGCGCAGTTCGAAGCCGGGACCGTCGGCACGAGTTTCATCAACAGTGTCGGATCGGCGCTGACACGGCCTGTCGACAGCATGACCTGGGCAGCGCCGGAGGGCAGCTATGATCTGAGGATCGTTGATTCTTCCGGCTCCGCCACAGACAGCCTTTCCGTCAGCGTCGGGGCCGGGTGGGCGCCGCATGCCCTGCCATTCTCCCCGGCGCGGGTGCTGCTCTATCCGACAGGCACGCTTTAAGGCCAAGCGTCCTTGGCGACGACAAAATCGACGGCGTGGCGATAAGCAAGTTTTCGCGCCGTCGGACACGTTTAAGGCGAGCAAGGGGGTGCTTTTCGCATTTAATCGGGCAAGTTTAGCTGCTGTGCAGCATTGGGAAAAACACGCCACACCGAAGCAAACGGATTATATCTTCCGGCGCGTGATTTTACGCCTCGACTTGGACCTGTGACAGGCTTGCCTGTGTGCCTGATCCTTCGATGAGGTGGCCTTGCTGCCATGGTTTTGTATGATCATGGCCGTCGTCCCGTGCCACGATCACTTTAAGCGGGAGTGGCGCTGAGATGGGAATCGTTGATCAGGCCAAGGCTCTTCGGGCACGCCTCGTCGAAAACACGATGCCGCAGCGGTTTGTGTTTCATCATGTTCCGAAATGTGGCGGAACCTCGGTGGGACGTGCGTTGCGCAAACGCTATATCCTGTCGCAGGCGACGGTGAAGCCGGACCAAAGTTTCTTTGCCTTCGAAGCCTATAGCGGACGTAGCGACCGGGAAGCCATGCTCGTCGACGTGGCTGAACTGCGCGAGCAGATGATGCTCTATCACATGTTCGACGATGTCCATTGCGTCTCGCTGCATGTGCCGTTTTCGGACATCGCCCATGCCCGGTTTGCAGAGCGCTACAAATTCATCACCGTGCTTCGGGAGCCGGTCGCCCGGTTCGTCTCCCATTACTTCTGGAGTTACCAGAAGCCGAACGATCACGCCCGAATCGAAGAGGATTTCGAGACTTTTCTGGGCACGGAGCGCGCACGTCGGCTCGGTGCCAGTTATGTCGAATATTATTCCGGGGCACCGATGGCCCCAGATCTTGCCGAACCCGAACTGATCGCGCGCGCCATCGCCAATCTGCGCGAACGTTTCGACGTGGTCGGGCGGCTCGACGATCTGCCTGGGTTCGAGGCGTCGCTGCACCAGGCTTTGGGCGTACGCATCAAGGTCGGTCATGAAAACAAGGCTCGGCAGCCTCAGGCAACGCGCAAAACGATGGTGACGCCCGAATTGATGGCGCGCGCCCGCGAAGTCTGTGCCCCCGATATCGCGGTCTGGGACGCGATGTTTGGCGCAGGCGGGGCAGATGACTGAAGCGCCGCAGGGCGAGGCCCGTGTCAGCCTGCGCCGATTGGTCGGCTGGGGGCTGATCGGGCAGCTTTCCTACGTGATCAGCCAGTTTCTTTTGCTGGTTGCGCTCGCGCGCTACGCCTCGGTGGCCGATGTCGGTCGTTTTGGCTTGGTGAGTGCGATCACTTTGCCGATCTATTGGTTTTTCAACCTTGGAATCCGCGCCAATCAGGCGACCGACACACGGGGCACGTTCAGTTTTCACGAATTCCTCGTCCTGCGGATCGTCGCGAGCCTGGTCGCGTATGGGATCATCGTTTTGCTGGCCTTCACAGTGGTGGATCCGCTGGCGCGCACTGTGATGCTGGTCTTCGGGGCGGCGAAGGGTGTCGAAACCTATTCCGAGCTGTGTTACGGTGCCTTCCAGCGCACCGACCGGATGTCGGATGTCGCGATTTCCCTGATTTTGCGCGGCTTTGGCGGCACGGCGTTGTTCTGGATCGTGATCGCGCAGACCGGCTCGACCTCGGCGGCCTATGGCGGGCTGCTGCTGGCCTGGGTCGTGGTTGCGGCGGGCTTCGATCTGATCCGTGCGCTGCGCATGGCGCAGGGGGCTGGCGACCACGGAACGGTGCGGCCGAAAGTGGTCTGGAAACTCGCGATCACCTCCTTGCCGCTCGCGTTCAACGCGCTGCTGTCGGCTCTGCAAGGCGCCTCGCCGCGCTATGTCATCGGCCATTTCCTCGGCCTTGTGGCTTTGGGGCATTTCACCGTTGTTGGCTATGCCATGCAGGCGGTGACCACGATCGTCAATGCGATCGGGCAATCCATCGTGGCGCGCTTGGCGCATTACGTGTCTTCCGGAAACCGGCATGCGTTTCGCCGGACATTGCGCCGTTTCCTTCAGCTTGTCGCGGTGGCTTCGGCGATCGCGTCTCTGGCGATGCTCGGGTTCGGCAATTGGGTGCTCGTGCTGATCTTCGGTGCCGATTATGCGGGGCAGGGCGCGCTTCTGGCGCTGGTGATGATCGCGGCGGGAACAACCGCGAGTGCCACCATCCTGCAATCGGGTCTTCTGGCGACGCGCCGCTTTGGACTTAATCTGCGAATCCGGATCGTCAGCTTTGTCGCGCTGCTGATCGGCAGTGTGATCGGGGCGCTGACACTCGGACTGCCGGGGGTGGTGATGGGCATGATCGCCAGCGCTGCCTTGCAGAGCGGTCTGCTCTGGGAGACGTTGCGACGGCTGCCTTTCGAGACGGGGGACCCGCGATGAGCAAAGCACGCTTGAGTTTCGTTCTTGAGGATGCCCTTGGATGGCGCACCTACCGCGCCCGGCTCGAAGCGGTGCTGGCGCAGCGTGAGGATATCGAGGCGCAGGTGATCCCGGTCACGCTGACCCGCCGCGACACGCTGTTTTTCAAGCGCAACAACATGCGTTCCCGGGACCATCTGTTCCGGCGCATCGACCCGATCGACGCCTTCGCTGGGCGCACCGGACGTGCGATCCGAGAGGGTCTGACCGAATTTCGCTCCGAGGCCGTGCATTTCGCGGCGCATTGGCCCGCCGCCGCGCTCGCTGGGCAGGCGGGCGCCATGCCCTTTACCGTGACGCTCGACAACACCCGTGCCGGGATCGAACGCGATCTGCCGCGGGGCGCGTGGACGGCGGCCGACATGGCCCGGGAAGCGGCTCTGTTGCAGGCGGCGGCCCATGTCTTTCCAATGAGCCACTGGACGGCGCGCTCGGTGATCTCCGATTGCGGCGTCGCCCCGGAGGCGGTCACCGTCATGCCCCCTTCGATCGATGTCGCGCAGTTTGTGCCCGCGCGGCTGGCCGGGCGCGAAGGGAAGCTTCGGGTGATCTTCATCGGCAACGATATTGCGCGCAAAGGCGCCGTCGATCTGGCCAATTGGATCGCTGGGCCGCTTGCGGAGCTTGCCGAACTGCATATCGTTTCCGGCGATCCGGCGGCGCGCGCGCTTTCAGACAAGGCGACGGTACATGGCAGGGTGCCCAACGCGCGTCTCGTCACAGAGCTGTTGCCGGAGATGGACGTGTTGTGCCTGCCGACACGATCGGACATGTCGCCACAAGTGCTGGCCGAGGCGGCGGCGGCCGGGTTGCCCGCGGTGGCCAGCCGGATCGGTGGCATTCCCGATATGATCCTCGAGGGGGAGACCGGGTTCACCGTGCCCGCAGGCGATGAGGCGGGCTTTGTCGCCGCGCTTGCAGGCCTGGCGCAGAACCGCATCCTTGCGGCAAAAATCGGTACGTCCGCGCGTGCACATGCCGTCGAGGCCTTCGACGCAGCCCGCAATTTCAACCAACTGATTGACCGGCTCGTGGCAATCGCTCGTACGAAACATGGAGAACCGAAGTTATGAAACCGAGAGAAATTGCTTCAGCGTTTGGATACGCCAAGCCTTACTTTTACAACTACTGGAAATTCAATCGTGTTCATACGGCAGATATCACCCCCAGCATGCGCGATTCCGGGTCGATCTTCATTCATATTCCCAAGACTGCGGGCATGAGCATCCATCGTACCATATATGACCGCGATACCGGCCATGGTCATGCGCCGGCTTACGGGTTTCGCAAACGCAATCCGCAAGAATACGATAAGCTTTTTACCTTCACCATCATGCGGGAGCCGACGGATCGCTTCATTTCCGCCTTCTATTATCTGAAGACAGCGCCGATCAACGATCGTGACGAAAAATGGGGCAAGGACCACCTGGCCGGTTATCAAGGCCCCAACGAGTTGCTGACGGCAATCCGCGAAAATCGCTGGGTCAGGGGAGAGATGCTGAGCTGGGTGCATTTCACGCCGCAGGCATGGTTTATCAACGATCAGGCCGGGAACCAGATGGTCGAATATATCGGCAGGCTTGAAGAGTTCGACCGTCACATGAGTGAGATCGCCACGCGTCTCGGTCGCGATTTCACTCCGAAACAGGTCAACAAATCCAAACGACCGCGTGAGACCCCTCTGGACGATGCAAACCTCGCGCTGTTGCACGATTTTTATGCCGAGGATTACGAACTTTACGACAAACTCTTTGGAACGAATTGATATGTCCCTGGACACCGTCGTCATCGCCACCGACAGCGCAAGGCTGAACGGGGGGACGGCCAAGGTCGCCTTCACCGAGGCGGCTGGTCTGGTCGCGGCGGGGTATCGGGTGATTTTCTTTGCCCCAACCGGTCCGGTCGATCCGGGGCTCGCTGCCAGCGGGGCCGAGGTGGTCTGCCTGAACGAACCCGACGTGCTCGACGATCCGAACCGGCTGCGGGCGATGGGGCGGGGGATCTGGAACCGTGGCGCGGCGCGGGCGCTCCGCGAGGTTCTGGCCCCGCTCGACCCCAAACGCACCGCGATCCATGCCCACAGCTTCTCGCGGGCGCTCTCGCCCGCGCTCGGTCCGGTGTTGAGCGGATCGGGCGTTCCGGCGCTGTTCACCATGCACGACTATTTTCTCGCCTGCCCGAATGGCGGGTTCTACGATTACCGGCGCGAGGAAATCTGCACCCGCCGTCCGATGGGCCTGTCGTGTCTGAGCACGAATTGCGATGCGCGCTCGCCCTTGCACAAGGGCTGGCGCGCGGTGCGGCAGGCGGCGCTTTGGGGGCCGGGCGGGCTGCCGCGTACCCTGCGTGACATCGCCTATATCTCCGAAACCCAACTGGCCGCGATGCGCCCCTATCTGCCGGATGGCGTGCGGCTGCACCACATTCTCAATCCGATCGAGATCGATGCCGGGACGCCGCGGGTGCGCGCCGAAGAGAACGACGTTTTTCTGTTCATCGGTCGTCTGATGCCCGAAAAAGGCGCGCTCGATTTTGCACGCGCGGCAAAGGCTGCCGGGGTGCGCGCGGTGTTTCTCGGTGCGGGACCGCAGGAAGATGCGATCCGGGCCGCCAATCCTGAGGCCGAGCTGATGGGCTGGGTCAGCCCCGCCGAGGTGGCCATGTGGCTGGGCCGGGCGCGGGCGCTGGTGTTCCCCTCGGTCTGGCCTGAACCGTTCGGTCTGGTTGCGGCCGAGGCGCTGTCGCGCGGCGTGCCTGCGATTGCCGGTCGTTGGAATGCCGCATCCGAGATGATCGCCGACGGGGCGAACGGTGTGGTATACGAAGAACGCGAAGCTCTGAGCGGGGCGTTGCGGGGCCTGCGCGATGCGGACAGGGTGGCGGCGATGTCGCAGGTGGCCTATGCGCGGCGAAGCGGTTATGCTGCCACGCCCGAAGCGCATTGCGCTCGAGTCAGTGATGTGTTGGAAGGGATCATGCGTAAATGACGGCCGAAGTGGATATGCTGCATCGCAGACAAACGCGCCAGGCGATTTCGCTCGAAGAGCTCGTCATGTGGTGCATGCAGCTTTTTCTGGGGTTCCTGTTTGTCGTCCTGATCGAACCGGCGCCGTCGGATTTGTTCTTTGCGCTCGGCTTCGGCATTTTCCTGTTCACCGGAAAATTGGCCGTTGCGCGCAACCTGCATCCCTTCTTTCTGGCCTTCTTGGTGTTCTTCTTCGCCAATATGATTTCGGCCCTGTTCTGGAAAAGCGCCGGGTTCGGGGCACAGTATATGGCGATCACCGTGTACATGCTTCTGATCCCGCTGATGATGGCCCATTTTGCCCTGCGCTACGGAGAAGAGGCGGTCGACCGTTTTTACAAGGCGCTTTTCATCTCTGCGCTGATTTCATCGATCATCGGGGTTCTTGCTGTGCTGCGTCTGACCCCCGGTCCGGTCGATTGGTATTTTCGCAGCGATGATGCGCTGCGGCTCTCTCCTCTGTTCAAAGATCCGAATGTGTTCGGCCCATTCATGACAACAGCGGCAACTCTTCTCATCGGGCAGAGTATGCGCGCGAGCGCGCGCCATAAGGTTCGGGGGTTGCTGCTGGCGCTCTTCATGCTGTTCGTCATGTTTCTGGCTTTTTCGCGCGGAGCCTGGGCGGGGACGGCGCTATCGGCCGCCATCTTCTTTGTGCTGATGGCGCTTTTCGCGCGACAGCGCCGCACCGTCGTCACCTTCTCGCTGTTCAGCACGATTGGCACCACCATTGCGGTGCTCGCGGGCATGGTGCTGCTGATCAAGCTCAATCTTGCCGATTTCTTTACCCGCCGTTTTGCATTGCAATCCTATGACGACAATCGATTTTCGAACTGGGCAAATGCGCTGGAGGTCATCACCGAACGCCCCTTGGGGGTCGGTCCGGGGCATTATGTCGGTCGCACGCACTTTCCCGAAAGCGAATTCGGTCTCGCCACGCATAACATTTATCTGAAGGTCGCTGTGGAGAACGGCTGGCTTGGCTTTATCGCCTTCTTCGGGGCGATCCTGTTGCTGTTGGTTCAGCTCGCGCACTCCATTATGACAAGCGACGACCGCCAACCGTTGCGCATTGCGATCTTCGCCGCCATCATCGGTCAATTGTTCAACAGTTTCGTGGTCGACTCGTTGCACTGGCGGCATCTTTTCGTGCTGTTCGGCTTTGGCTGCTGCGAACTCGTACTCTTGCAGATCGGTGCGCGAAAACGGAGCCAGTGAGGCGGCCGTTCGTCTGATCACAGTCTTGCCCCTGTACGGCAGCAAGGCTTGCCGGACGCTGTTGCGTCTCAGACGCTTTTGATTTCTCGTTTGAACCAGGCAATCGCCTGTGAACTCAGCGGATGTGGCAAAAGATGCTCGGGGCGCAGAGCCCAGAAACTCTCGGCACTGTGCACCTTGCCTTCGAAAGGCTCGCATAGAAGCCCGCTCTCAAGATCTTTCAGAACATAGATCCGCGGCACCAGCGCCAGACCGAGCGCATGGCGGGCGGCGGCGATCAACGCCGCACTGTTGTCGAAACGCGTTCCCATGATCGCCCCCCTATAGGGCACCGCCGTGCCGCGCAGCCATGTCAGCCAGAGATCCGGGCGCGTGGCGTTTTGCAGGGTCGGCAGATGATCGAAATCCAATATGCCAAGCGGCATGTGCAGCCCGGGCAGGTCTTGCGATGCGATCACGGTCAGGCTCTCGGGCGCAAGCGGTTCCGCACGCACCCCCGTCCATGCTCCCCCGCCGCGCCGGATGATCAGATCGGCATGGCTCTCATGCGGCGGCACTCTGGTGTCCTGCATGCGAATCTCGATCAACACGCCCGGCAGGGCGGCCCTGAGGCGGGCCAGACGCGGGATCAGCCAATGCGTCGCAAAGCCGATCGGAACCTCGATGGAAAAGGCCTCGGTCAGGCTCTGGCCGCGCACCGCGTCAATCGCCGAGGTTTCCAGTTCCGAAAGCAAACGATGCGTGTCCCTGAGATAGGCGTCCCCCACCTCCGTCAACACAAGACGCGACCCGATGCGTTGAAACAGCTTGAGACCAAGGAATTGTTCCAGCGCGGCGATCTGTCGGCTGACCCCGCTTTGGGTGATGCCAAGATCCTGGGCCGCATGGGTGAAACTGCGATGCCGCGCGGCGGCTTCGAAACACTCAAGGGCGGCGAGGGAGGGGATGAAACGACGCATCAGGGGTCACTCCTTATCATGATTAAAACTCATGACGGCATGCTGTTCTGCATCCTTTCCTTTTTCGCCCCCTCTGGCAAACTGTTTCAAACAAAGAGATGAAAGTCGCCCCCCGCACAAGGTATCGACAGGTCCGGCCTGCTTCATGAGCAATCTTCATTCAAAACATATCGCGGTCATTGGCGCGGGCATTGTCGGCCTCTGCGTGGCGGAACGGCTCATGGCCGAGGGCCATCGGGTCACGCTGATCGAACCGGGGGTGCCCGGTGGGGAACAGGCCGCAAGCTATGGCAATGGCGCATTCATCAGCCCGGCGTCGGTGATCCCGATGTCCGCGCCCGGCCTCTGGCGGCAGGTGCCCAGAATGTTGCTCGATCCGACCGGCGCGCTTTCCGTCCGGCTGCGCGACCTGCCGCGGCTTCTGCCGTGGCTTCTGGCCTTCCTGCGCGCCGGGAACCGTCCCGGGAAAGTCGCCCGTATCGCCCATGACCTGAATGTTTTGCTCAAGGACGCCCCCGCGCGCCACGCGGATCTGGCCGCCCGCAGCGGGCAGACGGCGCTGATCCGTCAGACCGGCTTGCTCTACGCCTTCCGGGATCGCGCCGCATGGCAGGCCGAGCGACGTAGCTGGGACCTGCGCGCCGACTGTGGCGTTGTCATGGAACAATGCGATGCCGCGCGTCTGCGCGATCTGGCTCCCGATATCGCGCCGGACTACGGTTTTGGCATCCTGATCTCCGAGGGCGCGCATTGTGCCGATCCCGGTGGCTATGTCGCCGGTCTGGCGCGTCATCTCGTGGCCGCGGGCGCGGCGCTGCGGCAGGACCGGGTTCTGGGGCTCGATCTTGCGGCGGGACGTCTCGGGGGGCTGCGTTGCGAGGGGGGCGATCTGCCCTGCGACCGGGTGGTGATCGCCGCGGGGATCGCCTCTGCGCCCTTTGCCAGAGAGGCCGGGGATCGCCTGCCGCTTGCCGCCGAGCGGGGCTATCATGTCGAGATCGCCGACGCGCCTGTTCGTCTCGATGTGCCGGTGATGCCGCAGGACGGCAAAATGGCCAATGTCACCACGCGCGGAGGGCTGCGCGCCGCCGGTCAGGTGGAGATTGCGGCCCCCGATGCGCCGCCGAACTGGGCGCGGGCGGATGTGTTGTTGGCCCATCTCGAGCGCAGCTATCCGGCGCTCAGGGGACGGGCTCATGATCTTCGGCGATGGATGGGCTGTCGTCCGTCGATGCCCGATGGCAGGCCGGTGATCGGTCGCGCCTCCGGCTGCGCCGATGTGATCTATGCCTTCGGGCACGGTCATATCGGCCTCGCTTCGGCTCCGGCCACGGCGGAAATCGTCGCCGATCTGATCGCCGGGCGCATGCCTCGGCGCGAGGCTCTGCCATTTTCGCCCGCGCGGTTCGGGGCGCCCAGAGGTCCGACATAAGTCCGACACAAGTCCGACGCTTTGCCGACCCTTCGTTTCGACCGGAAAGATCCCGCCATGACCCTGCCGCCGCTGACCGCCTTCGGGCCCGATTTCACCTTTGCCCATGACGACTGGCTCGCCCATCCGGCGGGTTTGGGCGCTGTGCCGAAGGATGTTCTGGGCACCGAGGTTGCGGTGATCGGGGCCGGAGCCTCGGGCGTGATTGCGGCCTATGAACTGATGAAAATCGGTTTGAAACCCGTAATTTACGAGGCGTCGCGTTTCGGCGGACGGCTGCGCTCGGAGGTCTTCGACGGCACGGGATACGAGGGCTCCCCACCTGTGATCGCGGAGATGGGCGGCATGCGGTTTCCGGCCTCTTCGGCGGGATTTTACCATTATCTCGACCTCATGGGGCTCACGACGAAACCCTTCCCGAACCCTTTGACCAAGGCCGCCGGATCGACCGTGATCGACCTTGAGGGTGAAACGGTTTATGCTCGTGAGTTGAATGACTTACCATCATTTTATCAGGAGATCGCAAGCGCCTATGCACGGGCGCTCGACGAAGGTGCGGCCTTCACCGAATTGCAAAACGCCATCCGCGCCAAGGACGCCGCGCGGGTCAAATCGTTGTGGAATCCCATCGTCGCCGCCTGGGACGAGCGCACCTTTTACGATTTCGTCACCAGTTCGGAAGCGTTCCAGTCTCTCAGCTTCCGTCATCGCGAGGTCTTCGGGCAGGTCGGTTTTGGCACCGGCGGTTGGGATTCGGATTTCCCGAACTCGATGCTTGAAATCTTGCGGGTGAATCTGCTCGGGTTTGACGACGATCAGCGCTATGTCGTGGGCGGGGTCGAGAGCGTCTTGCGGCGCCTTTGGCACGCCGCGCCACCCTGCGCGTATTGGCCGGAGGGCAGCTCTCTTGCGACCCTGCACGGGGGGGCAACCCGTTCACGTGTCACGAAAATTTCCAGATCCTCTCCCGCCGGTCCGCTGTGTCTCACCGATCAATGGGGCAATGAAGACCGTTATGACGCGGTGCTCGTAACCTGCCAGAGTCACCTCCTGACCACCGCCATGGAGGTTGACGAAGAGCTGTTCGATCAGCCGCTCTGGATGGCACTCGACCGGACGCGCTACATGCAGGCGGCGAAGACCTTTGTCATGGTGGATCGCCCGTTCTGGACCGATCTCGACCCGAAAACCGGGCGTCCTGTGATGTCCATGACGCTCACGGACCGGATCACTCGCGGCACTTATTTTTTCGACAATGGCCCGGATCAACCTGCGGTGATTTGCCTGTCCTATTCCTGGATGACGGATGCGCTCAAACTGCTGCCGCTGAGTGATGAGAAACGTGTGGATTTGGCCTTGAAATCATTGGGGAAAATTTATCCTGATGTCGATGTTGCTCGCCATATCCGGGGCATGCCGAAATGCATCAGCTGGGAGGCGGACGAGAATTTTCTCGGTGCGTTCAAGGGCGCTTTGCCGGGGCACTACCGCTACAATCACCGGGTCTACAGCCATTTCATGCAAGGTGATATGCCTGCGGAGCAGCGTGGAATTTTCCTCGCGGGCGACAGTGTGAGCTGGACCCCGGCTTGGGTCGAGGGCGCGGTTCAGACCGGGCTGAACGCGGTTTGGGGGATCGTCGCTCATCTCGGCGGGGCCTGTCATGCGGCCAATCTGGGGCCGGGCGATCTCTATGCGGATTACGGGCCGGTGCACGTGCAGGGATGAGAGCCGGGATGAGAATGGATCGATGCCCCGCCCTTGAAAACGCATCTCGTTCCGCCTTGATATTTTGGTGAAAAAATGTCGTAAAATGCACTGAAATTATAGACAAAAATCTTGATTTATGATCTTTTGTCACGGCTCTGAACTCTGACAGAAAGGCGCATTTTCATGACCTCCTCTCCTCGCAAAATCGGTATTCTCGGCGCTGGTAAAATTGGCGTTGCGATCCATGACGCGCTGGCGGAAATGGAGGGGGTGGAACTGGTCTACATGCTGGCCGGACGCGCGCGCCCGGAGGGGGTGTCGGAAGCGTTGATCTTGACGGATATTGCGGAGGCGCTGGCGCGGGAGGTCGATCTGGTGATCGAGGCGGCGGTGCCCGATGTGATCCATGACCATGGCGCGACGATTCTTGCCAAAAGCGATCTCTGCGGTTTCAGTTGTACCGCGCTGTCGCGGCCGGACACCGAACGCGCTGTTAAGGATGCCTGCGCTGACTCGGGGACGCGGTTTTTCGTGCCGCATGGCGCGGTCATGGCGCTCGACGGTCTGGCGGATGGGCGCGATGTGATCGAGCGTGTGACGATCACCACCATCAAGAGCGGGCCGAGCCTCGGACTTGCCGAGGATGCGGTCGGGCCGCTGTTCGAGGGAGCGGCGCGCAACGCCTGCCTGCAATTCCCGCGCAACGTCAATGTTCATGCCGCTGTTGCGCTGGCCGGGATCGGCTTTGACCGGACGCAAAGCCGCGTGGTCGCGGAGCCGGGCAAGGCGACGATGGAGCATCTGATCCATGTCGAGGGGCAGGGGCTTGAATGGGATATTCGCGTGTCGTCCCAATCGCTTGGCGGGGTGAGCGGGGCCTATACACCGCGCTCGGCCGTCGGCTCGGTGCGGCGGCTTCTGGGGGGATCGGGCGTCAGCATTGCGTGACGCCCGAGGCGCGCTTTCAGCTCCCGAAGGCTTTCATCAACATCCGTGCGGCGGTGATGAACAGAAACACCGCGAAGATGCGTTTGAGCTTTTTCGCCGGGAGCCGATGTGCCAGTGCGACGCCCAAAGGGGCGGAAATAAGTGTCATGGCGATGGTGGCGGCAAAGGCTGGAAGGTTGATCAGGCCAAGTGAGAACGGCGGTTTGTCGGTCAGTGTCCAGCCATGCAGCGCGAAGCTGACGGTCGAGGGGGCTGCGATCAACAGGCCGAAACCGGCCGCCGTGCCCACGGCACGATGCATCGAAAGGCCGGAAAGCGTCAGGATCGGAACGCCGAAAGAGCCGCCTCCGATCCCCATCAACACAGACAGAAAGCCGATGCCGGAACTGAGCGCGGAGCGCAGCGGTTCGCCGGGCAGGCGATGGCCTTCGGGGGCCTCCTTCGGTCCGCCAAAGGCCATCTGGGCAGAGACCAGCATGCCAAGTATGCCGAAAATGGCCAACAGGACATGTGAGGAGAGGCGCGTGGCCACCAGTGTCCCGATCACCGCCCCAAGCACGATGCCCGGTGCCCATGTCCGCAGGATCTCCATGTCGACCGTGCCGCGTTTGCGATGCGATTGCACGGAGCGCAGAGAAGTCACGACGATGGTGGCCAAGGAGGTGGCCACACAGACCTGCATCAGATGGGCGCTTTCATAGCCCATGGCCGAAAACAGGAAATAGAAGGCGGGCACGAGGACGATTCCGCCGCCGAGCCCCAGAAGTCCGGCGATGATCCCGGCGACGAAACCGGTCGCGATCAGCACCGCGCCGAGTTGCAGATAAAGCATCAGATCTGTCATGGTTTAGCCCAGCGTCAGCCCGCCGTCGACATGGACGGTCGCCCCGGTGATCTGACCGGCCTCTTGCGACAGAAGGAACGCCACGGTGGCGGCAATGTCATCGGGTTCGGTCAGGCGGCCCGTGGGCGTGGCGGCCATGGCGGCGGACAGGGTGTCGGTCGTTACGGCCAGATGTCCGCCGCCTTGTTTGCGGGTGAAGCCGGGAACCACGGAATTGACGGTCGTGCCGCTTGGGGCGAGCTGAAGCGCGAGGGCTTCGATCAGCGCTTCGATGGCGGCCTTGGCGGCGGAGGTCGTCGGGAAACTGGTGCCTGCCTTGCCATGGACATGGGCGACGAAGGAGCTGATCGCGACGACACGCCCCCAGGGCGAGGCGACGAGATCGGGCAGGGCCGCGGTGACGAGCCCTGCGAAGGCGCCCGGCATCATGGCGAAATCGCGCATCAGATCGTCGTGGTTGAACTGGCCGAAGGGCGTTTTGGAGGCTTTTCCGGCATTGCTGACGATCTGGTCGACCTGTCCGAAATTGGCGCGCGCCTGAGTGACGAGCAGGACAGGAATATCCGGGTTGGCCAGATCGCCGAGGGCTGTGAGCACCTGCGATCCGGCGTCTCGGCAGTCTTGCGCGACGGTTTCGAGAGGCTCGGCATTTTTACCGGTGTGGAGCAGGAGGTTGGTGTCCGGTCCCGCGCATTTGCGTGCGATCGCAGCCCCGATGCCGCTTGCTGCGCCGGTGACGATCAGGGTGCGTTTCATAGTTTTGGTCATATCGTCCGTCCGTGCGCACGTCGCGCGGTTGTGCGGGGAGCTTCGGGATGGCCTGAGGCGATCCCATTGGCTGTGCCGCCGCCATGGCCGCGCGACGTGTCATTGAGTGTGAGTTTGGGAATGTCTCAACTCAAATTTTGTATATGGTATACAATATTGCCGTGCAAGCCCTTCTGGTGAGATTTTGATATGTCGTGTGCGTCGATGTATGAATATGAGGATATTGCAATAAATATGGGCATAATTGACGTGTTTTGGCAAAGTCGAGAGCGATTCTCGGTTTCGTGGTCGCGATGCCCCTCGTGACCAGCCTTTGAGTGGCAGGGGAAATTTGGAATACAAAAATGGGAAATTTTCATATTTTTGCGCGCAAAAAATAGGCGAAATTCGATTAATAATTGTGCGATGGTCTATTGTTTCGAGGTGGTGGGCCTCTGCGGGGAGGATAAGTCTTCGAAGCCGTTGACAGGGATTTCGGCCGCTCCCTAGGCTTGGAGCAGGGAATGTCGGCACTCATCAAAAGAACCCGAAAAATCGGGACAGACCTCCTAGCCAACGGGAAAACAAATGAACGCACCTTATCGTACTGCACTTCGTGCCGCGTTTTCACGCGCGCTCGTCTCGGCACTGTTGCTGGGCACCGCTCTGCCGCTCCACGCGGCGGGGGTTACGATCGCGATCGGATCCGAGCCAACAACCCTAGATCCGCAACAGCGTGACGACGGGGCTGAGCGGGCGGTGACCGACAATATTTTCGAAACGCTTCTGGAACGCACCACGGATGGGATGCTGGTTCCGGGACTTGCGGCTGAGATGCCGACGCAGATCGACGCTCTGACATGGGAATTCAAACTGAAACCCGGCGTGAGTTTCACCAATGGCGAGCCTTTCAATGCGGGCTCCGTGGTGACCTCTGTGACGCGGATCATCGACCCGGCGTATAACTCCGAGCAAATGGCCTACCTCGGCACCATCGAAGGGGCCGAAGCCGTGGACGATCTGACGGTTCAGATCAAGACGACCGCCCCTGATCCGGTCCTTCCGGCGCGGATGTACTGGATGAAAATGGTGCCCGCGACCTATGCGGCAGATGAGAAGTTCGGGCGCGAACCGGTTGGGACGGGCCCTTACATGCTCTCTGAATGGGCGCCGGGTGAGGGGATCACACTGGTACGCAACGACGGGTACTGGGGCGATGCGCCGACGATCGACGATGTGACTTATCGTTTCATCGGTGAGGCGGGAACGCGGCTTTCGGGGCTGATGGCGGGCGAGCTCGACCTGATCCGAAACCTCTACCCGGAATTTGCCGCCGCCGTGCCGAAAGCGATCACCACGCAGGGGCTCGAGACCTCGACACTGGTGCTGTCGACGGCGAACCCGGTGATGGAAGACCCGAAAGTGCGCAAGGCCTTGAACCTCGCGATCGACCGCACCGCGCTGGCGGAAAGCCTGTTCGTCGGCAATGCGATCCCGGTCTATGGCCAGCTCGTGAACCCGAAAAGCTTTGGTTTCAATGAGACCCTGCCGCAATACGATTACGATCCCGAAGCCGCCAAGGCGTTGATCGAAGAGGCGGGGGCGACCGGCAAAACCATCACGCTCGTTGGGGAATCAGGGCGCTGGCTCAAGGACCGTGAGCTGATCGAGGCGGTGGGCGCCTATTGGTCGGAAATCGGGCTCGACGTGGACATCCGCATCGAGGAATTCGGTGAATATCTCAACCAGCTCTTCGATAAGGAAAGCCGCCCGGACGCGATCTTCGTGACCAACTCCGACGAGCTTCTGGATGCCGACCGACCGCTGACCGCAGGGCTTGAGTATAACGCGAGCTACGCTTCCAACGTCGACGAAGAGATGGCCGCGAAAATTCAGGCGGCGCGTTCGGAAACCGATGTCGAGGCCCGCAAGGCGCTTTACGCCGAGATCACGCAGAAAGCCTTCGATCTCGATTATCTCGCTCCGCTGCTCAATCAGGAAGACATCTACGGTCTGAGCGAACGGCTGGAATGGACCCCGCGGATCGACGCGAAACTCCTCGTCAAGGAAATGTCCGTCTCTGAGTGATCTCTGCTGATCTCAGGACGCATGTTTCTCGCAGGCAGAGCGGCTGGGCCGCTCTGTCCCACGTAATTCAGACGATATGGGGCGGACTTATGGGGACGTTCATTTTGAGAAGAGCTTTTCAGGGCCTTCTCGTGGTGCTTGGTGTAACGATTGTGGTGTTTGTGGCCACGAGGCTGATCGGCGATCCGGCCAAGGTCATGTTGCCGTTGTCGGCCAGCGACGCGCAGCGCGCGGCTTTCGAGGCGCAATTCGGGCTGGACAAGCCGCTGGGCCAGCAGTTTTTCAGCTTTCTCGGCGATCTCATGCGGTTCGATTTCGGGGAAAGCATCTGGCAACGCAAACCGGCGCTCGACGTGGTGCTGGGCAAGCTGCCCAAAACGCTGGAGCTGATCGGCGCGGGAATGTTTCTCGCCATCGTGATCGGCATTCCTTTGGGCGCCGTGGCGGCGATCCGGCCCGACGGGCTGTTCGACCGGCTGATTGTCGGGCTGAGCCTGACCGGGTTGTCGATCCCGCAATTCTGGCTGGGGCTTTTGCTGATCATGATCTTTGCCGTGGGGCTTGGCTGGGTGCCGACCTCGGGGACGGGGACGCTGGCGCATCTGATCTTGCCAGCGGTGACGCTTGCGGTGCCGGCGATGGCGCGGATCATGATGCTGGTGCGGTCGTCCGTGATCAACGAGTTGAACCAGCAATATGTCCGCACCGCCAAGGCGCGCGGGCTGCCGTTCGTGCGGGTGCTGTTCCAACATGCCATGCGCAACGCGCTGGTGCCTGTCCTGACCCTTGCGGGTTGGGAAGTGATCAGCGCCTGGGCGGGGTACACGGTCGTTGTCGAGACGGTCTTCGCCTGGCCGGGACTGGGCTTTACCGCGATGAAAGCCATCGGGCAGAGCGATCTCTTCCTGCTTCAGGCCATCGTGTTCGTCGTGGCGGTGGGCATTGTCCTCGTCAACATCCTGCTCGATGTGCTGTTCAAGCTGATCGACCCGCGGATCAAGGACGCCTGAGCCATGACCATCACTTCAACCTCTTCGCTTCCTGAAACGACCCTGAAACAAGGCTTGCTCATGTCCCTCGCTCCCGTCGGGCGCTTTCTCTCCGAATTGTGTCGTGACAAGGCCGGGTTCGCAGGCTTCGCCTTTCTCGTCCTTCTGGTCCTC
The DNA here is from genome assembly GCF_056498065.1 of Celeribacter sp. SCSIO 80838. The sequence goes on from NZ_JAZKMA010000001.1 coordinate 2,527,257, forward strand.
GTGGCGCTCTTCGCGCCGCTGATCGCGCCTCACGATCCGGCGGCGCAATCCGTCATGGCGCGGCTCAAACCGCCGGTCTGGATGGAGGGCAGCGTGCCCGGCTATCTTCTGGGCACCGATATGCTGGGGCGGGACATCCTTTCGCGGCTTCTTTACGGTGCGCGCTCCTCGCTTCTTGTGTCCGTCTCCGTTGTGGCGCTTGCGGGCAGTTTCGGCGTCATGGCCGGGCTGATCGCGGGCTACAAGGGCGGTCTGACCGATGCCGTCATCATGCGCATCGTCGATGTGCAGGTGGCTTTTCCGGGTCTTTTGCTGACACTTCTGCTGGTCGCGGTGATCGGGCCGTCCACGACGACGATCATCGTCGTCTTGGCCTTTTCGAACTGGATGATCTACACCCGTGTGGTGCGCGGCATCGTCCTGTCCCTGCGCCAGACGCCTTTCATCGAGGCGGCCGAGGTGGTCGGTTGCAAAACCTCCCGGATCATCGTCAAACACATCCTGCCGAACCTGATCGCACCGCTTCTGACGCTGGGCATTCTCGAATTCACCAACATCATCCTCGCCGAAGCGGCCCTGTCTTTTCTCGGCCTCGGGGTGCAACCTCCGGCGACCAGCTGGGGTCTCGATGTCGCGGGGGGCAAGAATTACATGATGATCGCCTGGTGGCCGATCACCTTCCCGGGGCTCGCCATCGCGCTCACGGTGCTCTCGATCAATCTTTTCGCCAATTGGCTGCGTGTCACCACGGAACCCGCCGAACGCGAAAAACGCTACGCCCGGGGCCGCGCCGCCAAGATGCGCCGCACCAAAGCCTGACAGGACGACAAGGAATACAACAATGGCAAACGCACAACCTACACCGATCCTTGAAGTCCGCGATCTTTGCGTGGAGTTCGACACTATGGCGGGGCTCGTTCAGGGGCTTCGCGGGGTCTCTTTTTCCGTCCTGCCGGGCGAAACCATGGCGCTCGTGGGCGAAAGCGGTTCCGGCAAGAGCGTGACCGCGCAGGCGATCATGGGGCTTATTGGCCTGCCGGGGCGGATTTCCTCGGGGGATATTCTGTGGAAAGGACAATCGCTTCTGACCCGTGAAGGTCAGAGGGCCGCGGGTAAGCTCCGGGGCAAATCCGTCTCCATGGTGTTTCAGGATCCGATGACCTCGCTCAACCCGCTGATGACCATCGGTGCGCATCTTGTGGAGGTGCTGCGCCGCCACATGGGTCTTTCAAAGGACAAGGCCTTTCAGCGCGGGGTCGAATTGCTCGACGCCGTGGGCATCACCGAACCCAAACGGCGCATGGGGCAATATCCGCATGAGTTTTCCGGTGGGATGCGCCAGCGCGTGATGATCGCGCTCGCCATCGCCTGCGAGCCGGAGCTTTTGATCGCGGACGAACCGACCACGGCACTGGACGTGACGATTCAGGCGCAGGTGCTCGATCTTCTGGCCGATCTGCAAAAATCCATGGGGCTGTCCATCGTGCTGATCACCCATGATCTCGGCATCGTTGCCGGGCTTTGCGAAAAGGTCGCGGTGATGTACGCGGGCTCGATTGTCGAGGCGGGGACGGCGGAAACCGTCTTCGGCCATGCCGAACATCCCTATACGCAGGGGCTGATCCGTTCGACGCCGCGACTCGATGATCGGCGTGCGCGGCTGGTATCTATCGACGGTGCGCCGCCCAGCCTGTTGCACCCGCCCAAGGGCTGTGCCTTTCAATCGCGTTGCCCGATCGCCTCGCGGCAATGCGACGAAAAACCCGCGCGTCAGGCCACGCCCGAAGGCGGCACGGTCTCTTGCTGGACGCCTTCCGTGGCGGCCTGGGCCGATCGGGTGGAGGTTCTGGCACGATGACCGATCAGTCCAATCGTTTCGAAACGGATCATGCCGTGACCCCGGACATGCCGATCCTTTCCGTGCGCGGTCTTGGCGTCACCTTCGACGGTGAGCGCGAACGGCCCTTCGGTCCGCCGAAGAAAATTCAGGCGCTCGACAACATCACCTTCGATCTGGAGCGCGGCAAGACGCTTGGCCTCGTTGGGGAGTCCGGTTCCGGCAAATCGACCCTCGGTCGTGCGATCCTGCGCCGTCTGCCGATCTCCGAGGGGAGGGTGATTTTCGACGGCAAGGATATTTCCAATGTCAAAGGCGAAGCGCTGCGCCGTCTCACCCGTGACATCCAGCTGATCTTTCAAGACCCTTACACAAGCCTCAACCCGCGCATGAAGGTGCTCGAACTCATTGCCGAGCCGCTTTTGGTGCATGGGATCGTGTCCTCCATCGAGGAGGCACGCGATCAGGTCGGCGAGCTGATGCGTCTGGTCAACCTGCCGCTCGATGCGCTGGATCGTTTTCCGCATGGTTTCTCCGGCGGGCAGCGTCAGAGGATCGGCATTGCCCGCGCTTTGGCGCTCAAACCGCGGCTGATCATTGCCGACGAGCCGGTTTCGGCCCTCGATGTGTCGGTGCGCGCGCAAGTCGTCAACCTGATGCAGGACCTGCAACAGGAGCTGGGGCTGACCTATGTGTTCATCGCCCACGATCTTTCTGTCGTGCGCCATATTTCCCATGACATCGCGATCCTGCATCGCGGTCACATGGTGGAGATGGCGGATCGGGATGCGATCTACGAGGCACCGGAGCATCCCTATACCAAGGTGCTGTTGTCTGCTGTGCCGGAACCCGATCCGGCGCTGCGCCGCAATGGCGATTGCGCGCCCGAAGCCCATCGCCCGCCGGAGTTGAACCTGTCGGGGCCGGGGTGCCGTTATCGCGATTGTTGCGACAAGTCGGGCGGTCATTGTCAGCGCGAAGCGCCGCCTTTCGCCAGGCACGGCGGTGGGCATTGGGCCGCTTGCTGGCATGTGTCGACGGACTGAAATCGTTTGAAAGCTGGACGGGGAAGGGGCGCTCACGGCGTCCCTTTTTTATCGTCCAAGTTTTGTGCCGTCCTTGCGCGGGTCCGATCCGGCGATCAATCCGCCGTCCTCGGTGCGCATGACGCATTGCGCCCCGCCGAAATCGCTGCGCCCGCCCAGTTCGCCCGCGCCGGTGGCGTCTTCGAAGCCGGCGGATTTCAACGCCGCCGCGAATGCCGGATCTGTACCGGTTTCCAATGCGATCTGGGTGTCGCTTTCCAGTCGCCAGCGTGGGGCGTTCATGGCCTCCTGCACATCCTGCCCCCAAGCGGCAAGGCGGACCATCATCTGGATATGGCCCTGCGGTTGCATCAGCCCGCCGACCACGCCGAAGACCGCATGAAACCGCCCGTCTTTCATGGCCGCCGCCGGGATCACCGTGTGATAGGGCCGCTTGCCGCCCGCTACGCCGTTGATATGCCCCGGTGCGGAAAAGCCGTGGCCACGGTTTTGCAGGCAGATGCCCAGTTCCGGAACGCCGATCCCGGAGCCGAAACGTTTGAATACGCTGCTCATGAGCGTCACGGCAAAGCCGTCGCGGTCGACAATCGCGGTGCAGACCGTGTTGCCCGACGGGTCCGCCACGGTCTCCCGCGCGTATTTCATGCCTTCACGGGTGGCTTTCACCACCTCGACCATGCTCGTTGGATCGTCCATAGGCAGGTCCATCGCATCGAGCGCCTCCAAAGCCTTGAGCACTCCGATCCCATGCGTGTTGGGCGGGCATTCCAGCACTTCGATGCCTTTGAACATCCGCCGCACCGGGCGGTCGAAAAAGCCCTCATGCGCGGCGAGATCCTCGGCGGTCAAAAGCGCGCCGCGTGCCTTGGCGGCGCGTTCGATCGCTTCGGCGGCCTTGCCTTTGTAAAGAGCGTCGGGGCCATCGGTGGCGAGGGCATCCAAAAGATCGGCCAGCGCGGGGTTGCTGAACCGCTCTCCGGCCACAGGGATCGCATCGCCTCTATAGATTGCGTTTGATGCGGGGTCGTTCTGGATCACACGCGCGAAAATGCGCCATTCGCGGGCGCAGATCGGGGCGACCTCGAAGCCGTCGCGGGCGATCCTGGCAGCAGGCGCCAGCAGATCGGCGAAGGGCAGGCGGCCGAAGCGCGCGTGCAGATCGGCCCAGCCGCGCGCCAGCCCCGGCACGGTGACGGAATAGGGGTGGCGCTCGGGGATTTTCTGGCCGGGGAAGTCGGCCACATGATCCGGGGTCAGGGCGCGGGGGCTTTTGCCCGTGCCATTATAGGTAAGCGGTGCCTCGCCCGGCGGCAGCAGCATGGCGAGGCTGTCGCCGCCAAGCCCTGTGGCCATGGGTTCGACCACCCCGAGGATCGCGTCGGCGGCAATGGCGGCGTCGACGGCTGTGCCGCCGCGTGCGAGAATGTCCATGGCCGTTTCCGCCGCCAGGGGATGGCCGGTTGCGACCGCCTCCTTGGCTGCGCTCAAACTTGTCAAAGGGGCAGGGGTCACGGGTGTGCAGTCCTTGTTTTGGGTGCCGTTTCGTTTTCGACTCTCCGGTTTTGCCGTTCGGAGTACGAAAAGTTTGTATTTAGTATTTCTAATATTGATTGAAAATTTTGCAATATTTTTTAAAAATAATTATAAATCAGTATCATAGTATGATTTACAGATTTTCTTCTCAGTGAGAATAATGTGTGGACCGATAATTTGGTATACAGTATGGTGGATTGAGGCCCGAAGAATCTCGCATTCCCCTAACGCCGACAGGGTCTCGCCAAGACGCATAAAACCTGACGCATAACCAACACGGAGACGGAAATGGGCAAGGTCCTTAATCCCGACGAACTTCGCACAGCTCTTGAAAACGCCATTCGCGGCAATACCGCCAACGCCTCGCCGTTCAGCCTGGCCTGGGCCAGCGGCAAGCTGTCGCGCGAACATCTCGCGCGCTGGTGCGAAAACCATTATCACTATGTCGGCCCCTTTGCCGATTACCTCGCCTATGTCTACGCGCGCCTGCCCGCGGAATTCGAAGAGGCGAAAGACTTCATGCTGCAAAACATGTATGAAGAAGAGCTGGCCGCCGACCGTCACACCGATCTTCTCATCCGCTTCGGTGAGGCCTGCGGCACCACGCGCGAGCGCATCAAGGACATCGAGAACGCCAATGCCACCACCCGCGCGCTTCAGGCTTGGTGCTACAACACCGCGATGCGTGAGGACCCGATCGTCGCTATCGCCGGTCTCGTGGTCGGTCTCGAAAGCCAGGTGCCGTCGATCTACCGCAAACAGACCCCGACGCTGCGCGACAAATACGGGTTCACCGACGAAGAGGTCGAATTCTTCGATCTGCACATCGTCTCCGACGAAATCCACGGCGAACGTGGCTACCAGATCGTTCTGGAACATGCCCGCACCTATGAGCTTCAGCAGAAATGTCTGAAAATCTGTGAGGTGGGCGCCCAGATGCGTCTCCTGTACACCACCTCGCTCTACAACGATTACGTCGGTTCCGAGATCCCGCTCGCCGAGCTGGGTCTGGCGGCCTGATCCTGTCACGAGAGGGCGGGGTCTCCCGTCCTCTCCAACCCGGAAGAACCCATGCCGAAAGTCACACTGCACAAGGGCGGTGAGGTGTTTGTCGACGATATCGATCCGAACACCAACCTCGTCGTCCGCGCCGGGATCAAGAAATTTCCCTATCCCAATCTCGATTACAAATGCGGCATGGGGAAATGTTCGACCTGCACCTGCCGCATCATCAGCGGGGGGGAGCATCTCGAAGCGCCGAACTGGAAGGAAAAACGCCAGTTGGGCGACAAGCTCGACGAGGGCTACCGTCTTGCCTGTCAGCTCTGGGTGTCCGAGGACATCGAGTTGACGCAGGACATCTGACCCCACCGGACCCGCCGCATCAGGCGGGCCGTTCCTGACCCACAACTTCCCATTTCCTACGAGGGACAGCCATGTTCGTCATCCTGACCACGAAACCCGAAGAATTCCACACCGTCATGGGCGAGGGCGTCACCTGCGTCGAATCCTATGACTATATTTTCTACGGTCGCAAACGCGCCAATTTCACCATTGCCGAGCTTGATGGCGTGGACCGGATCACCATTGTCGAAGACGCGCCGCCGCATATCACCAACAAGGTGCCGAGCAAGCTGTTCGAAAGCTTCGACACGCTCGAAGAGGCGCGCGAAGAGCTGAACACGCTCACCCATTACGGCAGCATGGACATCGAGTTGCGCCTCGTCTGAGGTGCGCCGGGATCGTTGAAAAGAAACGCACAAAGCCCTGAAGAGCCTATGGAAAAGATCAGCATCACCTTCATTCCGAACGAGAACAAGACCATCTCCGTCGATGCGGGCAGCAACCTGTTGCGCGCGTCGCTCAGGGACAAGGGCGGTATCCCGTTCAAATGCGGCGGCGGCTTCTGTGGCACCTGCCGTTGCAAGATCGTCGAGGGGCTGGAGCACACCGACGACATCAAGGCCAAGGAGCGCAAACATCTGAGCGACGAGGATGTGGCGAATGGGTTTCGTATGGCCTGCCAGACCTTCGTCAATGGCGATGTGAAAGTCTCCTGGGGTTAGGACGGGTACAAGCCCGGAAACAAAGAAACGCAAGAAAATCAAAGGACAGCTATGTCTTACCTCAATTTCATCGGCGGGGAATGGGTTCCCGCCCTCTCCGGCGCGACTTTCGAAAACCGCAATCCCGCGGATCTGACCGATCTCATCGGTCTGTTTCCCGATGGTGGCGAAGCGGATGTGGCCGCTGCGGTCGAGACCGTGTCGAACGCCTGGCCGGAATGGGCCGCCAAGGGCCCGGAGGCGCGCGCCGATGTGCTATACAAGGCCGCCGACATCATCTCCTCGCGGATCGACGCCATCGCGGCGGAGCTGACACGCGAGGAAGGGAAAACCCTGACGGAAGCACGCAACGAGACCAGCCGGATCGCCGCGAATTTCCGCTTCTATGCTGGCGAGGCGCTGCGACTCAAGGGCGAGAGCTTTCCGATGCCCGAGGGGCAGATTGCGTTGACCCTGCGCTCTCCTGTCGGGGTCGTTGCGGTGATCACGCCGTGGAACTTCCCGCTCTCCATGGCCGCACGCAAGATTGCACCGGCGCTGGCGGCGGGCAACGGGGTGATCTTCAAACCCTCCGAGATGACGCCGCTCATGGGGCAACGTCTGGTCGAAGTCCTGCTCGATGCGGGCCTGCCGAAAGGGCTTCTGGCGCTCATCCATGGGCGCGGGCCGACGGTCGGCAAGGCGATCTCCGCGACGCCGGGGATCGACGCGCTGACCTTCACCGGCTCCTATGCCGTGGGGATGCAGATCGCGCAGGCGCTCACCACCGACACGCGCTGTCAGCTCGAAATGGGCGGCAAGAACGCCACCATCGTTCTCGGCGATGCCGATCTCGACCGTGCCGCCGACATCATCCGGCGCGGCGCTTTCGGGCTGACCGGGCAGGCCTGTACCGGCACCAGCCGGGTTCTGGTCGCGCGCGGTCATTACGACGCTTTGGTCGCAAAGCTCACCGGTGCGGCCGAGGGGATCACCATCGGCGCAGGCACGCGTGCGGGGGTCACCATGGGGCCGCTCGCCACCGAGGCGCAGCTCGACAAGGTCAAGGCTTATCTCGGCATTGCCAAACAGGAAGGCGGGCGGATCACCACGGGCGGCCTGCCCGAGGCGTCCGCCGAACTGGCCAACGGGTTCTTCGTGCGCCCCACGGTGATCGTCGATGTGCCGACGGACAGCCGTCTTCTGCGTGACGAGATCTTCGCTCCGGTGGTCGCGGTGCGCGCCATCGAAGACGTGGACGAAGCCATCGAGATCGCGGAAGACACGGAATACGGGCTGGCCGTGTCCGTCGTGTCCAACGACATGGCCTCCGTTCTGAAGATCGCGCAAAAGACTCAACATGGCGTCGTCAAGGTCAACAGCCCGACCACCGGCGTGGCGTTGAATGCGCCGTTCGGCGGCTTCAAACATTCCTCCAACCAGAGCGCGAAAGAGCAGGGCGGAGCGAATGTCATGGATTTCTACAGCCGGATCAAATCCGTCTATCTGGGGGGCTGAATGGAGCTTGTGCACGAGCTGATCGGCGGCAATCTTTTGACGCCGCATTTTATGGGCATGGTGGCCATGGTCTTCGTGGCCGCCCTTCTTCAGGGCGTGGGGGGACTTGGCTTTGCCATGTTCTCCGCGCCGATCTCTGCGCTGTTTTTCCCGGAGATGGCCCCCGGTCCCTTGCTCGTGCTGGGCGGCTGCCTGTCGGTGATGATGGTGCTGCGCGAACGCTCCGCCATCGATTTCAAATCCGCAGGCACGATGATTACGGGCCGCGTCATCGGCAATTTCATCGCCGTCTTCATCATGGCGATGCTCAGTGCCAACAGTTTCTACATCCTCTTTGCCGTGCTGATCCTGATCGGGGTGGCGCTGAGCTATAGCGGCTGGCGCATCGTCGCCAACTGGCGCACGCTGGGCTTTGCCGGGGTGATGTCGGGCATCATGGGGACGATCACCTCTTCGGGCGCACCGCCCTATGCCATCGTCATGCAAAACACCCCGCCCGCGACCCTGCGTTCGACGCTGAATTTCACCTTCTTCTTCGGGGCAACGACGTCGCTCATCCTGTTGGCGTCCATCGGGCATTTCGAGCTGCGCCAGCTTCTGCTGGGCCTCTTGCTCTTTCCGGCTCTGTTGCTGGGCTTCACTGTCTCGACGCCACTGGCGCGGCATGTGCCGAAAGGCGCGATCCGGCATGTCCTTTTGGGATTGTCGGCGCTCAGTGCGGTCGGGCTGTTGGTGCGGGCGCTGCTCTAAGGCGAGCGCCTGCCTCAATCGGCGGCTTTTTCCGGTTCCACCGCATTGTAAACGTGCCGGGAGGCCAGGATTGCGGCGAGTTCTTCGTCGCCCGCGATCACGGCCCGCAGAATATCGGCATGCTCGCGCCAGGTTTCGCGAACCTTCACCGGATCGTCCTGTTTGAACAGCATGGCTGTCTGGTCGCGCAGGGTGCGGATCAGCTCCTGAAGCGTCACGTTGCCGGAGACCTCTCCCAGAGCGATGTGAAACGCATCGTTATGGGCGCGCATCTCGCTGAAATCGCCCTTTTCAATGTCCGCCTCGCCTGCGGCCAGAACGCGTTGCAGTTCCTCGATCCGTTCAGGATCTTTGCGCCGTGCCGCAAGCCGGGCGTTCAGCGCTTCAAGCGTGGCGCGCACCTCAATCAGGTCCATTTTCTGATCCGCCGCGGGCATCGAGACAGTCGCGCCTCGCCGGGGAATGATCTTGACCAGCCCTTCGGCGGCCAGTTCGCGCAGGGCCTCGCGCACGGGCATCCGGGACACGCCCATTTCCTCGGAAATCTTGCCTTCGACAAGCCGGGTTCCCGGTTCGAATTCCGCATTCAGAATCCGTTCCCGGAGCGCATCCTTGACCATTTTCGTCAAGGGCGTGTGGGCGTCGCCAATTGCCAGAGCCATGTTGTGTCCCGTCTGTACTCGATCACGCGTCTTCATGTTATGAACCGAAGGTCTTGATGCTGATTTCGGTATACCAGAGGCAATAAGGTTTTGCCAAGCCTCTCGCATCTTCTTCGTTATGTGCCCTGTTGGGACAGGTCTTCCGGCCTGTGCTGGGGGCGGTGCGATTCTTTTGGGGGAGGCAAATCGGTGGTGAAACGATGATTGGGAGGTGGATTTTCTAGTTTGGTATACTAAAATTTGAGCACTTCTGAATGGATATCCATTTTATATACGTTTATCGCAATAAATCCGCGCAGCGCTCTTGGAATTCCGAGTATATGGTATACTAAATTGAGAGAAGAAAACGCACAACCTAAGAGACAGACCATTGAAAACAGTTCTCAGACTGCAATCCGAAGAGGCGCGCGTGATGATCACCGCCGCTGTTGAAAAATCCAAGGAAATTGGAGTGTTGGAGACGATCTGCATCGCCGACGATGGCGGTTTTCCGATCCTGATCGAACGCATGGATGGGGCGCGGGTGACCGGGCCGCAGATTTCGTGGAACAAGGCCTTCACCGCCGCCACGCACAAACGCTCCACCCATCTTTTCAACAAGGCCCCGAACGGCCCCGCGCTGCCGGGCAACGAGGCATTCGGTATCCAATTGTCCTTCGAGGGCAAGTTCGCGGTTTTTGTCGGCGGCTTTCCGATCGTGGTCGATGGCGAGGTGATCGGCGGCGTCGGTCTGTCGGGCGGCAATGGCGAACAGGACACGGCGGCGGGTGTCGCAGCCCTTCAGGCGCTGGCGGATTTGCTTGCACCGCAAGGCCACGAGGTCGTGGTCGCAGCCGACATCAAGAAGTGAGGCGGCCATGACGATCATTCGCGCGCTTCACAAGATCGAAGACGGGGGCGAAGCCGTGGTGGCTCAGGTCACTTTGGCGGAGAGCGGCGACATGTTTTGCGTCGAGCCCCATGAAACCATTCTGGCCGCTGCGCTCAAAGCGGGGGTCGATCTGGCGCATGACTGCAAGACCGGGTTTTGCGGGTCGTGTCGCATTCGTCTGCTCGAGGGTGAGGTTGCCTATGATGAGGCGCCGCTGGGGCTGAGTGAGGAGGAGCGGGGCTGCGGTTTTGCTCTGGCCTGTCAGGCCCGCGCCCGGATGAATCTGCGGGTCGCTGCGGAACTGATGCCGTTGGATCGCCCGGAGCCCACGGAGATCGTGACCGAGGTCCTGTCCGTGACACCGGTTTGCGCGGACGTCCTGCGGCTGCGGCTGCGTCCGACTGGCGGGATGCCCGCATTCCTGCCCGGGCAATATGTCAACGTGGTGACGCAGAGCGGCGCGACGCGATCTTTTTCCATTGCCTCCGCGCCGTCGGAGGGTGAGATCGACCTGCACATCCGGGTGATCCCCGGCGGGATGTTCACGGCGGGGGAACTGCCGGAGTTGCGGCCCGGTGCGCGCGTCGATTTGCACGGGCCGCACGGGCTCTTTCGTCTGCACCCGGAAGATTTCCGACCGCTTCTGCTGGTCGCGACCGGCACCGGGATTGCGCCGCTGCGCGCCATGCTGGCGGCTCTGAAGGAGGAACCGGACGGTCCGCCTGTGGCGCTGTACTGGGGTATGCGCGAGGAAGACGAGCTTTATATGGTCGATGAAATCGCGGCGCTCGGAGCGGAATTGGACGATTTCACCTTCGTGCCAGTGCTGTCGCGCGCGCCCGGGGGGGTGCATCGCGCCGGCTATGTTCAGGACGCCGTTCTGGCGGATCTGCCGGATCTGTCGGAGCATGCGATCTATCTCTGTGGCTCGCCAGAAATGATTGCCGATGCACGTGGGCGCTTCCTTGAAGCCGGGGCGAGCGTCAACCACATCTACGCCGACAGCTTTCACTTCGCGCATAATCTCTAATCCCCTCTACGCAGGGCACTACAGGGAGGCCGGGGCCCATGTCCTCGTCCGTATGGAAATATTTTCACTGGAGTTTCGCGGTCACCGGTCTGGGGATTGCGCTCTGTTTCTGGCTCGGCTGGGCCTATACCGGGCAGCTGTCCGGCATGCTCACCTTTGCCTTGATCGGGATCATTCTGTCGGCGCTGGAAATCTCGCTGAGTTTCGACAATGCCATCGTCAACGCCAACAAACTCAAGGATATGGAAGAGGTCTGGCGGCGCCGGTTTCTGACCTGGGGCATCCTCATCGCGGTCTTCGGCATGCGGATCGTTTTTCCTCTCGCCGTCGTCTCCATCGCCGCCAGCATCGGTCCCATCGAGGCACTGCGTCTCGCGGCGCGAGAGCCTGCCGACTATGCCCGGCTGATCGGGGAGGCGCATCTGTCGATTTCCGCCTTCGGGGGGACGTTCCTGATGATGGTGGCGCTGAACTATTTCATCGACCCGGAAAAAGAGGTCGACTGGCTGCGCCCGCTTGAGGATCTGTTGCGCAAATGGGCCTCTGTGCGGGGGCTCGCCATTGGATTGGTGCTTTTGATCGTGTTGCTGTTCTCCGGGCTGCTCGATACGGCGGAGCGGGCGACCTTCATGTTCGCGGCGATGGCAGGGCTCGTGACCTTCATCGCGGTTGAAACCCTGGGTCATGTGCTCGACAGCGGCGCCTCTCTAGCGAAAGGCGGTCTGGGTGCCTTCCTCTATCTTGAAGTGCTCGACGCGTCCTTCAGTTTCGACGGGGTGATCGGGGCGTTTGCCCTCACGCAGAACCTGTTTCTGATCGCCATCGGGCTCGGCATCGGGGCGATGTATGTACGCTCCATGACGATCATGCTGGTGGAAAAGCAAACCCTCACCGAGTTCCGCTATCTCGAACACGGCGCCTTCTATTCGATCCTCGTGCTGTCCTGTGTGATGTTTGCGCAGAGTCTGGTGCATATCCCGGAGGTGATCACCGGGCTGATCGGCGCGACGTTCATCGCGCTCTCGCTGCTGTCCTCGGTGCGCTACAACCGCAGACGCGGTGAGGAGACCGTGACCGCATAGACCGGAGACCTCTTCCCGGTCTGTTCTGAGGCGCTTTTCCGGAGATCCCCTTTGTCCGGAGAAGCGCCTCATTTTTTCTGCGCGATGGGAGCGGGGCGAAAGTCTTTGCCTTTTCCGGACAAGGTCTCGGGCCGATAGCCGGACAGCTCCGGCAGATCAACGATCATCAGCCGCTCTGTGGTCCCGGCTCTGGCGAGGCTCCGTCCGTCGGGCCCGGCGACGGTAGATCCGCCGCCAAATTCCAGCCCGTTGTCCGTGCCGCAGTAATTCGCATAGACGACAAAGCCCCTGAGCTCATGGGCGCGGGCGGGCACCAGCACCTCCTGCACATGTTCGTAGCCTTTGGGGTTGGCGGTCGGGACGAAAATCACTTCGACGCCGGACTGCGCAAGCGCCGCCGTGTGGCCCGGGAATTCGATGTCGTAACAGATCAGCAAGCCGCATCTGCGTCCGCACAGATCGAAGGGAGGCGCAAGTACGGTGCCGGGATCAAAGCTCGCATGTTCCATTTCGCCGAAAAGCTGGACCTTGCGGTAATGCGACAAGAGCGCCCCATGCCGGTCAATGCAAGTCGCAGCATTATAGACCTGCGCCCCGTCGCGTTCGGCCCAGCCGAGGACGAGGGCGCAACCGATTTTCGCCACCATAGCGCGCAGGGCCTGCACCCAGTCCCCGTCCAGAGGTTCGGCTGCGCTGCGATGCTTCTGGGGCTGGTTGTAGCCGGGGAGGTAAAGCTCCGGAACGATCAGAACATCCGCCGCATTGGCGCGGGCGGCGAGCAGATGCGTGCGCAGTGTCTCAAGAGAAGCGGAGGGGGAGGACTGAAGAATTGCGAGCCGCATGGCGTCTCCTGAGCTGATTTCGCTGAACGCAGATGGGCGATTACGTGCGGGGCCGGTCGGTGTGGCGGGTCAGGCGGATGGCGTGTTCGAAACGCATATGCCGGATTCCTCGATAAAGGTTTTCGTTCGGGCGGCGTGGCTGACAGTCGGTTCACGTCCGGTCGGCGAGGGCGCAAGCCGCTTGCCGAGATGTTCGAGCAGACGGCGCAGACGGTCTGATCGCCGAGGCGTCGGATGCCGACGATAGGATGAGCGCTGCTGCGGGAAAAGGCGGCGCTCGGGGGAGGCTGCGAGGAACCCAGCGGCTATTGTCCCACCGCGGTTGGGGGGCTGGGCCAAGGCGATATTGGCGCGTGTTTCCGTATCTCCGTGCCGGAATTGTGTCGGTTCGATCTGCATGATGATGGGCGTCCGGGCGGTGCGTTTGCTCCTTCATCGTGATGTGTGACGCGGGCCTGTCAAGCGCGATCGTTCGGCAGGGAGGCTTTTCCACTCCAGAACCGCCTGAGCGGCAAACACCGGATCGTCATCAGATCGGATGTCGCGATGCGTATCTCGCAGGACGAACAACTCGCTCAAGGTCTAAAGGACATCGTCCGAGTTCAGTCTACGCCTTTCCTGACGCTGGTAGGCCGGGCGCGCACCGGTAAACTCATCGCGCGGAGTGTGTGGCGATTTTAAGCTGCAAAACGGTCTTTATGTACGTTTGAGCTGATGTGCTGCTCCCGATCAGCCTCCAAAGAGATCAATGAGACCCTCGGCCAAAGCGCCCCGCCAGATCAGGTAATCATGCCCACCGGCATATTCGCGATAGGTCAGGTCCACACCCGCCATCGTCAGAATGTCGCGCAGGTGACGGCTGGTCTCAAGGATGGAGACCTCACCGGGCAGCCGCGCCGCCTCATAGAGACCCGCGGACATCCAGAGGCGCACATCTTTAGGCGCATTCTGCATCCAAAGATCGGACATATAGGGCGTGCCAACACGATCATATCCCTCGGGGGACCACCAGAACGAACCGGAGAGAACGATCGCATTGCCGAACACATCGGGGCGCTCATGCGGGAACCAGGCCGCGGCCAGCCCGCCGTAGGACGAGCCTGCGACCACGGTGCGCGCGGCGTCCGGGACGAAACCAAGATCCCGCGCGACACGCGGTAGAAGATCATCCGCCACAACCGTTAAAAAATCGCGATTGAGCGGCAATTCCCGCCCGCGCACCTCACTGTCCAGCGGGTCGATCATCACCGCCACAACCGGTGGTAGGCGGCCCTCTGCGATCAACCGGTCGAGAATCTCCGGCACCGGCGCGCGCGGGGTCTGGTAGGCCGGACCGTCGAACAGCACGAGGACAACCGTTTCGGGATCGGTCAACTCAAATCCCGCAGGCGTATAGACGTCCACGCGGCGGGTATTGCCGAGCACCTCCGAGGTGAAATCAAACCCGGAGATTGTGCCGCGCGCCTCGGGCAAGGGGCCGGTCATTCCCGGTTGCTCCGGCGCATTGGGCAAGGACAGCTCCGAGCGCTGAGACCAGATGTCAGGGGCGTCGGGATAGATCGGATGGTGGTTGAGCGGATCGGCCTGAAGCGTCGCCAAAAGCGCCACCCGGTTTTCGCGTGCGCTGCCTTTGAACTGCGGCACATCGGGGGCAATCCCATAGGTGAGACGCAGACTGTCGGGCACCTCGAAGGACGCGAACCAGATGTCGCTGCCTGCCAGTCGCGTCATCCATGTATGATCCGACGTCGGCGCGCCCCAGAGCCGGGCGTTTTTTTCCGCCCGGCGCCAGAGAAAGGTCACGATGACATGGCCGGGTCGCTCTGAGGGCTCGATCATCGGCGTGCCGTTTTGGGCGCGTTCTTTCCAGAACTGTTCTGTCGATAGACCGCTCGCGATCTCGTCCGCGAGGGCACGCAGAGTCGGGCTGAGCAGGGGGGCTGGCGCCGGTCCAATGAGCGCCTCTTGCGGCAGGACTTTGTCGAGGGTCAGGGTGCTCTCCACCGTCTCACCATCGAGATTGAGGATCTGCAACGCGAAGGCCCCTTGCGGCATGACGAACTGAAATTGTCCGTTGCCGGTGTTGCGCGCCAAGAGCAGACGTATCTGGGTCCCGTCTTTGGAGAGGAGTGCCAGATCGACCGGGCTTTTGCCGCTGTTCAGATGACCGATCACATAGCTTCCCGGCACAGCCGAAAGGGGAAAGCGCGCGCTTTCCCCTGAATCGATCCGGGTCGTTTGCGGAGATGGGACGGAGAGGGATGTGGTCATGGGTGTCATATCTTCGCCATACAGGGGGGTGGCGAGCGCTGCCAGCAGCAGCGCCCCCCAGATTTTACCATTCATAGCTGATACTCGCCTGAATGTTGCGACCCTCGCCGAGCCAGCAATAGCTGCGGACGCAGGAGGCGACATAGCGCTCGTCGGTCAAGTTCTGGATCGACAGATTGGCACTGACGCCTTCGGCCGATTGCCAGATTTCCCCGAGATCGATCCCGAGACCGGCATCAAACAGCGTGTAGGACGGCACGGAGAGCGTATTGGCGCTGTTGGCATAGCTGCTGCCGGTATAGCGCGCGCCCAAAGATACGTCGAAGGCGTCATTGACAGCATATTTCACCCAAAGCGCGGCCTGTTCGGTCGGCACGGCGGTGAAGGTGTTGCCCTTGTCATCGCCGCTTTCATAGGTCGCGTCGGCGTTGAAATAAGAGCCGATGATCGAGAGACGGTCGGTCAGCTCGCCGCGCGCTTCGATCTCGAAGCCTTTGGAACGGATTTCCCCGATCTGGACGGTTTCATCCGTGACCGGATCGCTTTCGGTGATGTTCTTTTTCGTGATGTCGAAATAGGCGGCCGAGACGAGGAAGCGTTTGTCAGCAGACTGCCATTTCGCACCGATTTCCCATTGCTCGCCCGTCGTCGGCTTGAAGGTCGCCTCGCCATTGTCATCCAGAGATGTCACCGGTTCGAACGAGGTCGCATAGCTGACATAGGGCACCAGACCGAAAGCCGTCGTGTAGCTCAGAGCCGCGCGCCCGGTGAAGGCCTCGTCCTCATAGGTTCCGTCGCTCGACCCGTTCCATGTCGCCACGGTCTTGGTCCAGTCATAGCGCCCGCCCACGAGCAGAGCCCAATCGCCGAAGGTGATGCGATCCTGGGCATAAACACCGGTTTGGGTCAGATCTGAGGTGGAGGTGTAGCTATATGCGTCCAACGTCATCGCTGCGATGTCCGACGCCGTAGGGTAGTTCATATCGACGACGCTGAAGACATAGAGGTCGGTCGCGGAGCGTGCATAGGAGCTGTCGACTTCGTTTTTCAGGTAGTCCATTCCGAAGGTCAGATCATGGGTCAGCGCGCCGGTTTGCATCTGGCCGGTGATGTTCACATCGCCGGCAAGTGTTTTGGCGCTGTCCTCGCTGAGGAAACGGTAGAGATAGAAGTCGCTGTCATCCGTGCCGTAATTGACCGGGTCCCACATGCCGACCTGTGTCTGGCTGATCTCAAGTTCGGTGTAGCGCAGGCTGTGATCGAGTTTCCAGCCGTTGCCCAGCTCATGTTCGATCTCATAGCCCACGGATTTGGTCTCGCGCTCGACACTGTCGTAATCCGGCGCATAGGATTGGAAATCATCGTCCAAAAGGATGCCATCTTCGGTCGGCTCGACGATCCCGTAATAAGGCATGAAGCCCCGGTTCCCGGCATCGGGTTCGTTCTGATACAGCGCTGTGACGGTGACTTTGGTCGCATCCGACACGGCCCATTCCAGAGAGGGCGCGATGAAGAACCTGTTCTGGTCGAAATCGCCTTGCAGGTTCTTCTGCCAGGCCGAGCCGACAAAGCGGTATGTCAGACGCCCTTCGTCATCGAGCGTGCCCTGAAAATCGCCGCTGAACCGCATGTATTCGTCTGAACCGACGGCAACCTCGACGCGGTTGCTTTCGCCATCGGTCGGTTTTTTCGATGTCATGGCAATCAGACCGCCCGGCGTCACCTGACCATAGGCCACGGAGTTCGGACCTTTGACCACTTCGATGCGCTCCAGGTAGAACGGGTCGAGCTGGGCGTGAATGCCGCGCCCGAAGGACAAGCCGTCGAGGAATGTCGGCACAAAAGTCCGGTCGCCAAAGCCGCGTACCTGAGTCTCATCCGACAGGTTCGAACTGCCGCGATATTCGGCGGAGACACCGGCGGTGTACCGCAGCGCCTCGGCCACGGAGGTCGCGCCCTGATCTTCCATCTGCTCCTGACCGATCACGTTCACCGTCACCGGGGTCTCAACCAATTCGAGATTGGTTCCCGTCGCAGAGGTGCTTCCCTCGGCGGCATAGCCTTCGACCGGGCCGTTGCCGTTATCCGAATCGAGGCTGATCAGGATTGGCTCCAGGCCAATCGTCTGCTCCGCAAACAAAGGGCTGACAATTGCCGTGGAAGCCATCAGGCCCGCAAGAGTTAGGGTCAGGCCCCGTTTCATTTTCGTCATGATCCACATCTGTCCATTGAAGCCGCTTTTGGCGCAGGCTGGCATTCGAGCGGACCTTGGCTGTACGGATTATCTTGAGTTATTTAGTCAGGATTTATATCTTTCGATCGGACAGAGGTCCACTTGTCAGATCTCGGTCAGGGCGACTTTCACCTTTGCGCCAGCGACATCACAGACGGAACAGAACACCATGAGCGTAGACCGCTTCCCCGGAGAATTTCGCATCGGAGTCCTGGATCAGGACAAAGCCCGGGTCGAAAACGGCACGGAACAGGAATTGGAACCCAAATTCCAGCTCCTGATCCTGCTCGGCGGGCGGCATGTCTTTACCATCGGAACACAAGGTTTCGACCTTGATGCGCAAAACAAGCCGGATGCATTGATGATGAACATCAAGCAAGCCACAACCCTGCGCCATATCGAAAGCTATGGGCATCCCTATCGTAAACTCGCGATCGCGACACCGTTAGGTTGGGTGGATGAAATGGGTGGGGTGCCGCCAGGCATGAAAAGCGGCGGCAATACGTTTCGCCAATGGCATCCCGGTCGCGAAACCATCCGTCTTGCCACTCAGATCGTTGCGCCACCGCCTCAGGCCTCGGGGGCCCAGACCGGGCTCTACCGCATGTCGCGCGGTCTGGAGCTTTTGCGACGTCTCCTGGTGCAGGATGCAAACCTCGAAGCGGCCGCCTCATCGACGGCAGAGCGGACCCGACTTTATCTGCTCGACCGACTGTCGCAGCCCCTCGATATGGATCATCTGGAACACCAGATCGGGTTGAATCGCCGCTCGCTACAACGCCAGTTCAAAACGGCTTATGGTCTCACGATCCGCGATTTCCTGCGCCAGGAACGCTTGGCTCATGCCTACCGGGCCCTGAGCGAAGATGGTGTGAGCATTGCGCAAGCTGCGCATCTCGCCGGATATGCGACACCGGAGAATTTCACCACAGCCTTCCGGCGTGAGTATAACATTCTGCCTCACACTCTGCGCAACAATGTCATCTGACCCGTTTCCATGACGCCAGATCCCTTTTTTGCGCTCATGTGTGTCGATATGCCGTTACTCGCGTGACACGAGATTGCGCGAGGATGGGAAGAGGCTCTCAAAGCGCTCTTGTCGGGGCGTCCGAGGGGCCGATGGTGCCGTTGATCTGGGGCGATCCGGGGTGCATTCATATACTCCATATATTGGAAACGCTCGGGTGGCGAAGGGCGCTTTCGAAAAGCAAGCTGTTGCTCGCAGTTCGGGCTTGGTATAATGCAACCGGTCTGGTCCGCCTGCCCGAAATGAGATTGACGGGTACGGGGTGAAAGAGAGCAAGTGTTTGAAACCTATGCGGTAAATTCAGGCGCTCATCATACTGGAAGATGTCAAGTGATTGAAAAAAATGCAAAACTTTCCGTCGCGCCGATGATGGATTGGACCGATCGTCATTGCCGGTATTTTCACCGCCTGATGTCGCGGGAGGCGTTGCTTTATACGGAGATGGTGACCGCACCGGCTCTGGTGCGGGGCGGCGCTTTGCATTTGCTCGGGTATAATCCCGAGGAGCATCCCGTGGCGGTGCAGCTTGGTGGCTCGGAGCCCGGGGAATTGGCCGAGGCGACGAAGCTATGTGTGGCGGAGGGCTATGACGAGGTGAATCTCAATGTCGGATGTCCGTCGGATCGGGTGCAGTCCGGCTGTTTTGGCGCGGTTTTGATGAAGTCGCCGGATTTGGTGGCGGAGTGCGTGACGGCGATGCAGGCCGCAGCTGGGGATGTCCCTGTGACGGTCAAATGCCGCATCGGGGTGGATGATCAGGAGCCGTCTGAGGTGCTGCCCGCGTTTCTGGCGAAGATGCGCGACGCGGGCGTGACGCGGATCACGGTGCATGCGCGCAAGGCCTGGCTCGAAGGCCTGTCGCCCAAGGAAAACCGCGATATTCCGCCGCTGGATTACGCTCTGGTGCATGAGATGAAACAGGCTTTTCCCGAGTTGCATCTGTCGATCAATGGAGGCGTGCAAAGCCTAGATGCGGTCGAGGAGGAATTGGCGCATATGGACGGGGTCATGGTCGGGCGAGCGGCCTATCATCAGCCTTACGACATTCTCGGAACCGCCGATCAGCGGGTTTTCGGTCGGGAGGCCGATCCGCTCAGTCGTCATGACGTGGTGCTGGCGATGGAAGATTACATCGGACGACACATCGCGGCGGGGGGCAAACTGGCGCAGGTCACGCGCCACATGCTGGGCCTCTTTGCAGGTCAGCCGGGCGCGCGGCGCTGGAAACGCGTGCTGTCCGAGGGGGCGCATAAAGAGGGCGCGGGCTTCGATTTGGTGCGTGAGGCTTTGCCAAGGTAATCCTCTTCGGCAAAGCCTTGCGCTGGCGGTATGTTGAGCGTCAGCCCAGAAACAGGTGATCCAGAAGAATGGATGTGCCGATCCCGATCAAGATCATCCCGCCAATGATTTCGATCACCTTGCCGAAGCGTGCCCCCAGAGCATGACCCGCCAGTGTGCCGGTCGCGGTCATCGCCATGGTGGTCGCACCGATGACCAATGCGATGGTCAGGATATTGACGTCGAGAAAGGCCAGAGAGATGCCGACGGCCATGGCGTCGATCGAGGTGCCGATGGCGGTCACCAGAAGCGCGATAAACGTGGCACGTGTCGCGCGCGGGGGCGTGCTGTTTCCGTCGCCGCTGTAGGCATGGAAGATAATGTGAAGCCCGACGGCGGTCAGCAGGAAGAAGGCGATCCAGTGATCGAAAATCCGGATATAGGTGCTGGCGGCCATGCCGAGGGACCAGCCGATGAGCGGGGTGATCATTTCGACCACGCCAAAGACCGCGCCGGTCTTGAGTGCGGTGCGCATGTCTCTGCGCTCGTTGGAGGCGCCGCGACCGATGGCGGCGACGAAAGCGTCGATGGACATGGTAAAGGCCAGAAGTCCGATGGCGATCGGCGTCATGATGATATATCCTCAAGGGCAGAAACCGGGCGAGGTGACGGACTCCGCCCGCAGAGGTCCTCTCGCCACGGTCTTGCAAGGCCTTGGGGAAGACTTCCCCGGGCTGAACGCGCCACGCAGGCCGCGTCTGGCGCGATCTGCGAGGATGTTGACGCGCTCCCATCCGATCGCTCGAATGTTTGCTACTCCCCGATGTATTTCCGTATATTGTATACCAATTTTTGCTGCAAGTCCGAAAAAGCGATTTTGTCGGATATTTTTCGCCGGGAAGTTTCCGCCAGATTTTGAACTCCGGCGGAGAGAGGTGAGACGTAGGGAGAGGCACGTCGCGATTTGTGTCTAAGCAATGCCCCGCTCTGATCTCACCCCGGTTTTCCGCGTCCGGTCTCCGGATGTTCCGGCTCAATTTCCACCACGCTTTCGGGCGTTGCCGTGGGCTGCTCCACCGGGCGCTGTCTCCGAACGGTTTGCGAGGCGCGCTCGGCGTCAAATGTGTCGGGTCCGGCCCAGCTCTCCGTTCCTGTCGTCCAGACGAACTCCGGGTTCTTCGCGCGCTTGGCTTCGCGGCGCAGGCGATAATCTTCGGCGGCCGCACTTTGGATGCCTATGCGGGTCATCAGGCGCATCGCCGCGTGATGGACGAAGACCCAGAACCACACGCGCGCGGCCAGCATCGCGGGGGTAAAGACCAAGGTCAGGACCGTGGCGATGCCGAGGCCGAAAACGACGGCGGTGGCGAGGTTGGTCCAGAACTGCGCCGTGGGCGAGTTGATCGTATAGCCACCGCCGATGAAGTCGAGCGAGACCGCAAACATCATCGGCGTCAGCCCCGCCATCGTGGTGATCGTGGTCAGAAGCACCGGGCGGATGCGATCCTCTGCGGTGCGGATGATGGCCTCGATCTTGGGCATGTAGCGGGCATATTCCTGATAGGTATCAATGAGAACGATGTTGTTGTTCACCACGATCCCCGCCAGCGCCACCACGCCCGTGCCGGTCATGATCATGCCAAAGGTCATGTCCATGACCATCAGGCCGATGAGCACGCCTGCCGTCGACATGACAACGGCCAGAAGCACCAGAACCGAGTTGTAGAAGCTGTTGAACTGCGCCAAGAGGATGATGAACATGAGCGCCAGTGCGGCGCCGAAGGCCTTGCCGAGGAAGGCCCCGGTTTCCTTCTGTTCCTCATCGTCGCCGGTCCATTCCCACGTCACACCTTGGGGCAGAGGAGTGTCGTCCTCAAGCCATACGGTCAGCGTTTCGATCCGTTCGGTCGGTGTGATCGTGACGCCATCGTCGCGGGTCAGGCCGCTGTCAACGGCGGCCTTCACGTCATAATAGCGCTGCTGATCGACGCGGGAAATGGAGGCGAGTTTCGCGACCGGTTCGCGGGTGATGAAATTCGACAAAGGCACCAGACCGTCCGTGGTGCGCACTTTCAAACTGTCCAGCGTCGAGAGCACGCGGAACTCTTCGGGCAGGCGCACGCGAATCTCGATTTCCTCGTCCGAACTGTCGACCCGCATGGTGTCGAGCAGGATGCCGCGGGTCACGAGCTGGATCATCCCGCCGACGGTTGCCACATCCGCACCAAACCGCCCGGCTTTCTCCACATCCACGTCGATCTGCCAGTCGATGCCGGGCAGGGGCCGCGTGTCTTCGATGTCGGCCAGTGCCACCGTCTCGTCGAACTTGGCGCGCACGATCTCGGTCGCGGCTTCCAGCGTGTCGAAATCGTCGGCCTTGAGCCGAAGGTGAACGGGTTTCGCGGAGGCTGGCCCCATGGAGAGGTTCAGCGTTTCTGTATAGATGCCCGGCAGCCTTGCGAGTTTTTCTTCGAGCTGCGCCAGCACATAATCGCCGTCATATTCCGCGCTGACATGGGTGTTTTTGAAAAACAGGAACCCGTCTTCCGTGGTGGTCGGCCGGTCGTCCCAGGGGATCAGCTCGACCTGAATTTGCCCGATCGTGTCGCGCGGCGCGGAGGTGCCGCCGGTGTTGGAATTGAGCCCTCCGTCGCCCGCAAAGACGAAGGCATTGTCGACACCGGGCTGGGCGAGCACGATGTCCTCCGCTTGCCGCACCAGCGCGTCTTTCTCGGCGACGGACAGGTTGCCGCGCGCTTTGACATAGATGATTGCCTGTTCCGGTTCGGTGGCGGCGAAGAATTCGACGCCTTTGTTGTGAGAGCCGTAATAGGAGAAGACCGCGAAGACCGCGCCAATCACCGCAAGGATGGTGACGGGCGGCATGATCGGGTTCGCCGTGATGAATTGGATCACATGGCCGAAGGGGGTGCGCTTATAGCCGGATTCGACCTTTTTCGGCGCTTTCTCGATGCGCAGCGCGCCGAGCGTGATGGAACTCAGTGAGCCGCCAAGAAAGATCAGCACCAGTGCGAGCAGGAAGCTTTCGCGCAGGAACAGGAAGAGGCCCACGCCGAGGATGGCCAGAGACAGGGCGGCGAGGACAAGGCGGAGCACGCGAGCCGTATGATCATGCAGCAGATCGGAGATCTGGCTGTAAAACCGCGCGATCCGGCCCGTGACCCCGCCCATGACCGGCAGGTAGATCAGAGCCACGATCAGCGAGGCGGAGAGCACGAAAATGATCGTGACCGGCAGCATCCCCATGAACTCGCCCGCCACCCCCGGCCAGAACAGCATCGGCAGAAAGGCGCAAAGCGTGGTGGCGGTCGAGGACACGATGGGCCAGAACATCCGCTTGGCGGCCTCGACAAAAGCGGTCATCGGGCCTTCGCCCTCGTCCATCTTGCGGTCGGCATATTCGACCACGACGATGGCCCCGTCGACCAGCATGCCGACGGCGAGGATCAACCCGAACATGACGATGTTGGAGATCGTAATGTCCATCAGGCCCAGAAGAATGAAACACAGAAGGAAAGACGTCGGGATCGCGAAGCCCACCAGCAGGGAAGAGCGGATGCCCAAAGCGGCCAGAACCACGATCATCACAAGCGCAATCGCGGTCAGAACCGAGCCTTCGAGCTGGCTCACCATCGACGAGACCTGCGTCGACTGGTCGTTCGAGGCGCCGACCGTGATCGCCTGTTGCAGCGGTTCGGGCCAGCTTTCGTATTCGGCCTGTACCGCCCCCTTGACCAGCGCAACCGTGTCGATCACCGGGTAGCCTTTGCGCTTGACCACCTGAAGCGCGACGGTGCTCTCGCCGTTGAACCGCGCCGTGCCCGCCCGGTCCTCGAAGGTCAGGCGAATGTCCGCCAGATCGCCCAGCGTCACCACCCGGTCGCCATTGACTTTGACGGGAAGCGCCATGACATCGCGCTGATCGTTGAAGCTCGACGGGATTTTGATCGAGAACGTGCCCTGATCGGTCTCGATCTCGCCCGCCGCCACGAGCTGGTTGTTGTTGGTGACAACGCTGATCAGTTCGCCCGCTGTGACGTTGTAGCTTTCGAGCCTAAGCGGGTCGATCACCACTTCGAGCATCTCGTCGCGATGGCCGGTGAGCTGAGCCTCCAACACCGGTTCCAGCCCTTCAAGCCGGTCCTGCATCGACTTGGCGTATTGCACCAGTGTGCGTTCCGGCACCGGGCCGGTGAGGTTGACGATCAGGATCGGGAATTCGGAGAAATTCACCTCCGAAATGGTGTAATTGTCCGCCCCATCCGGGAAATCCGCCTGCACCCGGCCCATGCGGTCGCGCACGTCTGCAATGATCTTGGTCTTGTCCCAGCCAAATTCGAACTCAAGCCAGATGCCCGCGTAATTCTCGGCGGCGGTGGCCGACATGGTGTCGAGCCCGTCGAGATCCGACAGCTCCGTCTCCATCGGCTTGATCAGAAGCTTCTCTGAGTCCTCGGCGGAAATGCCGGGGAATTGCACCGAAACGTAAAGGCCGGGAATCTCGATGTCCGGCTCGCCCTCTTTCGGCAGGCTGACATAGGCATAGGCCCCTGCGATCAGGGTGAGCGCCACGAAGGCGAGGATCATCCGGGCATGGCGCCCGGCCCAGTCGACGAGACCGGTCATTGTTCGGTCTCCGTCTTGGAGGTTGCCTCGGTCTCATCTTCGAAATGCGGGTCGATCAAAACACCCTCGCGCACGAACTCCTGACCGACGGTGATGATGTCCGCCTCTTCCGGCAGGCCCGCGACCCAGATGCCTTCGCGCGTGTCGCGCAGCACCCTGACCGGGGCGAAAACCACAAGATTGTCCGGCCCCACAAGGCGCAGCCCGATCAGCCCGTCGTCATTCAGCGTCAGCGAGGATTGCGCCACCAGATGCGCCATTTCGCCCTCGGCCCGGATCGCAAGCTCGACGGTCTGGCCGTCGCGGATGGCAAACTCGGGGTTCGGCACTTCGACCTCGACGCGGAAGGTGCGGGTGGCGGCATCGGCGGAGCGGGCGAGGTAAGTGACCTGTCCCGTGACAGTGTCGCCGGAAATCAGCCGCGCCCCCGCGAGCGCCCCGATTTTGATCTCATCGACCTCGGTCTCGGGCGCATAGCCCACAAGTTTCATCGGGTCGAGTTGAATGACCGTGGCACAGGCCGCACCCGCCGAGAGATAGGTGCCAAGCTCGGCCGTATCGCTTTCCAGCAATCCCGCGAAGGGGGCCTTGATTTCGAGGTTCTCGATGTCGCGTTTGGCCTGCGCCAGAGCGGCGCGCGCGCTTTCGACACCGGCCTCGGCGGAGAGAATCTGGGTTTCCGAGGCATAGCCCCCGGCGGCGAGTTTGCGGGCATTGCCAAGCGCCACTTCGGCCTCGGCGAGCGCGGCCTGAGCCTGCGCCAGCGTGGCGTCGCGGGTGCCGCGATCGATCTGGCACAGGAGCTGGCCTGTCTCGACAAGTGTGCCTTTGCGCAGCGGCTCGTTGACCACGCGCCCGGCGGTTTCGGCCGTGACCGTTACCTCGCGCGTGGCTTCCGTTTCGCCGCGCAGCACCACGGCGCTGTCGAGCGGTTCAGCCAAGGAATGCCGGGCCACGACAGAGACCGCATGTGCCTCCGTGCGGGTCTTTTCCGCAGGGGGGGCGACATCGGCTTGGGGGGCGGCGGCGTCGGACGCGCCAGTCGCGGGTGTTGCGTTCAGTCGGTCGCGCTCGAAGATGAACAGATAGAGCGCGATGGTGACGAGAAGGGCGATGAGTATGGAAACGATGCGCATGTGTCTGTTGCTGTCCTTGTGGGGCTGCGGCGGGCTGTGCTGATATCCGGTTGTTCGTCAGGGTGGGGGTGCCGCCCTGAGAGTTAATCGAATTAACATTGCGGCCAAGATGGGCAAGACTTCACCTTATCACAAGAGGAAGATGCGGGAAGAGGACGCGTAAAAACGTCTCAGAAGGAGAAAATTTGCGGCTATCGTGCCGAACTGCACGTCAGTCGCGGGCGTCTTGAGCGTTGGTGCACAGGGAGCCCCTCGGTCCTCTCGAAGCTGTGACCCTGTAGGCGCTTGTGTCGGGCATGGCGTGTCGCGCAGGTCTTGGCATTCCGCTGCAGATCGGGGTAAGAGGGGGCAGACGTTCGAAACACCATCCCGCACGGCGCGGTCAGGGGGCAAGAGTGAGCCATACCGATAGTTTTATCGACGAGGTGACCGAAGAGGTCCGCCGCGACAAGTTCTACGCCTTTCTGACGAAATACGGCTGGATCGGGATCGTCGCCGTGCTGGCGTTGGTGGGTGGTGCGGCCTGGACGGAATATTCCAAGGCGAAAGCACGGACGGCCGCCGAGGCCACGGGCGATGCGATCGCCGCCGCTCTGGGCGCCGAGACGCCTGAGGCGCGTGCGGCCGGGCTTGCCAATGTGGCAGGCGGCGAGGCGCGTGTGGTCGTAGCGATGTTGCGTGCGGGCGAGCTTCATGCGGCGGGCGATGTGAAGGGGGCTCTGGCGCTTCTGGCACCACTCGCCGCCGATGACATGCTGGCACCGGTCTACCGCGATCTCGCCGTGCTCAAGACGGCAATGATCGGCGCGGGGGAAATCTCTCCCGAAGACCGCATCAGCCAGTTGGCAGGCATCGCCAGCCCCGGCGCGCCCTATCGGTTGCTTGCCGAGGAACAGATCGCTGCGGCACAGGCGGAAATGGGCGACACACAGGCGGCGATCGACGGTTATCGCGCGATCTCGCAGGATGTGGATGCAAGTAATGCCTTGCGTCGGCGCGCGGCTCAGATGATGGTGGCCCTTGGGGCGGATCCCGCCGAGTAAGGGCTGTCACAGGCAAGGGCCGGGGGCGGGATGCGTAGGGTTAAAGCAGGGAGTGCAGGGATGATCGGTCAGACATGCAAGGCCGGGACCGGCAAAGCTTCGGTTGGCAAGGCTCCGGTTGGTAAGGTCGGGCTTTTCATGGCGATGCTGGCCTTGACGGCCTGTGGTGCCGGGAAGGAACAGGTCCTTCAGGGGGTTCGGCTCGATCCGCGGGACGGTTCGGTTCTGTCGCAGGCCGACTCTGGACCTGTCGTGAACCGCACAGCGCCGATTTCGCTCGGCGCGCAGGTTTCCCGCGACGCCTGGACGATGACCGGGGCAGGGCGTCTGCACGCCTCTGGCCATAACGCCTTTACGTCCGGCACGCCGAACCTGATGTGGACGGCGGACATCGGTCAGGGCAAGACGCGCAAAGCGCGGCTGACCGTCGATCCGGTCGCGGCATCCGGTGTGATCGTGGCGATGGATTCGACGGCGCGCGTGACGGCGGTGTCCGCCAGCAGCGGTGCAGCGGTCTGGTCCGTCGATCTGACGCCTGCGGGCGAGAAGAGTGGCAAGGTCTTTGGCGGCGCTCTGGCGATCTCCGGCGGCACGCTTTACGCCACCACAGGGTATGGCGATCTTGTCGCGCTCGATCTTGCGACCGGCGGCGAGCGCTGGCGTCAGCGGCTTGAGGCCGTGGGCGCTGCGGGCCTGTCGGTCCATGACGGTCTGGCCTATGTGGTCGCGGGCGACGGTCAGGTCTGGGCGGTGCAAACCAGCGACGGTCGGGTCAAATGGACCCTCAGCGGCCCCGAATCCATCACCTCGCGCGCGGGCGCGACCTCTCCGGCCATCGGCGACAAATTCGCCGTGTTGCCGTTCTCCTCGGGCGACATCTACGGCGTGTTCCGTCAGGGCGGCATGCGCTACTGGTCGGCCTCTCTGGCCGGTCAGCGCAAGGGGGTCGTCTATGCCAACGTCTCCGATATTACCTCGGACCCTGTGATCGTCGGTGACCGGTTCTATGTCGGCAACCAGGCCGGACGCTATGCCGCTTTCTCCATGGAGATGGGCGAGCGCATCTGGACTGCGGATGAGGGTGCCTACAGCCCGGCCTCCGTGGTCGGCGGTTCCGTGTTCATCGTCACCGACCGCAACGAGCTTGTGCGCCTGTCTGCCTCGAATGGTGAGCGGATCTGGGGCGTTCAACTGCCCTATTACACCACCGACAAGGTGCGCAAACGCAAGTCTGTCTTCGCCCATTACGGCCCGGTGGCCGCGGGCGGCAAGATGTGGGTGGCCTCGGACGATGCGGTGCTGCGTGGTTTCGATCCGGCCTCTGGTGCGCTTGTTGCGACCGTGGCGCTGCCGAAGGGCGCGGCGTCCGATCCGATCGTGGTGAATGGCACGATGTATCTCCTGCTCGAAGACGGCTCGCTCGCGGCGCTGCGCTGAGGCGTTACGGGGCCATGAGTGCAGGTGATGTAACGGTATGAAACAGCTCGATCTTCCACCGGACCGCTCGATCAGGGATCGGGTCGTCGTGCTGGAAAATGCGCTGTTCCTGCCGAACCGGCGGCGTAAGGCGACCTGGCGATACTGGGGCGGTATTCAGTCTGCCGATGGCACCGAACACCCCTATGCCACTGGCTGGCATTATCCGCGGGACCGGGCGAATATTATCCCCGAGGACTATCCTCTGCCCGAGGAGGTCCCGATGCTTGAGGGCGATTTCCTCTATCTTGGCCATTACCCCTCGGGGTTCGGGCACTTCCTGCTCGAGAGCACGGCGCGGCTCTGGCACCTGCGTGAGAATGGCACAGCCTATACTGCGGCGCTGATGCTCAAACCGCGCAAGCTGGCGCCGGACACGGTGGAACGTCAGCTTCGCAGCTTCGCGGAGCTTTGTGGGCTGAATCTGCCGCCGATGATCTGGCCTGACAAGCCCGTGCGCCTGCTGCGCCTGACGGTGCCGCAACAGGGCTGCGGTGCGCTCGAACTGATGTTGGGCGCACCGGAATATCGCGACATGATCGTCGGGCGTTTTGCCGCCGATGTGCCCGCCAAAGGGGCGAAGAAGATCTACATCTCCCGCAGTGCCCTCGACTCGACCCATGGCTCGCTGATCGAGGAGGACAAGCTCGAAGCGCTGCTGAAAGACGAGGGGTTTGAGATCTATCACCCGCAGGACCACAGCTTTCGGGATCAGATCGCGCAATACAAGGCTGCGGAGGTGATCGTCGGTCTCGACGGGTCGGCCTTTCACGCGCTCGCTCTCGTGGGTTGGTCGTCGGACAAGACCGTCGCGATCATCCAGCGTCGCCCGGCAGCGGAGGCAACCTTGCAGGCCCGCCAGCTCGAAGCCTTCGGCGTGACCCGGGTCGGGGTCGTGGCAGGGCATGAGACGGCTTGGTCCCCGGCGGGTACGCGGCGTGCGGCGCTGTCGATGTTCGGCACGTTGTCCTTTGCCGAGACGGGCCGTGCGCTTCATGAGCTGGGCGCAATCTCGCGACCTGAGGCCTGGCGGGACACGCCCAGAACGGACCTCGAGGAGAGGGTGCGCACCATCGGCAACTGGCTGGAGCGCGACATGTATGAGGTGCGCAGCTCCGCAACCTCGCTGGAAGATATGCCGCTGCGCTTGCATTCTGATCGTATTTCCCTGATCCCGGAGACCGAACGCGCGGTGGGTTGATACGGCCGCGGGGCATGCCGCAGAGTTTCCTCTGGACAGCCGGGTGCAAAAAGGTATACCCCGCAGGGTCAACTCCGGAGCGTTTCATGTCTTTTTCACTTGCCATAGTCGGCCGCCCGAACGTGGGAAAATCGACCCTGTTCAACCGTCTGGTTGGCCGGAGACTGGCGCTTGTGGACGACCAGCCCGGCGTCACACGCGATCTGCGCGAGGGCGAAGCCAAGCTGGGCGATCTGCGGTTCACCGTGATCGACACGGCGGGTTTGGAAGAGGCCACCGACGAGAGCCTTCAGGGCCGGATGCGCAAACTGACCGAGCGCGCCGTCGATATGGCCGACATCTGTCTTTTTATGATCGACGCCCGCGCGGGCGTTTTGCCCGCCGATGAGGTCTTTGCCGACATCCTGCGCAAACGCGCCAAACATGTGATTTTGGCGGCCAACAAGGCCGAGGGGCAGGCGGGCGAGTCCGGTTTGCTGGAGGCTTTCTCTCTGGGTCTCGGCGAGCCGCTGCGGCTCTCCGCCGAACATGGCGAGGGCATGCCCGATCTTTACGCCGTGTTGCAGCCCCTGGCCGAAGGGTTCGACGAACGCGCGGCGGCGGAAGCGCCCGAGGTAGACGTTGAACTGACCGAGGAAGAGCAGGAGCTGGGCGAGGGCGAGGACATTGGCGGCGAGTCCCGCGAATTCACCTTTGACAAGCCGTTGCAGATCGCCGTTGTGGGCCGCCCGAATGCGGGCAAATCCACGCTGATCAACAAGCTTTTGGGCGAAGATCGCCTGCTGACCGGCCCCGAGGCCGGGATCACCCGCGACTCGATCTCCGTGACCATGGACTGGAACGGCGTGCCGGTGCGCGTGTTCGACACGGCGGGGATGCGCAAGAAGGCCAAGGTGCAGGAAAAGCTCGAAAAGCTCTCCGTCGCCGATGGTCTGCGCGCGGTGAAATTCGCCGAGGTCGTCGTTGTGCTGCTCGATGTGTCGATCCCGTTCGAGCAACAGGATTTGCGGATTGCCGATCTGGCCGAACGCGAAGGTCGCGCCGTGGTCGTGGCCGTCAACAAATGGGATACGGAAACCGATAAGTCCAACAAAGCCAAAGAGTTGCGCGAAGAGTTCGCGCGGCTTCTGCCGCAGCTCCGGGGCGCACAGCTTGTCACCGTTTCGGCGGTGACCGGCAAGAATTTGGACAAGTTGCAGGAAGCGATCCTGCACGCCCACGCGATCTGGAACCGCCGTGTGTCGACCTCGCGCCTGAACAACTGGCTGGGCGCGATGACCGAGGCGCACCCGCCGCCCGCACCGGGCGGTCGCCGGATCAAGCTACGCTACATGACGCAGGTAAAGGCCCGCCCGCCGCAATTCGTGGTGATGTGTTCGCATCCCGACGAGTTGAACGACAGCTATAAACGCTATCTGGTCAACGGGTTGCGCGAAGATTTCGACATGCCGGGGACGCCGATCCGGCTGTTTTTCCGCTCTCAGGCGGATAAGAACCCGTATAAGAACAAGACGAAATCGACGCCCTCGCGGCTGCGCAAGCACCTTGGCAAGGATCGCGCCGATGCGCCGAAGGTCAGGAAACAGCGGCCGCCGAAGAAGTAAGAAAAGCGCTGGCGCGCTTGCCTTCGGCGAGGATATTTAGAGACAAAAGAAGGGGGGCGTTGTGCCTCCCTTTTTCGTATGCTTTTACGTATCAGAGGTCGAGATCGACCCAGATCGGGACGTGGTCCGAGGGTTTGTCCTTGGCGCGGGTGAAGGCGTCGATCTGGCAGTAGGTCAAAAGGTCTGCGGCCTGCGGCGACAAGAGGAAATGGTCGATGCGGATGCCGTCGTTCTTTTGAAACGCGCCCGCTTGGTAATCCCAGAACGTATAGGTCTCCGGCGCGGCGTTGCGGACGCGCAGCGCGTCGGTGAGGCCAAGCGCGGTGAGGCGGCGGAATTTGGCGCGGCTTTCCAGACGGAACAGCGCGTCGTCTTTCCAAATCTCGGGGCGTTTTGCATCCTCGGGTTGGGGGATCAGGTTGTAGTCACCGGCCATAAGAAACGGCTGTTCTTCCGCCAAAAGCGCTTCGGCGCGGGCGGTCAACCGGTCGAACCATTTGAGCTTGTAGTCGTATTTCGAACCGGGCAGGGGAGCGCCCTCGGCATCGAGATCGACCGGGTTGCCATTCGGCAGATAGAGCCCGCAGATGCGGAGCGCCTGCGTCTCGCCCGCAACCGTCGCTTCGATATAGCGCGCTTCCTCATCGTCGCCGCCATCGCGCCCCGCGCCCTCTGCGCCGGGCAGGCCGCGCGTGACGTCCTCAAGCGGCAGTTTCGAGAGCAAAGCGACGCCGTTGAAGGACTTTTGTCCATGGGTTTCAACGTTATAGCCGAGGTCTTCGAAAATCTCGCGGGGGAAGTTTTCGTCGACGGATTTGATCTCCTGCAAGATCGCCACATCCGGTTCGGCCTCTTTCAGCCAGTCCGTGAGCGCGTCTGCGCGCGCCTTGATGCCGTTGATGTTGAAGCTGGCGATTTTCATGGCTTCTCCCTCTTTTGCCCCTTTGTAGGGGGCTTAGCCTTTGTCGGCAATGGCCCGTCCGGCCGCCGCCGCCGAGGCCCAGGCCCATTGGAAATTATAGCCGCCGAGCCAGCCGGTCACATCCACCACCTCGCCGATGAAATAGAGGCCGGGGACGGATTTGGCCGCCATGGTTTTCGACGAGAGCGCATCGGTGTCGACGCCGCCCAATGTGACTTCGGCGGTGCGGTAGCCCTCCGATCCGGTGGGTTTGAGGGTGAGGCCGTGGAGTTGGTCCGCCACGGCTTGCAGGGCCTTGTCGGACTGGTCGGCGAGGTTGCCGCTGAGCGCGAATTTCTCCGCAAGCGCCTGCGCAAGCTTTGTGGGAAACAACGTCGCGAGGGCGGTTTGCATCTGGCGACGGCCGTTGTCCGCGCGGGCGGATTTCAGGGCATCGAAAGCGTTTTGCCGCGGCAAAAGATCGACCGTGATTGCGTCGCCCTCGCGCCAGTAATTGGAGATTTGCAGGATCGACGGGCCGGACAGTCCGCGATGGGTAAACAAAAGCGCCTCGTCGAAGGACGTACCATTGGCGGAGACCCGCGCGTCGACCGCCGTGCCCGCGAGTGGTGCGATCCAGTCGAGCTCATGGGGGGCGAAGGTCAGGGGCACGAGGCCGGGGCGGGTGTCGGTCACGGGAAGGCCGAATTGGGTGGCGATCTGATAGCCAAGCCCGGTCGCGCCCATTTTCGGGATCGACTTGCCACCCGTGGCGACAACGAGATGACGACAGGTGGTGGAACGACCGGAGAGGTTCAGGCGAAACCGTGTGCCGTCATGGGCGATCTCATCGACGGTGGTTTCCAGCCGGATTTCAGCGGCGCGGGCCTCAGAGAGCAGCATCTCGACAATGGCCGTCGATTTGCCGTCGCAAAACAACTGTCCCAACGCTTTTTCGGGGTTTTTCTCATGCCATGTGATGCCGTAACGGGCCAAAAGGTCGATGAAATCCCATTGCGTGTAGCGTGCCAGCGCCGATTTGGCGAAATGCGGGTTGCCGGAGAGGTAGTTTCCCGCTTCGGCGTAGAGATTGGTGAAATTGCAGCGCCCGCCGCCGGAGATGCGCACCTTTTCCGCCGGACGTTTGGCATGGTCGACCACAAGCACGGAACCACCTCGCGCGGCTGCAAAACCCGCACAGAACAGGCCTGCGGCACCTGCGCCCAGAATGATCGTATCGACATGCTCCATGGCCCGGTTTGATCAGGACGGACGCGTGATTGCAAGCAGCGAAAAGGCCCCGTACGGGGGCCTTTTGAAAGATCGTGTGGCTGAAGGATTAATTGTTTTCTTGTACTCGCGCACTGGCCGCCGGGTTGGTGGTGTCGCCGACATAAAGTACGGTCAAGACATCGCTCATGGCAGGCGTGTCGAAGTTCACGCGTACATGAGTGTTGGTGCCAGCCTTGACCGGGGCGGAGCCGAGCACTTTGCCGTCGGTACCGGTTTTGATGTCATAGGCATAGATCATGCCGTTGGCCTCGGCGCGCACAAGTTCAAGCGTCACCCCGGAGTTGGTGTTCTGGGCCTCGCCCACTTTGATGTAATTCGTGCCCGCGAAAGCTGCGGAACCGGCAACGGCCAGAAGCGTGGCGGCGGCAATGGTTTTCATGGAATGAATGGTCATAGTTTTGGTCCTTTTTTGTGAGACAGCCCGCGTGAAGCGCGTGGCCTGTCCGTCGTCCCGTCTCATATGGGGTCTTGGCGGGAGAGAGTAAGGGGTTGAAAGATCACAAGATTGCGCGTGAAAAGTGACGGTTTCGTGTGTGATCTGTTGCGCAGTGTCTTGTGCATGTGCGCGCAGCGGAAATTTAAATAATGTGCGTAAAACGACAGGTTTTCTGTGTGGCCAGAGACGCGAAAAGCCCCTTTCGGGGCTTTTCTGACGGTCATGCCGGTTATTTATCTGTCGTGAGATGCGATCTTACATCTTGTCGAGATTGTGCAGCGTGGAGGTCGCGACCGGCGCGCCCTGTTCGCTCAGGACCACGAGCGCTTTTTGAGCCACGTTCGGGGCAAGCTCCACTTTCACGTTGGCGTTGGCGCCGGCATGAACTTCGGCCGTCCCGAGAAGCGCGCCTTGTGTGCCGTTCGAATAGTCGTAGATCGACACTGTGCCTGCTTCGGAGGCGCGGACCAGGTCGAGGTTGATAACGGAAGTCAGGCTCTGGATCTCACCAGGGACGATGTAGTTGTAATCCATGTTGGCCGCGAAGGCTGCGCCGGAGGTGGCGACAGCGAGAAGGGCGGCGGCGGTCAGGGTTTTTACGGAATTGAAGGTCATTGTCTTATCCTTTCCAGAAAGGCGTTAGAGGCGGAACGGGAAGAACTTCGGGTCCGTCTGTGTGATAGGCAGATGTACTCTACGTAGACGGATTGTAAGGGTTTGATATGTCACAAGAACGCGCCTCTCTCGTGACTTTGCGTGTGTGGTTTCGTGATTGCTGCGGGGGAGAGAATGGCGAAACGCCAAAGAAAAAGGGAGATCCGAAGATCTCCCCGATCACGACACTCGAAATCCCGGTCGCGTTACATCGAAAACGACACGCCGCAGCCGCAGGACGCGGTGGCATTGGGGTTGTCGATCACGAACCGCGCGCCGATCAGCTCCTCGGTAAAGTCGATGGTGGCATTTTCCAGAAAGGGCAGGGACACCGGGTCGATCACCACGACGCCGCCTTCGCCCTTGAGCACCACGTCGTCGGAGGCGGGCTCATCGAGCGTGATGTCATATTGAAAGCCGGAACAGCCGCCCCCCTCGATGGCCACGCGCAGAGCCTTGCTCTCGCCGGTCATTTCGTTGATCTCGGCCAGCCGCGCATAGGCGCGATCGGTCACTTTCGGCGGCAAGGTGAGGGTCATGCTGTCATTCCCGGGTGTTCAGGCTGAAAAAACAGCCGGTTATTGCGATTTTCCCGCGTCATCTGTTTGTCGCGGAGTGCTGGGCACAATATAGTCCTCACAAGGAACAGCGACAAGACAGCCATGAGGACGGAAGCGATGGCTTCCGGGAAGAGCAGATGTTAAAACCCTATGCGACCCAGCCTTTTGAAACGCGTGGACGGCTTTACCCCGAAGAGCTTTCGACCTTTCGCTCGCCGTTTCAGCGTGACCGCGACCGGATCATCCATTCCTCGGCCTTTCGCCGGTTGAAACACAAGACGCAGGTCTTTGTCGAACATGAGGGCGATTATTACCGCACGCGGCTGACCCATTCGATTGAGGTGGCGCAGGTGGCGCGCACGCTTGCGGGGGCTTTGGGGTTGAACGAGGGGCTGGCCGAAGCCGTGGCGCTGGCGCATGATCTGGGGCATTCGCCCTTTGGCCACACCGGCGAGGACGCCCTTGAGCTTCTGATGGCGCCTTATGGCGGCTTCGATCACAACGCCCAGGCGCTTCGGATCGTCACCAAACTGGAGCGGCATTATGCGACCTTTGACGGGCTGAACCTGACATGGGAGAGCCTTGAGGGCATCGCCAAGCACAACGGGCCGATCATCGGCCCCAATGCCGACAAGAAAAAACACCCGGACGACGCGCCCTTGCCCTATGCGCTCAAGGAGGTGAACGACCAGTTCGATCTGGAGCTGCACACCTTTGCCAGTGCCGAGGCGCAGGTGGCGGCGATTGCCGACGATGTGGCCTACAATCACCACGACCTGCACGACGGGTTGCGCGCGGGGCTTTTTACCGCCGAAGACCTGATGGAATTGCCATTGACGGGGCCGGCCTATGAGGAGGTCGACCGGCTCTATCCGGGGCTGGAGCGCAACCGGCGCGATCATGAGGCGCTCCGGCGGATTTTCGGCTATATGGTCGAGGATGTGATCGCGATTGCCACCAATCGGCTGGAAAGCGCCAAGCCGGAATGTGCGCAGGACATTCGCGATATGGATCGGACGATCATCCGGTTTTCGAAGCCGTTCTTTCAGAACCTCAAGGCGATTAAATCCTTTTTGTTCAAGCGGATGTATCGCGCTCCTTCGGTCGTGAAAGAACGCAAGCGCGTCACCGAAATGGTCAATACGCTGTTCCCGCTGTTCATGGAACACCCGGAGCTTTTGCCCGCGGACTGGCGGCACGAAGTTGACGATGTGCAAAGCGACACGGAACTTGCGCGCCTCGTTCTGGATTATGTTGCCGGGATGACGGACCGGTTTGCCATTCAGGAATATGAGCGGCTCTGCACCTGATCTGAGTATTTGCGGCACAAAGGAAACAGCGGCATGGCGACGGGAACAGGAACGGGACTGGGCGCGGTGGAGGCCTTTGCACTTGTGGGCGTTTTGGGCGTCGGGGCGCAGTGGCTTGCGTGGCGGCTGAAGCTGCCCGCGATCGTTCTGATGCTGGCCGCCGGGTTGGTGGTCGGGCCGGTGCTGGGCGTGTTCGACCCGGCGCGCGATCTGGGCACTTTGGTGCAGCCTTTGATTTCGCTCGCGGTGGCGGTGATCCTGTTTGAGGGCGGGCTGACGCTCGATCTGCACAAGCTTGGCGATGCGAAGAAGGGCGTGATGCGGCTGGTGGTCATCGGTGCGCCTTTGGGATGGTTTCTGTCTTCGGCGGCGCTGCATTGGGGCGCGGGGCTCGGGTGGGAGGCCTCGGCGGTGTTCGGCGGCATTATGGTGGTGACCGGGCCGACGGTGATCGCGCCATTGCTGCGGCAGGCGAAATTGCAGAAACGCCCGGCGAACCTGTTGCAATGGGAGGCCATCGTCAACGATCCGGTCGGGGCTTTGGCGGCGGTTCTGGCGTTTGAATTCGTGCTTGTGGGGCGCGAGGCGGAGAGCCTGCCCGCCGCTTTGACCCAGCTGGGCGTGGGGATTGCCATCGCCATGGCCGTTGGCATCGCGGCGGGAGCGGCGATTTCTTACGCGTTTCGGCGGGCGTTTGTGCCGGAATATATGAAGGTTCCGGTGCTGTTTGCCACGCTTCTGGCGACCTTTGCCTTTCCCAATATGATGCTGCATGAAAGCGGACTTTTGGCCGTGACGGTGATGGGGCTGATCATCGCCAATGCCGATCTGCCGTCTTTCGAAGAGCTGCGCCGGTTCAAGGAACATGCCACGATCCTTTTGGTCTCGGGTGTGTTCATCCTTCTGGCCTCCTCGATGGATTTCGCCTCTCTCGGGCAACTCACATGGCGCGCGGGGCTGTTCGTGGCGCTGGTGATTTTGGTGGCGCGGCCTTTGACGGTTTTGATTTCGCTGATTGGCACCGGGCTGCCACGCAACGAGAAGCTTTTGATTGCGCTCACCGGCCCGCGCGGGGTGGTTTTGGTGGCTGTGGCGGGGCTTTTTGGCGAACGTCTGGCGCAGGCGGGTGTGGGCGATGGCTCGGTGATCGGGCCTTTGGCCTTTGTTCTGGTGCTGGCAACCGTGGTGCTGCATGGGTTTACGCTGGGGCCTGTGGCGCGCGCTTTGGGGCTGGCGTCCAAAGGCCGGCCCGGCGTTTTGATCCTTGGCGGGTCGCGGTTCACCACGGCTTTGGGCGAGCTTTTGAAGCGTGAGGAGGTGCCGGTTTTGGTCGCCGATCCAAACCATGCGCGGCTTTTGCGACCGCGCACGGCGGGGTTGCCGGTGTTTTACGGCGATATTCTGGGCGAGGCGGCGGAGGACAGTCTGGAAATCCTGTCCTTCGAGACGCTGATCGCCGCCACCGAGAATGACGCCTATAACACGCTCGTCGCCACCGATTTCGGGTCCGAGTTCGGTCGCGATCAGGTCTGGCAAATCGCCCGCGAAAAAGGTGAGAAGGCGCGTCATTCGTTGCCCTCGCAACTGGGCGGGCGGCCTTTTGGCGCGGGCAAGACCTTTGGCGAGCTTGAGGAGCTGATGAAGCAGGGCTGGCGGATCACCGCTACGCCGCTGACCGAGGATTACGGTTTCGATCAATGGAAAGAGGATCGCCCGCACGCGCTTTTGCTCGGGCGGATGGTTTTGGGCGGGGTGTTCAAGCGGTTCTTGCAGGAAGATGCCGAACTGCTGTTCCCGCGCCGGGCTGAGGCGGCGATCGA
This sequence comes from Celeribacter sp. SCSIO 80838, assembly GCF_056498065.1. The sequence continues at coordinate 2,565,363 of NZ_JAZKMA010000001.1, forward strand.
GGCTCTGCCGGAAGACCAACGCGAGACGGCGCGGGAGGCCTTGAAGCGGCGGCGCACCGATCTGCGGGTCAATGCGGCGCGCGGGCGGATGGGCGCCGGGGTCAAGCTTGTGGCGCTTGTTCCGCCGGAGCAGGCCCCAGAGAAAGCCCCTGAGAAGAGTGTCGACGGTCAAGCCCGTTGACCTTGGCCACATGCGTGGTAAACCCGCGCCAAGCTATACGATAGAGAGACGTCATGAACCTGTTCGCCGATATCCGTGTCCTTGTGATCGACAGCCTTGCGGCGCTGACCGCCGAGGGCGCGCTGCCCGAGGGGCTCGATTTTGTCAACGTGGCGGTGGAGCCGCCGCGCGATCCGCTGCATGGCGATATGGCGACCAATGCCGCGATGGTTCTGGCGAAACCCGCCAAGGCCAACCCGCGGGAGATCGCGGGCAAGCTGGCCGAGAAACTCGCCGCCGATCCGCGCGTGGCGACGGTCGATGTGGCGGGGCCGGGGTTCATCAACCTGCAGCTGGCAGAAGGCGTCTGGAGCGGGCTCGTCGAGGGCGTTCTGACGGCTGAGGGTTATGGCCGCTCGACCATGGGCGCGGGCAAGAAGATCAACGTCGAATATGTCTCCGCCAACCCGACGGGGCCGATGCATGTGGGCCATACCCGTGGCGCGGTGTTTGGCGATGCTCTGGCGTCCCTTCTGGATTTCGCGGGCTTTGCCGTGACGCGCGAATATTACATCAACGATGGCGGCGCGCAGGTCGATGTGCTGGCGCGCTCCGCCTTTGAACGCTATCGCGAGGCCAATGGGCTGAACCCGGAGATCGCCGAGGGCATGTATCCGGGCGATTACCTCAAGCAGGTCGGCGAAGCGATGAAGGCGAAATACGGTGAGCGCCTGCTCAACACGCCCGAGGAGCAATGGATCGACGAGGTGCGCGAATTCGCCACCGGCGAGATGATGGAGATGATCCGGGGCGATCTCGCGCTTCTGGGCGTTAAGATGGACAATTTCTTCTCCGAGAAATCGCTCTATGGCACCGGGTTGATCGAAGCGGCTCTGAAAGAGCTCGACGACAAGGGGCTGATCTACGAGGGCGTTCTGGAGCCGCCGAAAGGCAAAACGCCCGAGGATTGGGAGCCGCGCGAGCAGACGCTGTTCAAATCCACCGAACATGGCGACGATGTCGACCGTCCGGTGAAGAAATCTGACGGCTCCTGGACCTATTTCGCCCCCGATATCGCCTATCACTACGACAAGGTGAAACGCGGCTATGACGGCATCATCGACGTGTTCGGCGCCGACCATGGCGGCTATGTCAAGCGGATGAAAGCGGCTGTGTCGGCCCTGTCCGATGGCAAGGTCGAGTGTGACATCAAGCTGATCCAGCTTGTGAAACTCTTCAAGAACGGTGAGCCGTTCAAGATGTCGAAACGTGCGGGCACTTTTGTGACGCTGCGCGATGTGGTCGAGCAGGCGGGCAAGGATGTCACGCGCTTCATCATGCTGACCCGCAAGAACGACGCGCCCTTGGATTTCGATTTCGACAAGGTGCTGGAGCAGTCGAAAGACAACCCGGTGTTCTATGTGCAATATGCCAACGCGCGGGTGCATTCTGTGCTGCGCAAGGCTGCGGAGCAGGGTGTGACGCTGAGCAATACGCCGAAGTTCGACGACCCGGCCGAGATCGCGGTGGCGCGCAAGATCGCCGACTTCCCGCGTCAGGTCGAGATTGCTGCCAAAGGCCACGAACCGCACCGGATTGCCTTCTATCTCTATGAGCTGGCCTCCGACTTCCACGCGCTCTGGAACAAGGGCAACGAGAACGAGGCGCTGCGCTTCCTGCATGACGACGCCGACCTGTCGGCGGCAAAAATCGCCCTGCCGCGTGCCGTGGCCGTTGTGATTTCCGCAGGTCTTGGTATCCTTGGGGTCGAACCCATGACCGAGATGCGCTGAACCTGTCCGGCACAGGCGGAAAGTGGGCAAATGACCCCGTGAGGGGCCGTAGGAAACGAGGGCAAAAGATCCTCATGCGGCCTCTCAAGAGCAGTTGATAACTCGCAGAAAACAAAGCGGGAAAAGAGTGAGGCGAAGAGAATGCAGGACGTGTCGAACGGCCCCCGTATGGGCTATGCGTCGCCCCAGGCTGACGGTTATTCTTCCTATGACAATCACTGGCAGCGACCCGAGCCGCAGGTGACGCGCGGGACGCATAATCCAGGTTACGGTCATCCCGAGTTGCGTCAGAGGCCCGATGCGGACCGTCTTTTTGCCGATGGACATGTGCATTTTGAGCAACAGTCGCCGCGCACGACCGCAACCGGATTTCAGGACCCGCGCGCTTCTTACGAGGCCGGTCCGGCCTATGTCTATGACACCACGGATATGCTGCCCGAAGAGGTGTCCGAGCGCCCGCATCTGGGGCCTGCACAATGGGGCGGCGCAATCATCTCTCTCGCGCTGATCCTCGGTCTCGGTATCTGGGGCTACAAGCTGATGGTGCGCGATGTGACCGGCGTTCCGGTGATCCGCGCGATCGAAGGGGCTGCGCGCGTCCTGCCTGACGAACCGGGCGGGCAACTGGCGATGCACCAAGGGCTTGCGGTCAATTCCGTGACCGCCGATGGCTCCGCCGCGCCGCCCGCCGACAGCTATGTGCTTGCGCCCGCCGCGGCAAACCTGTCTGAGGAAGATCAGCCGATGGCGCATATCCAGCCGGTGCTAAGCTCTTATGAGCCGTCCGGTTCTGCCTATGAGGTGCAACCTCCCGCAACCCCGCTTGAGCAAGTGGCCGTAGACGAAGAGCCGCTGGAGCTTGAGGAGGTCGAAACGGTGGCCGCGGAAGAACCCGAATTGCTTGCGGACACGCCCGCGGTCAATGCGATCCCCGTTCCCATGCCGAAACCGCGCCCGGTGCGGCTCGCGTCTTTGGCCGCTAAGCAGGGCGGTGCGAGCCTCGACGGGGTGGCCGGTGATATTCTCGCCGCGCTTGGTGCCGCCGAGAGTGTGGAAATGGCTCCGGAGGATGTGCCCGAGGGCAGCCGTCTGGTGCAATTCGGCGCCTATCAGTCGGCAGAAGTGGCGCGGTCCGAATGGGAGCGCCTGACCGGGCGGTTCACCGATCTCATGGACGGGAAGACCCGTGTGATCGAGAAGGCGGAAAGCGGTGGCAAGACCTTCTATCGCCTGCGCGCCTACGGGTTTGCGGATGCCTCGGACGCGAACCGCTTCTGTGCTGCGATGACCTCGATGAACGCGGCCTGCACGCCGACGGTTCAGCGCTGAGCGTCGAAACCCATGGGGCAGGGCGCATTTATCCTTGGCTGTGAGGGACTTGTCCTCACATCTTCGGAAATTGAATTCTTTAGGTCCTCTAACCCTTGGGGATTTATTCTTTTTGCCAGAAATGTGGCTGACCCGGAGCAGCTTCGGACCTTGACCGGCACCCTGCGCGACGCGGTGGGCCGAGATGCGCCGATCCTGATCGATCAGGAAGGTGGCCGGGTGCAACGCATGCGCGCGCCGCATTGGCGCGAATTCCTGCCGCCCTTCGAACAAGTGGAAAAGGCGCATGATGCCGAACGCGCCCTCTGGCTGCGCGGGCGGCTTTTGGCGGAGGATTTGCACAGCGTCGGGATCGATGTGAACTGCGTCCCAGGTCTCGATGTGGCGCGCCCCGATACCCATCCTTTCCTGCACAACCGCTGTTTCTCCGAGGACCCTATGATGGTGGCCCGCATGGGCCGCGCTCTGGTCGAAGGTATGGCGGCGGGCGGGGTTGCGCCGGTGATGAAACACCTGCCGGGCCATGGCCGCGGCACGGTGGACAGCCATAAGGGTCTGCCGCGCGTGATGGCCTCGCGCGCCGCTTTGGACGCGGATTTCGCGCCCTTCAAGGCCCTGAACGATCTGAGCATGGGCATGTCGGCGCATATTATCATGGATGTGATCGACCCCGACCGTCCGGCGACGCAAAGCCCCGAGGCGATCCGGGTGATCCGTGAAGAGATCGGCTTTCAGGGCCTGTTGATGACCGACGATATTTCCATGGGGGCGCTTCAGGGCACGGTGCGGGAACGTGGTGATGTGGCACTCAAAGCAGGCTGCGATCTCGTGCTGCATTGCAACGGCAATCTGGCGGATATGGAAGAGGTCGCGGCGCTCGGCCTGATGACGGATGGGGCACAGGCCCGTGCGGACCGGGCGGCTGACAGCCGTCCCGCCTATGTGCCCATTGACACGGACGCTCTGGCGGACGAATTTTTAGCCTCCTGACTTAACGCCGTACTCCTGAAGAGGGCCCGATGGCCGATCCAGATCAGTTTGACATCAGCGATATCCTGTCGGTCGAGGAACGCCTCGCCGCAGAGGCCTTGATCGTGGATGTCGACGGGTTCGAGGGGCCGCTCGATCTTTTGCTGCAACTGTCGCGCACGCAGAAGGTCGATTTGATGAAAATCTCGATCCTGCATCTGGCGCAGCAATATCTGCTCTTCGTCGAGAAGGCCAAGGAGCTTCGGATCGAACTGGCCGCCGATTACCTGGTGATGGCGGCGTGGCTGGCGTTTCTGAAATCGCGACTCCTGTTGCCGCCCGATCCCACCGACGACGGACCTTCGGGCGAAGAACTGGCCGCGCATCTTGCCTTTCAGTTGCAACGTTTGGAGGCGATGCGCGAGGCCGCCGCCAAACTCATGGCGCGCGATCAGAAGGGCCGGGATTTCTTTGCCCGTGGCATTCCCGAAGCGGTGCAGAGGTTGCGCAATGTGACCTATACGGCCAGTCTTCTCGACCTGATGCAGGCCTATGCGCGGGTTCGGACCAAGGACGAGTTCCGGCCCTTCGTTCTGGACCGCGAGGCGATCCTGTCGATGGAGCAGGCGCTCGAAAAGCTGCGTTACCTGATCCCCTATGCGGTCGAATGGGCGGATCTCTCGAGCTATCTGCCCGAGGGCTGGGCGCTCGATCCCAAGAAACGCCGCTCGGCGACGGCGGCGACTTTTGCGGCCTCTTTGGAGCTTGCAAAACAGGGGCAGATCGAAATTCGTCAGGGCGGCACCTTCGAGCCGATCCAGATCAAGGCCCGGCAGATCAGAACATCACGGAGTGACAATGGCTGAGGAGCATTTTGAGGAGAGCCTGTTTGCGGCGCCGCCTTTGGCCGAACAGGAGCGGATGGTCGAGGCCGTGCTCTTTGCCGCCGCTGATCCGGTGACGATCGCCGATCTGGCGGGACGGATGCCGCATGGTTGCGATCCGAAAGCGGCGGTTGAGCTTTTGCAGAAACGCTACGAGGGGCGCGGCGTGCGCGTGGTACGCGTGGGCGAGGCCTGGGCGATCCGCACCGCGCCCGATCTGGGCTTTCTGATGCAAAAGGAAACCACCGAGACCCGCAAACTCAGCCGCGCCGCGATTGAAACGCTTGCGATCATCGCCTACCATCAGCCTTGCACCCGGGCCGAGATCGAGGAAATCCGCGGCGTCTCCGTGTCGCGCGGTACGCTCGATCAGCTCATAGAGCTGGAATGGATTCGTTTCGGGCGGCGGCGGATGTCGCCGGGGCGTCCTGTCACCTATGTGGTGACGCCCGCCTTTCTCGATCACTTCGGTCTCGAGACAGCGCGCGATCTGCCAGGGGTTAAAGAATTGCGGGCGGCCGGGCTTCTGGAAAGCCGTCCGATGCCGGGGCTCGACGAGGAGCGTGATGTGGACGAGGATCAGGATGATCTGTTTGAGGACGAGGCCTGAGGGTACAGAGTTTTCGTGTGCGTGCCGCGGAATGACCTTATTCCGGCGCTAACCAAGTTTGTGAAACATAAGGGAAGCTCAGTATGAATTTGGACAGATTGATCTCGATGATCGTGAACCGCTTCGTGCGCACCCTTGTGAACAAGGGGGTCAACGCCGGGATCGATGCGGGAACCAAGAGCCTTGCAAAACGCCGTGGTGCCAAGACCGTGCCGGGGGATGAAATGACCCCGGAGCAGAAGGCGGATCAGGCGCGCTTGGCGAAACAGAGCAAGGACACCGTACAGCGGGCGAAAAAAATTGCCCGGATGAGTCGGCGAATCGGAAAATTCTAGGGTGGTTGTGACGAGTCTTCTGTCCTGCGCGGGCGGTGTGGCTGATCTTTCCGTCGGAGAGGGGGGCCCGTGTTGAGGAGCGGAGCGCCCCGGCGCGCGACTGAGGGTCTGTCTTATGATCCCGCTGTCGCCGCTCTGCGCCTGCAATCCTTGCTCGCACGGCTGGCCGGGCTGATGAACCGGCGCGCGGTGCGCGATTACATTGGCGGGTTTCAGGATAAGGCCGACCCGCCTCAGGCCATGAGCATGGCACAGGTGCTGCGCAGGGCGGTGGCGGCACATGTTGGATGGGACAACAAGGGCGAGCGGGAGCCGATCGCCCTGTCCCTTGGCGTGACGGTTTATGATCGGAAAATGAACGAGGATACGCTGGAGCAGGCGATCCAAAAGGCCGATACCGCGCTTTACACTGCCAAATCGAACGGCCGCAATCAGGTGCAATGCAGCGAAACACCCGTGTCCGAGAGAGGAAAAACCGTGGAAGATGTGATCCCCTCAGGTTTTGCGCTGCACTGAACGATGGCGGTCGCCTCAGCCCCGGAATCAGCCCTGGAAATGTTTCGAAAGCTTGAGGCCCTGGCCCTGATAGTTCGAGGCGAGATCGGCACCGTAAAGCCGATCCGGGCGGCTTTCCATGCGCTCGTAGACCAGACGGCCAACGATCTGCCCATGTTCCAGCACAAAGGGCGCCTCGTGGCAGCGCACTTCGAGCACGCCGCGCGCGCCTTCGCCGCCCGCCGCCGCATTGCCGAAACCGGGATCGAAAAAGCCCGCGTAATGCACCCGGAATTCGCCCACCATCGCCAGATAAGGCGCCATTTCGGCGGCGTAATCGGGCGGGATATGCACGGCTTCACGGCTGACGAGAATATAGAACGCCCCCGGATCGAGAATGATCTGGCCGGTCTTGGAATAGATCGGCTCCCAATAGTCCGCCGGGTCGTAAAAGCCGATGTTGTCGAGATCGATCACCCCGGTGTGCGGCTTGGCGCGATAGCCGACGAGAGCGCCCTCGGCGGGTTCGAGATCGACGGAAAAGCCCAGCCCCTGATCAATCACCGCCGTGCCATTGACGAGCGGGCTCTCGGCATGGAGTGCCTCCAGCTCGGCATCGGACAAAACCGATTGCCCGGCGCGGAACCGCACCTGATTGAGTCGCATGCCGGGGCGCACCAGAACGGAGAAGGAGCGGGGGCAAATCTCGGCGAAAAGCGGCCCGTCATAGCCGGGTGCGATGCGGTCGAATTCGACACCTTCATCGGTGATAAGACGGGTCAGAAGATCGAGCCGCCCGGTCGAGCTTTTGGCATTGGCCACGGCCTGAATGCCGTCGGGCAGGGCGAGGCGTTCCATCAGAGGCACGACATAGACGCAGCCCTTTTCGAGCACCGCACCCTCGGTCAGGTCGATCTGATGCATTTCAAATTCGGAGAGGCGTTCGGCGACGGTGCGCCCTTCGCCTGCCAGAAACGAGGCCCGGACCCGCCAGGCGCGGGAGCCAAGCCGCAGATCAAGGGAGGCGGGTTGCACCTGCGCGTCGATCACCGCCGGGCTGGCCGTAATCTCGCCGCGCGTCAGCATCTCCCGAATGGCATGATCGGCCAAAACACCCATGTCGTCCTCCCAGAGCCCTCAAGGTCTTGTTTCATATCCGAAAGCTCTAACGCAAAACCGCCCGCAAGCCCAGAGGCCGCGAGCGGTTTTGAGGTGTTTTGGTCGGGCTAGCAGGACTTGAACCTGCGACCTTCCGTCCCCCAGACGGACGCGCTACCAGGCTGCGCTATAGCCCGACGTGGACCCTTTACATAGTGATTTCCGTGGCGGGGGCAAGCGCTAAATTGTCAAAATCGGCGCAAATTCCGAGGACAGATCAGCCAGCCATCCGCGCGCGCAGGGCCGCGGCGCGGGTCATCAGAGCGGCAAGCTCTGCCTGTGGCAGATGGCGCAACTGGCGATGGTTCAACTGGCCAAGAATGCCGGGGGTGACGGGCCCCAGATCCGCCTCGTCCAAGGGATCTCCCGGAATCTCAAGATCGCCGCCGAGCGGCATCGGCGCAGCAAAAACAGATAGTTCTGGCGCGACATAGGTCTCTTCGATCTCATCCTCCGCCTCGATCAGATCGGGCTCCTCGAACAGATCGACCGTGGGGCTGAGATCGAAGTCGAAAGAGGCCTGACCGGGAAGGGGCGCTTTCGGGGGGGAGGGTATCTCGGCAGTTTGTTGGCCGAAGACAGTCTCGGCACCCGCGGTGTCTATGGCCTCTTCGGCAAGGACATCTGCGGTGAGGTCTTCGAGGTCCGTGTTTTCGTGCGCTGTGACCTCTTCGGCTTCCACCTTCGTCTCATGAACGGCCGTGATCGGCAGGGTCGGAACAGATATCGGCTCCGGGCGGGCAAAGGGAATCACACGCTCTTCCGGCTCGGGGCTGTCAAAATCGTCCTGCGGCACCATTTCGGCCATGGGCGCGAAGGGCGCAGGGGGAATCGGACTGTGCTCCGGCGCGGGGGCGCTGATCGGCTCAATGCCCTCGATCTCCGGCGAGAGCGAGGCGACATATTTCACCCCATGTTCACGCAAGAGTTTCTGCACTCCGCGAATGGTCATGCCATCGTCATGCAGAAGTTTCTTGATTCCACCCAAAAGCGCCATATCGGCCGGGCGGTAGTACCGCCGCCCGCCTGCGCGTTTCACAGGTTTGACTTGGGTGAACCGGCTTTCCCAAAACCGCAGGACATGTGCGGGCGTGTCCAGCCAATCGGCAACCTCGCTGATCGTGCGGAAGGCGTCCGGTGATTTATCCATTTTAGATCAAACCTTTAAGCGGATTTACGACTTGTTGCCCGCCGCCACGCGGTCCTTCATCAGATGCGAAGGACGGAAAGTCAGGACGCGGCGTGCCGGGATCGGGGCTTCGTCGCCGGTCTTCGGGTTGCGGCCGACGCGCTCGGATTTCGCGCGCACCGAGAAGGTGCCGAAAGACGAGATCTTGACGGTTTCGCCTTCGACGAGCGCGTCGGAAATATGCGCCAGCACGCTTTCGACGAGGGCCGCGGATTCATTGCGGCTCAGGCCAACCTCGCGAAACACGGATTCGCTGAGATCCATACGGGTCAGTGTCTTGTTCATTTTTTCCCCCTGCGGAATGATTGCCCCGGAGAGTGGCAGTTTGCCAAGCTTGCGTCAATATCAATGACTTGGCTGGGGCAGTTGAGGCGCCGGAACCTGCCGAAAAGGTCAGGCAAGCCTGACCCAGCGTGACCCGCGGATCACCACCGGATGACCACCGCGCCCCAGGCCAGCCCGCCACCGATCGCCTCGGCGACACAGATATCGCCTTCCTTGATCTGGCCGCGCGCCTTGCCGACCGACATGGCGAGCGGAATGGAGGCGGCGGAGGTATTGCCGTGATCCTGAACGGTCACAACGACCTGATCCATCGAATGGCCAAGCTTCTTCGCCGTGCCTTCGATGATGCGGATATTGGCCTGATGCGGCACGATCCAGTCGATGTCTTCTGGCGTCAGCCCAGCTTTGCCAATGGCGGTCTCGGCGGTTTCGGCGAGTTTCTGGACCGCCTGACGGAACAGGGCATTGCCCTGCATGCGGAGTTTGCCCGCCGTGCCCGTGGTGGACACGCCGCCATCGACATAGAGCATATCCTTGTAGCTGCCGTCGGAGTTCAGATCGACCGAGAGAATACCGCGATCCTGAGGCGTGCCGGCCCCTTCGCGGGCCTCAAGCACAAGTGCACCGGCACCGTCGCCAAAGAGCACGCAGGTCGAACGGTCTTCCCAATCCATGATGCGCGAGAAGGTCTCGGCGCCGATGACGAGCACGCGTTTGGCCTGACCGGAGACGATCTGGGCGTTGGCGTTCGACAGCGCATAGATGAAGCCTGCGCAGACCGCCTGCACGTCGAAGGCAAACCCACAGGACATGCCGAGCGCGTTCTGAATCATCGTGGCGACGGAGGGAAAGGTCAAATCCGGCGTCGAGGTGGCGACGATCACCGCGTCGATGTCCGACGGCTCAAGTCCCGCATCCTTGAGCGCGGCCTTCGCGGCCTCGGCCCCCAGCATGGAGGTGGTTTCCCCTTCGGCGGCGAAATGGCGCCGCTCGATCCCGGAACGGGTGCGGATCCATTCATCGGATGTATCGAGGGTTTTTTCGAACTCTGCGTTCTCGACCACGCGGGAGGGGAGATAGTGCCCCACGCCTGCGACGACTGCCCGGACTGTCATGGACAAGGCCTTATGTTATTTATGACGTTCCGTCATTTTGCGATGTGGCGACGGCGGATGCAACCCGTGCCGCCAAACGATCGGTAAAGCCCGAAGCAGACAGCTCATAGGCCAGTTTGATCGCAGCGGAGACACCTGTCGCGTCGGCCGAGCCGTGGGATTTGACCACGGTGCCGCGGAGCCCGAGGAAGACCCCGCCGTTCACCCGACGCGGATCGATTCGTTTTTGCAGGCGTTTCAGAGAGGTCAGGGCCAGAAGTGCCGCGATACGCGACAGCGGTGTGGCCTTGAACGCTTCCTTCAGAAGATCGCCCACGAGTTTCGCGGTGCCTTCGCCGGTCTTGAGCGCGATGTTGCCGGTGAACCCGTCGGTGACGATCACGTCCACCCGGTCGCCGGGAATATCGCCGCCTTCGACGAAGCCCTTGAAGCTATAGCCGCCGATGCCGGAGGCGTTCTCGATCAGCTCGTTGGCTTCTTTCAGCTCGGCGCGGCCCTTGTGCTCTTCGGTGCCGACATTGAGAAGTCCGACTCGCGGGGTCTCAAGTCCAAGCCCGTTGCGCGCATAGGAGGCACCCATCATTGCATATTGCAGCAAATCGCCCGCATCGGCCCGAATGTCGGCGCCGACGTCGAGCATGACGTTGAACCCTTGTGCGTTGCGGGAAGGCCAGAGACAGGCAATGGCAGGGCGGTTGACGCCGTCGAGCTTGCGCAGGCGGATCATCGAAGTCGCCATCAATGCGCCGGTGTTGCCGCAGGAGACGCAGGCCTGAGCCTCGCCGTCTTTGACCGCGTCGATGGCGGAACGCATCGAAGTATCGGTGCGGCGCATCGCGGTCGAGGGCTTGTCATGCATGGTCACGACGCCCGGCACGTCGCGAATCTCGACGCGATCACGCAGCACCTTGCGTTTGCGGACAAGCTTTTCAAGCTCGGCCCCGTTGCCGTGGACGATAAATTTGAGGGCCGGATTCTTGGATGCAGAACGCGCAATACCGGCGACAATTGCCGCCGGTCCACGATCGCCACCCATGGCGTCGATCGAAAGCGTGATCTGAACCCCATCGCGCACGTCAGGCCGTCCCTTGTTGTCCGTTTCCTTATGCCCGGACCCCTGTCCCGTGACCGGGGCAGAGGTGCCGGAAGAAGTCTCGGACGGGCTCATGCTCATCAGAACGCCAGTCGGGAATCGGACTTACGCCGCGTCTTCGTCGAGGTCGATCTCGTCGGCCTGCGCGATGACTTCACGGTCATCGTAATGGCCGCAAGCGCCACACACGTGGTGCGGGCGTTTCAGCTCGCCGCAGTTCGGGCACTCGGCGGGGTTGCCGGCGACCAGAGCATCGTGGGCGCGGCGCATGTTCCGCTTGGAGCGGGTAACTCTATTCTGAGGGACAGCCATGTCTCAACCTCGGTAGCAACGGGCAGGGGGTCTTGCGATCCCGTGCCTCTGGTGGGCGGGGCGGATGCCCCTGATACAAGTCCGGGCCTCATGCCCGGTGAAAACTTTGGCGCTTCATAGGCCTTCGCGGGCAGAGTGTAAACCATGGTTTGCACCATAATTTTTATCTGCGCTCTTGTCTGATCCGCGTCTCGGATCTGTCAAAGACGTGCATGGAAGCGAGGCCGGGAACATACTCGCTTTGCGATTCCATGCAAGTGTTTTGTTCGAGGGGTATAAAAGCGGCTTTCGGGCCGCCATTTCCGCCGCTTATTCGCCGTCTTTGCCGATCTTGTCGCGGAGCGCTTTGAGGGCGGCGAAGGGTTTGGTGTCCTCGTCGCTCATCGTCGCTTTGCCGGGTTCGGTGAACTGGGTGACGCCCAGCTCCGCCCCTTCGGCGCGCGGGTAAGCGGGGGCGGCGAGGGCCAGCGCCTCTTCGGCGACGGTGGACAGCAGGAGCGTGGCGGGCAGGGGCTCGACCGTGTCGTCCTCCGGCATCTCAAGCTCCTGCTCGGGGTGAAATTCCTCGTGCAGATCGGCGATATAGGTGCGGTTGACCGGGACATCGAGCCGGGTCGTGACCGGGACGAGAGTGGCCACACAGGGCTGCACAACGGTGGCACCCAATTCGCCCTCAAGCCGCCAGTCGCGCTTGCCGACGGGGATCAGCTTGCCCTCGAACTTGAGCTTGCGGACCGAGCTGAGGCCCAGAGTGGTCGCCATTTCCTCCAGATCTTCGCTGGAAGGTACGAGGCGGAAGGCATGAGCATGCGCATCGGAAAGATCACGCAGGTGCAGCGGGCTGCCCCAGCTGTTCAAGCCGTCGTGTCCCATGGTGGAAGTCTCCTTGATCGTCGGGCGCTGTTTCTATAAGCCGGATACGGATACGAAGCGCAAGTGCACAAGGCAAGAGGGGGCTTATGTCCGACCGTATTTTCCCGCATGGGGCTGTAAAGGGGGCCGCAATCGTGGCGAAAGCCGTTCTGGGGCTGATCCTGATCCTGTCACTGAGCGCCTGTGTCGCGCAGTTCCGCAATCATGGCTATGTGCCCACTTCCGGCCAACTGGCGGAGGTGCGGGTCGGGGCCGACACCAAGGACACCGTGGCCGAAAAGATCGGCGCGCCGGGGGTCGAGGGGATTCGCGACAATTCCGGCTGGTATTACGTCCGCTCGCAATTCCGCCATTATGGTGCGTTCGAGCCGAAAGAGGTGGATCGTCAAGTGGTTGCGATCTCCTTCGACGGTCGCGGCGTGGTCAGTAATGTCGAGCGCTTCGGGCTTGAACAGGGCCGGGTCGTGGTGCTGGAACGCCGTGTGACCGACGACAATATCAAGGGGATCACCTTCCTCGATCAGCTCTTCGGCAACCTCGGCAATATCTCGGCCGAGCAGCTTTTGCAGTAAGCCGGGGCTGGGATAAGAGACGAAAAAGCCGCCTTCGGGGCGGCTTTTCTTTTGAGTATTTGGGCCAGCGGAAAGCCGGGGGAAAACCGGGAAAGCGGCGAAAACCGGCTGTCGGATTTGCGTCGGACTTTTGTCGGACTTCCGTCGGGCAGGAAATCGGGCGTCGGGCAGGAACGCGGGGGGTTACGCCACCGCGCCGTCATCCGGCAGAAACCGGATCGACACGCCGTTGATGCAATAGCGCAGGCCGGTCGTCTCGCGCGGGCCGTCCGGAAAGACATGGCCGAGATGCGCGCCGCATTCGTCGCAATGCACCTCGGTGCGGATCATGCCGAAGGAGGTGTCACGGGTCTCGGCGACGGGGGCGTCCGCCTTGGTGCGGTCAAAGGACGGCCAGCCGCAATGGGATTCGAATTTGTTCTCCTGCCGAAACAGCTCCGCGCCGCAACAGGCACAGGTGAAGGTGCCGGGGGCTTTCGGGAAGCCCGGATGAGAAAAGGCGCGCTCCGTGCCGTGCTGACGGGTGACGCGGTAGGTCTCCGGGTCAAGCTCCTCGCGCCATTCGGCATCTGATTTTTCGATTTTTGGCATGTTGGGCTCCCGTGGTCGTTTGGGAGGAAGATAGGGGGTGGGGGGCTGGTGGCAAGGGGGGCGTGGCCTATGGTGGACTTGCATGCTTTGAGCGTCAAAAGTCCGGTTTGCTCATTTTGACCGATGCTTCGGTTTACACGAACCTCCGCTGCCATTGGGGCCGCCAAAAACTGCGTTTTTGAGCAATTAGGGGTTCGGTGTGATTAAGTCGAGGTGGTCAGCCTCGATTTTTCCTGACCTAGCGTTGTAGCGCGCCTGATAGAACTTGAAACTTGAAGAGTTTGTCCGCGTCCCAAGTTTTTTTGTGATAATTCGTAAAATTCGTATCTTGTCAGACAGGCTTGTGTTGATACCAAAAATTATGCCGTCAAGCGTATCGTAATCGTAGGTGAAAGCGCGGTCTTTATCGGCGTCGTAAATATCCAGATTGCTCGAAAGCACTATCCGGAACTCTTCCTCATGACTCCAATCTGGTAATTTGCGCAAAAGCGGCGGTGCAAATTTAGCCCAGTAAGCGTTTCTCCATGTGTCGAGTTTCTCTTTGTTTAGATGCTCAGCAAGGGGGGATATTTTTCCGTCGTCATCTTGAAACCAATTTTGCAGGACTGTGGGCAGTGGAAGGCGGCCAATATTTGTGAAAAACTCAATCTGATGTTCTTGGGCATTGTATTGAACGGGTTCTAGAGAAAGGTTTTGCACTGCTCTCGAAATGCCCCGTGCCCCGTATCCGTTCGGCCCTTTTAAACGAAGTCTCTGGCCTGTCTCAGTTGGTTGTTTTTTGAAAACTAGACAACAACCCTTATGCTGATCTGCATAGTAACTCCACATTGCGGCATTGTCGTGGCGGCTAGAAAAGCAGGCTACATACCAAGGCGGATAAACCAGCTTCAGCAAGCTGCTTAGGTACTCGGAGGGGAATTTGAAAAATAGACTTTCCCGCTTGGGTTGCAGCGTTTCATCATGCCGCAAAGCGGCCCGTAACGTCATTTGCTCTCCCAAAATCTGCTGAATGTGATGTATGCTCTCGATGCCCTCATCTGGAACCTGTTCACGCACCTGCGCCATAACAGATGCAAAATTGCGCAAAACCTGAGCCAAATCAGATGAATCGATCCTCTGTCGATCTCTTGGTTGGGGCGGCATCAGTTCATGCTTTGCAAACACGTCGTGTACAATTTGAACCCAATCGAAATGCACTGAGCGCAAGTGTTGTTGCAATTCTAAAAAACTAACATCTCGGTCAGCACTTGTTAGCAAACTAAGTAGGGCAACATGAAGCTCCCCAGCTTCGACAGCCGCAATGCACGCCTCACACAATGATCTAGCTTGTGGTGTTGGGGCTTGATCAACGGTGTAAAATATCGAAATTGTCGAAGGATTTAGTAGCTCGCAATCCTCTGTCAGAAGCGCTTCAAGGAAACGATTTTGAAGGCATGAAACATAGTGACGTAGAAGGTTTCGCCATGTGATCTGATCACCGCGCCAGTAAACTTTCCGTAGTCCTTCCATCGGGTCATTAAGATGTTCCGGCGACGCAAAATAAATGGTTTGGTGCTCAAGTTCCGCATGTTTACCGAGTAAGTTTTCGATAGAACGGTATCTAAACACCGCGTTTTCAAAGTCTGGTTGTGATGTCATTGGAACGTACTAACAGACGGCGCTAATCCGGGAAACAGGCATTAGTTCGAAGTTGCCCAGCAACAGCTTCGTCCTTATGCCAGCCTTTGGCCATCTGCGCAGATTACTTCGTCTCCCTGCCCATCCCACCAAAATCCTCCGCATTCCGGCTGCTGCGATCACACACTCAAACCCAACGTCAAAAAACCGTCATCTCTTGCAGGCAGAAAGAGGCGACCCCATAGTCTTATGGTAAGATATTGGTGAAAGCGGAAGGAAGCCTTCGCGATGTTCAACCTGCTCAAGGGCCGTTACACGGTGCGTTTTGCCGAAACCCGCGCGGATATCGAGGCGGCGCAGCGGTTGCGCTATCTGGCCTTCGTGGCCGGAACGGGCGCGGCGGAGCGTCTGGACGGGCTTGAAGCGGACAATTTCGACGGGCTGTGTCGGCATGTGCTGATCGAGGAGCGCAAGAGCGGGCGGCTCGTGTGCACCTATCGGTTTCTCGACCTGAACGGCGGGGCGGAGATCACGCGGAGCTATTCGGCGCAGTTCTACGGGCTTGAGGGGCTGGCGGAGTATGAGGGCCGGATGTTGGAGATGGGGCGGTTCTGCATTCATCCCGAGTGTCACGACCCGGATATTCTGCGCATCGCCTGGGGCGCGATGACGCGCTATGTCGACGAGCAGAATGTCGAGCTTCTGTTCGGCTGTTCGTCGTTTCACGGGGCGGACTGGGCGCTGCATGCCGATGCGCTGGCGATGCTGAAACACCGCCATCTCGGGCCGAAACGGTTCTTGCCGAAGGTGAAAGCGCCGAACGTGTTCAAATATGCCGCGCGGCTGCGGCGCAAGCCGGATGCGAAACGCGCGGCCAAGGCGATGCCGCCTTTGCTCAAGACCTATCTGATGATGGGCGGCTGGGTGTCGGATCACGCGGTGGTGGATCGCGATCTGAACACGATCCATGTTTTTACGGGCGTGGAGATCAAGGCTATTCCTCCGGCGCGCAAGAAGTTGCTGCGCTCTGTGGCGGGCTGATCAGCGTTTTTCCAGAGCGAGGCGCAGGCCGAGGGCGATGAAGATCGCGCCCAAGGAGCGTTCCATCCATTTGCCGAGGGTCTGAGAGCGGCGCAGCGCTGTGCCGAGGCGGTCGCCCATCAGGATCAGCGGCGGCTCGATGAAGGCGGCGATGACGATGATCAGGATGCCGTGGAGAAAGAGCTGCGCCGAGATCGGCCCCGCGCCCTCGACCACGAATTGCGGCAGGAAGGCGAGGAAGAACAGCGCGACTTTCGGGTTCAGGATGTTTGTCAGCATGCCTTGGCGAAAAATCGTCGCAGAACGGCTCTGGGGGCTTGTGGCCGGGTGCTCGGGCAGGAAGCTCGTGCCATTTGAGCGCAGCGCGGAGAGACCGAGCCAGAGCAGATAGGCCGCGCCGATCCATTTCACGATGGAAAAGGCGGTGGCGGAGGTCATGAGGATGGCCGACAGGCCGAGTGCAGCCATCAGGACATGGACCATCGCCCCGGTCCAGATGCCGAACATGGCGACAAAGCCCGCGCGTTTGCCGCCGCGGAGCGTCTGCCCGAGGATGAAGGCAAAATCCGGCCCTGGCGCGAGATTGAGCAGCAGGGCGGCGGAGAAGAATGTGGTCCAGTGCAGGAGCGTGTAATCGAACATGGGGGCAGGGTATAAAGCCATGGCACAGGCGTCCAACGCGGCTTTGTGACAGGGGCCATCACATGACATGATCATTGACCTTTGTGCGGCGCCCGAGTAGCGGTGCGACATGGCACGCGCACCCGTTTTACAACTCTCCGACATTTCGCTCACCTTTGGTGGAAACCCTGTCTTTGACGGGCTGTCTCTCGTTGTTCAGGAGGGCGACCGGGTCGCTCTTGTGGGCCGGAACGGCTCGGGCAAGTCGACGCTCATGAAGGTCATGGCGGGGCTTGTCGAGGCGGACAAGGGCAGCCGGGTTCTGGGGCCGGGGATCACGGTCGGCTATATGGAGCAGGAGCCGGATCTGTCGGGGTTCGAGACGCTGGGCGATTTCGCGGCCTCGCAGCTCGATGCGGCGGAGAGTTATAAGGTCGATATGGTGGCCGAGGGGCTCAAGTTCGATCCGGCGACGCCGGTCGCGACCGCCTCGGGCGGCGAGCGGCGGCGGGCGGCTTTGGCGAAACTTCTGGCCGAGGCGCCGGGGTTGATGTTGCTCGACGAGCCGACGAACCACCTCGACATCGAAGCCATCGCATGGCTCGAAGAGGAACTGCGGCTGACGAAGACGGCTTTTGTGCTGATCTCGCACGACCGGGCGTTTCTCAATCATCTGACGCGCGCGACGCTTTGGATCGACCGGGGCGAAGTGCGCCGCCAGGAACAGGGCTTTGAGGCCTTCGAGGAATGGCGCGACAAGATCTGGGACGAAGAGGACCAGCAGCGGCATAAATTGAACCGCAAGATCAAGGCGGAGGCGCGGTGGGCCGTCGAAGGCATTTCGGCCCGGCGCAAACGCAACATGGGCCGGGTGCGGGCGCTTCAGGACCTGCGCTCGGAACGCGCCAGCCAGATCAAACGCCAGGGCACGGCGGCGATGGAGCTTGAGGTCGCCGAGAAATCCGGCAAGCGGGTGGTTGAGGCCGATCACATTTCCAAGAGCTTTGGGGAGCGCGTGATCGTGCGTGATTTCTCGATCAAGGTCGGGCGGGGCGATCGGATCGCCTTTGTCGGGCCGAACGGGGCGGGGAAAACCACGCTTCTGAAAATGCTGACGGGCGAGATGGAACCGGACGCGGGCACGATCAAACTGGGCACCAAGCTTGAAATGGCGGTGTTCGATCAGACCCGCTCGAACATTCGCGAAGACCTGACGCTTTGGGAGGCGATGACCTCGGACAAGGACATTTCCGTCTCCGGCAAGGCGGATCAGGTCATGGTGCGCGGCACGCCGAAACATGTGGTCGGCTATCTGAAAGATTTCCTGTTCTCCGAAGCACAGGCCCGTGCGCCGGTGGCGTCCCTGTCGGGCGGCGAGAAGGCGCGGCTTTTGCTGTCGAAGATCATGGCGAAACCCTCGAACGTCTTGGTGCTCGACGAGCCGACCAACGATCTCGATATCGAAACGCTTGATTTGCTTCAGGAACTCCTGACCGATTTCGAAGGCACGGTTCTCTTGGTGTCGCACGACCGGGATTTCATCGACCGGGTGGCGACTCAGACCGTGGCGGTTCCGGGGGACGGGACGGCGACGCTCTATGCGGGCGGCTGGACGGATTATCTGGCACAGCGCGGCGACAATGGATTCGCCAATGAGAAGCCGCATGTGAAAGCGGCGGCCAAGGCGGAGAAACCCGCAGAGAAGGCCTCTGAGAAGGCGGCCGCTAAACCTGCGCCTGCGAAATCCAAACTGTCCTTCACGGAAAAGCACCGGCTTGAGGCGCTTCCCTCGGAAATCGAACGGCTGGAGGCCGAGATTGCCAAAATTGGCGAGCTTCTGGCCGATCCGGAGCTGTTCACCCGCGAGCCGGTGAAATTCAAAAAGGCGACCGAGATGCTGACGCAGCGGCAAGAGGCGCTGATGGCCGCCGAGGAAGAATGGCTTACGCTCGAAGAGAAGAATTCCGACACCTGAGGGCGCGGATTTCTTGTGGATAGTTTTGCCTCGGCCAGTTCTTGCCAGTCTGAAAGTTCGGCTCGGCAGCTTTTCACCGATTTAGGGTACTTCACGGTTTCCTCACGCGGGCGTGACCGTTACCCCTCTGTTTTCCCGGAACGTTTTCTCTATGTCTCTCGTTGAGATGTCGATCAAGGCATCACCTCTGAACGAGGCAGTAAAGGAGAAAAACCATGAAACGTATCGCAACCCCGGCACTCGCTCTGGCCGCTTTTGCCCTGACCGCTCCGGCCTTTGCCGGCGGCTATTCCGAACCGGTCGTCGAACAGCCGGTGATCACCCCCGCCCCCGTCATGCCGGTTGCCGGCACCGACTGGACCGGCGGTTACGTCGGTGCGACCATTGGCTACGGCTGGGGCGACAACGCGCTCGATGGCGCCGATGACATGACCTACGGCGTCTACGGCGGTTATGACTATGACTTCGGCAACTTCGTGCTCGGTGGCGAACTCGAATACAACGCCACGGAGATGGAAGAAGGCGACAACAGCCTCGACAACCTGACCCGTCTGAAACTGCGTGCCGGTTACGACATGGGCCCGGCTCTGGTCTACGGTGTGGTCGGTGCCGCCTATGGTGAAGCCGATATCAACGGCGCGTCCTACAACGACACCGGCTATGTCTACGGTCTCGGTGTGGACTATGCCGTTTCCGACAACATGACCGTGGGTGCCGAACTGCTGCAAAACGAATTCGACGAATTCGACAACAGCGGTGAAGACCTCTCCGCCACCACTCTCGGCGCGCGCGTGAGCTTCCGCTTCTGATCCTCTGATCGGAAGGTGTAACGATTTCCCCCCCGATGGTCTGTTCCGGCCATCTCTGGCCCCCCGTCTTCACAGGCGGGGGGCTTTGACGTTTCTATGAACCCGCGGGTCAACATCCGATGGACACGGTCCCCGGGGACGCTAAAGTGAGGGCGAGACTGAACGGGAGGGGCGGTATGGCGCTCGAAGACGCGAAAACCCAGATTGATCTGGCCTTTACCGGCTCTGGCCGGGGGCTGGCCTATGAGAATGCCTTTGGCGGTGCGCTGTCGGCCTTTCGTCGACGCTATACCAAGGATCTTGCGGGTGTCGATCTGGCCATCACCGGCGTGCCCTTCGATCAGGCGGTGACCAACAGGCCGGGCACGCGGTTGGGGCCGCGGGCGATCCGCGAGGCCTCCGCACTTCAACCCTTCGATGCGCCCTATGGCTGGGGCTATTCGCCTTTGGACGAGCTCAATGTGGTGGATTACGGCGATCTGGCCTTCGATTATGCCATGGTGTCGGAGTTTCCCGACCGGTTGACGGATCACATCCGTGGGATTCTGGCGGCGGGCGCGGGGAGCCTCGTGCTGGGCGGCGATCACTATATCAGCTATCCGATCCTCAAGGCCCATGCGGAAAAGTTCGGGCCCCTGAGCCTCATCCATTTCGATGCGCATTCCGACACTTGGGCTGACGACGATCTGAGCCGGATCGACCATGGCACGATGTTCTACAAGGCGGTGAAAACCGGGATCATCGACCCGAAAACCTCGGTCCAGATCGGCATTCGCACCGACAACCCGGACACTTTGGGCGTCAATATCATCGACGCGCGGACGGTGCATGAGCGGGGGGCGTCCTGGGTTGCGGGCGAGGTGAAAAAGATCGTCGGCGAGCGCAACTGTTATCTGACTTTCGACATCGACTGTTTGGACCCGGCCTTTGCGCCCGGCACGGGCACGCCCGTCTGGAGCGGGCTTGCGAGCTGGCAGGCGGCGGCGATCCTGCGCGATCTGGCGGGGGTCAATCTCACCGGCGGCGACGTGGTCGAGGTCTCGCCACCCTATGACACGACGGGGGCGACGGCGGTGGCGGGCGCGCATGTGGCGATGGAGATCATCGCGCTCTATGGCTGGACGCGACGGACGGGATGAAGATGATGTTCTGGGGGGCGCTCATCGGGTTTATCGTGCTGCAAGCAGCGATCCGCCTTGCGCCCACCGACCTGGCCCGCTGGCATGTCGATCCCTTTGCCGCCGCCGACCCTGCGCCGGGCGGCGTGAAACGGCTGGTGTCCGTGCCTTTGACGCCGGAGGAGGCGCTCACCCGTCTGGCGGCGATTGCCGAGACCGAGATGCGCACGCGCCGCGTCGCCGGGTCGGTCGAGGAGAGGCGGCTGACCTACCGGACCCGCACGGCGTTCTGGGGCTTCCCGGATTTCACCACGATCTCGGCGCGGAGTTCCGAGGGCGGCTCCGAGGTGGTGGTTCTGGCGCGGCTGCGCTTCGGAAAGTCCGATTTCGGCGTCAACGGGCGGCGGGCGGAGGCGTGGATCAAGGCGGCCGGGTTTTAGCGCGGCTTGACCCGGACCGTGTTTCATCGCAACAGATCGCCTCATGATACCTCAAGACCGCCTCCAGCAGATTCTGCAACGTTTCGAATTCCTTGAAGCCTCGATGGCGCAGGGCACGGGTGATATTGTCGCCTTGGGCCGCGAATATGCCGGCTTGCGCCCCGTAGTGGAACAAATTCGCGCCTATCAACGCCTTGCGGGCGATATTGCTGAGGCGGAGGCGATGCTTGCGGACCCGGAGATGCGGGCGCTGGCGGAGGAGGAATTGCCGGGTCTGAAAGCGCGGCTCCCTGAGGCGGAGCAGGCGCTCCAGATCGCGCTTTTGCCCAAGGACGCGGCGGATACCGGCTCGGCCATTCTCGAAATCCGGCCCGGCACGGGCGGCGACGAGGCGTCGTTGTTCGCGGGCGACCTGCTTAGAATGTATCAGCGCTATGCCGAGGCGAAGGGATGGCGGTTCGACATCATCGAGCTGGCGGAGACCGAGCTTGGCGGCATCAAGGAGGTGATCGCCAATGTTGAGGGCGAGGGCGTTTTCGCGCGGATGAAGTTCGAGAGCGGCGTGCACCGGGTGCAGCGTGTGCCGGAGACGGAATCGGGCGGGCGCATCCATACCTCTGCGGCGACGGTGGCGGTGCTGCCGGAGGCGCAGGAGGTGGATATCGAGATCAACCCGAATGACATCCGCATCGACACGATGCGCTCGTCGGGTGCGGGCGGGCAGCACGTCAACACCACGGATTCGGCGGTTCGGATCACCCATATTCCAAGCGGGATCGTCGTGACCTCGTCGGAGAAATCCCAGCACCGCAACCGTGAGATCGCGATGACCGTGCTGCGCGCGCGGCTTTATGACGCGGAGCGCCAAAAACTCCATGCCGAACGCTCGGCGGATCGCAAATCGCAGGTCGGGTCCGGGGATCGCTCCGAACGCATCCGCACCTATAATTTCCCACAGGGCCGGATGACGGATCACCGCATCAACCTGACGCTTTACAAGCTCGATCAGGTGATGGGCGGCGATCTCGATGAGGTGATCGACGCGCTGATTGCGGATCATCAGGCGGCCCTTCTGGCGGAGATGGCGGGATGACGGTTCAGTCCACGGTGCAGACGGCGCTGATCAAAGGCACGAAACGTCTGGCCGAGGCCGGGATCGAGGGCGGGGCGCGCGATGCCCGGCTTTTGATGGCGCATGTGCTGGGGCTCGCGCCCTCGCGGCTCACCCTCGTGATGCCGGATGCAATTTCGGAGGCCGACGTGGCGGCGTTTGCGGTGGCGATTGACCGGCGGGTGAACCGCGAACCCGTGTCGCATATTCTGGGGCATCGGGAATTCTACGGGCGGTCTTTCAAGGTCAGCGCCGATGTGCTCGACCCGCGGCCCGAGACCGAGATCCTGATCACGGAAGCCTTGGCACGACCGTTCAATTCTGTGCTCGATCTGGGCACAGGATCGGGCGCTATCCTTTTGACTTTGCTCGCGGAACAGATTTTGGCTAAGGGGCTTGGAACCGATCTGTCCGAGGCGGCTTTGAGTGTGGCGCGGGAGAATGCCGAAGGCTTGGGCCTCACGGGGCGGGCGCGGTTTCAGCAGGCCGACTGGTGGGACGGGATCGAGGGTGAATTCGAGCTGATCGTGTCGAACCCGCCCTATATTGCGCTCTCGGAAATGCCGTCGCTCGCGCCCGAGCTGGCGCATGAGCCGCGCATGGCGCTGACCGATGAGGCGGACGGGCTCACGGCGTATCGGGCGATTGCCAAGGGCGCGCGGGCGCATCTGGCGCCGCGCGGGCGGCTGATCGTCGAGATCGGGCCGACCCAGGGCGGGGCGGTGGCCGATCTGTTTCTGGCCCAAGGGCTCAAGGGCGTGCGGGTGATTGCCGATCTCGACGGGCGCGACCGTGTGGTGCGCGCGCAGGCGCCGAACCCGCATCCGCGCAATGCGGGCAAGTAAGGCAAAGCGCGTTTTTTCCACCCTGTCAGCGAATTGGTAACGGTTTTGCACCAGTCTCGGGGCAAGTCCTGTGGTTTCCCGGCGTTTTTCCGACGAAATGCCGCATAAAGGTACCAGAATCATGTAAAAATCGCTTGTCATACCCGACAGGACAGGGTTACAGAGGGGATGCGCCGGACGGGAGTTTGCTCCCCGACGCTCTTACCCTGCACAGCTTTGATGTTGAGGGCTCTCGAGAGAACGAGAGCGCATTGGGACAGACAAGCCAGCTTCAAAAGCCGGTCCGAGAATCCGGCACACAGGCTCGATTAACGAGATATAGGCTCGAAAGAACACCGTATGAGATCCTCGAAAAACCGTTCGCGGTCCAAGAACAACCGCAACCGTTCCGTTGGCAATATCGTCAACCGTGTCTTCGACAGCTCCGGCCCCGAGGGCAAGGTGCGCGGCACGCCGCAACAGATCATCGAGAAATACAACCAGCTTGCCCGCGACGCGCAGCTTGCCAACGACCGGGTGGCGGCCGAGAACTTCCAGCAGCACGCGGAACATTACCTGCGGATGCTGGGCGAGGCGCAGAAAGAGCTGGACGCGCAACGCGAACAGCAGGAGCGCGAGCAACAGGAACGCCGCGACCGTCAGGAAGCCGAGCGTGCCGAACGTCAGCGCCGTCGCGACGAGCAACAGACCGAACAACAGGCTCAGCCGGTGGCTGGCGAGGGCGATCAGCCCGATCTGGTCTTTGTCGAGGGCGATGGGAGCGAGGCGGGCGGTGAGAGCTCTGAGACCGGTCTCGTAGAGACGCCCGAGGATCAGCCGAAGCCGAAACGCCCGCGTGCGCCGCGCAAACCGCGCAAGACCAAGGCGGAGAAGGAGGCGGAAGCCGCCGCCGCCGCAGAGGCCCCCGCGCAGGAGGCACAGCCGGACCGGGACAGTGCGCCGCAAAGCGCGCCGGACACCACAGAGGCCGCGGAATAAGTCCGCACGGTATTGGAATGCTAAAAACCCCGCCATTGAGCGGGGTTTTTTCATGTCTGAACGGGTTGGCTCAGGGCGCTGAGGGTTGTGGCGTCTCGGTCTGCGGGTGCGGGTCGATCAGGGAGTCGATCAGGGCGGACATCATCTCGGCGCGGTTGCGGGTGCCGGATTTGCGGTAGATCGCGTTGAGATGCGCTTTGATCGTGCCTTCCTTATTGCCACGCAATTCGGCGATTTCGGTGATGGAAAAGCCTTTGACGAGAAAGCTCGCGACATCGCGCTCGGACGGCGACAGGCCCCAGAGATCGAAATGGCTTTCGATCACGTCGAAGACGGCGCGGGAGGCGTCCTTGAGGCTGCGTTCGAGCCGGGCCTTGCGCTGCATCAGATCGCGGATCAGGCGCAGTTCGAACAGGATGGCGATCACCAGCGTGCCGGTGGCGATGGCTTCGATCATCAGGTGCAGGGTCGGTTGGCCGCCGACCTCTCGGAGATCGGCGAGCACATCGGCGAGGAAGAACACGGCGCAGACGCTCTGGACCACGATCAGGACGATGATCAGGGCGGGAGAGGCGCTAAGGATGTGACGTCGTGTCGGGGTCTTTGTCATGCCCCTTTATAGCCCGCCGTCCTGAGGGGGGGAAGGGAGCGGACAAAGCGGCGGGGCTGAAACGCGGGATGAATTGGAGAAAGCGCCGGGGCTCGGGAGGCCCCGGCGCCAGGGGGGCATCGGACGTCCTGGGGGTGACGATCTTGAAATCGCCCGTGCCTGAGAGCGTTGCGATGCCGCCTTTCCGGGAAGATCGGTTTGGCGGGACGTCGGGGCGCTGAGACTTATACCAAGATCAGAAGCGCGCAGGACCGTGCCATCGCCCCAGAAAAGACGATGCGGGGAGGTTTGGCGATTGGACTGGAGTTGGAGTGGCGGCGCTACAACTTGGGTTTAGGGGGCTGTCAGGCCTCGATCCCGAAACTTTCGGTCAGCTCGGCGCGATGCACGAGGTGGATCTTGTTGCCGAACGGGTCGCGCAGATAGGCGCCGTAGTAATCGGGGGCATAATGCGGGCGCAGGCCCGGCGCGCCCTCATCCGTGCCGCCATGGGCGAGGCCCGCGGCATAGGCGCGGTCGACGGCGGCGCGCGTTGGAGCAACAAAGGCCAACATGGTACCGTTCCCGGCGCTGGCGGGGGCTTTGTCGAAGGGCCGATAGACATAGAAGCGCGGATAGGGCGCTTCCGGGCGGACCCAGCAGCGGGACTCGGGGCCACCGTCGGGGGCGACCTCGCGCCGGTTCAGGCCGATTTCCCCCAGAACCGCGTCGTAAAACGTGGCGGCCAGATCGAGATCGTCGGCACCGAGGGTGACATGGGAGAACATCGCCTAGGCCTTGGCCATTTCGCGGGCGAGCGCGCACCAGCCTTCGATCGGCACCTGTTCGGCGCGGTCCGTGGGCTTGATCCCGGCGGCGGTCAGGCGGTCTTCGATGTCGGGCGTGAGGCCTTTCAGCGAGGCGCGGAGCATCTTGCGGCGCTGGTTGAAACCCGCGGCGACGATGCGCTCAAGGATCTTCGGATCGGCTTCGAACCGCGGCGCGGGCAGGGCTTCGAAATGCACCACGGCGGAATGGATTTTCGGCGGCGGGCTAAAGGCTTCCGGCGGCAGTTCCATGACGATGCGGGGCCGGGTGCGCCATTGCGACAGGATCGCGAGACGTCCGTATTTCTTCGAGCCCGGCTCGGCGACGATACGCTCGGCCACTTCGCGTTGGAACATCAGCGTCAGCGAGGCCCAATAGGGCGGCCAGGACGAGGGCGTCAACCAGCGCACCAACAATTCCGTGCCGACGTTATACGGCAAGTTGGCGACGATGCGCACCGGGGCGGTCAGGCGTTCGAGCGGGTCGATTTCAAGCGCATCGGCGTTGATCACCTCGAGCCGGCCGGGATAGGCGGCGGAAATTTCGGCGAGCGGTGCCATGGCGCGGCTGTCTTTTTCGACGGCGAGAACCTTGCGCGCGCCCTCGGCCAGAAGGCCACGGGTCAGACCGCCGGGGCCGGGGCCGACCTCCAGGACGTCGCATTGCGTCAGATCGCCCGCCTGACGGGCGATTTTCGAGGTCAGGTTGAGATCGAGCAGAAAGTTTTGCCCCAGCGATTTCTTCGCCACAAGCTCGTGGGTCGCGATGACCTCGCGGAGCGGCGGCAGCCCGTCGACAGCGGCCATCAGCGTGCTTTCCGGGCGGTGATCGCCATATCCTGCGCCATCTTGAGCGCGGCGATGAGGCTCGACGGATCGGCCACGCCCTTGCCCGCGATGTCGAAGGCGGTGCCGTGATCGGGCGAGGTGCGAATGAAGGGCAGGCCGAGGGTGACGTTGACGCCGCCGGAAAAGTCGATGGTCTTGATCGGGATCAGTGCCTGATCGTGATAGGCGCAAAGCGCCACGTCATAGCCCGCGCGCGCCCGGCCATGGAACATGGTGTCGGGCGGCATCGGGCCCTTGAGATCGAAACCCTGCGTCTTGAGGCGGTCGATGAGCGGGATCATCCAGTCGATCTCTTCGCTGCCCATCGCGCCGCCTTCGCCCGCATGCGGGTTCAGCCCCGCGATGGCGATGCGCGGATTGGCATAGCCCCAGAAGCGCTCCATATCGGCGGCGGTGATGCGAATGGTGTCTTCGAGAAGCTCGGGCGTGAAGGCCTCCGGCACATCGCGGAGCGCGATGTGGATGGTCACGGGGACGACGCGCAGCTCGGTGCAGGCGAGCATCATCACCACGCGCTCGACGCCGCCGAGATGGGCGAGGAATTCGGTGTGGCCGGGAAAGGCATAGCCCGCGCCGTCCTTCAGGACTTTCTTGTGGATCGGCGCGGTGCAAAGCGCGGAGGCCTCGCCCGATTGCACGAGTGCTGTGGCACGGCGGATCACCTCGATCACGCCGTGGGCGTTCGAGAGATCGGGGTGGCCGGGGCGGACCTCGGCGGGGAAGTCGTGGTGCAGCACGGGCAAAGCGCCGGGGGCGATGTCGAGCGCCTGCGCGGGGCTGTCGATCTCTTCGAACAGCGCATCCTTGGGCAGGTGGCGCGGATCGCCGATCCAGAAGAACGGCACGGCCCCGCCCAGAAGCTTGGCGGCCTTGACCGCAAGCTCGGGGCCGACCCCGGCGGGTTCGCCACAGCTCAGGGCGATGGGGGCGAGATCGGAGGGGCGCAGATCGCTCTGGCTCATGGGATCACGATCGTGGCGTCGGCGCGCATTTCGGCGAGGAAGCTGTCGGCCAGCGCGCCGATGCGTTGCGATTGCAGCTGGGCGCGCACGGCGTCGCGGTCGGCATTGGCCAGAGCCTCATAATTGCGGCCGCACATCATCAGGAAAACAAGCGTCTGGCCATCGGCGCGGGTCAGCGCGGTGGAGACCTCGCCGGGATCGAGTTTGGCAAGCTCGAAAGCCACATCGTTGGGGATCTGGCTCACCGGCAGCGTGTCGATCTGGAGCACGCTTTCCGGTTCGCCCTTGGCGATGCCATAGAGGTCGTCGCAGGTGTCGACATTGGCCTTCACCTCGGCGGCGCGTTTCAGCGTGGCCTCGGAGCGCCCGCCCGCGATGTAATAGGCGGCATATTTGATGGCGTTGGCATTGGGCGTCGGGGTGTCGATTTCGGCGACGGACCGCAGCTGGAACAGACCGATGGCGTTGCCGGTGGACAGGGGCGCGCTGATCCCGCCGGGTTTGAGGCCCATGACGGCGGCACGCAGGGCAGGCGGCAGATCGCCGACCGAGGCCCATTCCATCCGCCCGGCTTTCTCGCGCGAGGGGGCGACGGAGTATTTCTCGGCGGCGGCGGCAAAGGCCGGGATCGTGGGGTTGGCCGCGATCTGTTTGGCGAGCGCATCCGATTGCGCGGCCTCTTCAGGGGTGCGCGCGGGCAGGAAAAGCTCGGACAGAGCCACACGCAGCCCGCCGGAGGGGCCGTTCGATTGCAGCGCCTTGTCGATCTCCGCTTCTGAGATCTGGGCTTTCGAGGAGAACCGGGCGCGGGCGTATTCACGCCAGATGATGCCCGAGGACACGAAATCGCGCACGGTCTGGGCCGAAACGCCGTTTTGTGCCATCAGCGACAGAAACTGTTCGGGTTGCAACTTGCCGCGGGCGGCGAATTCGGCGATTGCGGAGGCGACCTGTTCGTCGGTGAGTTTGAAATTCACGCGATCGGCGGCCTGTTGTTTGAGGCGCTCTTCGATCAGCGCGTCGAGCACGTCCTTGCGGCTTTGCGCGCCGCCGAGAACGGAGAGCATCTGCATGCGCTGCTCAAGTTCGTAGCCGGTCACCACCTTGTCGTTGACATAGGCGGCGGGGGCGAAAAGATTCTGGGCCGTAGCCAGTCCGGGGGTCAGCCCGGGCACAGCCAGCGCCAGAGCGAAAAGCCCGCTGCGGATTGTGCCGGTCGGCAAGGGTTTGCGCAGAGAGGTTTTCACCGCCTCCAGAAGATCAGCCCCGAATTTGCGTGTCATGCTCACTCCCATGCCCACTTGTTGCCCCGGTTTCGGAGCTTTCGTCCAGATGTCGGTTTCTTTTAAGAGGTTTCGCGGTCTGGGCCAAGCGGATTGCTCGTCTGGGCGCTGTGCGGGACGGGGAATATCCCGATTGTGAACGCAGCGAGGCGGTGCGACGGGCGATGACGGGCTTGGGGCACGTCTCAGAAGGCGCAGGAACCGGTCTTTTGCGTGGCCGATCCGAAGGCGCCGAAGCCGACGGAAAACGCCACGCGGGTGGTCGGATCGAGGGAATCGGTATTCCAGTAGCGGCGCGACAATTCGAGCTTGAGCCGGGTGCATTCGTTTTGGAACTGTAGTCCAAGCCCGGCGCGGGTGGCTTCGTCCTCGTTGAAATCGTAGAGATATTGCGCCGTGGCGCTCCAGTTCTGCGCCAGTTTCACCGAGCCGTCGAAGCCGAATTCGTTGAGATCGGTGTCACGGTCCTCCGCAGCATCGGCGATGACATAGGCATAGGAGGAGCCGATGGCATAGCGTGGGCGGCTGAGATCGAGACGGGTTTCCCACTTGGTGATTTCCGCGTCTTCGGTGAAGAGCGCGCGGGTATTGGCGGCAAAGCCGTTCTGGAAGCGCAGCCCGGCACCGATGAGCCAGTCGGAGCTTTGCCCGGAGAGGCCGGAGGCGACGGAATAGGCGTCGTGATCTTCGAGGCTGAGGACCCGACCGAGCGTGAGGCCATAGTCGGAGGTCTCGCCGTAATGCGAAAACCGCAGCCCGGCGGCGGCGGTCAGGCCGGTGTCGCGCCGGTCCGCGCCGGGAAAGCGCGCGAGGGTCAGAAGATTGCCCTCGTCAAACTCGACGAAACGCGAATCCGTGTTGGGCACATCGCCGCCGGTGCTGTCGGACCAGCCAAGCTGCAACAGCGGTTCCAGAAGCTCGGACGCGCCGGAGGCGGTGGTACGGGTGAGCGGCCAGCTCAGGCGGGTTTCGGCACTGCCGGTGAGGCGGGTGACGTGGTTTTCGTAGGTGGAATATTGCTGTTGCAGGTAGCCGTCGACATAGAGGGCGGCGGCGTTTTCGAGTTTCAGGCCGGGGCCGAAGACGGTCGAGCCGCTCCAGCGCCCTTCGGCCCCAAGACGCAGCACGTCATAGCCGTCGATGTCGTCTTCGGAATCGCGGTACGAGGTCGAGGCGGTGATCCCGAAGCTCAGTTGACCCGGCAGACGGGCCGGATCGTAGAGATGTTCGTAGCTGAACTCGCCCAGAAGGAAGGGCAGCGTGTCCTCGATCGCCACATCGGAATCGCGCAGGCTGCGGGAATACACGAATTGCCCGTCGATGGCCTCGTCTTCGCGGTAGCGGCTCAGCGTGACTTTCGAGGGCAGGTAATCTTCGTCGTAATAGCCGTAATCGAGCAGATAGGCGATGTCGGAGGTGGCGCGCAGATCGAAGCCGAGCTTCATGCCATTGTCGAGCCGCCAGTTGCCCTCGGCAAAGAGATAGGCCCGGAGCCCGTCGCGGGTGTCGTCGGAGCTGACCGCGCCGTTCAGTTCGAGATCGCCATGCACAAAGGCCTGACGATAGCGCAGGTTGAGCGTCGTGGTGTGGCTTGCCAGATAGGGCGCGACGGTGAGGTCGCGGTGATCGCCCAAGGTGATGAAATAGGGGATCTCGATGCCGGTTCCGAGGGTGGAATCGGTGCGGATCTCCGGGATCAGGAAACCGTTGGCGCGTTTCACGGTCGGGTCGGGCACCCGCAGATGCGGCAGCCAGAACACCGGAATGTCGACGATGCGGAAATGCGCGTCGGTGAAATAGAGCTGATGGGTCTCGTTGTCGTGGATCACTTCGCTGGCGCGAATTTCCCAAAGCGGCACCGGACGCACGGCGCAGACCTCACAGGTCGAGGCGACGGTTTTCTCGAGCCTTGTATAGCGGCCTTCGACCACGTCGAGCCGGGCGGCGGCCAGTTGCATCTGGCGGTCGATCACCATGCGCGCCGACAGCAGAAGGCCGTTTTTCAACTCGGTGTCGATCTCGGCTGCGGAGGCGAGAATCTCGGTCGCGCCATCGGCTTCGGTGAGACGGATCGGACCTTCGATCGAGAGCGCGCCGGTCTTCTGATCGAAGGTGATGCGCGTGGCGGTGAGCCGCGTGTCGCCGCGCAACACTTCGACCGCGCCGGAGGCGATCAACAGCGTGCCGTCGAAGCTGACGCTGTCGGCCATCAGCGCGGTGGAGGGCTCGGATGCTGTCTGGGTCATCGCGGGCAGCGCGGCCATGGACAGGGCAGCGCTCAGGGCGAGGGCCGTGAGCGGGGCGCGCAGAGGTTGCGCACGACGGGAAAGGGGGGCCTTCGGTGCGGCGGTCATGTCCTTATCCATCCTCCAAATGCAGCAGAAGGGCAAGAGAGGCGAGGATGATTGCAAGCGGCGGCGCCCAGGCGGCCAAAGAGATCGGCAGCAATCCGTTCTGTCCCATGACGATGGCGAAGGAGCGCAGGAAATAGAAGCCGAAGGCCAGAAGCACGGCGGTGATCACCCGCGAGGAGGTGTTGCCGAGACGGGTGTGGCGCATGGTGAAACCGGCGGCGATCAGCACCATGGCGATAAAGGAGAACGGCAGGGCCAGCTCGCTTTGCAGCCACATGCGGTAAGAACGGGCGGAGAAGCCGGCCACTTCGAGCTTGTCGATGTAGCTGGTGAGTTCCCAGAACGGCACGGCCTCGGGCGCGCCGAAGCGGTCGCGGATTTCATCGGGGGTGAGCGAGGTGGTCAGGGTGAGCGTGTCGTGCACGGTGGCGGCGGCCTCGGGGTTGGCCGCGCCGGTCAGCGGCCAACGCTTGGCCCCGGTGAGATGCCACTGGCCGTCCTCAATCTGGGCGCTCTGCGCTTCGATGCGATAGAGCGGTGTGCCGTCGGGGGCGAAGCCGATGAAGCTCACCTCCTGCAATTGCGAGCCGTCGAGATTGGAGCGCCCGGCGCGGATCACCATCTGGCCGCTGGGCGTGCCTTCGCGCAGCCACAGCCCCTCGTCGGAGACCGAAAACACCTGGGCTTCGCCCTGGCTGAACAGGGTTTTCTGCCGCTCGTAGCTGCGTTCGGTGGTGGCGGCAATCGGGTTGAACACGGCGACGCTGAGCGCACCGAACAGGAAGGCGACGGCAATCGGCGGCACCAGGGAACGCAGGGCGGAGCGTCCGGCAGCGCGGGCGACGACCAGTTCGGAGGAGCGCGCAAGACCGAGAAACAGCACCAGCGTGGCAATCATCACGATGATCGGCAGGATGTCGTAGAGCGTGCGCGGCACGCGCAGGAGCGCCATGTGCAGAACGGCGGCGCTGCCGACCCCGAGATCGGCGAGATCGCGGAGCTGGTCGAGGCTTTCGACCATGAGGATGAGCCCGGCGAACATCGCGAGGACAATCAAGAGGGCGCGCAGGAAACGGCGGGCGAAATAGAGATCGAGCCTCATGACGTGTCTCCCTCGCGGTCCGGGGTGTCGTCCTTGCGGCGGCGCAGACGCGGATGGGCGGCCTTCCACATCAGCCCGAGCGCCATGGCGACGGCCAGAACGGAGGCGAGATAGCGCAGCGGCCAGAGGCTTGGGGTGTCGTCGATCATGCCGCCAAAGCTGTTGTCGAGGGTTTTCACCACGACCAGAAGCAGGATCGCCAGAAGGATCTGGCGCCAGAGGCCGAAGCGCGAAAATCCGCCGATCAGCAGCGCGCCGAAGCCGACGAGACAGATGACGAGTCCCTGGACGGCCTTGTTGGTGCGCTGGGTCACCTCGGCGAACATCTCTTGCGGTGTGCGGCCGATCTCTTCCTGAAGCGCCGGGCTGGCCTGCAAGAGGGCGAGGCTGTCGGTGGAGCGCAGGGTGCGCGGCCGGGTCCGGGTTTCGCCGAGCAGACCCGAGAGGCTGTAGGAGAAACTGTCGAAACGGGTGACGGAGAGGCGCTGTGCGGCGAGTTCATAGGTCTGGCTCATGCCGTCGAACATCAGGAGCATCGGGCCGCTGTCGTCTTTGACGATCAGGGCGCGCGAGGCCATGAAGCTCTGGCGCTGGCTCTTTTCGCGGCTGTTCGAGAGGTAGACGTCCTCAAGCTCGCCCGCGGCCGAGATGTTGCGCACGTAGAAGGTGATGCCGCGCACCGGATGGACGAAGGAGCCTTCGGTCAGGAGCCGGGCGGTGACGTCGCTGGCGATCTCGGCGCGGCGCAGGTCCAGTTCGCGCTGCGACAGGGGCACAAGCACATGGGCGAGGATGGCGACCATCAGCCCGACGATGAGGCCGAAGAACAGCACAGGGCGGGCGAGGCGATAGGGCGAATAGCCCGCCGCCTGCACCACCACCAGTTCGGATTCCGAGGACAGGCGGTTGGTGACATAGACCACGGCGGCAAAGGCCGCGATCGGCAGGAGGTTCACGAGGATCGTCGGCAGGGACAGAAGCGTGAGTTGCAAAAACGTCGAGGCCGATTGACCGTCGCCCATCAGCCAGTCCAAGAGGCTCACCGCCTTGTTCACCCAGAACACCAGCGCCAGCAAAAGCGAGAAGAATCCGAACAGCATCAGCAGTTGCTGAAGCATGTATTTGTCGAATCTTCCCAACCCACTGGTCCCGATACTGGTGTTTGCGTTCGGGCGGACTTTATCCGCAGCCTGCGCGGGGAGAAAGCAGAAACCCGTGCGCAAACCGATGCAATCGGCGCAAACTCGCACTGGTCAGTCGGGGGTATGGCCGCTACCTATGGGAAAACCCGAATTCAGCAAAGGAATTGCCATGACCGCGCTTGCCCAGATCACCGTGACCGAATTGGACCTCGACGCCATCGCCGCAGCCCCCGGACGGGTCTCCGTCATGGTGACGCCCGACGGCAAGATGAGCCCGGCGGCGCGGCGGATCAACCGGCTGACGAAGGGCGCATTGGCGCGGTTTGTCGAAAGCCCGGCCTTCGAGAAGATGAAAGAGGGCGAGGCGAAGGATCTGGCCTATCCGGTCGGCATGGCCGCCTCTGCGGTGCAGGTGGTGAAGCTGGCGCATCAGGCCTCGGTCGAACTTTGCCGCAAGGCGGGCGCGGCGATTGGGGCGGCTCTGGACAAAGAGGGCGCTCTGGTGCTGCCGGGCAGCCTCAAGCGGGTCGAGGAGCTGTCGCTCGGGCTGATGCTCAGGAATTACAGCTTCACCGCGCATAAAACGCTGGACGAAGCGCCCGTTGCGCCCGCCGTGACGCTCGCGGTGGCGAAACCGGAGGCGGTCGATCTTTCGACGGTCACGGCGCTGGCCGAAGGCGTGTTCTTCACCCGCGATCTGGTGTCCGAGCCGTCGAACGTCCTGACTACGGTGGAATTCGCCTCCCGTCTCACGGAGCTCGAAAGCCTTGGCGTCAAGGTCGAGGTGTTCGAGGAGGACCGTCTCGCGGAGCTCGGCATGAACCTTTTGCTCTCCGTGGGGCAAGGCTCGGTGACGCCGACGAAAATGGTGGTGATGACATGGCAGGCGGGCGGCGACGAAGCGCCGCTGGCGCTCATCGGCAAGGGTGTTGTCTTCGACACCGGCGGGATTTCTATCAAACCGGCGGCGGGCATGGAGGACATGACCATGGACATGGGCGGCGCGGGCACGGTGTCGGGCGTGATGAAATCGCTCGCACTGCGCAAGGCACCGGTGAATGTTGTGGGGCTTGTCGGGTTGGTGGAGAACATGCCCGACGGTCAGGCGACGCGGCCGGGCGATGTGGTCAAATCCATGAAGGGCGACACGGTCGAGATCATCAACACCGATGCCGAAGGCCGCCTCGTTCTGGCCGATGTGCTCTGGTACGCACAACAGACCTTTGCGCCGAAAGCCATGGTCAACCTCGCGACGCTCACGGGCGCTTGTGTCGTGGCTTTGGGCCATGAGAACGCCGGGGTGTTCTCCAATGACGATGCGTTCTGCACCACCTTCCTCAAAGCCGCCGAGGCGGAGGGCGAGGGCGCGTGGCGTCTGCCGATGGGACAGGGCTATGACGATCTCTTGAAATCCAACGTCGCCGATATGAAGAACGTCGGCACGCGTTGGGGCGGGGCCATTACGGCGGCGCAATTCCTCAAGCGGTTTGTCAAGGATGAGACGCCGTGGATTCACCTCGACATCGCGGGTGTGGCCTCGGTGGCCTCCGGGACGGCTTTGGCGCCGAAAGGCGCGACCGGCTGGGGCGTTCTGGCGCTCAACCGGATGATCGACGAGATGAACAAAGAGGGCTAACACCTTATGGGTGCTGTCTATTTCTATCACCTCACTCAGGGCCCGTTGATCGACACGCTGGCCACGCTTGCGGAGAAATCTCTCTCTGCGGGCTGGCGGGTCGAGGTGCGCGGGCGCTCTGAGGAGATGCTGCGCGCGCTCGATCAGGCGCTCTGGCTGCGGGAGGGATTTCTGCCGCATGGTATGGCCGGGGGGCCGCATGACGCGGACCAGCCGGTGCTGTTCACCACGGGCGCGGGGGGCAACAAAGCGGCCTGCGTGATGAGCGTGGGCGGGGCGGATCTGAGTGCTGAGGAAATTGCAGTACTCGACCGCGCCTGTATCCTGTTCGACGGCTATGACGAGGCGGCGGTGCAACACGCGCGGGTGCAGTGGAAAACCCTGACGGGGGCCGGGGCCGAGGCGCAATATTGGTCCGAGGAAAGCGGCCGCTGGGAAAAGAAGGCGGAGAGCAAGAAGGGCTGACTGCGGCTTCTTTTGTCTAAAAATATCCTGGGGGTGAGAGGCGGCTTGGAAACGATCCGGGGGAGCGTTTCAGCCTCGAACGGGCGGAGCCCGGGTGAGGGGCAAAGCCCCCCAACTCACCGCGTCAAAATCAGCTTGTTCTGTTTGATCTCGATGCTTTCATAGCGTTGCAGGTAATCCATGCCAAGAAGCGAGCCGAACAGCTCGCCATCGGTGACATAGGCCCGCACGCGGCTGTCGGTGATGCCTTCGATCTCCAGCGTGTCGATCTTGACCGCCGCCGTGCGCACCGAGCCGTTGGCGGTCTGGGCGTGGCCGGTGAAGGCGAGGTTGTCGATGTCGATGCCCGCGCGCTCGGCGTCCTCTTTCGAGAGCACCACGTTGGACGCGCCGGTGTCGACAAGGAATTCCACGGGCGCGCCGTTCACTTCGGCCATGACGGAGAAATGCCCGGAATGGTCGCGATCCACGGTGACGATGCCGTCGCCCATGCTCATCTGCGCGGGCGCAAGGCGGGGGCGGACGTCCTGCCACAGGCCCACGGCGGCCAGCGCGCCGATGAAGATCAGCGCCCAGAGCACGGCATGGCGCACCATCTGGCCCATGCGTTTGCGGTTGGCGATGACGTAATAGAACCCGACCGCTCCGAGGAGCAGCGAGAGATAGAGAATGCGGGCGGTGTCCATCTGATCCATAGGATATAGATAGGGGCGCGGGCGGGGTTTGTCAGTGGGACATTCTGTTCCTGACGAAAACGTCAAAAGGACGATCAACCGATGAAGAAGATCGCCTTGACCCCGTCCACGACGAATTGCACCGACAAAGCCGCGAGCAGCATGCCCATGAGCCGGGTCACCACATTGATGCCGGTGGCGCCGAGGACGCGTTCCATGACGCCACTCAGAGCGAAGAACAGCAGGCAAACGGCCAATACCGCGATGAGCACGCCGAGCATGAACAGGACACCGGTGACGCCGTCGGCCTGATCAATGAGAAGGATCATCGAGGTGATCGCGCCGGGACCGGCCAGCAGAGGCGTGGCGAGGGGGAAGACGGAGGGGTCTTCGACCGGCTGATGCTCCGGGTGTTGGGCATGTTCCTCGCGGCGTTTCGTGCGTTTCTCGAACAGCATTTCAAGAGCGGTGAGGAACAGCAGAAGCCCGCCCGCAATGCGGAAGGCGGGCATGGAGATGCCGATGAAGGCAAGCACGTGATCGCCGAACAGGCCGAAAAGCGTCAGGATCGCAAAGGCGATCAGCACCGCGCGCAGGCCGACGGCGCGGCGATGCTGTGCCGTCGCTCCTTGGGTGAGCGCCACGAACAAGGGGGCAAGCCCGATCGGGTCGATGATGACGAAAAGCGTCATGAAGGCCGTGATCAGAACTTGCGGGTCCATGGCTCAGCTCTTGCCCCCGGCGGCTTCGAGTTTTTCGAGCGCGGCCATCCAAAGCGCCTCGGCGCGGTCCATGGCCTCCGAGACTTCGGCATATTTTTTCTGCCAGACGACGGCGGCCTGTTTGTCCTCGTAAAGATCGGGGTTGGCGAGCTTGACCTGTAGCTTTTCGCTCATATCGTTGAGCTTTTCGACCCGGTCCTCGCATTTTCGCACCTCGGCCCGCAGCGCCATCAGCTCTTCGCGGGTGGCTTTTTTGACCTTGGGCGCGGGTTTGGCCTTGGGTTCTTTCGGTTTCTCATCGCCCTGAACGAGGAAGCGGCGGTAGGCTTCAAGGTCTTCCTCATAGGGGGTCACGCGGCCGTCTTTCACCAGCCAGAGCCGGTCGGCCACGAGCGACAGAAGGTGCATGTCGTGCGACACGAGGACGACGGCACCGGTGTATTCGGTCAGCGCCTCGACCAGCGCCTCGCGGCTTTCGATGTCGAGGTGGTTGGTCGGTTCGTCGAGGATCAGAAGATGCGGCGCATCGAGTGTCGCGAGCAGCAAAGACAGGCGGGCTTTCTGACCGCCGGACAGCCGCCCGACCTCGGTCTCCGCCTGATCGGCACCAAGGCCGAAGCCCGCAAGGCGCGCGCGCAGTTTCGTCGGCTCAAGGTTCGGCAAAGCGCGGCGCAGGTGCTGAAGCGGCGTCTCGTCGAGATGCAACTCGTCGACTTGGTGCTGGGCGAAAAAGCCGACGCGGAGTTTCTTGTGCCGGGTGATGTCGCCGCCCATGGCGGGCAGGCGGTCGGACAGCAATTTGGAGAGCGTCGATTTGCCCTCGCCGTTGCGACCCAGCAAAGCGATGCGGTCGTCCTGGTCGATCCGAAGGTCGAGCCGTTGCAGGATCGCCTTGCCGTCATAGCCGACGGAGCCGCCCTCGATCCGCAGGATCGGCGGCGACAGTTCCTCGGGCGTCGGGAAGGAAAACACCATGCGCGCGGCGTCTTCGGGCGCTGTGATGGTCTCCATCTTCTCCAACATTTTAACACGGGACTGCGCCTGTTTGGCTTTCGAGGCTTTCGCCTTGAACCGGTCGACAAAGCTTTGCAGGTGGGCGCGATGCGCCTCTTGTTTCTTGGCGGCGGCGGCCTGAACCGCGCGTTGGGCGCTCCGGGTGCGGGCGAAATCGTCGTAGCCGCCGGTGTAGAGCGTGAGTTTCTTGCCTTCGAGATGCAGGATCGCCCCCACGGCACGGTTCAACAACGCGCGGTCGTGCGAGATCAACAACACCGTGTGCGGGTATTTGGCGAGATAGGTCTCAAGCCAAAGCGCGCCTTCGAGGTCGAGATAGTTGGTCGGTTCGTCGAGCAAAAGAAAATCGGGCTGCGAAAACAGCACGCCCGCGAGCGCGACGCGCATGCGCCAGCCGCCGGAAAACGCCGAACAGGGCATCATGATTTCTTCGTCGTTGAACCCGAGACCCTTGAGGATCGAGGAGGCGCGGCCTTCGGCGGACCACGCGTCGATGTCGGCGAGACGGGTCTGAATCTCCGCGATCCGGTGCGGGTCGGTGGCGGTCTCGGATTCGGCCATCAGGCTGGCGCGTTCCTTGTCCTCGGCCAGAACCGTGTCGAGAAGCGACACCTCATTTCCGGGCACCTCCTGCGCCACGCCGCCGATGCGGGCGCGGGACGGAATCTCGATGGACCCGCCCTCAAGGACGAGATCGCCCTTGATCAACCGGAACAACGTGGTTTTGCCCGCGCCGTTGCGGCCCACGATGCCGACCTTATGGCCGGTGGGAATGGTGACGGACGCCTCCTCGATGAGGGTGCGGCCTTCGACGGAATAGGTGATATCGCGGATCTTCAACATGAGAGCCGCATATCAGGGCGCGCGGGTGCGGTCCAGTGGGCGTGATGCTCAGAAATTCGGGGGGCTCGACCCGATGTCCATGCGCAGTCCATGGACGGGCAGGCGAAAGCCTTGCGCTATCCACCATTCACGGCTTTTCAAACCGCTTTGCCCGTGGTATCCGGCGCGCAATCTTCGGGCGCGGAGCTTTCTGCACCTGTTTTCACTGCAAATCGAGATCCAAGAGGCTTTCCCAATGGCGATCCAGCGTACCTTCTCCATCATCAAACCCGACGCCACCAAGCGCAACCTGACCGGCAAGATCGTTGCCAAGTTCGAAGAAGCCGGCCTGCGCGTCGTGGCTTCCAAGCGCATTCAGCTGACGCTGGCTCAGGCACAGGCTTTCTACGGCGTGCACAAAGACCGTCCCTTCTTCGGTGAGCTGTGCGAATACATGATCTCCGAGCCGGTTGTGGTTCAGGTTCTCGAAGGCGAGAACGCCATCGCGAAAAACCGCGAAGTCATGGGCGCCACCAACCCGGCGGACGCGGCCGAAGGCACCATCCGCAAAGAGTTCGCGCTCTCCGTTGGCGAAAACTCCGTGCACGGCTCCGACGCCCCGGAAACCGCTGCTGAAGAAATCGCCTTCTTCTTCTCCGGCATCGAGCTGGTTGGCTGAACCGAACCCGGTTCCGACATTTGAAAAGGCCGCTCTTCGGGGCGGCCTTTTTCATGTGGTATGAGCGCGTAAGCTCAGATCCGGCCCTCCTCGGGTGTGCGGGCGATGATCCAGACGGCGTGGACGATGCCGGGGATATAGCCCAGAAGCGTCAGAAGGATGTTGATCCAGAACTGTTTGCCGATGCCCACCTGCATGAAAACGCCCAGAGGCGGCAGGAGGATGGCGGCGAGGATGCGGATGAGGTCCATGTGTCTCTCCTGAATTTGTGCAGCTTGTGCTTTGGAGGGAAACGCCCGCCTTCTGTGGAAAGTTCCGAACGGATCGAAAGGCGTCTAGCGTCGCAGCCCTGTGCCGATGTCGTTCAAAATCGCCTCGATGCCCAGAGGCACGGCGGTCTTGTCTTCCTGCACGGAGGCGACGATGGCGTCGAACCGGGCGCGCAACTCGTCCTTTTCCCTGCCTTTGCAATCGTTCCACGGGCGGCCCTGAAGCCCCATGACGATGCAGTAATAGCCGATGAAATGGGGGCGGGTGCCGTGCGTGAGCAAGTGCCTGTACGCGGCATCTGCCCCCATTTCACGGAGCTCCTCGGCGGAGGTGATCCCGGCCCGCGCGAAACTTGCGTCCGATGCGGGGCCGAGGTTGCGGATGGAAGAGACGGGTGTCGGCATGGGCGTCCACGGAACTGCGAGACAGGCGGATGTCGCAACTGTCCCGCAGCTTCGGGGGCGCGTCAAGCAAAGCCCGACCAGGTTGGCTCAGATCATCGCCCAATCGATGAAGATCGGATGCGGCATGTGACGGGCGGCGACGGTTGGCACCTCGCTCATCGGGATGGGCGCGCGCTGTTGCGGCAGGGGCCGTTGATAGGCGAGCGGCGGAACGGGGATCGGATGTTGGAGCTGCTCAGTGTCTTTCGGGTGCATGGCGTCTCTCCTCGAAATTCGTGTGCCACGGAGTGTGCCGTGACACAGGTTACATTCTGCTGAGAGTGCGTGGCGAAATGTGGGGCAGAAATGCGAAAAACCCGGGCGATTTGTCCGGGTTTTTAGATAAATTTTAGGGAAATCGAGTCGGTGGTCTTCAGGCCGGTTTCACGACCGTGTCGAGCGCATGCAGCGTTGCCAGAAGCGGGCCGAGGTCTTCGATCCGGAGCATGTTCGGCCCGTCGGAGGGCGCATTGTCCGGGTCTTCATGGGTCTCGATGAACAGCCCCGCGACGCCCACGGCGACGGCGGCGCGCGCCAGAACGGGGACCATGGTGCGGTCGCCGCCTGTGGAGGTGCCGTTGCCGCCCGGTTGCTGGACCGAATGGGTGGCGTCCATGATCACCGGATAGCCGGTTTCGGCCATCCGCGGCAGGCCGCGGAAATCGCTGACGAGCGTGTTGTAGCCGAAAGACGTGCCGCGTTCGCAGAGCATGATCTTGTCATTGCCGGTGGAGGCGAGCTTGGCGGCGACGTTGTCCATGTCCCAGGGCGCAAGGAACTGGCCTTTCTTGACGTTGATCGCCTTTCCGGTTTCTCCGGCGGCCAGCAAAAGATCGGTCTGGCGGCACAGAAAGGCGGGGATTTGCAGCACGTCGACCGCTTCGGCGGCCATGGCGCAATGGGCGGGTTCATGTACGTCGGTGATCACCGGGCAGCCGAATTCCTCGCGGATCTTCGACAGGATGGTGAGGCCTTTTTCGGCGCCCAGACCCCGCTTGCCCGACAGCGAGCTGCGGTTTGCCTTGTCATAGGAGCCTTTGAACACGAAGCCGGTGCCGGTCGGCGCGCAGGCCTCGGCGATCTTCTCGGCCAGCATGCGGGCGTGATCGAGGCTTTCCAACTGGCACGGACCGGCAATGAGGCCGAAGGGTTTGGCGTTGGAAAAGGTGACA
The DNA here is from genome assembly GCF_056498065.1 of Celeribacter sp. SCSIO 80838. The sequence goes on from NZ_JAZKMA010000001.1 coordinate 2,606,686, forward strand.
TTTCCGATGGCGACATCTTTGGCGGTCATGTCGGGCTCCTTTGTGGCAGGTCTGGCGTCCCTATCCCATGAAGCGGGGGGCTGGCGCAAGTCCGAGCGACAGCGGGCAGGGCGCTTGCGCGGAAAGCGGCGCTGGGGCAGAACAGTCCTATGAGTGAAGAACTTGATGACGAGACGCGGCTCCGGTTGCGGATTTATTTCGGCGCGCGGCTGATGCTCGGGCCGGGCAAGGCGGATTTGCTCGAAGGCATTCGCGACACTGGCTCGATTGCGGCGGCGGGGCGCAGGATGGCGATGAGCTACAAACGCGCCTGGTCGCTGGTCGAGGAGATGAACGCCGCGTTCAAAGAGCCGCTGGTGGCCTCCGCGCGAGGCGGAAGCAAGGGCGGTGGCGCGCATCTGACGGAGACAGGCGAGGCGGTTTTGACGCAATATCGGGCCATTCTGGCGGAGGTCGAGGCGGCGTCGGAGGCTCGGATTGCCATGATCCGGGGGATGCTGGCGGAGCGCGACGATATGCGTCTCGATATGTCCGAAGGGAAATAACGCTTGCCCCTTCCTGCATGTGTTGCGATATGTTTGTGCAAACATATCCATGCTCAGGGAGTTCCCATGTCCGTTTCTTTCCCCCGTCGCGCTTTGGCGCTTGCAGCCGTTTCGGCCTTTGCCCCTCTGACGGCCCATGCCGAAGAGATCACCGTCTTCGCCGCCGCCAGCATGACCAATGCGCTCGCCGAGATCGAAGAGAAATTCGAGGCCGAGACGGGCCACAGCCTTGCGATTTCACTGGCGGGGTCTTCGGCACTGGCGCGCCAGATCCAACAGGGGGCTCCGGCGGATATTTTCATCTCGGCCAATCCGGGCTGGATGGACACGCTTGAGGAAGATGGGCTGGTGGAACCGGGCACGCGGTTCGATCTGTTGAACAATTCCATCGTGCTGATCGCGGCAGGCGACGCCGATGCGGTGGAGATCACCCCCGATCTCGATCTGGCGGGGCTTCTGGACGGCGGGCGTCTGGCGATGGCGCTGGTCGATGCGGTGCCTGCCGGGATTTACGGCAAGGCCTCGCTCGAAACGCTCGGGCTTTGGGACGATGTCGAGGCGCAGGTGGCGCAGGCCGACAATGTGCGGGCGGCTCTGGCGCTCGTGGCCACCGGCGAAGCGCCTTATGGCATCGTCTACGCCACCGATGCGGCGGCGGAAGCGGGCGTGACCGTGGTCGGCACGTTCCCGGCAGACAGCCACCCGGCGATTGTCTATCCTGCCGCCGATCTGGCGAACCGCGATGTGCCGGCTGAGGCGGAGTTCCTTGAGTACCTCAAGGGGGCTGAGGCGCGTGCGGCGTTCGAGCGTCAGGGCTTTGTGGTCGTCGCGGACTAAAGGGGACGTCTTTGCTGGACTGGTTGGGACCGGAAGAATGGGCGGCGGTGCGCCTGTCGCTGCGCGTCGCCTTCTGGGCGGTGGCGGCGAGCCTGCCTTTGGGCATTTTCATCGCCTATGCTCTGGCGCGCTGGTCTTTTCCGGGTAAGCAATTGCTCAATGGCATCGTGCATCTGCCGCTGATCCTGCCGCCGGTGGTCACGGGCTATATGCTGCTTTTGACCTTCGGGGTGAAAGGGCCGGTGGGGAGCGTTCTCCATCAAATCGGCATCACCTTTGCCTTTCGTTGGGAAGGCGCGGCGCTGGCCGCCGGTGTCATGGCCTTTCCGCTCATGGTGCGGGCGATCCGGCTGTCGATCGAGGCGGTGGATGTGAAACTGGAGCAGGCGGGGGCCACTCTGGGGGCCTCGCCATTCTGGGTGTTTCTGACCGTGACCCTGCCGATGACCTTGCCGGGGATCGTGGCGGGGGCCATTCTGGCCTTTGCCAAGGCGATGGGGGAATTCGGCGCGACGATCACCTTTGTCTCCAACATTCCCGGCCAGACCCGCACCATCCCCTCGGCGATCTATGCCTTCCTGCAAGTGCCGGGCGGCGAAGGTTCGGCGATGAAACTGGTGCTTGTGTCGGTGGCGGTTGCGATGGCGGCGCTGTTGATGTCTGAAATCCTCGCCCGACGTGTGGCGGATCGGGTGGGGGGCAAGTGATGTTATCGGTCGATCTGCACCATGCGTTTGCCGGTTTCACGCTCGATGCGCGGTTCGAGGCCCCGCCGGGGCTGACGGTTCTGTTCGGTGCCTCGGGTTCCGGCAAGACCACGGTGATCAACGCGGTGGCGGGGCTGTTGCGCCCGGACCGCGGGCGGATTGCGGTTGGGGAGTGGACCCTGCTCGACACCGCCGCCGGGCTGCGGCTCAAACCGCATCAGCGCCGTCTGGGCTATATTTTTCAGGACGCGCGGCTGTTCCCGCATCTGACGGTCCGGCAAAATCTGACCTACGGTGCATGGTTTGCGCCGAAACACGCGCCGCGCGAGGACATGGGGCGGGTGGTCGAGCTTTTGGGGATCGGGCCGCTCTTGGACCGACGTCCCGGCGCGCTTTCGGGCGGTGAAAAGCAGCGGGTAGCCATAGGACGGGCGCTTTTGTCTGCGCCGAAACTGATCCTCGCCGATGAACCGTTGTCGGCCCTGGATGAGACCCGAAAGGCGGAGATTCTGCCCTATTTCGAGCGATTGCGCGATGAGGTGACGGTGCCGATCCTCTATGTCAGCCATTCCGCCAGCGAGGTGGCGCGGCTTGCGACCACGGTCGTTGTCATAGAGGGCGGCAAGGTGGTGCGGCAAGGCGCTGCGGCGGAGGTTTTGGGCGATCCTGACGTTTTGCCGATGGGCGCACGGGAGGCGGGCGCGGTGCTCACCGTGACGGTGAAGAGGCATCACTCTGACGGGCTGACCGAATTGGACGCGGGCGGAGAACCTTTGTTTCTGCCGCAGATTGCGCAGGCGCCGGGTCAGAAGGTGCGGGTGCGGATCGCGGCGCATGATGTGATCCTGTCGCGGCAAAGGCCGGAGGGGCTTTCGGCGCTCAACATCCTGTCGGGGGTGGTGCAGCAGATGCAGCCGCATGAGGGCGCGGTGATCGTGGCCATCGACACGCAAGCGGGCCGGGTTCTGGCGCGGATCACCGGGCGCTCGGCACAGGCGCTCGATCTCGCGCCGGGTGTGGCGATCCATGCCATCGTCAAGACGGTGGCGGTGGCCTCCTCCGACATCGGCGCGGTGGCGGCGCAGACTTAACCCTTCACCACGCCGCGTTTCTCCAACTCCTTGCGCAGCCCCTCGGGCGCGGCATAGCCCCAGCCGGGGTAACGGTCGCAGATCACCTCCATCATCTGGCGGATCGGGCGCGAGCTGTCGTCGCGGCGAAAGCTCATGAAGATCGGCGAGGTGGCATGTTCGACGAGGGGGCGAAAACACAGCCCTTCCATGCGCGCGCGCTGCACCGCTTCGGGCACCATGGCGATGCCTTCCTCGGCGGCCACAAGCCCGATGGCGATGTGCAATTCGCGCGCCTCATGGGCGATGTTGGGGGAGATACCGTGGTCGTGGAACACGGCGAGCACCTGATCGGCAAAGCTCGGGCGCGGCTGGCTTGGATAGAGGATCTGCGGCTCCTGCGCGATGCGCGCGAGCGGCAGCGGGCCGTCTTCCTGTGCCAGCGGATGGGTTTCGGGCATGGCGACGAGCATGTCCTCCTCGCGCAGGAGCACGCGGGTGATCGCCGGGTCCTCGAAGCGCTGCGTGCCGAAACCGGCGTCGATCCGGCCTTCCTTGAGGGCGGGGATCTGTTCCAGACTGCTCATCTCGATCAGGTTGATGTCGACGTCCTGCGCCACTTTGCGAAAGCCGCGGATGAGCGCCGGAAACCGCCCGTACATGGTCGAGGCGACGAAGCCGAAGACAACGCTTTGCCGACCGGAATGGGCGGAACGCTCGATCATCTTCTTGGCGGCCTCGGCATGGGCGAGAATTTGCTCCGCCTGTTTGAGAAAAAGCCGCCCCGGCGCGGTGAGTTTCAGGGGCCGCACGGTGCGGTCGATCAGCTCGGTGCCCATTTCGGCCTCCAACATCTGGATCTGGCGACTGAGCGGCGGCTGGGCCATGTGCAGTTTTTCGGCGGCGCGGGAAAAATTCCGCTCGCTGGCGACCGCGACGAAATAGCGGAGCTGGCGCATCTCCATACTATACCCTCCTCGTATAGAAACAGATGAACTTGGTCTTGGATTTTTTACCCCATGTTTCGCACAGTGGTCCAATCTTGTTTGGATGCGGCGGCTGGAGGAGCGGCCGTCAGGGAGGTATCACCAGATACCAAAAAGGTCTCAAGAGGCGTGACTGGCCTCTTCTCCCCCGTTTCGGGGGCCGGGTTTTTGCAGGCTGTCGTCAGATTGCGTGTCGGGGCCGGGGCTCTTTCCGCCGATCCGAACAGGGCAGCAAACGTGCCATCGCGCACGCGCCAAAACGGAGGAGAACGCATGACCACCACGCTCAGAGACCGCATCGCGGGGGCCGTCGAGGAAGACGAAAACGGCATCCACCGCTGCCGCCGGGATATTTTCACCGACGCCGAGATTTACGATCTGGAGATGAAGCATATTTTCGAAAACGGCTGGGTGTATCTCGCGCATGAGAGCCAGATCCCGGAACCGAACGACTATTTCACCACCTGGATCGGTCGGGTTCCGATTGTCATCACCCGCGACAAAGAGGGCGAGCTCCACGCGGTGATCAACGCCTGTGCGCATCGCGGTGCGACGCTCTGCCGTCGCAAACACGGCAACAAATCGAGCTTCACCTGTCAGTTCCACGGCTGGACATTTTCCAACACCGGCAAGCTGTTGAAGGTCAAGGACGGCAAGACCGGCGGCTATCCGGAAGGGTTCAACAAGGACGGCGCGCACAATCTCAAAGCGGTTGCCAAATTCGAGAGCTACAAGGGCTTTCTGTTTGGCAGCCTGAACGCGGATATGCCGACGCTCGATGCGCATCTGGGTGAGACCAAGGTGATCATCGACCAGATCGTCGATCAGGCGCCCAACGGGCTTGAGGTTCTGCGCGGCAATTCGAGCTATACGTTCGACGGCAACTGGAAGCTTCAGATGGAGAACGGCGCGGACGGCTATCACGTCAGCTCGGTGCACTGGAACTACGCCGCCACCATGGGCCACCGCAAGGACGAGGGCACGCAGGCGGTGGACGCGAACGGTTGGTCGAAAAGCGTCGGTGGGGTCTACGGGTTCGAGCGCGGGCATATCCTTCTGTGGACCCGGACGCTGAACCCCGAAGTGCGCCCGGTCTGGAACCACCGCGACGAGCTTGAGGCGCGTCTCGGCAAGGAGAAGACCGAGTTCATCACCACCCAGACCCGCAACCTCGCGCTCTATCCGAACGTCTACCTGATGGATCAGTTCTCGACGCAAATCCGCGTGGTGCGCCCGATCAGCGTCGATAAGACGGAGATCACGATCTACTGTTTCGCCCCGGTGGGCGAGGCCCCGGAAGAGCGCGCGACGCGCCTGCGCCAGTATGAGGATTTCTTCAACGTCTCCGGCATGGGGACGCCCGACGATCTTGAGGAATTCCGCGCCTGTCAGACTGCCTATGCCGCCGCCGACGGCGTGTGGAACGACCTGAGCCGGGGTGCCACGCGCTGGATCGACGGGCCGGATGACAACGCGAAGGCGATGGGGATGACCCCGATCCTGAGCGGTATCCGGTCGGAGGACGAAGGTCTGTTCGTGCGCCAGCATGAATACTGGTCGGGACTCCTGATCGCGGCGCTCGACAAGGAGGCGGCCATGCCGGTTTCCGCAGGTGAGGAGGTGATGGCATGAACGCTTTCGTGAAATCCGATCTCGAACAGATCGCCGCCTTTCTCTACCGGGAAGCCCGACTTCTCGATGACCGCGACTGGGACGCATGGCTTGAGTGCTACGCGCCGGAGGCCACGTTCTGGATGCCGTCCTGGGACGATGACGATCAGCTGGTCGAAGACCCGCAGTCGCAGGTTTCGCTGATCTATTACCCGAACCGTCAGGGCCTTGAGGACCGGGTGTTCCGGATCAAGACCGAACGCTCCGGTGCGACCATGCCGGAGCCGCGCACCAATCACATGATCGCGAATATCGAGATCGTGGAGCGGCGCGAGCAGGACCTCGATCTGCGGTTCAACTGGCACACGCTGAGCCATCGCTACCAGACCACGATGAGCTTTTTCGGCACGTCTTATTACACGCTCGACCTGTCGGGCGAGGCGCCGAAGATCACCGCGAAAACCGTGGTGCTGAAGGATGATTACATCCATCAGGTCATCGACGTGTACCACGTCTGAGGAGGGCCGGATGAGTTATCGCATTGCCCTCAATTTCGAGGACGGGGTGACCCGTGTGATCGACTGCAACCCGATGGAAACCGTGATGGACGCGGCTTACCGGCAAAAGGTGAACCTGCCGGTGGATTGCTCCGACGGGGTCTGCGGGACGTGTAAATGCCGCTGCGAGGAAGGCGCCTTTGACATGGGCGACGACTATCTCGAAGAGGCGCTCTCTGATGAAGAGGCCGCAGAAGGGTTGGTTCTGTCCTGCCAGATGGTGCCGGAAAGCGACTGCGTGGTCTCCGTGCCGGTGCCGTCCTCGAGCTGCAAGCTCGGGCCGTCGGTCTTCTCGGGCGAGATCACCACGCTCGAACAGGTCTCTCCCAGCACGATCGTGTTGGGGGTGACGCTGCCGAACCCGGAGGCACTCGATTTCCTGCCCGGTCAATACGTCAATATTGCCGTGCCGGGGTTGGGCGTGACGCGCTCCTATTCCTTCAGCTCGGCGCCGGGGGCGGATGAGGCGATGTTCCTCATTCGCAACGTGCCGGGCGGGGCGATGAGCCGCTATCTGACCGAGGTGGCGAAACCTTGCGATACGCTGGAGTTCACCGGCCCGTTCGGCAGCTTTTTCCTGCGCGAACGCAAGCGCCCGGTGGTGATGCTGGCGGGGGGCACGGGGCTTGCGCCGCTGTTGTCGATGCTGGAGGTCATGGCGGTCAAGGGCGAGACCGAGACGCCGGTGCATCTGATCTATGGCGTGACCTCGGACAGCGATCTGGTCGAAACCGCCCGGATCGAGGCCTTGGCGGCGCGTCTGCCCAATCTCACATGGGCCGCGACCGTGGCGGATGCGGCCAGTTCTCATCCGCTCAAGGGCTATGTCACGCACCATCTGAGCGACGCGCAGCTCAACCACGGCGAGATCGACCTCTACCTCTGCGGCCCGCCGCCGATGGTCGAGGCGGTGCGCGGATTTCTCAAGGACAAGGGCGTCACACCCGCGAGTTTCCATTACGAGAAATTCACCCCCAATGCGGCGGAGGAGGCGGCATGATCTGTCCCGGCAGGTTTGCGGGCAAGGTCATGGTGATCACCGGCGCGGCTCAAGGCATCGGTCGGGGCGTCGCCGCCCGGGCCTGTGCCGAGGGCGCGGATGTGGTCTTGGCCGACCGGGCCGAGTTCGTGGCCGAGGTGGCCGAGGAGATCGCAGCTTTGGGTCCGGGGCGCGCTACATCCGTGGTGGCCGATCTGGAGAGCTATGCGGGCGCTGAGGCCGTCATGGCGGCGGCGATAAAGGCCTTTGGCGGGATCGACATCCTGATCACCTGCGTCGGTGGCGCGATCCGCATGCGGCCCTTCGGGGCGTTCGAGCCGGAGCAAATTGCGGCGGAGATTCAGCGATCCCTGATGCCGACGCTCTGGGCCTGTCACGCGGTTTTGCCGCCTCTTCGGGCGCGTGGCGGCGGCGTGATCGTCAATGTCTCGTCCAATGCCACGCGCGGCATTCACCGCGTGCCTTACTCGGCGGCGAAGGGCGGGGTTAACGCCCTGACGGCATCGCTCGCGATGGAGCTGGCGGAGGAGAACATCCGCGTGGTGGCCAGCGCGCCGGGCGGCACGGAGGCGCCGCCGCGCCGGGTGCCGCGCAATGCGGCCGGGGACAGTGCGGCGGAACAGGCGTGGATGGCCGAGGCCGTCGAACAGGTCACCGGTTCCACCATGATGAAGCGCTACGGCACGCTCGATGAGCAGGTCGCGCCGATCCTGTTTCTGGCCTCCGAGGAGGCGGGCTATATCACCGCTTCGACGCTTATGGTCGCGGGGGGCGATACCGGTTGAGCCAGAGCCTCCAAGATTGAGACAACCGGCCTCGCACCCGCGGGGCCGGTCGCCAGACATGTTCAGAGGGATGGGAGGCCCGGATGAACTTCAAGCAACTCACCTATTTCATCGCCGTTGCCGAGGAATTGCATTTCGGACGCGCGGCGGAACGGCTCGACATGGCGCAACCGCCCCTGAGCCGTCAGATCAAACTTCTGGAGGAAAGCCTCGGCGCGGTGCTGATCAACCGCTCGCGCAACGCGACCTGCCTGACGCAGGCGGGCGAGCGGCTTTTGGAACGTGCCCAATCGATCATGGAGCAGCTCAACGACACGCGGCTCGAGGTCAAGCGGCTCGGGCAGGGGGCGGAGGGGCGGCTGCGCGTGGGGTTTGTCGGCTCGGCGACCTTTGGCATCCTGCCCAATATCCTGAAATCCTATCGCGCGGCCTATCCGGATGTGAATCTGAGCCTCATTCCGATGAACAATGCGAAATTGCACCGGGCGCTGGTGACGCGCGAGATCGACGTGGCGCTGACCCGTCCGGCGCTTCAGGACAGCGATATTCTGACGCGCAATCTCACGGAGGAGGATCTGATCGCGGCGGTGCCCGACACGCTCGACACCGGCGGGCGCAGCGTCGATCTGGCGCAGCTCGGCCGACCGAATTACATCCTCTACCCGGAATATCCACGCCCGAGCTATGCCGATCTTGTGCTCGACTGTTGCGAGGCGCAGGGGCTCGACACTTCGCGCCGGGTCTGGACGATGGACATCCAGACCGCACTCAGCCTTGTGGCGATCGGCGAGGGAATTTGCATCGTGCCCGCCTCGGTCGGCACCGCCCAGCGCAATGGGGTTCGGTTCAAAACCATCCGCAAGCCGCTGGGGGTGACGACGCTGGCGCTCAATGCGCGGATCGACGAGCAGGGGGTGCATGTCTGCAATTTCAAACGCATCGCCCAGATGGTGGCGCGCAAGACGAGCTGAGCCGCCCGTCCTGCGCTTCTCTGTCACACGCCCAGCCATCTGTGCTGGGCGTCTTCGTCTTTGCGGATTTCGCTTGCGCTGCCGGTCCAGACCACCTGTCCCTTGCTGACCACGACCACGTCGTCGGCGAGCGAGGTGGCAAAGCCGAAGTTTTGTTCGACGAGGATCATCGAGAGGCCTTCGTGTTTCAGCTCCATGAGCTTGTCGTGAATGAGCTTGACGATGATCGGCGCGAGGCCTTCGGTCGGTTCGTCGAGGATCAAGAGCCGCGGGTTCATCAAAAGCGCGCGGGCGATGGCGAGCATTTGTTGTTCGCCGCCCGAGAGCTGCGTACCGCCATTGTCCATGCGTTCGCCCAGACGCGGGAAGAGATCGAGCACGCGCGCCATCGTCCATGGGCTGTCCTTGTCGCCAAAGCGTTTGGCGGTGATCTCAAGGTTCTCGCGCACGGTGAGCGAGGGGAAGATGTCGCGGGTTTCCGGCACATAGGCGATGCCCATGCGGGCGATGTCATAGGGTGTCTTGCCCATCGGCTGGCCGTCCAATGTGATCGTGCCGCCACGGGTCGGTAAAAGCCCCATGATGGTCTTGAGCGTGGTCGATTTGCCCGCGCCGTTGCGGCCCAGAACGGCCAGAACCCGGCCCTGTTCGGCGCGCAGGGACAGCCCGTGCAACACCTGCGTTTCGCCATAGCCAGAGGCGACGGATGTGAGGTCAAGCATCTTCCCAGCTCCCCAGATAAATCTCTTTCAAAAGTTTCGAGCCGCGCGCTTCTTCCGGCAGCCCGTCGAACACCACCTCGCCGTAGTTCAGAACGGTGATTGTGTCGGCGACGTCGAAGGCCAGATCCATGTCATGCTCGATGATCAAAAGCGTCAGATCGCGTGGCAGATCGTTGAGCAGATCGTGAAACCCCTTGGCCATTTCGGGGCCGACGCCGCTTGTGGGTTCGTCCATCAGCAAGACGAGGGGCCGGGTGGCAAGCGCAACCCCCACCTCCAATTGCCGCCGCACGCCATAGCTCACCTCGGAGACTTTCGCATGCAGATAGGGCATGAGGCGCACCTGTTCGGCCACCTCGGCGACGATTTCGCGCACCTCGGGGGTCGCGAGGCTGTCGCCCCAAAGCCGGGTGCCTGCGCCGGTGTGGATCGCGGCGGCGAGGCCGAGGTTTTCCTCGACCGTCAGCCCGTCGAACAGCGTGTTCTTCTGATAGCTGCGCGACAGGCCGCGGCGGGCGCGTTTCGCCACCGGCAGGGCGGTGACGTCCTCGCCCGCCAGCAGAACCGAGCCGCTGCTGGGGGTCAATTCGCCGACCAGAAGGTTGAACAGCGTGGTTTTACCCGCGCCATTGGGGCCAAGGATGACACGGCGCTCGCCGCGTTCGAGTTTCAGCGAGACGTTCCGGGTGACGTGAACGGCGCCGAAGCTTTTGTCGAGATTGCGGGTCTCAAGCATCGGTGGTGATCTCCTCTGCGTCGGATTTGCGGGTCATATCGGAGAGGCGGCGCTCCAGCCGCGCGCCCCAGCGGGCTTCGATCCAGCCGAAGAGGCCATTGGCACGGCTCATCACCACGGCGATCAAAAGCACGCCGACGACGAGATGCCAGTGGCTGGTGACATTGCTGACCTCGTGTTTCAGGATGACGAAGGCGGCGGCGCCGATCATCGGGCCAACGAGCGTGCCTAGGCCGCCGAGGATGACGACGACCAGCGCTTCGCCCGAAACGGTCCAGGCCAGAAGGCCGGGGGAGATGTACATGACATGCTGGGCGGCGAGGGCGCCTGCGAGGCCTGCGATCATGCCAGAGAGACCGAAGACATCGGCCTTGACGCGCCAGACGGTGAGGCCCAGCGCGCGCATGCGCTGTTCGTTGTGCATGACGCCAGTCAGAGACCGGCCCAGACCCGAACGCAGGATCAGCACCGCCGCGCCATAGGCCGCGCCCAGAAGCACGAGGCAAAAGAGCGCAAAGCTGCGGCTGTCGTTCAGATCGAGTCCGATGAGCGACAGGTCGATCCGGGGAATGCCGCCCATGCCGTCGTCGCCGCCAAAGAACGGTGCTTCGAACAGGTAGGAATAGGCCATTTGGCCGAAGGCGAGCGTTGCCATGATGAAATATATGCCATGGGCGCGCGCCCCGATCGCGCCGATCACCCAAGCGGCGGCCCCGGTGACGGCGATGGAGCCGCCCAAGGCCACGGGCGGCGCGAGGCCCGCCTTGGTGGTGAGAATGGCGTAGGCATAAGCGCCGACGCCCATCAGCGCGCCGTGGCACAGCGACACCATGCCGCCAAAGCCCGCGACCATGTCGAGCGCGAGGACCAGCATGGCGAGGAGCAGGATTTCGGTGAGAACTTCGAGGCCGAAATATCCGGCGGTGACGGCTTGGGCAAAGGCACCCACGGCCAGAAGGATGAGCGCGGTGTAGCGCAGGGCGCTGTGTTGGAACATCGGATCAGCCTTTCGCCGGGAAGAGGCCCATGGGACGGATCACGAGGACCGCCGCCAGAAGCGCATAGATGAGAACGGAGGCGAGCTGGGGCGCGAGAACGGCACCGAAGGTCTGGACGAAGCCGAAAATGAGCGAGCCCGCGATGGCGCCTTGCAGAGAACCGAGCCCGCCGATGACGATGACGATGAGCGTCGGGATCAGGATCTGAAGCCCCATGTCGGGGGTGACGCTCAAAAGCGGTGCGGCCACGGCCCCCGCAAGCCCCGCCAGCGCGCAACCGACGCAGAAGACGATGAAGAACAGCCGTTCGACATTGATCCCGAGACAGGCGGCCATGGCGTCATTGTCGACGCCTGCGCGGATCATCGCGCCGATCTGGGTGCGTTTGAGCACCATGGCGAGGGCGGCGAAGATCGCAAGGCCCAGCGCGATGATGAAGAGGCGATAGACCGGGTAGTCGATGCCGAAAAGCGAGACGCGACCCGAGAGCAGCGGCGGCACTTCGATGGCCAGCGCGATGTCGCCCCAGACGATCCGCGTCAGATCAAGGAGCGCAAAGATCAGCCCGAAGGTCACCAGAACCTGCGCCATCGGCCCGCTTTTACGCATCCGTTTGATCAGCCCGCCATAGAGCAGAATGCCCATGCCCGCGACCGCAACAGGGGCGAGAAAGAACCCGGTCCAGTACCCGCCCACGGTGGCGGCTGCGGCGGCGACATAGGCGCCCAGCGCGTAGAGCGAGCCATGGGCGAGGTTGACGAAATGCATCAGGCCGAAAATCACCGTGAGGCCGATGGAGAGAAGGAACAGGAGCATGGAAAGCTGCAACGCGTTGAGCGTTTGCAACGCCCAGAAACCGGGGTCGAGAGACATGGGTGGGGTCCTTTGCCAATGGCCCGGCCGGGGCGTGATCCCGGCCGGGCTGGGAGGTCAGTTCGAGACGGGCTTAGTTCGAGACGGGTGCCATGGCGCAGCCGTTGACCGGATCGGGCGTCGCGGGCAGGGTGGCCAGAACCTTTTGGGTCAGGCCCGCATCGCCTGCGACGGTCTCATAGACATAGATCGGCTGGACGATGTTGTTGGTGGCCGGGTCGATCGACAACGTGCCGCGCGGGCCGTCGAAATGCACCTGACGCAGGGCATTGGCGAGGCTGTCGCGATCCATGGCACCGGTCTTGGTGGCCTCGATCAGCGCGCGGGCGGCGTCGAAGCCCTGCACGGCGTATTCCGAGGGCGTGCGACCGGTTTTCGCCTCAAACGCGGTGACGAAGGCGGCGTTTTCCGGGTTGTCGATGGTCGGCACGTAATGCAGCGCCGTGATCACACCTTCGGCGGCGGGGCCTTCGGCGTTGACGTAGAGCGGCGAGGTCAGGAAGCCCGAGCCATAGAGCGGCAGGTCGGCTTTGAGGCCGAAGCTGTCATATTGCTTGACGAAGGAAATCGCCTCGCCGCCCGCGTAGAACACATAGACCGCCTGTGCGCCGCTGGCCTTGGCCTTGGCGAGAAACGGCCCGAAATCCTGCGTCTTCTGGAAGGGGGTGAATTCCTGCCCGACGATCTCGCCCCCGGCGGCGGTGAAGGTCTCGGCGAAGCTGTCGATCATTTGACGGCCTGCGGCGTAATCGGGGGCCAGCGTAAAGACCTTGGTCAGGCCCTGTTCGACCATCCACGGCCCCATCGGGCGGTTCACCTGACCGTTGGAGAAGGACATGCGGGTGATGAAGGGCGAGCAATGTGCGCCGGTGGCCTCGTCATTGCCGGCATTGGCGACAATGAGCGGCACGCCCGCACCGTCGATGAGATCGCGCACCGCGCCCAAGACGCCGGAGCTGACGATACCCGCCATCACGTCGACCTTGTCCTGAAGGATGAGTTTCTTCGCCTTGGCGAGCGCGACGGGCGGTTTGACCTCTGTGTCCTCGCGCAGGAGCGCAAAACTGGCGTCGGTCTCGGAGCCATATTCCTCGATCGCCAGTTCGAACCCGGCTTCGATGTCATTGCTGAGCGCGGCGTAGACGCCGGAATAGGGCAGCAAAAGTCCGACTTTAATCTCTTCGGCGTTTGCGGGGGCGCTTGCAGGCATGCTCAATGCGGTGGCGAACCCGAGGGCCGCCAGAACGGTGGTTTTCATGATATTCCTCCCTGTATCCCCGAACCCCTCCCCGGGTTCGGGCGGCGGCCACAGCGGCCCGCCTTGGTGCGTGCGATCCCGGTGGAACGTATCCCGTCCGAGACAGCTTCCGATCAGACTGTGCGCAGAGGGCCTTCAAGTCGAGAAAGGTTTGGGTATCGAACAATATCGTTTTTGTTGCGAGGGGTGGGTTGCGACAGCCTCATTTTTAGGCGGCGGATGTGAACGGCCCACGGCCCGGCGCCGGAAGGGCGGGCGAGCGTTGACAGATTCGGCAAAAAATAAATCAATTGGTCCAAGTTTCGCATCGCGGCAGCGAGATGCGGGCCAAGAGTTCGCCCAGACGAACGCCATAAAAGTTCGTGCATGCGAACAAGCAACAGGGGATCAAGATATGACCAAAGACATGACGCGCCTGAGCCAGTCCCGGCGCAGCTTTCTGAAGGCGAGTGCGGCGGGTGCGCTTTTGACGACACCGTTTGCCAAGGCCGCGCTGGCGGCGGGGGACGGGCCTCTGAAAGTGGCGGGGATCTATACCGTGCCGGTCGAACAGCAATGGGTGAGCCGCATCCATGTCGCCGCCGTCGCGGCGCAGGCGCGCGGCGATATCGAATACACCTATTCGGAAAACACCGCCAACACCGACTATCCGCGCGTCATGCGCGAATATGCCGAACAGGGCTACGATCTGATCGTCGGCGAGATTTTCGGCGTTGAGCAGGAGGCCCGCGAAGTGGCCGCCGATTATCCGGACACCGCCTTCCTGATGGGCTCGTCTTTCAAGGAAGACGCGGGCGTGCCGAACCTGTCGGTGTTCGACAACTACATTCAGGACGCGTCCTACCTCTCGGGCATCATCGCGGGCGCGATGTCCAAATCCGGCAATATCGGTATGGTCGGCGGCTTCCCGATCCCGGAGGTCAACCGTCTGATGAACGCTTTCATGGCGGGCGCGAAGGAGATGAACCCGGAGATGAAATTCCAGGTGTCCTTTATCGGCAGCTGGTTCGATCCGCCCAAGGCGAAAGAAACCGCCTATGCGATGATCGACAACGGGTCGGACATGCTCTACGCCGAGCGCTTCGGTGTCTCGGATGCGGCCAAGGAAAAGGGCGTTCTGGCGATTGGCAATGTGATCGATACGCAGTCCGACTACCCCGAGACCGTGGTCGCCTCGGCGCTTTGGTATTTCGAACCGACGTTGGATGCGGCCATTGCCAAGGTCAAAACCGGTGAATTCACCGCCGCGGATTACGGCCTCTACTCCTTCATGAAAGAGGGCGGCTGTTCGCTTGCGCCCTACGGCACGTTCGAGGGTAAAATCCCGCAGGAGGCACTCGATCTCGTGGCCGCGCGCATGGCGGAGATCAAATCCGGTGCCTTCACCGTTGAGATCAACGACGAAGAGCCGAAGTCCGCGTAAATGCAAGCCGATGAGACGGACGCAGGGCAGGGCGAACCTGTCCTGCGCATGACCGGGATCACCAAGCGCTTCGGTGCCGTGACCGCCAATGAGGATGTGAGCTTTGCCCTTTCGCCGGGCGAGGTGATTGCGCTTTTGGGGGAGAACGGCGCGGGCAAGACCACGCTGATGAACATCCTTTTCGGGCAATACGCGCCCGACGAGGGCAGCGTCGAGGTGTTTGGCGAGACCCTGCCGCGCGGCAATCCGCGCGCGGCCTTGTCGGCGGGGGTCGGCATGGTGCATCAGCATTTCACGCTGGCGGGGAACCTGACGGTCTGGGAAAATATCGCGCTCGGGACGCAACCTCTGGGCAAGCTCAGCCTGTCGCCTGCGGCCGTGCGCGCCAGGATCGCCGCTTTGGCGCAGAAATTCCATCTCAAGGTCGACCCGAGCGCCAAAGTCGGCAAGCTGACCGTGGGCGAGCGGCAGCGTGTTGAGATCCTCAAGGCGCTCTATCGCGACTCCCGCATTCTCATCCTCGACGAACCCACCGCCGTTCTGACGCCGCAGGAGACCGACGATCTTTTTGCGACGCTGCGCGAGGCGGTGGCGCTCGGGCTGTCGATCATTTTCATCTCGCACAAGCTGCATGAGGTCATGGCGATCTCGCACCGGGTGCTGGTCTTGCGCCATGGCCGTCTGGTTGCGGAACGGGCGGTGGCCGAGACCGACCGCGAAGAGCTTGCCGCGCTCATGGTCGGCAGCGAAGTGACTGCGCGGGATATTCCGGCGATGCCCGCAGGCCCCGCACTTTTGTCGCTGCGCGATGTGCATGCCGAGGGGCTCAATGGCGTGACGCTCGATCTGCCCGCCGGTCAGATCACCGGGCTTGCGGGCGTGTCCGGGAATGGGCAGGCGGCGCTGTTCGATCTGATTTCCGGCCTCAATCCTGTACGCTCCGGGGCCTTCACCGTTCTGGGCCAGACGCCCGCGCATTGGACGCCGCGCGCCGCACTTGAGACGGGCGTCGGGCGCATCCCCGAGGACCGCCACACGACCGGCTCGATCGCCGATTTCGACCTCACCGAGAATGCGATCCTTGAGACCTATGCGACGAAATTTTCTCGCAAGGGCTGGATGAACTGGGGCAAGGCGCGCGCTGCGGTCGAGCATCTGATCGCGACCTATGACGTGCGCTGTCCGGGGCCTCAGACGCGCATTCGCCTCCTGTCCGGCGGCAATATGCAAAAGCTCATTCTGGGGCGGGTGCTCGAAGAGGCGCCGAAGATCATCCTCGCCAACCAACCCGTTCGGGGGCTCGACATCGGGGCGGTGAATTATGTTCATGGCCGTCTCGCGGCAGCGCGGGAAGCCGGGGCGGCGGTGTTGTTGATCTCCGAGGACCTCGAAGAGATCATGACGCTGTCGGACCGCATTCACGTCATCTCCGAAGGCCGTCTCAGCCCCGTCTTTGCGCGCGGCAGCGTGACGGTCGCGGAGCTTGGCAAGTGGATGGCGGGAGATGGGGAGGGCAGCCATGCGGCTTGAACCCATTTCCAACGCAGGCCCGGCGCGCAAGCTTCTGCCGCCCGTGCTGGCAATCCTTGCCTCTTTCGTCGTGGCGGCGGTTTTGGCGCTGGTCGCAGGCGGCGATCCGTTTGCGGTTTTCGGTCTGATCTTCAAAGGCGCGTTCGGGTCGAAATTCGCGCTTCTCGAAACGCTCAACCGCGCCACGCCGCTGATTTTCACCGGGCTTGCCGTGGCCGTCGCGTTTCGCGCCAAGCTGTGGAACATCGGGGCGGAGGCGCAGTTTTATGCCGGGGCCGTCGTGACGGCGGCGCTTGGCGCGGGCGCGATCGGGCTGAGTTCGGTCTTTCTTCTGCCCATTCTGGCGATCACCTCGGCGCTCGCGGGGGCGTTCATTCTTCTGATCCCGGCGCTTTTGAAAACCCGGTTCAAGGTCGATGAGGTGGTGACGACGCTGCTGTTCAACTTCATCTTTCTGCTCTTCGTCTCCTACCTGCTCGATGGCCCGCTGAAGGACCCGATGGGCATGGGCTGGCCGAAATCCGCCCGCCTCATTCCCGAAGCCCGCCTGCCGCGCATCGTCGAGGGGCTGCGGCTGCATTGGGGCTTTGCGCTGGCGCTGATCTGCGCCGTCGCGCTCTATGTGATCGACCGCAAAACCACGCTCGGGTTTGAAATGCGGGCGGTCGGCCAGAATGTCGAAGCGGCGCGGTTTGCAGGGATTCCGGTGACGAAGGTGATCCTCAAAACCGCGCTCTTGTCGGGCGGATTGGCGGCCCTCGGCGGGTTCTCGGAGGTGGCGGGGCTCAAAGGCTCGCTGACGCTCGATCTCAGTCCGGGCTTTGGCTACACGGGGATCGTCGTCGCGATGCTGGCGCTTCTGAACCCCTTGGGCGTGGTGGCGGCGGCGCTTTTTGTGGCGGCGATTTTCGTCGGCGCCGACAGCATGAGCCGTGCCATCGGGGTGCCGACCTATCTGGCGGATATCATGCTGGCCTCGGCGCTTTTGATGATGGTTCTCGCGATCCTCTTCACCAAGTTCCGAATCAGGAGGGACTGATGGAGATCATCGACATTCTGCTGTCCGTGTCGTTCTGGGCCGCCGCGATCCGCATCGCCTCGCCGCTGATTTTCGCCACCATGGGCGAGTTGATCTGTGAGCGCGCGGGCGTTCTGAACCTCGGGATCGAGGGCATCATGGTCGCGGGCGCCTTTGCGGGCTGGTTTGCCGTGCTCTCGGGCCTGCCTCTTTGGGCAGGAGTGGGCGTGGCGCTTCTGGTGGGGATGGCCTTTGGCCTCCTGCACGCGGTGCTCTCCGTGCCGTTCGGCCTGTCGCAGCATGTGGTCGGTGTCGGTGTCACGCTGTTTGCCACCTCGACCACGTTTTTCACCTATCGCGTCGCCCTGCCGGAGGTTTCCTCGCCGCCGAAGATCACCGCGTTTCAGCCGGTTGAAATCCCGCTCCTGTCGGATATTCCGCTTTTGGGACAGGCGCTTTTTAACCAGACGCCCCTGACCTACGCGGCCTTCCTGACCGTCGCGCTCACGGCCTTTGTCCTCTACCGCACGCCCTTGGGGCTGGCGGTGCGGGCGGCGGGGGAAAGCCCCTCGGCCGTGGCCGCGCAAGGCCTCTCGGTGACGCTGATCCGCATGGGCGCGGTGGTGGTCGGCAGCGGTTTGATGGCCGTGGGCGGCGCATTCCTGACCATGTCGGCCTTTGACAGTTTCTTTTTCGAAATGGTCGGCGGGCGGGGCTGGATCTGCATCGCTTTGGTGGTCTTCGGGGCATGGAAACCCGGCAAGGCGATGCTGGGCGCGATCCTGTTTGCGGCGTTTGACGCGCTGCAAATCCGGTTGCAACAGACCGGCGTGGGGGCGCTCGTGCCCTATCAGGTCTTCCTGATGATGCCCTATGTGCTGTCGATCCTGGCGCTCGTTCTGATGTCGCGCCGCGCCGAAGTTCCGGCGGCCTTGATGGTGCCGTTCAACAAAGGAGAGAGATGATGTTCGACCTGCTCGTCAAAGGCGGCACCTTGCCGGATGGAACCGTCGCTGACATCGCCATTCTGGGCGACAAGATCGCCGAGATTGCCCCCCGGATCGACGCCGGGGCGCGCGAGGTGATCGACGCCACGGGCGATCTGGTCGCGCCGCCTTTTGTCGATCCGCATTTTCACCTCGACGCGACCCTGTCCTACGGTCTGCCGCGCCTCAACGCTTCCGGCACGCTCCTGGAGGGCATTTCGCTTTGGGGCGAGCTGCGCGAAATCGCGACGGTCGAGGAGATGGTTGAGCGCGCGCTGCAATATTGCGACTGGGCGGCTTCGACGGGCCTTCTGGCGATCCGCAGCCATGTGGACACGACGCCCGATCATCTCAACACCGTCACCGCGATGCTGGAGGTGAAGGAGAAGGTCAAAGGCTACATCGATCTGCAACTCGTGGCCTTTCCGCAGGATGGCCTCTACCGTGCGCCGAACGGGCGAGAGAACCTTCTCCGTGCGCTAGATATGGGTGTCGATGTCGTCGGCGGTATCCCGCATTTCGAACGCACCATGCAGGCCGGAGCCGAGAGCGTGCGCGATCTCTGTGAGATTGCCGCAGAACGCGGCCTGCCGGTCGATCTGCATTGCGACGAGACCGACGACCCGATGAGCCGCCACGTTGAGACGCTGGCGCATGAGACGACGCGTCTGGGGTTGCAGGGCCGGGTGGTCGGATCTCATCTGACGTCGATGCATTCGATGGACAATTATTACGTCTCGAAACTGATCCCGTTGATGGCGGAGGCACAGATCGCCGCGATCCCCAACCCGCTGATCAACATCGTGCTTCAGGGGCGTCACGACACTTTCCCGAAACGCCGCGGGCTGACCCGTGTGCGGGAGATGCAGGCGGCGGGGATTGCCGTCGGCTGGGGGCAGGATTGCGTGCTCGATCCGTGGTATTCGCTGGGCACGGCGGACATGCTCGACGTGGCTTTCATGGGCATGCATGTGGCACAGATGACCCACCCGGACGAAATGGCGCGCTGTTTCACCATGGTGACGGAGACCAATGCCGCGATCATCGGGGTCGAGGGGTACGGGCTCAGCAAGGGGGCGATGGCGTCGCTGGTGGTGCTGGATGCGGATAACCCGGTGGATGCGCTGCGGCTGCGGCCTGCGCGTCTGGCGGTGGTGTCCAAGGGCAAGGTGATTGCCAAGACCCCGCGTCAGGATGCGGCGCTTTCGATCCCGTCGCGTCGGGAAACTGTGCGGCGGCGGGCACCGAAACGCTAGGGGACCTTGCCGACAGGGCGGTTCTGTCTGGATGTGCTGAAAAGAACGAAATTCGCGGGCACTCTGGCGCAGGACGACAGTTTTCCCGGGGGAGCCACAGGTCGGGACGATGCGGAGGGGCATAGGCGCTCAGGGCAATGCCTGTCCTTGTGCTGCAAGGCCTCTGTGCGGGAAGGGGGCCTTGAACCTTTCGGGCGGATGCTGTCTACGGGGCCGCACGACTTCGTAACATCGGCCGAACCATGACAGACAGAAAAAGCCAGGCGGCATCGATCGTATTCGATACGGTCGGCAAGGCCTTCAAGAAACCCGGCGGCGGCACTGTGTCCGCGCTCGAAGATGTCTCTCTGCGCGTTGAGCCGGGGGCGATCACCGGGATCATCGGGCGGTCCGGTGCGGGCAAATCGACATTGTTGCGCATGGTGAACGGCCTGGAACGTCCGACCTCCG
Organism: Celeribacter sp. SCSIO 80838; assembly: GCF_056498065.1. The sequence goes on from NZ_JAZKMA010000001.1 coordinate 2,627,005, forward strand.
GTCGTGTGTTGATCGGCGATCAGGATGTCGGTGCGGCCAAGGGGGCCGCCCTGCGGACGATCCGGCGCGATGTCGGGATGATTTTTCAGCATTTCAACCTGTTGTCGTCGCGCACCGTGACCGGGAATATCGCCCTGCCGCTGGAAATCGCCGGTGTAGCGTCTGACAAAATCAAACCGCGTGTGGCGGATCTGATCGAGCGCGTCGGGCTGACGGCGCAGGCGGATCGTTATCCGGCGGAGCTTTCGGGCGGGCAGAAACAACGTGTCGGGATCGCGCGGGCCTTGGCGACGGAGCCGAAGGTTCTGTTGTCGGACGAGGCCACCTCGGCGCTCGATCCGGAAACCACCCAGACGGTTCTGGAGCTTTTGCGCGACATCAACCGCGATCTCGGTTTGACCGTTTTGCTGATCACCCACGAAATGGCCGTGGTGCGGGACATCGCGAGCCATGTCGCCGTGATCGACGGCGGGCGCATTGTCGAGGCGGGGCCGACCTATGACGTTTTCACCGCGCCGCAACATGCCACGACGCGGTCGTTCCTGTCCGGTGTGACGGGGGTAACGCTTCCGGCCTTCATCAAGCATGAGATGCAGGCGACACGGCCCGAGACGGGCGGCCAAGAGGTGATCCGCGTCACCTTTGCGGGCAAACACGCCACCGATCCGATGCTGGCGCTTCTGACCCGCGATCTCGGGGTCGAGGTGAATATCCTCGCAGGCGCCGTCGAGGAAATCGGCGTGCATCCGTTCGGCAATCTTCTGGTCTCTCTGCCCGCCGAACGCGGGGCGGAGGCGCGGGCCTATCTCGAACGTCATGAGCTTTTGACGGAGGTGCTCGGCTATGTCGGCTAATCTCATCGCCCTTCTGATCGAGGCCACCGGGCAAACGCTTTACATGGTGGCGATCTCGGCCCTTCTCGGCACCGTGTTCGGGCTGCCTTTGGGCACCTACCTTGCAGTGTCGCAAAAGGGCGAATTGCTCTCTGCGCCGCTGGTGAACAAGGTGCTGGGTCTCGTCGTGAACGCCACGCGTTCGGTGCCTTTCATCATTCTCGTCGTCGCGATCATTCCCTTCACCCGCATGGTGGCGGGGACCTCGATCGGGACCACGGCGGCCATCGTGCCGCTGAGCATCGCGGCCATCCCCTTCATCGCGCGTCTGGTGGAAAACGCCATTCGCGAGGTCGATGCGGGGCTGATCGAGGCGGCGCGCGCCATGGGGGCGACTCCGTTCCAGATCATCCGCAAGGTGCTGATCCCCGAGGCGCTGCCCTCCATCACCTTGGGCCTGACGCTCGCGGTCGTGAGCCTCATCGGCTATTCGGCGATGGTCGGCGCGGTCGGTGGCGAAGGTCTCGGCGATCTCGGTATTCGCTATGGCTATCAGCGCTTCATGCCCGATGTCATGGCCGTGGTGGTGATTATTCTCATCGTCCTCGTCCAGCTTGTGCAATCCCTCGGAGAGGGGATCGCCGCCAGAGTGGACAAACGCGCGCCCAAGGGGCGTGGTCAATAACCGCAACATAAGGAGATTACACATGCTGCGCGTTGCAACCCTCACATCCGTTCTCGCTCTGATGGCCTCTGTCGCCATGGCCGAAGAGATCAAAGTCGGGGTGTCCCCCGGCGAACATGCCGAGATCATGGAAGAAGTCGCGAAAGTGGCCGCGCCGATGGGGCTCGACATCGACGTGGTCGAGTTCTCCGATTACGTCGTGCCGAACCAGGCTCTGGCGGATGGCGACATCGAAGCCAACTCGTTTCAGCACGTGCCCTATCTCGACAACCAGATGGCGGATCGCGGCTTCGATCTGACCGTGGTCGGCACCACCATCACCACGCCGATGGGTGTTTATTCCGACAAGATCACCGATCTTGCGGATCTCGAAGAAGGTGCGACCTTCGGCATTCCGAACGACCCGACCAACGGTGGCCGTGCGCTTCTCGTTCTGCAACAGCTCGGCCTGATCACGCTGGACGAGGCCGCAGGCCTGAAACCGACCGTGCTCGACATCACCGGCAACCCGAAAAAGCTCAAGTTCAAGGAACTGGACGCCGCGCAACTGCCGCGGTCGCTGGCCGATCTCGATGCCGCGCTGATCAACACCAACTACGCGATTGCCTCGGGCCTCAGCCCGAAAGAGGATTCGATTGCGATGGAGAGCGCCGAAAACCCCTATGTGAACGTGATCGTGGTCCGTACCGGCGACGAGAATGCGCCCTGGGTCAAGACGCTGGTCGAAGCCTATCATTCCGACGCGGTGAAGGCATTCATCGAAGAGAGCTACCACGGCACGGTTCTGACCTCCTGGTAAGCACAAGGCCACGCGCCGCGCTTGAGACGACGAAGGGGAGGGCAGCAGCTCTCCCCTTTTTCATGGTGCGCAGATGCGAGTTTTTCCGATCCGGGTCTCCCCAGTTGAATGGTCCTCCATGTCCCAAACATAGGAGTGGCCATGCAGATGGGGAGGCTCACAGTCACGCATTGCCGCTATTCGCGCAGCGCGGTGAATGCGCCCGTCAATTCTGTACAATCATCTTCGCAACGAGTTCCGCCGCGTTTTGCACCCCCAGCTTTTTCATCACGGAGCTGCGATGAACCTCTACGGTTCGGGGGGAAATTCCCATTGCCAGTCCCGTTTCCTTGCTGGTGAAGCCATTCACGATATGTCGGGCGACCTCGCGCTCTCTGGGCGTCAATGTGGCGGAATTCGGCGGTCGATTTTCCAGATGCTCGAACGTCCAGACCATCAGCCGAAAGGGATCGGTCGGGGTCAAGGTCCGGCCTGACGCTCGGGTCCAGATGATCTCACCGCTGCGACATTGCATGAAGCGCTCGTCCGTGTAGCGCGGACGACCGTCCAGCCAGCGCCGCCAGCGGGTGCCTGTCTTTTCGTAATCGACGCTGGAGGGGTAAAGGATGCGGATCGATTGCCCTTCAAGCTCGTCGCGGGTCCAACCGAATATGCGCTCTATCTCCGTATTCACACGCTGAATCTTGCGATTTGACAGGACCATGAGGCCGATCGGAGCATCCATGAAACCCGTAAAGTTGAGGTCGGCCTCCGATATTCGGTCGAAATCCATCGGGTTTTCCTTTCTCTGCATCTGCATCTACGTAGGGAGTACGTATATTTATACGTAGTTCCACGGATAGCTGCCATGTGTTTTTTGCAGCACGCTTGATGTGGGAGGACGTAACATGACCCATGAAATTTATATCACCGGCTCCGGCCACACCCGGTTCGGTCGCCTCGAGGCCACGCTCGAAACGCTGATCGTTGAGGCGGCGCGCGAAGCTCTTGAGGAAGCGCAGATCCCACCTTCTGAGATCGACGCCATTTTCCTCGGTCATTTCAATTCCGGGCTTGTCCCGGACGGGTTTGCCTCCTCGCTCGTTTTGCAGGCGCATCCCGACCTCCGCTATACCCCTGCCGCGCGGTGCGAAAACGCTTGCGCCTCTGGGGCGGCCGCGATTCATGCCGGACTGAACGCCATCCGGGCAGGTCGGGCACGCAATGTCCTTGTCGTCGGGGCAGAAAAGATGACACATCGGTCGACGGCAGATGTCACCACGGCTCTGGCCGGGGCGGGGTATCAAAATGATGCGAACGAGGCAGCTCTGAGTTTTCCGCAAGTCTTTGCCATTGCGGCAGACCAATATGAGGCGCGCTACGGCGATCCGCTGGACACGATGGCGCGCATTGCGGCGAAGAACCATGAGAATGCGATGAAAAACCCGTTGGCGCATATGCACAAGCCGCTGACCTATGAGTTCTGCCGCGAGGTGAGCGAGAGAAATCCGCTGATCGCACCGCCTCTGCGATTGAGTGATTGCTCTCTGGTCACGGACGGTGCCGCTGCGATCGTTTTGAGCGCTGCCGATGCCCATGCCGAGGATGCAGCTGCCCGCGTGCGGATTGCCGCCGCCGAACATGTGTCCGACTTCTTGCCGATGAGCCGCCGCGATTTCGTGGCCTTCGAAGGGCCGGAGCGCGCCATTCGCGCGGCCTATGACGCAGCCGGGATTACGGTCGCAGATCTGGATTTCGCAGAGGTTCACGACTGTTTCACCCCGGCGGAACTCCTGATCTACGAAGCGATGGGACTCGCGCCGAAGGGGCAGGGGGTAAGGGCTCTTGATGAGGGCACGGTATATGCGGACGGGCGTACCCCGGTGAACCTGTCTGGCGGGCTGAAGGCCAAAGGCCATCCGGTCGGCGCCACCGGCGTGTCGATGCATGCTCTGGGCTTCCGGCAACTGACCGGACGTGCGGGAGACATTCAGCGCGCGGGTGCGGAATGGGGCCTCGCTTTCAACATGGGTGGCGCAGCCGTCGCCAACTACGCGACGATTATGCAAGCCGATCGCGCCTGAAGATGATCCGGGAATTGTGAAGACAATGAATATCGCAAATTGGCTGTATCAGACCGCCTTGTCATGGCCCTGTCGTCCGGCGCTCTATCACGGCGACAGCCTGCGCCAGACCTATTCAGAACTTATGCAATCCGTCTGCAATCGGGCAGATTGGTTGCATGCGGAGCATGGGATCGAAAAGGGCGACCGGGTTGCCATTTTCGCCAAGAATGCCCCCGAGTACATCGAGGTGCTGCATGCCTGCTGGTGGCTCGGGGCCGTCGTCGTGCCGGTCAATTGCAAATTGCATGCCCGTGAAGCCGAGTGGATCATCCGCGATTCAGGGGCGGCGCTGACCTTGACGGAGAGCGGCACTGTTTTCGCGACGCAGGAGGATGTCGCCGAGGCGAGGCTCGCTGCGCCGGTGCCTGAGCTGGACACACTCACGCCGCCCAAGTCGGTTGGAGCACAGGAACTTGCCTGGCTGTTCTACACCTCCGGCACAACAGGGACGCCAAAGGGCGTCATGCTCAGCCATGACAACCTGCGGCACATGACCCTGTGCTATGCGCTCGACGTGGATGCGGCCCGGGCGGAGGATCACATGCTCTACGCCGCGCCGATGTCGCATGGCGCGGGGCTCTATATGTTCGCACAGATTCGGGCAGGGGGCGCGCATCTCGTTCCCGCCTCCCACGGGTTCGACAGCGATGAGATCATCGCGCTCGCCAAGACCCGCGGCAATCTCGTGTTCTTTGCGGCCCCCACGATGGTCAAGCGCCTGATCGCGACAGCAAAGCAACAGGGCTACGACGGCACGGGCATTCGCACGATCATCTATGGCGGCGGTCCGATGTATGCCCATGACATCGACGAAGCTCTCGCCTGTTTCGGTCCGCGTTTTGTACAGATCTACGGTCAGGGCGAAACGCCGATGACGATCTCGGTGCTGGCGCGCGATCTGGTCGCCGATCAGAGCCATCCCCGCTGGCAGGCGCGGCGCGCCTCCGTGGGCATTGCCCAAGGTGCGGTGACGTTGGCGGTGCTTGGAACCGACGGAGAGCCTCTGCCTGCGGGCCACACCGGGGAGATCTGTGTGCAGGGGCCAACCGTCATGACCGGCTATTGGCGGAACGAGGCGGCCAGTCTTGCCGCGCTTGAGGGCGGCTGGCTTCATACGGGCGATCTCGGCCATCTCGATGAGGACGGTTTTCTCTACCTCACCGACCGGTCCAAGGACGTGATCATTTCCGGCGGCACCAATATTTACCCGCGTGAGGTCGAAGAGGCGATCCTGGCCCATCCGGCCGTGTTCGAGATCGCCGTGGTCGGTGAGCCGGAACCGGATTGGGGAGAGCAGGTCGTGGCCTATGTCGTGTTCGAACCCGGCAAGAGCGCCAGCGCGCCTGAGCTCGACAGCTGGTGCCGCCAGCAGATTGCCGCTTTCAAGCGTCCGAAACGCTACCAGTTCGTCCATGAGTTGCCGAAGAACAGCTACGGCAAGGTTCTGAAAACTGCGCTGAGAACGCGCACGGGACATGCGCCGACACCGGCATAACTACACAACATCTCCGGGCAGGAGGAGCCCGGCACCAACGGAGGAGATACCCATGAAAAGACGTGACTTTCTGAAATCCACAGGAGCATTCGCAGGCGCGGGGCTGATCTCGGGTCTGCCCGGTCTAGCCCATGCGGCAACCTCGCTGAAATTCGACAGCTATGTGAGCGAAACCGCGGGACCGTCCTGGGTCGACCGCTGGTTCCTCGAAGAACTGGCAAATCGCAGCAATGGCGAGATCGGCGTCAAATACTACTGGGCCGGAAGCCTCAACAAGGTTGGCGAACATCTCGGCGCGGTGCGCGACGGCACCAGCGAAATGACCCTGATCGCACCGGGCTATTATCAGGCCGAACTGCCGGTCACACGCGGTCTTGAATGGTATTTCCGCATGGAGCGCGCGGATGAGTTGCAACTCGTGTGCCGCGACGTCTACGAGAATTTCGCGCCGCTGCGGCAGGAATGGGAAGAGCGTCATCGCAGCAAGGTGCTCTACTGGACCAATTGGAATTATGCGCCTCTGGTGATGCGCGATCCGATCACCTCGATCGACGACATCAAGGGCAAGAAAATCCGCGGCTACGGCGTCGCCACCGATGTGATCGAAAGCCTCGGCGGGATTGCCGTGCCGATGGCGGCGGGCGAGGTCTATCAGGCGCTCGAACGCGGGGTTCTCGATGGGGTCTACGGCTTCGATTTCGTCACCGCCGTCGCCTACAAGCTGCATGAGATCGCGCCGAATTTCTACGACATCGGCGACGGTCCGCACGCCCCCGCCGTCACGATCATGAATCGCCGCGTCTGGGAAGGCCTGCCCGCCGAACAGCAACAGATCTGCACCGATCTGGCCGATGAGCTCTATGGCGGAAAATTCGCCGAGATCTACAACAAGGTGCTGGCCGATTACGTTCAGAAGGCGCAGGCCGAAGGCGTTGTGCTCTCCTCGCTCTCGGACGCGGAAAAGGCCCGGACCAAGGCGCTTGTTCAACCCGCACAGGTCAACAAGTGGATCGAGACCGTGGCCAAGCCCAACGGTATCGACGGGGCGGCCATGCAAGCGGTGGTCGAAGAGGCGATCGCGCGTCACGCGGGCACCGGGACGATGAAACGCCCGGTCGAAATCGCGGCGGGTCTGTAAACCGATGCTGGCGTGGCTGAACCGCCTGCTCGACGGGATCGCCCGGATCACATCATGGCTGGCGCTGGGGTTCCTCGCCTTCATGATGGTGGCCATCACAGTGGATGTGGTGGCCCGCGCCGCCTTCGGGCGCGCCGTGCCCGGGCTGTTCGAGATGACGGAAATGTCCATGGTGATGGTGGTTTTCATGGGGCTGGGCGCGACCCTGCTCGATGACGGCCACATCCGTGTCACCATGATGACCGATGCGCTGCCCGGACCGTTTTCACGCGGTTGCACGGCACTGGCCTGGCTGTTTGCCGCGCTGACGTTCCTGATGCTGGCCTGGCCCGCAACACAGGAGGCGGCCTATTCCTTCTCGATCCGGGAATTCCGCTGGGGCTATTTCCAGGTGCCGATCTGGTGGGCCAAGATCGCGGTGGCCGCAGGGCTCTGGTTTGCCGCGCTGCAAGCCGCCCTGCACAGCCTGCGCATTGCGCTCAAGCAGATTGAGCTGCCGCATATCGACACTGCGCCCTCCGCTGCGGGGGACACGCCCCAGCACTGAGCCGGGCGTGCCCAGAAAAGGTCCCGGCGCATGCCGCCGGGACCGCGACATTGCATTTCACAGGACATCGACAATGGATGTGACACTCATCACCCTGCTCGCCGTCGGGCTGATCTTTTTCCTCATGGCCCTGGGGACCCCGGTCTTTGCCGCACTGGCCCTTTCCGGCGCCTTCGGCATCGTCATGGTGGAAAACCTGGGCTTCCTGCTGGCACGGCTCAAATCCTTTTCCTTCAGCCATACTGCCAGTTACGCGCTTACGGTCATCCCGCTTTTCATCCTCATGGGGGCTTTCGCGCATCATGCGCAGGTTGGCAAACGGCTGTTCCATGTCGCCAACAAATGGGTGGGGCACTTGCCGGGCGGGCTGGCGATGGCGAGCATCCTGACCTCGGCGGGCTTTGCTGCGACCTCAGGGTCCTCGGTGGCGACGGCGGCCACGGTGGGGGCGGTCGCCATCCCGGAGATGAAGGAGAAGGGCTACGATCCGCGCCTCGCGGCCGGGGCCGTGGCCGCAGGTGGCGTGCTGGGCGTGCTGATCCCGCCCTCCGTCCTGTTGATCTTCTATGCAGCCCTGACCGAGGTCTCCGCCGGAAAAATGCTGATTGCGGGCTTCGTTCCGGGCCTGATCACCACGGTCGCCTTCATGATCGGCGTCGCCCTGATCGGCCACCGGGTCCAGCATCACTCCACCCGCGCGCCCAAGGCCTCCTGGGGCGAGCGGCTGTCCTCGACGACGCAGGCCTGGCAGGTGCTCGTCCTGTTCGTGATCGTGCTGGGCGGGATTTACCTCGGTCTCGTCACCCCGACCGAAGCCGGTGCCATCGGTGCGCTCGCCGCCTTGCTCATGCTGGTCTTCGCGAAATCGGCGCGCGGGCGTCTGAGCCATGCGCTTTCCGAAAGCTTCCGCTCGACCGCCACCACCACGGTGATGATCCTTTTCACGATGATTGGCGCGGGCATTTTCAGCTTTTTCCTGACCCTCGTGCAGGTGCCGCAGATGATCGCAGGCGCCATCACCGAAAGCGGCATTCCGCCCCATCTGATCGTCGCGGTGCTCCTTTTGCTCTATATCCCGCTCGGCATGTTTCTCGATGCCTTCTCGATGATGGTGATCACCCTGCCCATCGTGTTTCCTACTGTGTCGGGACTTGGCTTCGATCCGATCTGGTTCGGCATCCTTTGCGTGAAAATGTGTGAGATCGGGCTGATTACCCCGCCCGTGGGCCTCAATTGTTTCGTCATCGCGGGCATCGACCGAGAGACACCTCTGCCTGATGTGTTTCGGGGCGCGCTCTGGTTCGTGGCGATCGAGATGGTCACCATTGTCCTGCTCTTCGCCTTCCCGTCCATCATCACCTGGCTGCCCGACACCATGATGGCCCGATAACTCAGGAGATTTCCCATGACACAACGAACGGATTACGGCATCGCCTTCATCACCGGCGGCGGTTCTGGCATCGGGCGGGCAAGCGCTCTGCGGCTGGCAGCGTTGGGGGCCCGTGTGGCCGTCACCGATCTGCGCTTTGAGGCCGCCGAAGCTGTCGCCCGCGAGATCGCCGCACAGGGCGGCACAGCCCTTGCTCTCGCCCTCGATGTCGCGGATGCCGCCGCGCTTCCCGATGCGGTTGCCAAAGTCGAAGACGAACTTGGTCCCATCGACATTCTCGTGAACAGCGCCGGGTTGATTTTGGTTGAGCCGTTGCTGGACTTTTCCCATGAAAGCTGGCGCAAGGTCATGGAGGTCAATGTCACCGGCACTTTCTGCGTGAGCCAGTATATCGCACGCGGCATGGCGGCGCGTGGCTATGGGCGGATCATCAATATCGCCTCGATCTCCGGTCTGCGGGCCGGTGTCGGGCGTACCGCCTATGGCACTTCGAAAGCCGCCATTCTGGGTCTTACCCGGCAGTTTGCGCTGGAGCTCGGCGCGCGTGGCATCACTGCCAATGCCATTGCACCTGGGGTGATCGAGACGCCGATGACACGCGCCGCTTATAGCGAGGAAACATGGTCTCGTGTGCTGGACATGACTCCGACCCGCCGCCTCGGGCAGCCAGAAGATATTGCAGAAGCCGTAGCCTATCTCGCAAGCCCCGCCGCGTCCTTTGTCAATGGCGAGGTTCTGACTGTGGATGGGGGCTATATGGCGTCCGGGATGACACAGACCGGCAATCTGCAAACTTGAGTAGGGCTGGTAAGTCGAGGTTGGTCCAGTAGAGAGGAGCGGTATCCATGGAACATGGCCTTATCGCTCCGACCGGACGGGCATCTCTCACGTCGCTTGTTGTGCGGACCGAGGACCCTGATGTTGATCTGCCACCTCTCGTCATAGAGCTGGTTCGTGTCCATCTGGACCAGTTTCAAGGAGTGAAGAGGGCGTGGTTTTGGGAGCGCTGCCTGCGGGACGGGGGATGCGATGATCCCGAAACGGTGCGACGACAGACGGCAGAAGTCATTGGAGCCGTGAGCGCCATGGCCATCACGGCTTTCGGATCTCCTATGGAGGGTTTCCGACGCGGCGGGGACTTTGCAGTCTGACTCGGCTGGCTCGTATATTGGTGTGCAAACGGCTCCGCCGACTGATGCGCCGCGGGTTCCTCGATCTGGTCGCCATGATGGATTGGCACACCCGCAAGGTCACTTATCTGCGGAAATCGACAGTCGGTGCTTTCACAGACGAAGGCGCTGCGTTGTCGTTGTGATGCTCGGCGATCCCCAGAAAATGCGCGACGAGGTTCAGCACCATGGGGTCGTTTGAAACTGCAAAGATTTTCATTGTCATTCCGAGTTTGTGTTGCCTGTATACCCGACTTGTTTTTCGCCCCAGATTGGGGCCGATTTGGGGCTGATTTGGGAAATCTTTGGCCCGAATTCCACACTGGCGCGTTATGGGCCATGTTTTTGGCCAGATACCGCCAAGAGTGCAGGGGGCCATATCGCTCTTAAGGGGGCGCTCTCAGACCGTTTCAGGCAGAGCGGTGAGGTTCTGGTCGGACCCCTCTTCGTCTCTCAACGGATCGAAATCCAGGTAGAACGTTGTGCCGACACCCAATTCGCTCACGTAGTCCAGGCGCGCGTTGTGGCTCTCGACGATCTGCTTCGAGATGTAGAGCCCGAGCCCCGTGCCGCCCACTTTGCGGATATCGGACGAATCCACTTGGGTGAACTTGCCGAAAACCCGGTCTTTGACTCCTTCTGGAATCCCGGGGCCGTCATCTTGGATCGAGATGCGGATGTGGTGGCCGACATGTTCCACACGTGCCGTCACACTTCCGCCTTCGATCGAGAATTTAAGGGCGTTCGAGAGAATATTGCTTAACACCTGGATAAGCCGGGCGCGGTCTCCCGATATGAGGCATGCCTCTGAACAGAGCTGGGAGGTGACGTGGACGCCCAGTTTGCTGGCATAGCCAGAGATGGAGTCGACAGCCTCGGAGAGCAAGTCGTTGGCATCTGTCGGCCTGAAATGAAACACCATCTCACCAGCCTCGACTTTTTGCATATCCAAAAGATCTTCGATCAGGGCGGCGAGGCGATACCCATTCCGGGATGCAATCTCCATCACCGGCCCGACCGTATCGGGCAGGGAACCGATTTTTCCGCTTTTGATAAGATCGACCGCCCCGATGATCGAGGTCAGAGGGGTGCGAAGCTCATGGCTCACGGTCGCCAGAAAACGCGATTTCGCCTCCAGGGCGGCTTTCGAGCGCTCGTTTTCTTCTTTGATCAGGTCCATCTGCCTGAGCCGCTCCTGGTAGTTGAGATAAAACTTCGCGGCGATGTCTCCGATGAAGTAGAGTACGAAGATGATCGTGAAGAATTCCAGCCAGATGTGGGACCCAAGGGGCGGGCGGAAACGGAGCACATCGAGAAACGCGATGAACAAAAATGCGAAGCCGTAGATGGAAAGGCGCAAAATCAGGACGCCCATCATCTGGCTGTTGTACATTGCTGCAAAGATGGATGCAGAGAACAGGAAGAAAAGCGGCGTGAAATGCCCCTCTGGCGTTTGTTGAATTGCGATGTTCATGATGAAAACGCTGATCGCGAGCGCACTGATGACGGTGTTGATGACGATGCGCTTGAGAATCCGTTCACCAAAGGCAGAGTCCGTGCCATCCCAATCCTGAGCTTCGCGCGCGAGTTTCAGGTCGAGCACTTCGGTCAGCGCAACCACAAGATAGAGCGCAAAGATTGAGAGTGCATCGAAATACATCGCCGCGAGAATGGCGGCCGCCGCCATACTCGCCTGCCGTTTCCGGACAAGTTGGTTGGAGAGTGCGATGTAATCCTTGATATTCTGTTCTTGGCCAGCGGAATTGAACCAGTCCCCCCGGCTCGCCCACAGTGCTTTTAGGTTCATCATCCTGTCCATGACACTATTCGGTACTACGACCTTAAAGCCCAATTAAGCCAAAAGTATCCCATTTCAGAGGGAATTGTGGCTTTTTAGAGGTTTTAATGAGGTGAAAGTTTGGCAAGTGGTCGTGGATGTGGGCGACACCAGTCCCGGTGCCGTCTTCGTCGAGGAGGGGCTGTGTGCCGCTGCGTGGACATGGGACATGTGAAGGCAAGGTCTGGAGCGAGGCACGTTTCCCAAAAGGCGAGGGTCGCGGTTTTTGAGAAACGTGTTCGCTCCAAACGGGGCCGGTCAGGCGGCGGCAGATGCAGCATCGGGCGACGCTTGGTAAATTCCCGACATGTCAGGGAAGGCAATGTTGGATTGCGGGATGTCATCAATCGGACCAAACACGGGTGTGTGTCTGAGAACTGTGTCCCGCTGCTCCCTGATTTGCGCGGTAAGCAGTTGAACCGGCTTTTTCAGCAGCGGAAAGCTGCGCGGTTCTGTCACCAGATCATAGCCGAGGTAGCGACGATAGAATGGGCTATGCTCGGGGCGCACGGCGGCAAGGGCCACATCGATGTCGTAGAACATGGTCGCGAGGAACGGGATACGCAGCGCGAGGAAATGCAGGGGGACACGTTGTTGGCGAACGGCAGGATCGGTCACGAAGCGCGTTGAATCGAGCGCCGTCTGACCGCGTTTCAGCGTATCGAGAACCTCTGGAAAGACCTCCAGTGTCGGAGAGACCTGCGAGAGTTTCGACAACAGGTGCAGCCGGACCGAGGCCGCGAGCTGCCCGTCCACTTCGACCCCGACGTGAAGACAGTTCTCGGCATCGTCAAATGGGTCATGCATGATGCCGCGTTCGTTCTGAGCGATTGATTCTTCGGCACGGTAGCAGTTGTAGCGCAGGCGATAGACGCTTTCGAGTTCCTCAGGAGTGCTGAGCACCTTGTACCGGGAGCGCTTCAGCACTTCGGTGACTTGCTTGTTCATTTTCTGCCTTTCGATGTGTGACTACGGCTTTGCACGGCACACAAGAAGATCGCTGTAACCACGATAGACGGACTCTTGCCGGAGAATTTCGAAACCGGCTTCTGTCACCGCCGCCGTGATCTCTTCCTCTGTGTGCGTCCAATAGGCGCCCGTCTTTTGTGCAGCGAAGATGGCCTTGTTTTGTTTCGCGACTTCTCTGCCATGCCAAAAGATTTGGAGCGCGGAGGGGAGACCATTTTTACTTTTTATGTTCATAAACAGGTATTTGCGCCAATCTGCCACATTCAGAGGCCGCCCGAGGTCGACAAGGTAGAGCAGGCCACCGGGACGCAGGAGACGGCGAAGATCCGCGAGCCGCTGTTTCTGGTCGGGCATGGCGTAGAGGGCGTGAACGCAGACGATCAGGTCTGCGGTGTCCTTTGCATCAAAGCTTTCGAGCGCGACGGTGTCATATTTGATCCTGTCGTAGGCTGCCAATTTCGACTGAGCGGCACCGCGCATGCCAGCGTCGGGCTCGACGAAATGAATTTCGGCGTCCGGAAAGGTGCGGGCCGCAATTGCTGTGTAATTGCCGGTGCCTCCACCAATGTCATAGATCCGTTTCGGCGGCTCGATCGTCGCCAGGAAAGCCGCGAAGTCCTCCAACAGCGCCTGATATGCAGGGTTGTTGTCCGACATCAGATCATAGGCCTTCGCATAGGCGCTCCAATCCGCGCATGCTGAGCGATCAACGGTTTCTGGCCTGACATTTTTTGCGGCCGGGAACCTCTTGGCATGTGCGTATGACGACATAGGGCAAGCCTCCACGATTGGATTCAGAATTGCGTGTGTTGTGCGTTGGTTCGCTCACAAGCTTTGCTGTGTTCCACTCTAAGTTGCAAGAAAATATGGAAACAATAATCACAATTAATAATTATTGTTTCCATTTAATTGACGGTTTGCACACCCATTGGTCATCTGTAATGTGGGAGTCGTCGCGGGTTTCGTTGGGGCTCAACTTGCTTCGGTTGCTGTGACCGGTGCACAGCAGGGAGTGCATGTCGACGAAACGACTCGCTTGCCGGTCGTTTGGCTTGAGAGAGGGGTGCGATTGCGAACTGTGCGCCGGAAGGGAAACGGGGCGGAAATCAGGGCAGTCCAAGCATGAGAAGCAGCGAAATCGACGCAGCAGCGTCAAAGTTTGACCACATCCTTATGAAACGGTGTGGTATTGTCTTCCTGAGTTGATAGGAAAACTTCATGAATTGCTTCGAAGGCACACTGACCGACCCCGTATTTGCAGGCGTAGCGGGTTTCGTTTTTATTGCGGCCATCAATTTGATTTGGGTTTTAAGAACCCAAAAATTTAATGGAGTGCACTTTTACGCTCTGACATTTGTCGGTGGGATGTGGGCTTTGCTCACAGTCGGTTTTGAAGCCGCTTCTTCCTCTGCGGTTTGCAAATTGCAATGGGCGACACTGGCCTGGTTTGGGTATGGGCTGTTGTCGGTTGCGTGGACTTTATTTGTTATGTCATTTGTTGGCAGCAAGATGATGATCGATAAGTTGTGGCCGCGCGTCGCGCTTGTTTTGGTTCCTCTGGCCGCGGTTGTTTTTGTCGCGACGAACCATCTGCATCACCTTGTCTATTCGGATGTGTTGCCGGTCACGGGCACTACAGATCAGAACACCTATATCCACGGGCCGGGGTTCTATCTCCTTCTTGCTGTTCTCTATGCATTTGTCGCATGCGGTCTGGTCTGTCTGGTGAAGGCGTTCTTGCGCGCAAAACGTAGCGCGTATCCATTGTTGATCATGTTGACGATCACGACTTTGATGCCAGTGTTGGCGAATGCGGCCTATGTCGGGCTGGGGTTCACGGTCCTCGGGCAGGACCCTACCAGCTTTATGTTCATACTCGGCATTGTCGCGTTTTCGTGGCTGCTCGCCACAAACAAGACAATCGATATGACCTCGGTCGGGAAATCCGTGCTGTTCGATACGATGAGTGAGCCGATTGTGCTGGTCGACAGGCGACGGCAGGTCGTTCTGACCAATACTGCGGCGCGGACAAGGGGGCTGGACAAAGGGCAAAGCGCCACACTGAATGCGTTCCTGCAAAAACTGGGCCGATCTGAGCCTTGTGAATGCGGTGACTATATTAAAATCGGCGAGCGGGATTATGAACCGCGGGTCCAGGGCATCACAAACCCGCTTTGTCCGGATGGAGACGCTCTGGGGTGGAGTGTGACATTCGTCGATGTGACCGAGCGCATCGCCATGAACGAATCTTTGCAGGCCGCTCTTAAAAAGGCGGACGATGCCATGCGCACAAAGGATGATTTCGTGTCGGTGGTGAGCCATGAGATGCGGACACCGTTGACCTCGCTCAAGGGCGCGCTTTCACTGGCGCTCAGTGGGCATTTGGGCGAGCTGGATGGGCGCATGCATTCCGTGATCGACCTCGCGCACCGGAACGGAATCCGTCTGTCACGCCTGATTGATCAAATCCTTCTGGCGCAAAAAATGGACCTCGATGCGTTGAAGCTTGAACATGTGACGGTCGAGTTGGGACAGCTTCTGGAAGACAGCCTCGTCGAAAACAGATCATTCGCATCGGAACAATCCGTCACTCTCGTCAGCACGCCGACTGAACCTGCCTATATAGAAGGCGATGCGTTTGCGATCCGCCAGATCATCGACAACCTTGTGTCGAATGCCATCAAGTTTTCCGGCAAGGACAGTGTCGTTGAGGGGAAAATCGAGGTCTGGCAAGGGCGCGTGCGCTTGTCCATTCAGGATATGGGACAAGGTATCCCCGAGGGTATGGAAGATAAAGTTTTCGGACGTTTCGAGCAGATTCCCAATAGCAGTCAACACGCCACGCAAGGATCGGGGCTTGGGATGCATATTTCGCGCAATCTGGCGCGGAAGATGCAGGGCGATATTTTCTATGAGAGCCAGGTCGGTGTCGGTACGACATTCTATGTCGAGTTCCCGCTATCGTTGCAGGTTGAACAGCGGCTTGCCGAAGCCGGTGAACGCTTGGCGTCAGCAAGGGGATGACACGACGGCCTGAATACAGACCGCATTGTTTTCCCTCAGCTATACGCAGCTTGAAATCAACGCCATTGGCCCAGACATAGATACTGCGCAGGGCGCGCTCTCCGAGTTTGAGTATGAGGAACGGCTGTCGATCTTCTGTATTCGCTACGGCACCGCCGCCCGCCACAACGCGAATGAGCATGTCTTTTCGAACGGTCAACGGTCCAAGGCCGCCATTCATGCAACCCGCAGAGAAGGTGCGATATAAATCCCAAACATACCCTGTGTCGCATGACACTATGGCCGAAACATAAGGCGCTCGCTCAGGAACTTGGACAGTAAGCACTGGCAGCGATCGGGTGATGCCGCCAGTGCTTCGTTAGGAGAGGGGCTTAGAGTTCGGCGACGTATTTTACGCGCATGTACTCCTCGAGCCCTTCGAGGCCGCTCTCCGATCCGTCACCGGATTCATTGACGCCGCCAAATGGCGTTTCCGGGGTCGAAATGCCCATGAAGTTGACGCCGACCATGCCGGCTTCGAGCTCTTCTTCTGTTTTGCGGGCGAGGGCGCCGTCCTGAGTGAAGACAAAGGACGCAAGACCGTAGGGAAGGGAGTTCGCGCGCTCCATCAGGGAGTCGAAATCCGAGAACGAGGTGAAGGGCGCGATCGGGCCAAAGGGTTCTTCTGACATGATCCGTGCGGTGTCTGGAACGTCACGCAGGACGGTCGGCGCGTAGAAATAGCCTTTGTTCGCGATCCGTGCGCCACCTGTCAGAAGAGTTGCACCCTTTTCGACGGCGTCGGCAACCAGCCCGTCCATCACGTCGAGACGGCGCTCTGCGATCATCGGGGATGCGGTCCGCACCGCGGGCGTCGTGCGCTACTTTGCCGAGTTCTGCGACAAGATCGAAGGGACGGTGACGGCGACCCGTGAGAACACACTGAGCTACACCAGACGCGAACCTTACGGCATCGCAGGTGCCATCGTGCCGTGGAACTTCCCGATGATCACCGCGGCTTGGAAATTCGCCCCCGCGCTCGCCGCTGGCAACGCAGTCGTGATGAAAACCTCGGAGATCACGCCGCACAGCCTTTTGGCCCTCGCGGAATGCGCGGCAGAAGCCGGTCTTCCCGGTGGGTTGTTCAACGTGGTGAACGGCTACGGCCATACGACAGGCGCGGAGATCGTCCGCCACCCTGACATCGGCATCATTTCCTTCACCGGCTCGACCCAAACCGGAGAAGCGATCATGAAGCTCGCCGCAGAGTCGGGCATCAAACCGGTGATCCTCGAACTCGGCGGCAAGAGCCCGCAGATCGTCACAAAAAAGTGCGGGGATCTGGATGCCGTCGCGACGCGTGTCGCCAACAATTTCATGGTGAATGGTGGTCAGGTCTGCACCCTCGCATCGCGCCTTTTGATTGAAGACAGTATTGCCGACGAGTTGACTGAAAAAGTCCTCGAACGCACGCAAGCGATCAAAGCGGGCCCGACGTGGGACGAGACCACGACCTTCGCGCCGATCATCTCCGCCAAGCAATTCGACCGCATCGACAGCATGGTGCAGGAAACCATTGCGCAAGGCGCGGAGGTTCTGACGGGGGCAGGGCGTCTCGACACGGTGAACGAAGGCAACTTCTACGCTCCGACGGTGCTCACGAATGTCTCCCGCGACAACATCGGCTTTCTGGGGGAGTTCTTCGGCCCGATCGTGAACCTGTCGCGCTTCGCCGATCTCGATGAGGCCATCGCAGAGGCCCAGCACCCTGTTTATGGCCTCGCCGCCTCCGTTCACACGCTCAACATGCAGGAGGCCATGCGCGTTGCCGACAAGGTCGAAGCCGGGATGGTTTTCGTCAACCAGCACGGGCGCGATCCGGAATTCACCTACACCGCTGGCGGCTTCAAAGCCTCCGGCTTCGGCAAAGACATGGGTCGCGCCGGGTTCGAAGCCTTCACCCGCGAAAAAGCGGTGTGGATCAATTACGCCTGAGGATGATGCGATGGAATATGATTATGTCATCGTAGGTGGTGGATCGGCGGGGGCCACATTGGCCGCACGCCTGTCCGCCGACCGGCGCAAGACTGTGGCGCTTCTTGAGGCGGGTCCGGACACGCCGCCGGACGCCGTTCCCGAGATCATTGCCGACAGCTACCCGGGTTTGTCCTATTTCGATCCGAAGTATCATTGGTCTTCGTTGCGCGTTTTCGCACGCAATCCGCGCTCAAATAGCGCCCCTGTGCCGCCGACACGCCTCGAACAGGCGAAGGTGATGGGCGGTGGCTCCTCCATCAACGGTCAGTTCGCGGTGAGGGGGCTCCCTGCCGACTATGACGAATGGGCCGAAAGTGGCGCGACGGGCTGGGACTGGGAGGGGATGCTTCCCTATCTCAAAAAACTCGAACGCGATCAGGACTTTGATGGGCCGCTCCATAATACGGACGGTCCGATGCCGATCCGCCGCGTGTTTCCGAAGGATTGGGCAGGTTTCTCCAAGAGCGTTCTCGATGTCGTTTCAGAGGACATCCCCTACCGCGAAGATTACAACGCGTCCTTCGAGGACGGCGCCTTTCCGCTCCCGCTGGCCAACGAAAACGACCGCCGCGTGTCGACCGCTGTCGGCTATCTGACGAAGGAAGTCCGTGCGCGGGACAATTTCTCGATCTTCGCGAACACTCAGGTCGAGGCGCTGATCACAGAAGGCACCCGTATCACCGGCGTCCGCGCGCATTCCGAAGGTGCTGACCCTGTGATCTACAAGGCGAAGGAAGTGATCGTCTGCTCCGGGGCGCTGCACACACCTGCGATCCTCATGCGGGCTGGCATCGGTCCGGCTGCGGAACTTAAACGCCACGGGATCAGGGTCATCGCCGATCTCCCCGGTGTCGGTGCGAACCTGATGGACCACCCGCATCTCGCCATCGGGGCGCATTTCAAAAAATCCGCGCGACTGAAACCCCGCCAACGGCGCCACATCTTCCTCGGTGTGCGCTATTCCTCCGGATACGAGGGCTGTACCCCCTCCGACATGTTGATGATGCCGGTGAACCGCGCGGGGTGGCATCCGCTCGGCAAAGCCATGGGGGCGCTCAATGTCTGTGTGAACAAGAGCTATTCGCGCGGCAGCGTCACGCTGAATTCAGCCGATTGGCGGGATGAGCCCTGCGTGAACCTGAATCTCGCAGGCGATGAGCGCGACCTGATGCGTCTCGTCGACGGGTTCGAGCGCATGTACCGGATCATGGAAGACCCGCGCGTCCGCGGCCACGTCAACACGTGGTTCCTCGCCGGATACACCGAAGAAGCGCGGTCTCTCTCGGTTCGCAAGCCATCGAACTACCTCAAAACCGGATCTGCCGCCTGGATGTTCGATTACCTTCCGATCTTCCGTGACACCTTGCTCAAGCACAAATTCGGCACTCAGGACCGGATGCACGCCATGATGAAAAACCGCGATCTCATCGTCGACTGGGCGCGCGAGGCCGTCTGGTCCGGCTGGCACGTTTCCTGTTCCTGCAAAATGGGCGGCGATGACGATCCGATGGCCGTGCTCGATCCGCAATGCCGTGTGCGCGGGGTTCAGGGCCTGCGCGTGGTCGATGCCTCCATCATGCCCTCCGTCATCGCAGCCAACACCAACATCACAACGATCGCAGCCGCAGAGAAAGCGGCCGATCTGATCCTTGCATCCTAATCCTCCATTCAAAGGAAACCAAACCATGCGCGAAAGCAAAACCAGAACCCTCTGGGCCAACGGTGAAGAAGTTCTCACCGGCTGGCTCGCGACCAACTCTTCGCTGATGGCCGAAATGATGGCGCAGCAGGATTTCGATGCCGTGACCATCGACATGCAGCACGGTGTGGCCGATTACTCCGACGCGCTCGCGATGCTTCAGGCGATTTCCACCACGGACAAAACGCCGATTGTGCGCGTGCCGTGGAATGATCCGGCGATCATCGGTCGTATGCTCGATGCCGGCGCTTACGGGATCATCTGCCCGATGGTGAACACCGCCGAAGAGTGCAAAGCCTTTGTCGAAGCCTGCCGTTACTTCCCGCAGGGCGGCCGTTCCGTCGGTCCGATCCGTGCCGGTCTCTATGGCGGTTCAGATTATTTCGCCAATGCCAATGACACGATCATCACCTTCGCGATGATCGAACATAAAGACGGCGTCGCCAATCTGGATGAAATCCTCGCCACTCCGGGTCTCGATGCCGTGTTCGTCGGGCCGTCCGATCTTGCTGTGTCCATGGGCCATACACCTGGGTTCGACCCGAAATGGCCGGATGTCGTCGAGGCGATCGAATATATCGCGGAGCGCTGCAAGGCACATGGCGTTGTGCCCGGCATTCACGTCGGTTCGGTCGAATACGGTCAGAAAATGCGGGAGATGGGCTATAAATTCCAAGCCTACCTGTCGGATTTCCGCATGACGCAAATGGCCTTTGGCAAAGCCATGCCCGCCTTCCGCGCAGGCAAACCGGACGCCACCGCTCCGTAATCCCGAACATCGGCATTCCACAGGCAAATCAGGGTCGAAAAATGACGTCTATCGCGACAGGCAAACACGCCATCGTTATTGGTGCGGGCATCATTGGTGTCTGCACCGCCAATGCCCTTTTGGACAAGGGGTTTACGGTTGATGTTTTCGACCCTGCCGAGCCGGGCTCTCCCGACCAGTGTTCCTACGGGAATGCGGGCGGGATTTGCCCCGGCTCCTGCCTGCCGAATGCCATGCCGGGCCTGATGAAAAACGTGCCTCAGTGGCTCCTCGATCCAGAGGGGCCGCTCTATATCCGGCTGTCTTATCTTCCGCATGCTTTGCCTTGGCTCATGCGGTTTGTGCTGGCGGGGCGGAAGTCTCGGGTCGAAAAAATCTCTCAGGCGATGATCAACCTTCATCGGCTGAGTTTCGAAGCCTATGAACCCATGATGGCAGAGGCCGGATGTCCCGATCTTTTGCAAAAGCGGGGCCAGCTCTTTGTCTTCGAGCGCGAGAACGGCCCCGACGGCAGTGCCTATGGCATGGGCCTGCGCCGTTCGCATGGGGTCAAGGTCGAAACGCTCAGCGCGGGCGAAATTCAGGATTTGGAACCGGCTCTGACCGACCGTTTCAAGAGTGCGATCTATCTGCCGGATCAGGGGCAAAGCCCGAACCCGGGCCGCCTTGTGGCCGAACTGGCGAAGCTCGCAACACGAAAAGGCGCGCGCTTCCATCGTGACCCCGTCAAAGGGTTTACCTACACCCTTGGCGATGCAACCGGCATCACCACGGCGTCGGGCGATTACACGGCGGATCGTATCGTGCTTGCGGCCGGTGCGTGGTCTGCGGATCTCGCGCGCCAACTGGGCGACCGTATCCCCTTTGAGACCGAACGCGGCTACCATGTGATGCTCCCACAGGCTGAGACGGGCCTGAAGGTCCAAACCATCTCGGCAGACCGCAAGTTTGTCGCCTCCCCAATGGAAGGCGGGCTTCGTCTCGCCGGAACCGTGGAATTCGCGGGCCTGAATGCGCCGCCGAATTACAAACGGGCAGACATCCTCGTCAAACAGGCGCAGGGCATGTTCAAACGCTTTGAAAAGAGCGAGGTTCATCGCTGGATGGGCCATCGCCCCGGGACGCCGGATTCCATCCCCGTCATCGACACTTCAAAACGCCACAAGCGTGTGATCTACGCCTTTGGGCACGGACATCAGGGTCTGATCGGCGGGGCCGTGACAGGCCGGATTGTTGCGGATATGGCCTCGGGCCTGCCTGCGCCAATTGACATGAGCCCCTTCCGCCTTGACCGTTTCGGTCTCAGAAACCTCTAAATACTCGACTGCACCTTTAGGATCGTTATGACTGATATGACCCGACCAACTCGCGTTCTCATTGCCGACCTGATCGGACTTGCCTTCGATGCGGACGGCCAGCCGGACCCATCCGAGGCGCGCTCCCATATCGAAGGGATCGAGGGCTGTTCGTTCCATTTTGGCCCCGCGCCGGAGACGCGCGAGGGGCGCGCCGATCCCGCTCGGGTCGAGTTCTATTATTGTCCGAACGTGTCGACGCGCGAGGAGCTTCTCTCGCTTTGTGCCGACAACGCATATGACGCGCTGATCGCGGCGGCGACGTTCATTCCGGCGGAATGCCGCTTTGACCTCGGCGGTGTGCGTATCGGGGCCGGGACCGGCAATATGGGGTCCGAAAGCTGGGGCGGCGGAAACGGGCTTGGCGGTGTGGCCCCTTTGATGAATACGCCCGGGATCAACAGTCGCGCGACGGCCCAGATGGTGTGGAAGGCGCTCATGACCGCGATCCCCGACCTGCCATTCGACACCCTCCACGACCGCGTCGCAAAGGGGACGTTCGACACTGGTCGCCACCTGCGCGATTTCCCGACCTCGAAACTCGAAGGCCAGAAACTCGCCGTCATCGGCTATGGCAATATCGGCCGCGAGGTCGCCAAGCTCGGCAAAGCGTTCAACATGGACGTTTCCATCTATGCCCGCCCGCGCCATAAGGCGTGGATCGAGACGGAGGGCTTTACCTATGCCGCGACGATTGAAGAGGCGGCGGCATCCGCGAATGCGCTCTCCGTCCACCTCGGCCTCGGCCCGATGGATGCCGATCGTGGCGTGCCCGCCAATACCGGTTTGATCAATGCAAACGTCCTGTCCGTCATGGCCCCCGGCGCTGTACTGATCAACTTTGACCGTGGGGAACTTGTCGAGGCAACGGCGCTCGGCGTGGCGCTCGCCTCCGGTCAAATCGGGCAGGCAATCATTGATGCCGATGTTTTCGTCTCCGAAGAGACCGGTGTCGTGACCGGCCCGATGGCTCCGTATCTCCCGCTGTTGGAAAAACACGAAGACAAACTCTGCCTTCTGCCGCACGCGGCCGCCGATACGGACCACCCGACCCGCGTCGCTGGTGCGAAACAGGCTGTCGATCAAATCCTGTCGGTTATACGGGAGCGTGTGGCTGTGAATGCTGTCGGAGATCTGCCGGATGGGTTCACTGGTCGATCCATAGTGCCTGCGGGTGTCGGAGCCATCCCTCTGGAGCGATTTGTTTCGATATTGGAGACATCAGGCGGTGAGGTGCTGAAAAGCCTTGTGTCTGATTTGCATACAAATCTTGAACGGTTTTCCACGCTGGATGCAGAGACGGCAAGTGGCCTGATGGGCGACCTGAACAGACTGCGGTCTCTCATGAACGCGCTTGGCCTCGAGGGGCCGATGAAAACCTGAGGCGGTTCCTCCATGGATGGCAGCGGGGGGAGGGGTGCAGGGCGCATTTGAGGTGTCTTCATTCGTGGACAGGAAAAGCCGCGTCGGACGTCAGTGCCGGCATTTGCGTTCGGAGCCGCGGGAGACTGTTCACCTTTCAGTGCTTCCCGCGCCACCTCCGCCTTGAACTCGGGCGCATGTTACTGTCGTTTGACCTTGCCGATCTTCTTCTTGTCGAAGATCAGCAGACAACACATCGCAGCTTACGGCAGCGACCGAGTTTCGGGGGGCTCGCGAAATGTCGTGCCCGATGGTTAGACGGCACCGAAGCGGACGATGGGTTTAATGGTTTTTCCCGATTTTCCGTCAGCCATGGCCTGGTCCAGATCGTCCATGTCGTAGAATTTGCAGAGCGTGTCGAATGGGAATTTCCCGTCCAGATAGAGGTCGACCAGCTTCGAGATAAAGGCCTGCGCATCGTGGCTCTCGCCCTCGATGATGCCTTTGACGCTCCGCCCCGTGAGCAGGAAGGTGGGGTTGACCGGCACTTCCAGTTTCGGGTCGACGCCCGCGAGCCAGCCGCAGGTGCCGCGCGGGGCGGTGGAGGCCAGCGCCTGTTGCATGACTGCGGGGACGCCGCTGGTGTCGAGCGCGCGCAGGACGCCGCCATCGGTGATGCCGTGGATGAACGCCAGCGCATCGCCGTTTTTCGGGTTGAAGGTATGGGTCGCGCCAAGCTCCTTGGCTAAGGCCAGACGTTCGTCGGAAATATCCACGGCGATGATGATCGGGGCTTTGGCCACATGGGCAGCCATGATGGCGCTCAGGCCCACGGCGCCCGCGCCGAAGACGGCGAAGTCGGTTTTGTCTGTCACATCGAGGGCGTTGAAAACGGCTCCTGCGCCCGTCTGGATGCCGCAGGCCAGCGGGCCGAGCAGTTCAAGCGGCGCGTCTTTGCGGACTTTGACCACGTTACGGTCGTAGCAGAGCGCGTAGGTGGCGAGCGATGATTGGCCGAAAAAGCTGCCGTGGACGGTTTTGTGGTCGGCGTCCGTCAAGGTGGTGCTGCCATCGGGGCGATCGCCGAGGAAGCAGCGTTCGACCGAGTGGTGGCAATAGGTATAGTCGTGGTCGTGGCAGGCGCGGCAGTCGTCGCAATAGTCGTAGGTCATCACCACATGATCGCCCACCTGCACTTTGGTGACATCCGCCCCCACGGCTTCGACGATGCCTGCGCCCTCATGCCCCGGAACCATGGGGAGGCGCGCGGGGAGCACTTGGTTGATGGCGGAGAGGTCGGTGTGGCAGATGCCCGTGGCGACCACGCGGACGAGGATTTCATTGGCACGCGGGGCGTCGAGATCGAGGGTCTCGTAGGCGAGTTGTCCTGTTTGGCGTGCAACGGCGGCTTGAATTTTCACGACAGGTCTCCTGTTTTCGGATCATGGGTCAGGGGGATGAGATCCCGCCCGAGTTTCTTGCGCGCGACGCCCCAGATGCCTTTCGGGGCAAAGAGGACGATGAGGATGGTGATCGTCCCCAGCGTGATGAGGTAGAGGGTGCCGTAGTCTTGCAGCAATTCGCGCAGGATGAAGAAGACCAGCGTGCCGATGATCGGGCCTTCAAGGCTGCCGAGGCCTCCAATGACGACAATGAAGAGGATGTAGATCGTCCAATCGAGCATGGAGAAGGAGGCGATATGCGAGATACGACCTTTTTGCAGGGTGATCAGCCCGCCGATCAGTCCGATCATGGGCGCGGCGAGGATGAAACTTGCGGCGCGCACGAGGCGGGTGTTGACGCCAGCAACCGCTGCGCCTTCCTCGCTGTCACGCAGGGCGGCCAGACCGAGACCGATGCGCGAGCGCATGAGCGCCCAGATCAGCCCAAAGGTCAGGACGGCGACGACCAGAACGAAGGCATAGATCGTGGTGAGCCGTTCAGGCGCGCGCTGGCCGAGGCTGCGCAACAGGCTGGCGGGCAGGCTCGCCCCCGAGCCGCTGCCGAAGGCGGGCAGGCGCGAGGCGATAAGCATCAGGGTTTCGGCCACGACCCAGCTCCCGACCGCGAGATAGGCGGTGCGCAACCGGTAGAGCAGGGCATAGACCAGAATGCCGAAGACCAGTGTGACCCCCATGGCGGCGGGCAGGGCGATGGCCATATGCCAGCCTGCGAGCATGGCAAAACCGTAGAAAGCATAGGCCCCTATGCCGACGAAAGCGTGCTGGCCGATGACGACGACATTGCCGTAGCCTGCCACGAGGTTCCAAAGCATGGCGAGTGAGAGCATGGTCAGGGCTTGGGTCAGCAACACCAGCGTTGACGAGGAAAACAGGTAGGGCGCTGCGCAGAGGCAGGCCAGCCCCGCGACAAGGATGAGGCGACCGGAAAGGACGAGGGCAGGTTTCATGATGTTTCCTCAGGTTTTGGGGAACAGGCCCTGGGGGCGTGCGAGGAAGAGAATAAGGAAAACGATATGACCGCCGAGCACCTGATAGGCGCTGTCGATCATGCCGCCGAAGGTCTGGGCCAGCGCGATGATGACACCGCCGAGCAGAACGCCCCAGAAGCTGCCAAGCCCTGCGAGGACCACCACTTCGAAAGCGATCAGCAGGCGGCTGCCGCCAGAGGAGGGGTCGAAATTGGTCCAGATCGACATCAACCCGCCGGAGACGGCTTCGGTGATGCCAACGAGGGCCATGGCGACCGTCATCAGCCCTGCGACCTTGAGACCGACGAGTTTGGCGGCCTCGGGCGCATCCGAAATGGCGCGGATCTTGGTGCCGAGGCTGGTGCGATAGAGCAGTTGCTCCAGTCCCGCGATCAAAAGACAGGCGGTGATGAAGATGATCAGGGGCAGGACGCCGATGTTGATATTGCCGAAAAGGTGGATCGACGACAGTTCGATGCCGCCTGCGGTCACCTTGCGGGTGTCGGCACCGTAAACGCCGAGCAGGCTGTTCTGGATGATCACCGAGAGGCCGAAGGTGATCAGGATGATCTGCAATTCGTTTTGTCCCGAGGCGCGCTGGAACAGGCCGAATTGCAACAGCCAGCCGATGCTTGCGCCAATGGGGATCAGCAGGGCAAAGGCCAAGGGCGCGGGCAGGCCGAGCGTTTCGGTAAGGGTGAGCATCAGGAAGGACATGACGACGATCAGATCGCCATGGGCCACGTTGATGAATTTGAGCACGCCGACGGAAATGGCGAGGCCCAGGGCAAAAATGGCATAGAGGCCGCCAAGCAGACAGGCCTGGATGATCTGGTCTAGGAGTCCCGACATGTTATTCTCCGAAATAGCTTGCTGCGATCTGGGCGCGGCTGAAATCCTGCGGGCGTCCCGCGAGCGACACGCGGCCTTCGAGCATGCAGATGAAATGGTCGGCCATGGACAGGGAGCGGCTGATGTCCTGTTCGACCAGCACCATCGACAGCCCGTGGTCGCGGATGCGCGGCAGCACCGCGTAGATGTCGCCGATGATCTTGGGCGAGAGGCCGAGACTGATCTCGTCGAACAGCACCAGACGCGGGTTCATCATCAGGGCGCGCCCGATGGCGACCATCTGTTGTTGTCCGCCCGAAAGCTGGCGGGCGAGTTGCTTGCGCCGTTCCTTCAGGGCGGGGAAGATGTCGTAGACTTCCATGAGGCCGATGGGGCCTTTGCGTCCCGTATAGGCGCCGATCTTGAGGTTTTCCTCGATCGTCAGATTGGGGAAGAGGCGGCGGCCTTCGGGGACCAGTGCCACGCCCGAGGCGATGCGGTCCGGGGTGGGGATGTCAGAGATGTCCTGCCCGTCAAAGCGCATGGTGCCGGTGGCACGGGGAACCTGTCCGATGATGGCGCGGAGCGTGGAGCTTTTGCCCGCCCCGTTGGCGCCGATCAGCGAGAGGATTTCACCCTCCTGACAGGTCATGTCGATGCCGTGGACGGAATGGAAATGGCCGTAAAAGACGTTGAGGTCACGGATTTCGAGCAATGTGGTCATGCCTCTTCTTCAACCCCCAAATACAGGCTGCGCACCTCCGGGTCGGCCATGACCTCTTCGGGGGTGCCGTTGGCGATCAAGCCGCCATCGGCCAGCACCACCAGACGGGTCGCCACGCGGATCAGCGCGTGGACGATATGTTCGATCCAGACGATGGTGACGCCTTGCGCCTTGATGGTCTCCAGAATGTCGAGCAACTCGTGACATTCGCCATCGGTCAGCCCTCCGGCGATTTCATCGAGCAGCAGCAGCTCGGGTTTGCCCGCGAGCGCCTTGGCCAGTTCCAGACGTTTGAGGTCCAGAAGCGGCAGGTCACCCGCCAGCATCCGCGCCCTGTCGGAAAGGTGGCACAGCTCCAGGATCTCATTGACCCGTGGCCTTGCCGCGTGAATGCTCATGCCCCCCGCTTGCGTGGCTCCGACCAGCACATTTTCGAACACCGAGAGGTGTCCGAAAGGGTGCGGCACCTGAAACGTGCGGCCGATGCCTCCGCGGACGCGGTTCCACGGGGAGGTTTTCGAAATATCCTTGCCGTTCAGGTGGATGGAGCCTGCGGTCGGCTTCAGGTTTCCCGAAATCAGATTGAACAGGGTGCTTTTCCCGGCCCCGTTGGGGCCGAGAATGCCAAGAACCTCACCGCGGGCCACCGAGAAATCGACACCGTCAATCACTTTGATGGCACCGAAGTGCTTCTTAAGGTTTGTAACTGCGAGCATGGAAACCAGTCCTTGACGTTCAGCTATAGGGGATCGGGAAAGGCTCCCGAGCGACCGGAACGCTTGGGTGGTAGGTATTTTCAACCACGGTCATGTCGTAGGGAAACTGGTAATCGTCGGGGGCTTTGATCCATTGCACCGCGACCAGACCGAGCTCGGCACTGTTCGGGACCGGGCCGGTCGTGAAGTCGATCAGACCGCAGATGGTTTCCAGCTTGGTCGCGGCGAGCGCATCGCGGACGCTGTCTGGATCGTCGAGATCGGTGGCGCGACGCAGGGTGTCGACCAGCACTTCGAGCATGGCGTGACGCGAACCGACGCCCGCCATCCATTGCCGCCCCGTTTCCGCCTCGTAGCCCCGTGCGATCTCCATGGCGGTGGAGCCGTCGAGAGACGAGACATAGGGGAAGTCGGGGGTCCACCAGATCGGCACCGAAACGCCCACGGCCTTTTCGCCCAAGGGAGCAACCGAAGTCGGGTATTCCGCCGATTTGCCCGCGATCACGGCGGTCGGCTGGAAGCCTTGCTGGGCGCATTGCGTCCAGAACAGGGTGAAATCGGGCGGCGGCATGATGCCTTGGATGATATTCACGCCGCTGTCGCGGAATTTTGCGATCTGGGTGGAATAGCTTGAGGTGGGCAGATCGAACCGGCCCGGATCGACGATGGTATAGCCGACGTCACCGAAGCTCTTGGTGAAAATCTCGGACATGACGACACCGTCTGCGTCATTGGGCCAGAGCCCGCCAACCGTGCCTTGGGGCGCGATCTTGTCCATGAAGGCGATCATGGATTTGGCATAGGTGTCGGCGCTGAAGAAGGCGCAATAGGTATAGTCGAAGCCCGTTTCCGGGTCGCCGTTGCGACCGAAGAACCAGGGCTGGATCGGCAGGTCGGAGGCGAGGCAGGGAACGCCGTTCAATTCGCATTGGTCCGAAGCTGGGTTGGCGTTTTCCGGGCCCGCGTAGCACAGGATCACGTCGACGCCCTCGGAGAGGATAAGATCCTGTGTCACTTCGGCGGCGCGGTTGGGGTTCGACTGGGTGTCGCGTTCGATGATTTCGAGCGGGTAGGTGACACCACCGTTTTCAATGACGCCGCCGGTCGCCGCCATGATGCGCGAGATCACATATTCGGTGGGTTCGGCAAAGGCCGCCATCGCGCCGGTTTGCGGCGAGACGACGCCGATTTTCAAAGTCCGGCCGGCTGCGAAAGCGGCGCGTGTGGTCAGTGTGCTGGTCGCAAGGCCAGCGATGGCGGACACGCCACCGAGCAGCGCAGCGCGCCGCGTGATCTTGATTGTCATAATATCCTCCCGAAGCGACCCATGTCTGGTTTGTGCGTGATAGAGTCGCAGTGAGGATTTTGGTAAAAATCCGCTTATGGGTCAATTAAAATTAAAAAATTATCAAAATTCGATAAAATTAATAATATTCGAGGGGCGTGAGACCGTGTTCAATCCGTGGTGATAGACGTTTCTGCTCCTGGTGCGAGAAGAACGGATTTGGACATGTCATCCATGAAGCCTTCGATGAGCCGGGCAGTGGCGGTCAGCGCGGCATAAATATCGGCGCGATATTTTTCGTAGGTTTCGTGTTGTTCTATGATGGCTGAAAGGGAGGCATTGATCCCTAATTCGCTGCTGCGAACGGGTGCGGCAATACCAATCAATCCCTTGTCGACATGGCCACGGGTTTCGCAGATCCCGACCTTGCGGATTTGGACGAGCTCGGCATAGAGCGCTTTTGGGTCGATCTCAGTCCCGCTGTCATCCTTGGCGACCATCGACATGATCTGGCGCTTCGGCATGGTGGAAAGCACAGCTTTCGAAGTGGCGCCGCGCAACAGTGGCATCGGTCGCCCGAGTTCGTAACTGGTGGTGAAATAGGCGTCAGAGGCGCGTTCCTCGGCGACGCACATCACAGTTTTGCCGTAGAGGCGCGCAAGGATCGTGGTGGCGGGGCAGGGAATTTGTTGCAAAAGCGGGCGCAGGAATTTCTCGCCCGAAAGCACCAGAGGATCGGTCAGCCGGACCCGGCGGTAATAGTCGACGAACAGAGGCCCGAGCCGATAGCGGCTTTCAACGGTGCTTTCCAGAAGCTCTTCGGCGACCAATTCACGGATCAGTCGGTAAAGTGTGCTGGCCGATGTGTCGAGGGCTTCGGAAATCTCGGCAACAGTCCAGGCGGGTTTTGCCTGATCGAAGAGTGCGAGAATTCGGGTGTAGCGTGTGATTCCCATCATCGGTGATTTGGTCTCCCTGATTTTCTTGTTGGCGCGAGGTCCGCGGTTTCTATGTACCGCGAATACTGGCGGGCAAGTAACCCGAGATTCCCGCAAAACGGTATTTTTTTGATTTTTGGGTCTGTCGTGCGGCGCGACCTTCTGCGAGCAGAGGCCTTGTTTTCTTGGCGATTGCGTTGCCTTTCCCGACTTTGGGAAGATGTTTGCGTATTTATTAAATTATCGAAAAATGATAAAAATAAAAAAAGTACTTGAAAAAAATACTACAAACAGAAAATAAAAAGGTAGCACAAACGGGAGGACATTATGTCGCACAATGCTGTTCAGGCGGGTGCCTATTTGCACCACGTCGCTTTTGAGAGCGCCGATCCGGAAGGTCTGGCCAACTTCTACGCTGCCAATATGGACATGGATGTCGAGAAAATTTCCGACACCGAATACCGTTGCACGGGGCCGCTGCGCCGTTTCGTGGCTGTGAAGGGCGAAGACAAAAAGCTGGCCTATGCGGGGCTGGCCTATCGCAACGCGGAAATCCTTGCCGCGCAACGCGCCACCGCGGAATCCAATGGCGTCGAGATCCTTGAAAACGTTTCGCCCTATTTCGAAGACGGCGCGTTTGCCGTGCGCGACAATGACGGCCACCTGATCTGTATGGGGGTCGCGAAAACGCGAACCACGGCCTATCTGCCCGAGCGGGACGGCATCCATGCACCGACCCAGCACCTGACCTTTGCCTCGCAGAACGTGGATGGTTTCAAGGAATTCTATGTCGACAAGCTCGGCTTTTTCCTGTCGGATCGCGTGTTGCATGAGAACGGTGATCTGGCCACGGTCTTTACGACGACCAACCACGAGCACCACACGATTGCCTGTTTCAAATCGGATCGCACGGGGGTGGATCACCATTCCTACGAAGCGGGCACTTTCGAGAACATCAAGAAATTCTGCGACCGCTTCGCCGCCAATGATGTGCTGCTGACCTGGGGGCCTGGTCGTCATGGTCCGGGCAACAACCTGTTCGTGTTCTACACCGACCCGGATGGGAACTGGATCGAGATTTCGGGCGAGCTGGAGAATATCTACGACCGCGAGGTGATCGATTGGCCGCAAGATCCGCGGACATTGAACAAATGGGGCCGCGCAATTCTGCGTTCGTGATCGGGAGAAAATCATGAAATTCGTAAGCTTTACCCGTCTGGGCTCCTGTGGTGTGGGTGTTTTGGTCGACGGTGGGATCATTGATCTCACCGGCAAACTCGGCGCGGCGTCTTCTGGGCTGAAAAGTCTGATCGCTGCCGACCTTTTGAGTGCCAGCGCCGATTATGTGCAGGGCCGTGCGCCCGATTTTGCTCTGTCGGATGTGGCGCTTTTGCCGGTCATTCCGGATGCGGAGAAAATCCTGTGTGTGGGGCTCAACTATGAAACCCACCGCGCCGAGACCAAGCGCCCTGACAATCAGCATCCCACCATGTTCACGCGCTATGCGGACAGCCAGATTGCTCACGGGCAGCCAATGTTGATCCCGCATGTTTCCGACCGTCTCGATTACGAGGGGGAAATGGCGGTGATTATTGGTCGCGGAGGGCGCTATATTCCCGAGGAAACCGCGCTTTCGCATGTCGCGGGCTATGCCTGCTATAACGACGGCACAGTGCGGGACTGGCAGCGCCATACGCATCAGTTCGGCCCTGGAAAGACCTTTCCTGCCACGGGTGGTTTCGGCCCCTATATGGTGACGGCTGACGAGGTGGGCGATTACACCAAACTGCCGATCCAGACGCGTCTGAACGGAGAGGTGATGCAGGATGCGTCGCTTGCCGATCTGATTTTCCCGGTCGAGCGCTTGATCGCCTATATTTCCTCTTACACACCGCTGTCCGCAGGGGATGTGATCCTGACCGGAACGCCGGGCGGGGTGGGA
Organism: Celeribacter sp. SCSIO 80838; assembly: GCF_056498065.1. The sequence goes on from NZ_JAZKMA010000001.1 coordinate 2,659,064, forward strand.
GATCGTCGCGATCCGCCGCTTTATATGAAGGCGGGCGATGTGGTCGAAGTGGAAATCGGCATGCTGGGGACGTTGGTCAATCCGATTGCGGCTGAAAGCGCCATCTGATCATGACCCAATCCGAGTATGATGCAGATATCCTCGTCGTCGGCGCGGGGCCTACGGGGCTTTTGCTGTCGAACCTGTTGGGCTCCATGGGGGTGAAAACCCTCCTTCTGGAGCGCAACACCTCGACGGTGCAGGAGCCGCGTGCGGTTTCCATCGATGACGAGTCCATGCGGGCGTTGCAGGCGGCGGGGCTTGCCCCCGACGTCGCAGCCATCACCGCCAAGGGCTACGGGTCGCTCTACATGGGGCCGGACGGGGCGCAATTCGCCGAGGTGAAACCCTTCGTTAAGGAATACGGCTTCGACAAGCGTAATGCTTTCGAGCAGCCTGAATTCGAGGCCACCCTGCGCGAGGCCCTTTTGCGCCACGCGTCCGTCAAGGCGAAATTCGGCGTCACGCTTCTGTCTTTTGTGCAATCCGAGGATCGCGTGGTGGCGAAGGTGGAGGAGGCCGGTCAGGAACGCGACGTGACGGCGCGCTACATGGTGGCGGCCGATGGCGGGCGTTCGCAAACCCGTAAGGCGTTGGGTTTCCCAATGGAGGGCTCGACCTTCGAGGAGCCTTGGCTCATCGTCGATCTGGTGACGACGAAAAACCGCTGTTTTCATACCGAGGTGTTCTGCGACCCGAAACGCTCGGCCATCACTCTGCCCGGACCGGGTGGGATCAGGCGCTACGAGTTCAAGCTCAACAAGGGCGAGACGGCGGAAGAGGCCGAAGAAGAGTCCTTTGCCCGCAAACTTCTGGCGGACACGGGCCCCGACCGCGACGAGCCGATCCGTCGCCAGAAGGTCTATACTTTCCACGCACGGATTGCACAGAAGTGGCGGCATGGGCGGGTTTTCCTTGCTGGCGATGCGGCGCATCTGACGCCGCCTTTCGCGGGGCAGGGGATGAACAGCGGGTTGCGCGATGCGCATAACCTTGCGTGGAAACTGGCCGAGGCGCTTCATATGGAAAACCCAGATGATCTGCTCGACAGTTACCAGATCGAGCGCAAACCGCATGCGTGGTCGATGATCGATCTGGCATTGAAAATGGGCAAGGTCATGATGCCGGAGTCTGCCCTGCGAGGGATGACGATCCGCACGGGGTTCCGCCTCTTGGGGCTTTATGGCCCTGCGCGAGATTATGTCGCGCAGATGAAATACAAACCCAAACCGAAATTCTCGGAAGGGTTGATCCGTCCGGTGCAAACGCGTTGCGGCGCGGAAGTGATCGGTCGGATGATCCCTCAGCCTGTGGTGATTTCGCCTGCGCGCGACGAAGGGCTTCTGGACAGTTTTCTACCCGACTGCCCCGTGGTTCTGGTGTTCGACGAGGCCCCTGACAGGGTCGTAAGCGATGAGGCTTTGCAGGCCTTGCAAGAGGCGGGGGCACAGGTCGTCGGCTTGACGCCTGAATACATCAATCCGGTGGAAACAGGCTTTCCGACATTCCGCGATCAGAGCCGCTTTTTCTCGCAGGCGCCGTTCCGCGACTGTTTGGGGCAGGCGATGCTTTTGCGGCGTGACCGCTATATCGCCGCGCTTGAACCCGCGGCAAGCCTCACGGGGCTTGTGCCGATGATTGAAAGGCTGACCGCACAGAAGATTACCGGCTAGACCGGCCGGAAAGACCAAAGACCGCCACCACGCGAGAGGGAGTAACGGGTGGGGCGGTCGCAATAGTTTCAAAGGGAGGAAACCAAATGAAACGCACACCAACATGGCTTGCGGCGCTGGCCGTCTCGCTTGGGGTCGCTACGGCGGGGAGCGTCGAGGCGCGTGAACTCAAGATGTCGACGCCCACGCCAGAACCCCACATCATGACCAAATCCGCCCACCACATGGCCGAGGCTTTTGCTGCCGACGGTTCGGGCGATACAATCGGGGTCTTCCCCGCCAACAAACTTGGTGATGTGCCGACCGTGCTGTCGCTTCTGCAAAGCGGTGCGATTGAGCTGGCGATCGTGCCCGTGGGCGATCTGGCCAACCGCGATCCCTCCTTTCTGGCGTGGTTTCTGCCTTATCAGTTTGAAACTCTGAGCGAGGCGGGGCAAGCAGCGCGCAGCGCCCCCGCACAGGAGATGCTCGCGCGTCTGGAGAAACAAGGGATCAAGGGGATCGGCTATGTCTTCCCCGGCCAGCGTCATCTTCTGTCGAAAAAGCCGATTGCTTCGGTCGCGGACATGGCGGGTCTGAAGGTCCGTGCCTTCCCCAACGACATTTTCAACGCGTGGTGGCGCGGTCTCGGTGCCGCGCCGACGGCTTTGCCGCTGCCTGAAATCATGCCCTCTCTGGTCACGGGGGTGATCGACGCGGTGGATGTGGATATCGACATCGTGATGGCGATGCAGATGCAAAATCAGGCGCCCAATCTGATCTTGAGCAACCACATGGCCTTTCCCGCCGCCATTCTGGTCTCGCAGCGCTGGTGGAACGGCCTGAAGCCCGAAGAGCAGGCGCGGATTTCCGAGATTGCCTCCGAGACGCAGGATTGGGCAATCGAAACCCAGACTTCGGGTGAGGCTGCCCTGCTTGAAAAGCTCGGTGAAAATGGCGCGGTGATCACCACGCTCGTTGATCCCGAGCTCGCGAAAGTGGGCGAGACGGTACGCGACGCGTTTCTGGACCGTGACCCGCTGATCCGCGCCTTTTTCGAGGCCAACCAGCACTGACATCAGAAACTCCGAGCGTGTCCATCGCTCGGAGTTCCCTATTGAAGGAGATCGCCATGAGATTTTTGGTGTCCGTGGATAAGGTATTGGTGCGGCTCGAGTTGGTCCTTGCCGTGGTGGCGATGACGGGCGTGGCGGCTATTCTTATCGCTCAAGTGTTGTTCAGATATGTGTTGCAGTCGCCGCTGTTTTTCGCCGAGGAACTGGCGTTGATCCTGATGATTGTTGCCACGTTCGCGGGGTTCAGCCTGATGGTGGCCGACGGGCGGTTGGTCACTATTGATATATTCGGCGGCAAGGTCGCGCCCGTCACCCATGCACGGATCGCTTGGGCGATGCGTGTGGTGGTGCTTGTGTTGGGCGTGTTGCTGGCGTGGTTTTCCATTCGCTATCTGACGGTGCCTTGGGTCTGGATCGAACGCTCGGCCACGCTGGGGGTGCCACGGGCCGCGCTTTACGCAATCGTCACCGCCGAGCTGTGTTTTCTGGTGCTCCATCAGTGCGTGCAACTCTGCACCACCTTTTCGGCGTGCCGCGCCACTGACGGGGAGGCTGTGTGATGCTGACCCTTGCAACCTTTTTCATTTTCCTCAGCTTCGGCCTGCCGATCGTCTTTCTGCTCTTGTTGGCGGCGATCGTTTTTGTCTGGTCGAATGACGCTTCTGTTCTGTTCGACAGCTTTCTGGTGCAATCGGTGAAGGGGATCGAGTCCAACGGGTTTCTCGCCATTCCGCTCTACATGCTGGTGGGCGAGATCATGAACCGTGGCGGGATCACCGAGCGTCTGATCCGCACCTCCATGCGCGTGGTCGGGCGGATGCGGGGTGGGCTGGCTTTCGTCAACGTGCTGACCAACGCTTTTGCGGCCGCCATCCTTGGCTCGGCCACGGCGCAGATCGCGATCATGTCGCGCTCTATCGTGCCCGAAATGGAACGACAGGGTTACAAGAAACCCTTCGCCACGGGGCTTACGGTCGCCACGGGCCTGTTGGGGCCGATCATTCCGCCCTCTATGCTGATGATCATTTACGGCGTTCTGGCCTATCAGTCCGTTGCGGCGCTTTTCGTGGCCGGTCTCATTCCCGGTGTGTTGTTGATGTCGGCGTTTTTCGTCACAGTCTGGATGTCGAAATCCCATCTGCCCGAGGTGGATCACGAGCGCCTGCCATCGAATGCTTGGCGGGAAGTGATTATGGATGCGCTTCCGGGATTGATCCCTGTCACCATTATCTCCGGCGTGGTCTCGGGGGCGATGACCCCGACCGAGGCGGGCGCGCTTGCCGCCGTCGTTGCTCTGGTTCTGGCGGTGTTCGTCTACGGCGAGATCGGGTGGCGCGACTATGTCCCGGTGATGCGCAATGTGGTGCTGTCCTCGGCCTCGATCATCATGCTGATCGGCTTCGCGACCCTTCTGGGATGGGCTTTGGCGTATGAGGAAGTCCCCGACAAGTTGGCGCAAGCGATTGCCTCTGTGGCGGTGGGGCCGATCTCATTTATGCTGCTGGTTTGCTTCGTGGTTTTTGTCTTGGGGATGTTCCTTGACGGGATCGGGGTATTGATCGTTATCGTACCGGTGCTTTTGCCGCTTGCCAGCCAGTTCGGGGTAGATCCCGTTCACTTCGGTGTGGTGCTTGCCGTGGCCACTTTGACGGGGCTGGTTTCTCCGCCTGTCGGGCCTGGTCTTTATCTGGCGATGGATGCCACTGGACTGAAGATGATGGAGGTTTTCCGCGGTGCACTGCCGTTCCTTGCCGCCTTCCTGGTGGTGTTGGGAATTATCATCCTTCTGCCGGTCCTGTCGGTCTGGTTGCCCGCAGTCGTAGGGCTTTGAACGAAGAGTTTTCATCCGGCCTGCTTTTCACGGGGGGCGGGCCGGTTCACATGGAGAAAAGACATGACTACGCATAACGTACTTCCCCCCTACGAGGGGTTTGACGGACAGTTCATCAACGGCACATGGCAGGCGGGGAGCGCCGGTCGGGTGCTCAAGGACACCAACCCTTATGACGGCACCCTTCTGACCGAGATTGCCATGGCCGATCAGGGCGATCTGGACCGCGCCTATGAGGCGGCGCGGCGGGCGCAGCGTGACTGGGCGCTGACCATGCCAAAAGAACGCGCCGCGATCTTTCACCGCGCGCTGGCCAACCTTGCAGGGCGCAAGGAAGAGATCGTCTCGTGGATCATCCGCGAGTCCGGCTCGACCCGCATGAAAGCCACCGCCGAATACGAGGCGATTGTCGCGGGTATGGCCGAGGCGGTGAGCCTGCCTTACATGGCGCATGGGGCCATCGTGCCTGTGGACCGTGCGGGCAAGGAGGCCCGCGTCTACCGCAAGCCCGTAGGCGTCATCGGCGTGATCAGCCCATGGAACTTTCCGTTGCATCTGTCCAACCGTTCGGTGGCGCCCGCCATTGCTTTGGGCAATGCGGTGGTGCTCAAGCCTGCAAGCGATACGCCTGTGACGGGTGGCTTGCTTTTGGCGAAAATCTACGAGGAGGCGGGGCTGCCCGCGGGGGTGCTCAATGTGGTGATCGGTGCGGGTTCCGAAATCGGGGATGCCTTCTGCGCCCATCCGGTGCCGCGTATCATCAGCTTTACCGGCTCGACCGAAGTGGGCCAGCGGATTGCGCGCACGGCGGCGGGATCGGCGACACTGAAAAAGCTCGGGCTGGAGCTGGGCGGCAATGCACCCCTGATCATTCTCGACGATGCGAATATGGGCAAGGCGGTGGAGGCCGCGCTGGTCGGGCGCTTCCTGCATTGTGGCCAGATCTGCATGAGCACGAACCGGATCATCGTGGAGGACGGAATTTACGATGCGTTTCTTGAGGCCTATTGCGCGGCGGTGGAGACGATCAAAGTGGGGGACCCGAACGCGCCCGACACCATGGTTGGTCCGCTTTGCAATGCTTCTCAGGTGCAGTCGGTCACGGGGTTGATTTCCTCGGGTGTGCAACAGGGTTTCGAATTGCGGGTTTCGGGTGAGGTCGACGGTCATATCGTGCCGCCACATGTTTTCGTCGGGGTGACGAATGGCTCGCGTCTGGCGCAATCGGAAATCTTCGGCCCCGTCGCGCCGGTGATCCGTGCCAAAGACGCGGCAGAAGCGCTGCGTTTTGCCAATGACACCGAATACGGGCTGTCGAGCGCGATCATCTCGGAGGACGAGGGGCGTGCGATGCGCGTGGCACAGGGGATCGAGGCGGGGATGACGCATATCAACGACATCACCATCCACGATTACCCGCATCTGATGTTCGGGGGCGAGAAGAATTCGGGTCTCGGGCGGTTCAATGGCCATTGGATCGTGGAGGAATTCACCACCGATCATCTGGTCACGATCCAGCGCTAGGGCGGGCGGTCCTGTGCTGCATTAAGCTGACGAGGTATTTGTCCCAGTATCAGAGTGGCCTACCGTTCTGTGACCATCAGACGGTTGTCCTATGGGGCAAATACTTCACGGAAGCGCCAAGACAACGTACACCTGAGCTGTTGCCGGTTTCGAGGACGGCGACTTAAGCTTTCATAGCTCGGTCCTCGAAGGTCTAGGGCTTAAAGAACCGATGGTCGAGTGGCGACGCGTTGGAGTGTAGAACCGCTCAATGTAATCGAACACATCGGCGCCTGCGCCATGCTGACGCCACGCTTCGTTCTCAACTTCACCGCTGCGAACTCGCGACTGAATATCCTGCTCGTCATGTAGTTTCCCCGGCTTCATAAAGACCTTATCTCGGTGTCCCTGAAGCCGGCAGCAGCTCAAGGTGTGGGAGGGTGGAGACTGACCAACTACCCGCGACCATCGCGCCTAGAGAAAAAAGTAGTTAATTCGTAGCTGAGAAACAGCCCTTAAGCTCAAGAATTTAAACGAAAGAACGACATTGAATGCAGGATCAATCCGCAAGTGACGCCAATGTGTATCTGTAGACAACCCGTTTGTGACAGTGCGGTCTCGGAACTGATACTCTTCAGAGTGGCACCTCGCAAGCCAGGCCATCATCCAAGACGATCTGCGTTCAAAGGGTGAGCTTCGGAACATGTCAAACATCAGGCGAGTTCCAACGACCTCATGCAGATGAAGGTGATTGGATGCCAGCGATCAAGACTGCAGGGTTAAAGGTCGCGCTGTTCAAGTCGTTTGGTCCAGTGCGCGCGGACCGTCCCCCTATGCGTATGGAAGAACTGATCCTCTCGCGCATGAAGATCATGAATTCAGAGAGTGGCTGATTGGTCGCGCTTCTCTTGGGGGAGCCTAATTTTGCAGCACATTTATAATTAATGTTGACATGATGGTTCTGAATAGGAAACATTCAGGAAACCTTGGAGGAGGGCCGGGATGAAACCCTTAATGATGCTGGATGTCTGTTCAGCAAATGGCATCGCTTTACCTGGCGCACGAGATGCGTTCTGCGGACCGGAGCTCTGACGATGCAGGGCGGGAACGTAACCGATCTACATGGATTGTTCGGATCAGTCGGCGGCATGTTTCGTGATGCGGCCCGCTCGAACTCGTCGGCAATCGCACTCTATGACGGTGCAGCTGAAGTTACCTACCGAGATCTCGATACCACGGTGAACCGGTTGGCGCAGGCGATGATTGCATCCGGTGTCGGGCATGGCGATCGCGTAGCAATTCTCTCTGAGAACTCGATCCCCTATGTGACGATCCTTCTGGCCTGTGCGCGCATCGGCGCCATCGCTGCCTGTCTCAACTGGCGTCAGTCCGCGAATGAGGTGGCGCATTGCTTTGATCTCACGGAACCGAAAATGATCTTCGTTTCCGAGCGCTTTGCCGGGTTGCTGCCGGAGAGCATGAGTTTCGCGCCGCAAATGATTTCAATTGAGACCGAGTTCAAAGGTTTTCTCGAAAAGGGCACCGAAAACGCGCCCGACGTGCAGGTATCGAGCGAAGACGGGCTCCTAATCCTCTTTACCTCCGGTACGACCGGTCGTCCGAAAGCCCCTGTCATCAGCCACCGTGCGATGATCGCGCGCGGGCTTTTAATGCGCGCGGATTGGGAGATGCGGCGCACCGATGGCTTTATCGCTTGGTCGCCCCTGTCGCACATGGCCGCGGCCGATCCGACCCTGTCGGCGCTCATGCAGGGGGCGAGCGTGTCGATCCTGCCCGAATTCGATCCCGACGGCATTGTTGATGCGCTGACGCGTCATCCGGTTGGCTGGATGGTTCTGATGCCGGGGATGATCGAACGGCTTGCCGAGGCACTTGAACGGCGCAACGCCCCGCTTCAGCGCGTGGCCGCCGCCGGATGTATGGCGAACCTCGTGCCCGAGGACCAGATCCGCCGGATTTCCAAGCTTCTCCACGCGCCGTTCCTCAATTCGTTCGGCTCCTCTGAAACCGGAATCGCTCCGGCGAGCGGGAACTGGATCAATCCGGAGGATGAACTCGGGGCCTTGGCGAAACTGCAGAACTCCAGCTGTGAAATCCGTCTCACGGATGAGGACGGGGCAGAAGTCGCCGAGGGTCAGGTTGGCGAGATCTGGCTGCGCTCCCCCACGCTCTTTTCCGGCTACTGGGGCGATGAGGCTGCGACCACTACGGCGTTTCGGGGCGGGTGGTATCACATGGGGGATGATTTCCGCCGCGATGATGCCGGTGCTCTGCATTTCGCGGACCGGAGCAAATATCTCATCAAGTCGGGCGGCGAGAATATCTATCCCGCCGAAATCGAGTTGGTCCTGCGCAATCTCACGGGGATTGCGGATGCGGTGGTTGTCCGTCGCAGGGACGCACTCTGGGGAGAGGTGCCGATTGCTTTTGTCGTGGCTTCACCGGATGGCGCGCCATGCGAGGCCGATATCCGCGATGCGCTCGCTCAAAAGATCGCGCGTTTCAAAATCCCCAAAGAATTTCATGTCATCGGCGAACACCAGATCGAGCGGAATGCGACCGGAAAAATCCGTCGCGATCTTCTCGAAAAACGCGCCGAACAGGAACACAACCGGAAGGACCAGAACTGATGTCAGCGCATGCACGTTCCCGTATTTCGCAAGAAGGCATTGTTGCCGTCATCGCAGTCCTTCTGTTCGCGACTTTCTATGTGATCGCCCCGGTTTTCCGCACGGCAGACAACCTGTTGTCGTTGATGCAAAACGTGTCGATCCTCGGCATTCTCGGGGTCGGTATGGCGCTGTCGATCATTGGGCGGGGCATTGACCTGTCGATTGTCACTGTCATGGCGATGACCTCCGCGTGGGTGCTCCATCTCTTTAACGCGGGGATCCCGCTTCCGCTGGGGATGCTCGCGGGGCTCGGGCTTGCCATCGCTGTGGGCATTCTGAACGGTCTTCTGATCGCATTTCTCGAAGTGCCGGCCATCTTTGCGACGCTCGCGGTGTCCACGGCGGTTTATGGCTTTGTCCGCGCGATGCTACTCGACAACAACCAGGTCTATCTCAAGGCGGACGCCCCCGATTGGTTCATTTCGATCGGCAGCGGCTCTGTGCTCGGCATCCCGAGCCCGGTGGTTCTGTTCGCGGTCGTCTGTCTGATCGTTCACCTGTTCCTGCGCTACCACATTCGCGGGCGGTTCCTCTATGCGATGGGGGAAAACCCCGCCGCGGCGCGGATCACGGGGATGCCGAACCGCCCTGTGATGGTCCTGCAATATGTGCTCTGCGCGGTGATCGGGTTTGCGGCTGGCATGATCCTCGCGTCGGCCATCGGTTCGGTGGAGACACGGGTGGCGCGGTCCACGATGGTTTACGACGTGATCCTCGTCGCTGTGATCGGTGGCATCGGCCTTTCGGGAGGGAAGGGCGGGGTGCGCAACGTGCTGATCGGGACGGCTCTGATCGGTCTTCTGCTCAATGGCATGACGATCCTGAACGCGTCTTACACTGTTCAAAACATTATAAAAAGCGTCTTTCTGATGGTCGCTATCATTGCGGACTCGTTGATGAACCCGCGCGATGAACAGACCAGTCAGCAAGGCGATATCTGACGGCAGAAACTGCCAAGCCAAGGGAGGAGAAAGAAATGAAAAAGTGGATGATCGGAGCGATGATGGGCGCCCTTTGCGCGGCCCCGTCTTTCGCGGAAAAGCCGGATGACGGTCTCGTATTCGAGTCCGCCGCGGCGATGAAGGGCAAGACCGTTGCCTACCTGCCAATCGCGATGGGGTTCGACCTTACGGAGGCATGGGTCACGGGGCTTCAGAAAGATTCCGAGACCTACGGGTATGAACTCACCATTCGCGATCCGAACTGGAGTGCGGACGCGGGCGCACAGGCCTTTTCTCAGCTGATCCAGGAACGTCCGGACGTGATCGTGGTACACCCGCCAGAGATTCAGGTCTATTCGCGCCTCATCCAACAGGCCGAGCGCGCCGGTATTCCGGTCGTCGTTGTGAGCCTGAAGGCGAGCACGAATGCCGACGTTTTCGTCGGGCCAGACTGGTATGACATCGCCGTTCAGCAAACGAAAACCGCCATCGAGATGTGCGGCAAAAGCCAAGGCGGGAGCGGCAAACTCGCGGTCATGCAGGGTGTGCTGACCAACCCGACCTCGCAATACGGTATTCAGGCGATTGAAGCGACCGTGGCCGAGGCCGGTGGCGACGTCGAGATCGTGTCGAACCAGGCGGCGGATTGGGATGCGAGCAAGGCGAAGGCGATTGCCTCCACCGTGCTTCAGGCGAACCCTGATCTCTGTGGCTTTATCGGGATGTGGGACAACATGGACGTCGGCATCGCCGCCGCCATCCGCGAAGCTGGTCGTCAGGGTGAGGTCAAGCTCATCTCCTCCGGCGGCGGCAACGTGGATTCCGCCTGCACCAACGTCGAGAACGGGAACTTCTCTGCCTACATCAGCTACGACGCCGCATCGCAGGCGCGTGATCTGATGATGTCGGTGCGCAGCCTCCTGCAGAACCCGCCGGAGAAACCCGGTGAACATCCTGTCGCGCTCTACACACCGCTCCGCACGATCTTGGGAGAGACGATGACCGCCTCTTCCTGCTGGTCCTTGGACGCGCTTCGGAACACCGGTCCGTAAGTCACGCCAAGCTTACATGGAGCCGCGTGTTGTCCCCCGCGGCTCCCACCCTCAGAATTAAGGTTTCACCATGTCGCTGCGCTCCTCGCTGTCCCGACTAAGATATCGCTTTGTCCCGGACCATGTCCTCGGAGAAATCCTCTCCAAGCCCTGGATCGACAATGCCATTCCGGTCACCATCCTCACGGTTGTCCTGCTCTCTCTCGGAGCTTGGGATCCGGGCCTTGTCTCGATGCAGAGCCTGCTCGGGATGACGCCGCAATTTGCCGAAATGCTGCTCGTGACGCTTGGCATGGTCTTTGTGCTGCTGGCCGGTGGTATCGACCTGAGCGTCGGCTCGGTGTTCGCGCTTTCCAACTTTATCACGCTTGCGCTGTTCAACATGCTCGGACTGCCGATTGGAGTTGCCATGCTCGCGGCGATTGCTGCGGGGGGGCTCGTGGGCGCGGTCAACGGGGTGTTGATCGGCTTTCTGAAGCTGCGCGCGTTTCTCACCACGCTCGTGACGATGATCATCACGAAATCCATCGTCGATCTTCTGCTTCTCAGCTTTGCGGTGAAAATCTCGACCCCTGTGACACAGAGCAACTTCTGGGATTTCCTGAGCTTTGATCGGGTGTTCGGCCTCCCGCCCGCTCTGATCTTTGCGGCCGTCTGCACCGTGATCGGTCACATCACGCTCACACGTCTGCGACTCGGCTGGCGCATTCTCGCGGTCGGCGGGTCGCGTCGCTCTGCCTTTAACAGCGGTCTTCCGGTCCGTCGCACGGTTGCTGTGACCTATATTCTCTCGGGCATGCTGTCGGCTGCGGCCGGTGTGCTCTACGCGGCGCGTCTCAATGCCGCCGGATCGGATACCGGCGTGAGCATGGAAATTGTCGCGGTGACCGCAGCGGTCGTGGGCGGAAACTCTCTCGGCGGCGGGCGTGGCTCTGTCACCAAGGGGGTGCTCGGTACGATGATCGTCCTGTTGATCACCAATAGTGTCGTGCGGCTCGGGCTGCCCGCCGGTGGCAACTCTCTCGCGCTCGGGGCTGTGCTGTTGATGGCGGTCGTCATCGACGTGAAATGGGTGAAGAACCGCAGCAAGATCCTCTCAAGCGTCTATGTCTCCCCCACATGGCTCAAACTCCCCGACTGTCCGCCGACCGCCGAAGACAGCGGCTCGCCCTATGCGCTCAATGACAAACTGAGCGATGTGGAACTGATCGGTCTCGGGGAGATCGACGGGCCGGAAGACCCTGTGCTCGACGAAGACGGCAATCTCTACGCGGGCACCCGTCATGGCGACATCATCCGCTTCTTCGCACCGGATTTCATCCGAAAAGAGGTCTTTGCCCATATCGGCGGGCATCCCCTCGGCCTGACTTTTGATCGCAAGGGCAATCTGTTGGCCTGTGTTGCGGGGATGGGGGTCTATAGCATCAATCCCGACGGCGAGAGCACGCGCCTCACTGACCAGACCAACCGCAGCCTGATGTCCGTGATCGACGATAGCCGTATGCGCCTCGCCGATGATCTCGATGTGGCTCCCGACGGGCGTATCTTCTTTAGCGAGGCGACGATCCGCTTTGATATGTCCGACTGGATGGTCGATGCCCTAGAAGCACGCGGGAATGGCCGGATCATCTGTCACGATCCGTCGTCCGGTCGCACGCGCACCGTGATCTCCAACCTGCGTTTCCCGAATGGCATCTGTATGTGCCGCGACGGAGAGTCCTTCCTCTTTGCCGAGACATGGGGCTGTTCGATCAAGCGCTACTGGTTCGCGGGGGCAAAATCCGGCCAGATCGAAATGGTTGTGCCGGACCTACCGGGCTATCCCGACAACATCAACCGCGCCTCGGATGGCGGATACTGGATCGCGCTCGTGGGAATGCGGACGCCTGTGTTCGACCTGATGTTGAGCAATCCGGGCCTACGCAAGCGCATGGTGGAACGGGTTGCCCCCGATGCGTGGCTCTTTCCGAACATGAACTACGGCTGCGTCATCAAGATCGACGAGACCGGCAAAGTCACGGATTGCCTCTGGGACCGCCGTGGCCACAACCACCCGATGATCACCTCGATGCGCGAGCACCGTGGCTGGCTCTATCTTGGTGGCGTCTCCAACAACCGAATTGGCCGCTATCGCGTTCCGGGTGCGGACCCGAACTGGACGGCTGCCGCGTCTTACAGAGGAGATGCGACATGATCCAAGGACTGCTGAACATGCGGGACCGTTTCTTTGGTCGTGGGCATTACGCGATCACGGTTCCCCCGATGGACGGGGCCTTCCGCCCGAACAACCGGATCGAAGAGGCACCTGTATTGGCCGACCTCGTTGCGCCCGGCCTCCTGCAAACGGTCAATGACGTGCTATGGTTCTCCAGCGGGAACGCAGTGATGCGCATGACCGAAGGGCGGCCCGAGCAGGTCTCCCAAAGCGCCGCGCCGGTTTCGGCCCTTGCGGTGAACACGAAACAGGAGATCGCTCTGGCGTGTCTCGACGGCACGCTCTCACTCCCCGACGGCGTGCCGACAATTCCCGAAGATCTTCGGCACTGTGTCACGGGCATGGCCTTTGACGCGGACGGCGGGGTTTTTGTCACCGTTGGCTCGACGCGCAATGGCGCGGATGCGTGGCAGAAGGATCTGCTGGAACACGGCAAAACCGGAAGCCTCTGGCATTTGCCGCTCAACGGCGCGGCGCGCAAGCTGGCCGAGGGGTTGTCCTGGCCTGAGGCCCCGCTGGTGGAAGCGGACGGATCGGTCCTGTTTTCCGAAAGCTCCGCGTGTCGCGTGTCGCGTGTCGATGGAGCCAGCGCAAAGAAGGTCTTGATCGCCCACTTGCCCGGCTATCCGGCAGGATTGGCGAAACTGGGTGCGGGCTATGCGCTCTGCCTCAAGGCCCCGCGCAACCAGCTTATCGAGTTTGTTTTGAGTGAACGCGAATTCGTCGCCCAGATGACCGACACCGCGGCGCCAGAGCACTGGATCGCCCCGTCGCTCTACCCGCAGGAGTCGTTCCTGGAGCCGCTTCAGGGCGGCGCGTTGAAACAACTCGGCATTATGAAGCCTTGGGCGCCGAGCCGTTCAGGGGGCCTCGTGGTCGAACTGAACGCCGATTTCGTGCCCCAGCGCAGCTTTCACAGCCGTGCGGACGGACGCCGCCACGGGACGGTGAGTTGCGTGGCACTGGACGATGGCACGCTTGCGGTCGCGTCGGTGGGTGCGGGCTGTGTGGTGACTCTCGATCCGAAAGAGGAGGTGTGACCATGATCCATATGGAAGCGGTCAGCAAATCTTATGGCAACGTCCACGCGGTTTCGAACGTCGATTTCGATCTCGCACAGGGCGAAATTCATGCGCTGCTCGGCGAGAACGGCGCAGGCAAATCCACGCTGACAAAGATGCTCGCAGGGGTCGTCAAGCCGAGCACTGGCAAGATCTTTATCGACGGGGAAGAGCGTGCCTTCACCGGCCCGACCGACGCAATGTCGGCGGGGATTGCGATGGTGTATCAGGAGAACTCGCTCGTGCCGACGATGACGGTCGCGCAGAACCTGTTTCTCGGGGAGGAAAAGGGGTTCAACCGTCTGCGCCCGCTCTACATCGCTGCGCAGCAATTCCTTCAGGGTCTGAACTTCAACGTGGACCCGTGGGCGCAGGTGACGACCCTCGGCGTGGCACAACGCCAGATGGTCGAGATCGCGCGCGCGGTTCGCAAAAAGGCGCGGGTCATCATCTTTGATGAACCGACGGCCTCGCTCACGCCGGAGGAAAAGCACCATTTCTTTAGCCTGGTCCGACGTCTCAAGAAAGACAATGTCAGCATCGTGTTCATCAGCCACGCGCTCGAAGAAGCGTTAGAGATTTCGGACCGGATCACCGTTCTGCGCGATGGTCAGATGGTTGATACGGGGCCGACAGCTGAGTTCGACCGCGCACGGATCATCACCTCTATGGTCGGGCGCGATGCGTCCGGGATAGAGGCGACGAAAGGTTTGCGGAACCCGAGACCGGCGGGGCGGCGGTCCGTCAGTATCCAGAACCTGTCGATGGGCAACATCGTCCGCAACACGTCCTTTAGCCTGTTCGAAGGGCAGGTGACGGGCATCTTCGGCCTGATCGGGTCGGGCCGCACGGAGATGGCCAAGATCATCTCCGGCGTGTTCAAGCGCAACACCTTTCATGGCGGGGAGATCCTGTTGGATGATCGCCCGGTGCGCTACCGCGTGCCGCGCACGGCGATGCGCGACGGGATCGTCTATGTGACCGAAGACCGCAAGGCCGAGGGCTTTTTCGACGATATGTCGATCAGCGAGAACATCGGCATGGGCTGGCTCGCCGCTGGCTTCGGGCGCGGGCAAATCGTCCGCAAATCGGATTTCCTACCGGTTGCGAAAAAGTGGATCGAGGACCTCGATGTCGCCTCGATCACCCCCGATGCGCGCGTGATCGAGCTTTCGGGCGGCAATCAGCAGAAGGTCGTAATCGCGAAGTCGCTGGTGCAACAGCCACGGGTCGTCTTCCTCGACGAACCCACGCGCGGGGTCGATGTGGGCGCGATTGCCGAGATTCACGACCTCATCCGCAAACTCAGCGAAGCCGGCACGACGGTCGTCGTGATCTCGTCCTACCTGCCGGAAATCCTGTCGATTTCAGACCGCATTCTGGTCTGTCGCAAAGGCCGCATCGTGGAGGAATTCTCCGCCGATGCCGCCGACGAGAAAACCATCATGTATGCGGCCGTCCACTGACGGTTGCCAGATAAGGAGACTCAAATGAAGAAAGTGACCTCAGCTGTGGTCGGGATCGGGGAAGTGCCGTCTGGCAAATACCCGGAACGATCCGAACTCGACGCCGCGATGACCGTCTGTCGCGATGCTATCCTTGATGCGGGCCTCAGCCCGCGCGATATCGACATGATCCTGCCCGTCGGCGCGCTGGCGAATTCCCATTGGCAGGTGGACCTCGTGTTCTCGCGCCTTTGCGAAGAACTGGGCATGCTGCGCAGCGTGAAAATGAACTGTCAGATCATGGCGGGCGGCGCGACGTCTTCGTCCGTGTTGACCGTTGCCGACGCGCTGATCGCCTCCGGTCAGGCCAAACGTATCCTCGTGGTGCATTCCGATGCGGTCGGGTCTCTGCCGAAACAGCGCGGGATCGACCTCTTTGCCACAACCGGCGTCTCCGAAGAGTGGGAGGCCCCCTATGGTCACAACATGAACGCCGTGGGCGCTCTCGCCGCCGCGCGTTACATGCATGAGACCGGCACCACCGAAGAAGAAATGGCGGCGGTCTGTGTCAGCCTGCGCAAATGGGCGGCTCTGAACCCGAACGCGATGTATCGTGATCCGCTGACCATTGAGGATGTGCTGAACTCCAAGATGATCGCGACCCCGCTCCGGTCGCGCCACTGTAATATGCTGGCCGATGGGGCGAGCGCCTTTGTCGTGGCCGCCGCCGATGACGCCAAGGCAATCACCGATATGCCGGTTTATGTGCGCGGGCACGGCTCGCTCGTCACCCATTACACCCTCAGCCAGGACACCGATCTCGCGAAGCTCGGCTTCAAAGAGGCAGGTGCACAGGCCTACGCAGAGGCCGGTATCGGGCCAAACGACATCCAACTCGCCTCCATCTATGACGCCTATCCGGTCTGGCCGCTGATTTCTCTCGACGGGCTAAACCTGTGCCGTGGCGAGCGGGCAGGGGCCTTTGTCGCAGCGGGAGAAACCAGCCCGGGCGGATCGCTCCCGATGACGACGAACGGCGGGATGCTGTCGATGGGCCATACAGCCGTCGGTGGCGGCGTGGCCGTGATGGTCGAATGTTTCCGCCAGATGATGGGCAAGGCCGGCGACCGTCAGGTCGAAAATCTCGTCAACGCAGTCGAAACCGCCTCCGGGGGAACCTGGATGGACTCTCATGTCACCATTCTGTCGAGGGAAGCAGCATGACCAACGTATCCCGTCCCCTTCCGCACCCAACCAAATGGTCCGCCCCCTATTGGGAAGCGGCCAAAGAAAAGAAGTTCGTGATCCAATACTGCAATGATTGCGACAAGCCGATCATGTATCCGCGCAAATATTGCCCGCACTGCCTGAACGACAATCTCGAGTTCCGGCCCTCCGCAGGCACGGGCGAGATCTACACCATGACCGTGCAGGTCGCCGGTCCGCCGTCCGGCTTTGGCGATAAACTTCCGTATGTCATGGCGGTCATCAAACTCGACGAAGGCGTTCAACTGATGAGCAACGTTGTCGGAGACAATCGACAAGACGCCAAAATCGGGGATCGTGTCTCCGTTGATTTCGAAACAGTCGAAGACGGGGAAACCGTTCTGCCTGTCTTCCGCTTGGTGGAGCGCTAAACGATGGTGGAGAGTGCATCTCGCGTTGTGGTGATCACCGGCGGGGCGCAGGGGATAGGCGGCACAACAGCCGCCATCCTCGCAGCCCAGGGCTATACTGTCCATTCACTTGATCTCAAGCCCAACCCCTCGGACGCGATCCAGAGCCACATCTGCGACGTGACCGATGAGGCGCGGCTGAAAGACCTCGCGGAAGAGATCGGGCCGATTGACGCCCTGCTGTGTGGAGCAGGGATCAACTTGCGCCCTCGCGACAGCCGTCCGGAGCAGATCGACCTCGATGCCTGGCGCAAGACGCTCGACATCAACCTCACTGGCACGCTCCTCACCGTGCGTGCCTTCCGCCCAAAAATGCGCAACGAAGGCTCGATTGTGACGATGGGCAGCGTCGCAGCACTGGTCGCAATGCCGCTCGCGGATGCGTATACGGCGTCGAAGGGCGCCATAGCAGCACTCACGCGATGCTGGGCCGTCGACTATTCCCGCTTTGGCATCACTGTGAACTGTGTCTGCCCCGGTCCCGTCGATACGGATATGATGGCGGGCGTGCGCGAGGAGTTCAAAGAAAGCGCTCAGGTCCAACTGCCCCAACAGCGCATGGCGCGCCCGGAGGAAGTCGGGGAGCTGATTGCCTTTTTAATGTCACCGAAAGCGACATATATTTCTGGCGCAATCATTCCTGTGGATGGCAGTCTGACGGCACATAGTGCGGGCATGCCTTTCCCGCGCCGCCGCACAGGAGAATAAGCACAATGACCCCCGTATCCGATGATGCCGAGCCCATCCACCCCGAGGCAGCGAACCAACCGCCCTTTGCAAAACTTCTCGGGCTGAAGATTGTGTCTGCGGTTCCTGACAGGATCATTGCCGAGATGCGGGTCACGCCTGAGCTGCTTAACCGCAATGGCACGCTGCATGGTGGTGCTGTCATGGCGATTTGCGACAACATCGGAGGCACAGGTGCGTTTATGAATTTGGAGCCGGGCCAGGGCACGGTCACCGTAGAAAGCAAGACGAACTTTCTACGAGCCATTCCCGCAGGGGACATGGTGCGGGCCGAGTCCATTCCGATTCACAGAGGGCGCCGCACGATGCTGTGGCAGACCACGGTCACGCGCTCTGACGGCAAAGTGGCCGCAATCGTTTCACAAACGCAAATCGTGCTTGAGGATCCGTCTTTCTGATCACTCCGAATGAGGGTGAAATGGAACAGACGGGTCTGATGACGCGGGCAGGTAAGGAGAACATGAATGAGTAAGATTTACGGTTCTGCGTCGGAGGCCCTCGACGGCCTTCTGACGGACGGGATGTTGATTGCAGCGGGGGGCTTTGGCCTGTGCGGAATTCCCGAGTTGCTGATTGATGCAGTGGTCGAGAGCGGTGTGAAGGACCTGACGGTTGCGTCCAACAACGCAGGTGTGGACGGCTTCGGCCTCGGCAAACTGCTGGAGACGCGCCAGATCAAAAAGATGATGTCGTCCTATGTGGGCGAGAACGCGGAGTTCATGCGTCAGTATCTTTCCGGAGAACTGGAGCTCGAATTTAACCCGCAGGGTACGCTGGCCGAGCGGATGCGTGCGGCGGGTCACGGCATTCCGGGGTTCTACACCAAAACCGGAGTCGGCACGGTGATCGCCGAGGGCAAAGAGCACAAAGAGTTCAACGGCGAGACCTACATCATGGAAGAGGGCATCTTTGCCGATCTCTCCATCGTGAAGGCGTGGAAAGCCGACGAAAGCGGCAACGCGATCTTCCGCAAGACCGCACGCAACTTCAACCCGCCGGCAGCGATGTGCGGCAAGGTCTGCGTGATGGAGGTTGAGGAAATCGTGCCGACCGGATCGCTCGATCCGGACTGCATCCACCTGCCGGGCATCTATGTCCACCGCCTCATTCAGGGCGACCACGAAAAACGCATCGAACAGCGCACGACGCGCAACCGGGAGGAAGCATAATGCCTTGGGATCGCAATCAAATGGCGGCACGCGCCGCACAAGAGCTGCAGGACGGCACCTATGTGAACCTCGGCATCGGCATCCCGACGCTGGTTCCGAACTTCATCCCCGAGGGCGTGACCGTCACGCTGCAATCGGAGAACGGCATGCTCGGCATGGGCCCGTTCCCTTATGAGGGCGACGAAGATCCGGACCTGATCAACGCCGGCAAGCAGACGATCACCGAGGTCCCGAACACCGCCTATTTCGACAGTGCGACGTCCTTTGGCATGATCCGCGGCGGCAAGATCGCCATGGCGATCCTCGGCGCGATGGAAGTGGACGAAAAGGGCGATCTGGCGAACTGGATGATCCCCGGAAAGCTTGTCAAAGGTATGGGCGGCGCGATGGACCTCGTCGCGGGCGTGGGCCGCGTGGTGGTCGTGATGGATCACACCAACAAGCACGGAGAATCCAAGCTCCTCAAAGAATGCACCCTGCCGCTCACCGGCCAAGGTGTCGTCAACCGAGTCATCACCAACCTCGGTGTGCTCGACGTGGTCGAAGGCGGTCTCAAAATCGTCGAATGCGCCGACGGCGTGACGGAAGAAGAGTTCCGCGCGGCAACGGAAGCGACAATCATCGGTTGAGGGTGAACTTCTTGTGCTAATTTGTTTTCTTTATATGATAATGTGAGGAAACATTCAGAGGTGGCCATTGCAGCAAGACGAGAAGATAAGTGAACTCGGTCAGCGACTAAGAGACGTTCGAAAGCGGGCGGGGTTCACACTGGATTGGGCTGCAGGACAAGTCGGTGTTACCAAAGGATATTTGTCAAAAGTAGAACGCGGGCAGGCTACGCCGTCCATTGCTGTGATGACAAAACTCTCGGAGGCCTATGGCGTCAGTATGGCCGAGGTCTTTATGCCCGAGGGAGAGCGCAAATCCATCAGCGTTTTGCGCGCAGGCCAGCTCCGACAGATCAACCGTTCCGGGACAAATCTCGGGTATCGCTATGAGATTGGCGATTTGACGAAGGCCAACCCACGGTCCGAAGTCTTTTTTCTCACGCTTCCGCTCTGGTCCAAAAAGGAAAGCCCGCCGATCAACCGGCACAAGGGCGAAGAGGTCTTGCTCATGCTCGAAGGGCAGATGATGTTTAAATACGCGGGTATGGAACTCATCCTGAACGAAGGCGATTGCATTCAGTTCGATGCGGATCAGGATCATTTCGGCTACGCCATCGGTGACAAAGAGGCACGGGCCTTCGTCGTCTTGATCCGCGACTGACGTTTCATTGATCGTCATGCAGAAAGGGCCCGCAATGCGGGCCCTTTCATTGGGGGAGGAGCTTTGCTCACTTAGCCGGCACAGGCCTTGATGGCCTCCAGATCGGGGAAGCTCGACAGGTTCCGCCCCATCGCAAACTCACCCTGCATTCCGCGCCAGTTGCCGTAATCCTGCAGGTAATCAAGCTGGGACGCCGCCACTTTCGCGTAGAGCGGGTTTTGGCAGGCTTCCTTGACCAGAACACTGTTGGCGATGCTCTGAAGCTCTTCCAGATCGGCGTCCGAGAGCGTGTCGACCTGCGTGCCGACCGCCATGAATTCTTTCACCGCATCCGTCGAGGTCTTTTCGTAGTGGCCGATTGTCCAGAGCATATTGGCCATGGCCGCGACTTCGAGAATGTTCTTTTGCTCGTCCGTCAGGCTGTCCCAGACCGAAAGTTCGATCATAATGCCATTGAGCGATCCCGGCTGGTGCCAGCCCGGTGACTGCCAGTAGTCCGTCACCTCGTCGAAACCCATGCCGAGATCGGTAGACGGAGCGGAGAATTCCGCAGCATCCACGACGCCGCGCTCCAGCGATTGGTAGACTTCCGACCCGGGCAGGGTGACCTGTGCGGCGCCGAGCGCTGCGAGTATTTCCCCCTGCGGGCGGCCGGACATCCGGATGCGCGCGCCGTCAAGAGAGGCGAGATCGGGTAGCGATTTGTTCGCGCGCAGGCCGGACTCTGTGGTCACGAGCATGATGGGAATGTATTTCATCCCATACTGGCCATAGACCTCGTCAAACATCTCGCGGCCACCCCATTCATTGGACCACAGGATAAAGTCCGGAAGGGTGAAAAACATCGGGAACGACCCGAGGAGCGAAAAGGTGCTGTTGGTGCCTGCCCAATAGCCGGGCCAGTCCGTCGCCATATCGACGCCGCCGGACTGCACCGCACCAAACACTTCGGTCGACGGGACGAGTTGACCGCCAGGGATGAAATCGATCTGCAATTTGCCGTCGCCGATCGAGTTGACGAGTTCGACAAAATGCTTGTCGGAATCGATCAGGTTGATCCCCTCCGGCCAAACGCTGGTCATGCTGAGTGTGACCTCTTCTGCGGCAACCGCCGCCGAGCTTGCAACTGCCAAAGCTGCTGCGAGCGTCGCTCTTTTCAGTGTTGTCTTCATGTGGCTCCTCCCACTTGGTGAATGGCGATTGGGTTATCGCCCGAAAATCTGTTCCGGCAGCCAGGTGATAATCCCCGGGAAAACGGCGCAGAGAATGCAGCCCAGGAGGATCAGCCCGACAAAGGGTAGAATCCCGCGGTAGATATGTCCGATCGTGACACCCGGCGGTGCGACCCCCTCGAGATAGAAGAGCGCGTAGCCGAACGGCGGTGTCAGGAACGATGTCTGTAGAACGATGGCGACCATCATCACGAACCAGATCGGATCAAACCCGAAGGTGTTGACGATGGGCAGAAAGACCGGAAGGCAGATCAGCACGATCCCGAGCCAGTCGAGGATCATCCCGAGCAGAAACACGATCACCATCATCGCGATGAAAGTGCCCCACGGCCCGAGGCCGAGATCGCCAATAAACTGCGCCACGATCTTTGCCCCGCCGATGGCCACGAACACGCCCGTAAATGCCGTCGCGCCGACCACGACAAAGAGCACCATGGCGGAAGTTTTGGCAGAGGCCCACAGAGCTTCGGCCAACATTCTCCAGCTGAACATTCCACGCACGATCACGAGGATCAGGGTCAGAAAGGCGCCGATGGAGGCGGCTTCGGTCGTTGTGGCGATGCCCGCAAAGATGGACCCGAGCACGCCGAGGATCAACAGGATCGGGGGGACGGCGCAGGTCAGGGCCTGCAGCATCAGCTCACGACCGCTCACGGCGTCGAGTTCGTCCTGGCTCGCCGGTGGGCCCCAATCGGGGCGGATCGTGGTGACGATGAGCACGTAGAGCGCATAGAGCGTCGCGAGCATCAGACCCGGCATGAGAGCGGCGGCGAACAACTGACCGACAGAGATCTGTGCATAGCTTCCGAGGATCACGAGCATGATGCTCGGCGGGATCAGAATGCCGAGGCTCCCACCCGCTGCGATGACGCCGGTGCTCAGTTCCTTTTGATAGCCGTATTTGAGCATCGCAGGCAGCGCCAGCATCCCCATGACGGTCATAGAAGCGCCGATAATGCCGGTGGTCGCAGCGAGGATCACAGAGATGATCACCACCGCAATGCCGATGCCTCCGCGTTGACGTCCGAAGGACAGGCGGAGCACGTCGAACATCTTGTCAGTCACGCCAGAGTCACTGAGCAGGCGGGCCATCAGAATGAACATCGGGATCGCAATCAGGATGTAGTTGTCCATCTGGCTGTAAATCCGGCCGATGAGGATCGGCATGATTTTCAGGCCTGGCCCGAGCCATGCGAAGATGATCGACAGGCCACCGAGAACGAAGGCGAGCGGGTGTCCGGAAAAGATGCCGAGCAGCAGCGCGACAAACATGGCCAGTGTCAGAAATTCGGGACTCATGCCGGTTGTCCCGTCCGCAAGGTTTTTACGGCGTTCGCGCAGATCGCGAGACACTGAAGGGTCAGCATCGCCCCAGTCACCGGAATGATGGTTTTGACCCAGGCGACAGGCACAGCTGCGGCACCTTGGCTCCGTTCACCATAGGTCCAGGCGCGGTCTGCAAAGCTCCAACCGTAGTAGATGAGCGCGATGCAAAACGGCAGGAACAGGATGAGGTAACAGGCCAGATCGAGCGCGGCCTGTCCCCGCGGCGGCAGGCGGTCATAAATGAGCCCGACTTTCACATGCTCACCATCGACGAGCGCATAGGCCGTCGCGAGCGTGAAGTGCAGCGCAAAGAGCTGCGTCGCGACATCAAAGGCCCACGGAAGCGGGGAATTCGCGAACTTTCTGAGCAGCACGTCGGCGACCGAGAGAAACATGAGCGCAAAGAGCACCCACGAGACGAGCCGACCAACGATGCTCGAAAATTCCGAAATTTTTGCAAAGATAATCATTGTCGTGCACCACCCATCCACAGCACAGAACTGCAGACACGGGCGCACGGCTTGGGTAGCCGAACGCTATACATGAAACCTCCTCCTCCAAAAAGGTTGATAAAATGTTTTCATAAGGGAAACTTTCTGTCAACTTTTTATGCAG
Source organism: Celeribacter sp. SCSIO 80838 (assembly GCF_056498065.1). The sequence goes on from NZ_JAZKMA010000001.1 coordinate 2,682,606, forward strand.
AGAAACTTTTTCGCGTTGGAAATACGTTGTTTGAAGATCTTCGGATGGGGAGTTCACACATCACTTTCGATGCAGCCCGTTATGAAATTTGTGAAGAAAAAAGTGATTAAAATCAATGGTTAGTTCGAGCGTCTATATCATGCAGTTCGACGCAAAAGTTTTTAAGAAACTGAATTTGTCTGCCGTTAGATAAGTTCGGGCAGTTCGTCACACGAACCAATAGAGGGACTCGCTCCGTTGACACTCAGGAGCCGCGGTATGTGAACGACGGTTGCCCAATCGTAGACGGAGGCCCACAACGCCAGATCCAGCGTATCGGTCACGTTTTGACTCGATTTTTGACACGCGGTTGCGGTCGGCCTTGATCCGGCATTTTGGGCGTCCGTCGGCTTTGAAAAATGGGGGTGGTTTCATCTGCGCGTGCGCAATTCCCCTGAGCGGGCAGGTTTTCGGTCAACTCTTTCGGAAAACGTCTGCGCCAGATATAATCTTGCGGGCGCTGTTCGAGGTGAGGGATGCGAAAGAATTGGTTTTTGAGTTTTGACACCGGCTCTGACTCCTTTGTGCCTCCGGTGTGACCGGAGCGTGTAAAGCGGTGTGTCAAACTGGACCCAAAACGCGAAAAGCGCCCCGCGAGGGAGCACTTTTCGCGTTTATTTCCAACCATTTAGTGTGTGGTTGGCTCCGGCGGTAGGGATCGAACCTACGACCAATTGATTAACAGTCTGAGATTGCGAGTAAATCATGGTCCATTCGGGCTCATTCGGGGCGTACGACCCCTTGAAAACATAGCAATATCATCCCGGTAGCACCATCCAGGCCAACCTGGATCAATCGCAAACACTGTACTCGGGACTGTACTTTTCATGACCATATTCAAATTCACCGAGGCCCGTATCAGGGACCTCCCACTTGGCTCGGGCATCCATAGGGACACCGATGTGAAAGGGCTGATGTGCATCTGCCACAAGACCTGCAAGACCTTTGCCGTTCAAAGCGACGTCCGCAGAGAAAAGCGTCACGTTCGGACTGTGAGGGTCAAGATCGGACGGGCTGACCATATCCGACTGGCCGAGGCCAGAAATGAGGCCCGAAAACTCATGGCCACAATCCAGTCTGGCGTTGATCCCACGGCTAGGCCGGAGTCCACCGGCATCACGTTGGAACAAGCTCTGAAAGAGCACCTGAAGGAGCGTGAACTGTCCGACGCCACGGTCAGAAACTACCAGTACCATATGGACAACTACCTCGGGCGTCTTCGGCGCCGTGCCGTGGCTGACATTACGCGTCAGGACTGCCGAGAGCTTTTGGGCCAGCTCACAAAGCGTCACGGCAAGACCACGGGTGGTTCGGTCATGCGCACCGTTCGAGCTCTTGTGAATACGGCCCGCCGCCATGACGAAACGATTGGGGCAAACCCGGTTGATGCCCTTCGTGTCCCTGCAACCCCGAAACGGGAAGTCGGGGAATTGGACATGGCCGGTTTCTGGTCCACGACCGAAGCCATGTCTCCCCTGATGCGTGACCTGCAACGGACGTTTCTTCTGACGGGTGCACGGAGAACATCGCTGCTAGGTGTGAAATGTGCCGACTTCGATGCCGAGGCTGGCGTACTGACTTTCACCCACATGAAAACGGGTGGAGCTTGGTCCTTCCCAACTGGCCGCTGGTTGACCGAAACCCTGAAGGCCAGAATGGCAGAGGACGAGCCTCTTAACTCGCCCTGGCTTTGGCCGTCACCAGGGTCAGCCACAGGCCACGTTGCCGAGCCGAAGCGGGCTGGTGTTCCGTCTCCCCACGCACTTCGTCACCACGCCAGAACGATGATGATTGCTGCTGGTGTGCCTTATGCAGAAGGGGCACTTCTGTTGGGTCAAAGGCTTCCAGGGGCCTCTGGCGGGTATGTGCATCAGACGCATTTGGTTGAAGCCCTTCGGCCCCATGCTCAAGCCTTAGAGGATATGGTTTTGGCCAAGGCTGGTGTTACGTGAATGATGGTACGATGCCTTAACACGTTGGCATATCGAGACCTTGCAAGCTGATAACCTGATTTCATCGCTGTCCATTTGGGCGCACTTGGATATTGGAGTTATCAGCATGAGCAATCCACAAACTGACACACCTTGGATGACAACCGAGGCCGCTGCCAAATACCTTTCGGTCTCGCCTGGCACCATGCACAATTGGCGTAGCAAGGGCACTGGTCCTTCTTACAGAACCGTTGGCCGGATCGTCCGTTATCACCGTGACGACCTGGACACTTTCATGATGTCGGGGGCCGCGTGATGCGAACGATTACAGTCACACAGCACCGAGACCCGATGCCGGACTATTCCGACGAAGAAGACCGGTATGAGATGGCCAAGCTGCTCCTGCAAGAGGCTGAATTGGACAGCACCGACCCGGTTGAGCAGGTGATTGAGGCCAGTTGGGCTGCGGGCTTCAACGGCTTTGACGACGCCTGTCTTCGATTGCTTGCCGAGTTTCTGGGTCTTTTCCCGATTGATTGGATGCAAGACCAGCAGGGGAAAATAACCGTTCAATTCGGCACCGCTTTGGATGCGATCAACTCGAATGCAGACAACGTGAATTTCTGGGAAAACGGATATTTGCGGGACGAAGCCGCAAGACGTGAGCCGAACAGGTGGCGTGTCCATGAGGCGGAACTGGCAAGACAATTCCACCAGCATTTGACCTAAGACCAACGGTCCGCTTCGAAGGCGAGGCTAAAGGTTTCGTTACACCAGCGTTCGTTGCGTGCGGGTCAAGTGTTGGTATGCGGGGGAATTTGGGCACGGTATTGTTCTGATCGGTAGACCGGATTGCCACAGCCGCCTAGCAGGGCAATCCGGTCGATACTTTAGCATATAGGAGGCCTGCCATGCCTGAAAATGAAGATAACGCCGCCAAGCCTTCTGGCACACCATTGAAAGACCTTCTGACGACGAAGGAAGCCGCAGCCTTGACCGGGCATCCGGCAACCACGTTGATGGCCTTTCGCAATCGCCGAAACAACACCAAATATAAGAATGCTGGTCCTGATTTCGTAAAGATTGGGACAGCCGTTTTCTATGAACGTTCTGTGATTGAGGCATACAACGCCAATCGTAGGGGGGCCTGAAATGGGTGTTCATACCGATGCGTCGCAACTGACGCCCTTGCTGGCCAGTGGATACCAGCTTCTCCCTTTGCATAAGTTCTCGGCCGAAGATGAGGTTAAGGGCAAGAAACGCAAACGGGGCAAGTCCCCGATCGACAGCAACTGGATGAAGCGGCCCTATAAATCCCAAGATCAAATCAAGCACATGGAGGCAGGCAACAACGTCGGTGTTCGTCTGCGGCCTTTTGAACTGGTCTTGGATGTGGACCCTCGGGGTTTCCCCGAAGGTGAGACACTTGCGACGGACAATCCGTTCAAACGGCTCTGTGCAGACGTTGGCCTGAACATCAATGACTATTCGACCGTTGAGACCGGCTCGGGTGGCCTCCACATCTACATGACCAAGCCAGAGGCTATTTCCACCCGAGACAGCCTCAACGAGCTATATCCCGGTGTCGAGTTCAAGACGGTTGGCCGTCAGGTGGTTGCTCCTGGATCGATCCATCCCGACACCCAGAAAACCTATACATGGAAGGTTGGCACGCCCGAGCTTGATGCTTTCGGTGCTGAGGCTGCACCTAAGGCCCTTGTCGATCTGATCCGAAGACCGTCAGGCAGCGTGGCAACTGGTGGGGGCGAACACGATCAGCAAGAATTGGCTCAGATGCTTGAGCACCTGGACCCAGCCGACTTTGCAGACCACGACGATTGGCTCGCTTTGATGCAGGCTTGCCACCATGCAACGGCAGGGGATGGGCGTCAGGAGTTCGTGGACTGGTGCACTCAGGACCCCGCATATGCAGATCACGGCACTCTGATCGGCATCCGATTGGATAGCCTTCACGCCGACAATGACGGAAATCGTATTACCTTCCGCACCCTGCATAAGCTGCTGAGGGACGCTGGGGCCGAAGATGCCATTCCTAGAACGCCGGCAGCAGATGATTTTGACGACGACCTGGACCAAACCGGAGTGCCAGCAGGGGCAATAACCACGCCCAAGAGGAAGCCGGTGCATGAAGGTGGTTTGATCGTCAACAAGAAGACCGGCGTAGCCCCCGACACAGCCAAGAATGCCCTTAAGGCAATTACCGGCTCCAAGCTCGATCCAAGGTTTGACGAGCTCAAGCAGCGGGTTGTTCTGATGGGTGAATTGCCTTGGGGTGAAGGCTATGGCCGTGTGCTGACTGACAAGTTGCTCTTGTTGGCCCGCACGTTCTTGATGGAACAGCACCAGCGTAAGGACTACCAGCCGTCGAAGGAAAACGTGCAGGACGCAATCACAACGGTTGCCTATTTCTACAAGTTCAATCCGATCCTGGACTACCTGGATAGCTTGACCTGGGATGGAACCAGCCGGGTGAAAGACCTCTTCACTGTCGCCTTTCAATGTGGCCGGGACGAATACACCGAGGCCGTCTCACAATGCTTTATGGTCGGGGCCGTAGCTCGTCAAAGGCAACCCGGCTGTAAGCTGGATACGATGCCAGTCATCAAGGGGCCGCAAGGCTCTTTGAAATCTACGGGCATTCGGGACCTGTTTTCCCCGGATTGGTTCAGTGACGCAGAGCTTGGTGATCTGAGGAACAAGGATGCAGCCATGAACCTGGAAGGTGTCTGGGTGCATGAGTTTGCCGAATTGGCCGGTCTTCGGGCAAGTGACATGGACGTTCTCAAAGCGTTTATGTCCCGAGCCACAGACAGGTATCGGACGCCCTATGGTCGCAACACCGAGGATCACCAACGCCGTGTTGTATTTGCGGGCACGGTGAACGAAGGCGGCTACCTGAGCGACCCTACGGGTGCTCGGCGTTTCTGGCCGTTGGAAATGGCCTCTGGCTCCAGGGTTGATCTGGGCTGGATTGCTGAGCATCGAGACCAGCTCTGGGCCGAAGCTGATGCGTTGTTCAAATCAGGCGTTGGCCACGTATTGCCTGAGCCTTTGTGGTCGATGGCAGCAGAACGCCAGGCAGACGAAACGGTTGATGATCCTTGGGTTGATAAGCTGGCTGTCATGCTCAGCAACCGGCAAACGGAACGGCAGGCCTTTGAGGCTGGCACGGGAGACTACGCCGAGGAAGTGATAGATGGGGAGCGGGTTGCCTCGCCGTTGCGTGAGCCTCCCCCCGCCGACAAGGTGCATACCCAGGACCTGCTCAGCTATCTCGGCTTGGAAAGCGACCGGCAGAATAAAGGCCATGCGCAGCGTTTGCGGCGTTCTATGGAAACCCTGGGCTGGAAGCACAGACGGGGCGTCAGGTTGGGTGGCCGTGTTTCGGCAGGGTATGTCCGAGCTGATGAGTGACGTTCTGGCAATCGGAGCGTATCAATTCGGTCACGGCGTTGACGATCGTTGATCTTTGTTGACCTGAGACGTCGCTTCTAAGGCCTTGTTTCGGAACACTTGTTGACGATGTTGATCATGTTGATCTTAAAGCAATATATCTTGGTAGAATAAGCCGATTAGGCATAGGGCACGGACCAAGGCATAGGGGTAGCGTGCAATCCGGATATATATAGCGAAAACGGTCAACGAAGATCAACGTCGTCAACAAGGCAATAAAAACAATGCGTTACGGAATGCTCCGAAAACGCCTTGTTGACGTAGAATTCTTCTAGCTTGGAAGACCGGGACTGCACAACGTTGTGAGCCGGCACACTCCCTTGTAAATCGCTGGCATACGGCTCCAACGGAACACGACATTCTGACCTCGAACGGCAACGAGGATGCTATCCGTGAAAAATCCGAAGTCATCAGGCCGCACAGATAGGCCGCCCCATTGATATTGAATTGGGCGTTCTGGCGTCTGGGGCGTGAATGACCTCAAGGGCTTAATCGGCACCTACCTCAGCCAAGCACAGTGATGAAGACAGAATAGGCACCCAAATGAGCTTGATGAGGATGAACCGGATTAAACCGGCCAGTGACCCGCGGATGCCTTCCAAGATTGCAGCAATCACCCGCCCCATCTACGGCGAAAAGGGTGACGAGTTTCTGCTCTATCTCCGTCAGTTCGGACACATCACCTATGCGGCCAATATGACTGGCCTGACCCGGCGGACCTTCTATGACCGGCGTGCAAAGCATCCCGACTTTGCGGAGGCTTGGGACGAGGCCCTGGCAGCTTTCGAGGAAGAATTGACCATGCGGGTGGTCCAGACGGCCTTGGAGATGGGGACTGGCAAGTGGGTGCCGGTGACCGATCCCGAGACGGGCGAACCCGAGTTGGATGACGACTTCGAGCCGGTCTACCGTTTCGAGACGGCCAGCGTCGATCCCCGTGTCCTGAACAAGCTGCTATCCCTGCGGATGAGTTCTGTCGATGGACCTGCCCAGACCAATGTCCAGATCAACAATTCCACGAACGTTCAAACCTCCCTGCCTGCTAAGCCCAAGCTGGTTCAGCCGGAAGGGACTGTACAGAGGCCCGTGGTGACCGAACCGGTTTCGGGTAAGCGACACGATACGATCGACGCCGAAGTCGTCCAGGGGACGCCACAGGAGACCGGGGGAACATCTGATGACTGATCCGATTAACCAGATAAACCTTGTGCGACCCGGTGGCGTTGCCACCGTGGCATTTGCCGATGGTGGCGAGACCATGCGCATCTGCTTGGGTTATTTGCATGACCCAGACGATGGGCTCTTAGCGGAGATGAAAGCCAACCGCGAACCCGTTCCCTGGCAATCCGCCAAGGTGAGAGACGAAGCAATCGGGGCAGTCGAGAGACGCAAGGACCTTGAGGATGAAACCCGCACTCAATTGGTCGAATGGATCGTAGCCACGCCCTATTTTGAGGACCACTAACTATCGAAGGCAAGTCGCACCTTCCTTCGTTTAGAACGTTGACCTAACTTGGAATTCAGGGTGTGCTGTGGCGCGAAGTGAAAGATCGTCAGTAGCCCAGACCAAGTTGTGTTGCGAGATGTGCAAAAGTTCACTTCCTGCTAGTGATTGCAATGTGTTGAGAGCCTTTAGGCCCTGTGCGATAGTCTCAACCAAAAAAAATGTGGGTTCTTTTTGATGAGCACTTCAACCAACGAGGACCTTAAGTCCCAGTATCTCAGCTTGCTTGACGAGGAGCGTAAAGAGCAAGTTTATCAAGACTTTATTGAGCAGCATACAGGATTGATCCCGCGGATGTTCGTGCAAAACCACGGCGTTCATTTTGGACTCGTTCTTCGAAAATTGCCATTTGGCGCCGATTACAAATCAGATTTCTTCTTTTTCTCGAAAAGCAGCATCGATTGGCACGCTGTCCTCATTGAGATAGAGAAGCCGTCTTCCCGATACTTTAAGCCCAATAGCAACGAAATCAGTTCGGAATTTCAGAAAGCCATCCACCAGATAAAGACTTGGGAGGCTTGGTTAAATGACCAAGCCAACGCAGCTGGATTTCTAGCATCGTTGAGCGCACTGCAAGTTCCAGCGCACATGGCAAGACACCCCACTACGTTCAAGTTTGTATTAGTACATGGGCGCAGAGCCGAAATCGAAAACAGTCTGCAGCGAAAGCAACTGGTTAAGTCGTATGAAACCCCCAACTTCAAGATCATGTCATTCGACAGTCTGGCGGAAAACTTGAACGGAAATTGCGCTTTGAATATCGGGGTGCGTCACAACGAGTTTATCGATGTTATTGGCGATGAAATCTGTGATGGCCAAATGGTAGCATGGATGGAACCTACGCATTTACGGGTGAGCAAGGCATTGCATGACGTTTTGAAGGCAGGTTCTGTCGCGCCAAAACAAGTGTCGATGCAAAACGGAAAACCCGTTGATACTTGGGTCAAGGCATCTGAAACGATTAGGGTACGGAAGTGAGCGTCAAGCCAACGATCAGTATCGGGCGATAACTACAGTCGTTGCAGTTCTCGGTACAGTACTTGGTGTCACCGCTGGAATCCAAGTATTTGATTTCAAATTTATCTTTGGGGAAGGCTCTATTGATCCAATGTCAGAGGGGCGGCTTGTTGGCTTACTTGCCCGCGAGATAACGGCACGGTGTTCCGGACGCCAATGACGCCCGAGAACCCCTGACCTGCCACGGGATTTTTCCTCCACCATCGATTAGAGTCCGACCCAACATGAGGACGGACAATGAAACGAACGAGATTTACGGACGAACAGATCATCGGTATCCTGACGGAGCATGAGGCAGGGGCGAAGTGCGCAGACCTGTGCCGCAAGCACGGCATGTCGGAGGGCACTTTCTATAACTGGAAAGCCAAGTTCGGCGGCATGACAGTGTCGGAGGCCAAGCGGCTGAAAGCGCTCGAAGATGAGAACGCGAAGTTGAAGAAGCTGCTTGCCGAGCAGATGCTGGACCTCGCCGCGATGAAAGAGCTGGTTTCAAAAAAGTGGTGACGCCTGCCGTGAAGCGCGAGGCGGTCGCGCATCTGAAGGCCCGGTTCGGGCTGTCGGAACGGCGGGCGTGCCGGATAGCCGGAGCCGATCGCAAGATGGTTCGCTACCGATCGCAGCGTGTGCCTGACACTGTGCTACGTGGCAGGCTGCGCGAGTTGGCCAATGAGCGACGTCGGTTCGGCTACCGGCGGCTCTTCGTGCTGTTGCGCCGCGAGGGCGAGCCTTCCGGCATCAATCGGATCTATCGGCTCTACCGCGAGGAGGGACTGACAGTGCGCAAGCGGCGGGCACGGCGCAAAGCCGTGGGAACACGGGCCCCGATCCTGGTCGAGGTCCGCCCCAATGCGCGCTGGTCGCTGGATTTCGTTCACGACCAATTCGCGAATGGACAGCGCTTCCGGGTGTTCAACGTGGTCGACGACGTCACCCGTGAGTGTCTCGCCGCGATCCCGGATACCTCCATCTCGGGGCGGCGTGTTGCCCGTGAACTCTCGGCCCTAATCGAACGCCGTGGAAAACCCGGAATGATTGTGAGCGACAACGGCACGGAACTGACCTCTAACGCCATCCTGCGGTGGTGTTCCGAGCACCGGATCGAATGGCACTACATCGCACCCGGCAAACCGATGCAGAATGGTTTCGTGGAGAGCTTCAACGGGCGGATGCGCGACGAGCTGCTCAATGAGACCATGTTCCGCAACCTGGCTCATGCCCGCGTCGTGATCTCGACCTGGGCCACCGACTACAACACCGAACGCCCGCATTCAGCTTTGGATTACCAGACCCCGGCTGACTACGCGCAGACACTGACCACCGCAATCGCCCGCCCCGCTGCGCGAGATGAAAGCTCCGCGCGTCGGGCGATTGCTCAACCCGCGCCGGATGGCGTAAATATCAACCGGGCTCAAATCGTAGCTGGATGAAAGTTCAGTGGCTGGTCACCCCGAATGAGTGAACCTGCGACCCGGTCAATCCCGCCCTTGCCCTCAATCTCCTACGCCAAGACGAAGCAAGCAGCCACGGCGTTGGTCATGGAGGCGTTTGAAGATTTTCCGCCGTCCTCAGATTTCTCAATGCGGGCCAATGCCGTTCGGTTGCTGGTTGGCATGTGGTTCATCCACGGCAGTATGTCCTTTCCCAGAGGCTGGGTGACGCCAGCGATGCAGGCATTTATTGAAAGGGGGATTGATTGCCCAAATCCTCGATGCTGGCGCTCTTACAGGTCAGATGTGAAAGACAACCCTGGCCAATTCCTTTCAACCCCAGGGGCACCGGTTGATCTTATCCGGCAAATGGAACTCGACCTTATGGGCGAAGCCTGAGCCAGCATTTCACGCTGCACAGTCACACGCTGGCCCCCCGCAGCAGGCAAACGCGGCAACGTATAGCTGTTGGGTCATTTCAACTCCTTTCCCGACACCGGACGGCTAGCATGTTTCTCCTTTTCAGCTAGCCGTCCGGCTCCCCGACAATCACCAACCGAGGACCGATATGGACAAGAAGGAACTGGACCAACGCTTTGATGAACTGAAAGCCGAGCGAGAACGCCTGAGCGGGGAACTCGACAAAGCCCGCATCGAGGCCAGAGAGGCCATGATTGCCGGGAAGAAGCCCGGTGGAACCGCAGCCGCATTGGCTGAACGGATCGCAATCGTGGACGATGCCTTGGCCGAGCTTCAAGATCGCAGCCGAGGGGCTGCCGAAAGTGCTGAACGGAATAATCGCCGGCGTCGTGCTGAGGCTGCACTTGATGCCACATCGAAGCGGGCCAAGCTCGCCGCCGCAGTGGATGATGCTCTCAATGCTCTGGCGTCTTCGTGGGATGCTTACGCCGATGCCCTGCGCAAGGACGTTGGGCAGGTTTCGGGTGCCGGTGGCGACCTGACCGCTGTTGAACGGGCACTCACAAACAACCGTTCGGCTGAACCCTTGGTGAAAGCCCTGATCCAGTCAGGCGGCGTCAAGCTCGCCCGCACCTTTGGCATCGATACCCCGATCCGAGAACGCCACGCCATTTCCCTCGCTGATGCCGAGGCACGGGTGGCCGAAAGCCTCCGTGTGGAATTGCTCCGCATCAAGGCATCATCCCCGCAACCTTACGTGTCCCGCGAGGCACAAGCTGAACTGGAAAAGATGGAGGCCACACGATGAGCCAAGAAGGACAACGCCATGCCGACGAGTTGGCACGGCTGGAAGCACGCAAGAAAGACCTGGAAGACGCTTTGATGCGGCTGGCCCGTGATGAAGCCGAAGCCCAGGAAGTCGCTGAACTGGCCCTGGAGGTCGAACAGCTTGAAGACCAAGTGGAGACCGCCCGAGCTGCGGCGAATATGGAGAAGACCATGACCAAAGATGTGCGTAAGGCCGCACGGCTGAACCGTGAAGCCGCCGAAACCCAGCTCGATACGCTGGCCAAATCGATGCAGCAGGACGGCGAAACCTTCGAGAAAGCCTACCTGCGAGCGCTCGGTTCCGACATGGGCAAGGCGCTGATGCAGACCCGTGACGATGCTCAGGAACTGGAGCGGGGCGGTATCACCAGCATGGACGTGGCCGAAGCCCGCAAAAGCTTGCAGGCCTAAGTTCCGCCCATTTCTAAAGGTTGCCAGGCTCGCATCATCATTTGGTGCGGGCCTTTTCCGTTTCCAACATCTTAACGCACCGAACGCCTCTGCCAAATGAGGATATGCCGGGGCTTGACGTTTTCCTATTAAATGGACCGTTCACGCGAATCACGTGGACGTAAAACCAACTTAAACGTCTGGAGAACGAATATGTTCACAAATACCTCTCAATACGAGGCCCAAGGCGGAGACAACGTTCAAGACCTTGTGCACCTCAATCTCGTGGTTCCTCGTTGCAGCGTCGAGAACGGCACCGTCGATAGGTTGCGGAAAGCCGGCAAACTCAGCGAGGAAGAACTACGGATCATTGGCCTTGTCGAACACCTGGTCGAAAAGCACGGATACCTCTATGGAGCAGGTCTCATCCATACTTTGCATTACAGCATGGACTTTGCGGGCAACGACGAAGAGGTCGCGCTGAAGGCAATTGACGAGACCGTGCAGGAACTCATCGGCGCGTTTTCTCGCCCCTATGATGAGGTGGAAGCAGCATGAATGGGATGGTGATTTCAAACGCGGTCAAACTGGAGCAACGCCGAGACGAATTGTCCGACCAGCTCTATGACGCGGAAGTTCAATTGCAAGGCGAGTTGGTCGAAGTTGTGCGCCAAATTGCCGAGGGCAAATCCGTACCCCCGGCAATTGCTTTGGTCTTGGCCAGGAACCAGTTTCCTGACGTGGACTTTCTGGACTGATCCGCATCAATCCAAGTGGTTGCAGCCACTTCGGGCATTATAGCCATAGGCGACGCAGCGGGCCAGACTTGCTGCGTCGTTTCATTTTGGATGGAAATCAGCCAGAAGTCTGTGCTCAATACTGTGTCGAATGGTCAGCTTCCCCCTAAGAGCAAAGCCAATCAAAGACTTAGCGGGTCATTCCAGCTAACAAAATATCAGATGTCAGAGAATTTTCTAATCTTCTTCACCAGCCTCCGCATCTGAGGCTGGTTTTTGAATGAGCTCCAGCGCAACGGGAATGCCGAACTCCTCTAGTCGTTTGACAGCGGCTTGCAGGCTGACCTTGGAGAAAAACGGCAAACCCAATGATCCGTCTTTGTATGGCTTCCTCATTATGCCATACACCACCTTGAAGTCTGTGCGGACTGGCTTTTGAGCGGCCATAGGCAGAAGATCTTCAAACGCGTTGCCACATGCTTTCTTGTCGCTCTCACTCTTAACGATTCTGCGCAATTTCACTTTAAAGTCATGATCGGAAACGAACGCCTCGGCGCTCACTACCCCCTGAGACCAGAGGTGGCTAATTGACCCCGATGAATGACCATCCTTGAGATGGATGAACTCGCGCGATGTCGAAAAGAAATCGCAAGGCTCAAGGTTTCCGTACTTAACGCCCTTCGGGTTGATCTTTTTTTGGTCCAGCTTCAGGAGATCGTCTCGGGTATTCACCAGTTCTTCGATTAGGTCTCTCTCGTTGAGGCACGTGGTTGGTCCTACGATGTTGACTTTCTCCAGGGCATCATATGCCTCATCTACTTCGGCCTTGAAGTCCTGATCGACACAATACCAGCCCCCAGCGAACAGAACGTAGTATTTTTCGTTGCCATCTTCCCCAAGCGAGGTTTCGCAAATGAAGCAATCATAAACTTTCCATTTTTGATCGAACTTCTCGTCGTTGTCTTTCTTGGCTGAGATGTAGTGTTTTTCTTTGAGTTCGATTACCTCGCCGTCAAAATCGCACCTGTTTAACTCCGCAACGTAGTCTTCAATTGATAGGCTTTCAAAGTCGGAGCCGTTACTTCCGAAGCCATTGTAGTGCAATTGATTCCCTTCTGTGTAATCGACAATTTCTGGAGGCGACATATGGAGGTCAGCGTTTTCGCCCGCGCGCAATTTTCCCAACGCTTCAAATAGTTTTTCATCTAGTTGGGCGATCATGTCTTTCTCAGAGACCATCTGCATACGGTCAACCCAGGAGAAATCTGCCTTGTAGTCTTCTCGGAGGTACATAGCCAAAATTCTATCGCATAACGCCTGAACTTCGTCGGGCTTGTCCTTTGCGATCACTTTGAGGGCGTCCTTACCCGCCACAAACTGCGCGAAGTCCTTGTTTTTAGGTGTGCCTGCCGCCACCCTTGCAAGGTCTCGATACATATCGACACCGAATGCTTGCAAGTCGCTATCCTTGCTGGTTTGAACCCGTTTTTGAACAGTGACAGCATCTGGTGTTGCCGTGTCAAAACTGCGTAGTTGCTCGCGTGAGACTGCATTTAGCGTGACTTTCAGGCCGAATTGCCTAACGAACGCGTCATCGTTTAATGCGATGTGCACATGGCCGAAACAGATCGCGAGTATTCTTCCCCCACTCGGCACAAACAGCACGGCACCAGCACCACTGGCAAAAAGGTCGCCAGGAAGATCAGGGCTACCGGTTCGAATAAAGTCTGTCCAGCCTGGCGGGTTATTGTAAATTTGACCAACATAGAGGGTCGCGCCGTCAATACTTTCCCAAGGCCGTTGTTCAAGTTCGCGGGGTTCTCCCGGTGCAAAGCTTGGTCCAAATGCGGTTGCTGCGGTTCGTCCTGCTCGGAGTAGGCGCATGTTAAATTGGTAGTGTTTTACTCGTGGCACTCGGAGCCTCCAAATGCGTTGATGGTACCTAGTAACGCAAAGATTACAACGAGGGATTGAGCGGTTTCTGTCTGAAAACCAAAATTTCCATCTCGCAAAAATATTTCAGGGGGCTCGCGGGGGGCCAGCTTCCCGACAACATTGGATCACCAAGTCCAAAAAGGAGACCTGCTATGACCGCCTATGTTGCAACTGCCCCTGACGGATCGGAACATAACCGCAAGACGGATCGAACCTATTCTCATGCTGTTCTGCTGGATGGCAAAGACGGCTGGACAGCAGTGGGTTTCTGCGGTCGTCTTGACCTCGCCCAAAAGAAGCAAGGCGAGCATCCGGGCAGTATCTTTGTCGAAGTCAGAGAACTCGGGGCTACCGATGCTGACAAGACCAAGGCCGAGGCTGCCGAAGACGCCGAGCAAGTAAACCAAGAAGCTGAGGGTACAGCCGAGACCGACACTCCAAAGCGGACGATCAGTCGCCTCACTGAGAAGCTGCTAATGGACGAGAATTTGGGCTATGCGGCGATCGTGGATCAGGTCGTGGCCGAGTTCCCCGACGCTAAGACCACTACGCGTTCAGTCGCATCTGTTGCGGCCGTTATGCGAAAGAAGGGTGTGGATGTCCCGATGCGCAAGAAGTCAAAGGGCTAGGCGTTTTTGTAGTTGGCGGCCTTCGTGGTCGCCGACCCTAGCAGTTTCTTAGGCGGCTTTTCGTGGCGTGATCGTGGCGTGCATCCGTTTTGCCATAAACGACGGAATTCTTTGGCTCAACCTTCGGAGATCATCGCTGTGACAGTCCCGCAGGCGTTTTCCGCTACCGCAAGGACACAATGCGTGTCCTTTAATTTTCTGGCGAGAAAGCAGGTGAAGATAGTCTGCTATGACTTTTGCGTCGGGGGCCACGCCGAAAAGATCAGCATAGCTTTCTAGAACGCCGAGAACGCCATGTGATCTTTCCCCATAGGGCCAACTGCCATTGACCTCAAAGTGGGTCTGGCTGACGAAATAGTCGTGCATCGGTCCAGTGAGAAAGGTCTCAAACCGATGATTTGGTGCCGTCAATAACCACTCTTCCCATACGCCCAAGCAGCAGTTCCCATCCTCTGGAAAAACATGACGATCAGCTATCCGCGGAATACGCCCTCCGGTCTCGAAAACGACTGGTTCTTCAGCGGGAAATCCCGCTGTCACTCCCGCCTGGATTTTGTAGGAATCGAAGACCCCATCTGGCGTATCGACTGGCCCATCGGGTCCACAAGCAAGGAACTGGCCCTCAAGAATAATTAGCCTTTCTGTTCGTGAAACGCTCAGCTCTGGCTGATGATGAGCTACTGCCTTTTGCACCTCAGAATAGAGGGCGTCCGGTATCGTCACTCCGCCCAAGGTTTGCCACCGCTCCCGCTCTCTTTCCGGGCGTTGACCGCCGACTCCATTCGCGATTGCTTTTCGCTATCTGAGAGTGCGGCCGCTGCTTTCGAGGAAAGGAATGGTGCGGCCAGACCGGCACCACCAAGAGCGCTCTTGGTTTCAAGGGGAGCACTGGAGCTGTTTGCCACATTCTTAGAAGCATCGTCAAAAAAGCTATGACGGAAGACGGTCTTCCAAATCTTGTTGGCTTCTGAATCTGTGATGTCGTCCGCGTCGAGTTTGTCGAGTTCCTTTACGGAGTCTTTAGCCTGGTCGATCAACCGACCAATGCGGTCGGTATCCTTGTCGTCTGATACTTGAACTCCGTTGGCAAACACGGGCGTATATTTCGAACGCTGTGACAGGCTGCGAAGCGTCTCCCGGAAGGACCTGTCGTCGCGGCCGTCATCCGCCGTGTAGCACTCAATGAATAGCGCGGTAGCGACCAAACCGCCGGGAAAAGACCTTTTGAGCCTTGCGGCATGCGTCTTCGAGAAGAACTTACCAAATCGGATGATGCGTCGTAGCTGGCAGCTGCCCGAAGTCTCTGGGCTTTTCCAGGAAACCTCTCGCTCAATCCACTGGTTCATGGCGGCAGGGTCGGAGGCAACCCACTCATCGCCCGAAGACAGTTCGTAGCGCCAGCCTACATCGGTCCAGCGCCTACGGAACACGGGGAAATCACACTGATACCCGTCCGCATACACAACCCGGACACACTTTTTCTTGGTCACCGGATCGTTCTTCATATTCGTCGCCTTGCGGGCGATTGCTTGGCGAACCCAATCACGGGTGGTTCTCGGTCCATTGGCATCGTCCTGATCGAAAACGATGCCAAGATCAATGTCGTACCGGCTTTCCTGGTCGGATTCCGGCGGTTGGGTCATGGTCTTTTGAGCGTAACCACCTTGATTGATGGTTTCTTTGAAGGCTGGCTTTTCCAGTTCTTCGAGACCCTTCTCGATACGGTCGAGATTGGTTTCGCGTCTGCGCTTCATGTCCGCGCGCTGATCGTTGCTCAGCCGGACGTGTTGGTTGTGAAAGCTGGAAATCCGCTTTGAGAAATCATACATTTTGGGCACCTGCCTCTGTCGATCCCCTCTATCTGGTGGGCGCGCCGACGAAATTCAAGGGGATTGGGTCAGAAAAGAATCGGAGAACGAATCGTGTATTCACTGTTGCCTTGGAGATGGATTGGTTCCGCTGTCGCGTTGATTGTGGCGGTCTCGCTTTACGCCGACGACATTGCTCTGCTGTTAGGTTTTACTGTGACCGACCAACACCTCATCCGATACTTACCTCCCGTGCTCTTGGGTTTCCTCGCGGGGTTTTTCGGGCCCACTGGCTACTGGGCACCTTGGCGGATTGTCTGGCGCTGGATACCCGCTTTCAACAGATGGCTACCTGACCTGAATGGAGTATGGCTGGGGACAACTGGCTCCAATTGGCCGACGATCAAGAAGATGCTGGATGGGGCGCAGGCTTACTCGGTCACTAACAAAGAAGAGTTGCACTCAACGCAAGAACAGGTGGATGCTATGGCCGTTCAGGTAACGGCCTCCTTGTTCCGATTGAAAGTCGAGGCTGGCCTCAGTTCGACCGACGGGCGTTCGCATTCGATTACCGCGAAGCCCCACCGGGATCAGCACTCCGGGCGGATACATCTCACCTACGTCTATGACCAGACTTCGCCAAATCTGGCCATCACAGACGAGGAAAGGCATATGGGTGCTGCCGACCTAACCATCGACCCTGACAACCTCGACGTAGCCGAAGGAGTGTATTGGACCCGAAGGAATTGGCAGATAGGGCTCAATACAGCAGGGCGCCTTGAACTGCACCGATCCACTCAACGCAAGGAAAAGGGCAAATCTCTATGTCAATATGCGGCGGAGGAGAAAAAGCGTTTAGAGGCGGGTAGTTAGCGATAGAACATGGAACTGGGTCACAAATGATCCACAAACACCGATCCGGGCGGTGTTTTCTGTACTTATTCTGTGCTCGAAAAGAAAAAGGACTTAGCGGATGAGCGCTAAGTCCTTGAAATCTTTGGCTCCGGCGGTAGGGATCGAACCTACGACCAATTGATTAACAGTCAACTGCTCTACCGCTGAGCTACGCCGGAACATGTGGGGGTGTATAGCTATGGGATTTCGGGGGTGCAAGAGGGTTTTGTGACAAAAAATCACTTTTTCCGAATTTTTCTATCAAGTTACTGAAAAAATGGCATTTATACCGATTTTGGACTGCGCTTTCAGGCGGTTTTGGCGGCTCAGGTCGATGAGATGCGCCAACGTGTTGCGGGTGGCTGCGGGCAGGTGGGTTTCGGGCAGATCGGTGTAGACCGCGCGGGTCAGCGTGAGCAGGTCCATGGGGCCTTGGGCCAGAGCGGAAAGGATTTGCGCCTCCCGTTCGGCACGGTGCCTCAGCAGGAATTCGATCCGCGCCCGGGGCGTTTCGACCGGGGCGCCATGGCCGGGGTGAAGCCGCGTCGGTGCATGTTCGAGCAACAGGGCACAGCTCTGGCGAAAGGCGGCGGCGTCGCCATCGGGCGGTGAGATCAGCGAAGACGACCACCCCATGATCAGATCGCCGGAGAACAGCTCGCCGCCCCAGGCGAAACAAAGGTGGTTGCCCATATGTCCGGGCGTGTGCAGCGCCTTGATCGGGCCTGCGGGCGTGTCGAGCACGGTGCCATGGGACAGTATCGCATCCGGGGAGAACCCCGCATCCACCCCCTCGCCGCCGCCCAATGTCTCCGAAAGGGCCACCATATGCGGGCTGCGCCCGGCCAAGGCATCGCCAAAGGCCAGAACCGGTGCACCGGTGGCCTGTGACAACATCCGCGTGCCGCCGGAATGGTCGAGATGGGCATGGGTCACGAGAATGTGGCTGATCCGGGTGCCGACGGGCAAGGCCGCGAGCAGCGCTTCGCGATGCCGGGCAAGATCGGGGCCGGGGTCGATCAGCACGCGCTCCGTTCCTTCGCCCAAGAGATAGCTGTTCGTCCCCCAATAGGTCATCGGCGAGGGGTTCGGCGCCAAGATGCGCAGAAGGCCGGGGGCCAGTTCGGTGATCGTCTCGGGACGGGTCTGCACGCGATTTCTCTTTCCATAGGGGGGCTTGCAAGGCTACCAATAGCCCATGTTCTTCGACTGGCTCAAAACATATCTGCCACGCGGGCTCTATGGCCGGGCGGCGCTCATCCTTCTGGTGCCGGTCGTGGTGATCCAGCTTGTCGTCATGGTCGGTTTTTCCCAGCGCTATTTTCAGGACGTGACCCGCCAGCTCACACAAGGCGTGGTGGCGGAAATCGGTCTCTATGTCGCCGCCGTTGAGGGGCTTCCCCAAGCGCAGCTTCCGATGGCGCTGAGCGAACTGGACACGCGGTTGCGGTTCACCTCTCGCCTCGGCGATCCCGCCCCGGTGACGGATCAAAGGGCGTGGGACGACATCACAGGGCGGATCATCTCGGCAGAGCTGAAAGACGGTCTCGAAGGGGTAGAGGGCATCGATTTCGCCAGCGATACGAGGAGGGTGCAGCTTTCGGTCATGACCGGGGCGGGGCGTCTGACGATCGATCTGCCGCGGCGGCGCGCCTCGGCTTCGAACCCGCACCAGCTTCTGGTCCTGACGGCGCTGACCGGCGGGCTGATGACGCTGATCGCCTTCATTTTTCTGCGCAATCAGCTGCGTCCGATACGCCATCTGGCGCGGGTGGCGGAGGCGTTCGGACGCGGTGAGAACAAGCCTTACCGGCTCGCGGGTGCGCTGGAGGTGCGTTCCGCCGGGGCGGCCTTTCTCAACATGCGTGCCCGCATCGAGCGCCAGATCGAACAGCGCACGCTGATGTTGTCGGGCGTCTCGCACGACCTGCGCACGCCGCTGACCCGCATCAGGCTCGGCCTGTCGATGCTCGATGTGCCAAAGAGCGACGAGGCCGAGATCAAGGCGATGCAAGGCGATCTCGACGAGATGGAAAAACTGATCGACACCTTCCTCGATTTTGCCCGCTCCGATGCGACGGAGGAGCCCAAGCGGCTCGATCTCAAGGCGCTGGTACGCGAGGCGGTGAGCCGGGCCGAACGGGCCGGGTCGGTGATCGCGGCGGTGACACTGCCCGAAGGCGCGGTCGAGTTGACGGGGCGGCCTGCCGCGCTGTCGCGGGCGCTCGACAATCTGCTGTCCAATGCGCGGCGCTATGGTACGCAGACCCGGATCAGCTTGACCCTGTTCGAGCGTGCTGCGGTGATCTCGGTCGAGGATGATGGCCCGGGCATTGCGCCCGAGGCGCGGGATCGCGCGCTGCAACCCTTCGTTCGGCTCGATGCGGCGCGCAACCAGAACCGCGGCTCCGGCGTGGGGCTTGGGCTTGCCATCGCTCATGACGTCGCGCGGCGCCATGGCGGCACGCTGCGTCTTGGCGAAAGCGAGACATTGGGTGGGCTGAAGGCGGATCTGGTGCTGGCGCGCTGAGATTCTGCGGCGCTCGATGCGATGTTCCTGCCGGGATTTGGCGGGCTGACCACGGAACACGTCCTCGCACAGTTTCACAGCCCGGATGCGCATGCGTTTTACCGAGTGCACAAGCGGGAGACATTCGGGGATGACCTGTCGGGTTTCCGCCAGACCCCGGTCGCCGGGCTTGAACGCGGGACGCGCGGGGCTTGGCATTCGTGGCGTGTCGCCGGTGTGGCATGAGGGCCAGCATGTCGGGAGGGTGGAAATCGGGCTGGACCTTGGCGCCTCTTTCTTCGACGCACTGGTGGCAGGGATCGGCACTCAAGTGGAGTTTTACACACTGCCCGATATGGCGATCGAAGGATTTTCAGCCGAAGAGGTACTGGCCCGGGGAACAAGCGGAACAGTCGCAGGCGACTCGCTGCGGGCCATTGCCGAAAAGTGGCGGGGATTTCAGCCCATGTGAGCGAGATTTCCTCCGCAGCCGGGGAGCAGGCCAGGGGCATCGAGGAAATCCACGCAGTGATTTTGGACATCGAGCAGACGATTCAGCATCATGCCGCCATGTCCGAGGAAACCACGGCGGGCAACACGACGTTGATCGAGAGGCCGATCATCTGCACAAGCTGGTGGATCGATTCCCTCTCGCGGCAGAGGAGGGGGATTGGAGCGTGCAGAGCCGGGTGGCCTGATCTCCCGCCGCATCATGGCCCGGTTTGTTTGCCTTAACACATCTTGGGATAACAAACGGATCAGGCAGGAAAAACTTGGTAGGCCCGGCAGGACTTGAACCCGCAACCAAAGCGTTATGAGCGCTCTGCTCTAACCAATTGAGCTACAGGCCCGCCTGATGCCCTGATTATTGTGGCGAGAAGACCGGGTCAAGTGGCGCAGGCAGGCCTTTTCAACGCGGCACAAACCGCGTAAACGGGCCGAAACGTCAGTTTCGCGGGGAGCCATTGCCATGACGCAGGGAAAGAACGGTCTCACTTACGCCGATGCGGGTGTCGATATCGACGCGGGCAATGCGCTTGTCGAACGGATCAAACCGGCGGCGAAAAAGACCGCACGTCCGGGGGTGATGGCCGGTCTCGGCGGCTTTGGCGCGCTGTTCGATCTCAAGGCGGCGGGCTATGAGGACCCGATCCTTGTCGCCGCGACCGATGGGGTCGGCACCAAGCTGCGCATCGCGATCGACACGGACAACGTCAAGACCGTCGGTATCGATCTCGTGGCCATGTGCGTCAACGATCTGGTGTGCCAAGGCGCGGAGCCTCTGTTCTTCCTCGACTATTTCGCCACCGGCAAGCTCAAGCTCGACAATGCCGCGGCCGTGATCGAGGGTATCGCCGAAGGCTGCGCCCAATCCGGTTGTGCGCTGATCGGCGGCGAAACCGCCGAGATGCCGGGCATGTATGAAGACGGCGATTTCGATCTTGCGGGCTTTGCCGTGGGCGCCATGGAACGCGGCTCCGATCTTCCGGCGGGCGTGGTCGAGGGTGATGTGCTTTTGGGCCTCGCCTCCAATGGCGTGCATTCCAACGGCTATTCGCTGGTGCGCAAGACGGTCGAGATTTCCAGCTTCAAATGGTCTGACATCGCACCGTTTTCCGACAACACGCTGGGCGAGGAACTCCTGACCCCGACGCGGCTCTACGTCAAGCCGGTGCTCAAGGCGATCCGCGCGGGCGGTGTGCATGCGCTGGCGCATATCACCGGAGGCGGACTGACGGAAAACCTGCCGCGCGTTCTGCCGACGGGTATGGGCGCCGACATCGACCTGAAAACATGGTCGCTCACGCCGGTGTTCCGCTGGCTGGTGGACACGGCGGGTCTGAGCCAGCACGAGCTTCTGAAAACCTACAATGCCGGGATCGGCATGGTGGTGGTCTGCGCCGCCGATCAGGCCGAGGCGCTGACTGCGCTTCTGACGGGCGAGGGCGAAACGGTTTACCGCATCGGTCAGGTCACGACGGGCAATGGCGTGACCTATGAGGGTGAGCTCAAGTGAGCCACAAGAAGGTTGCGATCCTGATTTCCGGCGGTGGCTCCAACATGGTGTCGCTGGCGAAATCCATGGCGGGAGACCATCCGGGACGGGCCTGTCTTGTGCTGTCGAATGTGCCCACGGCGGGCGGTCTGCAAAAGGCCGCCGACATGGGCATTCCGACGGCGGTGGTAGATCACCGCAGCTTTAAAGGCGACCGGGAAGCCTTTGAGGAAGAGCTGATTTCCACGATTGATGCCTATGCGCCCGATGTCCTTGCCCTGGCCGGGTTCATGCGCATCCTGACGCCGAAATTCATCACCCATTATGCCGGGAAGACGCTCAATATCCACCCGTCCTTGTTGCCGAAATACAAAGGTCTGCACACCCATCAGCGCGCCATCGAGGCGGGCGATGCGGAAGGTGGCTGTTCCGTGCATGAGGTGACGGCCGAGCTCGACGGCGGGCCGATTCTGGGACAGGCGCGTGTGCCGATCCTACCCGGTGACAGCGCCGACGACCTCGCCGCCCGTGTGTTGGTACAGGAGCACCGGCTTTATCCGGCGGTGCTCAGACGGTTTATCGAGGGCGAAACCGGGATTCTGACGCTCTGAAGGCGTTCACGCAGTCTTGCGCGAAGGTGAACGCATCCCGCGCTGAAATTCTGGCTGTGAAAGATATATTCGCGATATAGAATATAAGTGTGTCCCGCCTGGGGACCCGCGTTTCGCGAAAGGATATCTCATGAAAACCGCTGATTTCGTTGCCACCATTTTCGATGGCCATTCCAACCCTGGAAAAGTGACCGTGGCTTTCACCATGGCGCTCAATGCGCAAAAGATGGGCCACAGCTCCATCGTACTTCTGATGGTCGAAGGGGTGGAATTGGGCAAACCCGGGTCCACAGAGGGCATGGACATCGGCAAGCCTTTTGAGCCGGTGGCCGATCTCGTGAAGGAATTCCGCGCCGCAGGCGGGCGCATCGGCATTTGCGGCGCCTGCATGATCCACAACGGTTTCACCGCCGAAGAGATGGACCCGGAGTATGAAATCATCACCGCGCCCGACGTCGTCGAGCTGATGATGGCGGCCAAAGGCACATTGCCAATCACCTGAGCCCATCACCTGAGCCAGACCCGAGCATCGCAAAGGGGGCGGGCGATCTGCGCCCCCTTTGTTCTTTTCTTTCGGCAAAAACCTGCGTATCAAGACCCAATCGACGGGATGACCCCGCGCCGCAGGTAAGAAAATCATATGATCACCATCACCACGACTGAAGGTCTTCAGGCCTTCTGCGACCGCGCCAAAGACCGCCCTTACGTCACGGTCGACACCGAATTTCTCCGCGAACGGACCTATTATTCGAAACTCTGTCTCGTACAGCTCGCCATTCCGGGCGATGCCGAAGAGGACGCGGTTCTGCTCGATCCGCTGGTGAAAGGGCTCGATCTTGCGCCGCTTTACGAGCTGTTTCGCAATGAGAATGTGGTCAAAGTCTTCCACGCCGCGCGGCAGGATCTCGAGATTTTCTACATTCAGGGTGGGGTGATTCCCGCGCCGCTGTTCGACACCCAGGTGGCCGCCATGGTCTGCGGCTTTGGCGAACAGGTGGGCTATGAGACGCTGGTGCGCAAGATCGCCAAGCAGAGCCTCGACAAAACCTCCCGGTTCACCGACTGGTCGCGGCGTCCGCTGACGCCGGCGCAGGAAAGCTACGCGCTGGCCGATGTGACGCATCTGCGGGTGATCTACGAATATCTCGCGCGCGAGATTGCCCGTCAAGGGCGCGAAAAATGGGTCGCCGAGGAGCTTGAGGTTCTGACCACGCCCGCGACCTATGTGATCGAGCCGGACGAGGCCTGGCAACGGGTGAAGACCCGCACCAGCTCTGGAAAATTCCTCGCGGCGGTCAAGGAACTGGCGGCGTTCCGCGAGTTTTATGCCCAGAGCCGCGACATCCCGCGCAACCGCGTTTACAAGGACGACGCGCTTCTGGAACTCGCGTCCACCAAGCCGAAAACACCTCAAGACCTGTCGCGCTCGCGGCTTTTGCTGCGCGAGGCCCGCAAGGGCGAGATCGCCGACGGGATTTTGCAGGCCGTTGAAAAGGCGTCGAATTATTCCGCCGCCGAGATGCCGAAACTGGACCAGTCGCGCGATAAGTTGCAGGTTAATCCGGCACTGGCCGATATGCTTCGGGTGTTGTTGAAAGCAAAATCCGATCGTTTTGACGTGGCCGCGAAGATGATCGCTTCCGCCGCCGATCTCGATCTGATTGCCGCAGGCGAACGCGACCTTCCGGTCTTCAAAGGCTGGCGCGCCGAGGTCTTTGGCGACGACGCGCTCCGGCTTTGCAAGGGCGAGATCGGTCTTGCGGTGAAGGGCCAGAGGGTCGACGTGATCGCCCTCTGACGGGGTTTCAGGCCAATTCCATCGCGAAACGCGTCCCGCTGAACGGGTGGGGCGCGAAACCGCAGGCGCGGTAAGCTGCCTGCGCGACCGTGTTGTGATCTTGGGTCGACACGGTCAGGCGCGCGCAGCCGAGGTTTTGCGCCACATCCCGACTGGATTCGATCAGATGCCGCCCAATGCCTTGACCCCGCGCGTGATCCCGAATGTAGAGGTGATGCAGGTCCATCACCTTCTTACCATGCTGCAACTGAACGCCCGCCACCAGCGCAGCATAGCCCAAAAGCGCGCCGTCGCGTTCGGCGACGAGGATGCGAATCCACGGCAGATCGGCATTCAGCAAATCGATGAGCGCCGGGAGATCCAGCTCCGGTTCATCGCCATGATGATGCGCCAGCGCGTGGATCATCTCCAAAAGCGCATCCTTGTCACCCCAGCGCGCCGGGCGGATCACGGCCGGGCGGATCTTGGTGTCAATGCGTTGCATGAGGGTCATTGTAATCTCCTGTTTCGCGCCACAGGGGATGTTCGACATTAAAAAAACCGCCCTGCGGCGGCCTTTCATCGTGTCATGACTATGGGCCGCGCTCTATGTCAGCTCGGTCCAATAAAAAACGGTCATGAGGGTTGCGTATGTCATAGTGCAACCATGCGGCAGAGGCGTCAACCTGTCAACAGCGAACTGCGCGGCCTTCAGACCGGCATCACATAACGCGGCGCACGCAGGCTCGGGCGTTCAAATCCGAAGGCGCGATAGGCGGCTTTGGCGATGGCGCTGGTGCGGGCGATGGCGACGGTGAGCGTTTCGCAGCCCAAGGTGCGGGCGGTGGTCATGGCCGCGTCCGAAAGCGCCCGGCCAACACCCTGACCGCGCTGCGCAGGCGCGACATAGATATGATGCATCTCCATGGCGCGATCCTGCGCGCTGAGTTGCAGCCCGCCGACGAGTGCCGCATAGCCAACCAGCACGCCATCCTGTTCCGCCACAAGCAGCCGCACCCAAGGTTTCGGCGCGTGGATGATGTCGATCACGCTGGCTTCATTGAGGTTCAGCTTGTCGTCCATCTGCGGTTTCAGATCATGGATCATCTCCATGAGATGCGGCAGGTCGGCGCCCTCCGCAGGGCGGATGGTGAGGGCATGCTGGATGCCGGTCAAGGATATGGGCGTCTGGACGGACATGATAAACGGTCTGGTTCGATCTGTGCGGGTTTGCGGTACGAGTCTTTGATGTCTCGGGGAGAAGAAAGCCGAAAAAGGTTAAAGCTCGCTTATCGCCGGGACATTATTTTTATGACCATTTCAGTCATGATCTTGCGGCTCATATGGGGGGCAAAACGAAAACTGTCAATCTGCCCGATTTGAATATTTGGTAAAAGATATATGTCAGGGGAAAGATGGGCGGATCGCCGCTGAGAGCGCTTTCGGGAAGCTCTTTTAAATCAACGTCTTGCGTTCAATCTCTCAGGATTTCGCCCGGTTGCGGGAAAACCGCAAGCCGGGGTTTTCTGAGCAATCAGGCGAAGAACGCACCTATGTGTCGAGGCTCCGCCCGTAAATTCCCCAAACGCTCTAGGCGAGCGTCTGCCCGGCCATTTGGCCGGGGCCGGGACTTTACCCATCGTAATCCACTTCTTCGGTGAGGCGGAGCGCGCTTGCGCGTTGGTTGGCAATCTCGATCAGGCTGAGGTTGTCGGGCGTAAACGTGCCCCAGCTTGCCACCAGGTCCGAGGCTTCGGTGCCGGGCGCGACCGGATATTCCGAATTCGATTCCGCATAGATTTCCTGCGCCTCATGGGAGGAAAGGAACTCAATGAATTGAATGGCTTCGTCCTTGTTCTTCGCAGCTTTTGTCAAGGCCACGCCGGAAATATTGACATGCGTCCCGCCGCCGTCGACATCGAAAACCGGGAAGTCGAGCCGCACGGAATCGGCCCAGACGCGCTGTTCCTCATCGGCCAGCATTTCACCCATGTAATAGGTGTTGCCCAGCGAGATGTCGCATTCCCCGGCCCAGATCGCCTTGACCTGCGCGCGGTCGTTGCCCTGCGGACTGCGAGCGAGATTGTCCTTGAGACCCTGAAGCCAGACCTTGGCCTCCGCCTCGCCATGATGCGCGATATAGGCTGAGGTCAGGGCGATCATATAGGTGTGCATGCCGGAGCGGGTGCAAATCCGGCCTTTCCATTTCGGATCTGCAAGGTCTTCGTAGGTCGTCACATCGCCGGGCGCGACGCGGTCTTTCGAGGCGTAGACGATGCGGGCACGGGTGGTCATGCCCCACCATTGCCCCTCGGGATCGTGGAATTCCGCCGGAATGTTCTGCTCAAGCGTGTCGGTGATCAGCGGTTGGGTCACGCCCGCATCCACGGCCTCGGTCAGCCGCGCGATGTCGACCGTCAGGATCACATCGGCGGGAGAGCGATCGCCCTCGGCCTTGAGCCGCTCGACCAGACCGCTTTCGAGAAAGGCCACGTTGACCTGAATGCCGGTCTCTGCGGTGAAAGCCTCGACCAGCGGCTGGATCAGCTCCGGCTGGCGATAGGAATAGACGTTCACATCGGCGAAAGCGGAGGAGGCGAGAAGAGCCACAGGGAGAGTGAGCGGGAGAGCGAGTTTGAGCGCGGACATGCGGAGTTTCCTTTGAGGTGTCGGGCTCGTTAAATCCGAGTGAAATTCTCAGGTCAAGGGGCCTTGCCGTTCACATTTGCTTTCTCAGCAGCCTTAATCGCATCCCAAAGCGCGTCCATCTCCGCCAGATCGCTCTCGGCGGGTGTTTTTCCGAGGGCGGCAAGCTGGTCCTCTATGCCATTGAAACGGCGCGTAAATTTCGCATTACAGGCGCGCAGGGCCTCTTCCGCATCGACGCCCAGATGGCGCCCGAGATTGACCACCACAAACAGAAGATCGCCGAATTCCTCGAACACCTCGGCTTGCGTGAGCGTATCGCGCGCTTCCTCAAGTTCGGCGGCCTCCTCGCGGATTTTGTCCAGAACATGCGGGGTGTCGGGCCAGTCGAATCCAACCCGCGCGGCGCGTTTTTGCAGCTTCTGCGCCCGCATCAGGGCCGGAAGGCCCATCGCGACGCCATCGAGAACACGGTGCTCACCACGGCGCGCGCGTTCCTTGGCTTTCTCGACCTCCCAATCCTTGGTCTGCTGCTCCGGAGACTTTTGGTTGCTCTCGTCGCCAAACACATGCGGATGACGGGAAATCATTTTAGATGCAATGGATTGCGCGACGTCGTGAAAGTTAAACAGCCCCTTGTCAGAGGCAATCTGCGCCTGAAACACCGATTGAAACAACAGGTCGCCAAGCTCGGATTTCAAATCCTCCATATCGCCGCGCGCGATGGCGTCGTCGACCTCATAGGCCTCCTCGATCGTGTAGGGCGAGATGGTCGCGAAATCCTGGTCGATGTCCCAAGGACAGCCGCCCACTGGGTCGCGCAGGCGCCGCATAATCTCAAGAAGCTGCTCGATGCCCAGGGGCACGCTATGGATGGGATCCTGTGTCATGGCGTCACCCTGACCCTCACAAGAGGGCTTTGCAAGCGCGAAAACCGGGCCTATAAGGATCGCATGACCAACCGTGCCACCATCATTATTGGCTGCTGCATTATCCGCTGACATCGTCGCGCGGGTCCGGTCTCTTTTCACCAGAAATGAAAGCTGCTACGCCCGCGGGGACCGCCCTGAGGGACTAGCTATGACCATGATCAAGACTGTGATCAAGCTCACCAATTCGAAGACTCGCAAGAAAGAGATTTTCGAACCGATCGACCCGAACAATGTGCGGATGTATGTCTGTGGCCCGACGGTCTATGACCGCGCCCATATCGGCAACGCGCGGCCTGTGATCGTGTTCGATGTTTTGTACCGGCTGCTGCGCCATGTGTACGGGACGGAGCATGTCACCTACGTTCGCAACTTCACGGATGTGGATGATAAGATTAACAAAAAGGCGCAGGACACCGGCCGGACCATCAAAGAGATCACCGACGAGACCACCCAGTGGTATCTCGACGATATGCGGTCCGTGGGCGCGCTCGATCCCGACCAGATGCCGCGCGCGACCGAGTTCATCGGTGCGATGATTGCGATGATCGAAGGGCTGATTGCGGGCGGCCATGCCTATGAGGCGGAGGGTCATGTACTCTTCGCGGTCGAAAGCTATAAGGACTATGGCAAACTTTCGGGCCGCTCCATCGACGATATGATCGCGGGCGCGCGGGTTGAAGTAGCGCCCTACAAGCGCAATCCGATGGATTTCGTGCTGTGGAAGCCGTCGTCGGACGATCTGCCGGGTTGGGACAGCCCTTGGGGACGCGGGCGTCCGGGCTGGCACATCGAATGCTCGGCCATGTCCTATGAACTCTTGGGCGAAACCTTCGACATCCACGGCGGCGGCAACGACCTGATGTTCCCGCACCATGAAAACGAGATCGCGCAGAGCTGCTGCGCCCATCCGCAGGGCGGCTTTGCGCGCTATTGGCTGCACAACGAGATGTTGCAGGTCGAGGGCAAGAAGATGTCCAAGTCACTGGGCAATTTCTTTACTGTGCGGGATTTGTTGGATGGGCATGACGGAATGCCGGGTGTGCCGGGCGAGGTGATCCGGCATGTCTATTTGGAAACGCATTATCGCAAGCCGATGGACTGGCGGCAAAGTAAAGCCGATGCGGCCTATTTGCGTTTGTCGATGTGGGCAGCGGAATTGGAAGCCGCAGACGGATTGTTTGATGCGTTTCAAAAAGACCCATATGAGTTCACTCGACTTTATGCGCCACAACCTGTCGTAGATGCTCTGGCAGACGACTTGAACACGTCTTTGGCGTTGACTGAGACTTTAAGGATTTGGAAATCCATTGAAGGGAAAAATCGGGCCGAACTTTCATTCGAAGCAATCAAAGTGGCGCATCGAGAAATTCTCGCAGCTTGCTATCTGCTTGGAATAGATTTGATTTCTTTTGCAAAGCAGATGGACGCAGAAGAAAGCGTCGACCTGACTGTCTACGCCGATCACCTTTTCGCCCTGCGCCAATCGGCCATGGAAACCAAAGACTTCTCCGCCGTCGATGCGATGAAAACCGCGCTTCTTGAGGCGGGTGTCGAGGTGCGCATGTCGAAAACCGGGGTCGAGTTGGAGCCGGGCCCCAACTTCGACGCGGCGAAACTGGAGGCCCTCGAATGACCACAGCCAACACAAAAGACCGCCTCTATCTCTACGACACAACCCTGCGCGACGGGCAACAAACCCAAGGCGTGCAATTCTCGACCGAGGAAAAGCACCTGATCGCCGATGCGCTCGACCATCTCGGCGTCGATTACATCGAGGGCGGCTGGCCCGGTGCGAACCCGACCGACAGCGAGTTTTTCGCCGAACCGCCTGAAATCAACGCGAAATTCACCGCTTTCGGCATGACCAAACGGTCCGGGCGCTCGGCGGAGAATGACGAGGTGCTGGCGGGCGTGCTCAATGCCGGGACGGACTCCGTTTGTCTCGTCGGCAAGACCCATGATTTCCATGTGACCACCGCGCTTGGCATCACGCTTGAGGAAAACATCGAGAACATCGAGAAATCCATCGCTCATACGGTCGCCATCGGCCGGGAGGCGCTGTTCGATGCCGAGCATTTCTTTGACGGGTACAAGGCCAATCCCGATTACGCCATTGCCTGTTGTCAGGCGGCCTACAAGGCGGGCGCGCGCTGGATCGTGCTCTGCGACACCAATGGCGGGGCGCTGCCCGGCGAGGTCTATGAGATCACCGGCAAGGTCATCGCGGCGGGCATTCCCGGCAGCCATCTCGGCATCCACACCCATGACGACACCGGCAACGCGGTCGCCAATTCGCTTGCCGCCATCGACGCTGGCGCGCGGCAGGTGCAGGGAACGCTCAATGGCCTCGGCGAGCGCTGCGGCAACGCCAATCTGACGACGCTGATCCCGACATTCCTGCTCAAGGAACCGTATAAATCCACGCTCGACACCGGCGTCACCGAGGAGGCGCTCCACAGCCTCGTCAAAACCTCGCGCATGCTCGACGATATCCTGAACCGCGTGCCGCTGCGCTCTGCGCCTTACGTCGGTGCTTCGGCTTTCGCACACAAGGCCGGGCTGCATGCTTCGGCCATTCTCAAAGATCCGACGACCTACGAACACATCCCGCCCGAGACCGTCGGCAATGCCCGTATCGTGCCGATGTCCAATCAGGCCGGGCAGTCGAACCTGCGCTCGCGTCTGGCCGATATGGGATTGGCGGTCTCGGAAAAGGCCGATCTCGGGCGCATCCTCGACCGCATCAAACTACGCGAGGCGGAGGGCTATTCCTATGACGCCGCGCAGGCCTCGTTCGAGCTCGAAGCTCGGCGCGAACTGGGCGTGATGCCCGCGTTTTTCGAGGTCGAGCGCTACCGTGCCACGGTCGAACGCCGCCGCGACGCGAAAGGCCGCGAAATCCATCTCTCCGAGGTCACGGTCGTGGTCAATATCGCGGGCGAACGCCACCTGTCGGTGTCCGAAGGCATCATGGCCGATGGCAATGACGGCGGGCCGGTGAACGCACTCTCCAAGGCGCTGGTCAAGGATCTCGGGCCGTATTCCGACATGATCACCGATATGGAACTCGTTGATTTTAAAGTCCGTATCACCAATGGCGGCACCGAGGCGCGCACCCGCGTCATCATCGACCATGAGGACAGCCTCGGGCGGCGTTGGTCCACTGTGGGGGTGTCCTCGAACATCATCGACGCCTCGTTTGAGGCGCTTCTGGATGCGGTTCTCTGGAAACTTCTCCGGGATGGCGCGACAGCGTTGGGGGCGGAATGAGCGTTCAGGCCTGCGCAGAGATCGTCCAGAAGGGCGATGTCGACCGGTTTCGCTCCACTATGGCCGCGCCCGTTGCGGCACGCGAGGTGTTGTTTCCGATCCATGCCTTTTGCCTTGAGGTCGCGAAAGCGCCTTGGGTGACGAAAGAGGCGATGATCGCGGAGATGCGGTTGCAGTTCTGGCACGACGTTTTGCAGGAGAAAATCGACGGCAAAGCGCCGCGCGCCCATGAGGTCGCCGGTCCTCTGGCGGCGGTTCTGGATGACGCAGCAGCCGAGGCGCTGGACGCCGCCGTGACCGCGCGGCAATGGGACATCTACCGCGATCCGCACGCAGACGAGGCGGCGCTTCACAGCTATCTGCATCGCTCCTATGCGATCCCGCTTCATGTCGCTGCCCGCCGTCTCGGCGCGCCGGAAGAGGCATCGAAAGCGCTCAACCGGCTGGGCTTTGCGGGCGCTCTCGCGCGGTATCTCATGGCCATTCCGGCACTCGAGGCACAGGGGCGCGTGCCTTTGGTCGACGGACGCCCGGAGGCCGTGGCGCAGATGGCGAAAGACGCCTATGATCAAGGGCGTTGGGGGGCGCAGCAGCTTTCCAAACTGTCGAAAACCGCACGTGCGCCGATGATCGAGGCGGTGATGCTCCTGCCGGTTCTCAAACAGGCCGCACAAGATCCTCAAGCGGTGATCGAAGGCCGTCTGGAGCAGGGGGCGCTGCGCAAATCCCTGCGCCTCGCGATGGCGTCTCAATCGCCGAGCTGGGCCTTTTTCTGAGTGACCTCTAAAACGTAGACCCGAATGGCAGAGGCCAAACCGCTCTCGACGCCACGGGTCTCGTCAATCTCCGCCGCCAAGACGTTGATCGGAATGTCGCGCTCTTTCGCGATGGCGCGAAACGCCCGCCAAAACGGCTCTTCCAGCGACACCGAGGTGCGGTGCCCGTGCAGCGTCAGCGAGCGTTTGACCGGGCGCCCCGTCATTCCTTGTCTCGCTTATGGGCGTCAAGTTCCGCCTTGGCCTTGGCGAGTTCAGCCTCCTCAAGCGCTTTCTGCGCCTTGGTTCGGCCGAATTTCACGGCATTTTCATCACCCTGAACGCGTTTTTCGGCGCGGGCTTTCTGTTTGCGGAACTGATTGAGATTGGTGACGCTCATGGGGTGGGATATTACCCTGTTTCCTTTGCTGGGCAAATACTCAAAACGCCCCGGGGGGGCTCCCGGGGCGCTCTGGATGTCAGTTCTGCTGCGGCGGTTGCGGACGATGCGCCTGCATCACGGTCTGCACACTCTCCGCCGTGGGCATCTTCGGGGCACCTTGGGCAAATGCCATGCCAGCGGTCAGGGCGATCAGGGGCAGGGCGGTGAGCAGGTGTTTCATATGTTTGTCCTCAAGAACTCGATGAGGATCAAACGCAGCACGCCACGCTTTCTGTCGCGTAAAAAGAAAAGGCGACCCGGAGGCCGCCTTCACGTTGTCGTTATGCCGGAGAGGCTCAGTCTTTCGGACCGATCATTTGTTCCGGACGGACCACGGCGTCGAAGGTGGCTTCATCGACAAAGCCCAGCTTGATCGCCTCTTCCTTGAGGGTCGTGCCGTTCTTGTGCGCGGTTTTCGCAACTTTCGTGGCGTTGTCGTAGCCGATGGTCGGCGCGAGGGCGGTCACCAGCATGAGAGACTCGTGCAGGAGCTTCTCGATGCGCGGTTCGTTGGCCTGAATGCCCACCACCATGTTGTCGGTGAAGGCGGAGGCGCTGTCGCCCAGAAGCTGCATGGATTGCAGCACGTTGTAGGACATCATCGGGTTGTAGACGTTCAGCTCGAAATGGCCCTGCGAGCCTGCGAAACCGACGGCGGCGTCGTTGCCCATGACGTGGGCGCAGACCATGGTCAGCGCTTCGGCCTGCGTCGGGTTCACCTTGCCCGGCATGATCGAGGAGCCCGGTTCGTTTTCCGGCAGGATCAGTTCGCCAAGGCCGCAGCGCGGGCCGGAGCCCAGAAGACGCAGGTCGTTGGCGACTTTGAACAGCGAGGCGGCGATGGTTTTCAGCGCGCCGGAGAACATCACCATGGCGTCATGGGCGGCGAGCGCTTCGAATTTGTTGGGCGCGGTCACGAAGGGCAGGCCGGTGATCTCGGCCATGTTCTTCGCCACGGCTTCCGCCCAGCCTTTTTTCGTGTTGAGACCGGTGCCGACGGCGGTGCCGCCTTGCGCCAGCTCATAGATCGCCGGAAGGCACATCTCGACGCGTTTGATGCCCATACGGACCTGATGCGCGTAGCCGGAGAATTCCTGACCCAGCGTCAGCGGCGTTGCGTCCTGCGTATGGGTGCGGCCGATCTTGATGATGTCTTTGAAGGCCTCGGATTTGGCTTCGAGCGCTTCGGCCAGTTTCTTGAGACCCGGCAGCAGCACATCGCGCGCCTGCATGCCGATGGCAACATGCATCGCGGTCGGGAAAGTGTCGTTCGAGGACTGACCCATGTTGCAGTGATCGTTCGGGTGAACCGGTTTTTTGGAGCCCATCTCGCCGCCGAGCATTTCGATCGCGCGGTTGGAGATCACCTCGTTGGCGTTCATGTTGGACTGGGTGCCCGAGCCGGTCTGCCAGACGACGAGCGGGAAGTTGTCGTCGAACTTGCCTTCGATCACTTCGGTGGCGGCAGCCACGATGGCATCGCCCAGCTCTTTCGCCAGCTTGCCCTGCGCCATGTTTTCAATCGCACAGGCTTTCTTCACCACGCCGAGGGCGCGGATGATCGGAACCGGTTGCTTTTCCCAGCCAATCGGGAAGTTCATGATGGAGCGCTGCGTCTGCGCACCCCAGTATTTGTCGGAGGGAACCTCCAGCGGGCCGAAGCTGTCGGTTTCGGTACGGGTGGTGGTCATCGGGGGATCTCCCTAGCTCTGCCAATCAGTTGCCATGGCTATAGTGCCTCGCCCGCGCGCTTGCAATGTATACCGAAGCATACACGCCCCTGTTTGCGCTAAAAGTCTGTGCCTCCGCGCTCAACCGGGTTGGCGGCGATACTCGAACACCCGAGCGGGCGGCAAATTGGCCCAGACCGTCCCGCGTTTGACGGCCGAGAGACCCAGCTCGGCCTGCATCGCGGGCGTCACCGGCGAACTGTTGGCATAGGTGATCTGGGTGAAAAATGCCTCCGGTGCCATGACCTCGAACGCGCGGCCTACGACGGCACGTTGCAGATCGGGGCGGGCCAGAACCGGCACGCCGGAGATCACCGCGCCGACACCTGTGAGCCCGATGTCACGGATGTCCTCGGCGGAGCGGTTCAAAACGGTCACGCCGGGGAATTTCTCGCGCAGATCCTCGCAGAACCGCGGGTTCAGTTCCAGCAGCGTCAGCCGTTCGGGCGCGATGCCGCGGGCCAGAATGGCCTTGGTGAACACGCCCGTGCCCGGGCCGATCTCGACCACCGGGCCGGTGACCTCCTCGGCGCCTGCGGTCATGAGACGCGCCACGGCGGCGGAAGAGGGCGCGATGGCGCGCACCTCGTCGGGATTGCGGATCATTTCTCCGAGAAACACGGCAAAATCGCGCGGCATGAGGGGCTCCTGTGCATCACCTCCTATCAGAGGTGCGCGGAGCATGGGCGCAAAACAAGAGGCCACACGAAGCTGTTACGCAAAATTCATCCGCCTGTTTCCCGGCCTTCACAAATCGCGAACCGGCATGTCGTGGGTCTGTGATCTTGATGGATGAAAGCGCAATTCCTGTTCAGAAATGCGCAGGCGGTATGACTTGCGGCAAGGTGTTGAACAATTTCTTTCCCTTGCGTCATGCCGCTACTGACTGCGTCAATCCGGCGCGCGATGAATGGTCGCGCCAGATGTGCAAAGTTTTGTTTTCTATGGAGTTTATGATGCAGGAAATGACATCCGGCCCGCAGGAGCGGCTCATTTTTCCGTTCCTCGCGCCGTTTTACCACGGTTTCGCCCAGCCGGTCGGCTGGGGCTCATCTTTCGGGTGATCATCGGTGGCATGCTGATGGTCGAGGGCTGGCCGAAAATCACTGCGCCGATGGCGCAGGTCGGCTTTGTCGAAAACGTGCTGGGCCTGCCTGCTGGCTGGTTCTTCTCACCGCTTCTTGCGGTTCTGCAATTTTTTGGCGGCGCGCTGATCCTTCTGGGTCTTTTGACCCGCCCGATTGCGCTCGCGAATGCGGTCATGTTGCTTGTGACGCTCTGGTTCCACATCTCGCATCCCTATGGCGATGCGTTCCTGACCGCCGAGGGGATCGCCTTTCTCAAAGACAATCTCGACTATCTGACCGCACAGGGGCAGGCGCGGCTGTTGGCGGATGGCGGAACCGCCTTCCTGCATCAGGTTCAAGACAAGGCCGAGTTCAATTCGACCTTCTGGTTCGCTGGCGCGGCCATCATTGCGGCCTTTGGCGGCGGGAAATATTCTCTCGATCGCAAGATCGGCAAGGAATTTTGATCCCGCGAGGCGATGTCGGAACTGGCAAAGCAAAAGCCGCTCTTTCGGGAGCGGCTTTTTCAGATGCAAAACGGCAGCGGGCGGCTTATTTGCGGAACTTGTCCAGCGAAACGATCTCCGCCTCTTTCGGGCCAACGCTCTTGCCGTTCTCTTCTTTCGGCTCGAACGATGTCACTTCCGCATCATGCGGGATCTCGTCCTCGTCCATCTCCTCGACATCGTACTCCTGCGTCTCGAAGCGCAGACCGAACTCGACGGAGGGGTCCACAAAGGTGCGGATCGCGTCATAAGGGATATAGAGCGGCTCCGGGCTGTCACCGAAATTCAGCGTGATCGCAAACCCGTCCTCGGACACTTCGAGATTGTCGAACCAATGCTGGATGACGATGGTCATTTCCTCCGGGTAGCGGTCCGAAAGCCAGTCGGCCAGTTCCACATCCGGGTGCATCGTGTCGAAGGTGATGAAGAAATGATGTTCCCCCGGCAGGCCGTCGCGGGCCACGCTTTCAAGCACCTTGCGGATCAGACCGCGCATGGCGTCATGCATCAGGTTGCCGTAATCGATGGTTTTGGCCATCCTAGGGTCCTCTCTCTCATCTCCCTTGCAGCATAAGGGATTCTGCGGCCAAGGAAAGGGGTCACCGCATGTCGGCAGGCAGTCCGGCCCCCAGGGCCAGCCCGGCCAAGGCCACAAGGGCGATGGTGAGCATGAGAGAGCGTTTCAGGCCGAAGAGCAAAAGGGCAGAGAGCACCGCGAGTGCGACCGCGCGCGGCACGAATGTGGCGGGATCGGGCAGGGTGAGTCGCAATGGGCCGAGGCGGGTCTCGTTGACCTCAGCGAAGAATACATGCAGCGCAAACCACCAGGACAGCGAGGCAATGACCCCCACGACCGCCGCAGTCACAGCTTTCAATGCCGCATCGATCCGGGGCCGGGAGGCGATCCAACCGATGTAAGGCGCGCCCGCGAATATCCAGAGAAAACAGGGGATAAAGGTGACCCAGAGCGTCACCAGAGCCCCCGCAAGCCCGCCCCAGGCCCCAAGCGTTGTGGCGGCCATATAGCCGACGAACTCGGTCACGAGGATCAGGGGGCCCGGCGTGGTCTCGGCCAGCCCCAGCCCGTCGAGCATGGCCTCCGGCGCAAGCCAGGCTTTGGCCGTGACCACCTCTTGCGACATATAGGCCAAAACCGCATAGGCCCCGCCGAAGGTCACGACCGCGAGTTTCGAAAAGAACAGGCCGATGGCGAGCAGACGCTCCTGACCTGTGGCCCAGAGGAGCGCGAGCGGCGCAGCCCAGAGCGCCCCCCATGTGGCCAGTGTCCGGGGCAGGTGGGTTGCTTTTGGGGCCGGAATGGGGCCGGGGGCCGGAATGGGGGGAGACGTGGTACGGCTGGTGACAGCGCCAATGAGGGCGGCGCCCAGCACGATGAGCGGGAAAGGCACTGCAAATCCGGCGATCAGGACGAAGGCAGCGAGCGCCAAAGCCTTGCGGGAGGGCGTGCCGAGCGCCTTGCGTGACAGGCGCAGGAGGGCTTGCAGGACAATGATCGCCACCGTGGCCTTGACCCCGAGGAACAGCGCCTCCGAGGCGGGCAAATGGCCGTAGGCAGCATAAAGGGCCGCGAGCGCCAGCATCACCAGTGCTCCCGGCAGCACGAAGAACAGCCCCGCGACGATGCCGCCCGGCACGCCTTTGAGCCGCCAGCCACAATAGGTGGCGAGCTGCATCGCCTCGGGGCCGGGGAGCATCATGCAAAAGGAGAGGGCGGAGAGGAACCCGTCCTCGTTCATCCAGCGCCGGTCCTCCACAATTTCGCGGTGCATCACGGCGATCTGCGCGGCTGGACCGCCGAAGGACAGGAGGCCAATACGGGCAAAGCTTTTGAGGAAGTCGGAGAGGGGCGGCTGGGGCGTCATGGATGGGCGCTCGTGGCTGGGTGTCCGTCCCCCCTTGGTAGCCGCCCCGGCCGGTCAAGTCACTCAGTTTGCGGGTGCCAGACGAACAAAACCGCCGGTCTGGCCCTCAAGCACGCCGTGCTCGTCCGAGGTCGGTTTCAGCATCGCCTCCAGAAGCACCGGTGCCGGGGTCCAGTAGGGGATGTACCATTCCTGATCGACCTCGAGGATCAGCACCTCGTCCTTGGTGGCATCATAGGCCCCGATCACGGAGACATGCGGCCCGTCCCAATCGCCGGTCACCACGCCCTGATTGAAATAGACCAGCATCGCATCCTCGGCGCTTTCCTCGTTGAGCGTCAGCCAGTCGCGCATCGTGGCAAGGCTTTCGGCGCTGTCATCCGTGGGTTTGAAGGTGCTGACCGCGTAGCTGTCGAGCCCGGCGACGGGCAAGGCCTCGGTCGCATAGGTCACCAGCTCGTCGAACATCACACCATCGCCGCCCTCCGCGGAAATTTCGCTCCAATGGGCGTCGCCCACGGCCTCCAGAAGATCCGGTTGGGTCATCACCGTGTCTTCGGCATTGGCCGGAAGGCCCGCAAGCCCGTTCACGGCGGCAGTGACAGAGGCGACGCCACAGGCCGAGGTGGTGAATTGCGGTTTCACGAATTCGGCAAAGGCCCAGTAATCCGGCGCGGGCGCAGCTCTGAGATACTCGGTCGCCTCGGTGACGGGAATGGCATTGGGGCCGAGTTTCGGCAGCGGCGCGTCCTCGGCGAGGGAGGCTTGGGCAAGGGCAATGAGCAGAACCGCGGAGGTCAGCATCAAGTCAGTGGGTTTCATGAGACACCTGTCAGAGAAAATGGGCGGAGCTATGGCCGAGTCGCGCCACAGGCCCGTCCCTTTCACAGTCTGGCAAAGCGATATGAAAGCAAGGAAAACCGTGTTTCGGGGCTGGATCAGGCGAGAGTTTCCCCTGCCAGCATCAAGGCCACCGAATCTTTCGGCAGATTGCCCATCTGTTCGAAATAGCTGACGAAATCGTAGTTGTTGTGCGCCTCGATGATTTTGCCCGCCCTGAGCCGCACCATGACCTGACCGGAGATGTGGATCGGCAGCATGTCCTCGGCCTTCCGGGCGTGCAGCGTCATACGAGCCCAGACCTTGTCGCCCATCTCCATGGAATCCTCGATCGAGATGGTGATGTCGCGCAGCGCATGACGCACAGCGGGCACAAGGGTCTGGAAATCCTCGAGCTGGGCCGCAAAATCGCTCATCAGCCCGGAGGCGAGTGCTTCCGCGTCGAAAAACTCGGCCACGGCGCTCAGATCGCCCTTTACCCATACCTTGTCATACCAGGCCTCCAGCAGGTCCATGCCGGTCATGAGACGATCTCCTTCGGTCTTCACGTCTGGGGAGAGTGTGCGCCGAAAGTCTGAACGAAACGTTTCTGTTTTAGGGGAAAACACAGGAAAAAGAGGACTATATGTATTGATGTAGCGTCAACTTTTGCGGATTGCAAAATCACTCTGCATCAGCCCAAGAGCCGCGCATGACATGAGATTCACCAGTCAAATATTTGGAAAAGTGCAGGTTTCTGTTGCCAGGTACCTGCGAACCCCGCCTTAAGCTGCTAGGCCTAAGGGCTTAGATTTCGATATTTCGCACAGCTTACGCTGCGAGAGCCATCGGAGCTTTGTTGTCGTTTGCAACTAGCTTAGGTGTACCGATAACGGTGGTAACTCACCGAGACAAAGCAAAACCCCTTTAGACGTCCGTCGATCCTATTTCGTCCCCATGATCCAATCTCTTGCCGGTCTCAAACGAAAACCGAAGAGGGGCATTTGGTGGAGACGCCGGGTACCGCCCCCGGGTCCGATCCGCTTATTACGAGCGCGTTTATGTCCATAGTCCCCGAGGGGACACCCCATATCTAAGCGATCGGTCACACTGTTTCAAGAGGTGCCGGATAAGAGAAATGCCGCCCCCGGAGCGAGGGCGGCGATCATGTTTTGCACAAGTTTCAGAGAGTCTTAGAAGCCAGCTTTAATCTTCTCGAACTCTTCGGACTGCTTTTCACGCAGCTCGACCGACATCGGCAATTGCGCGAGGATCGGGGCGTCGATCGGGGCCAGACCACCGGCTTCGAGCGCCTCTTGACCCAGCGTGGCAAGGCCTTCGGTGTTCGAGATGCCGTAACCCGCATCCATCAGCACCGCAGCGTTGGAAGCATCGAGGAAACCGTTGATGAAGTCATAGGCCTTGTCTTCGGAGCCGGGGCCGTCTTTCAGATTGACGTAGCCGCAAAGCCAGAGCGAGGAGCCTTCTTTCGCTTCACGCTGGAAACCAACCGGGAAACCTTCGTCGGCAAGCGTCGGATAGGTTTCGTTCCAGGCCCAGGAGATCAGAACTTCGCCGGTCGCCATCAACTGAGCAAGCTCGGCCGGGTCGGTCCAGTATGTGCGCAGGTAGGGGTGAACTTCGCGCAGCCAGGCGGAGGCGGCTTCGAATTGCTCGTCCGTGGCGGAGGTCCAGTCGGTGGTGCCGGTGGCGAGATAGGCCAGCGCATAGGCGTCGTCGACGTTGTCCGGCAGGGTCAGACGACCTTCGTATTTCGGGTTCTTGAACACCTCAAGAGAGGCGACATCCTCGGCCGGGACTTCTTCGGTATTATAGGCGATGGCGGTGGAGCCGAAATCGGTCGGGATGAAATAGGCGCTGGCGGCCGCCACATCTTTACCGACGAGATTGCTGTCGAGCTTGGCGTAATCGGTGATTTTCGACGTGTCCCACGGCTCCAGAATGCCGCTCTCTTCCCATTTCATCACGGAACCGGCGCAGACGTGGCTGACATCGGCCTTAAAACCGGACACGAGTTTCTGAAGCGCCTCGTCTTCTTCGCCGAAGAAGGCGAAAGACGGTACATCGCCGTTTTTCTCGACATATTTGGTGTGGAAGGCCGGATCTTCGAAACCGGAGTAGTCAAACACCAGAAGATCGGAGTCTTCGG
This sequence comes from Celeribacter sp. SCSIO 80838, assembly GCF_056498065.1. The sequence goes on from NZ_JAZKMA010000001.1 coordinate 2,722,752, forward strand.
CGAACGCGGCGCTCGCGACGGCGGCGAAGGCGACGCTGCCCAGAAGAGTTTTAAGAGTGTTCATGAAGGTCATCTCCCTGAAAATGGACCATTTCTGGGAGATGACGCTAGCATGGGTTTTGCCTCGCGCAAGGGGCGCTTGGGGCGTGGTGGCTTTTTTTCGGGAGTTTGCCCTAAATTTGATCAAATTAATGAGATCAATTACTCCGATGCGGTTTCTCCTGACGCGTCGCCTCGCGGCTGTCTTGTGCCGCATGGGCGGCGCGCAGGGTCTGGTCGCGCAGGTAGTCGATCAGGATCTCAAGTTTCGATCCAACCCGCGCCTCCAGCGCATCGACAATGGCTTCATGCAGGGTGATCACCGCATCGCGGTCGCGCTGGCGATAGGTGATCATGTTCATCAGCGGCTCAATCCCTTCGACCGCCGCCGCCAGTTGCCATGACAAAACCGGATTGCCCGCCGCATCCACCAGGGCTCGGTGAAACGCCACATCGGAGGCGCAGAACACTTCGTCGCTCAGCGCGGGGTCTTTTTGTCGGGCGATCTCCTGCCGCATGATATCGAGATGTTCGGGGGTACGATGCTTGGCGGCCAGCCGCATGCAGCCGCGTTCAAGTGCGAACCGGGCTTCGCAGGCTGTGGCGATGTCGATTTCGTTCAACCCGATCAGCAGCGTGGCCTTGGAGGCCATGTCGGCATAGGCGTCTTCGAAACTTTGCCGGTGGACAAAGGCCCCGCCCGTGGCACCGCGTCTTGTGCGGATCAGGCTTTGCGCTGCAAGCCGTTTCAACGCCTCGCGCACGGTTGCCCGCGATACACCATGGGCCTCGGCCAGTTCCGATTCCGAGGGCAGGCGTTGATCCGCAGCCAACTTTCCAGAGGCGATGTCGGCCCGGATTGCATCCGCGATCACTGTCGACAAGTCTCTGGAAATATTTTGTTTTTCTTTATTGTCTGACATTTAAACCATGACCTGACCTATTTGTCAGACATTTTCTTGCATTGTGATTTCATTTGTCAGACATTTAAGCAAATTTCATGCAGCATGGCAAGGAGGACCGCATGAAGGCGCTGATCATGGAACAGGACGCCGAAGGGCTGGCGCAGCCCCAGATCAAGCACATCCCGGAGGACAGCTTGCCGGAAGGCGATGTTACGGTGAAGGTCGAATATTCGACATTGAATTACAAGGACGGTTTGTGCCTCTCGCCCAAGGGCGGGGGGCTGGTGCGCCACTATCCGCATGTGCCTGGGATCGACTTTGCGGGCACCGTCGAGACGTCTACAAGCCCGGAGTTCAAGCCCGGCGACAAGGTGGTGTTGACCGGCTGGCGCGTCGGAGAAGTACATTGGGGCGGCTATGCCGAAAAGGCGCGGGTGAAATCCGGCTGGCTGGTGCCGCTGCCCGAAGGGCTCTCGACACGGCAAGCCATGGCGGTCGGCACGGCCGGGTTCACCGCGATGCTGGCGGTGATGGCACTGGAGGATCACGGGCTGACGCCCGACAACGGCCCGGTTCTGGTCACCGGGGCCTCGGGCGGGGTGGGGTCGGTTGCCACGGCCATTCTCGCCCATCTTGGCTATGAGGTCGCCGCCGTCACCGGGCGTCCGGAGGGGGCGGGCTATATCAAATCGCTCGGCGCGAGCCGGATCGTGCCACGCGAAGAAATTGCGGAGACGGTCAAACGCCCGCTCGAAACCGAAACCTGGGCGGCCTGCGTCGATGCGGTCGGCGGCGCGATGCTCGCCCGTATTCTGGGCCAGATGAAACATGGCGGGTCTGTTGCGGCGGTCGGGCTTGCGGGCGGCTCGGATCTTCCGGCCTCGGTCATCCCGTTTCTGTTGCGCGGCGTGAACCTCCTGGGCATCGATTCCGTGATGCAGCCGAAGGACAACCGTATCCGCTGCTGGAACCGCATCGCATCTGACCTTCCGATGGAGAAACTCGAAGCAATGGTCCGGCCCGCCACGCTCGAAGACCTGCCTGCGCTTGGGGCGGCAATTCTCAAGGGCGGGGTCAAGGGCAGGGTGTTGGTCGAACTCTGAGCAGAAACGCACGCAGCAACATTAAAAAACGCGCTCTTTTCAGGGGCGCGTTTTGTCGTTAACGCTTTGCGCCATGGATATCGCAACGCTTCTCCCTTTCGCCGCCCTGATCGCCGCTATCGGCGCCTTCGCGGGCATTCTCGCAGGCCTTCTGGGCGTGGGGGGCGGCATCGTCCTTGTGCCCGCCTTCTATTATGCCTTCTCGGGGCTGGGCTACGACAGCCCGCAGCTCATGCAGATCTGTCTCGCCACCTCTTTGGCGACGATCATCGTGACCTCGATCCGCTCGGTGATGTCGCATCACAAGAAAGGTGCGGTGGAGTGGTCGATCCTCAAGAGCTTTGCTCCGGGGATCGTTGTCGGCGCGATCATTGGTGTGCTGGTGGCCTCATCGCTGCGCTCAACCACGCTTCAGATGATCTTCGGCTGTGTCGCGATTTTCATCGGTCTTTACATGGCCTTCGGCAATTCCGCATGGCGGCTCGGCTCGGAGATGCCCAAGGGGATCATGCGTGTGATCATCTCGCCGCTGATCGGTTTTCTCTCGGTGCTGATGGGCATCGGCGGCGGCTCCTTCGGGGTGCCGACCATGACGCTTTACGGCGTGCCGATCCACCGCGCCGTCGCCACTGCCGCAGGCTTTGGGGCAATCATTGCGATCCCTTCCGTCATCGGTTTTCTCTTTGTCGATCTGCCCGCAGAGGCGACACCGCCCTTCACCGTGGGGGCGGTCAATATCGCGGCCTTCCTTCTGGTGATCTGCATGACTCTGATCACAGCGCCTCTGGGAGCAAGGATCGCCCATGCGATGGACCCGAAACCGCTGAAACGCGTGTTCGGCGGCTTCCTGATCCTCGTTGCACTCAACATGCTGCGCAAGGCGCTGATGGGGTAAGACGATTTGAGTATTTGACAGCAAAGGAAACCCGTCACCTTGGCTGTTCAAATACTCACTCCAAACGTTTCAACCGGGCGGCGCGCCCACCACGGCGTTTGGTTGGGGCTGCCTGGCGGTTCGGCAACTCCGCCATGATGGCACGACGTTCTTCCGCCGCCATCGAGGACCAGCGACCGATTTCGTCGATCGAACGCGCGCATCCCAGACAAAGCCGCGTCTCCGGGTGAATCTGACAGATCTTCGTGCAGGGGCTTTCGATCTCGTCGCGTTTCCAGATGTCGTCGCTCATAAATTTCTCAGCCTGTCCAATGCGCCCTGAAGGATCACACCTGCGGCCACCTGATCGATTTTTTCGGCGCGTTTGGCGCGGGACATATCGGCCTCAAGCATGGCGCGGTCGGCGGCGACCGACGACAGTCGTTCGTCCCAAAACGTGATCGGCAGATCGGTGAGCTGGCCGAGATTGCGGGCAAAGGCGCGGGTTTTCTGACAGCGCGGCCCCTCGGAGCCGTCCATGTTGCGTGGCAAGCCCAGGACGATACCGCCCACCTCGCGCGATGTCAGGAGTTTGAGCAAAGCCTCGGCGTCTTGCGTGAATTTCTTGCGCCGGATGGTGTCGGTGGGGGTTGCCACGGACAGGAGCCGGTCGGAGATCGCCACGCCGATGGTTTTGTCGCCGAAATCCAGCCCGGCCAGCGGGCGCATCGGGGGCAGGGTGGCTTTGAAGGTGGCGATGTCATCTGTGATCAGCGTGCTCATGCGACCGGCCTCACTCAACCAAGCCCGCACGTTCCGCGCCCTGGCGAACCACGGCGAGGGCTTCGGGGGTTGCGCCGAAGATCACCTGCGCCTCGCCCCAGATCGCCTTGGCGCGTTCGGTGTCGCCCAACATGCCGAGCGAGGAGATCAGGCGCGACCATTCTTCAGGGCTGCCGCCCTCGTTGGCGAGACGGGCCGAAAGGCCTTCGACCATACCACGGATCATCTCCTGACGCTCTTCGGGGGTCATGTCGGCGGCGGCGGCCATGTCTTCGGCGGTGGGGCCTGAGAGGCCATTGGCCATCGGGGCGGGCGGTAGCGTGTAGCGAATGCCCGCGGCCTGTGCGACACTCTCGATTTGCTGCCGGATCGGCATCCCCCAAGGGTCTTCGGCGGCGGAGGAGGACAAGAGCGGTTGCCAGAGCCGGAAGGTCATGTCGGGGCGCCCGGTCTGGGCGAACATCAGGCCGGAGTAATAGATCGCCGTGCCGTTTTGCGGATCGCGTTGCAGCGCCTTGGTGAGCGCGTCCTCGGCCTCGGGCGAGACAAAACCACCTGCCGCAAGGATCATCATATCGGCGAGATCGGCGTAATCCTCGGCGGTTGCAGCCGGCCCCTTGATACGGATCACCTCTGTCTGGGCCTCATAGGCTGCGCGGTAATTGCCAGCCACGGCCTCGTTGCGGGCCAGAAGGATATGGCCCTGAAGATCGTCGGGGCGGGAGGTCAGCGCATCGCGCAGCTGGACAAGCAAGGTCGTGAGGCGCTCGTCCGGTTCCATGATGGGCGGCGAGGGCGGGCGCATCTGTTCGATGGCGTCCTGTGTCGGGCGGTTGGCGCGGGCCTCTTCGGCCAGTTCGATGCGATGGGTGAGCGGCAGGTCCTCGTAGCCCGGCGCACCTAGATCGTTGTAGAGCCAGAGCGCGCCGCCAGTGACCACGGCAAAGAGCACAGCAGCGGCCCAGAGCGGGGCGCCACGCACACCGTGCTTTTCGCTGGCGCGGGCCTTGTCGGCATCGAGAAGACGGCGCGAGACCTCGATCCGGGCGCGTTTGGCGTCCTCGGCGGAAAGCACGCCGCGGGCCTCGTCGCGGTCCACTTCTTTGAGCTGGTCTCGGTAGACCTTCATCTCCACCTCGGCGGTGGAGCTGTCGACATCACCGATGCCATGGGCGCGGCGCAGCGCTAGGGCCAGCGGGATCGCGGAGAGGAGGGCGATGGCGAAAGCGATGATCCAGAAGGTCATATCAGGGTCCGTCAGAGAAAAGTCCGTTGCAAGGGTGTATCCGGCGGACGGGGTTTGCGAAACCCCCAATGACAGAGCTGTGACGGGCTGTCTCAGTCTTTTTCCGGCATGTGTTCGCGATTGCGGGCGGTTGCCTCGCGGAAATCATAGTCGATATCAACAATATCAACGATCTCGTCGCTCATCGTTTCGGGCGTATCCCATGGCCCTGACCGACGGGCTTCGGGAAGCGGTTCGGTATCCTCCCACCAGGCTTTTTGTCGTGCCCGCCGAAAGATACTGAAGGGCATCAGTTGCCAGGGTGTAAACGCGCCGAAGAATGTCATGCGGGTCAGGGTTTCGCGCAGGTTCTTGGTCATGACCTTGCGTTTCGTCAGCGGAGGCGCTTTCAGTTTTGGTCGCGGGGTCGATCGAAGGTGAAACTGCTCTGACAATTGGCGCAATTTCTGATGCGCCAACCATGCCGCAAAAGGGAAAGCTACAATCATCAAAATCCATATCCAAAACATGCACGAAATTTAGCATGTGTGGAGAAATGGCCGCAAGGCGATTTCCCGAGGTCAGCACGACAGACTGGGCGGGGCGGCTCTGAGGGGAACCTTCGGGAGGTCTCTGGCGTTTCCTCAAAGATCCGTCACGGACAGATATCGACAGACAAGGAGAAAGACATGAGTGGCAATAACGGTGGCAATACGGGGCTTGGGATCATCATCGGCGCGCTGGTCGTCGTTGTGGCGGGGATTTCCTATTATCTTTTCACGGGTGGCGATGTGCCGGGCGCGGATGAGCCGGAAATTCAGATCGACCTGCCGGATGGCAACTGATCCGATCTGCCTGCTTCGGTCGCCGACTTCGGTTGAGAGATGAACAGCTAGGTGTTCGTGTTTTTTGGAACGATTCCAGAGTTTCACCCTTGACCCGAAGCGGTCATCGGATCAGGTATATGCCCGACAGAAACGCACAACTTCTGAATTGATGGAGGCCCCAATGGCTTTTGAACTTCCCGATCTTCCCTACGCCTACGACGCACTCGCCGATCTCGGCATGTCGCAGGAGACGCTGGAGTACCACCACGACCTGCACCACAACGCTTATGTGACCACCGGTAACACGCTGGCTGCGGGCACCGAGTGGGAAGGCAAATCGGTCGAAGAGATCATCAAGGGCACCTATGCGGCTGGCGCCGTGGCGCAATCTGGCCTGTTTAACAACGCGTCCCAGCACTGGAACCACACCCAATTCTGGGAAATGATGGGGCCGGGTGAGAAGAAAATGCCGGGCGAGCTCGAAAAAGCTCTGGTCGAAGCCTTCGGCACCGTCGACGAGTTCAAGAAACAGTTCGCCGCCGCAGGCGCGTCCCAGTTCGGCTCCGGCTGGGCCTGGCTGGTGAAAGACACCGACGGTTCGCTGAAAGTGACCAAGACCGAAAACGGCGTGAACCCGCTCTGCTTCGGTCAGACCGCGCTTCTCGGCTGCGACGTGTGGGAACACTCCTACTACATCGACTTCCGCAACAAACGCCCGGTCTACCTGTCGAACTTCCTCGACAAGCTGGTGAACTGGGAAAACGTCGCGTCGCGTATGTGATCAGGCTTTCAGGAGAGCCGCTGCTTTCTGAGCAGTTTCTTCGCTGATGTTCTGGGCGTTGACTATGATGGTCAGCGCCCTTTTCTTTGTTTCAGCCTGATGTATGCGTTTGGCTGCATTCACACGCGCACGAGAACCTGACAGGGTCCATTTGTTTCGAAGGGAAAGTTTCTCTGCGATCTGAGCCGTTCCACTCGAAAGTTCAAGCAGATCTATATTCTCCACATATGCCTTGAATCCGATGGTGCGAAGAAGTCGTAACAGTTGGTCATCTGACATTTGATGCTCCATGTTGCGTTGGTCGTTCGAGTATGGAACAAGCCAGTGCTGTCTTGCGACTATCATTTTCCATGATTTGAGCGCGGTACTTCCCGTCGCAGGCCTGTGGTACTTCTCATTGCGCAAGTCTCATGAAAAGGTGGCAGGCACTGGACAAAAAGAGATACCGCAATGCCCTCACTTCCCAATGCCTGGACGCTCGACCCCGAAACGCTGGCCGAAGCCGTGGCGCTGCGCCATGAGCTGCATCGCTTTCCCGAAGTTTCGGGGGTGGAGCATGACACCGCCCGCCGCATCGCGTCGCGAATGCGCGGGCTTGGCGCAGAGGTGATCGAAGGTCTGGGCGGTCATGGGGTGGCTGCCGTGTTCGGGCAGGGCGAGAAAACCCTGATGATCCGTGCCGAACTCGACGCTTTGCCCATTCTTGAAGACCTTGGTTCCGAGTATCGGTCGCACCATGAGGGCGTCGGTCATCTTTGCGGTCATGACGGTCATATGGCGACGCTCTATGCGGTGGCCTGTGCGCTTTCTCATCGGTCGCCGGACTGCCGCGTCGTCTTGCTGTTCCAGCCCGCTGAAGAAACCGGGGCAGGGGCGCGGCTTGTCTTGGCCGATCCGAAATTCGAGGTGATCAAACCCGATCTCGCGATCTCGCTCCACAACCTGCCGAAACTGCCCTTGGGCGCGGTGGCGCTTAAACCCGGCCCGGTCGCTTGTGCCTCACGCGGGTTGCACATCCGCTTGACGGGGCAGACCTCGCACGCGGCCCGGCCCGAAAACGGCCGCTCGCCGGGGCTTGCGCTCTCCGAACTGATCCCCGCGCTCGGGGCCCTGTCGCGCGACCTGCCGACCGAGGACCCAGGCTTTCGCCTCTGTACCGTGACACACGCGCGTTTGGGTGTGCCGTCTTTCGGCATCAGCCCCGGCGAGGCGGAACTTCAGATCACATTGCGAACTTTGTTCAATGCTGAAATGGCCGCACTCGAGGCCGAGGCTCGCGCGCTGATCGGGACCACTGCCGCAGGGTTTACCCCCGAGATCACGATCCATGACGCCTTCAGCCATTCGGTCAATGCGCCGGAGGCTACGGCGCTTCTGGAGCGCGCCTGTGCCGGGCTGACGCGCGTCGAAGGGGCAATCCCGATGCGCCCCTCGGAGGATTTCGGCCTGTTCGGCACGGAACTCCCGGCGGCCATGCTGTTCTTGGGCTCGGGCGAGGATCAGCCGGAGCTGCACAATCCGGATTTCGATTTTCCAGATGCGCTCATTCCCATCGGGGCGGAGATTTTCCTGCGCGCGATCCATGCCTTTACCGCCGGGGTTTCGCAGGAAGACTAATCCCCTGTGCATTTTTCGCGTCTTGCCAAACGGGCGGAAAAAAGCGCTCTGTCGCAGCCATGACCGAGACGCAAAAAGGCTATATTGCCCTCCTGATCGCCCAAACCACATGGGGTCTCTCGCCGCTTTATTACAAGGCGGTGGCCGATGTGCCTGCCTTCGAGGTGCTGGCGCATCGTACGCTCTGGACCTGTGTGCTCTTCGGCCTCTGGACCGGTATTCAGGGCCGGTTCGGTGAATTGCGTCGCCTGATGACCGGGCCGCAGGCGACCAAGGTGCTGGCGGCTGCAATTTTGGTGTCGGTCAACTGGGGCCTGTTCATCTATTCGATCCAGTCGGGGCAGGCACTTGAGGCCTCGTTCGGCTATTACATCTTCCCGCTGGTCGCGACCGTGATCGGCATGGTGATGTTTCGCGAACGGCTGTCAAACCTGCAATATGCGGCGCTGGGGCTTGCCGCTCTGGCGGTCGTGGTGCTGGGCGTCGGGCTCGGCGCGCTGCCCTGGATTGCGCTGACACTTGCCGTGACCTTTTCGATCTACGGTGCGATCAAGAAGACGCTCGACGCAGGCCCGATCCTGTCGGTGACCGCCGAGGTGGTGCTTTTGGTACCGATCGCGCTGGTTTGGCTTGCGGGCGCGCATTTCGTGGGCTGGGGCGGGACGGAGGCACAGCCCGCAGGCGCCTTCGGCCAGTCGCTCAAGGATACGGTGATGCTGATTTTCTCAGGCGTGATCACCGGCGTGCCGCTGATCTTCTTCACCGCCGCCGCGCGTCGTCTGCCGCTCACGGTGGTCGGCATGGGGCAATATTGGAACTCGACGCTGCAATTCCTTGTCGCCGTGCTGATCTTTGCCGAACCCTTCACCCATTGGCACGCCATCGCCATGCCGCTGATCTGGGTCGCGCTTGTGCTTTATACCGTCGAGGCCTTTCGCCGCGAGGCTCAGAACCGCAAAGCGCGCAAGGCTTCGACCTCGGCCTAGAGAACCGTCACGCCCAGCCCGCGCAGCAATTCGGTCGCCTGCGCCTTCGAGATGATCGCCCCTTTGAAACATGTGGCACTGGCAAAGCTGAGCGCCCCCAAATCCGCCTCTCTCAAATCTGCGCCATCAAAGCGGGCGGTCGCGAGATGCGCCCCCTGCAAGCGGCATCGCTCCAGGATGCTGTCCCGGAAATCGCAGCCCGCGAGATCGGCTTCGCTCAGGTCGATCTGCTCGAGGTGGCATTTGCGGAAATTCATCTGCCGCAGATAGGCCCCCGCAAGCACCGAGCCGTTGAAATCAATCCCAAGCGCGCGGGCGTCCCGGAAGTCCGCGCCGGTCAGTTTGCAGTCCCGGAATGTCGCATCGGAAACGTCGCTGCCGACCCAGCGCGACAGCGACAGGTTGCAGCCCTCGAACCGGGCCTCCGAGAGACGGGCGTAGCTGAAATCGGCCTGAATCGCCTTGCATTTGATGAAACTGGTGTCTTCCAGCGTTGCGCCGGTGAAGCTGCAAAACTGGAATTCGCAGTGCTCGAATCTATAGCCCGACAGGTCCATCCCGTCGAAGTTTCGCCCTTCGAAGCGGCAGGAGAGGACATCCGTACCGTTCAGCGCCGCGATGTCGTCAATAACCCGCATCGGCCCGCGCGATGCGCAATGCCTCGGTCAGCTCGCCGACCGTCTGCACCGTCTCGTAATATTGCGCGGTAGACAAAGGCGCGAAGCCTTCGTCGATCACATGTTCGATCAGCGCCTCAAGCGGTTTCCAGTAGCCGTCGGTCGACAAGAGGTAGATCGGCTTGTCATGCAATCCGATCTGTTTCCAGGTCAGCACTTCGAAGAATTCGTCGAGCGAGCCCGCACCGCCCGGCAGAACCACGATGGCGTCGCAATTCATGAACATCACCTTTTTGCGCTCATGCATGTTCTCGGTGATGATGAAGGTGGTGAGATCGCGTTTGCCGACCTCTTTCGGCAGAAGATGGGTCGGGATCACGCCAAAGGTCGCAGCCCCTTTGGCCTGTGCCGCCCGCGCCACGGCGCCCATCAACCCGACATCGCCCGCGCCATAGACCAGCCGCCAGCCTTCCGCCGCGATCATCTCGCCCACCTCGGTCGCTGCCGCCTCGTATTCCGGCTTGGCCCCGGGGCGTGAGCCACAGAAGACACAGATCGAAAACGAGGAAGAAATCGAGGCGGAAACGGGCTGGGAAGACATGGCGGTCCCTTTGCAACGGGTTTGAAAAAAGGAAGTCTTTGACCCTTGTTAGCCCCCTTGCTAGGTTGTCTCAAGCCTTGATCTCGCAGCCCTGATCCGTGTCTCAATCTCGGGGGGTGACGGTCGTGCGACAGGGCCGGACCATCAGGGGGATGTGCCGAACATGGCGAAACAGAATGCATGGATGATGCCGGCGGCCGGTGTCGGGGCTGCGGTGCTGGTTGCGGCAATCGGGGCCGTGCTCTATCTCGGGCGCCCGATGGAGGAGGAGGCTTTGCCTCAGCCGGTGGCGGCGGTTCCGCAGTCTGCGACCGGAGACAACGGGAAGATTGAGAGCGCCGAAGCCGTGCCGACCCCGGCGCAGATCCTGCCGAGATTCGATCTCGTGCGCATCCCGCCCGACGGGCTTGCGACCGTGGCCGGTCAGGCTGAGGCGGGCAGTGAGGTGCATATCCTCGTCGACGGGACAGAGGTCGCCAAGGCGGAAACCAATGACCGGGGCGAATTCGTGGCCTTGTTTGCGCTTGAGGCCTCCGGCGCCCCGCGTGAAATGCAATTGGTGAGCGGCACGGGAGCCAGCGCTCTGGTGAGTGCGGAAAGCGTGATCGTCGCACCCGCAAGCCTCGCCAAACCGGCGGGAACTGAGACCTCGGAAGTGGTTTTGGCCGAGGGCGAGATCGCGCCCCCGGAGGCCGAGGAAGCCACCGGCGCCACGGATGGGCCTGCACTGTCCGGCGGCGCGCCGCTGGCCGCTTCGGGCACCGGAAGCGCCATTGCGCAGCAGGTTCTGGAAGGGGCGGCCACAGGGGGAGATTCTGTGGAAGCCTCTGCCACGCCCACTGTGTTGATGGCCGATGACGACGGCGTCAGGGTTCTGCAACAGGATGGCACGGCGCCGGGTACGCTCCATATCGACGCAGTGAGCTACGATCCCGAAGGCCGGGTTTTTGTCTCGGGCCGGGCGGCACCGGGCGCGGCGCTGCGGTTCTACATTGATCAGGGCTTCATCACGCGCACCGAAGCGGGTGCGGACGGTCAATGGCGCACGGAACTCCAGGACGTGGCCGCCGGGCGCTATTCTCTGCGGGCCGATCAGGTCGATGAATGGGGCAAAGTGGTGAGCCGGGCGGAGATTCCATTCCATCGCGAGGAGGTCGCACTTCTGGCGCAGATCGCGGAAGAGACGACCGAGGCCGAACCGTCAGGCTCCGCGACAGGAACGTCGGAGAACGCGGCCGAGACAGGGATCGCGACGCCCGCCTCCCGCATCGCCTCGGTCACGGTGCAGCCGGGCAACACGCTTTGGGGGATCGCCTCGAAACGCTATGGCGACGGGTTCCTTTATGTGCGGGTGTTCGACGCCAACCGCGACCAGATCCGCAATCCCGACCTGATCTATCCCGGACAGATTTTCCAACTACCCGAGGAGTGATCCGTCCCGGTTCTGCGATTGCGCAGAAAGCGCCAGAGGGGTATGCGGGCAAGGCATCTTGCCTTCCCGCGCCTTTTCCGCGATTTTGGCGGCCCTTCACTCCGATCTAGCCCGAAAGGTTGCCATGAGAGGTATGCCTCCTTCCGTCACCACCGACCGCACGCCCGAGAACGGCTGGCTCGTCCTCAGAAAGGTCGCGCCCTATCTCTGGCCCAAAGGCGACACGCCTGTGCGTGTGAAGGTGGTGATCTCCGTCGTCCTGCTGGTGATCGCCAAACTGACCGCCGTGGCCACGCCGTGGTTCTACAAGGCCGCCGTCGACAGCCTCTCGGGCGAGACGGCACAGGACGCGGCGTGGTTCGTTGCTGTGGGGGCGATCGGGCTGACCGTGGCTTATGGCGTGGCGCGGATGATGGAAGTGGGGTTCCAACAGCTCCGCGCGGCAGTGTTTTCGCCGGTCGAGCAGGGCGCTTTGCGGGTCATTGCGCTCCAGACCTTTCAGCATATCCACAAGCTGTCGCTGCGCTATCATCTGACGCGGCGCACCGGCGGCCTGTCGCGCATCATCGAGCGCGGCGTCAAAGGCGTGGCCTTCCTGATGAACGTGCTGATCTTCGGCATCGCGCCGCTGATTTTCCAACTCGGGCTGGTGCTGATCATTCTCTGGGGGGCGTTCGGCTGGGATTACATGGGGGTCGTGGCGGTCACGGTGGTGGCCTATGTGGTCTTCACGCTCAAGGTCACCGAATGGCGGGTGAAAATCCGCTACGAGATGAACAAACAGGACACGGAAGCCAACCAGAAGGCCGTCGACAGCCTGTTGAACTTCGAAACCGTCAAATATTTCAACGCCGAAGGCGGCGAAGCGCGGCGCTACGATCAGGCGATGGCAGGCTATGAGACTGCGGCGATCAAGACCGAACGCTCGCTCGCCTTTCTCAACTTCGGCCAGACCTTCCTGATCACCTCCGGGTTGATCGGGGTCATGGTTCTGGCGGCCTTGGGCGTCCAGAACGGCACGCTGACCGTCGGCGATTTCGTCATGGTCAACGCCTATATGATCCAGATCACCATGCCTTTGAACTTCCTGGGCTCGATGTATCGCAACATCCGCCAGTCCATCGTCGATATGGAGGATATGTTCTACCTGCTCGAACAACCGGCCGAGATCGTCGATGCGCCGAACGCCCGGCCGCTCAAGGTGACAGGCGGGACCGTGACGCTCGATCATGTGGAATTCGCCTACGATCCCGCGCGGCCGATCCTGCATGGCGTCGATCTTGAGGTGCCGGCGGGGCGCACACTGGCCATCGTCGGCCATTCCGGCTCCGGCAAATCCACCATCGGGCGGCTGTTGTTCCGCTTCTATGACGTGACCGGCGGGCGGCTTCTGATCGACGGGCAGGACCTCCGCGATGTGACGCAGGACAGTCTGCATGCCGCGATTGGCGTGGTGCCGCAGGACACGGTGCTGTTCAACGACACGATCCGCTACAACATCGGCTACGGGCGCGACGGGGCATCCTATGACGAGATCGTCGAGGCGGCGAAAAAGGCCAAGATTCACGACTTCATCATGGGTCTGCCGGAGGGCTATGAGACGCAGGTCGGCGAGCGGGGCCTCAAGCTGTCGGGCGGCGAGAAACAACGCGTCGGCATTGCCCGCACGCTGCTCAAGGACCCGCCGATCCTGCTGCTCGATGAGGCCACATCGGCGCTCGACACCCAGACCGAACGCGGCATTCTGGGCGCGCTGAAACTCGCGGGCGAAGGCCGCACGGTGATCACCATCGCGCACCGCCTCTCCACGATTGCCGACAGCGACGAGATCGTCGTGCTGGAGGCGGGCCATGTGGTCGAGCGTGGCACCCATGAGGCGCTGTTGCAGGCGGGTGGCAAATATGCGGCGATGTGGGCGGCGCAGGCCGAGGATCGCGAAGTGGCTGCGGCGTGATCCGCCTCTGTCACGGCAATGAAAATGCCCTATATCATCGGCAGATGTTGATATGGGACAGATCATGACGGCGATTTGGTGGATCCGGCGCGATTTTCGGTTTGAGGACAACCCTGCGCTTGTGGCGGCAGCGGCGCGTGGCGCGGTGTTGCCGGTGTTCATCCGGGACGAGACGGTGGACGGGCTGGGGGCTGCGCCGAAATGGCGGCTTGGGCTGGGTCTTGCGCATCTCGTGGAGCGCATCGAAGCTCAGGGCGGGCAGGTCGTACTGCGCTCCGGTCCTGCGAAAGACGTTTTAAAACAGATCGTTGCCGAGACAGGTGCAGAGGCGGTTTTCTGGAACCGGCTTTACGACAAGGCCTCGATCACGCGGGATACCGAGGTCAAATCGGCATTGAAAGACGCCGGTATCGAGGCACAATCCTCAAATGCGCATCTTTTGTTCGAGCCCTGGACGGTCGCGACGAAAACCGGCGGCTATTACAAGGTCTACACGCCCTATTGGAAGGCCGTGCGCGAGATCGGGGCGGGGCAGTCGGTGAAAACACCGCAGGTCACATGGGCCGATGCGCCCGAAAGCGAGGCTCTGGAAGACTGGACTCTCGGGGCCGAAATGCGCCGGGGGGCGGCGGTGGTTTTGCCCTATTGCCATGTCGGCGAAACGTCGGCAAAGCGTCGGCTTTCCGTCTTCCTCGACACTCATGTGGGCGACTACAAGGCCCGGCGCGATTTTCCCGCCGATCCGGTTTGCTCTGGCCTGTCGGAAAACCTGAGTTATGGTGAAATCTCGCCCCGAACCATCTGGCACGCGGGGCTTCATGCCATGGAAGAGGGGGCGGCGGGCGCGGAGCATTTCCTCAAGGAACTCGTGTGGCGCGAGTTCGCCTATCATCTGTTGTACCACGAACCCGATCTGCCGGAGCGCAATCACCGCGACGGCTGGGACGCGTTTCCCTGGCGGGGCGACAACGAGGACGCAGAGAATTGGCGGCGCGGGCGCACCGGCGTGGGCTTTGTCGATGCCGCCATGCGCGAGATGTTCGTGACCGGCACGATGCACAACCGTGCGCGGATGATTGCGGCCTCTTACCTGACGAAACATCTGCTGACGGACTGGCGGGTGGGGCTGAAATGGTTCGAAGACTGCCTGATCGACTGGGACCCGGCGTCGAATGCGATGGGCTGGCAATGGGTGGCGGGCTGTGGCCCGGACGCAGCGCCCTATTTTCGGATTTTCAACCCGGACGGGCAGGCGGAGAAATTCGACCCGGACGGCACTTACCTGCGCCGCTGGATCGCCGAAGGCGCGGGGCAGCCGACGCAAACCGCGCTGTCCTATTTCGACGCCGTGCCGAAATCATGGGCGCTTTCGCACAAGGATGCACCAGCAATCCCGGCAATTTCGCTCAAGTCGGGACGGGAACGCGCGCTTCTGGCCTATGAGACGCTAAAGGGGTGACGGATCGGAGATTTGCGTTACTCTGGGGCTGATATGGCAGTCAGGAGGCGCAGATGCCCGGGACAGCACCCGTTTTGATCAGCACCGAAGGGCAGGGCGATCTGCCCCGATATTTTCCGCAGGTTTTCGCCATGGCGCAAAGCATGGCGGCCGGACAGCTCGATTTCATCCTGCCCGACGGGCGGGTGTTCCGCGCGGCAGGTCCTGCGCCGGGGCCGGTGGCGGCGCTCAACATCCATTCGGACGATGTCTTTGCCCGGCTGATCCGCGAGGGCGACCTGGGGTTTTGCGATGCCTATATCGAGGGTGGCTGGTCGAGCCCGGATTTGCAGGATTTTCTCGATCTGCTGCACGCGGGCAATGACGTGCTGTACGACGGGTTTCCGGGCATGGGATTGCTGCGCGCTTTCGAGCGACTGCGGCACTGGATGAATGCCAACACGCGCAAACAGGCCAAGAAGAACATTTCCTATCACTACGATCTCGGCAATGAGTTCTACAGCCTCTGGCTCGATGACACGATGACCTATTCCTCGGCCCTGTTCGAGACCGGGCAGGAGAGTCTGGAGCAGGCACAGCGCGCGAAATATGCGTCTCTGATTGACGAAATGGGCGTCAAGGACGGCGATCATGTGTTGGAGATCGGCTGCGGTTGGGGCGGGTTCGCGGAATATGCGGCAGGCGAGCGCGGCTTGCGCGTCACCGGGCTGACGATCTCCGAAGAGCAGTTCAAATTCGCCGCCGAGCGGATCAAAAAGGCGGGTCTGTCGGACCGGGTACAGTTGAAATTGCAGGATTACCGCGACGAGCGGGGGGCCTATGACGGCATTGCCTCCATCGAGATGTTCGAAGCGGTGGGGGAGAAATACTGGCCGACCTATTTCGGCAAGCTCAGCGAGTGCCTGAAACCCGGTGCGAACGCCACGCTCCAGATCATCACCCTCACGGATGCACGGTTCGAGAGCTACCGAAAATCCGTCGATTTCATCCAGAAATACATCTTTCCGGGCGGCATGTTGCCCAGCCCCTCGGCGCTTCGAGAGCAGATCGATGCGGCGGGGTTGCATTTCCGGGGCTCGAAGGAATTCGGCGAGAGCTACAGCCAGACGCTCCGGCGCTGGCACGAGACCTTCAATGCCGAATGGGAGCGGGTCGCCGCACTTGGGTTCGACGAGCGGTTCCGCCGGATGTGGAATTTTTACCTGACCTCTTGCGCGGCGGCGTTTCACGGGGGAAACTGCGACGTAACACAGGTTACAATGACACGACCGGGGGGCTGAACCCCGAGAATTCAGAGCAGGTCACAGATGCCCACAGCCGCCAAACTCGTCGCAGCCCTCTGGTTTGCCCTTTTGGCATGGTTCGCCGCCGAATTGGTGATCCCCTACCTGCCGGAAGGCACACAAGTCGGGTTGTTTTCCTATATCACCGGGGTCATCGGACTGTTGACCGGCTGGGTCTTTCTCGGGCGGCGCGCGGGCGACACGATGGCGGCGGCACTGAGCTACGGGTTTTCGGCCTCGGTCATCCTGACTTTCTGGGCGATCTTCTATTTTTCCTTCGAAATGATGATCCACCGCTCGCTCGACAAGCATTATCGCGGCCCGACGCAGGCGCTGATGTCGATGGTGGACATGATGCGCGACAACGGTTTGTTGATGCTGAAATGGGACATTGTCATCGTATTGGTCGCGGGCGGGTTCTTTGGCGGCTGGATCACTGAGAAGGCGGCGCGCAAATGGTCGTAAGCGATGTTTTTGCGCCGCTGAAAGCCCGGTTCAACTCGGATCAGGTGGCATTTTTGCGGGCGGTTCTCGACGGTGATGAGCCGTTTCTGTCGCCCGCGCTGATCGCGGCCGCCGCCGAAGAGGTGGTGCTTTACGAGGGCGAACGCGAAGTGGAGGAGTTGCGGGTGCTGCGCTCCGCGATCTTCATCCGGGCCTGGGCAAGGCTGACCGCAGCGGCGGGCGAACGTCCAAGGGCGGAAGGCCGGACCGATCTGTCGCGGGCCGATGTGACGCTGATGAGCCGGGCCATTCCCTATTCGCATTTCTTTGCGCTCGACGACAGCGTGCTGACGCATCGGTTGTTCGACGGTGGCAGTTCCGAGGTGATGACCCGTGCGGGGTTTCTCATGGCGGATGCGGCGACGGTGCTGCCCTATGATCCGGTGCGCGACCATGTGCTGGTGATCGAGCAGTTCCGCTTTGGGCCATATACGCGCGGCGATCTGCGGCCCTGGATGCTGGAGCCGATTGCCGGGCGGATCGACACCGGCGAAGGCCCGGAGGCGACGGCGCGGCGTGAGGCGGAGGAAGAGGCGGGTGTCACGATCGGGGCGCTTCACAAGGTGGCGGAATATTACCCCTCTTCGGGGGCGATCACCGAATATGTGACGTCCTATGTGGGGATTGCCGATCTGCCGGAGAGCCTCGCCAAATCGGGTGGTGGGCTGGATCACGAGCATGAGGACATTGCGTCCTATGTGATCCCGTTTGCGCGGCTGATGGAGATGTGCGACGCGGGCCAACTAGACGTGGGACCGCTGTACATGTCGGCGCTGTGGCTTTCGCGTCATCGTGACCGGATCAGGGCAGAGGCGGGGGTGTAAAGGCCCCCGCCCACCGCGTTACCCCTTGGTCTTCGGCTGCATCCAGAGCCAGATCAGCGCCGCACCGGCGAGCGTCAGGAGCGGGATCATCGTCAGGTTGACCGCGATCCAGCCGTCCTGTGCCGAACCGCCGGAACAGTTCAGAAGACCGCCGGAGGCCAGCGAGGCCAGCGTCACGCCGCCGAAGACGATGAGGTCGTTCATACCCTGAACGCGGCCACGCTCCGACGGCTCATGGGCCGAGGAGAGCATGGCCGTCGCACCGATGAAGCCAAAGTTCCAGCCGACGCCCAAAAGGATCAGCGCGATGAAGAAATTCTCCAACTCGACGCCCATCATCGCTACGACACCGGCGGCGCCCAGAATGACGAGGCCCAGCGACATGATCCGCTCGACGCCGAATTTGGCGATCAGATAGCCGGTGAAGAAGGACGGCAGGAACATCGCGATGACGTGGGCGGAAACGATATTGGCGGCGGTGTTCTGCTCAAACCCGCAGCCCACGACGGCGAGCGGCGTCGAGGTCATCACGAGGTTCATAAGCGCATAGGAGGTGGTGGCGATGATGATCGCAACCGCAATGCGCGGGGTCTTCAAAAGCTCCATCCGCGAGCGCCCGATCAGGTGGTGATGGGTCGAGACCGGCGGTTTCGGGATGTCGAGGAAGAGAAACAGCAGCGAGCCGACGATGTTGATCGCGATCACCGCAAGATAGGTGCCGAGGAAGGGCACGACCATGGCTTGCGACGTCACTTTCACAAGCTGCGGCCCGATGATGGCGGAGGCGAGCCCGCCCGCCATGACATAGGAGATCGCTTTCGGGCGGAAGGACTCGTCGGCAGTGTCGGTGGCGGCAAAGCGGAAGAAGCCCTGCGCCGATTGGTAAACGCCGGTGAAGAACCCGCCGAGAACGAAGAGCCAGAAGCTTTGGTGCAAAAGCGCATAGGCGCCGATGCCCGCGCCAATCGTGCCCGATCCGGTGCCGATCCAGAAACCGACACGACGGCCCCAGCGCTGCATTGCGGCCGAGAGCGGCGTCGCAGCCATCATCGAACCGAGCACGGTGGCGGAGATCGGCAGGGTGGAGAAACAGAGGTTGGTCGCCAGAGACTGACCCGCGAGGCCGCCGATGGTGAAGATCATCGACATCTGCGCGCCGAGGAACGCCTGGGCGAAGACGAGGATCATCACGTTGCGCCGGGCGCGCTGGGTGTCGGGGCTGAGGGCCGTGTCGGTCATGAAGCGTCCGTGTGCATGTTTTTGAATGTGTCGTCTCAGCGTTTAGCCGCTCAGCCGGGTCCTGAGAACCCGCGTTCTTCAAGGGGCGCTGTGCAGAAACGGGGATTACGACGTGATGGCGTCGATCAGATGCAGGAACGACCCCGCGACCGAGCCGGAGATCAGCCCTTGCGGTCCGAGATCGGTGCCTTCGGCATCCGAGGCGGCAAAAAGCGGTGCGCCCTCGGCCTTGAGCGTCGTGGCATAGTGAAACTCATGCGCCGCCCATCTGCCGGGGAACGGGCCGGGGCATGGACCGGCCAGCGCCTCCGCCCGGCGATAACCCAGATGCAGCTTGCGTTGGGCGAAAGAGGTTTCGAGACGCAACAGACCCGCCATCTTGTGCCGCACCCCGTCCTTGTCGACCAAACCGTCGCCCAAGACCATGTAGCCGCCGCATTCGCCGTAAACCCGGCGGCGGGCGGCGGTTTCGCGCAGGCCTTGGAGGAATTGATGATTGGCGGCGAGACGCCCGGCGTGCAATTCGGGGTAGCCGCCGGGCAGGTAGACCAGATCGGCGGGCGGCGGCGTTTCATTGGCCAGAGGCGAGAAAAACCGGATTTCCGCGCCCTGCGCCCGCCAGTCCGCCAGAAGATGCGGATAGGTGAAGGCGAAGGCCGCGTCTTGCGCCACCGCGAGGCTCCGGGCGGGCGGCGGCACGCGCGGGGGGTGAGCTGCGACAGGCAGCGGGGTGGCGAGGTTTTGGATCAGGTCGAGATCGAGCGCCGCCTCGACCGCATCGGCGGCGGCGTCGAGAAAGGCGTCGAGATCGGGGCGCTCACCGGCCTGCACGAGGCCGAGATGCCGGTCCGGATGGCTGAGCGCGGCGCTGCGGGGCAGGGTGCCGATCAGCGAGATGTTGAGGGGCGCAAGGGCGCGGGCGAGCATTTCTGCATGGCGCGGCGAGCCGGTTTTGTTGAGGATCACGCCTGCGATTTTGACGCGCGGATCGTGATGGGCAAAGCCTGCCACCAGCGGTGCAACGGACCCGGCCATGCGGGAGGCATCGACGACCAGAACCACGGGTATGTCGAAGAGGCGCGCGAGATCGGCCGAGGCGCCCTTGCCCTCGGGCGGTGCGCCATCGAACAGGCCCATCGCGCCCTCGACGATCAAAAGCCCGTCGCCGGAGGCGAGCGTTGTCAGGCGCTCGGGCGTCATCGCCCAGGCGTCGAGATTGACACAGGCGCGGCCGGTGGCTGCCTCGTGAAAGCGCGGGTCGATGTAATCCGGGCCGGATTTCGCGCCGCGCACGGGGACCCCGCGCCGGGTGAGGGCGCGCAGGATGCCAAGCGTGACGGTGGTTTTGCCGGAGCCGGAGGCAGGCGCGGCGATCAGGAGGCCCGTGGTCATCCGCCTTGTTCTGCCGGTTTGCCACGACCCAGCGGATCGGTGTTGCGCGGGGCCTCACCGCGCATCAGGGCCTGCCAGTCGAGCACCTGCCGCATCAAAACCGCGCGCCCGACGCAGATGATCGCGGGCGGCTCAAGCCCTGCGTTCGCGATGTCCTCGACCATGGTGCCGAGCGTCGTCTCCAGGACCTGTTGTTCGGGCAGGGTGGCGCGGGCGACCACGGCGACGGGTTCGTCTGCGGGGCGTCCGGCCTTCAAAAGACCGTCGCGAATGGTCGGGGCGTGTTTCATCCCCATGTAGATCACCAGAACGCCAGAGGCGCGCGACAGGGCCTCCCAATCGAGGCTGCCGGTCGGGCCGCCGGTTTGATCGTGGCCGGTGACGAAGCTCACGGATTGGTTGACGTCGCGGTGGGTGACCGGGATGCCCGCATAGGCAAGCCCGCCGATCCCCGCCGAAATTCCCGGTACGATGCGCACCGGCACGCCATGTTGAATGAGCGTCTGGGCCTCTTCGCCACCGCGCCCGAAGACGAAAGGATCGCCGCCCTTGAGGCGCAAGACGCGTTTGCCCGCGCGGGCGAGATCGACCAGTTGCAGCGAAATATCGGCCTGTTTCGCGGAGGGCTTGCCGCCGCGTTTGCCGGCATAGACCAGTTCGGTGCCCTCGGGCGCCCAGCTCAGAATTTCCTGCCCGACGAGGGCATCGTAGACGATCACATCGGCCTGGCGCAGCGCGTTGATCGCATGCAGCGTCAAGAGGCCGGGATCGCCCGGCCCCGCACCACAAAGCCAAACCCAGCCGGGTTCCAGAGTGGGCCAGTCGCCCGAGGGGAGGGAGAGCGTCGATTCTGTCATGTCTGATTTATGACGAAGGGCGCGGCGCGGGGGAAGCCTGTTTGGTGGCACGAATGTGGCTGGCAGCGCGCGGTTGGCTGGCTTATCGTGGCGGCGATGACCGAGACTTCACCTTCTTTGCGCCGTGGCTGGACCACGGGGGCCTGTGCGACGGCGGCGACCCGCGCGGCGCTGATGGCGCTTTGGGGCGAGGGGTTTCCCGAGCGTGTGCGGATCACACTGCCGAAAGGCGAGCGACCGGAGTTTGCGATCTCGCACCGCGCAGAGGGGCCGGGCTGGGCCGAGGCGGGGGTGATCAAGGATGCGGGGGACGATCCGGATGTGACCCATGGTGCGGAAATCCGGGCGCGGGTCTGTGCTTCTGGCGGCGGCCTCCTGTTCCGGGCGGGCGCGGGCGTTGGGACCGTGACGAAACCCGGCCTGCCGATCCCGCCGGGCGAGCCCGCGATCAACCCGGTGCCGCGCGAGATGATGACCGGGCAGGTGGCGGAGATGGCGAAACGGCTGGGGCAGGCGGGAGATGTGGAGATCACGGTCTCCATTCCCGGCGGCGAAGAGATCGCGCTCAAGACATGGAACCCGCGCCTTGGCATTCGGGGCGGGCTGTCGGTTTTGGGGACGACGGGCGTGGTGCGGCCGTTTTCCTGCGCGGCATGGATTGCCTCGATCCAGCGCGGCGTCGATGTGGCGCGGGCCGAGGGGCTTGCCCATGTGGCCGGCTGTACGGGCGCGACGTCGGAGCGCGCGGTGCGGGGGCTGTACGATCTGCCCGAGGGCGCGATGCTCGACATGGGCGATTTCGCGGGCGGGCTGCTGAAATACCTGATGAAACACCCGGTGCCGCGGGTCACCATCGGCGGCGGCATCGGCAAGATCGCCAAGCTGGCGCAGGGCGAAATGGACCTGCATTCGAAACGCTCGCAGGTCGATCTGGCGCATTGGGCCGCCGAGATGGGCGACCCGGATCTTGTGCATTGCAACACGGCGCTGGAGATTTACGACCGTCTGGGGGCTGACTTTGCCGCGCGGGTGGCGCAAAAGGCGCTGGAACAGGTCGAAACACGGTTCGGCGGGCGCGGCTGCGCTTTCGACATCGTGGTGATCGACCGCAAGGGCACCATTATAGGACGGGCATAAATGATCCTTCTTCTCGCAGGCAGCACTGAGGCGCGCAATCTGGCCGGGCATCTGGCTTCTTCGGGTATCAAGGCGGTAGCCTCTCTGGCGGGCGTCACCGACGATCCGCTGACCTATCCGATCGAGACGCGCGTGGGGGGCTTTGGCGGCGAGGAGGGGTTTCGCGCCTATCTTAAAGAGGCCGGGATCACCGCCGTGATCGACGCGACGAACCCGTTTGCCGAGGCGATCACGACGCGCACGGCACGGGTCTGTCGTGAGCTGGGCCTGCCGTATCTTTTATACGAACGCAAAATCTGGCGCTCGCAGCCGGGGGATGCGTGGCATCATCTCTACGACATCGCGGAGCTGCCCGCGATGATCCCCGAAGGCGCGCGCGTGTTCCTTGCGACCGGGCGGCAGAGCCTTGGGCGCATCGGGCCGCTTTTGCCGGGGCGGCATCTGATTTGCCGGGTGATTGATGCGCCGACGGAGCCTTTCCCTTATCTGGGCGAATGGATCACCGGGCGGCCGCCGTTTTCCGAAGCCGATGAGATTGCCCTGTTCGAGCGCCTCAAACCCGATGTCCTCGTGGTGAAAAACGCAGGCGGGGCGGCACGCGGCAAGCTGGACGCGGCGCGCAAGCTCGGCATTCCCATCGCCATGATCGCCCGCCCGCCGGTGCCCGAGGGCGTTGAGCGGCGGGAGCAATTGCTCGATGCGCTGGAATGGGCGGAGACCCATGGTGAGACCTTCTGATGCGGATCATCGCCTGTGACGCGGATGTCGCCGAAGGGGCGGCGCATCTGGCCACATGCGAGCCGCGTTTCGCCCATGCGCTGAGCCTGACCGGGCCCTTGCCGCTCCGGCGGCGCAAGGACGGGTTCGAGGAGCTTCTGGGCGCGATTGTCAGCCAGCAAATCTCGGTCGCTGCCGCCAATGGCATCTGGCGGCGCTTGCAGGCGGCCAGGCTCACAGGTCCGCGCAAGGTGCTTTGGGCCAGCGAAGACGATCTGCGTGCCTGCGGGGTGTCGCGGCAAAAGGTGCGCTATGCCAAGGCCTTGGCCGAGGCGCGGATCGACTACGGCGCGCTGCGGGATGCCCCGACCGCCGAGGTGGTCGCAACCCTGACCGAGGTGCCGGGGATCGGCGTCTGGACGGCGGAAATTTATGCGATGTTCTCGCTGGGCCACGCCGATGTGTTTGCGCCGAGCGATTTGGCCTTGCAGGAAGCGGCGCGCCTGTTGTTCGATCTGCCGGACCGTCCGAAAGAGCGCGCGCTGCGTCAAATGGCCGAGGCCTGGGCGCCATGGCGGGCGGTCGCGGCGCGGGTGCTCTGGGCCTATTACCATGTGGCGAAACAACGCGAGGGTGTGAGATGACGAAAACCGCTGCGGGTCTTGTGGCTCCACTGGCGCTTTTGGTTGGGTCTGTTTT
This sequence comes from Celeribacter sp. SCSIO 80838, assembly GCF_056498065.1. The sequence goes on from NZ_JAZKMA010000001.1 coordinate 2,746,607, forward strand.
GGCAGGGTCTGTTTTGACGGGGCCTGTGTTGGCCGAGGATGTGCCTTTGGCGCATATCTATGCGCAAGGCGATTGGGATAAGTTTGGCGACGACTGGGACTGCATCGAGATTGCCTCGACCATGGGTTGGCAACGCTACATGGTGCCGCACGAGGGGATTCTCGGACGGAATTTTACCTATATGATCATCCATACCGATCAGGAGGGGTGGACCGTCGACAAGGCGCAGTATGCGCCTGTCCTGAATGGCGGCCACACCGGGGCGGATGCCGAGGCGCTCGCGCCCTTTAATCAATATAAATTTGATCAATCCGCGCCCTTCGGCGCGCTTATGGTCCGTTTCGCGGATGGCGACTCTCGTGCGCTCCTCAATGAAGGCGAAGAGCCATGGACGATCGGGCAGGAACCGCAGCTCGATTTTCGGATCAACGACACCGGGTTTGGCGACAACGCCGGCGTGTTGCAACTCTGTTTCTGGTGAGCCTTGGGGGCTGCGCCATATTGCGCGTGGCTTCCGGCCCGGTTGCGAAGCCCCTGCTTTGTGCTTAGAGCTTGGCCATGACCCAGTTTGAGAGGACCCCATGAGCGATCTGACCAACCACAAACGCGACAGCCTGTCGGGGCGCACGAGCTCTGCGGTGATCTTCCTCCATGGCTATGGTGCCGATGGCAACGATCTCCTGAGCCTTGCCGATCCTTTGGGCGAACACCTGCCAGACACGATGTTCTTTGCGCCCGACGCCCCCGAGATCTGCACCGGCAACCCGATGGGGTTTCAGTGGTTTCCGATCCCGTGGATCGACGGCTCCTCGGAAGAAGAGGCCCGCACCGGCATGCTGCGCGCGGTCGACGAACTGAATGACTATCTCGACAATCTCATGGTCGATTACGGGTTCGAGGCGGAACAGATCGCGCTCGTAGGCTTTTCGCAAGGTACGATGATGTCGCTCCATGTGGCGCCGCGCCGCGAAGAGGCATTCGCCTGTGTCGTGGGCTTTTCCGGGCGGCTGATTGCGCCCGAGATGCTCGAAGACGAGATGAAGGTGAAACTGCCGATCCTTCTGCTGCATGGCGATCAGGACGAGGTGGTGCCGCCACAGTCGATGCCGGAGGCCGGTCAGGTGTTGCAAGAGGCGGGGTTCGAGACCTACGCCCATATCATGCGCGGCATGGGGCACGGGATTTCGCCCGATGGCTTGGGGGTTGCTCTGGCGTTTTTGCGGGAAAAACTGGGCTACGAGGCGGGGTAACGTAACGGTCTTGCGCGTCATGGAGGGAAAAGGACAAAAGTTAGCCTTGTGTTCACTTTTTTCACGGCATGATCGGCAAGACCCCTTGACCCTGCACCTTTGGGTGTTACCTATTTTATACAAAGCTAGGAGGGCTGACCTATGGACATTCTCATGACGACCGCATTCGCCTTGATTGCAACCGGTGTCGTGGTGGCCTATGCCTTCCTTTCCCAGCGTCCGTCTGAGGAACGTCTCCCTGTCCGCATCCGTGTTGAGGACCGCAAACGCAAGCTCTGAGCTTGCGGGGCTTCGCGCAGGATTTGATCTGACCCTCGGGCCCGGTGTGACCGGGCTTGTCGGGCGAAACGGATCGGGAAAATCCTCACTTCTCAAATTTATCACAGCCTCCGCTCGGGGGGAAATTTCGCCAGTGCCGGTCACGGGCGAGATCTCGCTTTCCGGCCCCGTGCGCCTGCTCGATCAGTCGCCCGATCCGCACGCTCGGATTTGTGACCTGTTCGGCTGTGCCGAGGCTTGGGCGGATCTCAAACGCGCACTGGCGGGCGAGGCTACGAGCGGGCCCTTCGAAGAGGTCGATTGGAGTTTGGAGGAGCGTCTCTCGGCGCAGCTCGATCGCTTTGGCCTCTCGGACATCTCCCCCGAACGTCGTCTTGGAACGCTGTCGGGCAGGCAACAATTGCGCGCATCCCTCGCCGCGCTGTTTTTCGACGCGCCCGACATCCTGTTGCTGGACGAGCCGACCAATGCGCTCGACACGGAGGCGCGGGAGGTCCTTCAGTCGGCGTTGAAAGCCCATCGCGGGCTGGCGCTGATCGCAAGCCATGACCGCGCGCTTCTCGAAGAGGTCGACCGCATCGTCTCGCTGGACCCGGACGGCTCGGTGGCCATGTTCGGCGGCGGCTGGTCGGCGTTTCAGGCGGCCAAAACGGCGGAGCGCGCACGGCTTGGGGCGGAGGCCGACAAGGCCGGGCGGGCCTTGCGCGCGCATCGGGCGCAGAGCGAAGAGGCCGCCGCACGGCAGGCGAGGCGGGCGCGTCAAGGCAAGGCGCTGCGCGATGGATCGCAATCGAAAATGCTGTTGGACAAAGCCAAGGAAGGGGCCGAAGGCGCGGCCGGTGGGCGGCTCCGGGCCACGGCACGGCGGGGCGAGGCACTGGACGCGGCACAGGCGGCGGTACGCGAACGGATCGAAATCGTGACGCCGGTGGCGATGGTCTTTCCCGCAATCGTCCTCCCCGCAACGAAACAGGTGCTGACCCTGAAGGAAGCGGCGTTTGCAGCGGGTGATCACCGGATCGGCCCGGTTTCTCTGAGCCTGACGGGACCGAAAAGGCTGGCCATTCTCGGCCTGAACGGCGCCGGAAAATCGACGCTTCTGCGCGGCATTGCGGGCGAGATCGCGCCGCTTTCGGGCGAGATGAGCCGCCCGGTCAAATGCGCCCGGCTGGACCAGACCGGTGGGCTAACGGGGACGGGATCTCTGATCGAGGCCGCACGCGCCGAGCATCCGCATCTCAACCCCGCCGAGATCCGCACCGCACTGGCACAGGCCGGGTTTCGCGGTGATGCCGCGCTGAAACCGGTGGCGGTGCTGTCGGGCGGCGAGCGGCTCAGGGCTGCGATTGCGCTTCTGGGCGCGGGCGGCGATCCGGCACCGCTTCTCCTGCTCGACGAGCCGACGAACCACCTCGATCTCGATGCGCTGGAGGCGCTGGAAGAGGGGCTTTCTCAGTGGCGTGGCGCGCTGATCGTGGTCAGCCACGATGCGCATTTCCTGCGCAAACTGGATGTTTCGGCGGTGTTTTGCCTGAATTCGCGTCACATGGGCGTCACGAAAGCCCTGTAAAGACCGAGACAAGGGTTTCGCATATTCTGAGGCTTGTCAGGTCAAAGCCGCGATATATAGTGAAACAAGAGTTGTGGGACGGGTCGTCCCGTCCCGCCAGCCACGAGTTGAGCAGGACGAGGAACGGTGCACCCATGGATGGAGACTTCAGGACACATTTTGTCAGGGAACCCAACGCGGCCAAGGCGCATCCCGCGCTGGTGCTGAACGCGGATTACCGACCGCTCTCTTATTACCCGCTGTCGCTCTGGCCCTGGCAGGAGGCGATCAAGGCGGTCTTCCTCGACAGGGTCGACATCGTGGCGGAATATGACGACTTCGTTCATTCCCCGAGTTGCAAAATCCGCATCCCCTCGGTCGTCGTCCTCAAAGATTATGTCAAACCTCAAAAGCGCGTGGCCTTCACGCGCTTTAATTTGTTTTTAAGGGACGAATTCCGCTGTCAGTATTGCGGCTCGAAAGGCGATCTGACCTTCGATCACGTCATCCCGCGAGCACGCGGCGGCATCACCAGCTGGGAAAACATCGTTGCGGCCTGCGTGCCCTGCAACCTGAAGAAGGGCTCGAAATCCCTGCGTCAGGCCGGGATGAACCTGCGTAAACCGCCACGCGCGCCGGGGGCCGAGGAGCTCAAGAACATGGGCCGCAAATTCCCGCCGCATCACCTGCACGACAGCTGGATCGACTTTCTCTATTGGGATGCCGAACTGGACATGTGACATTTCGGGCTTTCTGATGGCCCAAATACTCAAAATCCCGTGCAATGAAGCGCGATCAGGCGGAACAGGACGCGCCGCCCAGCACACAGAATTTCGCACAATGCGGATGGTTCAGCGCCACGGCCCCCATCGCCCCCGCAAGTGTCGGACCAAGATCGAATTCCGGCGCGTAAGGCAGAAGCGTACAGGCGACGACGGAGGGCGCGGCCCCCTTGCGTTTCACCACCATCCGCTGCGAGGCGCACATGATGTCGGAGGGCGATTTGCCTAAGATTCCCCAACAGGCGGTGGTGATCTCCGGCACTTCGACGGTCATATCCATCTCCGGGAAAATCACGGTTTGGGCCGGGTGGGCGGCATCGATCTCATAGCCGCGCGCGGCATAGAGCGCCGCAAAGCCCGCGCGGGTGTCGGCCTCTGTCTCATGCCAGAGCGACCGGGCCGCGACGGTCATGGTAAACCCCTGATCGCGAAGCCAATCCATGCCCGCGAGCGTCACCGCGAAACTGCCCTGACCGCGCATCGCGTCGTGATGTTCCGCGGTGAAATGATCGAGGGAAATACGCAGGGTCAATCGACCGGGAAACGCCGCGTTCAGTTCGGCAAGCGCGGCGAGGATGGCAGGGCGCTGCATCGGACGCATGGCATTGGTGAGAACGAGCACCTCAAAGCCGCGGGAGAGGGCCGCACGCGTCATCCCGGGCATCTCGGGGTTCATGAAGGGTTCGCCGCCGGTAAAACCGATCTCGCGCGGGCGCAGGTCGAGCGCGTCCAGTTCATCGAGATAGGTTTCGACCTCCTGCGCCGTGAGATAGGCGAGCGCGTCGTTGGTCGGTGAGCTGTCGATATAACAGTTCACACAGGTGATGTTGCACAGCGTGCCGGTGTTGAACCACAGGGTCTCGAGCCGTTCGAGCGCCACACGGGCCCGGGTCTCGCCTTTGGCCGTCACCGCAGGATCGATGAATTTTCCAACGTTGGCAAGAGATTGGCCATGATCTTTCATCGCGATATGTCTCCGGGGCGCAGGGCTTCTCTCAGGGTAGACGCTGTGCTGCGTGGTGAAAAGGCCTCACTTTTCGCTGCACGGCAGCGTGAATATGAAATTGTCCGGAAGGACACTTGAGAGGTGGCGCGGGGATGCTAGACTTCTCTGTGACAAAGCGCTAGGAGAAGGGTCGTTAGCGCTAACGCTCAAAGCGCTGTGAAACGGGGCGGAGACGTCCCCGAATCCGGCGGCTCAAACGCGAAAAGGAACACAGCCATGGCGTCACGCGTCATTCCGGTCGACGATTTCGATCTGGTGATCTTCGGGGGCACGGGGGATCTGGCGCGCCGGAAAATCCTGCCGGGGCTTTACCGCCGGTTCTGCGCCGGTCAGATGCCGGAGACGGCCCGGATCATCGGGGCGGCGCGCTCCGAACACGATACGGAAGAATTCCGCCGCATCGTCCGCGCGGCGATCCTCGAATTTTCCGCGAAAAATATCTGCGATGAGGGGCTGATCGGCGATTTCCTCAAGCGGCTCGATTACGTTCAGGTCGATGCCAAGGGCGAGGATGGCTGGGACACGCTCAAAGAGCTGATGCGCGCGGATGTGGTCAAAGCCTATTATTTCTCGGTGGCACCGTCGCTCTTTGGCGACATTGCCGAGCGGCTGATGAGCCATGGCATCGCCGACGACAAGGCGCGGATCGTGGTCGAGAAGCCCTTTGGCCGCGATCTCAAAACCGCAAAAGCGCTCAATCGCGATCTGGCGAAACATTTCGACGAGACGCAGATTTACCGGATCGACCACTATCTCGGCAAAGAGACGGTGCAAAACCTGATGGCGGTGCGCTTTGGCAATATCCTCTTCGAGCCGCTGTGGAATTCGCAATATGTCGATCACATCCAGATCACCGTGGCCGAAACGGTCGGTGTTGGCGGGCGGGGCGAATATTACGACCGCTCGGGCGCGATGCGCGATATGGTGCAGAACCACCTGATGCAGCTTTTGTGCCTGATCGCGATGGAGCCGCCCTCGCGGTTCGAACCGGATTCGGTGCGCGACGAAAAGCTCAAGGTGATCCGCGCCTTGGAGCCGATCGACCATCACCACATCGTGCGCGGCCAATATGACGCCACCGACGACGAACCGTCGTACCGCGAAGATGCGGGCGATCCGCGCTCGCGCACCGAAAGCTTCATTGCGCTGCGCTGTATGATTTCCAACTGGCGGTGGGCGGGAACGCCGTTTTTCCTGCGCACCGGCAAGAAACTCAAGGCGCGCAATTCGGAAATCGCCGTGGTGTTCAAAGACGCGCCGCATTCGATCTTTGGCGAAGAGGCCGGACGCCATGCCAACCTGCTTTCGATCCGTTTGCAGCCCAATGAGGGCATGACGCTCAAGGTGACGATCAAGGAACCGGGGCCGGGGGGGATGCGCCTCATCGACGTGCCGCTCGATATGACCTTTGCCGAGGCGCTTGGCGAAGAGGCCGAGGAGATCACCGATGCCTATGAGCGCCTGATCATGGATGTGATCCGTGGCAACCAGACGCTGTTCATGCGGGGCGACGAGGTGGAAGCGGCCTGGGCCTGGACCGATCCTCTGATCGAAAGCTGGGAGGCGCGCGGCGACGTGCCGAAACCCTATGAAGCCTATTCCTCGGGCCCCGAGGAGGCGGCGATCATGCTGCATCGCGAGGGGCGGCGCTGGCGGGAGATCAAGGGATGAATTTCGTCGAATTTCCCGACCGCGAAGTGATGCTGCTCGATCTCGCCAACAAGATCGCGGGGGAGTTGCGTGCGGCGCTCGAGGTCGAGGACCGCGTGAGTTTCTGTGTGCCGGGCGGTACGACGCCGGGGCCGGTGTTCGACATCCTCTCGGGTGTGTCGCTCGACTGGGGCCGGGTCGATGTGCTTCTGAACGACGAACGCTGGGTGCCGGAAAGCTCGGAGCGCTCGAACACGGCGCTTCTGAAACGCCGTCTTCTGGTGGGCCAGGCGGTGGCGGCGCAGCTCATCCCGCTCCATCGCGACGTGCCGACGCCGGAGGAAGGCCTGCCGGGGCTGATGCCTGCGGTGGAGGCGGCGCTGCCGCTCAATGTGCTTTTGCTCGGCATGGGAACGGATATGCACACGGCCAGCCTGTTTCCCGGCGCGGATCAGCTTGAGCTGGGGCTCTCGGAGGACGCGCCGACGCTTTTGGCGATGCGCGCGCCCGGCGCGGGTGAGCCGAGGATCACGCTTTCGGCCAAGGCGCTCAAAACCGCGATTTCGACTCACATCCTGATCACCGGGGCGGAGAAACGCGCGGCCCTCGAGCGGGCGGAAACCCTGTCGGAGATCGAGGCGCCGGTGCGCGCTTTTCTGGCCGATGCGACGGTGCATTGGGCACCCTGAGCTCTGCGCGAACCGTTTCGTGTTGAAATTTCCTCTTTTGCGAGGAAGGTTTAGCGTCCCTGAAACAATTCGACTATAAGCAGAATGAAAGAACCGGGCTGACAGGCGCGTCGGCCCGAGCCGCCGAAAGGACTTGCAATGACTGTTGATTTTGCCGCCCTCAAATCGCTGCGCAGTGCAAGCGCAGACCGTCATATCCTCGATCTCTTCGCAGAGGATTCAGACCGGGCCTCACGGTTCTCGGCGATGGCGGACGGGCTTTTGTTCGATTATTCGAAGACCAACATTGACGAAGCGACGCGGGCGGCTCTGTTCGACCTTCTGGATGTGGCGGGGGTGCCGGAAAAACGCGAGGCGATGTTCTCGGGCGAGAAGATCAACGACACCGAGGGGCGTGCGGTACTGCATACGGCGCTGCGCAACCTCGATGGCGGGCCGGTCATGGTCGACGGCAAGGATGTGATCCCCGGTGTGCGCCATACGCTGGCGCGGATGGACGATTTCGCCGACCGGGTGCGGCGCGGGGCGATTACGTCCTATTCCGGCGTGCCCTTTGAGAGCGTCGTCAATATCGGCATCGGCGGCTCCGACCTTGGGCCGGTGATGGCCTATGAAGCGCTCAAGCCCTATGCCGACGGGCCCCATTGCCATTTCGTGTCCAATGTCGACGGCGCGCATGTGCATGATGTGCTGGCCGGGCTGAACCCGCAGACCACGCTGGTCATTGTCGCCTCCAAAACTTTCACCACAATCGAGACCATGACCAATGCGCAGACGGCGCGCGACTGGTTGGTGAAATCGGTGGGCGAAGAGGGGATTTCGAAACATTTCGCGGCGCTGTCGACCGCGAAGGACAAGAACGCCGCTTTCGGCATTGACCCCGATCTGGTGTTCGGTTTCGAGGATTGGGTCGGCGGGCGCTATTCCGTCTGGGGGCCGATCGGGCTGTCCTTGATGCTCGCCATCGGGCCGCAGCGCTTTGCCGAATTCTTGCGCGGCGGGCAGGCGATGGACACGCATTTCCGCACCGCCGAATGGCAGGACAACCTGCCGGTGCTTTTGGCGCTGGTGGGCGTCTGGCACAATCAGGTCTGCGGCTATGCCACCCGCGCGGTGCTGCCCTATGAGCAACGTCTGCTGCGGCTTCCGGCCTATCTGCAACAGCTCGAAATGGAATCGAACGGCAAACGCGTGGCGATGGACGGCAGCGATTTGCCGTTCGACAGCGGACCGGTGGTCTGGGGCGAGCCGGGCACCAATGGCCAGCACGCGTTTTATCAGCTGATCCACCAAGGCACGCGGGTGATCCCCTGCGAATTCATGGTCGGACGGTTCGGCCACGAGCCGGGGCTGGCGCATCAGCATGAGCTTTTGGTCTCGAACTGTCTGGCGCAGTCCGAAGCGCTTCTGCGCGGCAGATCCTTGTCGGAAGCCACGGAGATCATGAAGAAAAAAGGGTTCGAGGGCGCGGAGCTCGACCGTCAGGCGCGGCACCGGGTTTTCCCGGGCAACCGGCCCACGACGACGCTGGCCTATGAGAAACTGACGCCCTTCGTGCTGGGCCAGATCGTGGCACTCTATGAGCACCGGGTGTTTGTCGAGGGTGTGATCCTTGGCATCAATTCCTACGACCAATGGGGTGTGGAGCTGGGCAAGGAACTGGCTCTGGCGCTGCAACCGGTGTTGGCCGGCGAGGCCGATGGCGCGGGCAAGGACGGTTCGACGTTGCAGCTTGTCGATTACCTGAAGATGAACGGGTAATGCTTTGGAATAAGGTGAAAATGGCCCGTTGATGGGCCATTTTTTATCCGAAGAGATTGCCGAATTTCAGCGCGGTCTTGGCATCGCCCGCAATCTTGAGCTTGCCGAACATGGCGGCTTTGATCGGGTTCAACTGACCCGCGAGGATTTTCTCGAAAGTCGGCTGATCGGCGATGATGGCGCAGTCGGCACGGTCGTCGGAAATCTCCGCCGTGTCGCCCTTGATGATCAGATTGCCGATCTCCTTGATCCGGAGCGACACGGATTTTTCGAAATTCTCGCCCTTGAGCCGTTCGGTCAGCGCCGCTTGCGCGATGTCCAGAAAGTCTTTGGTCATGTGATGTCCTCCCGGTGAAATCCGTAGCGGGTCGAAGGGGGAAGCCAAAGCGAAACCTCACGTCACAGCGGTCGTGCAAGCATGTTCCAGATCAGCGCGGCGAAAAACAGGCCGAGGCCGAAGGACAGATGCGCGACCAGGCTGCGCCTGCGTGCCAAGCCGGGACGAGGTGTCCGGGCGGCAGCAAAGCCAAAGCCGAAGGCCGGTTGCATCACACAGTAGGGCAAGAGAACGGAGGCGGTTCCGATGAACATGGCGGCACCGAAGATCTCTCCGGCGGCAAGCTCCGCCGCCCCCCGGTGCGCCCCGAGCCAAAGCAGCAGCAGAGCGGCAAAGCCGATGCCGATCAGGTAATGCAAGGCCCAGCCGACGGGACGTTCCCCGGCAACCGCCGGGCTGTCGAGGATGGTACGATGGCGGAACCGACCCCGCGTCATGCCAAGCCCCCAGCGCCCGACGAGCGCATAATCGAGCGAAGGGATCTGCCAGACGCGCTGGCGCAGAAGGGCCAGCGCATCCATGAAAAGCGTCGAGCCGGCCCCGAGGAACACGGCATCTGCCATGAAGGTCAATATCGTCATCTGTCTCTTACCTTGATGTGAGGGAAGAGCTATCCTGCCACTTGAAGTCAACTTGAGGTCAAGCCATGTTTCTCGATATTTCCGAAGTGGCGAAACGCAGCGGATTTCCGGCATCAACCCTCAGATATTATGAGGAAAAAGGATTGATCTCCTCGGTTGGTCGCCATGGTCTCCGGCGGGTGTTCGAAGCACGGGTGCTCGATACGCTGGACGTGATCAGCCTCGCGCGTTGGGCCGGGTTCAGCCTCGACGACATTCGCGACTGGATTTCGTCCGAGGGGCGGGTGGCGATCGACCGCGACCGGCTTGAGGCCCGAGCCGGGGAAATCGCAACCTTAGCGGCTCGCCTCACTTCGCTGGCCGAGATACTGCGGCATACGGCCGATTGTCCGCACGAAAATCACTTCGACTGTCCCGAATTCCAGCGCATGCTACGCGCCGCGCGGCGGCGCAAGCCCGGTAGGCAGTTGCCAGCGAGACCGGAACAGGAAGCGTCGGGCCTGACATCTGAGACCAGGTAAAGCTGCCATGTGAAGGAGACTGGAGCGGGTAGCGGGAATCGAACCCGCGCGTTCAGCTTGGGAAGCTGACAGGCTACCATTACATCATACCCGCCTGAGGTGAGGCACTTGGTAGTCAAAGCCGCGGGGGCGGTCAAGCGGATTTGCGCAGTATGGCGATGAAAAAGGCCACGCCCGGGGAGGCGTGGCCAAGACATCCTTATAGGACATCTGAGGCCGTTGCGGCCTTATCAAGACACCGGCATCAGCACACCGTCAACGAAGTACATCACGCCGTTGGACTGCTCGATGTCTTTCGCCAGCGTGGTCACGAGATTGCTCTGAGCGTCACGCAGGATGAGCTCTTCGCCGGTGCCTTTCTCGACACGGATCGGATCGCCGGACACGGTGGTCAGGGTCACGGTGTTGTTGTCGAAATCGACCGCCACATTTTCCGGCAGGGCAACGTCGTCCGGTGCCTCTTTGCTCTTGAGCAGGTCGTCGATCATCTGCGGCGTGAATTCGCCCTTCACCAGATGGGCGTTGATCACGTCCTGAAGCATCTCGCGGTTCTCGGGCTTCATCAGGTCGGCCACAGCCTCAGCCGGAAGTTTGTCAAAGGCGGCGTTGGTCGGCGCGAAGAGCGTGTAAGGGCCTTCGCCCATCAGCTCGTCGGCGAGACCGGCAGCCTTCACCGCTTCGATCAGGGTGGTCAGGTTCTGCACCTTCATCGCATTTTCGGCGATGGTGGAGTTCCGGTCGAGCGCCTGTTCGTTGATGATTTCGGCACCGTTCACCGGGGTCTCGGCAAAGGATGCGAGCGGGGCGGCAGCCATCAGGGCAGCGGTGGACAGGGCAAGGAATTTACCACGGGTTTTCATGAGAAACCTCCGTTTTCGTGTTCGTCAATTTGGCGTGGGCGACGTCTTCGCCGGCCTTCTGGGGACACAACCCGGCAAAACGGGCAAAGGTTTCCCTCCGCCCGTTCACATCATTTTCAACCTGTATCTGGGAACCTTTTGGCTCTTAGCCGCGCCGCCGTCTGCGCCGTCCGCCACCGTCGCCATCGCCCGCGTTGAAATTCAGATCGGGCAGGGGCACGAGAGCACGCAGGCCAGTGAAAGGATCGGTTGCGTGCGGGATGGCGTTGGCGTTGACGAAATGCTCTTGGAACTTCGGCTCGATGGCGGTTTCCACCTTGGTGATGTGATGCACCAGCTCCTTGATCTCGCGCCGGGCCCCGCGATTGAGCAGCGCGATCTGCGCGCCGGTGCCTGCGGCATTCCCGGCGGAGGTCACATGATCCAGCGGGCAATCCGGGATCATGCCCAGCACCATGGCGTGTTTCGGCGAGATATGTGCGCCGAATGCGCCTGCAAGCACCACGCGCTCGACCGTATCCGTGCCGAACTCGTCCATCAAAAGCCGGGCGCCTGCATAGAGCGCGGATTTCGCAAGCTGGATGGCGCGGATGTCGCCTTGGGTGACGGTGATCACCGGGCCGCCATTGGCGGAGCCGTCGTGGATCAGGTACTCATGGGTGCGGCCCGTGGGACGACAGCGCGGCGTGCCGGTGGCTTCCGCCGATCCGATCAGCCCCTGCGCATCCAGAACCCCGGCCATGCGCATTTCCGCCACGGCCTCGATGATGCCGGAACCGCAAATGCCGGTGACCTCGGTGTCAAACGCCGGATCGTCGGACCAGAGATCGGAGCCGATCACCCGGAAACGCGGCTCCTTGGTGGCGGGATCAATCTCGATCCGCTCGATGGCGCCCGCAGCGGCGCGTTGGCCGGAGGAAATCTGTGCCCCTTCAAAGGCCGGGCCGGTGGGCGAGGAACAGGCCAGAACACGGGTTTTGTTGCCGAGGATGATCTCGGCATTGGTGCCCACATCGACGATCAGCGTCAGCGCGTCCTGTTTCTGCGGCGCTTCGGACAGCGCCACAGCGGCGGCATCGGCGCCCACATGGCCCGCGATCAGCGGCAGGATATAAAGCTGTGCCTCGGGAGCAAGGGTCAGCCCAATATCGCGCGCGGGCAGGTCGAGTGCGGAGTTGGTGGCGAGCGCAAAGGGCGCTTGCCCCAGAGGGATCGGATCGAGGCCGAGCAAAAGGTGGTGCATCACCGGGTTCATCACCACGACCATCTCGAAAATCTGGTCGCGGGAGATACCCGATTCCTCGGACAAGGTCCCCGCCAACTCATCGAGCGCGCTGCGTACGGCGGAGGTCATCTCGGAGCCGCCGCCCGGGTTCATCATCGCGTAAGAGACGCGCGACATCAGATCCTCGCCAAAGCGGATCTGCGGGTTCATCACGCCGCCGGAGGCCAGAACGGCCCCGGTTTTCAGATCGGTCAAATGCGCCGCGATGGTGGTAGACCCGAGGTCGACGGCAAGCCCATAAAGCGCGGGCTCGACATAGCCGGGCCAGACGCCGACCACCTTCACAGCCCCTTCGCGCGCTTCGTTGAGGGCCAGCGTGATCTTATATTTTCCTGTGATCAGAGCGGCTTGCAGCGCGGTCAGCATGGTGAGGGGCAGGGTGCCTGCCTCAATGTTCCATTGCGCCTTGAGTGCCGCCTTGGTGCGCTCCCAATCGCCGGTGGGGGCGTGCATATCGGCCTCGTCCACCTCGACGTAAACCGCGCGCGTCGCAGGGTCCATCTCGATCACCCGCGTGGTCGCGGCCTTGCGCACGACCTGTTTGTGGACCTGACTTTCCGGCGGCACATCCAAGACGATGTCGCCCTGAATACAGGCCTGACAGCCCAGACGCCGCCCCGGTTTCAGCCCCCGCACCCGGTCGTAACGCTCTTCAACCGCGTTGACCTCCGAAAGCGCATCCTCGCCCGCATGAATGCCATGTTTCGCATGCTCGCCGAAGGAGGGCTGCACCTGACATTTCGAACAAATCCCACGCCCGCCACACACGGAATCCAGATCGACGCCCAATTGCCGCGCCGCCTGCAACACGGTGGTGCCGGGCGCGACATGGCCGCGTTTGCCGGAGGGGGTGAAAATCACGAGGGGGTCTTTAGCCATTCTTCTTTGCCTTATTCGGGGCTTTTTGCGGATCATCGTCACGCCATGCGCCATTCTCTAAACCGTCCAGACTCCATGGTCCGATGGAGAGCCGAATAAGCCGCAGCGTCGGAAAGCCCACGGCGGCACTCATGCGGCGCACCTGACGGTTGCGGCCCTCGGAAATCGTCAGCTCAAGCCAGCTTTCGGGCACAGATTTACGGTAACGCACCGGCGGATTGCGCGGCCAGAGCCAGTCCGGTTCCTCGACGCGCCGGGCCTTGGCGGGCCGGGTCATCCCGTCCTTCAGTTCGACCCCCATGCGCAACTGCGAAAGCGCCTCTTCCGTCAGATCGCCCTCGACCTGCGCCAGATAGGTCTTGGCCATCTTGTGCTTCGGGTCCGAAATCGCCGCCTGCAACTTGCCGTCATCGGTCAGAAGCAAAAGCCCCTCGCTGTCGCGATCGAGCCGCCCCGCCGGATAGACCCGCGGGACGTCGATGAATTCGGAGAGCGTCTTGCGGGTCGTCCCCTCCGTGCCCTTGTCGGTGAACTGGGAAAGCACGTCAAAGGGCTTATTGAATGCGATCAATCGCGCCATGACCTGCGTTTCCTTTGCTGTTCAAATACTCAGACACCGTCCCTTCGGACGTGCTTAGCCCCTCCGACGACGCCCACCACCGCGACGCCCGCCAGCCCCGGCACTGGCCGCCGCAGCAGCAGCCTCGGCAAAGCTCGCGCCCTGCGCCACAGCCTCGGCCACACGGGAAAACCCGATCCATTTCGAGCCATCCGCATCGTGGTTCATCAACAGGTTGGCGGCGCGGATCGCCTCCATCTCCTGCAGCCGCACCGGGTTCATGATCGCAGACGTCATGCCCGCGCCAATTGCCATCGGCAGGAACGCCGCGTTGATCCCGTGGCGTTGCGGTAGGCCAAAGGAAATGTTCGACGCGCCGCAGGTGGTGTTGACGCCCAGCTCTTCGCGCAGACGGCGCACCAGCGTAAAGACCTGATGGCCAGCCGTCGCCATCGCCCCGATCGGCATCACCAGCGGATCGACCACGATGTCATGCGCCGGAATGCCATAATCGGCCGCGCGTTCCACGATGCGTTTCGCGACAGCAAAGCGGACGTCCGGGTCTTCGGAAATGCCGCTGTCGTCGTTGGAGATCGCCACAACAGGTACGTTATATTTCTTCACCAGCGGCAGAACGCGTTCAAGCCGCTCTTCCTCGCCGGTCACCGAGTTCAGAAGCGGGCGGCCCTCGGCCATTTCCAGACCTTTTTCCAAAGCATCCGGCACCGAGCTGTCGATACACAGCGGCACGTCGACCACGGCCTGCACGCGCGCAACCAGTTCGGCCATCAGCGGCGGCTCGACGAAATTGTTGTCGGCATAGCGCGGATCTTCGGCCATTTTGTTGGAGAACACCGCGCCGGAGTTGATGTCCAGCACATTGGCACCACAGGCCACCTGTTCCAACGCATCGCGCTCGACGGTGGAGAAATCCCCCATCTCCAGCTCGGCCGCGAGCTTCTTGCGGCCCGTCGGGTTGATGCGCTCGCCGATCACACAGAAGGGTTCGTCAAAGCCGATGACGACGGTCTTGGTCTTGCTCTCGATCACAGTACGGGTCATGGGTCTCGTCCTTTATTCGGCCTCACGGCCCTCGTTGTTCACCAGCGCGATCAGGCGCTCTTTGTCATAGGCCGCGTCGAGTTCGGCGGCGCGGGTGTCGGCGGCGTCCTGACC
The DNA here is from genome assembly GCF_056498065.1 of Celeribacter sp. SCSIO 80838. The sequence continues at coordinate 2,761,771 of NZ_JAZKMA010000001.1, forward strand.
GTCGAGGGCGGTTTCTTCCACCACATCGCGCCATTCGGCCATATAGGCGTCACCATCCGTGGCACCGATCTTCATCGCCACGCGGTCGATCGCTTGTTCGAACCGCTCCGGCAGAACGGCACGCGCAGCGCGGCGGCCCCGGCCCACACGGACCTGCGCCGGGATGTCTCGCCAGTAGATTACGGTCAGATCAGCCATTTTGCCCAGCCTCGCGCTAAATTTCCTTGCCGGAACGCATAAAAGAAAGCCGGGCCGCGGGGAAGGCCACAAGATCGGAAAAATACTCAAGAAGATCATGAGCAGGGCCGATCTGCTGCGTGTGACCTCCGGGCATTGTGATGGTCATCCCTTTTCACGGCTCTTGCCCGACGCGCGGATTTTCGCTTATGATGGGGATAACTTGATATGGAGGGCGTGAACCATGGCGCCCAAGCGTCCCAAAGGTGCGGGCGCGTTCCCGAAAGCGGTCGAGCCTCCCGCACCCAAACCCGCCGACCCGGCCGAGCTTTATGCCGCGCTGGATCTCGGTACCAATTCGTGCCGCATGCTGATCGCCCAGCCAAAGGGCAGCCAGTTTCATGTGGTCGACAGTTTCTCGAAATCGGTCCAGCTCGGCAACGGGTTAGAGGCCTCTGGTCGGTTGTGCCGGTCGTCGATCTCGCGAACCATTCAGGCGCTGCGCGTCTGTCGCAAGAAGCTCGAGAAACACGAGGTCAAACACATGCGACTGGTGGCGACGGAAGCCTGTCGCCGCGCCCGCAACTCGCGCGATTTCCTGCGCCGGGTGCAGCGGGAGACCGGGCTCAAGCTCGAAATCATCAAGCCGGAGGAAGAGGCGCGGCTCGCAGTCATTTCCTGCGCCCCTCTGGTGTCGACCAAGACCGAACAGCTTCTGGTGGTGGATATCGGCGGCGGTTCGACCGAACTCGTGTGGATCGACCTGACCAATGTGCCGCGCGCCGAACGTCCGCGCTCGATCATGCGGCTGCATACCGGTTTCACCAATGCCGACAGCCCGTTTCCGCATGCCAAGGTGGTGGACTGGATTTCCGTGCCGCTGGGCGTCGCGACCCTGATGGAGCAATTCTCCGACGTCGAGGACGACGCCGCGCGGTTTGCGCTGATGTCCTGGTATTTCGAGGAAAAACTCGCCGATTTCACCCCCTATGCCAATGAGGCCTGTCGCGAAGGCTTTCAGATCATCGGCACTTCGGGGACGGTGACCACGGTCGCCGCCTCGCATCTCGGGCTCAAACGCTACGACCGCAACAAGGTCGACGGGCTGCGCATGACCTCCGAGCAGATCAACCGGGTGATCCGCGATTATCTCGACCTCGGCCCGGAAGGGCGCAAACGCGACCCGCGCATCGGGCGGGACCGGCAGGAGTTGATTATGTCGGGCGCGGCGATCCTTCAGGCGCTTCTGCGCATCTGGCCGACGGATCGGCTCTCTGTTGCGGATCGTGGTCTGCGCGAAGGTCTGCTCTATGCCCAGATGTCGGCAGACGGCGTTTTGGAAGAGGCCGTACCATAGGCTTTCTGATGGTCTAAATACTCAAACAAAAAGCGGGGCTTGCCCCGCTTTTTTTCATGCATCACATTAAGTTTCGGCGCGCCGTGAACTCAGGGGATGATCCGGGTGTATTTCGTACCCTCGACAGTTGCGCCCGCAATGAGACCGGCCTGACCGAAGACCACCGCGATCACAGGCGACAGCGAGGTCATGGTCTCTGCCGAAAGGTTCTCGCCCTTGTTGGACAGCGCATATTCGAGATCCGCCCCCGCAGACCAGCCCGGCGAGTTCCGGAAACCCGCCAGCGCTTCGTTGGTCATGAAAAACAGAACATGGGCATATTGCTGCGCGCCGATCTGAAGGCCGATGGTGGCCTGAGCGGAAGAGTAATAATCCACAGTGACGCCCCCGACACGCAACGCACCGCGCCCGTAAGAGCCACCAACGCCGAATCCCGCCTTGGTGATCAGCGGCATGACCAGCATGCCGACGGATTTGTCGCGCAGTGCCGTGGTGCCGGGATATTCGGAATAGAGATAGTTCAGCGTGCTGTCGACCCGTGCGTCGATCGTCGCGGCGCCGTTCGAGCGCATGGAATTGTCACAGGCGGCCAAAAGCCCGGCGCTGCCCAGACCGATCATGAACGTCCGGCGATTGGAAATCGTCATAGGGGTGTCCCTTTGCTGCTATGCCTCGTGAAGAGCTCTATTGGCCCGCTTGTCGGTACTATAACCGCAAGTTCTTGCCCATGTCATCGGCAAAACACCACCTATGGTGGGTTTGAGTGGGGTTTTGCCGATCTGTAGCCGTTATTTCGCGAGCAATTTCGCTGCTTCAGGGGCAAAATAGGTCAAAATGCCATTGCAGCCTGCGCGCTTGAAACACATGAGGCTCTCGAGCACGATCTTATCGCGGTCGAGCCAGCCATTCTGGAAGGCCGCGACCAGCATCGCATATTCGCCGGAGACCTGATAGGCGAAGGTCGGGACATGAAACCGCTCCTGCACCCGGGTGCAGACATCGAGATAGGGCATGCCGGGCTTGACCATCACCATATCCGCACCTTCCAAAAGGTCACGTTCGACGAGGCGCAGCGCCTCGTCGGTGTTGGCCGGGTCCATCTGATAGGTCTTCTTGTCGCCTTTCAAAGCGCCCGACGCGCCGACTGCATCGCGGAACGGACCATAGAACCCGGAAGCGTATTTCGCCGCATAGGACATGATCGAGACCTTGTCGAAGCCCTCGGCCTCAAGCGCCTGACGGATCATGCCGATGCGCCCGTCCATCATGTCCGACGGCCCGATGATGTCAGCACCCGCCTCGGCCTGGGCCACGGACATTTTCACCAGAGCCTCGACGGTCATATCGTTGACGATCTCGCCATTCACCACATAGCCGTCATGGCCGTTGATGTTATAGGGATCGAGCGCCACGTCGGTCATGATCGCAAGCTCCGGCACCTCCGCCTTGATCGCGCGAATGGCCCGGTTGACGAGGTTGTCCGGGTGCCAGGCGCCAGCGCAATCCTCGGTTTTCAAATCCTGTTCGATATAGGGAAAGAGGCAGATCGCAGGAATGCCCGCCTCGTAAGCGCTCACGGCCGCCTTGACCAGCCGGTCGATGGTCAATCGCTCGACGCCGGGCATGGAGGCAATGGGCGTCGCCTCATTCACGCCTTCGCGCACGAAGACCGGCCAGATCAGATCGGCGACGGAGAGGTAATTTTCCCGCACGAGACCGCGCAGCGCCTCCGTCTTTCGGGTCCGGCGCAGACGGGTGAGCGGGAAGGGAGCGGTGGTGCGTGTCATGGCGGCGACCTCGATTTGCGATATTTCCATTGAGGTGGCATGGATTTTCCAGCGCTTCAAGGGTAGGAATCGGCATCCGGGGGGCCTAATCTGTGCACAGGTCGGGCAAGCCCCTCACAGAATTTGCCGTAGAAACCGGCCCCAAGAGCAAAGAGCAGACGCCCGTGGATATCTATTCAACCATTTTCGAAGTGATCGACATGCGGTCTTTTTCGAATCTGTGGTACTGGATCGCGCTGGCCGTGCTCTGGTCCACAGCCTCGCATTTCGTCCTGGGTGTGCCCTTCGATCTGGCGCTCAAGGCCAAACGTCAGGGTGGCACCCGCATGGCCGATCTCGAGGATCTGGTGCGGATCAACTGCGGCCGGCTGCTCAGTATCGCCGAGGTCTCGGGGCTCATGCTGACGGCCCTTGCGGCGGCGGCGATCACCATTCTGGGTTTCACCGGCTTCGTCTATGACATGGAATTCTCCCAGGCGCTGTTCCTGATGGCCTTCCCGATGATCTTCGTCGGGTTTCTGAACATTCGCCTCGCCCGCCGGATCTCGATTGAGGAGCCAAAGGGCGAGCAACTCGTAGCCTTGCTGCGTCGCCAAAGGTTCTATGTGCAACTCATTGGAATGTTATCGATTTTCTCAACTGCCATGTGGGGCATGTATCAGAACATCGTTATCGGCCCTCTGGGAGGGTGAGCAGATGAGCAAGACCAACCATCTCACCGTCGGCGGTGCGCCGGAGGGGTTCGACGCGTTTTCCCTCGCCCGCGAAGTGACCCGGGCCGGGACGCCTTTGATCCATGTCGCCCGTGACGACAAACGTCTGGCGGCGCTGCGCGACGGCTTGCGCTTTTTCGCACCCGATTTGCCGGTGCTGGAATTCCCGGCTTGGGATTGCCTGCCGTTCGACCGCAGCTCGCCCAATGCCGATCTGGCGGCACAGCGCATGGCGACGCTGGCGGCTCTCGCGCATGGTGCGGTGCCGAAACGCTTTGTCCTGCTGACCACGCTCTCGTCGGCGACCCAGCGCGTTCCGGCGCGGGATACTCTGGCAGAGGCGGCGTTTACGCTCAGAAAAGGCCAGCGGGTCAATGAGGCGGAGCTCCGGGCGTTTTTCGTCCGCATGGGCTTTACCCAAGCGCCGACGGTGGTCGAGCATGGTGATTACGCCATTCGCGGCGGCATCATCGACGTTTTCCCACCGGGGCAGGTCCTGCCGGTGCGGCTCGATTTCTTCGGCGACGAATTGGACGGCATCCGGCGCTTCGATCCGGCGTCGCAAAAGACCGTCGACAGCATGGACGAGGTGAGTTTCACGCCGGTTTCCGAGGTGATCCTCGATGAGGCGGCGATCACGCGGTTTCGGCAGAATTACCGCATCGAATTCGGCGCGGCAGGCACCGACGATCCGCTTTATGAGGCGGTGACGGCGGGGCGCAAACATGCGGGCATGGAGCATTGGCTCCCGTATTTCCACGAGCGGCTGAATACGATTTTCGATTACCTGCCGGGCGTGACGATTTCCCTTGACGATCAATCCACTGCGGCACGTCTTTCGCGTTGGGAGGGCATTGAGGATCAGTATCAGACCCGACGCGAGGCACTGAATGCCAAGGGGCGGCTGGACTCGGTCTATAAACCCTGCCCGCCGGGGCTGTTATATCTGGACGATGCGGCTTGGGAGGCGGCCACCGAAGGTCGGCGCGTGATCCATTTCCACCCTCTGCCGCAGGCGTCCGGTCCCGGTGTGATCGACGCGGGCGGTCGCGTCGGGCGCAATTTCTCGCCCGAACGCCAGATGGAAGGTGTCAATCTTTTCGAGGAGTTGGCGGGTCATATTCGCAAACGGCGCGAAGTCGGACAGGTGGTCGTTGCCTCATGGTCCGAAGGCGCGCGGGAGCGGCTCAAGTCGCTTTTGGAAGACGAAGACCTCAATGGGCTGACGGAGATTCACGACTGGCGCGATGTGCCGGACGGGATCGGCGGCATCTATCTCGCGGTCTGGACGCTCGATCAGGGGTTCGAGGCACCGGTGGGCGATGGCCATTCCGTCACGGTAATTTCCGAACAGGATGTCTTGGGGGATCGCCTCATTCGCCGTCCGGGGCGGCGGAAGCGGGCGGAAAATTTCCTCACCGAACACAGCGCACTGAGCCCCGGCGATCTGATTGTCCATGTCGAGCATGGCGTGGGGATTTTCCGCGGACTTGAGGTGGTGACCGCCCTGGGTGCGGCGCATGAATGTCTGTTGCTGGAATATGCGGGCGGGGATCGGCTTTATCTTCCCGTTGAAAATATTGAGCTTCTGAGCCGCTACGGCCATGACGAAGGGCTTCTCGACAAGCTCGGCGGCGGCGCTTGGCAGGCCAAGAAAGCGCGGATGAAAGAACGCATCCGTGAGGTGGCGGAAAAGCTGATCCGCATCGCCGCCGAACGGCACATTCGCAAAGCGCCGATCATGGAGCCGCCGGAGGATATGTGGGAGGCCTTCTGCGCGCGCTTCCCCTATACGGAGACCGAGGATCAGATGAAGGCCATCGAGGATTGCCTCGACGATCTGGATCGCGGCATTCCGATGGACCGTCTGGTCTGTGGCGATGTGGGCTTTGGCAAAACCGAGGTGGCGATGCGCGCGGCCTTTGTTGCCGCACTTTCGGGTGCGCAAGTCGCGGTGATCGCGCCGACCACGCTTTTGGCCCGGCAACACTTCCGCAGCTTTGCCGAGAGGTTCCGGGGATTTCCGATCAATATCAGGCCGATGTCGCGCTTTGTTTCCGCAAAAGACATGGCGAAAACCCGCGAGGAACTGGCCGAGGGCACGGTTGATATTGTCGTCGGCACCCACGCTTTGCTGGCGAAGTCGGTCAAATTCGCCAATCTCGGCTTGCTCATCGTGGACGAGGAACAACGTTTCGGTGTCACGCACAAAGAGCGGCTTAAGTCCTTGAAATCCAACATCCATGTGCTGACGCTCTCGGCCACGCCGATCCCGCGGACGCTGCAAATGTCGCTGACGGGCGTGCGGGATCTGTCGATCATTGGCACGCCGCCCGTGGACCGGCTGTCGATCCGCACCTATGTGTCGGAATTCGACACGGTGACGATCCGCGAGGCGCTTTTGCGCGAACATTACCGGGGCGGGCAGTCGTTTTTCGTCGTGCCGCGGGTCAACGACATCCCGGAGATCGAAGAGTTCCTCAAGGCGCAGGTGCCGGAGCTGACCCATGTGGTGGCGCATGGCCAGATGGCGGCGGGGGAACTCGACGACCGGATGAACGCGTTTTACGACGGGAAATATGACGTGCTCTTGGCGACGACCATCGTGGAAAGCGGCATCGACATTCCGACCGCCAACACGATGGTGGTCCACCGCGCCGATATGTTCGGCCTTGCGCAGCTTTACCAGATCCGGGGCCGGGTCGGTCGCGCCAAAACGCGCGCCTATGCCTATCTGACCACGAAACCCCGCGCGCCTTTGACGCCGCAGGCGGAGAAACGGCTGCGGGTATTGGGGTCTCTCGATACGCTCGGGGCCGGATTTACCCTTGCCTCTCAAGACCTTGACATCCGGGGCGCAGGCAATCTCGTAGGCGAGGAGCAATCCGGTCACGTCAAGGAAGTCGGTTTTGAGCTGTACCAATCCATGCTCGAAGAGGCGATTGCCCGGATCAAATCGGGCGAGGAGGCGGTGAGCCTGGACGACGACGGCCAATGGGCACCGCAGATCAACCTTGGCGTGCCGGTGCTGATCCCCGAAACCTATGTGCCCGATCTCGATGTGCGGCTGGGACTCTATCGGCGTTTGTCGGGGCTGAAAACCAAGGTGGAGTTGGAAGGCTTCGCCGCCGAGCTGATCGACCGTTTCGGGAAATTGCCGAAAGAGGTCAATACTTTGCTCTTGGTTGTTCGGATCAAGGAGAAATGCCGGGAGGCCGGGATTGCACGGCTGGACGGTGGGCCCAAAGGGGCGACGATCCAGTTCCACAATGACAAATATGCCAACCCGGCGGGGCTTGTGGAATTCATCCACGGGCAAAAGGGTCAGGCCAAGGTCAAGGACAACAAGATCATCATCCGGCGCGACTGGAAGAAAGACAGCGACAAGATCAAGGGCGCGTATTCGATTGCGCAGGACCTTGCGAAATTCGCCAAAGTCGCTGCGCAACCGATGAAGAAATAACGCTTATTCCCCGTGGTGCGAAGGAGCGCCATGGGGCGCTGTGGCGCTGTCTTCAAAGCGGAACAGGATCAGCGCCAGACCGGAGCAGATGATGCCCGCGATCATCACCGGAACCGGCGTGCCGTTGAAGGCGAGGCCCACAGGGGCTGCGATCAGCACGGAGCCCATGGTGAACACCGCACCGATCAACGAGTTGGCAAGCCCTGCGAGACGCCCCAGCGGCACCAGAGCCAATGCGTTGAGGTTGCCGAAGGTGAATGCGTTGATCGAGAACATCGCGACGGTCCAGAGGAAGAACACCACGAAACCGGGGGTGCCGGTGCCGATGCCCATGAGGTTGAAACCAAGTGCAACCACAGAGGCGGTGAGCGAGATCGTGTAGCCGAGACGGATCAGGAAATGCATGCCTTTCTCGCCCACGAGCTTGCCGTTCAGGATCGCGCCGCCGGCCGACAGGATCGCGGTTGCGCCGAAGAGATAGGGGAAGAGGTTTTCGAGATTGTAGGTCTCGCTGTAAATCTGCTGCACCGAGGAGAGGATGGCAAACATCTGACCGAAGCCGAGCATCAGGATCACGGTATAAATCCGGACGTTGTAATTGCCGAAGACCTCTTTGACGCCGGAGGACAGATCGGTCCAGTTCAGGCGGCGGTGATTTTCCGGCGCAAGGGTTTCGCCCTGACGCAGGCCGAGCCAGGTGGCACCCACGACGGCGACGAAGACGAAGGCGGCGAAAATGCCGTGCCAGCCGAAATCCGAAATGATCAGCGCGCCGATCGAGGGGGCGGCGGCGGGGACGATCATGAAGATGGTCATGACGAAAGAGGTGATCTTGGCCATCTCACGGCCCTCGTAGAGGTCACGCACCATGGCGACCCCGACGGTGCGCGGGAAGGCCCCGCCGACGCCCTGAATGGCGCGACCGACCAGCATCATCTCCATCGTGTTCGACAGTCCCGCGATCACCGCACCGACGATATAGAGGCCGAGACCGGCGAGGATCACAGGCTTGCGGCCGAAATGATCGGAGATCGGGCCGGAGACCAGCGTGCCGAAGCCCATGCCAAAGACGAAAGACGTCAGAACGAGTTGAGCGCGGTTGACGTCGTCGGGCGAAAGCTCGGCGGCGATCTGCGGCAGGCCCGGCAACATCGCGTCGATGGAAAAGGCGACGGTCGCAAAGAGCAGGGCCAGAAGGACCGTGAATTCGAGTTGCGGCAAACGGCGCGGCATGTGGTGTCTCTCTTATAGGGTGCGGTGCACTTTGGTGGAACGCTCACCGGAACACACCGCCAGATTGCGGATTTTCCAAGACACAAGTCGCGACCGCCGAGGCAGGGGTCGCGACTGTTGGTTTAGGAAACTTTCCGGGACCGTAATCCGGCTGCGACGTTTTGAACAGTCCGCGTGAAGCAGAGGCCTCTCTGCGCGAATGCACAGCTCTCAGAGAGGATCGTCCTGCGCCGCCAACTCGTCGATCACATCGAGCCAGAGATCGGTCGGCTGCGCGCCGGAAACCGCGTGCTGGTTGCCGACGATGAACAGCGGCACGGCATTGACGCCGCGATCTCGAGCGTGCCGATCACGGGTCTGGATTTCCTCGATGTCGGCGTCGGTCGCGAGGAGGCGCAAAGTGGCCCCCGCATCCATTCCGACCTGACCGGCGAGATCGGCCAAAACCTCCGGCGCGCCGATGTCGCGGCCTTCCTGAAAATAGGCGCGATAGAGGGCGGACACCATCGGCGTCTGACGCCCCTCGATCCCGGCCCAGTGAATGAGCCGGTGTGCATCCAGCGTGTTGGGCGTGGTGCGAATGGCGAGAAGGTCGGTCTTGGGCAGTTCCTTGATCAGAATCTCGACCACCGGAGCATAGGCTTTGCGCGCCCCCTCGGAGCCGCCGAATTTCGCATTGAGATAGTCGCGTCGCTCCATGCCGCCCTTCGGCATCGTCGGGTTCAATTGGAACGGATGCCACTGAATCGCAAAGCGGTGGTTCGGGCGGGCTTCGAGCGCGCGCTCGAGCCGAGCCTTGCCGATGTAGCACCAGGGGCAGATCGGATCGTGGAAAATGTCGAGCGGGATCATCGGGACCTCGTTTGGATGTTGAGGGCTTGTAGCGCGCTCGGAGCGGGGAGGGGAGTGAAAAAGGAAAATATTCCTGCCCTTCACGATTTCCAGAAAATCGGATGTTCTCCTTGCCCTATATCTTGTGTTTGGGGTGGGTTTGCAGGTTTGCAAACTCTGCATATTCTCGATTTGTACTGCTTATGTTCACATAAAATTATCCCTAAGCGGGGCGCAGATTGTGTCAGGGTGTAGCTCGTGACGACACGGGGGAATCGTGGTTAACTACCTGCAATCAAACGTTTTCAAGTTCATCAGGGTCACCATCATGGCGATGCAGAGCACTCCGCACTTCTCCACATTTCAGGGCCGCGCTCCGCGATCCGAACATGAGATCGACAGCTTTCGCCACCGCATGCGTATGCCCGCCGCCACGCTGGCCCTTGGCCTGATCGCGGCGATTGCCATCGCAGGCGGCGCGCTGGATCGGGTGATCTCCCATCAGGTCACCGGCGATCTCACCGACATCGAATTCCTCACCGGGACCCTTCCGGTCACCTCTTCCGAGATCGACTAAGACGACCGGCAACAAGACTCAGGGCAGGCAAAACCTCACGAGCAGTCCCCCCAACTGACCCTGCCCCAAGAGCCCCCGAAGATGCGAGAACAGCATCCGGGGGTTTTCTTTTGTCCTTTTCTTTGCGCAAGCGGACGCGCTACAAAGCGCCATGGAACCGGATGACGATCACACCCCAAGCCTGATCAAACTGGCCCGCGAAGGGGTCGAGGGCGCGCCAGACGAGGCGCGGCCTTTGGACTTGGGGCAACGCGTGCGCGATCTGCGCAAAGCGCGCGGCTGGACCTTGGAGCAGGCGGCGACGCAGGCGGGGCTGGCGCGCTCGACGCTTTCGAAAATCGAAAACGGTCAGATGTCGCCCACCTACGATGCGTTGAAAAAGCTCGCCGTGGGGTTGGAAATTTCCGTGCCGCAGCTTTTCACCCCGCCGCAAAAGGCACAGATCTCGGGCCGCATGGCGGTGACGAAATCGGGCGAGGGCACGGCGCATCCGACGGCGACCTATGAGCATGAGATGCTCGCGGGCGCGCTGACCAAGAAATCCATGCTGCCCTACCGCGCGACGATCCGGGCGCGCAGTTTCGAAGAGTTCGACGGCTGGGTGCGGCACGATGGCGAGGAATTTCTTTATGTGCTCACCGGCGTCATCAAGCTGATCACCGAGTTCTACGAACCTGTCGAAATGCGCCGCGGCGACAGCGCCTATTACGACGCGTCGATGGGTCATAACGTGATCTCGGTCAGCCCGGAGGATGCGACGATCCTCTGGGTGACGTCTTTAGACTGACCTCCGGTCGGATCAGAACCAGCTCTGAACCGTGCGGGACGCGCCGGTGATGTCTTCGCCGACACCTGCGACGGTGCCGCAGGAGGCCAAGGTGAGGGTGAAGAGGAGGGCGACTGCTGCTTTTTTCATGTTCATTCTTCCCATGCCTGAAGGGTTATATTTTCCGCGCCTGATGGGTCATTCTTCCCAATACCAGGTCATTTCCCGCCACATGATCCAATCGCCGTACAAAGGCAAGGGCTCAGGATAATGCAGCTCTTTCACATGTGCGTCGAAGCTCTCGTTCCAGGCGTAAAGCGGGATGACGTAGCGGCCTGCGGTCAACAGCCGATCGAGCGCACGGGTGGCGGCGAGGCTGTCTTCGCGGTCATTCGCGTCGAGCATTTTGGCGATCATCGCATCCACGACCGGGTCCTTGATCCCCGCGACGTTGCGGGAGCCGGGTTGATCGGCGGCGGCCTGTCCGAAATAGGCATATTGCTCGTTGCCGGGGCTGAGCGAGGTGCCGTAGCGCACCGGGGTCATGCCGAAATCGAAGGTTTCCATGCGCTGGATATATTGCGGTTTGTCGACGACGGAGATTTTCGGCTGGATGCCCAGTTGATTGAGCATTTGCGTGTAGGTGTCGATGATGGATTGGTTTTCATCGTCACCGACCATGAGCAGAATCTCGAAGGTGAAAAGCTGGCCGTCGGCATTTTTCATCTGGCCGTTCTGGATGGTCCATCCGGCCTCTTCCATCAGCGCGAGCGCACGGCGCATCGCGCCTCGGTCAATCTCACGGCCCGAGGTTTCGGGCAGGGTGTAACCCTCCATCACGCCGGGGAGCAGATCGTCCTGATAGGGTTCCAAAAGCTCTTTGACGCGACCTTCGGCAGGCCCCGGACGCATGCCCAGCGGCGAGTTGGAGAAGTAAGAGGTGATGCGGGTCTGCTGGTTCTCGGTCTGGGCCTCGTTGATATAGTTGAAGTTAAAGGCCTCGATCATCGCTTGCCGGACGCGCCAATCGGCGAATTGCGGCAGGCGGGTGTTCATTGCGAATCCGGTCATGCCGGTGGGGCGCTGGTGCGGGATCTCGGATTTGATCACATCGCCGCGGGTGACCGCAGGAAAGTCGTATTGATCCTGCCAGGTCTGCGCATTGAATTCGCGGTGCGCATTCAGCTCTCCGGCTTTGAAGGCCTCGATCACCAGCGAGGGATCGGCGAAAAACTCAAACCGGATGGTGTCGAAATTCGCCTGCCCCTGCATCACCGGCAGGTCCTTGCCCCAATAGTCCAGGTTGCGGGTCATCTCGATGAACATGCCGGGATTGGCGTCGGTCACCGTGTAGGGCGCGGAGGTCACCGGGATCTGGTCCATGCCGGATTTTGTGAACTCCTTGTCGTCCCAATAGGCCTTTTTCAGGATCGGACGGGTGGCCACCAAAAGCGCTAATTCGCGGTTTTCCGTGTTGAAGGTGAATTTCACGGATCTGTCGCCGTTCTGCTCGACGCTGTCGATCTGACTCCAGAGCAAGCCGTAGCGGTCGTGACCAACGGTGCCCAGCGTCTCAAAAGACCACATCACATCCTCGACCGTCACCGGCGTGCCGTCGGAAAACTTTGCCTCGGGCCGGAGCGTAAACTCGACCCAGGTGCGATCTTCATCCGTGTCGACCGTCTCACACAGCAGGCAATAGAGCGAGAAGGGTTCGGAATAGGCCTGAATCATCAGACTTTCGGCCATCATGTAGCGCAGCTGCCAAGGCACATTGCCTTTGTCGATAAAGGGATTGAGACTATCAAATGTGCCACCTTCGCCGGTGACGATCTTGCCGCCCTTGGGCGCGTCGGCGCGGACATAGGGCAGGGATGTGAAATCGGCGGGCAGCTCGGGCGCACCATACATGGCAAGACCATGGGTCGGCTCGGCATGGGCCATGGGGGTCAGGGCGCACAGCGCGAGCGCCGCAGTCGAAAGTCTCGCGGTATTTTTGACGCCCGAGAAATAGTTTTGTGCCATGGTGTAAACGCTGCCTCCGCCGGGGTCTTTTTGCGACCGATGTGCCGTTGTTCTTGCCGCAAACTTACGCGCAGCGGAAAGTGTTTTCAAACTTTTAGCTTGGAGAGCGGCACAGAACCGCGTATAAAGAGATCACTGCTCGATAGGTTTCTTGCCTGTATGAAACCTGCCTCAATAACTCAGCGCCCGCCTCGTGCGGGCGTTTTTTTTGGTTTTCAAACCGCCTTTTTTCCAAGCAGGCTTGAGTGAATCCGCCGTCGTCAATGGCAGGGAAAACCTGCCCGTCGGCGCATATAAGGAACAGGGTCGGGCGATTCTCAGAGAGCGGGGCGATTCTTTGTCTTGGGATCGGGAGATCTGGCCGCACTGTGCCGCAGATGCACTCACTTTTTCGCGTTTGTCGTGTCATGCCGAAAACTGAGCCAGCCGCCCAGAGCGATGACAAACGCCGCAGCGAGCCAGGGCAGAGGAGACCAGAGGTTCAGTCGGACACAGAGGTAAAAGGCACCGCCCGCAAGCAACAGGACCGCAACGATGTACAAAAGAAACAGAAGCCCCTGTACCTCCCCGACGATGACATCATAGAGAAAGCGGAACATGTTTCACCCTTGCCCTTACAACAACGGGAAAAACATATGCGTGACTTCACCCCAAGGGCAACCTAGGTTTTCCCCGACAGACATGAGGAAGTGTCAGAGGAGATTGAGATGTCATTGAAATCCAAAACCGCCGTGATCACCGGATCGAATTCGGGGATCGGGCTTGGGGTCGCACGCGAACTGGCAAAGGCAGGGGCCGATGTGGTGCTCAATTCCTTCACCGACCGCGACGAGGATCACGCGCTGGCCGAGTCCATCGGTAAGGAATTCGGCGTCAAGGCCCGTTATATCAAGGCGGATATGTCGAAGGGCGCAGACTGTCGCGCGCTGATCGAGCAGGCGGGCACCTGCGACATCCTCGTGAACAACGCAGGCATTCAGCACGTGGCGCCGATCGACGAATTCCCCATCGAGAAATGGGATGCGATCATCGCGATCAACATGAACTCGGCCTTTCACACCACCGCCGCCGCTTTGCCGTTGATGCGCAAGGCGGGCTGGGGCCGGGTGGTCAATATCGCCTCGGCGCATGGCTTGACCGCCTCGCCGTTCAAATCCGCCTATGTCAGCGCCAAACACGGTGTCGTCGGCATGACCAAGGTGGTGGCGCTGGAGACGGCGAAAGAGGCGATCACCGCCAATGCGATCTGTCCCGGTTACGTGCACACGCCTCTGGTCGACGCACAAATCCCCGATACGGCGAAGAAATACGGCATGACGGAACAGGAGGCGATCGAGAAGGTGATCCTTGAGCGTCAGCCTTCGAAACAATTCGCCACGGTCGAGCAGATCGGCGGCACGGCGGTGTTCCTCTGCTCGGACGCGGCGGCCCAGATCACCGGCACGACGATTTCCGTCGACGGGGGCTGGACCGCACTCTGATGGCGAAACGGAAGACGAAGAGCTCAATCAAACGGATCAACCTCGCGCTTCAGGGCGGCGGCGCGCATGGCGCCTTCACCTGGGGCGTGCTGGACCGGCTGTTGGAGCATGAGGAGATCGAGATTGCCGCGATCTCCGGCACCTCGGCGGGCGCGCTCAATGGCGCGGCGCTGAAATCCGGGCTGGTGCGCGATGGGCGCGAGGGGGCGAAACAGGCGCTCGACGGTCTCTGGGAACAGATGGGCGCGCTCTCCGACATGCGGCTCAACGCCTGGATGTCGCAATTCGGGCCAACGACCGAGATGGTCACCCGCATGATGCAAGTGAGCGTGCCCTTTGCCTTTCTCGATTCCATTGCAACCTTCACAAGCCCCTATGTTTACGGCGCTTTCTATGAAAACCCGTTGAGCGATGTGGTCGAGGATCTGGTCTGCCCCCATACCGGCTCGGAGGAAGGTCCGGCGTTGTTCATTTCGACGACCAATGTGCGGACCGGGAAAATCCGCGTGTTCTCTGGGGCCGAAGTGACCACCGATGTCATTCTGGCCTCAGCCTGCCTGCCGGAACTGTTTCAGGCGGTGGAGATCAAGGACCCGGTGACGGGCGTGACCGATCCCTATTGGGACGGCGGCTATACCGGCAACCCGGCGCTGTTCCCGCTGTTCGAGCCGGAATTTCCGCAAGACGTGGTGATCGTCAACATCAACCCGATGGAACGACCCGGCACGCCGAAGACGCCGGAGGAGATCCAGAACCGGATCAACGAGATTTCGTTCAATTCCTCGATGCTGCGCGAGTTGCGGTCAGTGCAATTCGTGCGCGAGCTGATCGCGGACAAACGTTTGCCTGCGGGGGCGATGAAGGATGTGCTGATCCATATGATCGCCGATGACGATCTGATGCAGGACCTTTCGGCACGCACCAAACTCGTGCCTTCGCCCTTACTGCTGTCCCGGATGAAAGAGGCGGGCAGGGCGGCCTGCGACCAGTTTCTCTCTGCGCATTTCGACGATCTGGGCACGCGGGCGAGCGTTGATCTGAAGGCAATGTTTTCATAAGACAAAGCCGCCCAATTGGGCGGCTTTGTCTGTCGTCTTACTCCGGTTGTGCGGCTGGCAACGTGTCGGGTTTCAGAGGCTGCGTCGGGTCCTTCGGGTTCGGGTAAACCAGCCCCGCCGAGATCACAAGTTTCGCCGCATCTTCCACCGTCATCTCGAGCTTGACCACATCATGCTCCGGGAAGAACAGCAGAAATCCCGAGGTCGGGTTGGGCGTCGTCGGCACGAAGACGGAGAGGTATTTCTCATCCTGCGGCGTGCGCCGGGCCACTTCGCCCTTGGCATTGGTCGAGACAAAGCCGATCGCCCAGATGCCCCGCCGCGGGTATTCGACGAGGCACGCCTGATCGAAGGAGGTTTCGGATTGCGAAAAGATCGTCTCGGCGATCTGTTTCACCCCATTGTAGATCGACCGCACGATGGGTGTGCGGTCGACGAGGCTTTCGGCCCAGCGGATGAGCGAGCGCCCGACGAGCCCCTTGGCGATCCAGCCGACGACCACGGTGAAGATCAGGAAAATGATCACGCCCGCGCCGCGCAGGTTGATATGGATCTGATCCGCCGGGTCGGTATAGCCGAGGAACCGGTTGATCAGAGCATCCGGGTGATAGCCGGAGGGAACGAAGGTCAGCACCCAGCCGTCGACCCAGCCGATCACGGTCCAGATCACATAGGCGGTCAGCCCGATGGGGGCGACCACCACGAGCCCGGTCAGGAAGGCCGCACGCAAATGTGCAAAAAGCCCCGGACGGCGCGGCTTTGGCGGGTGGGTTTCTTCTTCGAACGGGTTGGTCATGGGGGGTGCGAAACCTGTGCTTTCGGGCGACATGCCCTGTTTGCGCTGAACTTATGCGTGCACGGGTTAAGAGACAAGTAAGCGGCCCAAAGGTTTCGGGCCGCTTACAGGTTTATTTTTCAGATCGTCGGTTCCGTTGCCGTTCTGGCGTTTATTTGCACAGCGCTCTTATGCGCAGAGCGCTTTGGCGATCTCGGCCGCGAGCCGGGCGTTGTTGCGCACCAGCGCAATATTGGCGGTGAGAGACGCCCCCTCGGTCAGTTCGAAAATCCGCTGCAACAGGAAGGGCGTGACCTCCTTGGCGTGGATGCCTTTTTCTTCGGCCTCTTTCAGCGCGGTTTCGACGAAAGGCATGATCACCGCACGCGGAATCTCATCCGCCTCAGGGATCGGATTGGCGACAAGCTGTCCGCCTTTCACGCCCATGGCTGCGCGCATGTCCATGGCGCGGGCGATCTCGGTAGCCGTATCCATACGCAGTGGGGCCTGAAGCCCGGAGGCGCGCGACCAGAAGGCAGGAATTTCGTCCTGACCATAGGCGATGACCGGAACGCCATGGGTCTCCAGCACTTCGAGCGTCTTCGGGATGTCGAGAATGGCCTTCGGACCCGCCGCCACCACGGTCACTGCGGTTTCGCCCAGTTCCAGAAGATCGGCGGAGATGTCGAATGTCTCTTCCGCGCCGCGATGCACACCGCCGATGCCGCCGGTGGCGAACACCTTGATCCCGGCGAGCTCAGCCCCGATCATCGTCGCGGCGACGGTGGTCGCGCCCGTCGCACCGCGCGCGATACACACCGGCAGATCGG
The DNA here is from genome assembly GCF_056498065.1 of Celeribacter sp. SCSIO 80838. Next base: position 2,778,844 of record NZ_JAZKMA010000001.1, read on the forward strand.
CGCGCGAGACTTTCATCACGCCGGTGGCCTGCCCAAGCGCGGTCAATTGCGTGTCGGTCAGGCCGATGTGCAGCACGCCATCGAGCACGGCAATGGTCGCAGGCGTAGCACCCGCCGCCCGGATGTCATCCTCGACCATGCGCGCGGTCTCGACATTCTGCGGGTAGGGCATGCCATGGGTGATGATCGTGGATTCGAGCGCCACCACGGGGCGGCCCTCCTCCAGAGCCTCGGCGACTTCGGGGGCGTACATCATGGGAAGGGTCATAGGGGGGTATCTCCGGAAACGTAAAGGGCAGCGGCCTCAAGCGCGGCGGTCAGCGCACCGGTCGCATCGACCCCGCGCATTTCCGCCGCGATATGCGCCGCCATGAAAGTGTCGCCCGCACCGGTCACGCGCGCGACCAGAACTTCGGGCGGGGTTTGGGTCAGGACATCGCCATCATGGGCAATCGAAGCGCCCTTGCCGCCATTGGTCACCAGGACCCGATGCGCACCACGGGCGAGCAATGCTTGGGCGGCCTCGGCGGAGCTCTCAAACACGGTCTGGGCCAAAAGCCCGGCCTCTTCGAGATTGACATAAAGCGTTGCGCGCGGGTGATCCAGAAGCGGCAAGAGCCGCTCCGCCTTGCCCGGCGAGGCGGGAGCGACCCGCAGATCCGCTTTGGCGAACAACGGCGAGGCGGCAATCTCGCGCAAGAGCTGCGTGGTCAGGTTGCCATCGAGCGCCACAGGCCCGGTATAGGGCGCGTTCACCGTGCCAAGCCGCCCGTCGGCCAGAGGCCGCAGGATCTTGTCGCCCGCGCGTTCCAGCGAATGCGCATCCGCGATCGCCGCAATCAGCCCGTTGGCCCCCTCGACCGCCATGTAACTGTCGGTCGGCAGATCCTCGGAAAGATAGACGTGCTCCGTGCCGATGCCGCGCACCTTCGCGGCCTCGATCAACTCCGTCCCCGCCGGGTCGCGCCCGATGGCGGTCAACAGATCGGGCTTCATTCCGAAGCGCGCCAGAGCCATGGCGATATTCATCGCCACACCGCCCGGCACACGCACAATGCGCCCCGGCACGTCCGATCCGACGCGCATCGAACGATCCGTTCGCCCGATCACGTCCCAGAGCACCGAGCCGATACAAAGAATGTCATGTGTTTTGTCCATGCTCCCACTTGCGCCGGATTTTGACCGAATGGCAAGAGACGGCATGTCGTCCGGGCGCCACCCCCTGTCTCCTTTGCTGACAAAATACTCAAAACCGGGGCAGGGGTTGCCAATGCCCGAATTCCCCTCTATATGCGCGAGCACTTCACAGGCGGAGGCGGGCCCTCGGGGGAGACATCCCTGAACGGTCCACCGGTTGGAGCAGATGCTTCGAAACCTCCGCCAAGGCGTTAAACCGGAAAGGAACGAACATGGCGCTTCCCGATTTCTCCATGCGTCAGCTCTTGGAAGCTGGCGTCCACTATGGTCACCAAACTCAGCGTTGGAACCCGCGTATGGCGGAGTTCATCTACGGTGAGCGTAACGGCATTCACATCTTCGACCTGACCCAGACCGTCCCGATGCTGGACCAGGCTCTGCAGGCCGTGCGTGACACCGCCGCCAAAGGTGGCCGCATTCTCTTCGTCGGCACCAAACGCCAGGCCGCTGGCCCGGTTGCCGAAGCCGCAGAGAAATGTGCGCAATACTACATGAACCACCGCTGGCTGGGCGGCACGCTCACCAACTGGAAAACCGTGTCCCAATCGATCCAGCGTCTGGCTGCCATCGACGAGACGCTCTCCTCGGGCGCCGAAGGCCTCACCAAGAAAGAGCGCCTGAACATGGAACGTGACCAGGCCAAACTGCAAGCGTCCCTCGGCGGCATCCGTGAAATGGGCGGTCTTCCGGACCTGCTCTTCATCATCGACGTGAAAAAAGAAGATCTCGCGATCCTCGAAGCCAAGAAACTGGGCATCCCGGTTGTGGCCGTTGTCGACTCCAACTGCTCGCCGGCCGGTGTGGATTACATCATCCCGGGCAACGACGACGCCGCTCGCGCCATCGCGCTCTACACCGACCTCGTGGCTCGCGCTGCGCTTGACGGCATGACCGCTCAGATGGACGCCGCCGGTGTCGACATGGGCGCTTTCGAAGAGCTGCCGGTTGAAGAAGCCGTGGCCGAGGCCGTCGAAGAGTAATCTTCGCCTCCGGGCCGGTTTGTCGGTCCGGTCGTTACAAAATTGATACGGGGGCAGGGTAATCCCGCCCCCGCAAGCATATCCCAGAATTCGAGGAGAGCCGACATGGCAATCACTGCTGCTCAGGTCAAAGAACTGCGCGAATCCACCGGCGCAGGCATGATGGACGCGAAAAAAGCGCTGGTCGAAACCGATGGCGACATGGAAGCCGCCGTTGACTGGCTGCGCACCAAAGGTCTGGCGAAAGCCGCGAAGAAATCCGGTCGTACCGCAGCCGAGGGCCTCGTGGCCGTCGCCGTGAACGGCGGTGTGGGCGTCGCCGTCGAGGTGAACTCCGAGACCGACTTCGTTGCGAAAAACGCTGAATTCCAAACCATGGTGAAAGACATCGCCACCGCCGCTCTGGGCGTTGCGAATGTCGAAGAGCTGGTCTCCGCCGACGTGAACGGCAAGCCGGTCTCCGAACTGATCACCGACAAGATCGCCAAAATCGGCGAGAACATGGGTCTGCGCCGCATGGCCAAGCTCGAAGCCGAAACCGTTGTGACCTATGTGCACAACGCGGCGGCTGACGGCATGGGCAAAATCGGTGTGCTCGTCGGTCTCAAAGGCGGCAACGAAGCCTTTGGCAAACAGGTTGCGATGCACATTGCCGCCGCCAACCCGCAGGGCCTCGGCGAAGCCGATCTCGACCCGGCTGTGGTGGAAAAAGAGCGTCAGATCCAGATCGAGATCGCTCGTGAGTCCGGCAAACCGGAAGCCATCATCGAGAACATGATCAAGGGCCGTATGGCGAAATTCATCGCCGAGTCGACCCTCCTTGGTCAGGCCTTCGTGGTGAACCCGGACCTCACCGTCGAGAAAGCCGCGAAAGAGGCTGGTGCCGAGATCACCGGTTTCGTGCGTCTCGAAGTTGGCGAAGGCATCGAGAAAGCCGAAGAAGATTTTGCCGCTGAAGTCGCGAAAGTGATGCAGGGCTGATCCGTCCTCTTCGGACGAGCGTTTCGGGCCGTCTCCTTCGGGAGGCGGCCTTTTTCATGGCTCATGGTGACATGCGGCGGTTCGGCTGACGCGTCGATGGCGAGGCAGAAGAGTCGAGGCAAAAGAAAAGGGTGGCTCAAAAAGAGCCACCCTATGCGGGACAAAAACCTTGGATGAGGGACCCCGCAAAACTCACACAAACAAAAAGGACCGCACGGTTGAGTATAAACCCGCGGCCCTTCATAGAAGCATCGGTAAGCCGAATGACCCTGGCGATCCCGTACCCCCCGTCCCAAAGGCCAAGCCTCGAAAGCCGGAACAATCTCATTTTGTTCCTCTCTCAACCAGAACAAAAGTACGCAATTCCATACCTTTTGGTTGATTATATCCGTGGACGGCCTGGCGGCGGGGGTCAGAAGGTAAAAATTTGGTTGTGTAATGAAGCCTTTAGCACCGCCTGTGCCGTGGTTTCCACCCCCAGAGCCTCACGGGCGAGTCGCAGGTGTTTCTCCACCGTAGCCTTGTTCAGGCCCAGAATCTGGGCCGTATCGGCGACTGTTTTGCCATCGCTGATCCATTCCAGCACCTCGCGCTGGCGCTTGGTCAGCATGCGTTTCGGCAGCGGCATGCTGATCAGCTTCAGATGTGCAATGCCGCACAGGATCTCAATGTCCTCGCCATGCACCCCCCAGATTTCATCTGCTTCGGCCTGTGTGCCGTTGAACGGCTCCAACGACATGCCAATCGCACCCTTGGCCCGTTTGAGCGAATGCGGGAAGGCGATGGTATAGCCAGCGGTGACGCCGGAGGCCTGATTGAAGGCCACCACCTCACGCTCTTTCTCGGTAAAGCTGGCATGGTTCGCGCCGATCCAGTCCCAGGAACAACACCCTGAATTCTCCACCGCCCAACGGACCATCGGGCCGTGGCGATACCGGCCCTCAAGGAAATAGCCCTTCATGTAGTCCGGGCCGAAATTCGTCAGGAAGAGGTGGTCGTTGTCGTCACCGAACCCGGAATCGGTATGAAACCGCGTGAAACCGTAGAGCACATGATGAAAGCCGACCGTTTTCAGTCGTCTCAGCAAGGGGTCCCAGACCTCCTGGACCGTGGTCGCGTAGAGGATCTTCTGGACCTGATTGTGAATGCTCGTGTCCCCCATGAGGCGAAATTAGGTAGAAATCTCAAACCGTGCAAGACATCCCCCGAGGTCAACTCTATGCGCTGTTTCCGCACATTGAAGCACCATTCCTGTGCGTCACCCCACGACATGGGCCAGCAAAAGGCAGCTTTCCGAATTCACCACACCGGGAATTTCACGGATTTCACGCAGAATTCGGTCGAAATTCACCAGACTGTCGGTCCGAATATCGACGACAAGATCCCAGGCGCCATTGGTGGCGAAGACCGTGGAGACACCGGGAATGCGGGTCAGGGTACGGATCACCTGACGTGACATCTTGCCCTGAAGCGCAACAAGGGTAATTGCCCGCACCTCGCCCTCGACATCCACATCGGTCTCGATGGTGAACCGTCGGATGTGGCCGTTCGCCACCAGAGCATCGAGCCGCGTGCGCGCGGTGCTGCGTGACAGGCCCGTGTCCTGCGCCAGTTCGGTGATCGACAGTCTGGCATTGCGCCGCAGAGCGCTCAGGATCGCACGGTCGCTGTCTGTCAGGGCAGGGTTGTTCATTTTGATTTCTCAATTGACCATTTTGATAAAAACTAAATCCAAAATGGTCAAATTATAAGTCACAATTTTCGCCGAACCGGCGCATACTACGGAAAACGCACATCCTCACAAAGGTCTTCCGCAGATGATGAAATCCACCGTCCTCTTCGGCGTTCCGGTTGAAACCGGCGCCTCGCAACGCGGCTGCCTGATGGGCCCCGCCAGCCTGCGAACCGCCGGGCTTCCCGAGACGCTCAAGGCACTTGGCTGGTCGGTCGAAGATCGCGGCGACATCCAGATCGCAGCGCAGGAGATCGCGCCCCATGCCAACCCTGCGGTGCACAACCTCTCTGAGACGCGCGCCTGGATCGAGGCGCTTGAGCCCGCCGCCTATGCCGCCGCGCGCGACAGCGATCTGCCGATCTTCATGGGCGGCGATCATTCCATGTCCGCCGGAACCGTGCCGGGCGTGGCGCGCCGCGCGGCTGAGGAGGGCCGCCCGCTGTTTGTGCTCTGGCTCGATGCCCACCCGGATTTGCACACGCTCGATACGACTGAGAGCGGCAATTTGCACGGCACACCGGTGGCCTATTTCACCGGGCAAGCGGGCTGCGAATCCTATCCGAGGCTGACCCATGCGGTGGCGCCCGAGCATATGTGTTTCATCGGCATTCGCTCCGTCGATCCGGCGGAACATGAGCGCATTCAAAGGTTTGAGATGGATGTGCAGGATATGCGCGCGATTGACGAGACCGGGGTTCTGGTGCCGCTTCGCGCGTTTCTCGACCGTGTCCGGGCCGCGAATGGCCGTTTGCATGTGAGCTTTGACGTCGATTTTCTCGACCCGGGGATCGCGCCTGCCGTGGGCACCACAGTGCCGGGCGGCGCGACCTTTCGCGAGGCGCATCTGATCATGGAAACGCTGTGCGACAGCGGCCTCGTGGGCTCGCTCGATCTGGTGGAGTTGAACCCCTTTCTCGATGAGCGCGGGCGCACGGCGAAACTGCTCTGCGATTTGACGGCCAGCCTGTTCGGTCGCCGCGTTCTCGACCGTATGACCCGGAGTTTTGGATGAATATGCTCGCCCCCTCTGAACTCGCCTATGTGCCTTTCGTCTCCGTCGCCAACATGATGCGCCTCGTGCATCACATTGGAATTGAAAGATTTCTCACCGATCTCGCGACCTATATCGAAGAGGATTTCAAACGCTGGCCCGAGTTCGACAAAACCCCGCGCGTGGCGTCCCATGTGCCAGGAGGCGTAATCGAACTGATGCCGACGGCGGATGATCGGCTTTACGGATTCAAATATGTCAACGGCCATCCGAAAAACACCAAAACCGGCCATCAGACCGTGACGGCCTTCGGCGTTTTGTCTGAGGTTTCAACGGGCTATCCGGTATTGCTCACGGAAATGACGGTTTTGACAGCGCTGCGCACGGCGGCCACATCGGCGCTTGTCGGCAGATATCTCGCGCCAAAGGGGGCCGAGGTCATGGCGATGATCGGCAACGGGGCGCAATGCGAGTTTCAGGCCATGGCCTTCCGCGCCATATGTGGCATCAACCGGCTGCGCCTCTACGACATCGACCCGGCGGCCACGGCCAAGGCAAAACGCAACCTCGAATCGCAAGGCTTTGAAATTACATGCTGTTCCAGCGCACAGGAGGCAGTGATCGGCGCAGAGGTGATCACCACCTGTACCGCTGACAAACAATATGCCACGATCCTGACCGACAACATGGTCGGGCGCGGCCAGCATATCAACGCCATCGGCGGCGACTGTCCGGGGAAGACGGAGTTGCACCCGGATATTCTCCGGCGCGCCGAGATTTTCGTGGAATACCCGGAGCAAACCCGGATCGAGGGGGAGATCCAGCAGCTTGGCCCCGATCACCCGGTGACCGAGCTCTGGCAGGTGATGCGCGGCGAAGTGACAGGGCGGCGCGACGCGGCGCAGCTCACGCTGTTCGACAGCGTGGGCTTTGCGACGGAGGATTTCTCGGCGCTGCGTTACGTGAGACACCTCGTGCAAGACACGGATTTTGCGGAAAATCTCGACATGCTCGCCGACCCGGACGATCCCCGCGACCTGTTCGGGATGCTCGCGCGATCGGCGGGCTGAATTTCAGCCGCCGATCCCCAAGGCCTTGTAGATATCGGCCAAACGGCGCACGGCGATGATATAGGCGGCGGTGCGCAGGTCGGGAATGTCGTCGGAGCTGTTCCAGAGCCGGGACATTTCGCCATAGGCGGACCGCATCTTGTCATCGAGGCCTGAACGTACCAGATCAATCTCGCGGGCGCCGTCGAGGAAGGTCTCGGCTCCCTCCGGGAATTGGTGGCCGGTCATGCTCTCGATCTGACGTGCGAGCATACGGTTGCCCTGTTCGTCGCGGCGCCGCTCCATCAGGCCAAAGGGAATATGGGTCAGGTTCTTGACCCATTCGAAATAGCTCACGGTCACACCACCCGCGTTGGCGTAGAGATCGGGGACGATCACCACGCCGCGCTCGCGCAGGAGCGTATTGGCGGCATAGGTGATCGGACCGTTGGCGGCCTCGACGATCATTTTCGCTTTGATTTCATGGGCATTTCCGTCGTGGATCGCGCTTTCAAGCGCCGCCGGAATGAGAATATCGCAGGCATCGCTCAAGGCCGATCCGCTGTCGTATTCACCACCCGCAAAACCGCTCACGCCACCGGTTTCCACCATATGCGCATGCAGCGCCTCGATGTCGATGCCGTCTGGATTGCGCACGGAGCCGTCGCGCTCGACCACCGCGACGATCTTGCAGCCATCTTCCTCGCTCAGGAATTTCGCCGCGTGATAGCCGACATTGCCGAGGCCCTGAATGACCACCGTGCGGCCTTCGAGCCGGTCGGGCAGGCCGGTTTTCGCGATGTCCTCGGGGGTCTGGAAAAACACCTGGATGGCGTATTGCACGCCACGCCCGGTGGCCTCGATGCGGCCCTCGATGCCGCCCATGGCAATCGGTTTGCCAGTGACACAGGCATTGGCGTTGATATCACTGGATTTCATCTGCCGATACTCGTCGGCAATCCAGATCATGGTCTTTTCATTGGTGCCGACATCCGGGGCCGGGACGTTTTGCGAGGGGCTGAGGAAATCGTGCCGCGCCAGTTCCCGAGCAAATCGGCGAGTGATGCGCTCGAGCTCATGTGGGGCCCATTCGGAAGGGTCGATCTTCAACGCGCCCTTGGAGCCGCCGAAGGGGAGGTCCATCAGCGCGCATTTGTAGGACATGAGGGCTGCGAGCGCCTCGACCTCTTCGAGATTGGCATAGGGCGCATAGCGAATGCCCCCCTTGGCCGGGCTGGGGTGATTGGAATGAACGGAGCGCCAGCCCTCGAACGTATGCATCTTGCCCCGCAGCCGCACGCCAAAGCGGGTCGTCAGAGTGGTGTTGCAGACAGAGATTTTCTCCGCCAGCCCTTCTTCGAGCGACATGATTTTGGCCGCATCGTTGAACATATTGGTGACGTCGGCGAGAAAGCCGTGGCTCGCGGTCATGATATCCTCCCTCAAAATGTGTTGGGGCGGCAAGAGGCCGCCCCGACCGGATCAGTTCAACCCGCCGAAGCAGAGGTTTTTGATCTCGAGATAATCGTCCATGCCGTATTTCGAGCCTTCGCGGCCCATACCGGACTGTTTGACGCCGCCGAACGGGGCCATTTCGGTGGAAATCGCGCCGGTGTTGATGCCGACCATGCCGCTTTCCAGCGCCTCGCCCACACGCCAGGCGCGGTTCAGGTCAGAGGTGTAGAAATAGGAGGCCAGCCCGAATTCGGTCGCATTGGCATAGGCCAGCGCCTCGTCTTCGGTCTCGAATTTCACCAGCGGCGCCAAGGGACCAAAGGTTTCCTCGCGGGCAACCTGCATCTCCTGCGTCACACCTTTGAGAAGCGTCGGCTCGAAGAAGGTCTGGCCGAGGTTCGAGCGATTGCCGCCAGTGACCACTTCCGCGCCTTTCTCGACCGCATCGGCAATATGGCTTTCGACCTTCGCAACTGCCGCCGCGTTGATCAGCGGGCCGGTGTTGACCCCCTCGGCAAAGCCGTCACCAAGCGTCAGGCTTTCCAAGGCTTTCGCCAGTTTCGCGGCGAATTCATCGTAGATGCCGGACTGAACATAGATGCGGTTGGCACAAACACAGGTCTGGCCGTTGTTGCGGAATTTCGCAATCATGCAGCCCTCGACCGCCGCATCCACATCGGCATCGTCGAACACCACAAAAGGCGCATTGCCGCCCAGTTCCATGGACATTTTCTTGACCGTGCCAGCGCCTTGAGCGAGCAGGATTTTCCCCACGCGCGTCGAGCCGGTGAAGGTGATTTTCGCCACTTTCTCGTTGGCGCACATCTCCTGACCCATGCCTGCGGCGTCGAGCCCCGTCAGCACGTTGAACACACCCCCGGGCACGCCTGCGCGCTCTGCCAGAACGGCGAGGGACAGCGCGGAGAGCGGCGTGAACTCGGAGGGCCGCGCCACCATGGTGCAGCCTGCGGCCAGTGCCGGCGCCATCTTGCGCGCCAGCATGGCATTCGGGAAGTTCCACGGCGTAATGGAGCCGACCACGCCCACCGGTTGCTTGACGATCACCATACGTTTGTCGTTTTGCGGACCGGGGATCATGTCGCCGTAAATGCGCTTGGTCTCTTCGGCGAACCATTCGACATAGGAGGCGCCGTAAAGGATCTCGCCGCGGGCTTCGGCCCAGGGCTTGCCCATCTCGGCGGTGAGGATCGTCGCCAGATCGTCGGCATTCTCGACCATGAGATCGAACAGTCTGCGCAGGATCGCGGAGCGTTCCTTGACGCTCGTTGCGGCCCAAGCCTTTTTCGCCGCATAGGCGGCATCGATCGCCATGGCGACATCTTCCGCCGACAGGTCGGTGACATGGGCGATCACCTCGCCGGTGGAGGGGTTCTCCACCGGGAAGGTTTTTTTGCCTTCGACCCAGACGCCATTCACATAGGCGCGGGTTTCCAGCAGGGTTTTGTCGTTCAGCTCACGCATCTCAGAGTCCTTTTGCCGCTTTGGCAGCGTTTTCGAGGATATCGAGCGCTTCTGCAAACACATCGTCTTGAATGGTGATCGGCGCGAGGAAGCGGATCACGTTGCCATAGACGCCGCAGGTCAGCAGAAGCAGGCCACGATTGAGCGCCTCGACACGGATCGCATTCGCCAGTTCCGGGGCAGGGGTGCCGTCGGCGTGGCAGAATTCGGCCGCGACCATGAAACCGGGCCCACGCACTTCGACGATCTCCGGCACATCGGATTTCAGCGCTTCAAGACGGGCCTTGAGCGTGTCGCCAAGCATATTGGCGCGGTCGCAGAGCTTTTCTTCTTCGATCACGTCGAGCACCGCATTCGCCGCCGCAATTGCCAGCGGGTTGCCGCCATAGGTGCCGCCAAGGCCGCCCGGACCCGCCGCGTCCATGATCTCGGCCTTGCCGACGACCGCAGAGATCGGGAAACCGCCGCCGAGGCTTTTCGCCATGGTGATCAGATCGGGCGCAACGCTGTAGGCGTCCATCGCAAAGACGGTGCCGGTGCGGGCGAAACCGGTCTGCACCTCGTCGGCGACCATCACGATGCCGTATTCGTCGCAGAGCGAGCGCAGGCGTTCGACAAACTCGGCGGGTGCCGGGTTGAACCCGCCTTCGCCTTGCACCGGTTCGAACACGATGGCAGCGACACGGTTCGGGTCGACATCGGCTTTGAACAGGTGCTTGATCGCGTCGAACGTGTCGTCGACGGAGATGCCGTGGAGCGCATTGGGGTAGGGCGCGTGGAACACGTCGGCGGCCATCGGGCCGAAACCGACCTTGTACGGCACCACCTTGCCGGTCATCGACATGGTCATGAAGGTCCGACCATGGAAACCGCCATTGAAGGTGATCACCGCCGAGCGACCGGTTGCGGCGCGGGCGATTTTAACAGCGTTTTCAAGAGCTTCAGCTCCGGTCGTGACAAAGAGGGATTTCTTGTCGAAATCGCCCGGAGCCAGCGCATTCAGACGCTCGGCAAGGCGGACGTAGTTCTCATAAGGCACGACTTGGTGGCAGGTGTGCGTAAAGGACGCGAGCTGTTTTTCGACGGCGGCGATGACCTTCGGGTGGCGGTGGCCGGTGTTGAGCACGGCGATGCCGGAGGCGAAGTCGATCAGGCGATTGCCGTCTTCGTCCCAAATTTCGGCATTCTCGGCCTTGACCGCATAATGGTCGGTGAGCACACCCACGCCGCGGGCCAGAGCCGCCTTGCGACGGGCTTCGATTTCGGTATTTGCAGTCGATTTCAACATGATCTGTCCTTTCAGGGCACCTGATTTGGCGCGATGTTCTGTGTCTTGGCCCTGAGATTAGGGGTTTTATTATTTTCAAAAAGTCTGTTTCTTTATTTTCGTAACTCATTGTATTATGGTCATAACTCACTACTGTTTGGCTTATAATGAACACCCACAACACTTCCGACGATCTGGCCCTCGGTCACCGGCTGCGTGTCGTGCGCGAACGCGCCGGTCTGTCGCAGCGCAGTTTGGCCACGAAAGTCGGCGTGCCGAATTCGACCATTTCCCTGATTGAAAGCGGCAAGATGAACCCATCCGTCGGCGCGCTGCACAAGATCCTCGCCGGTGTGCCCATCGGCCTGTCGGAGTTTTTCGCCATCGAGCCGGTGGCCGAGCAACAGATCTTTTACGCCGCCGAGGAGCTCACCGAGATCGGCAAAGGCAAGGTCTCGCTCAAACAGGTCGGACAATCACTGTTCGGGCGCGCGATGATGATGCTCAAGGAGCGCTATGAGATCGGCGCGGATACGGGGCGCGTGATGTACGGCCACGAAGGCGAAGAAGCCGGCATCGTGATCTCAGGCCGCGTCGAGGTGACGGTTGGCGAGCAGCGCAAAATCCTTGGACCGGGCGATGCGTATTATTTCGAAAGCCGCACGCCGCATCGGTTTCGACAGGTGGGGCCTGAGCCTTGCGAAGTTGTGAGTGCGGCAACGCCTCCGAGTTTTTGAGGTAATTACAGAGGTTTATAGTCATAACTTCAATCTCATACTTGATAAACAATATACATAATACCAATTATCGGATATTGCCTCATACGCCAGTTTTCGACTGACCCAGACTTATGAAATAACCTTATTTCATTCAAGCTATTATTTTTCTGAAATAAGAAAAGCGCCGTGCGATCCCCTCGCAAGACGCTCTAACGCACCAATGTAACCCGCTGTTATTCAACAATTTCGGCGGATGCGCGGCCTTCCGTGCCGCCATAGACCGAAAGACCGATCCCGGCCACGGCGATAAGCGCCTCTTGCCAGAGTTCGATTGTCTCCGCGCCCACGTCGATGCCGTGAGCTGCAAGGAAGGTTGCGAGCGAGGTCATGAGCGCGCCAATGATCGCGGCCAAGACTTTGCGTGTAAGAAACGCCGTAAGCATATGATTTTCCCCCTTTTAAGCGTTTTCGAGTTTGCCAAGGCGCGCGGCGAAATCGTCATGCGCTTTGGTGAGACCGCCAAGGCGGTAGAAGATCGCGGCCAGCACCGCGAATTGGCCCAGATCAAGGGCGTTTGCGATGTCGAACGTCACTTGATCGCCCCCGACGATTTCGCGACCGAGTAAGCCAGATAAAGCCCCCCGGCCACGCTGGCCCATTTCAGCACGTTGGCGGTGCTATCCATCGCGTCACCGCCTTCTTTTGCGGCCCATCCGGCCCCGTAGAGACCGGCCACGCCCAAAGCTCCCCAGATGATCAACGGCATTACGCATACACCCCCGCACCAGAGGCCCCGAGAGCGGCAAGAACCTGCGACTGGGACACGGTGGCGGCATTGAGCCCGTCACCGGCGTAATAGCTCTGCCCGGTCGCTTTGCGGCCCTTCCGGTCATAGGTGAAGGCAGGAAGACCGGCCCAGATGCGGGACAGCTCTTGCGCGAAGGCTCCGGCGGTGATCGCGCCGGATTTGTAGCGCGCATAGCCCGCGTCGTTCATCAGCGCCAAGCCGCAACGGTCCTGTGCGTTCGCATTGAACAGCTCACCGCTCGACACAACACCACGCGACACAAGGCGGCGTAGCGTGTCCTTGATGATCTGATAACGGCCCGCCGCGCTCGATGCGCTGCCAGCGGCCACAGAGCGCGCTTGCCAGTCTTGAACCTCTGCCACGGTCATGGTCGTGATCGGGCGCGGCGGCTGGAGTTTGGAGCCGTAATAGACGGTATCGTAACCGCCCGGAGCCTCAGCGCGCCCGATCAGGTCCAGAATGGCCCGATCCGACACGCTCACGCTGCCAGAGCCGCCGGAGCTGCTACCGCCGCCCAGAAGCGAGGACAGCCAGTCAGATACGCCGCCGGAGCTGGTGGAACCGCTGGACGCCCCTGCCGTCGTCCCTGCCCCCGATGTGTTCGACCCGGTGAGCGCGCCGAAGAGCGTGGAAATCCCCCAGTTCACAATCGCATCTTTGGTGGAGCTGCCGGTGTCTGTCTTCGTGCTGGCCGGAATCACCTCATAGACCTCTTGGGTCTGGCGCTTGCGTTGCTCGATCAAATAGGCCCCACCCGCAAGCGCGCCGCCGACGACCAAGGCCCCCATAAAATCACCCATGTTTGCCCCTTTCAGATTTCGGCGGTTTCAGCTTGCGCCCATGCCGCGCGGATCGCGGCTTCGGACAGATCGACCTCCGGGGCCACTTGTGCGGCCATAGGCGCAAAAAGCGTCACAGCGGCCAGCGTGTCCGCAAGTGTGAAGAACCGGGACGCACGGCGCGCCACAAGCGCCGCGTAGGTCGCCCGGTCGGTGTCCTTGGTCGCGGCCTCCATAGCGTCCCACACGTCGCCAAGGCCCGTGAAAGCCAGTAGCCACGCAAAGCGCGCCGGTTTCAGATCAGCGGGCGGCGGCGGCGGCGGTGCGATGTAAACCCATTCTCCGCCTTGCCAGTGGTGATCTGCGGACGGGCGCAGGGGGACTTTTACGGCCCCGTTTTTCGCTTTTTCGCTACCCGCGCCGACTGCCTCGAAATATCCGATTTGTTCGTGATAAAAACCATTCCGCATTCCTTTAGACCCTCATTTCAGCCCATTCCGAGACCGTGCCTGACCCATTGACCCGATAGAACCACCCGTCAGCGACGATAAAAAATTGCGCGTGTTCATATCCTGTCGGGAAGGTGCTTACCCTCACCCAGTCAACGCCGTTTTGCGAGATTTCGGCATAGCGCCGCGATCCTGTCGAAATGACAAGGTAGGCCGCGATCGGTCGCCCTGAAGCATTTTGATAAACGGTATTGGCCGAGCGTTGAGACGACATATCAAGAAGCAATTGCCCCCACCCAAGAGAAAATTCCTCCGGCTTTACCGGCGGATTTGAAATATAGCTCATTGCAGACGCTCCTACTCAGCGACGATGAACCACACCGACAAGTTCCCCGCAGTTGCAGAGGAGTTGTATGCATAGATCGCGCTTGTTGCGTTAAGAACAATGGTTTCTCCCGGATCTAGAGCATGCCCTTTCTCAGAAAGGGACATTGTGTTCATGATCCAAAGACGATCTTCGGAGATGTTTTTGATACCGATTTCCTGACGCACTGGATTATATCCGAGAACCAAAAAACAGTCTTGTGGCGGAATAATCGCCACCGGCTGCGCCATGAATTTCAAATTGTTCTTGATGGAAACAGTCGACCCGCTTACGTCCACCGCCCCCGGCAGAACAAGGCGCGCGTCAGTGATATTTCCGCGCCCGAAACCGAGCTTGACCGTGAGTTCTTCAGCTTCCGTGTTGATCACCTCGACCAGTTGAAAACCCGTCTCGGTGTCATAGGTAAGGCCCGCCTCAAAGTCGGTGCGCGGTTGGTTGTCGAAGGACACTTTGAACGGGTGCGACGCCTCAAGACAGCTCAGGAAATCAGACGCACGCGCCACCTGAACAGAGCCGCCCGCCGGGACAGTATAGGACCGCGTTGCGTAGGTCGGATTTGCCACGTTATTTCCCCCAGATTTTCGCGGCGACAAAGGCCAGAGCTGCCGCCGGAATGCCGATTTTGATGATTTGCGAAGACAGTTGCCCCTCTTCGGATTGCAAGGCTTCGAGCTGCGCCGTCATCGCTCCCGCAATGGTGGATGTTGCCGCATCGCTCGACGCCATGGCGTTCATCGCCAGATCCCGCATTTCTGCCAGCGCCTCGATCCCCATTTCGAACGCCTCATCGGCCACGACATGAACGGACACATCACCGCCGCCGGAAACCCCCATAGCGCCGTTATCTGCCGCAACGCGGTTGTCAGACGTGCTTTGCGACGTCGCTGTTCTGCTCTTCGAACTGCTCAAATCTTCACCTCCATGACGTACTTTCGGCGCGCGCCGAATTGCGTTTCCAGCTTGTGCATAAGGCCCGGTCGCTCCGTCCAGCACAGGACAGAGCGCGCCCCTGCGGCCTTTGCAAATGCGATGAAAGAGGACGTGATCGCACCGGTAACGTCGCCCCGCGTCGGACCACGAACAGCCGCGGCGTTGATCACAAATGTGGCCCCATCTGCTTCGGTGAGCACAGACCAGATCAACGTCCCAACGCGCCGCCCGCCCTCGCGGATTTCCCAGAGCTGCATTCCCCCAGAAACGACAGCATCGCGGTAGATGATCACATCCCGATCGGTCACGTCCGCAATCCGGCGCAAGTCCAGCTCAGCATCGTCGGACCATTGGCCGAGATCGAATGTCACTTTTTCCAGATCGCCCATGCCATGACCCCAAGAATTGCGAACGGGAGAACCTGCTGAAAAAGCGTTGTCTCCGGTTGGTTGAAATTGAACGCCCCAGTGGTTGTTGTGCCACCGCTCGACGCGGTGGCATTGGACGGACCAGCGGTAAGGCCAAGTTGCGGCATAACGCTTGCGGCTGCGGCTTCTGCTGCCATTCCGTCCCCCTTACTTGACGGCGACGTAATAGACCGCCGCCCCGATCAGACCGACGATTGCAATCGTTTTGAGATCGAACCCGGCCACGCTGCCCGAACTCGAACTCACCTGCGTAACTGTCGGCGTGTCGTTCTGAGCGCCCATGGACGCCAGCACGGCGGACGCGAGGCCAGAAAGTGCCGAGGTGAAACCAGAGGTGCCGTCAATTTGCGACGTATTCACGCCATTGGCAGAAACCGCGTCGAGATACTCAGACTGAGACCCGATAATCGGAATGCCCGACGACAGGTTGTCTGTGCTGAACAACCAGTCGGTGAAGCTGAAATTTCCGGCATTGCTGCCATAGGACAGATTACCGCCATTGCTCACAAGCGAGGTATCGACGGACGGCGCGTTGGAGCCGAAGGAAAGAGCCATATGAACCCCCTTTCATGTTGGAGAGAGCCGCCCCCGAAGGGGCGGCGATGATCACGCGCCCCGGATCGACTCCGCGTAGATCGTGAAATTCCCGGTCACCTTGAAATCGGACTTGAGGCGGAAATCGTTCACCGCCATGGGCAGACTTTCGGCAATGCGGTTTTCCTGCATGAAATCCACATGCGTCATGCCCGCCTGCGGCACACGGCCAGCATAGCGCGCGTTGGCGTCGCGAATTGCCTTGTCGCTGTCGGACACCTTGCGGTTTTCAACATGCACCTCGACGTTGCCGATCTGGTCGGTGGTCAGGTGCAGCGCGCCCATGGCGTAGGCCCCGCGCGGAATGTCCGCGATTTCGGCCTCACCGATCACGCCCTGATTGTGGACGAACTTCTGAATGCGCAGATGCGGGCCAAATGCGGTACCGGCGGATTGCTTCGCATAGACGCTCAGGCTGTTGACGGTCACGCCTTCGGCAATGTCCATTTCGAGCGCAAAAGACGCAATGCCAGCGGCGGTGCCATAGGAGGTCTGATCCTCGCCCATGGCAGTGCGCATCCACGGGCGCGACAGGAAGAGCGGCAAAACGCCGTCCACCATCGTGATGCCGTAGAACTTGTTGAGCTTCACCAGATCGTCGGCGTCGATCTGAATTTTGGTGTCGCCGTCCACGATCAGGCGAATTTCCTCGACATACAGGCCCCAGTCATCGACAGGAACGTCAGTGGCGGTGCCGTTGTCATCGACATTCATGCGGAGATTGAAGCCGTGATAGGTCAGACCCAGCGGGAGCTGAACGGATGCGGTTTGACCTGCGCCAATGCCAAGCGGCGTGGGCATTTTCTTGTTGGTGCGCATGTGCAGCGGCCCCCTATTAGTTGAAGCCGTTGCGAGCGGTTTTCACCAGCTCGATGTCGGAAAGCTGGGCCATGGCAAAGCCCGCGAGCATGACGCCCACGGTGGTCAGGACGACCAGCTTAAGGTCGGTTTTTTTCATACGTAGAACCCCGTCTGATTGGTTTGCGAGGCACTTGCGCGGCGGGTCACATACCAGACCACGACGCCCGAGAGGACGGACGCGGCCACGGTCATTGCGAACTGTTTGGACACAAGAAAACCCCTGTTTTCGGTTGAGAACAGGGGAAGCATGACGGGTGTTCTGCGGGCGTTCGACTTAACGTAGCGAACGCCCGTAGCGTAGCGTTATGAATTGCGCTTTTTTCTTTTTGTCGTCGGAATCCTGCTTTCGCTATATCCGCGCCCGCAACAGTCGCACGGCGTGCCTTGAATGTTCGGCGCGCCACAGCCCTTGCAGCTTATGGTGACGGCCTCATTCATCCGCCGCCACTCCAGAATCGCCGGTCCATACAATCCCGCCGCCATTATGCCCGCTTTCTCGACTTCGGCGCGGCGTTGGTGTTCGCCGCCGGTGCCCGGTTGGTGTTCGCAGCGTTCCGGCCAAAGGTGATCTTGCCGCGTTCGATCTTGCCCGCCTTCTCGTGCAGGTAGTGCAGATTTTCCGCCGGAAGATCGGAGACCCGAACGCCCAATTCCGCCGCCGCTGCCTGTTTGTCGCGCGGCCCCTTCTGACGAAACACCACGGTTTCGGTGCAGTTGCCACGGAACCGCGTGTCAACCTCAGCGAGGCGCTGAGAGACGCCGACAACCTCAATTCCGAAGTGCCGCCCACGGGAACAGATTTCCGCAAATCCGGGGCAGTTGCGCGCGCCGCCCGCCACCGGGAAAGCCATATTCATTTCCTCGACCACAAGCGTGAGCTGGTCGCCCTGCCCTGTGTCCTTAAACGGCTGTTGCGCCATCATCAGCAACTTGCACAGAGCGGACAGGCTTTTCGGCTCCGCACCCGGTCGCGGGACGTAAGAAACCCGGAATTTGTTCCAGCTCTTGCGCATCCCGAGGCGCACGCCGTCGAGATCGCGCACAGACTGCCCGCCGTACTCGTCCAGCGGGTCGAAGATCACGACACGGCGTTTCGGCTTAACGTAGCGCTTTGTGAACGCGGATTTGCCGGAGCCAGACGCGCCCCAGACCCCTACCCGGCCCGCGTTGCTCGACGCGCTCATGCCGCCTTCTCCGCATCCATCCAGTCCATGCCCGTCGTCGGCGCCATGGTTGCGGGCGGTTCCGGGTCGTTCGCGGCCTCCGTCGGCGCGGTACGCGAGCTTTTGAACGTCCCCGGCTTGGCCTCAACCGTTTTCGCCTTCGCCCGGCGCTTCTCGATCAAGATCGCCCGCACGGCCCCGGCCTGCATGATCAGGAAAGGCGTCATGCGCATGATCGCGGCAAAGGTGTCGTTGGTGCTCAGCAGGATCGACGGAAAGTACATCTCGCACAGGTCATAAGCGGCGTCTGCCGCCTCCCGAAAAGGTTCCTCCTTCTCGTCCGTTATCGCCAGCGGCTTGAAGTCCGGGAGCATCATTCCCGGCATGTTGAACGATAGCCGGAACACGGCGGCGAAGGCTTCCCGGCTCATTTTCTCCGGCTCGATCTGACCGGCCAGCGGCTCCCCATCCTCCCCGATCTGAATCGGATCATCATCCGCGAAGGTCTCCCCGTCGATGTCGGGCGCGCGGAAGCTGTCCAGGTGCGCCGCCGGATCGGGCGCAGTGTTCGCGGCCTCTGGCATATCGTCAAAGTTGAGATCAGTAGCCGTATTCATCCAAAGCCCCCCCGGATTTACGTTTCGACACGGGGGCGGCGTCGATGTTCGCGGCCTCCGGCTTATTAACGGGCGTATCTCTACACGGTGCGGCGCTTGGCGCGGCGTTGGTGTTTGCGGCGACCA
Organism: Celeribacter sp. SCSIO 80838; assembly: GCF_056498065.1. Next base: position 2,797,840 of record NZ_JAZKMA010000001.1, read on the forward strand.
TAGGCGCGGGTGCGATGCCCTCACGGCGGTGATATTCTGCCCGGATCGCCTCAGACTTCGCCGCCCCCCAGCGCACCTGAAAACCGCAGCTCGCGCCGGTTTTCAGGTCGAAGTTTTGGCAGTTGTAATAAGCCTTCCCGGCCACGTTGATGCGCACTTGAACGTCCCCGTTACAGCATGCGCATTTCTTGAGCTGGACAACGGTTTGCGGGGCGACGGGAAACGGACGGTCGCGCCGTTGCTTGTCGCTCATGCTGCACCCCCGGCGCGGCGCGCGGCGCGGTCAGCTTCCCACGCATTCAAAACCTGTTCTTGGTGCGCCTCGACCTCTTCGGGCGTCATGATGCGGACGCCGAAAAGCTCTTGACCGGAATAGGCCGCGCGGAACCGCTCGCGGGCGTCCTTCGGGCTGTTGGCCGCGATCATATGGGACCGTGCGCCCAGATTGCCGACAAGGGCCGAAACGCGATAACGGGTTTTCGTGGTCATACTTCGGCCCCCGTCGATTGCAGCGCGGAGAGCTGATCGACACGCACGGCCATTTTCTCCAGCACGGCCAGCGTGTCTGTCACGAGGTCGATCACTTCGCCCGGCTTTGCAGCGATCATCATCGGGGATTTCTTCGACAGATCGGCGGCGCGGGCGCGCAGCATCCGGGTTTCTTCTTTCAGTTGCATTCGGAACAGCCTTTCACGGTTAGCGTGATGTTACGTTATAAAATTACGCTCACCTGCCAAGCCGTAAAAAACAAAAAACGCCTCAGAGGCCGATTGCAGGCACTCTAAGGCGTTTTGGCTACCGGGATACACAAAACACCCTTGCCGCCACCCCTACCCCAATTCTGCGGCCCGTTCGGGTCCTCATGTTCATCCCCCGTACCTCCCCCGTTCCCAAAACAGAACGAACGGCGGTGTTTTCGTGGCGACGATGCCCCACGCTCGCCATGTTCATGGCACGGGCCGAAGGCCCTCTATCCTATCCTCCGGCTGGCGCTCATCCCGCGCTCGATCTCCGCCGACGCCACGCCAGCGCCAGACCTACCGTAGGACCTCTCCACCCCGCACTTTATCAACTTGTTCCCCGACTAGGGGAACGCCTCATATCGTTGGTTCCTTTGGGAACCATGGAGGGGGGGTAAAATTTGTCCCCCCTTTTTGAGAAAAAATGTCCCCCCTTTTTGGGACAAAATGTCCCCCCTTTTTTTCGAATGGGAAAAGTTATCCACAGGCACGAAAAAGCCCGCTCAATGGCGGGCATTCTCGTTCTGCTATTTTATCGAATTCTATTCATCGTCGTCAGGTGGCCCCATGATCTCTAGGGCCTTGAGCATTCCGTATTTCTCTTTGAGAAAGCGCCATGTTGCTTCCCGATCTTTCTTCGCCTTTTGGTCTTCGATCTGCTGATCTGCTGGCGTTCCCTTTGAGCCAGACACGCGAAGCGCCCAAAGTGTTGCCTTTCCCGATCCCCCTTCCCAACCTTTGGCCGGGAATATGCTTCCTTCATCGCGCAGGAACTTAAGCCCCCTTTGAACCGACTTAAGGCACATGCCTGTATCTTCCATCAGATCGCGCTTTGTGAGCTTCACGAATGGCCGATGAAAGTCGGCACGGTTCCACATAGCTTCAAGCAACAATCTCTGACCCAATTTTGCACTGGTCGCGAGAAATGCTGCCTTTTTGGTCCGTCTTGTTGCTGCACATGCCGCGCGATAGTCGGCCTCATTCTCGAAACCCTCACGTTTCCATTTTGGTGGCTGTTTCTTGCTCATTTCTTCGCCCCGGCTTCCCGAAGAAATTGCGCCATTTTTTCGGCCCCACGGTCCCATAAAAAGTCATCCATAGAACCATCTGTTTTGATACGTTCAATATGCTTTCCAACCGCCTGAGAGGTGCGACCGATAGCCAGAGCAATCGTTGTGCTCTTAAGCCCATATGCATAGCCGACACGGATCATATCGACTTCACGTTCTGTTATATGCTTGCCTCGCGACATCTTTTGACACCTTCGTGTATGTCGCGTATTAAGGGGTAGGCCGATACTTCGGTGATTCACACTTGGTCGTGTGCGTCGGCGGGCCTCAAGTTCGTCAGATTCTTCTGTTCAGAAACTTGATTGCCCGCCCCTAAAAATCTCAAAACATTACGTTTTTCATAGTTAGGATAGTACCAATTATCGGATTGCCACTACAATTCACGTTATTTGCAACGGAGTTGTATCATGTCCAAGAAGAAGAAACCCCGCAAGCTGATCGGAGGCACTCGTCTCTGATGTTCGGCATTCGTACCCTGTTGAAAACTCTTTCCGTCAAGTTTGGCACTCCTGCCCTTCTTGGCGGTCTGGTTGTTTTCGTCGCCCTCAATTACTTCGGTTTCGTTGAGGATCAAGCCGTTATGGACGTTTGTTCGTTCATTTTTTCCGGCGAGGTCTCCAATGACGTACACCCCTGAATATGGCTGGTTTCCTCCTTCGGAGACCATCTGCAAGTGCGGTTGTGGTAAGGATATTCAGCCTTGGTTTCGTGATCTTCTCAATGATTTGCGTGCCGAGTGTGGTTTTCCTCTTGTCGTGACTTCTGGCGCAAGATGTGCCTCCTACAACAAGTCCGTTGGTGGTGCTTCTCGTTCTAAACATATGGAAGGCATTGCCGCTGACATTCGGTGGCCTGCGATCTCTGCGAATTCTCATAAACTGTTGAAATCGAAGAACCTTCGCTATTTCGGCGGTATTGGTCTCTATCGCACTTTTGTGCATCTCGATGCGCGTACTGCTGTGAATGAGCCTTACGCCTTTTGGGTCCTTACATGAGACCCCTTGTAGCTGAAATTCTTGCTCGTGCTGTCTCTTCTTCACCGTTGACGACTGCTACAGCTGTTTCTGGCTCTCATTATCCGTCCTATAAACAGGCTCGGGTAAAGTCCTGTTATAATTCCATTATTCGCAAAGTTGACCAACTGGTTAAAGAACTGGGTGCTGGTCAAGTTGCTGTGGAATTCCCTCTGCTGATGAAACGCTATGCCTCTGCCAAATCTCGTCTTCCCCGACTTGATAATAAGGAACTTATAGCATCATCAATTATTAACCAATGGTTCAAACCTGTTCGGGATATTGATGCTTTCTCTGCCTACTGCGGCTGCGATATGCGTCGTGCAAAATCCGACAAGGAAAATCTGATCTATCGTTCTGCTGCTCAACGTGGTGAACGCAATCGCGCTGACGCGCTTCGTTTTCGCATTCAAGAGCACTTGGACGTGGTCGGTGGTTATCCGGTGTTTTGGACCCTGACCGCTGACCCTTTGCACGAATATGTTTTCGATAAGGGTCGCACTGAGTTCAAGGTTTTCCGCGAACTCCTCAAACGTCGCTTCGGTGAATTCACCTACTGTGGCGTTACTGAAAGAGGCGATGAAGGTCGCCTCCACATGCATTGCCTTTTCATCTTCGAAGAGGCCTCCGGTTTCTCTGATCCAAACTTTGGTCGGGCCGCTGGCAATCTTCAACTTATCCCGGAGCTTCGGACCCTTTGGCCCTATGGCTTCGGTGATCCCGTCGCTGTTCGTTTCTCGCCTATGGACAATTACGGGCAACTCGGCTGGCGCTGGCCTGCTGGTCGCAAGACCGGTTCTCCCATCGCCGTCGCTCTCTACATGAGCAAATACATCACTCAAGAAAAAGGAGATATCGGAGGATGTCGAACGAAAATGACACGTCGCTTCGGTCTGCAACGTCTGGACGAAATGACAACGGCGGAAGCCCTCATGATCTTGGCCGGGGACAGCAAACCCTTTCTGGATCGCCTGCCCCTGACGGACAACCCGCCCCGCAACCTTCTGAGGCAGATCGCCGCGCGGCGCATCTTCGGCAAGTCGCACCGTCCGCTTTTGCCTCAAACCAAGCTTGGCTCAGTCGCGCAAGCCGCGCAGACCCTCGCTCAACAGAAATCCACCCGCACGAATGTTGGAAATTCCGTCAACCGCGGGGACGCCTTTAACGAATGGCAACTGAACAACAAGAGGACCCTCGGGAGAGGATTGCACATTGGCAGGATGTAGCCCCTGCCCTTCGTGATCGTCTCGCTAACTTGGATCGAGCACTTTCTACCGTTGAGAAATACCGCACAGCTATCGCGGTTCTTCTCGAAACAAATGATCACATTGCGTCAATCGAATCCGCTGATTTGGATGAAATTCGCTCTGTGCTTCTTGAACTGGTCGAGCACATTGACCTCAACATCATCAAGGACCTTATCCTATGAATGCTTCTTATTATCTCGCCTCTATCATGTATCTGAGCAACACTCAGCTTCCGGCTGTTTTGGCTTCTTCTGGCATTTCTCAGGCGCATCTTGACGTTTTGCGCTCTGAGACGCCTTGGACTTCTGACAAACGTATCACTGTTCGTCAGACGCTCGATACGCTTGTCTATGGCCTCTGTGATCTCGCTGGCCTTGCTCGCGTCAACGTTCCTGCACAGATCGTTGCCGCTGTCGTTGCAACTATTGTTTCTCCGGCGAACTGGTTCGCAATTTCTCAATGGCTCTCTGGGATCAAACCTGCTCGCGATCTTGCTGACGCTGAGACTTCCGTTGAAATCGAACGCCTTGACGGTGGTCAAATGCTGCATGAAATCATGCGTGCACGTGCTGCTCTCGATGGTTCTGATCTCTATTCCAAGTATGTTTCTGAGATCAATGCGAAACTCAAAATCGGGAGCGCTGCATAATGGAGCGCTCTATCTGTGACCTCACTCACCGCTCCCAATTCGTTCACGATATTGGTCGTATGCAAATGATTTCTCGCATTCCTGTGATTGCGGGGGATTCTCTTCAAATTAATTCGGATATTCTTGTCCGGCTCAATCAGCTTCGGCGGCCGCTTGCTGTCGATGTAAAGGTTGACGTTTTCGCCTTCTTCAATCCGTACCGGTATACCTATGGTCAAACGTGGATCAATGCTATTGAGCAAGGTCCCCGCTTTTCTGGTACTTTTCCCTCTGTCACCGCTGCTGATGGCCAGAAGTGGATTATGGCTGAGAAGACTTTCCCTCGGCATTACATCTGTGATGCCAATCGTATCTACAATTGGTATTTCCGCGACCCGTCTTTCACTGAGATTGTCGAGGACGCTACACCGACTGGTGAGTATGCCAATCATGGTCGCAAGGTGGCTCACCTTAAAGGCTGGGCGACTGCTCAAGCTTTTTTGCCCGACCTTGACGACGCGATGTATAACCTCGATGTGTCGGCTTCTGACATTTCGTTGTTCGATATTCAGTCGGCTCAGTCTGATGCCCGTCAGGATCTCTATCGTGATTTCTTTTCGTCGCGTTACACTGAGATCATGGGTGATCTTGCTGGCGCTCCTGTGCATGATTATTCGGATGATCGTCCCGAGCTTGTTTATCGTGCTTCTGAATGGCTTTCAGGCTTTGACATCAATGGCACCTCCGGCGCTGATCTTGGCGCTGCTGTTGGTAAGGCTATTGGAAAGGTCAATTTCAACATGCCTCGCCGTTTTTTCAGCGAGCATGGGTCTTTGACACTCTGGATGGTTATTCGTATGCCTCCGGTCTTTCAGGACAGTAAACATTACTTGGATGACTTCAATCGTGGTCTCCATTTCATCGTTCCTCAGCCCGGTTCGTCTTTCCCTCCTCAGGAGTACTTTTTCAGGGATTTGTGGGAAGGTGGTTCTGGAACAACCTCTGCTGGCTATGTTCCGTTCTATGAATGGTATCGCGACCATCCGTCTTATATTCACGACATTTTCGACGTGAATGATGCTGGTTGGCAGTTTCAAAAGCCGCCGTCTGGCCGCACCGATCTGATCGAGGCTGATGATTATAACGGTATGTTTCAATCTATGAAGCTCAGACACGCTGTTTCTGTCGGCCTTCATAGGGTGACTGCTTTCCGTCCCCTGCCCGATCAAAATTCGTCTATCTTTGGAGGTATGGTTTAATGCATCGCCCTTCTTATCATGAAGTCTGTCACGGCTATTCTGTTCAGAATATCAGCAATTTGACCGTGACTGCGAGTGACGTTGGTATTCAAAATAATGGACCTTCGGTTGCGAATGTTCATTCGCAGGCTTTCAATCTTTTCGGTACTATCGAGGCTTCAAAGTCTGCGTTTATTGGTCTGTATTGTCCTCAGGCTGTCGATCTTCGTGAGTTCTATCAGTATTCTATCTGCGCTCGGCTTCCCCCGTCTTTGACTGTGGATGCTGTTGTGGGTGTTCGTTCTACTGAGGACTATACCGTTATTCGCTCTCTTCTTCCGGTCTCTAATAGCGGTGCTTATTTTTCGTCCTCTGGTACTCTTAAGCCTCATATCCAGAATGCGGATGATCTCTTGCTTGGTCTGGGTTTCTGGGTTCGTAACAAGACAGCAGTTTCTATTCCTCTCTCTGGTTTTTGTGCCAGTTTCACTGTGTCTCGTTTTGTTGGCCCCGATCTGGTGACTTTGGCGCAATGAGCATTTTTGGCACACTCTTTTCGGCTGTTCTTCCTCGGGTCGCCTCTGGTCTTTTTGGTCAACAGCAACCTGTTCAGCCTCCTGAACAACCTCTTGCTGAAAACTCTACTCTGCTCCCCTCTGGGGGGCAGCCTTCTCAGCCCGCTTCGAATGAGGGCGCTGGCTTTCTCCAAGGCCTTTTGTCGTCTGCTAAGGATTCTTTTAAGGGTGCTGTCGGTGACGCTGTGTCTTCGTGGGCTTCTGACAAACTTGGCGTCGCATCTTCTCAAGGTTCTGCTCAAAAGGACTATATGGATGCCGCCTATCCCGGCACTACTCCTTGGGAACAACTCGGCTCTGGCGGTGGCGCTGGCGCTTTCGCCCAGGGCGCTGTTGCTGGCCAACAGATCAAACAACAGGACAAAGCAATCAATCTTCAATCGCACACTCAACTTGGTGTCGCTCGCATTCAAGCTGGTCAAGCCTTTGGCACTGAACTCCTTCGGCAAGGTGTCCCGCCTTCTACTGCTTTTGAACTCATGTCTAAGTCTGGTGCTTTCTCTGGTGTCCCGATCGATATGAACAACATGGGTTCTATGAAGTCTGAACTCGAAAAGGCTGAAATTGCCGCTCGTACTGGTCAACTGAATGCTCAGACTGATCTTACAACGGCGCAGACTGCGACTGAGCGCGAGCGTCCTGATAACGTGCGTGCTGATACTGCTTTGATGATCCAAGGCTATGATTACGCTCCTGTGAAGCTTGCACTGGAATATTTGGCGTCTTCTTCTCAGTTCACCAAGATCGGCCGTGGCGTGTCTGATATTATTTCCTCAATTCGGAAGGGTGAAACGGAGATGGATCAGGCTTTTAACACCATTATTAAGCTCGCTGGTGAAAGCGGTCTTTCTTCTGAGCTTGCTGCCGCTCTAGATGATCAGGGCCTTGACGGTTCTGCTTCTATTGATCAGGGTAGACCTATTCGCAAAGGTAGGAATGCTGGACGTCAGTAATGGGCTCTTCTCTTGTCTCTTTGGCGGTATTGACCCTTTTGTTTTTGGGTCTTTACTTCGTTCTCAAGCGTAAATGATCTGGGCCCTTCTTGGGCCCTTTTCTTTTATCTAAGCCTATTTACTTCTCTACTTTGTGATACTTCTCCTGTGACTGGTCACTAGAATGACCTATCTACTGTATCCCCGCCGCTTGTCGGCGAGAACCGAGGGGCCCCTATGGGGTTTCGGTTCTTCTGCAAACATACCTACCCGGAGGGCCGCGAAGCGGTGTTTGCAGTTCCTACATTTTGTGTATTTACTCCCTTTGGGATTTGTTCTATCATCACAACATGTAGTGGTATTTCCGTTATCTTTAATACAAATTATAAGACTAACTTCATATTCTCATTCCGGCTGCCCCTGAAGCCGCCAATAGCCGCCTTTCAAAGCCATCAACGCGTCATGCGTCCCCGTCTCGCGCACGCTCCCGGCCTCCATATAGACGATCAGCCCTGCGTCGCGGATGGTCGACAGCCGGTGCGCGATGACAAAGCTGGTGCGGCCCGTGCGCAGCTCCGCCATGGCCTGTTGGATGAGCATTTCCGTGCGCGTGTCGACCGAGCTCGTCGCCTCGTCGAGGATCAGGATCGGCGCATCGAGCAGAAACGCCCGCGCAATGGTGATCAGCTGGCGTTGCCCCTGCGACAGAGACGCGCCGCCATTGTCGAGCACCGTGTCATAGCCCTCCGGCAAGGTCCGGACGAAATCGTCGACGTGACAGCGCTTTGCGGCGGCAATCACCTCGTCGCGTGTGGCTTCCGGGCGGCCATAGGCGATATTGTCATGGATCGTGCCGGTGTAGAGCCATGTGTCCTGCAACACCATCGCCATCGCCCGGCGCAGCTCGGTGCGCGGCATCTCGCGGATGTCCCGACCATCGAGCCGGATCGCGCCGCTGTCGATCTCGTAGAAGCGCATCAACAGGTTCACCAGCGTGGTTTTCCCCGCGCCCGTCGGCCCGACGATGGCGAGCATCTGGCCCGGCTCTGCCGTCAGGCTCACGTCTTCGAACAGCGGCTGATCCGGCAGGTAGCGGAATCCGACATGATCGAATTCCACATGGCCTTTTGCCGGTTTACGGCCCGACGCGTCGGTATCCGCCCCCATCTCCGGTGCGTCGAGCAATTCGAACACCCGCTCGGCCGAGGCAAGCGCCGATTGGATTTGCGCCGCCATGCTGCCAAGCTGCGACACGGGCTGGCCAATCTGGCGAATATACTGGATGAAGGCCTGCAATTCGCCGAGACTCAGGTTCCCGGCCAACACCCGGAACGCCCCGAACAGCACGACGGCGATGTAAGCGAGGTTGGTGATGAACATGCTCAGGGGCTGAATGAGACCCGCGAGAATCTGCGCCCGCATCGCAGCCCGAGTGAGCGACTCGTTCTGCGCCGCGAATTGCGCATCGACCCGGTCGCGCGCGCCAAAGACGCGGATCAGGGTCTGACCGGAGAAACTCTCCTCCACCGTGGCGTTCAGATGTCCGGTTTCCCGCCATTGTGCGGCAAATTGCGGCTTGGCGGCGCGGGCGATCAGTCGGGTGATGCTCAGCGAAATCAGGATGGCGATCAGCGCAACACCGGCAAGCGGCGGCGACAGGAAGACCATCATCGCCAGCACACCGACGATGGCCATGCTCATCAGAACCACCTGGCTTGAGACGTGCTGAAGGTTTTGGATCATATTGTCTATGTCATTGGTAAATCGCGACAAAACCTCACCACGCGGCTGTGCGTCATGCCATTTGAGCGGCACGCGGGAGAGCTTGGCCTGCGCCGCCGTCCGCAGCCCCTGCCCCATGCTTTGCACCAGATCGTTGATCAGCCAGGCCTGCAACAGATTGAGCCCCGCCGCCGCCAGATAGATCGCCGCCACAAGCGCCAACTGGCGCATCAGAGCCGCATGGCTGTAGCCGTCGCCCACCAGAATATCGGTCGCAAGCCCAAGCTGCCATGGCCCGATCGTGCTGCCCAAGACGCTTCCGAGGCTCAACAGCATGGTGGCGATCAGCAAGGGTCGCCGCCGCCCGAAGGCCTGCCAGATACGGGCCAGCGCATGGCGCGCATCCTTGGGTTTCGCCCCGCCAAGACCGGCGCCGGGACCGCGACGCGGGCCCTGATTTTCCGGGCGCTCGACCTGTTCGAGATTTTGCTCACGCGCGCTCATGCCGCCGTCTCCGCACCCGTTTGCGAGCGCACGATGTCGGCATAGACCGGGCAGTCACGCAGCAAGATGTCATGGGGCGCAAAGCCCACCACCCGGCCGCGCTCGATCACCAGAATGCGGTCGGCCTCGCGGATCGACAAGACGCGCTGGCTGACGATCACGGTTGCGGCATGGGAGACCGCTCCGCGCAACGCCGCCCGCAGCCGCGCATCCGTGGCCTGATCGAGGGCGGAGAAACTGTCGTCGAAAAGATAGAGATCGGCGTCGCAGACCAGCGCGCGGGCAATGGCGAGGCGCTGCCGCTGACCGCCTGAGAAATTCGTCCCGCCCTGCGCCACGGGGGCGTCGAGGCCTTCGGGCAGCGCCCGGACGAACTCCGCCGCCTGCGCCACATCGAGCGCCCGCCAAAGCGCCGCATCATCGGCCTCGGGCGCGCCCAAACGCAGGGTGTCGCGGACCGTGCCGGAAAACAGATAGGCCTTTTGCGGCACATAGCCGAGACGGCGCGCAAGATCGTCGCTTGCAATGTCGCGCAGATCGACACCGCCCAAGGTAACGCGCCCTTCGCTCGGGTCGTTCAGCCGGGCGATCAGATTGACGACGGTGGATTTGCCGGAGCCGGTCGGCCCGATGATGCCCAGAACCTCGCCGGGGCCGAGATCGAAGGTGATGTCCTGCAACACCCGGCTCTGCGCCCCCGGATAGCCGAAGCTCACCTCCTCGAACCGCAGATGCAACCCCTGCCCCTTGTCCGGCAAGGCGACGGGCGCGCTTGGCGGGCCGACTTCGAGCGGGCTCAGCAACAGATCGTCGATCCGCCGGGCGCTGACCAAAGCGCGCGGCAGCATGACGACGAGCATCCCCATCATCATGACCGCAATCAGGATAAGCGAGACATAAGAGAGAAAGGCGATCAGCGCGCCGACCGCCAGATCGCCCGAAATCACCCGGTCCGCGGCGAGCCAGATCAGCGCCACGGAGGCCATCTGCATCACCGCCGAGACCGAGGGCATGGTCATCGACATCAGCCGCCCGGCGTGAATCGCGGTGCGGGTCAGGTCGGCGTTGGCCTCGGCAAACCGCGCCGCTTCGCGATCTTTTTGCAAGAAAGCGCGGATCACCCGAATGCCCTCGATCTGTTCGCGCAGCACCGAGTTCACCCGGTCGAGTTGCCCCTGCATGATCTGAAACAAAGGCGTCGCGCGGAGCGTCAAATTGCCGATGATCAGCGCCAGAACCGGCACGGCCACGAGCAAAAGTCCCGAGAGTTGAACATCTTGGCGCACCGCCATGATCGCACCGCCCACCCCCATAATCGGCGCAATGACGATCATCGTCAGCGCCATGATCACCATGGTCTGAACCTGCAACACATCATTGGTGCAGCGCGTGATCAGCGAGCCCACGCTGAACCCCTGCACCTGCGACAGCGCCAGCCCATGGACCTTGTCGAACACATCCGCGCGCAGATCGCGTCCGATCTGAAACGCGATCCTTGCGCCGAGCATGACGGCGACAATGCTCAGGACAAGTTGCACGATGGAGGCCAGCCCCATCAGCCCACTGAATTGCCAGATGACCCCGGGTGCCTTGGCGAGAATGCCGCGGTCGATCACATCGGCGCTGAACCCCGGCAACAAAAGCGAGGCGGAGACCTGCCCGAGCTGGCACAGGAGCAACAGCGCGATCGTCCGGCGATGTGCCCAAATCCGGCTGCGCAACCGCGGGGCTTCGTCTGTCTGTGCCTGCTGCATGATCTCTGCCCGTCTCTGGTGTTCTCCGGATTTCAGGTAATCCGGGTTCTCCTAAATGTCAAAGACGGGGTTCCGTCCCGCCTTCTTCCCAGCTGCTCAATCCTTCGGCACAAGGGCTCTCACACAGCCCCCTGAGAGCCCGCGCACAGCGGCTCGCGCTTGACCGTTCAAAAATTTGATCATATTTTTCCAGTGACGGATCAAAACGATCCCCGGCCCGTTTCGACTCTCTGCCTCCCGTGTCCGCCCCTGTGAACGATGCGCGCGAACGGGTCGGCGACAAAGGACAAAGACTATGCAAGACAACCACCTGCCCACCGCCGAGCTGCAAGCGCTCGATGCCGCGCATCATATGCACCCGTTTACCTTTGGGGCTGAACTGGCCGAGAAAGGCGCGCGCATCATCACCAAGGCCAAGGGCGTTTTCCTGACCGACAGCGAGGGCGAGGAAATTCTCGACGCCATGGCGGGCCTGTGGTGTGTCAATGTCGGCTATGGGCGCGAGGAACTGGCCGAAGTGGCCGCGCGGCAGATGAAGCAACTGCCGTTCTACAACACCTTCTTCCAGACCTCGCACGTCCCCGCAATCATGCTGGCGAAGAAACTCGCCGAGATTGCACCGGGCGATCTGAACCATGTGTTCTTCAATGGCTCCGGCTCGGATTCCAACGACACCAACCTGCGCATGGTGCGCCATTACTGGGAACTCAAGGGCCAGCCCGAGCGCTTCAATGTGATCTCGCGTTGGAATGGCTATCACGGCTCGACCATGGGCGGCGGGTCCTTGGGCGGGATGAAGGGCATCCACGCGCAGGGCGGCCTGCCGATCCCCGGCATTCACCACATCGACCAGCCCGATTGGTGGTCCGAAGGCGGCGATATGACGCCCGAAGAATTCGGTCTGCAACGCGCACAGGAGCTTGAATCGAAAATCCTCGAACTCGGACCCGAAACCGTCGCCGCCTTTATCGCCGAACCCGTTCAGGGCGCCGGTGGCGTGATCGTTCCGCCCGCGACCTACTGGCCGGAGATTCAGCGCATCGTGAAGAAATACGACATCTTGCTGATCGTCGACGAGGTCATCACCGGCTTTGGCCGCACCGGCAACTGGTTCGGCTCCCAAACCATGGGCATCACGCCCGACATCATGACCTGCGCCAAGGGCATCACCTCCGGCTATATCCCTCTCGGGGCCTCCATCGTGTCCGACAAGATCGCCAAGGTGATCGACGAGGGCGACGAGTTCGCCCATGGCTACACCTATTCCGGCCATCCGGTGGCCTGTGCCGTGGCGCTCGAAAACATCCGCCTTCTCGAAGAAGAAGGCATCGTCGAGCGCGCGGGCAAAGAGATCGCCCCCTATCTCAAGGAAAAATGGGAAGCGCTGGTCGATCACCCGCTGGTGGGCGAAGCCAAGATCGTCGGCATGATGGGCTCCATCGCCCTCACCCCGAACAAGGCCACGCGGGCGAAATTCAAGGCTCCCGGCGGCACGGTCGGCTATATCTGCCGCGAGCGCTGTTTCGCCAACAATCTGGTGATGCGCCATGTCGGCGATCGGATGATCATCTCCCCGCCGCTGACGATCACCAAGGCCGAGGTCGATATCCTCATCGAACGCGCCCGCAAGTCGCTCGACGAAACGCTGGAGCGGATCAATGCGGAGGGGCTGAACGCCTGAGGTTCTGATGGACATCCTGACCTATAACGACCGCTTGGGCGAGCATCCGAACTCGTGGTACGCCGCGACGGCGGAGGCCAGCCACAGCATGCCCGGCCCCTACCCGGCCGCGACCGGCACGGTGAAGGCCGATGTCTGTGTCGTGGGCGGCGGCTATGCCGGGCTGTCGGCGGCGCTCCATATGGCGCAGCGGGGATTGGACGTGGTGCTTTTGGAGGCCTCCCGCGTTGGATCGGGCGCCTCCGGGCGCAATGGCGGTCAGGTCTCCATGGGCCAGCGGCTCGAACAGGATGAGCTGGAAACCCATGTCAGCTTGGAGGACGCCCGGATGCTCTGGGATCTGGGCGCCGAGGCGGTCGATCTGGTCAAAACGATCCTCGCGGAAAGCGGTGACGACTGCGACTGGCGTGATGGCGTCATTCACGCCAACCACCGGGCGCGGTTTTCGCACCATGCGCAAAAGCATGTGGACCATATGCACAAGGTCTACGGCTACGACAAAATCCGCTACCTCGACCGCGACGAAGTCCGCCATGAGGTCGGCTCGGAGGATTACCATTCCGGCACGCTCGACATGGGCTCCGGCCATCTCCACCCGCTGCGCTACGCTTTCGCCATCGCGCGTCTGGCCGAGGCCGCAGGCGCGCGCATCCATGAGCTGTCGCGGGTGACCAAGGTTGAGACCAAAGGCAAGCCGCGCATCCATACCGATCAGGCGGTGGTCGAGGCCGATCACCTGATCCTCGCGCTCAATGGCTATCACAACAATCTCGACCACGACGTCGCGCATCACGTCATGCCGATCAACAATTTCATCGCGGTCACGGAGCCCCTGCCCTCGGGTCTTGCCGCCAAGCTGCTCCCGAACCGTCATGCCGTCGCGGACAGTCGCTTCGTGATCAATTACTATCGCATGTCGCCGGACAATCGGATGATTTTCGGCGGTGGCGAAAGCTATGGCTATAAATTCCCCGCCGATATTCGCGCCAAGGTCCGCGCGCCGATGCTGGGCGTGTTCCCGGAGCTGAAAGACGCGAAACTCGATTACGCCTGGGGCGGCACATTGGGCATCACCATGTCCCGTCTGCCGCATTTCGCGCGTCTCGGGCCGTCATCCATGTCCATCGCCGGGTTCTCCGGTCAGGGCGTGGCGCTCGCCACGCTCGCGGGCCAGATCGCGGCGGAGGCGGTCGAGGGCCACGCGGCACGGTTCGATCTCATGCAATCGCTGCCCAGCCCGCGCTTTCCCGGCGGGCCGAGCCTTCGGACGCCGCTTCTGGCGCTCGCGATGACGTGGTATGCTTTGCGCGACAAGATATAAAATACAACAGGATAAGAGGCGAAAATGACTGAGTTGAAAACCGACCGGTTCTATATCAACGGGGCTTGGGTCAAGCCTCTCGGCGGCACACTGATGGATGTGATCAACCCGGCGACCGAAGAGGTCTTTGCCGAGGTTGCCATGGGCACCAAAGCCGATGTCGATGCTGCTGTCGCCGCCGCCAAGGCCGCCTTCCCGTCGTTTTCTCGCACCACGAAAGCCGAACGTCTGGACCTTTTGGCCGCGATCCGCGAGGCCTATCAGGCGCGCTACGATGAAATGTCCGCCGCCATCACCGAGGAAATGGGCGCGCCGATTTCGCTGTCGGATCGGGCGCAGGCCGCCGTGGGCATCGGCCATCTCGACGGCGTGGTGAAAGCGCTCGAAGAGTTCGAGTTTGAGCACCAGAACGGCCCCGGCGATCTCATCGTGCATGAGCCGATCGGGGTTTGCGGCTTTATCACGCCGTGGAACTGGCCGATCAACCAGATCGCGCTGAAGGTAATCCCTGCCCTCGCCGCCGGTTGCACAATGGTGTTGAAACCCTCAGAGCTGACGCCGATGAGCGCGCTGCTTTATGCGGAAATTCTCGAAGAAGCGGGCCTGCCGAAAGGCGTGTTCAACCTCGTCAATGGCGATGGGCCGACCGTGGGCGCGGCGATCTCGTCGCACCCGGATGTGGCCATGGTCTCCTTCACCGGCTCGACGCGTGCGGGTGTGGAGATTTCCAAAGCCGCCGCTTCCACGGTGAAACGTGTGACGCTGGAGCTTGGGGGCAAATCGCCGAACATCCTGTTGGACGATTGCGATTTCGAGGAGGCGGTGAAACGTGGCGTGCGCCATTGTTTCCAAAACACCGGCCAATCCTGCAACGCGCCGACCCGCATGCTGATCCCGCAGAGCCATTACGAGACCGCGATGGAGATCGCCAAAGAGGTCGCCGAAGCGACCGAAATCGGCCTGCCCGCCCAGCCCGGCACTCACATCGGTCCGCTGGTGTCGCAGATGCAATACGACCGGGTGCAGAGCCTCATTCAGGCCGGGATCGAAGATGGCGCGCGGCTCGTCGCGGGGGGGCTTGATCGGCCCGAAGGCTTCAATCGCGGCTATTTCTGCCGTCCGACCGTGTTCGGCGATGTGACCAACGACATGCGCATCGCGCAAGAAGAGGTGTTCGGCCCGGTTCTGGTGATGATTGCCTATGACGGTGACGACGAGGCCGTCGAAATTGCCAATGACACGCCCTATGGCCTCGCCGCCTATATCCAGACCGGCGCGACCGAAGAAAGCCAGGCTCGCGGCATGGCCATGGCGCGGGAAATCCGTGCGGGTATGGTGCATCTGAACGGTTCGGATATTTCCTACGGCTCGCCTTTCGGGGGCTACAAACTGTCGGGGAACGGCCGCGAGGGCGGCGTTTATGGCATAGAAGATTTCTGTGAAATCAAGGCAATATCCATTTAAGCTTAGACTTTACGTTAACTCTGAGGTTTCAGCGACAATGGCGCGAATATTCTCCATGCCCTGAAGAATATCGCGCCGAACCGCCTCCGCCACGCCTTGACTGTCGTGACGCCGAAGTGCCTCGATCGCCACGCGGTGCATGTCGGGCAGGTTCTGGTTGCCGAACCGGGTGCACATCACCCGAAGCGCGGGACCGCAGCGCAGCCAGAGCGTGTCGATGATCGGGCTGATCACTTCGCTGCGTCCGGGCGCATAGAGCTGCATGTGAAAGCGGTGGTTGTAGATCATATAGCCGCGCATGTCGCCTTGCCCCATGGCGACGTCGATCTCGCGGTCCACCTCGACGAGGCTTGTGAGCCCCGCCTCCGTCATCCGCTCGGCCCCCCGGCGCGCAAGTTCGGGCTCCAAAGCCAAACGGGCGAAAATCAGATCGTCCACCTCGGAGAGCGTCAGCGCCGGGACCGTCACCCGACGGTTGCCATGAAAAATCAGCGCGCCTTCCGAGGTCAGCCGCCGGATCGCTTCGCGCACCGGCGTCATGCCCGCGCCGAGCCGGTCGGTCAGGCCCTGGATCGTCACAGGTTCGCCGGGCACGAGATCGCCTGACAAGATCAACTCGCGAATGCCGCGATAGGTCCGCAGATGTGCGGGTTCCTTGAAATAGAGATCCGTCATGCTCCGCCCTGATCCGCCGCCTGTCGAAATTTGCTCAAATCATCTGAGCACAGGTTGGCAGGGCTCGGCAAGAGAGGCGGATTTTTCTTCGCATTTTCAGTGCGAAAAAGCACCGACCCTCGGCGGGACCGGTGCTTCTCTGCTCATTTATTGCACGCGTTGTCCTGTTGCGGCTTCAGCCAAGCGCGTAGCCCGCGCCACGGACCGTGCGCACCGGGTCCTCGCCGCCATATTGACACAGGGCCTTCCGGAGCCGTCCGATATGGACGTCTACCGTGCGGGTGTCGACGTAAATGTCACGCCCCCAGACCCGGTCGAGGAGTTGCTCACGTGACCAGACGCGGCCCGGTTTCTCCATGAAAGTGGACAAAAGCCGGAATTCTGTCGGTCCGAGTTTGAGCTGTTCTGCGCCGCGCGTGACGCGGTGAGTCTCGCTGTCGAGGCGGATGTCATCGTATTCGAGCACCTGCCCGGTGGCCGCCGGACGAACGCGGCGCAGCTGGGTGCGCACACGGGCCATCAACTCGATCACCGAATAGGGTTTTACCACGTAATCGTCCGCCCCGGTCTCAAGCCCGCGCACCCGGTCCACCTCTTCGGAGCGGGCCGAGAGCATGATGATCGGGATTTCGCGCGTGTCGGGCCGGGTCTTGAGACGACGACAGATCTCGATGCCGGAGACCCCGGGCAACATCCAGTCGAGGACGATGATATCGGGATTGTCCTCGTCCACGTAGAGAAGCGCGTCATCGCCATTCTCCGCCTTGGAGACTGCGAAGCCTTCGGCCTCGAGATTGTAGGCGAGAACCTCCCGCTGGGCGGGTTCATCCTCGACGACAAGAACACGGGGCTGGTCTGCGGACATCAGAGATCCTCCGCGTCCACGGCCTGCGAGGTGAAATCACCTTTCGGACGGGCGTCTTCCGGCATTTCGCCAGTGGTCAGATAGATCACCTGCTCGGCAATCGAGGTGGCATGGTCGCCCATGCGTTCGATGTTCTTGGCGATGAAATGCAGGTGCATGCAGGCGGTGATGTTGCGCGGGTCTTCCATCATATAGGTGAGGAATTCGCGGAACAGGGCGTTGTACATCTGGTCGACGTCGAGGTCGCGGTGACGCACTTCGTTGGCCATGGAGACGTCGCGCTGAATATAGGCGTCGAGCGCCAGTTTCAGCATCTCCTCCACCTCGCGCGCCATGCGGCGGATCGAGGGGGCCGCGCCTTCGATCGGGCGCATGTTGACGAGAACGCCGGTGCGCTTCGCGAGGTTCTTCGCATAGTCGCCGCAACGCTCGAGGTTGGTTGAGATCTTCATCACGGTCAGAACCGTGCGCAGATCCGAGGCGGTCGGCCCGCGCAGCGCGATGAGCCGCGCCGCCTCTTCGTTGACGTCTTCTTCGAGTTTGTCGATGGCCTTGTCGGAGGCGCGCACCTTCTCGGCGAGTTCCACATCGCGCTCGTCGAGGGCCTGTGCCGCGTCCTTGATCGCCACTTCGACAAGACCGCCCATCTTCATGATCATGGCCTGAATCGCTTCGAGATCGCGGTCGAACGCTGTGGCGATATGTTTGCTGTCGTTATGCATGTCGTCTCTCTCCCTTAGCCGATCCGGCCGGTGATGTAGCTTTCAGTCCGCTCATCTTTCGGGTTGGTGAAGATTTGTTCGGTGTCACCGTATTCCACAAGGTTGCCCAGGTGGAAAAAGGCGGTTTTCTGGCTCACACGGGCGGCCTGTTGCATCGAGTGGGTGACGATGACGACAGAGAAATTCTCACGGAGCTCGTCAATCAGTTCCTCGACCTGAAGCGTCGCAATCGGATCGAGTGCGGAACACGGCTCGTCCATCAGCAGAACTTCCGGCTCGGTCGCAACGGCGCGCGCGATGCACAGACGCTGTTGTTGACCACCCGAAAGCCCGGTGCCCGGTGCGTCGAGACGGTCTTTGACCTCGTCCCAGATCGCGCCACGGCGCAGCGCCTTTTCGACGATCTCGTCGAGATCGGCCTTGTTCTTGGCCAGACCGTGAATGCGCGGGCCATAGGCGATGTTGTCGTAGATCGACTTCGGGAAGGGGTTCGGACGCTGGAACACCATGCCGACTTTCGCCCGAAGCTGCACCGGATCGACGCGCTTGTCGTAGATGTTTTCGCCGTCGAGCAAGATATTGCCCTCGACACGGCAGATGTCGATCGTGTCGTTCATCCGGTTCAGACAGCGCAGGAAGGTCGACTTGCCGCAGCCGGACGGACCGATGAAGGCGGTCACGGTCTTGTCGAGGATTTCCACGTTCACGTCCTTGATCGCGTGGGTGTCGCCGTAGAAAACCTGTACGCCTTTGGCCGAGATTTTGGTGTCGTTCATGTCCACGTCTTTTCTCACAATTCGCATATCGTTCATGGGTCTAACCTCAAATGACCTCGTTACCAACGGCGCTCGAAGCGTCGGCGCAGGATGACGGCGATGATGTTCATCGTCATCAGGAATACAAGAAGGATGATGATCCCGCCCCATGCCCGCTCATAATACGCCGGATCGGCGCGTTTGGCCCATTCGTAAATCTGGGCCGGCATGGCGGAGTTCGGCGACAGGAAACCGGCGGCGATGCCGTCGGGCATGTTGGAGGCGATAAAGCCCACCATCCCGATCAGCAGAAGCGGTGCGGTTTCGCCAAGCGCCTGCGCCAGACCGATGATGGTCCCGGTCAGGATGCCCGGCATGGCCAAGGGCAGCACATGGTGGAACACCGACTGCATCTTGGAGGCGCCCACGCCCAGAGCCGCATCGCGGATCGAGGGCGGCACGGCCTTCAGCGAGGCGCGGGTCGAAATGATGATCGTCGGCAGCGTCATCAGCGTCAGCACCAGACCACCGACGAGCGGCGCGGACATCGGCAGATGGCCGAACTGGATGAACACGGCGAGGCCCAGAATACCGAAGACGATGGAGGGGACGGCTGCGAGGTTGGAGATGTTCACCTCGATCAGGTCGGTCCATTTGTTCTGCGGCGCGAATTCCTCGAGATAGATCGAGGCCGCGACGCCGATCGGCAGGGACAGCACCAGCACCACCATCATCATGAAGAAGGAACCCACCATCGAGACCCCGATCCCGGCCTGTTCCGGGCGGCTTTCCGAGGCGTCGGAGCCGAAGATGAAGGCCGGGTTGAACGAAGTCTTCATCAGCCCCGCCTTGACCATGGCATCGGCCACGTCGAGATGCTCGGCGTCGAGGTTCTTGTCACGTGCCAGGCTGTCGCGGGTCACACGCCCCTTGAAATAGCCATCGACACGGGACGAGGCCAGAAGCCGGAAATCGACCGTCTGCCCGATCAGATCGGGGTTGGCGAGCACGGTGTCGCGCACCTGGGCGGCAACCGAGGAGGACAGAATATCCGCCACATCCTTTTCCTTGGCAAAGGGGATCTCGATCCCCTTGTCCTTGAGCGCGGTGATCAGCGACGTCGTCACAAGCGGGCTGTAGCCAAAGGTCGTGACCTTGGCGAGGTCCGCCGGATCGCGGTTGCCGTTCTTGTCGAGCTTGGCCTCGGTCAGTTCCACCGGGATGGTGACGAAGGTCTGTTTGAAGGCCGGGATGCCGTTCGAGATGATCGATACAAGCAGCGCGACGAGGAAGAACAGCCCGAGCGCGATGGCGCCGATGCCATAGGCCTTGAAGCGGGCTTCCGAGGCGTTGCGGCGCTTGGTGCGGGCGCTGAGCGTCAGGAGCGAGCTTTTGCCCTCTGTCTTGCCTGTTGCTTTGGCGGGGCCGTTATCAGCGGTAAAGTCGGACATCAGTCATACTGCTCCCGGTATTTGCGCACGATCACGAGTGCGACGATGTTGAGCGCGAGGGTGATAACGAAAAGCGTCATCCCAAGGGCAAAGGCGACCAGCGCCTCCGGCGAGGAGAAATCCGCATCGCCGGTGAGCTGGGAGACGATCCGCGTCGTCACGGTGGTCATCGCCTCGAACGGGTTCATGTTGAGCTTGGCTGCGGCCCCTGCCCCCAGCACCACGATCATGGTTTCGCCGATGGCGCGCGAGGCGGCCAGAAGGATGGCGCCGACGATGCCCGGAAGGGCTGCGGGCAGCACCACCTGTTTCACGGTTTCGGATTTCGTTGCGCCCAGACCCAGAGAGCCGTCGCGCATCGCCTGAGGCACCGCGTTGATGATGTCGTCCGACAGCGAGGAGACGAAGGGGATGAGCATCACGCCCATCACGATCCCGGCGGTCATGACGGAGCGCCCGCCCTGCATCCAGCCAAGCCCACCGTCGCCGAAGATCGACATCAGGAGCGGCCCGACGGTCAGAAGCGCGAAGAGACCGTAGACGATGGTCGGGATACCGGCCAGCACTTCAAGAAGCGGCTTGGCGATCGCGCGCACCTTGGGGCCTGCGTATTCCGACAGATAGACGGCGGCAAACAACCCGATCGGCACCGCCACGACGAGCGCGATGATCGAGACGTAGAACGTGCCCCAGAACAGCGGCAGGATGCCCAGCTCGGAGCCGCCGCCGAAGGAGGGCGCCCATGTGGTGCCGAAGAAGAAATCTGCGGCCGGGTAGAGTTTGAAAAATTCGATGGTATTGAAGATCAGCGACAGGACGATTCCGACCGTGGTCAGGATCGCGATAGAGGCCGCCGACAGAAGCAGCATCAGGATCACGCGCTCCACGGAATTGCGCGCGCGCATGTCCTTGCCGGTGCGCAGAAAGGACACGGCAAAGCCCGCGATGGCGGCCGCCAGAACGGCCCCGGTCATCAGCCAGTGGCCGGTCGCGTTCATCGTCCGGTATTTCTGCGCCGCCTGAAGCACATAGGGCTGCACGTTGGAGCCGAGCGCCACGCCGACCTCGCCGAGACGACCGCGAATGTCGGTGAACTCGGTGCGAATGTCGTGGGCCTGTTCGGCGCTCAGCGCGCCTTTCTCGACCGCGATGTCGAGCCCCTCGGCAACACGGCGCACATCGGACATGGCGAGGTTGAGAGAGCCGTAATCGGACAGCCCGCGCTCCGGGATCAGACCGGCCACCTGGCCGTGGATCACCATCGGCTGAACGATCAGCCAGAGCACCAGAACTGCGAAACCGGGGATCAACGTGGCCAGAAGCACGTTCGATCCGTAATAGCTTGGAAGGGAGTGAAGCAGGCGAATATCGCCCTGCGCATCTTTGAGCGCGCGGGCACGCCCGAGAACAAATCCGATAAGGCCAAGGGCCAGAACGAGGATGAAAAGCCACAAAACGGGCATGGAGCTGCTCCTATGCGGGGCCGTGGAAATCCGGTCAATCGGCCCGGTGCAGGGATTTCGGAAAAGCGATCTGCCGGTGTCGGCGGGGCTTTCCGGCGGGAAGCGGCGCGAGATCCCCCGCGCCGCCTCTGTCTTCGTGCAAACCTTAGGGGTACCCCTGAGGCTTACTGCATGGTGTCTTCAGCAGCGACAGCGGCTTGGGTCGCAGCCAGTTCCGGGTCGGACACGAGGCCGTACTCGGAAAGCGGGCCGTCCGGGCCAGCCATATCGTCGGAGACGAAGAACTCAGCATATTCTTTCAGACCCGGGATCACGCCGATGTGGGCTTTCTTCACGTAGAAGTACAGCGGGCGGGAGACCGGGTAATCGCCGGAGGCGATGGACTCGGTGGTGGCTTCAACGCCGGACATGGTCGCGGTTTTCAGCTTGTCGGTGTTGTTCTCGTAGAAGGCGAGACCGAACACGCCGATGCCGTTCGGGTTGGCGTCGATGGAGGCCAGCGTCTCGGTGTAGTCACCGTCGATGTCCACGGATTTGCCATCGGTGCGGACAGCCATACAAGCGCCTTCGGCGTCGTCTTCGGACATGCCGGAAGCGACCATGGCTTCCATCGCGCCGGTGGCTTCACAGCCAGCCAGGAGCACTTTTTCTTCGAAGACTTCACGGGTGCCGTGTTTGGTGCCCGGGATGAAGGCCATGATGTCGGCAGCCGGCAGGTCGGCGTTGAATTCGGCCCACTGGGTGTAGGGGTTCGCGACGATCTCGCCGTCTTTCAGGACTTTCTCGGCCAGAGCGTTGAAGATGTCAGCCGGTTCGAAAGCGGTGAAGGCCGGGCCGTTCAGCTGGGACGCGAACACGATGCCATCGTAACCGATGCGGACTTCGATGATGTCGGTCACACCAGCTTCGGCACAGGCGGCGATTTCTTTGTCTTTGATTTTGCGGGACGCGTTGGCCACGTCGATGGTGTTTTCGCCGACGCCTTCGCAGAAGCGTTTCAGACCAGCGGAGGAGCCACCGGATTCCACGACCGGGGTCGGGAAGTCGAAGTTTTCACCGAAAGCTTCCGCGACGATGGAAGCGTAGGGCAGAACGGTGGAGGAACCGGCAACCTGCACCTGATCACGGGCGCTCGCGGCGGTGGCGGAGACGGCTGCGATCGCGATCGCGGAGGCGGTCAGTTTCACAAAGGACATCGTATGCTCCTGATTTGCTCTATGTCCGAGAGCGGTATTGCTCTCTCGCTGGGCGGTTTAGGGGGGGCGTGCAATGCTTTTGTGAAACTAATGTAACAGTTTCATGACAAAGAGTGTGAATTCCCTCGACATCTTCCGGATTAGTCCAGAAAACACAGAAGTTTTCTGGTGTTTTGCATCCTTGCTGTGACATTCCGTCAAGGATTGTGACAGGAAATTAACCTTTGCCGACCGGAAAGCAGACGGAAAATCCCGTCCTTGAACGCGATTTGTGACAGTTTATGTGACGCTTATTCGTAAGGCAGGATGACGGAGAAGCAACTGCCCTGCCCGGCATGGCTTTCGATCCTGAGCCGTCCGCGATGCCGGTTCAGAATATGCTTCACGATGGCCAAACCCAGCCCCGTGCCGCCCATTTCGCGCGAGCGGTGCGAATCGACTCGGTAGAATCGCTCTGTCAGGCGCGGAATATGCTGTGCTGCAATGCCCTCGCCCTGATCTGAGACATCCACACGCACCGCCTGCGAACGCATCGTCGGCTCGTTTGTATGGGAGGTCAGACAGATCCGCACCTCCTTGCCACGCCCGCCGTATTTGATCGCATTCTCGATCAGGTTGGTGAACACTTGAATGAGTTGATCGTGATCGCCGGGCACGTCTTCGCGCCCCTCGACCCCTTCAAGGAGCAGCGTCACATCCTGCGCCTTGGCCACCGGCTGAAGATTGAGCGCGACGGAGCGCAGAAGCGCCGAGACGTCGACGTGATCCGTCGGGCGCACCCGCCGCTCCGCTTCGACGCGCGACAGGGACAGAAGATCGCCGACGATGCGGTTCATCCGCTTGGCCTCGCGGTCCATAATCCCGAGAAACCGCTCCCGCGCGCCGGTATCGTCCGCCGCCGGACCCAGAAGCGTTTCGATGAAGCCCAGCACGGCAGTCAGCGGCGTGCGCAGTTCGTGGCTGACATTGGCGACGAAATCGCGCCGCATCTGCCCCGCCTCGTACACCTCGGTCTTGTCCTCGAAGGCGACCGTGACACAGGCGAAATCGCCGACGATCACCGGCCGCAGCACCACGTCATAGACCAGCTCGCGCTGGCTTTCCGTGATGCGATAGACCGCCTCGGCCGGTTGCGACAGGCGCAACACGTTCTCGATCGCATCGAGCAACATCGGCTGGCGCAGCACGGTGATGTAATGCCGACCGACCATCTGCTCGTTGAACAGGGTTCGCGCCGGGGCATTCGCCGCCATGATGCGCTCGTCCCGCCCGATCACCACGACAGGCAAGGGCATGGCATCCGCCAAGGCGCTGACCATGTCGCTGTCACGGGAAGAAGATTTGAAGCTGTAGTGCATTGGAAATCCTGCCTGCGCGCCTGCCTAAAGCGGCGATGTAACTGTTTCATGACGACGCACGCAGGCCAAGTGCGATCCACATCCCCTGCCTGAAACTGCGCCATCATATTTTCAATTTGCGAAATTTTCCGAATTCGGCAAAAATATTGTTGCATTTTCGATACTTTGCCCGTTTCCTCAAAGGCGATGAGGCAGAAACAGATGGGGACCCAGCCCATGGGAACCGTAAGACAAACGGCTTTCGGAGAGTTCCTTGCGGGAGAGCGCGGAACGCAATTCGACACGGGCGGCATGATCCTGATGGTCGGAGAGCCTCAGCGCATGCAGACCCTGAAAAAGCATTTTCCCAAGCGCAGCGGCGTGTTTTTCATTGAATTCGCCGATCTCACCCCGGAGATTTTGCAGGGCATCTGTCCCGACATCGTAATGTCTCCGGCGATTTCCGACCAGTTCGATTGCCTCGATCTCGCGGATTTCCTGAGGACCGCGCGCTACAAGGGAGCCTATCGCGTTCTTGCCCGCGACCTGCCCCGCCCGGAGATCATCTGCAACGAATTGCGCAACCATTATCCGGGCCTTGATTTCGATGTGCTGCGCCCGGAACCCGTGCGGGTGCTGGCCTCCCTGCACTGACAGCGCTCTGAAAACGCAGAGTACGAAAAAGGGGCCGCGCGGCCCCTTTCCTTATCCGATCTTCTGCAATCCGTCGCGATAGCGTCGAGCGTTCTGCTGATAATGTAGCGCTGAGCCTCTGAGCCGGGAAATCTCCGCCTCCGACAGCGCACGCACAACCTTTCCCGGGCTGCCCATCACGAGCGACCCGTCGGGGATCTCCTTGCCCTCGGTGATCAGGGCACAGGCGCCGATCAGGCAATTCTTGCCGATCTTCGCGCCATTGAGCACGGTCGCCCCCATGCCGATCAGGGAATTCTCACCGATGGTACAGCCATGCAGCATGGCTTTGTGCCCGATGGTGCAGCCCGCGCCGATGGTCAGCGGATAGCCCATATCGGTATGGCAGACGCTGTTTTCCTGAATGTTGCTGCCTGCGCCCACGAAAATCATCTCGTTGTCGCCCCGCAGCGTCGCCCCGAACCAGATGTTCGCCCCTTCTTCCAAAACCACCTTGCCGATGACATTGGCATCGGGGGCCACCCAATAGTCGCCATTCTCCGGCAGAACCGGCGCGTGATCGTCCAGCGTGTAAAGCGTCATCCCTCGACCTCTTCGAATTCCGCCTGCAACTTGCGCACGAAGCCCATCAGCCCCGGTTGCTGCGCGCGTTTCAGGCGCTCCGCCGACACGATGGTCTTGAGCCGTTCGAATGTCACGTCCAGATCGTCGTTCACCAAGACATAGTGATAGCCGTCCCAATGGCTGATCTCGTCCCAGCTTTGCTCCATCCGCTTGGCAATCACCTCAGGCGCATCGACACCTCGGCCTTCGAGACGGCGGCGCAGTTCGGTGATCGAGGGCGGCAGGATGAAGACCGACAAGACGTGATCACGCAACACCGAGTTGGAGATCTGCTGTGCGCCCTGCCAGTCCACATCGAAAAGCACATCGCGACCCGCTTCGATCGCCGCACGCACGGGAGCGGCGGGCGATCCGTAGAAATTTCCGAAGACATTGGCATGCTCCAGCATCTCGCCCTCATCCACCATATGTTTGAAGGCGGGCACATCGACGAAATGGTAATGCACCCCGTGCTCCTCGCCCTCGCGCGGCGCGCGGGTGGTGGCGGAGACGGAAAAGCTCAGGCTTTCGTCCCACTGCATGAGCTTGCGCGCCAGCGTCGATTTCCCGGCGCCCGAGGGCGACGACAGGATGATGAGAAGGCCGCGTCGATCCGCTGTCCGGTCCGCAGTCATGTGCAAAATCTCCCCTGAGACGGTCTTGGCACTGTCCTTAGCAGTCTGGTTCTGGCTTGGAAAGCACACAGCGCCACGCAGACCTGGCTGAGAGGGCAGAACAAGAGTGGGGCAAAATGTGACCGGAATATGGTGAGGTTTTCGAAAAGGGACTCACTTGTGCTGCGGTTTTCGTCCCGACCCAGCGCGCCCTAGGATCATCCGGGAGGATATTTAAAATTTTAACCTTATCCGCAGAGCGCGTTTCAGACCGGGAAAATCCGTTAACCTCAGATCAGGATGTTTTCTCAAAGCTTTGTTTTCATGCGGTTTAAATGATTAATGCGAGCACAATTCCGAACAAAACCTTAATGAATTCACTACCATTCCATGGAATATTTCGCCCCATGTTAACCACTGGTTAGGTTTTTCCACCAAATCGGGCAAGTTCGTGGCATATTCAGGTCAACACAGCGGTCAGGCCTTGCAGATCATTGCAGCCAGGACCGCAAGACCAGAGAACAAAACCGCGGGATCGCTTGGGCCATGGCCCGAGCCAGCGCAGAGAATGGCCACCCGCCTCCGAACGCACAGCCAGAGCGGAAGACCGCCCCCGGCCCGTCGGCACAACACGTCGACAAAAGAACAGGTGACGAGATGAAAATTGAATATGTCAGTGGCTCGAATGTCGTATCCCTCATGCCCCGCAAGGGCGCGGCGCTATATCCGGCACTGAAAACCGTGGAGGCCTATTGGGAAGGCCTGCGCAATGGCCGCCCGGTGCCCGCGCGCTCCGAGATCGACCCGCGCGGTATGCAATCGGCCCTCGAATTCGCCTTCATCCTCGAACGCATCGCCCCCGGTGTGGCGCGGTTCCGTCTTGCGGGCATGCACCTCACCGATCTCATGGGCATGGAAGTGCGCGGCATGCCACTGACCGCCATGTTCGTGCCGGAAAGCCGGGCGAAACTCTCCGAAGCGCTCGAAGCGGTGTTCGAAACCCCGCAGATCACCACGATCACGCTCAAGGCCGAACGTGGCATCGGGCGCGGCGCGATGGATGCGCAGCTTTTGCTCTGCCCGCTGAAATCCGATCTCGGCGACGTCAACCGCATCCTCGGCTGTCTCCAGTCGAAAGGCGAAATTGGTCGTCAGCCGCGCCGTTTCGAAGTGGCCGATGTCCAGTTGCGCCCGCTTCTGGGCAATCCGATGGAGCAGAGCTTTGACACCACGGGCAAAGGCACGCCGATCCCCGCCGGGTTCGCCGAGGCCAAACGCGCCTATGACGACGCCAATGCGGACGCGCCCCGCACCGAGGCGACCCCGCGGCAAGAACCGATGCGTCAAGACACGATGCGTCCCCGTGCCAAGCCGGTTCTGCGTCTGGTGAAAACCGACGACTGAGACACTCACCGCCTAATAAACAAAAAACAACTGTAGGCAGGCGGTCATAAAGGCGTGGTATCCGGGGGGGCCACGCCTTTTTGCTTTTCAACGCCGCGCCTGCATGCTCCTCTCTGTCCAGAACAGGAGCCCTCCCATGATCACCTACGCCGTCGAACCCGACCTCTCCCCCCATGAGTTCCTCGCCCTGCTCACCGCCTCGACCTTGGCCGAACGCCGCCCGGTCGATCAGCCGCAGCGGATTGCCAAGATGCTCGCCGGCTCCGACCTGATCGTGACCGCGCGCGATGCGGCGGGGCATCTGGTGGGTGTGGCGCGCTCGGTGACCGATTTCGCCTATTGCCTTTATTGTTCCGATCTCGCCGTCGATCAAAAAATGCAGGGACGCGGCATCGGCAAGGCGCTGTTGCGAGAAACCGTCAAGGCAGCGCCGGAGGTCAAGACTCACCTGCTGCTCTCCGCCCCCGGCGCGATGTCGTTTTATGAGGCGGCGGGCTATGAGGCGGTCAGGAATTGCTTCATCTTCCATCGCGGGGAATAACAAAAGCCGGGCGCGAGGCCCGGCTTTCAACTTCTTGATTTCGTGATGATTTACGCGGAGGCGGCGAGGCTCTCCGGCGTCTGGCCCTTTTGCAGCTCTTCGGCCACGAGGAAGGCCAGCTCCAGCGACTGAGACGCGTTGAGGCGCGGGTCGCAGGCGGTGTGGTAGCGGTCGGCGAGGTTTTCGTCCGACACGGCGCGCAGGCCCCCGGTGCATTCGGTCACATCCTGACCGGTCATCTCGAAATGCACACCGCCGGGGATCGTGCCCTGATCGCGATGGACGGCAAAGAATTCCTGCACCTCGGAGAGCACCTGCTCGAAGGGCCGGGTTTTATAGCCGCTGTCGGATTTGATCGTGTTGCCATGCATGGCGTCGCACGACCAGACCACATTGGCTCCTTCGGATTTCACCGTCTCGATCAGACGCGGCAGATGATCGGCCACTTTGCCCGCACCGAAGCGCGCGATTAGGGTCAGACGACCGGCTTCGTTTTCCGGGTTCAGTTTTTCCATCAGAACCTTGAGGTCTTCGGCGGTGGTCGAGGGGCCGCATTTCAGGCCGATCGGGTTTTGCACCCCACGGCAGAATTCGACATGCGCGCCGTCCGGCTGACGGGTGCGGTCGCCGATCCAGATCATATGGCCGGAGCCTGCAATCGTGGCGCCGGTGGTGCTGTCAACGCGGGTCAGCGCCTCTTCGTACTCCAGCAAAAGCGCCTCATGCGAGGTGTAGAAATCCACCGTGTGCAGATCGTGGTTGTTCTCGGAGGTGATGCCCGCCGCTTTCATGAAATCGAGCGCATCCTGAATGCGGTTCGCCATGTCGCGGTATTTCTCTGCCTCATCCGATTCCGTGAACCCAAGGGTCCAGGCGTGAACGCGGTGAATATCGGCAAAGCCACCTTTGGAGAAGGCGCGCAGCAGGTTCAGCGACGCCGCCGCCTGCGTATAGGCCTGCAACATGCGCTGCGGATCGGGGATGCGTGCATCGGCGGTGAAATCGAACCCGTTGATGATGTCGCCCCGGTAGGACGGCAATTCGACGCCGCCCATGGTCTCGGTCGGGGCCGAGCGCGGTTTCGCGAACTGACCGGCCATCCGGCCCACCTTGATCACCGGCACTTTTGCACCGAAGGTCAGGACCATCGCCATTTGCAGCATGACCTTGAACGTGTCGCGGATCTGATCCGCACCGAATTCGGCAAAGCTCTCGGCACAGTCGCCGCCTTGCAGCAAGAAGGCCTCGCCACGGGACGCTTTCGCCAGATCGCGTTTGAGTTTGCGCGCCTCGCCCGCAAAGACGAGCGGCGGATATTTGGCAAGCTGTGCCTCAACGGCATTCAGCGCGGCCTCGTCCGTATAGTCGGGCATCTGCACACGCGGTTTGTTGCGCCATGCGGTTTTCACCCAATCCGTCATCGTCTTTACTCCAAAACGGTTGATATTCTCCTCCCTCCCGCGCAGCCATTAGCGATAGCAAACACGGTTGGTCTGCGGAGTTATAGAGAGTGTCAGGCCCTGAGAAAACCCAAAACAGACGCGAAAAGCCGCGCAATTGCGTCGCAACGGCCTATTTCTTATGCGTTCAGCGCGCCGGCGCAATCCGATAGGCCGCCCCGTCGATCACCGAGAGGAACCAGATCGCCCCATCGGACGCTTCGATCACGTCCCGCACACGCCCGGTTTCCGGCCATTGCCACTGCGTCTCACGGCTGAGATCGGGTGACAAGACAGCGATATAATCGAACTTCAGCGCGCCGATCAGATGTGCGCCTTTGAGCTCCGGGAACAGGCGTCCAGAATGGATCGCATAGCCCGAGGGCGCAATTGAGGGCGTCCATTGATGCGCGGGCGGCTCGGTGCCCGCCAGCGTCATCGGTGCAAACCGCCCACCGCCGTAATTCTCGCCGTAAGTGGTGCGCGGCCAGCCGTAATTCGCGCCTTTTTTCACAAGGTTGATCTCGTCGCCGCCCTGCGGACCGTGTTCGTTGACCCAAAGCCGCCCCTCAGCGTCGAGGGCAGCCCCTTGTGGGTTGCGATGACCGTAGGACCAGATCGCGGGCAAAGCATTCGGTTGATCGACGAAAGGATTGTCGGCGGGGATCGTGCCGTCGCGGTTGAGCCGGAGCACCGATCCGTTCGCGCGCGACAGGTCCTGCGCCAAGGCGCCCTCGCCACGCTCGCCCACGGTGAGAAACAGCGTGCCGTCCGGAGCCTCGACAATGCGCGACCCGAAATGTTGGCCTTTGCGGCTGCCGTTTTCCATCACGAAGAGATCGCGAAAGCCCTCAAGTCGCCCGTCGATCAGCCGCCCAACCCCAAGCGCCGTCCCCGCGCCGCCCTGCATGGGTTTGGAATAGCTGAGGAAAATTTCCCGGCTCTCCGTAAAATCGCGCGGCACCATGACATCAAGCAAGCCACCCTGCCCTGTGTCCCAGACCTTTGGCACGCCGGACACCTCGCGCAGCGCCCCATCGTTCAGCCATAAAAGTCGCCCGTCCACCTCCGTGATCAAGACACCGTCACCGGGCAGAAACCCGATGGCCCAAGGCGCATCGAGACCGGTGACCATCGGCGTCACCTCAACCGCCCGCGTACCAGCCATGCGCTTGGAGGCGACAGACG
Source organism: Celeribacter sp. SCSIO 80838 (assembly GCF_056498065.1). The sequence continues at coordinate 2,828,636 of NZ_JAZKMA010000001.1, forward strand.
GAAGCGGCAGGGCAAAACTCAGCAGGCACAGGATGAGACGCAGCATCGGAACACTCACAGGTAAATCACTTGGAGAGAAACTAGCGCAGAGAGGGCTACGATCCATCTCAAGCGCTGAGTCGGGGCGTATTTTCGCCAAAACACACACGCTTTGCGCGAGAGCCCCGCCACCAAATCCCGCATGGGGTCACAGATTTTGAGCAAACGCCCCAAATCCGGGCAGCAAACGCAGCGGCATATCTTTCCATCTGGTCAAGGCCCGTCTAGTCTCCCGCTCAGGACAAGATCCAAACAGGGAGAATTCTTTTATGAAAAAGCTGCTTCTGGCGACCACCGCCGCAACGCTTCTGACCGGTGCGGCCTTTGCCGAAGACGTCAAGGTCGGTATCCTTCTCGGGTTCACCGGCCCGCTCGAAACCATCATGCCGCATATGGCGGACAGTGCGGAGCTTGCGTTCAAGGAAATTTCCGAAACCGGCAAATTCCTCGGCGGTTCGACCATCAGTTCCGTGCGCGGTGACAGCACCTGTGTGGACGCCTCCGCCGCCACCGCCGCCGCCGAACGCCTGATCACCGCCGATGGAGTCGTGGCGATCATGGGCGCCGACTGCTCCGGCGTGACCGGCGCGGTTCTCTCCAACGTGGCCGTGCCGAACGGCGTCGTAATGATTTCGCCCTCCGCCACCTCGCCGGGCCTGAGCTCGATCGAAGACAACGGGTTGTTCTTCCGCACCTCGCCCTCCGATGCGCGCCAAGGCGAAATCCTCGCCGATGTGCTGGAGGAAAAAGGCATCACCTCCGTGGCCGTGACCTACAACAACTCGGATTACGGCAAGGGCCTCGCCGATGCGTTCGCCGCCAATTACGACGGTGAAATCACCCTGAGCGCGCCGCATGAAGACGGCAAGGCCGACTATTCCGCCGAAATCGCGGCACTGGCGTCCGCCGGTGGCGAGCTTCTCGTCGTGCTGGGCTATATCGACCAGGGTGGCAAGAATATCATCCAGTCCTCCGTCGACACCGGCGCCTTCGACATGTTCCTCGTCGGTGACGGCATGTATGGCGAGAGCCTGCTCGGGCTGGGCGACATCGTCGAAGGCATCCTGGGCGTCGTGCCCTGGGCCGAAGGCGAAGGCACCGACATGTTCACCAAGCTGGGCACCGATGCCGGGATTCTGGTCGACAGCACCTACACCCGCGAAAGCTATGACGCCGGCGCTCTGATCGCGCTCGCCATGGCCAAGGGCGGTGCCGCCACCCGCGAAGCCGTTGCCGCCAATGTGCTCGACGTGGCCAACGCGCCGGGCGAGAAAATCCTTCCGGGCGAATTCGACAAGGCGCTCGACATTCTCGCCGCCGGTGGTGACATCGACTATGTCGGTGCGACCAACGTCGAACTGATCGGCCCGGGTGAAGCTGCCGGGTCCTACCGGTATTACACCATCACCGACGGGGCCTACGAGACGGTGGACATCCGCTGAGACAGGGCGTAAGCCACACCATCCGGCCCGGGGCGCCATATGACGTCCCGGGCTGACTTTCTTATCCGGCCCGCTGATAATGAGGCCGGAACCAGATACGGGACACGAAACACATGATCGAAGTGCGTGATCTGCACATGCATTTCGGCGGTTTTCGCGCGGTGGACGGGGCTTCGCTCACACTTGAGCAAGGGTCCATCACAGGGCTGATCGGCCCCAATGGCGCGGGGAAAACGTCGCTTTTCAACTGTATTGCCGGGGTGCTCACGCCGACCTCCGGGCAGGTGCTGTTCAACGGTGAGGACATCACGGGCCTCAAGCCGCATGAGCTGTTTCACAAGGGCATCCTGCGCACCTTCCAGATCGCGCATGAATTCGGTTCGATGACCTGTCGCGAGAACCTGATGATGGTGCCCTCGGGCCAACATGGCGAGACGCTGTGGAACACATGGTTCGGGCGCAAACGCATCGCCGACGAGGAGCGCGCGCTCCGGGCCAAGGCAGACGAGGTGCTTGAATTCCTGACGATTTCCCACATTGCGGACCTGAAAGCGGGCGAGATTTCCGGCGGTCAGAAGAAACTTCTGGAGCTGGGCCGCACGATGATGGTCGACGCCAAGATGGTGTTTTTGGACGAGGTCGGCGCGGGGGTGAACCGCACACTCCTTTATACGATCGGCGATGCGATCAAGCGGCTCAATACCGAACGCGGCTATACCTTCTGCATGATCGAGCATGACATGGAGTTCATCAAGCAGCTCTGCGATCCGGTGATCGTGATGGCACAGGGGCAGGTCATGGCGACCGGCACCGCCGACGAGATCATGCAGAACGAAGCGGTGATCGAGGCCTACCTCGGCACCGGTGTGAAAAACAAGAAAACCGGGGAGGACGCGGAATGAACCGCCTGTCTGCGCTTTTTCTCGGAACCATGCTCACTCTGGGCGGCGCGTCGGGCAGCCTGGCCCAAGCGATTGTCGGGGTTGCCTTTGTCGATGGTAAACGTGTCGATCTCTATGACAACGGCACCTGGGATTTCAGTGAACAAGGCGACCTGACCTGTCAGAAGATTGCGGCAAAGCTGTCATTTTGCGGCAATCCCCTGAAGTGGAAACCGGCGAGAGTGCCAAATGCCGAGGTGAGTGCCGCGTTCAGCATGGATGACCGCAATTACGGCATGGTGGTCTATGAAGCGGTTGGCGCAAAAGAGGGAATGTCCCCTGCATTGCTGCAAAGCGTCGCCCTTGAATATGCGGCCGATGCCGCCGGGGTCTCTGTGTCGCACATTCCTGTTTACGGGATCGAGCCCTCGGAAGTCTCCGGGCACGCAACCGAAACGCTGTATTACGGCGCCTCGTTCGAAGGCATGAACATCATCTATGCCAATACGCCCATCGTTGGGGATCACGACACGGCGCAACTGATCACATATACGCTCGCCGAGCAGATCGACGATGCGTTCAAAGCACGTCACATGGCTTTTCTCGACGACTTCAAAGCGAACTTCTGGGAGGATTCAGAATGACCTTCCTCCACGCGAATGAAATGCGCGGGGGCTATGGCAACGGCGCGGATATTCTGCACGGTTGCACGCTCACGGTGCAAAAGGGCGAGATCGCGGTGATCGTCGGCCCGAACGGCGCAGGCAAATCGACCGCGATGAAGGCGGTGTTCGGCATGCTGAACCTGCGCGAGGGGCATGTCCATCTCGACGGCGAGGACATCACCGGCCTGTCGCCTCAGGAACGTGTGCGCAAGGGGATGGGGTTCGTACCCCAGACCCACAATATTTTCCCGACCATGTCGGTGCGCGAAAATCTGGAAATGGGCGCGTTCATCCGTGAGGACGATTACGAGCAAACCATCGAACAGGTCTACGAACTGTTTCCGGCGGTCTATGAAAAGCGCCACCAGAACGCGGGCGAACTGTCCGGTGGGCAACGTCAACAGGTGGCCGTGGGGCGCGCGCTGATGACCAAACCCAAACTTCTGATGCTCGACGAGCCCACGGCGGGCGTCTCGCCCATCGTGATGGACGAGTTGTTCGGCCGGATCATCGAGGTCGCCAAGACCGGGATTTCGATCCTCATGGTGGAACAGAATGCCCGGCAAGCGCTTGAAATCGCGGACAAAGGCTATGTTCTGGTGCAGGGCGCCAATGCCTATACCGACACGGGCGCGAACCTTCTGGCCGATCCTGAGGTGCGACGCACCTTCCTGGGGGGCTGACATGCGTATTTTTGCCAACAAGAAGACACTCGCAGTCGTTTTGCTCGCCTCTCTGCCCACAGCACTGATGGCCAGCGCACAATGTTCGGTCATCGTACAAGGCGGCGGTGCGCCGTGGCGGTTTTCCCTTGAGGAAGGCGACGGGGTGAGCTGCGCGCGCTATCTGCGCGAAGAAGGCGCGCAGACCGCCACCTGTCTCTTCGAGACCACGGCCGAGGCCCCCGACACCCACCGCTATCAACACAGCGACAGCAAGGGGTTCTGGGACCTGCGCGAGGACGGTCTGATGACCGGCTATGTCGATGTGATCACTCAAGACCCGACGCCGGGGATCGATATGCTTCCCTTCGGCGGCATCTGTCAGGAGGTTGTCTGATGGATCTTCTCAACGCACTGGTTGCGTTTACCAATTTCGTCGTGGTGCCCGCCACCGCCTATGGCGCGCAGCTCGCACTTGGGGCGCTTGGCGTCACTTTGATCTATGGCGTGTTGCGCTTTTCCAACTTTGCCCATGGTGAAACCATGTCCTTCGGGGCGATGACGGTGGTCTTGATCACCGGGCTGTTTCAAAGCTGGGGCCTCAGCCTCGGCCCCTTGCCGACGGCCCTGCTCGCCCTGCCCTTCGGCATCGTGATTACGGCGCTTTTGCTTTTGGCGACGGACAAGACGATCTACAAATTCTACCGCAAAGTGAAAGCCGCACCGGTGATGTTGGTCATCGTCTCCACCGGCGTGATGTTCGTGATGAACGGGCTGGTGCGCATGGTGGTCGGCACAGATGACCGCCGCTTCGCCGATGGCGCGCGCTTCGTGGTGAATGCGCGAGATTTCAAGGCGTGGTCCGGTCTCGAAGAAGGCCTCGCGATCAAGACGACGCAGGTGATCACCGTGGTCGTGGCGCTGATCACCGTGGCGGCGCTCTTTTGGTTCCTGAACAAGACCCGCACCGGAAAATCCATGCGCGCCTATTCCGACAACGAGGATCTGGCGCTCTTGTCCGGCATCAACCCGGAGCGCGTGGTGACCATCACTTGGATCTTGGTCGGCGCACTCGCCACCATCGCGGGGGCTCTCTACGGCCTTGATAAGTCGTTCAAACCCTTCATCTTCCAACAGCTTCTCCTGCCGGTCTTCGCCGCCGCCATCGTCGGCGGCATCGGCAATCCGCTGGGCGCGATTGCAGGTGGGTTTGTCATTGCCTTCTCCGAAGTGACGCTGACCTACGCGTTCAAAAAGGTCGTCACCTATCTCGGCCCCGACAGTTGGGCGCCCGACGGGTTGGTGCAGCTTCTCTCCACCGACTACAAATACGCCGTGTCCTTCTCGATCCTGATCATCGTGCTGATCTTCAAGCCGACCGGCCTGTTCAAGGGGCAAAACATATGACCCGGACCCGCGCACCTCTCTATTTCGCCGCCATGGCCGCGCTCATTCTGGCCGTCGGCTTCCTTCAGTCGTGGAACTCGGCGCTCTCCATTCTCAACATGGGGCTGATCTCCGCCATCATGGCCTTGGGCGTGAACCTGCAATGGGGCTATGCCGGGTTGTTCAATGTCGGCGTCATGGGCTTCGTCGCGCTTGGCGGCCTCGCCGTGGTGTTGACCTCCATGGCTCCGGTGCCCGCCGCCTGGGCCGCCGGTGGGGGCCGTGTCCTTCTCGCGCTGGTCGTTGGCGTGATCGCCATCGTGGCTGCCGCTCTGACCTTCAAACGCCTGCCGAAAGGGCGTATCCGGGGGGCGGTGATCGCCGCTATCCTGATCGTCGGTCTCTGGGCCTTCCGCAACCTGTTCGACCCGGCCGTCGCCGCCATCGAAGCGGTGAACCCCGCCGTCACCGGCTATCTCGGCGGGCTCGGCCTTCCGGTCATGCTGGCCTGGCCGGTGGGCGCGCTACTCGCTGCCGGGGCGGCTTGGCTCGTGGCGAAAACCGCACTCGGGCTGCGCTCCGATTATCTTGCCATCGCGACCCTCGGCATTGCCGAGATCATCGTCGCCATGATGAAGAACGAGGACTGGCTGTCCCGCGGCGTCAAGAACGTCAACGGCTTGCCGCGCCCGGTGCCCTATGAGATCGACCTGCAACAGGCAGACTGGTTCCTGACCCTCATGCACAAGATCGGCATGGACCCGGTCACCGGTTCCTCGATCTTCGTCAAGCTGCTCTATGCCGGTTTCTTCCTCGCCGTCATCGTGATCATCGTCACCGCTATGGAACTGGCCCTCAAGTCGCCTTGGGGCCGGATGATGCGCGCGATCCGCGACAATGAGGTTGCCGCCGAAGCCATGGGCAAGGATGTCACCGGACGCCACCTCCAGATCTTCGTGCTGGGCGCGGCGATCATCGGCTTTGCCGGGGCGATGATGACCACTTTGGACGGCCAGTTGACGCCGACGACCTACCAGCCGCTGCGCTACACCTTTCTTGTCTGGGTCATGGTGATCGTCGGAGGATCGGGCAACAACTGGGGCGCGGTTCTGGGCGGTATGCTGATTTGGTTCCTGTGGGTCGAGGTCGAACCGATCGGCGCATGGATCGTCGGGCTTCTGACCTCCGGCATGGAGGACGGGGCGCTGAAATCCGGGCTGATCGAGCGGGTCGCGTACATGCGCTACCTGACGATGGGCATCATCTTGCTGGTCGTGCTGCGCTTTTCGCCCCGAGGGCTTCTGCCCGAAAAGTAAACCTGCGGGCTTTTGCCCGAAAAATAATCATGTGGGCTTTTGCCCAAAAATAAACCGGTGGGGATTTGTCCACCACCTGAAAACCCGCGACGGGGCTTTGCTGGAATTTCCTTTCCGCACAGCCCCGTCGCCGCCTATCATCTCTCGCGTATCTCCAGTGTCACGGGCGTGTTTGCCCCAACATGAGGTCTCCAACATGAGAGCAGTATTTTGAAACTTCTCGCAGGCATCTGCGCCGCCGGACAATCGCGCCGCATGGGCTTCGACAAACTTTCGACCCCGCCGTCGCTGCATTCTCCCGATACGCTGTTGCGCCGCGCGGTGTCCGCCGCCCATGGCCTGCCCTTCGTCGTCGCCCTGCCCGCCGAGAGCCATCCCTATCACCGCGCCCGGCGCGATCTATTGCGACCGCATGATCCCTGTCTCGTGGTCGAAGACGCCGAGGCCGGGCTGTCAGCCACGCTCAAGGCGCTGGCCCGCTACGCGCTCGACCGCGATGTCGACGGGCTTGCGATCCTGATGGCCGACATGCCCTTCATCACCGCAAGCCATCTCGAGACTTTGGCCACCCTGTTCGAAACCTTCGGGGGGACACGCATCGTGCGCGCGCAATGCCAGAGCGGGCGTCTGGGTTATCCGGTGATCTTCCCTGCCGCCCTGTTGCCAGAATTCGAAACCCTCTCCAGGCACGAAGGTGTGCAGAGTCTGCTGGAACGCCATGGGGTGAAACGGATGGAGATGCCCTCGGAATCCCCCTGCCTGCATGTGAACACACCGGAGGACTGGCGTCAGATGTGACAAAGGCGGCCCTGAAAGCCGCCTTTCGCACCCCGGGAGCCGCGCTTACTGCGTCAGCAGAAGTTGCGCCTCGTGTTTCTTGAGCGTCTTGCGCGCGGCGTTGTAGCCGGTCAGCCCGTCCTCGGTTTCCAGCTCCGGGAAAAGCGTGAAAATCTCCGCGCGCTGACATGCCTCCAGCGCTCCAAGCGAGGAGGCCCCCGGCTGGAAACTTTCCGTCCAGGCCCCGTTCGACAGCACCACCTCATGGTTGTCGCACATGAAATGGATGTAGCTCACCGGCTCTGCCCGCGCCCGGATGATCCCGGGCTGGCCGACGAGATGTTTCGCCGCCGTGAGCACTTCCCGCTCTTCGAAATAGACCGCTGCACGGTCGGACGTCAGCAGCACCCGGTGTTGCGGAGAGACCATCAGGTCACGCTCCGGCAGGCCGTTGCCAAGCGCGCCCTTGGCGATCAGCACCGGAAGCAGGTCGCTTTGCCGCTGCAAATCGGCACCGGTCAACTCCTTGCGCCCGGTCCAGACGATGCTCTGGGCGCCGTTGTCCCGGGTGAACACCGTGTCGCCCTCGCGCAGAGCTTCCGCGGCCACTTCGCCGCGTGGCGTTGCGATCAGCGACCCCGGCGTAAAACAGATGCAATGATCATCTTTCGGCGGACGCGGATGGCGGTCTTGATAAGTATCCCCGGAAGTGGTCATGGCAGTCCCCGTAGCGTTTCTATGGCCGCGATCACGCCACGGCTGAGGTGTGTGCGTTTGTCTCGAATACGATCCATTCAGGACTGCCCACCCTTGGATCTTATGCTGCGCATTGCAGTAGTTGACCCAAAGTAAACCATGATGCTGCGGTTGCATAGACAGATTTCCGCCCTGCGGATGCCATAGTTTTGCCACGATGCAAGGCGCCCCACGAAGCGGACCACCTATACATGCGTCAGAAAGACAAAAACCACTTATGGTTGTTTTACGTTTCTTTATAAGAAACAATATTCCGAGTTTTCCAAAAATTTTGACATACAAGCCCCAGGAATTGCGGTGCCATGCCGTCACAAAGGTCGCAAAATATTGCGCCTAAATTTTAGTCAAAATCAGAGTGGACAGGTTTCTGTCGAGACAAACTCGCACGCCTGCCCCCATTGGGCATATTCAGGAAACACTCGACTTTGAACCGTCCGCCGTCTCCTTTGAGACCGAAACCGCCTCCCCCGGGATTACCCGAGGGGGACGGTCACGAACCGACGCCGACGCCCCCGACGGCCTCGGTCAGAGCGAACAGCAAAGGCTCAGGAAACCAGAAGTTCCGCCTCATGTTTGCGCAGGATGCGGCGCGCGGCGGTGAAGCCACCACGGGTCGACACTTCGGCCAGTTCCGGGAAGAGCGTGAAAAGCTCCTCGCGGGCCTCCTCGCCGATGCCGGAGAGCGTGTAATCGCCCGGCTGGAAGCTTTCCGACCATGTGCCGTCCGACAGAACCACCTCGTGGCGGTCGAACATCACATGGATATAGGTCAGGCCGGAGGCCTCCACCACGTCCACGCCGTCCATCCGGGTCAGGTGTTTCGCGGCGACCAGAACCTCGTGCTCGTCAAAGAGCAGCGCGGCTTTCTCGTTCGACACCAGAATGCGGTGGTTCGGCGACACCATCATGTCGCGTTCCGGCAGACCGGCCCCAAGCGCGCCCTTGCGGATCAGCACCGGGTTCAACTCGGAGCGCGCAGCAAGATCCGCCCCGGACAGGGCCTTGTGCCCGATCCAGCGGATCTGCTGAATGCCGTTGTCGCGGGTGATGACCCGGTCGCCGACCTTCAGTTCTTCCACTTTCACCTCGCCCTTCGGCGTCGCGATCAGCGTGCCCGGGGTGAAGCAGGGGATGATTTCCTCGATATTGGTGTAGTTGATGTTGGCGTATTCGTTGGTATCCGCCTTATAGAGCTGGATCTGGCCGTCATAGCCATTGCCGTCGCTGTCCGGGTTCTGAACATGGTTGGTAATCACCCAGCCATCGGCCAGAAGCTCGGTCAGATTGAGCGTATCCCAGTCGACACCGCCATCGCCACCATGCACGGTGGTGTTGTAGACGCCGGAGGTCACGTCGGTGAAGGTCACGTAGATCGTGTCTTCGTCGTCACCACCGTCAAGAACGTCGTTGTCGCCACCGCCATAAATCGTGTCATTGTCTTCGCCGCCGAACACGGTGTCGTGGCCTGCGCCCGCGTAGATCGTGTCGTCGTCGATGCCGCCGTCGATGTAATCGTCGCCAGAGCCGCCATAGATGATGTCGTCATCGTCCTGGCCATAGATCGTGTCGTTGCCGGCGCCGCCGTCGATGATGTCCTTGCCGTTCTCGACTTCGAGATCGCCCGCATCGTCCGGGACGTTCAGGCTGTCCGGGTAGGCCGGATCGAGACCGCCATAGATCGTGTCGTCGCCATCGCCGCCGTCGATCGTGTCGGAGCCTTCGCCACCGATGATCGTATCGTTGCCGGACCCGCCGAGGATGGTGTCGTCGTCGAAACCGCCGTCGAGGTAATCGTCGTCATCGCCACCGTCGATATAGTCGGCATCGTCGCCACCATAGATCGTGTCGTTGCCGGCGCCACCGTAGAGCGTATCTTTGTCGTTGTCCGGGTCGGCATCGTCGGCAAGATAGGGGCCATAGCCGCGATCCGGCGTGCCGTCGGAGCCGCCGATGATGATATCGTCGCCGTCACCGCCTTCAATGACATCCTGACCGTCACCGCCGTCGAGGTAGTCGTCGCCACCGCCGCCAGAGATGGTGTCATCGCCGCCCATGCCCCAGAATTCATTGGTATAAGTGTCGGCCGGGTCGGTGCCTTCTTGGTCGAAGCCGATCAGCGTGTCGTCATATTCGGAGCCGATCACCCCGTCGATGCCGCCTTCGATCGTGTCATTGTCGGCATCGCCGCCCGAGAGTGTCGAGGTCGAGAGATCGACATAAACCGCCTCGTCGGAGCCGGAATAATCGATGTTGTCCTGACCGGCGCCACCGTTAAACGTGTCCGCGCCGTCGCCACCGATGAACGTGTCATCGCCCGATCCACCGGACAGATAGTTGGTGCCTTCGTCGCCTTGCAGCGTGTCGTTGCCGCCCTGACCATAGATCACATCGTCGCCCGCGCCGCCGATCAGCGTATCGTCGCCCTCGCCTTCGGCGGTTTCGATGCTTTCGACGACGTAGGTGACATCGGAGATATAGACGACAGAGGTGCCGGTGCCGGTATTGGCATGGATGATCTCGATCGACGCCACCGGGCCTTCGATAGTCACGGTCATGGTGTTGCTGTCGGCGGTCGGCGAAACGTTGTCCGTGCCGGTGCCGGAGACGGTGCCGCCGGTTTCGGTCAGGTCGGAGCCGAGATCGTAGGTCACTTCAACCGCGTTGCCCTCGGCGTCATAGGCCAGAACGGTCACCGTGCCGTAATTGGCGTCGATGTCGGAGATGTTGAAGGTGACGCTCTCGACCTCTTCGGAGAAGCCGATCTGATAAGTACCGCTCTCGCCTGCGTCGGCGGTGGATTTCAGCGAAGAGGTCGCGGACGCGTCCTCGACGCCATCGATGTTGATCGTCGTGGTGGAGAAATCGGAATCGACCGTGTTGTAGGAGGTGGAGCATCCCCCGCCCTCGACCGGTGTGGTGATCGTGACGGTCACATCCCCGGTGTCCTGTGTCAGGGTCTTGCCGTCGAGATCTTCGCCATTGTCGACCGTGCCGTAACCGCCATCCGTATCGGAGAGTTCGGCCCAGGTGAAGGTTTCCGAAGCGCTCGACGCGACCTCGCCCGTGTCGCCGTAAATCGTGTCGTCGCCCTCGCCGCCGAGCACCGTGTCGTCGCCGTCGCCCGCATAAACGATGTCATTGAGCCCGTCGGCGCTGTCGATCATGTCGCCTTCCGGGTCGCCGGTATAGGCGATGTCGATATAATCGTCACCCGAGGTGCCCTCAACAATCCCATCTGTCGTGGGAGTCGTCGGGGTCGGATCGGTCGGGTCGCAGCGATCATCATATTTCGTCGTCATCGTCTCTCTCCTTTGCAACCGCTCACGCGGGCATCCTCGTCACACAAGCACATGGCACCGGATGCTCCGATCCATTCGCAATCAGGGCCCGCGCACGCAAACTGCCCGCGGGGGCATTCGTAATGGGAAAGACACGACCAGACAGCCCCGACCCCATGGCGCAGCACCATGAATGTCGGCGTTTCATCACCTTAAGCAGCAGCAGGCCGGAAACCCGACCTTTTCTCCACACTCGGTCACGCCAGTCGACCTCCCAATACGGACGTCTTTTTGCGTGGCCGCCCCCGTGGCCTTCGGTGCCCCCCAGTTGGGCACCTTCTGGATATGTCAAAACCGTGGTCAAGGAACAGGGAAAATGGCGGGAATGTGCTCAAATATGGCGCTCGCGTGGCAGCTCCGCCCACGAATGACCAGAATTTAAGCGCCACCACAGCCACGAACCCCCACCCGTGTCATGATGAATTATCATTATTCATGAGTTATTTACGCAAACAAAACCCAGTAAGCGCGCCCCGGCCCCAAGGCCATTTACCTTGAGGGATATTTTCCGATCCAGCCCCTGAACAGGCGGGATCAAAATGTGTCAAAAACATGGCACTCATGGGTGCATCGAACCAATCTCGGCCAAAAATCCGAATTTGAGCGAAACTGCGAACAATATGCGTTTCCCCACGAATCAGATTCCTGCAATCATCGTCCGATGGACGAGAAAGGTCCCTTAAAACCCTCGCACAGACCGGCCCCAAGATCGCGAAATCATGAACAGAAACCGGCTCCCGCCTCTCCCTGACACCAGCAAAAACAAGCCCCGCCGGGGGCCAATTCCGGCGGGGTAATTCTCATGGAGATCCGTCTGGAGTGTCGGATCAGGAAGCGCTCTTGATCAGATCTGCGGCTTTCTCCGCGATCATGATGGTCGGCGCGTTGGTGTTGCCGGTGGTGACAAAGGGCATGATGGACGCATCGACCACGCGCAGCCCCTCGATCCCGTGCACCTTGAGGCTCGGGTCCACCACGGCCATCTCGTCCACACCCATTTTACAAGTGCCGCATTGGTGGTGATAGCTCATCACCGCCGAGCGGGCATACTCCGCCAGTTCTTCGTCGGTTTGAGCCTCCGGGCCGGGATAGATTTCGCGGGCGATCCAGTCGGAGAGCGCCGGTTGTTCCGCCATCTCGCGGATCATCTTCACACAAGTGACCAGCGTGTCGACATCGTATTGCGTCGCCAGAACATTGGGATCGAGCACGATCTGATCTTCCGGGTCCGCCGAGGTCAGCCGCACTTCGCCGCGCGAGGTCGGTTTGACGCCGCCAGCGTTGAGCGTAAAGGCATTGCCGACACTCGCGTCCTGCCCCCCATCCGATGTTCTGGATGCTCTGACAGACCTGTTCATCTTGCGTGGACCACCGGAATATATTCGCAGCGATAATGGTCCGGATTTCATTGCCAGGAAGGTCCGGGAGTGGATCTCAGCTGTCGGCGCCAAAACCGCCTGTATTGAGCCAGGATCGCCATGGGAAAACGGCTACTGCGAAAGCTTCAACTCCCGTTTCCGGGAGGAATTGCTCAACGGTGAAATCTTCTATTCGCTCAGAGAAGCGCGGATACTGATCGAACAATGGCGCATCCATTACAACACCATCAGGCCCCATAGCGCCTTGGGATACCGTCCACCCGCCCCGGAAAGCCTCGTCCCGATGGACCCAAGAACCACGATGCACTAACAATCAAACTGGAGCACCGAATGGGGGCACTCCATCTGTGACCTGCCACGGGATTTTTCCTCCACCATCGATTAGAGTCCGACCCAACATGAGGACGGACAATGAAACGAACGAGATTTACGGACGAACAGATCATCGGTATCCTGACGGAGCATGAGGCAGGGGCGAAGTGCGCAGACCTGTGCCGCAAGCACGGCATGTCGGAGGGCACTTTCTATAACTGGAAAGCCAAGTTCGGCGGCATGACAGTGTCGGAGGCCAAGCGGCTGAAAGCGCTCGAAGATGAGAACGCGAAGTTGAAGAAGCTGCTTGCCGAGCAGATGCTGGACCTCGCCGCGATGAAAGAGCTGGTTTCAAAAAAGTGGTGACGCCTGCCGTGAAGCGCGAGGCGGTCGCGCATCTGAAGGCCCGGTTCGGGCTGTCGGAACGGCGGGCGTGCCGGATAGCCGGAGCCGATCGCAAGATGGTTCGCTACCGATCGCAGCGTGTGCCTGACACTGTGCTACGTGGCAGGCTGCGCGAGTTGGCCAATGAGCGACGTCGGTTCGGCTACCGGCGGCTCTTCGTGCTGTTGCGCCGCGAGGGCGAGCCTTCCGGCATCAATCGGATCTATCGGCTCTACCGCGAGGAGGGACTGACAGTGCGCAAGCGGCGGGCACGGCGCAAAGCCGTGGGAACACGGGCCCCGATCCTGGTCGAGGTCCGCCCCAATGCGCGCTGGTCGCTGGATTTCGTTCACGACCAATTCGCGAATGGACAGCGCTTCCGGGTGTTCAACGTGGTCGACGACGTCACCCGTGAGTGTCTCGCCGCGATCCCGGATACCTCCATCTCGGGGCGGCGTGTTGCCCGTGAACTCTCGGCCCTAATCGAACGCCGTGGAAAACCCGGAATGATTGTGAGCGACAACGGCACGGAACTGACCTCTAACGCCATCCTGCGGTGGTGTTCCGAGCACCGGATCGAATGGCACTACATCGCACCCGGCAAACCGATGCAGAATGGTTTCGTGGAGAGCTTCAACGGGCGGATGCGCGACGAGCTGCTCAATGAGACCATGTTCCGCAACCTGGCTCATGCCCGCGTCGTGATCTCGACCTGGGCCACCGACTACAACACCGAACGCCCGCATTCAGCTTTGGATTACCAGACCCCGGCTGACTACGCGCAGACACTGACCACCGCAATCGCCCGCCCCGCTGCGCGAGATGAAAGCTCCGCGCGTCGGGCGATTGCTCAACCCGCGCCGGATGGCGTAAATATCAACCGGGCTCAAATCGTAGCTGGATGAAAGTTCAGTGGCTGGTCATTCACTTTTCGGCACAAACGCCTTCGCGTTGGCTTTTGTCAAAAACTTTTTCTTAGCAATATTCTATATTGCACTGTTTGATGGATTGAAGCGAATTTTGTCTGACAGATTGGCAGTCTTTGCGTCTTTAGGTACTTTCCTACTCCCCAACATTCTCTGGGAAAGTCAGCGCGCAGGCACGCACAGCATCGCGCTGCTGGCATCAATTGCCATTTGCTTGAATGTAATGCTTAGGATCATTGACGAACCACGGAGATGGCACTGGTTTGCACTGGGGGCCGTGATTGCCGCAGGAGGTCTAAGTAAATATAATTTCTGGATATTTCCGATCACACTGGGCCTGAGCGCCCTATGGATAAAAGATTATCGGCAAGCTCTATATCGACGAGAGCTTTGGGTGTCTGGCATTGTTGCAGCATCTCTTCTCGCCATTCCATACTATTGGTCATTCACAAATCCAGAACTTACTCTTGCTTCCAATCACAAGCTACACTCTGAGATACCGAACAAGCTTGCCGGGCTCTATGCTTTTGTAGAGCAGAGCATTCTGGCTCTCATGTTGCCCGTTTTCGTGATATCGAGCAAATTTCTGCTTGATCGACGCATCCAAGTTCGGTCGGACAATGCGGTTATGTTGACGAAATGGCTGTTGGGTGCTGGCCTATTAGGAATCTTGTTTGCAGGCCTTTTGGCGTCACTATTGAATACCCAGTCCTTTCAGGCGCGCTGGCTTCTTCCTTCATACATACCGGTTAGCATAGCTTTGTTCATCTGGGGGATGGAAAAATCCAGTATGCGTTCACAATCCATAATCTTACTTTTGTCTGCTTCACTTGGATTTTTGACGCTTATCGCTATGGCCGCCAATAGACTGACCGGAACGACGGGGAATGCCTTGGATATGGAAATTCTCGCCCGTTCCATTGAACAAAACATACCGCCGATACAGCAGGTGACCATTTTGGGGAGCAACTATTTTTACACAGGCAATTTGGCGTTAGTTCGCCCAGAATGGCAAGTTGAGCCCCCACTTGCTGGGTTGGGAATCGATTTGTCTGGTGCTGTTGTTTTGATGGAAGTTCAGAATGATCATGAAGCAAAAGCGCTTCTTTCATCTATGGGCATTGCAGGACTTCTGGAAGAGAAGAACGCCCAGTTCTATATTGCCAACGTGCCGTATAGCGCTGCTTCAAAGTCTCCGCGAAAGGTCCCATTTGCAACACTGAGTGCGGATCAACCTTAGCACAAGGCATAGGCCATGGATAAACGTCTGCACCTATCAAAGGGGCGTTTTCTTTTGGTCTGAAGAGCTATCTTTATTTCGAATGACGGGCAGATATATGTGCACTTCCTGCACATCACTGTCGTCCGTCCTGCATGCAGCGAAAGTCGACTCTCCGTCCTTCTACTGAACCTCTGACCCAAATCATCAATCAGAACAAAAGCGGAATGAAACGGGAAAGTGTGAGTAAGGTGTGTGAGCAACTTTCACACACACCCTTCACAGATCAGGAGCTTGGTGGATAGCTCCTTGATTTCATTGGTACCCGTGGCCGGACTCGAACCGGCAAGGCCGCAAAGCCGGGGGATTTTGAATCCCCTGTGTCTACCAATTCCACCACACGGGCAGATCGCCCCGAAGGGCGCAGTAAAAGGCGTTTAGCCGAGGCTTGGGGCGAGGTCCAGAGGGATCATCGCACCAGCGTGAGAAAAATTTCCGACCCGACGCAATCAGAGCCGATCTGCTGAAAACGTGTCGCAGGCGTTCAGCTCGCCGGTCTTGTACCCCATCGCGAACCAGCGCTGACGTTGCTCGGAGGTGCCATGGGTGAAGGTGTGCGGCTGCGGAATGCGGCCCGCGTTCTTTTGCAGCGTATCGTCGCCGATCTGCTTCGCCGCATTGAGCGCCTCGCGAATATCGCCATGCTCGACGGAGCCGAATTTCTCATCCGCCAGTTTCGCCCAGATGCCGGAGAAACAATCGGCCTGAAGCTCGATCATCACAGAGACCGCGTTGCTCTCCGTCTCGGAGGCCTTGGCGCGATAGGCATTGGCCTGCCCGAGGATGCCCAGCTCGTTTTGCACATGGTGCGCCACCTCATGGGCGACCACATAGGCCTCGGCAAAATCTCCGCCCGCGCCCAGTTGCCGCTCCATCGTGGTGAAGAAATCCGTGTCGAGATAGACCTTCTGGTCCGACGGGCAATAGAACGGCCCGGTCGCGCCCGAAGCCGAGCCGCAGGGGCTTTGCGTCACACCTTTATAAAGGACAAGGATCGGCGGAACATATTCGCCGCCCAGTTGATCGGCGAACACCTCGGTCCAGATCTCTTCCGTATCGGCCAGCGTGACCGAGACAAACTGTGCCGCGCGCTCGTCGGCGGCGGTGATTTCCGTGGCTTGGCCGGTGGAAATGCTCTGCGCGCCCTCCAAGAGCGGCGTCACGTCAATGCCGAGGAAATAGCCAATCGCGATGATCGCCAGAAGACCGATCCCCCCGACGCCGCCCACGGCCGCACCCGATCCGCTCCGGCGCCGATCCTCGATGTTGCGCGAGCCGCGCCGCCCCTGCCATTTCATCGCTCACCCTTTCGAACGCATCACTTTGATCTCACAATACTGTCAGCCCCGCGCCGGACAAGCCCCGATCAGGCGTACTGATGCTTGACCCGGTGCGGCGAATGGGGCCTAAAGAGGCCGAACCAACGCAACGGACAACCACCGCAGATGCTCAGACGGCTTTATTCTTGGACCATGTCGCTTGCGGAAAGCCCGCATGCGCTTTGGGCACTGGCCTTTGTCGCCTTCATCGAAAGTTCGGTGTTCCCGATCCCGCCGGATATCCTGATGATCCCGCTGATCGTCGCCCGCCCGCGCGAGGCGTTCAAGATCGCGGGCATCGCCACGGTGGCCTCCGTTCTGGGCGGCATGCTCGGCTATTGGATCGGCTTCGGTGCGTTTGAGACCATCGGCAAGCCGGTGCTCGAATTCTATGGCAAAGACGCCTATTTCGACGAATTCGCTGCGAAATATAACGATTACGGCGCATGGGCCGTGCTGATCGCGGGGGTGACGCCCTTCCCCTACAAGGTCATTACCATTCTCTCCGGCGTTACGCATCTCTCGTTGCCGATCTTCATCGTCGCTTCGATCACCGCCCGCGCCATCCGGTTCTTCGTGGTGGCAGCACTTCTGTGGAAATTCGGCGATCCGATCCGCGACTTTATCGAACGCCGCCTCGGCCTCGTTTTCACGATCCTCATCCTGCTCTTTCTGGGCGGCTTCTACGCCGTGAAATACTTATGACCAAGCCCGACTCCAATTTCGCCCCGCTGCAACCCGCACTGGCGGCCACCCTCGGTTCTCTTGCCATCCTCGGTGGCGCCTTCGTCTTTCAATCCCTTGGCTATGCGCCCTGTGAAATGTGCCTCTGGCAGCGCTGGCCGCATGCCATCGCCATTGCCATCGGGGTGATTTTCGTGATGACGAAATCCCGCCTGCTGAGCTTCCTGGGCGGTCTGACCATGCTCGTTTCCGCAGGTCTCGGCCTCTACCACGCAGGGGTCGAACAGAAATGGTGGCCGGGTCCGACCTCCTGCACCGGCGCGTCAGACGCGCTTTCGGGCCTGTCGGGCATGGATTTGCTGCCCACTGCGGGGGCTGCGAAACTGGTGCTCTGCGATGAGATCGTCTGGGACACTTGGGGCCTCGGCATCACCATGGCGGGCTGGAACTTCGTGTTCTCGCTGATTTTTGCGGGGCTCTGGTTCGTCGCCTGGCGGAAAGCCAAATGACCTCTTGAGATCGGCGGCGAAAGACCCCATCTTTGCTCCATGAGCAAGCTACAGCCACCGAAAAAGGTCATTCCCTTCCCCACCGCCCGTCGCGGGCGCAAGCGGGTTGGCGGCGCTCTGGCCGATGCGCGGGCCGAAGCCCTGAAGGCGCGGTTTCACGAAGTGTCGAAAGCCGCGCAAACCGGCGATGCGACAACGCCGCTCAAACGGCTTTTGAAGCGCTTCTGATCCCCTCTCCGCCCTCAATGCACGCGGAATTCGCCCACGCAATTGCGCCATTCGCCCGGCGCGATCAGCTTGCGATGGGTAAAGCGCACATGGTGCAGCGGGCCGTCGATATTTTCCTGCCAGAACTCGATGAATTTGAAGAGCTTCGGGTAATCCGGGGGCAGATCGAAGAGCTGCCATGAAAACGTGTTCAGCACGCTTTGATAATCCGGCATCCGGTAGGTGAACTCCGCCAGCGTCAGCCCGTAGCCCGACAGCATCATTTCCGTGTCGCTCATCTCGTGTGCCCGCATCTGCGGCATGTGCATGTCTCCTGTTGGTCTGGCCATTTTGGCCTTGTTGTGAACCTCCCTATAAAAATCCTGACGGAAAACGGTTAACTGTCAATGAAAACATCGTAAAAACAGTATGTTGTCACTCACCCTCCCTGGCTGCCACCGATCCATGGACGGTGAGGCGCATCCGCCATTGCACCCCATATCCGGTATGGGGTAGAGTGTCATACAACGAGATACGGGACCTGATCCCGCAACACAAAATGACAGGCGGACAACGTGAGCGACACACCCGAAACCCCTGAAAACACGCCAGAAAATGGTGAGGAAAAGCGCCGCGAGCCGATGGCTTGGGGTGGACCGAAGATTTCCATCACTCAGGAGATGAAGACTTCGTACCTCGATTACGCGATGAGCGTGATCGTGTCCCGTGCGATCCCCGATCTGCGCGACGGGTTGAAACCGGTGCACCGCCGTATCCTCTTCGCGATGAACGAGGCGGGCAACACCCATGACAAACCCTACCGCAAATCGGCGCGCGCCGTGGGCGACACGATGGGGAAATATCACCCGCATGGCGACTCGGCGATCTATGACGCCCTCGTCCGTATGGCGCAGGATTTTTCCATGTCGCTGCCGCTTCTCGACGGTCAGGGCAACTTTGGCTCGATGGACGGCGATGCCGCCGCGGCCATGCGCTATACCGAAGTGCGGATGGACAAGCCTGCCGCCTATTTGCTCGCCGATATCGACAAGGACACGGTCGATTTCGAGCTGAACTACGATGGCAAGGACAAAGAGCCCACCGTGCTCCCGGCGCGCTTCCCGAACATGCTGGTGAACGGCGCGGGCGGGATCGCGGTCGGGATGGCGACGAACATTCCGCCGCACAACCTTGGCGAAGTGGTCGACGCGACGCTGGCGCTGATCGAGAACCCGGACATTTCCTCCGAGCGGCTGATGGAGATCGTCCCTGCCCCGGATTTCCCGACGGGCGGCATGATCCTCGGTCGCTCCGGCGCACGCAAAGCCTATCTCGAAGGCCGCGGCTCCGTTGTGATCCGGTCGAAAACCCGTGTCGAAGAGATCCGCAAAGACCGCTACGCCATTGTCGTCGACGAGATCCCTTATCAGGTCAACAAGGCCTCGATGATCGAGAAAATCGCCGAATGCGTGCGCGACAAGCGGATCGAAGGCATCGCCCATGTGCAGGACGAGAGCGACCGCAACGGCGTGCGCGTGGTGGTCGAGCTGAAGCGCGACGCGACCGCCGAGGTCGTGCTCAACCAGCTCTTCCGTTTCACGCCGATGCAGACCTCTTTCGGCTGCAACATGCTGGCGCTCAATGGTGGCCGGCCCGAGCAACTGACGCTGCGCGCCTTCCTTGAGAATTTCATCATCTTCCGCGAAGAAGTGGTCGCGCGCCGCACCGCGTTTGAGCTGCGCAAGGCCCGCGACCGCGCCCATATCCTCTGTGGTCTCGCGGTGGCTGTGTCCAACGTCGACGAGGTGGTCGCGACCATTCGCTCGTCGGCCGATGCGGCCGAAGCGCGCGAAAAACTCATGACGCGCCGCTGGCCCGCCCATGAGATCGCCGATTACATCCGCCTGATCGACGATCCGCTGCACAAAATGAACGACGACGGCACCTATAACCTCTCCGAGGTTCAGGCCCGCGCCATTCTCGACCTGCGCCTGCAACGCCTCACCCAGATCGGCGTCAAAGAAGTCACCGACGAGTTGGTCGAGCTGGCTGCCAAGATCAAGGATTACCTTGCCATCCTCGCTTCCCGCGAGCGGATCATGGAGATCATCTCGAACGAACTCATTGAGGTCAAAGAGCTTTTCGCCGTGCCCCGCCGCACCGAGATCGCCGACTGGTCCGGGGATATGGACGACGAGGATCTGATCGAAAAAGAAGACATGGTTGTCACCGTGACCCAATCCGGTTGGGCGAAACGCACGCCTCTGGCCGATTACCGCGCGCAGAAACGCGGCGGCAAGGGCCTCTCGGGCATGGCGACCAAGGATGAGGATGTGATCACGACGCTGTTCGTGGCGAACACCCACACCCAGCTTCTGGTCTTCACCGACGATGGCATGGCCTATAAGATGAAGACATGGCGTCTGCCGCAAGGGGGCCGGACCGCCAAGGGCAAGCCGCTCTTGCAGATCCTGCCGATCCCGCAGGGCGTCTCGATTGCCGCCATCCTGCCGATCGATCGCGACGAGAAAGACTGGGACGATCTCCAGATCGTGTTCGCCACCTCGAAAGGCTCGGTGCGCCGCAACCGTCTGTCGGATTTCACCAATGTGAAGTCGAACGGCAAGATCGCGATGAAATTCGAAGGCGAAGAGGAAGGCACCCGCCTGATCAACGCCCGGATTTGCGACGAAAACGACGACGTCATGCTGGTCACCTCCGGCGGTCGGGCGATCCGCTTCCCGGTCCCCGATGTGCGTGTGTTCAACTCGCGCAGCTCGACAGGTGTGCGCGGCATCCGGCTTGTGAACGAGGGCGACGAGGTCGTCTCCATGTCGGTGATCAAGCATTTCGAGGCCGATCCGTCCGAGCGCGCCGCCTATCTCAAAATGCGCCGCCAGATGGCCGGGGCCGATGAGACCGATGCGGGCGATGACGAGGAAGAGGCCGTCGAAGGCGCGATCACGCAGGAGCGTTTCGAGCAAATGCAAGCCGCCGAAGAGCTTTTGGTGACGATCACCAAAGCGGGCCTCGGCAAACTGACCTCCTCGCACGATTACCCGGTGCGTGGCCGTGGCGGCCAGGGCGTGGGCGCGTTCAAGCTCTCGGCGAAAACCGGCGATCTTCTCGCCTCCTTCCCGGTTGGCCTCGACGATCAGATCATGCTCGCCACCTCGAAAGGCCAGTCGATCCGCTGCCCGGTCAACGGCATCTCCTTCCGCTCGCGCGGCGCCGGCGGCGTCAAGGTGTTCGACACCGGCAAAGGCGAAGAGGTCGTCTCCGTCGCCTGGATCGCGGAAAGCGACGAGGACGACGAAAGCTCGGCATCCTGAAACTGAACCGGAAAGGCCCGCCAAGCGCGGGCCTTTTTCAGTGTGAATTCATTGTTAAATCCATTTCCCGACAGATGACCTGAAAGGCCATGACATGCATTACGAAACCCTTCTGATCCTGCTGTTTGCCCTTTTGATCCTGATGTTTGCCGTGATGATGTTTCGTGGCCGCCGCGTGCCGCGCGTCAATGCACAGATCGCCGAAAATCAGGCCAAATCCATTGTCCTACAGGAGCGCGGCGTGGTCGCGGCGGAGCGTCAGGCTGCAGCTCTGGAATCCATCGCAGCGCAGATGACTGCGTCCAAGGCTGATAAATCGCGTTGATTTTCCATAGTGATTTAAAAATACACAGAATAATCCGTTATCGTCACATTTTCGTGCATATTACCAAAATGTCACAAGGCGAATATCTTCGCCGTTCCACCTCCCGCTCGGAGCCAACTCGGCATATAGTCCCCAGCAACGCAGTCATACTGTATATGAGGACCTCCGTTATGATGAAAACTTCCCTGATCGCGATCGTCGGCGCCACCGTTGCGCTGACCGGCGCAGCCCAAGCTGGCGAGATGACCTATGGTTCCGCCGAGCTTTCCTATTACAATAACGACGACACCGATGTGGTCCGCCTGCAAGGCGATATCGACTATATCGTCAACAAGTTTGCCTTCACCGGGACCGCCAAGGCGATTGATTACGATGGCGACGACGCCTACACGCTGAACGGCACCGCAGGCTACGAATTCGCCCCCGGCTTCACCGGCTATGTGAAACTCGGCGCCTACGACTTCAACTCGGGCGACACCGAATATACCTATGGCCTTGGCGTCGACTATATCGGCAATGCCTTCGGCGTGGCGCTCGAATACACCACCGTCGACGGTGAAGATTTCGAAACCTACAACCTGAACGGTTACTACGACTTCGGCGCTTCCACCGTGTTCGGCTCCTATGTCTCCCTCGACAGCGATTTCAGCCTCTACTCGCTCGGTTATGACTTCGACGTCGACGCGTTCGGCCTGACCGCCGCCACGACCTTCTCCGAAGACGGGATCGACCACGGCGTTTCCAGCTTTGCCGGCACCTATCAGTTCGGGAATTTCGGTGTGAAAGCCAATGTGCTGACCGGCAACCACAATCTGTTCGACACCGGCTACTACGGCATCGCCGGGACCTATGCGGTTAACGATCGCATCACGGTTGAGGCTGGCTATGATACCACCTATGGCGACGTCAGCGATATGGACCTGTTCTCGCTGAAACTGTCCTTCGAAATGGGTGGCGATCGTGCCCGCGTAACCGATCGCGTCAGCGACCTGTTCGACAAAGCCCGCAGCCCGGTTCTGAACTCCGTAGGTCTCGACCTCTACGATCCGATTTACGGCCCGAGTCTGGCTCTGGGCTTCTGATCCAAACCGATCTTCATAGCTCACAAAAGGTCCGCTCCCCTCGGGGGCGGGCCTTTTCTCTTGTCACTCTCCCGACAGCCCCGGCGCCCCGACGCGCCCGGCATCGCGCTACATAAAACGGAACGCGCAGGGATCAGAGCAGATTGCCCCAGCCCCCGCGCCAGAGCGAAAACCGTCCACCGCCCCAGACGATCAACGGCATGGCCATTATGACAGTGAACAGCGTCAACAGGGCTGTCTGATCCAGACGCAACGGCTCATGGGCGACGGCAAAGTGAAACGCCAGCACCAGGGCCGCCCCCAGCGCTGCCATGACACGGGTGCGGATACCGAAGGTCAGCCAGATCGCGATCAGGAAAAACAGGCTGCCGACCACCATGTTGCGAATATCGCTGAGTTGCAGAAACACCGCAGGCATTTCCCGAACCCCACCGGCCAAGCCGCCCGCATGCGCGCGCAGCCCATTCGCCCAGCCCAAACTCTCTGACACCGGATGCATCAAAAGTGCCGCGCCAAGAGACAGGCGGCAGCCCAAACGTATCCCGTCGCAAGCGAACCCTGTCCGTGAGGAGATCGTGATCATGAGTGCCTCGTGCGTCTCTTGTCTTTTTCTTGATCTACGCACAAAAAAACACCGGGCGGCCATCTTAGATTTGCACATTGCGCAATTGCAACAATCTATGCGTGTGCATCTCGTCACGACCGCCCGCTTTCAACAGAGGCCGGTCAGCCCCTCACCCGCTCGGGTATAGATGGACTGCGCGACGCTCTGTGCAATGAACCGGGTGACCTGCGTAATCGCCGGGTCGCCGCGACGGCTTTCGTGATAGCTCATGTAGAGATCGCAGGCCTCGGCGGTCTCCGCCACCGCCACAAAGCCCGGCAGATCCAGGCCGGAAGCCCTGGGAAGCAGCCCCGCAAGCCTCGTCGCACGCATCACCAGCAGCACGTGATCGAACGTATCGACATGAATACGCGGCGGCTGGCCGAAATACCGCTCCGCGCGGATCATCGGCTCGAACTCACGAACATCCGCCCCAAGCCCGACCCAGTCGCGGATCTCAGGATCACGATCCGGCGCGAAAACCTGAACCGTGATCGTCCCGATCTTGCGCGAAATCAGCCGCCCTGCGCGCGGGCGCACCACGGAGATGATCACGTCATTGCCGGACAGGGTCTCGATCATCGCCCGGTTGTGAAAGCTGAGCTGGATGTTCTCCATCTCGGCGGCGCATTCCGCCAGCGCCGGAATCAGGATATGCCCGGAGATCAGAGGCGAACAGGCCACCCGGATTTCCGCACTCTGCAACCCGTGCTTGAAACGCAAACGGTTCTTTTCCCGCTCGACCTCTTCGTGAAACCGGTCGGAGGCCTCGATCAACCCCTGCACCTCCGGGTTCGTTCCCCAGCCCGCAGGCGTCTTGATCACCGGATTCATGCCCAGCTCGTCCGCCATGCGCTCCATCCGCCGCGACACCGTCGCCGGATTGGTGCCAAGCGCGCGCGCCGCAGCCGCCATGGTGCCATGCCGTTCGATCGCCAACAGGAATTTCAGGTCGTCCCAACGATCCATTCCGCTCTTCCTCTTCCTTATTTTGTTGCATGCTGCCCTCCCTCAAACGGCGGGAACTCATGTACAGATCACAGCAAAGAGCGCTTTCGGCGCATTTCACTCAAAAACCGGAAATAGAAAAAATAAGACAATATCCAGAAGATATAGAGCGATCTGTACGTACGATAAACGCGCTTTCCGGGGTGACCCTACGCAACCCGGTGTATTTTTCGCTCCATGGTCACACCACATGCCCAAGCCTCGAAACTCTGTTCCAAGGCACGAGACATGCGCGCGAAACACATATCCTCCGCCCCCGAGCCAGACCACGCAAGGGCCCTGCGGCAATGGTGCGTCAATCCTGCGAATATGCCGCCGAGCGTTTGAATTCCGCGGGACTTTTCATGAGGAATGCCTACAACTGAGGCAAAGCCGAAGCAGAAAGACGACCCCGATGAGCGCCTATGACCAAATGCTGAATGTAACCCAGACACACCTGACAGAGGCGCGGATCGTCCCGCCCCTGCGCGAGGGGGCCTTTCGGCACATGGCCGGTGTTTTCGACAAGACCGGGGCGTTTTGCGCGGCCGCCAACATCAAGCGCGGCGAGGACTATCTGCTCGGCACCAAAAATCTGCGGGAAACCCCGGACAAACGCCTGCCGGGCAGACATCTCTACGGCGGCCAGATGAACCATCATTTCGGGCATTTTCTCTGTGAAACGCTTTCCCGTCTCTGGGCGCTGGACCATCTGGACGCGGCGGTGGACTCGATCCTGTTCCTGTCGCGACGCCCCAACGCACCGCAAGAACTGCAAGCCTTTCAATCCGCCATGTTCGATGCCCTGAACCTGTCGGTTCCGATCCGGATCGTCTCCGAACCGCTCATTGTCGACGAATTGATCGTCCCGACCCAGGGCTTCGGCATCGACGAGCTTGGCGAAGGCGCACCGGAATTTCGCGACTACATCCACCGGAATTTCCTGCCGGAGGTCGCGCCGGAAGGGCCGGAAAACCTTTACATCTCGCGCCAAGGCCTGTCCCTGCGTGCGGGCGCGGCACTCGGTGAAGATGCCCTGTCCGAAAACCTGCGCAACGCGGGCTATGAGGAGTTTTTTCCGGAGAAACACGACATCGCCACACAGGTCGCGCGCTACAAGGCCGCCAAGAACATCGTCAGCATCGAAGGATCGGCCCTGCATCTCTACGGCTTCGTCGGCCACAAGGCCCAGTCCGCGGCGGTGATCGTCCGGCGCTCCGACATGTTGGCGGCGAACATGATTGCGGCACAACTCAGGAGCTTCTGCGAGATCACCCCGCAGGTGCTGAACACCGTGACCCGGGAATGGGACATTACCGAGGGACCGGTGCGCAGTTCGAAATCCATCAGCCTGCTGGACATCCCGCAACTCGGTCGTGCGCTGGCCCAAGCCGGTATGGTGGAGGACAGGCCCTGGCCCGCCGCCAAAGGCAATTTCGACCGGCGGATCGAGAGGATCACCGGCAAAACCAACCGGGATTATCGCGAAGTTCCGCTTCAAACCGCCCCCGCACACGGCTGATCGCAGGACACGGCCTTGCCATGCCGGGCCATCACGACTAAGCCCCATCCTAAAATGGTGCAGGACGTCATGACAGAACACACACTTCACATCGTCGGCGGCGGCATGGCCGGGTCCGAGGCCGCATGGCAGGCCGCCAATCTCGGCATCAAGGTCGTGCTGCATGAAATGCGGCCCGAGGTCGAAACCTTTGCGCATCAAAGCGGCAAATTCGGCGAGATGGTCTGTTCCAACTCCTTCCGCTCGGACGATGACGAACAGAATGCCGTGGGCTTGCTGCATTGGGAAATGCGCGCCGCCAATGGCTTGATCATGGCCACGGCGGACAAGCACAAGCTGCCCGCAGGCGGCGCTTTGGCGGTCGACCGCGACGCCTTCGCCGATCACGTCACCGAAACACTGATGGCGCATCCGAACATCTCCGTTCAATATGGCGAGATCACCGAGCTGCCCTCCGATGGCATGTGGATTTTCGCGACCGGCCCGCTGACTTCGCCCGCACTTGGCGAAGCTATTGCCGAAGAGACCGGCGCCGATCGTCTGGCGTTTTTCGATGCCATCGCCCCCATCGTCTACGCCGAGAGCGTCAATATGGACGTCGCCTGGCTGCAATCCCGTTACGACAAGGGCGAGACCGAGGAAGAGCAGAAAGCCTATCTCAACTGCCCGATGACCAAGGATCAATACGAGACCTTCATCGACGCGCTTTTGGCGGCGGATAAAACCGAGTTCCACGAAGGCGAGACCGCGAAATATTTCGACGGCTGCCTGCCGATCGAGGTCATGGCCGAACGCGGCCGCGAGACGCTCCGCCACGGTCCGATGAAGCCCATCGGCCTGACCAATGCGCATAAGCCCGAAGACAAGGCCTATGCCGTGGTGCAACTGCGTCGCGACAATGCGTTAGGAACGCTCTATAACATTGTGGGATTTCAGACAAAAATGAAATACGGCGCGCAGACTGAGGTGTTCAAAATGATCCCTGGTCTGGAGAACGCCTCCTTTGCCCGTCTGGGCGGCATCCACCGCAACACCTTCCTCAATTCGCCGACGCTCCTGGACGATCAGATGCGCCTGAAATCCCGGCCCAACATCCGTTTTGCCGGTCAGGTGACAGGCGTCGAGGGCTATGTCGAAAGCGCCGCCATGGGGCTTCTGGCCGGTCGCATGGCCGCTGCCGAGCTGCTGGGCCGCGATCTTCCGCCACCGCCCTTCACCACCGCCATGGGCGCGCTCGTGAACCACATCACCGGCGGCGCGGAGGCCAAGACCTTCCAGCCGATGAACGTCAACTTCGGCCTCTTCCCGCCGCTGGATGGCTTGCGCGGCGGCCGCAAAGGCCGAAAAGAGCGCTACAAGGGCTACACGGATCGCGCAAAAGAAGAGTTCAGCCAATGGCTTGAGGGGCAATCCTGATGCCCTACGTGACCCGGTTTGCCCCAAGCCCCACAGGGCCTCTGCATCTGGGTCACGCCTTTTCCGCGCTCACCGCTTACACCCGTGCACGGGAGCAAAACGGTCGTTTTCTCCTGCGCATCGAGGATGGCGACACAAGCCGCTGCCGCCCGGAATGGGAGGCGCTGATCTACGCCGATCTCCGATGGCTCGGGATCTCTTGGCCGGAGCCGGTCCTGCACATCACGGCACGCGAAGACATTTACGCAAGTGCGTTGAAAAGGCTCGATGAAATCGGCCTGATCTATCCCTGCTCCTGTACCCGCCGCGATGTGATGAACGCGCTGTCGGCCCCGCAGGAAGGCGCCCCCATGGGCCCCGATGGGGTGATCTACCCCGGCACCTGTCGCAGCCGCACCATGGCCTCTTTCCAGCCCGGCGATGCGATCCGCCTCGATATGAAAAAATCCATTGAATATCTGAGAGATGTAAGTCGTTTCTCATGGCAGGAAACCGGCCCCTATGAGACCGGCACGCATCGCCTCAACGCCGCTCACCTCATCCACGGCATCGGCGACATCGTTCTGGCCCGCAAAGACCTCGGCACCGCCGCCTATCACCTCTCCGTGGTGATCGACGACGCGGCCCAAGGCATCACCGAAGCCGTGCGTGGTGCCGACCTCATGGAAGCAACGCAAATTCACCGGCTGTTGCAGGCGCTTCTGGATCTGCCGGAGATTGCCTATCACCACCACCCTCTGATCCGCGACGAAGACGGCAAACGGCTTGCCAAACGGACGGACGCCAAGGCGATCTCGAAATTCCGCGAAGAGGGCCTTGCCCCCGAGGATGTGAAGGCTTTGATCGGGCTATGAGTATTTGGACCATCAGAAAACCTGTATGGGCTTTCTGATGGCAAAAATACTCACATCATCGGTTTCATCAACTCGACCGCCTCACCGTTCTGCACCGAACGGTAGAAACACGAGCGCCGGTTGGTATGGCAGGCAGGCCCCGCCTGATCGACCAGGACGAGAATGCAATCCATGTCGCAGTCAAAGCGGAAATCCACCAGCGTTTGCAGGTGGCCGGAGGTCTCGCCCTTGACCCAGAACGCCTGACGCGAGCGCGACCAATAGGTCACTTTGCCGGTCTCCAGTGTCTTGCGCACCGAAGCCTCGTTCATCCACGCCATCATCAAGACCTCGCCCGTCGCATGGTCCTGTGCGATGGCCGGGATCAGCCCCTTGTCGTCGTATGTCAACTGAGCGGCATCGAATGCGCCAAATCTCTCGTCGCTGCACGTAGCGCTGCACATGGGCCTGTCCTTTCCAAGCGGGAACGTTTGCCCTATCTATGAAACCCGATCCCGAAAGGCAAACCATGTCCGCACAATCCTCGACCGAACTCGCGCAACTCTATTCCGGCACGCTTCTGGCGCTTGCGGCGGCGATCCCGCTGACCGGGCGGCTCGACGCACCGATGGTCTCGATCAAGGAGCGCGCGCCCTTGTGTGGCTCGACCGTGACCGTCGATATGGATGTCAAAGACGGACGCGTCACCCGGTTTGCTCAGGACGTGAAAGCCTGTGCCCTGGGTCAGGCGGCAGCCTCCGTGCTCGGGCGGCACGTCATCGGCCGCACAGAGGCCGAACTGATCCGGGCGCGCGACGAGCTTTCGGCCTTTCTCAAGGGAAACGGCCCTGTGCCCTCCGCCCCCTTCGAGGGGTTCGAGGCCCTCCTTCCCGCCCGCGACTTCAAAAACCGTCACGGTTCCATCCTTCTGGCGCTCACCGCCACCTGTCGCGGCTTCGAAACGCTGGAAAACCTCTCCAAAAATCCGGACTGACTTAACCGAAGCGTAAGACCCATGCGCCATGATCCGGAGCAATCCGGAGGTGTTCATGATTCCAAATCCCGAGTTTGACGGGGCCCAACCCGCAGATCAGCGCATGACGAAGCTCGCCGATTACGCGGGCCGTCTCGGTTTCGAAGTGGTCGATATCGCGGGTTTCCTCGATACGGTCGACCGCCAATCGCAAGACCAGATCCGCACTCTGAGCGAGGCGCAGGCCGCCGCATCCGACGTGATGACAGCCAATGGTGCGGTGCGCAGCGCTTTGGCCTCCGTCACCGGGATCACCGATCAGACTCTTGAAAAGGTCGAGGGGTCCGTGGCCTTCGTGCGTGAAAGCGGTCAGAAATCGCAAAGCGTCGCCGCGTGGGTACAGGAACTGGCCGAACGCATGGAACGCGTCGCGAAATCGCTCGAGGCGGTCGAGGCCAACAATGCCCATATCGCCGACATCGCCCGTCAGGTGAACATCCTCGCCATCAACGCCAAGATTGAGGCGGCGCGCGCCGGAGACAGCGGTCGCGGTTTCGGCGTCGTGGCGGAGGCGATCAACGAATTGTCGCAGAAAACCGCGCGGGCCGCGGGCGCGATCGAGGAAAACATCTCCACCCTGTCGACCTGGGTCGGGAAACTGCGCGACGAGGCGGGGACCGTGTCCACGGATGCCTCTCATGTCATTGCCAATGCGACCGAGGCGGATCACGCCCTGACCGGTATCGCCGATGGGGTCCGCCAGACCCATTCCGCCACCCGAACCATGGCCCATCAGGCTGAGAAAGTGCAGGACGCGGTGGAGAAATTCCAACCCGCCTTCGATACGATCGGCACCATCGCACACGATACGGCGGAGGGTATCCATATCGCCAACACGCGTGTCGAAAAGCTGGTCGACACTTCGGAAACCATCTTCCAGACCGCCGTGGCCCTCGGCGGCGCCAGTGAAGACCGGTTCTTCATCGACAAGACCCGTCAGGCGGCGGCAGAGATCTCCGCCCTCTTCACCGACGCCCTCGCCTCCGGCCGGATTTCGCACGCCGATCTGTTCGACCGCAGCTATACGCCGCTCGCCGGCACCAATCCGGCACAGCATATGGCGCGTTTCACACAATTCGCCGATGACGCTCTGCCGGAGGTTCAGGAGGCGATGCTGTCGATCGATCCAAAGGTCGTGTTCTGCGCCGCGATCGACCCGAACGGCTATCTGCCGACTCATAACAAGAAATTCTCGCAACCACAGGGCAAGGACTCGGCATGGAACGCCGCCAATTCACGCAACCGTCGTATCTTTAACGACCGCGTCGGTCTCAAAGCCGGGCGCAACACCGAGCCCTTCCTGTTGCAGGTCTATCGCCGCGACATGGGCGGCGGAAAATTCGTCATGATGAAAGACGTCTCCGCCCCGATCTTCGCCGACGGGCAACATTGGGGCGGGCTGCGCCTCGCCTACACGTTCTGAACAAAAGAAACCGCCGCACTTAGGAACGAAGGCGGCGGCAGTCGGATCTGAGCTCCGCAAAACGGTCGGTGGGATGAGGTGCACCGCTGACGGGAACAGGTGAGTATCAGCAGAAAGCCGGATGCGGGTCGGGGTCAGATCTCAGGCAGAATAGAAATGGCACGAGGCGTCTCGATCGGCAGCGATCAAAGCAACGCTGGCAAGGACAAGCCCCCCATGAGGATGACAAGCAAGGCCACCGCACCGAGCATATCTTCGAACAGCGTGGCTTGCGAACGGGCGACTACGGATTTCAGGTCGTTGATCATGGCATCCTCGGCATCATGGTTAATGACTTGTTGCCAATTTGTTCTCATATTGCCCGAAGTCTGTAAAGAACTTTTTGAGAACATTTGCGAACAAAATGGAATTACACGATGTGAATTCCGACTAACCCACTGAAATCAAACGGATCGCCTCATCCTTACCCATGAGCCACAAAAGAACACGCACTGCCGCACCGCGGTCGGTCGCAAGTTTCGGATCGTCATGCAAAAGCTTGCGCGCATCCGATTGCGCCAATGCCATCAGCGCCGATTGCCGCTCCAGATCGGCCACACGAAACCGCGGCAGGCCGGATTGCGCCGTGCCGAGGACATCACCCGCCCCACGCATCGCAAGATCTTCCTCGGCAATGCGAAACCCGTCTTCCGTCTCGCGCAAAAGCTCCAAACGCCGCCGACCGCTTTCGCCAAGCGGCGGTTTGTACATCAGCAAACAGGTCGAAGCGACATCGCCCCGCCCGACCCGACCGCGCAACTGGTGCAGCTGCGCCAGCCCGAAATGCTCCGCCCGTTCGATCACCATGATCGAGGCATTGGGCACGTTGACCCCCACCTCGATCACCGTCGTCGCCACCAAAACCGCCAGACGCCCGGCGGCGAACGCCGCCATGGTCCGGTCCTTGTCTTCTGAGGCCATCTGACCATGCACGATCCCGACATGGTCCTCGCCAAAGGCCGCGCGCAGGGCTTTGAACCGCTCCTCGGCGGCCATCATATCGACCACTTCGCTTTCCTCGACCAGCGGACAGACCCAATAGGCCTGCCGCCCCTGCGCAATCGCGCCCCGGAGATGGGCGATCACCTCGTCCATCCGCTCGACGGAACTCAGCGCGGTCTTGATCGGCGTCCGTCCGGGCGGTTTTTCGTCCAGAACCGACACATCCATATCGCCATATTGCGCCAGCGACAGCGAGCGCGGGATCGGCGTTGCGGTCATCACCAGCACATCCACCGCCTGACCCTTTTGCGACAGCGCCAGCCGTTGCGCCACGCCGAACCGGTGTTGTTCATCGATGATCGACAGGCGCAGATCGTGAAATTCCACATCCTCCTGAAACACCGCGTGGGTGCCGACCAGAATGTGAATATCGCCACGCCGGAGTGCGGCAAGTTTCTCTTCACGCGCGCGCCCCTTGTCCCGCCCGGTCAACAGCTCAAGCACCACACCCGCCGCCTCCGCCATCGGGCGCAACCCCTCAAGGTGCTGACGCGCAAGGATTTCCGTCGGCGCCATCATGACACCTTGCCCGCCCGCCTCCACCGCGACCAGCAGGGCCATCAACGCCACAAGCGTCTTGCCGGATCCGACATCGCCCATCAACAGCCGGTTCATCCGCTGCGGCCCCGCCATATCGGCGGCGATTTCCTCCATCGCGCGCGCCTGCGCCCCGGTCGGACGATACGGCAGCGCAGACAAAACCTTCCCCCGAAGCGCGCCGTTGCCCTCATTCGCCCGCCCCTTGCCGCGCCGCACCTGCGCCCGGGCCAGAGCCAGCGTCACCTGATGCGCGAACAATTCGTCATAGGCCAAGCGTTGCCGCGCCGCACTGGTTGGCGCGATCTCGCTTTGCGACAGGGGCCGGTGCGCCTGATCCAGCGCCACGTCGAAATCCGGCCAGCCTTCGCGCGCTTTCAGCGCCGGGTCGATCCATTCCGCCAGTTCCGGCACCCGCTCCAAGGCCGCCGCACTGGCTTTGGCCATGGTTTTCTGCGTCACGCCCGCCGTCAGCGGGTAGACCGGTTCGAACCCCGGCAACTCCCCCGCCTCCTCGGGCGGCAGGATGTGATCGGGATGCGGCATCTGGAACTGGCCATCGTACATCTCGACCTTGCCGGAGATCAGCCGCCGCTCGCCCACCGGCAATTGCGCCTCGATCCATTTCGGCGCACCGCGAAAGAACACCACCTGAAACGCCAACTCCCGGTCCTCGACGAGCACCCGATACGGCAGCCCCTTGCGGCTCGGCGGCTGGTGGCGCAACACCGTGACCTCGACCGTCGCAATGTCGCCGGGGACAACCTCGCGCAGGCTGTCGCGCCGTCGCCGGTCGACCACCGCGTTGGGCAGGGTGAACAGCAGATCGCGCGGGCGTTCGATCCCAAGCGCGGGCAAGAGCTTCGCGGTTTTAGGTCCGACACCCGCGAGGGTTTCGAGACCCGCGAACAGCGGAAACAGGATATCCGGCCGCCCCGAACTCATGCGTCCCCGATCAGCGCAAGCCAGCCGTCTTCGTCCAAGAGTTCAATGCCCAACTCGCGGGCTTTCTTTTCTTTCGATCCCGCCCCGGGACCGGCCACCACCAGATCGGTTTTTGCCGAGACCGAGCCTGCAACCTTCGCGCCAAGCGCCTCGGCGCGGGCCTTGGCTTCGGCGCGGGTCATTTTTTCGAGCGTGCCTGTGAAAACCACGGTTTTGCCGCTGACCGGACTGTCATTTTGCGGTTTTTCCGCCTCGATGGGCCGCAGATGCGCGACCAGACGGTCGATGGAGGCGCGTTCGGCCTCTTGGTGGAAGGTGGTGATCACCGAGGTCGCCATGACCTCGCCCACACCGTCGATCGACAGCAGATCGTCCCATTCCGCACCGGTCCAGACGGTGGCGGATTTCATCGCAGCCTCGAAATTTTCCCAATTTCCATAATGGGTTGCAAGAAGGTTTGCAGAACTTTCTCCAACGTGCCGGATGCCCAGACCGAAGATCAGCCTGGCGAGCGGAATGTCGCGGCGGGCGTCGATGGCGTCGAAGAGGTTGAGGGCGGATTTCTCGCCCCAGCCTTCGCGGTTCTTCAGTTGAGACAGGTTTCCGGGGCCGAATTTTGCTTTGAGTTCAAAGATATCGGCGGGTTCTTTCACCCAACCGTCTTTGTAGAACTGCTCCACCTGTTTCGCACCAAGACCTTCGATGTCGAACGCGCCGCGCGAGACGAGATGTTTCAGCTTTTCAACGGCTTGTGCGGGACAAATCAACCCGCCGGTGCAACGCCGCACCGCGTCGCCCTCTTCGCGGAGCGCATCCGATCCACACTCGGGACAGGTTGTCGGAAAAGCGTATGGCAACGCGTCGGACTTGCGTCGGGCAAGATCGACGTCGGCGACCTTCGGGATCACGTCACCGGCGCGGTAGACCTGCACCCAATCGCCGACGCGAATGTCCTTGCCGCCGCGGATCTCTTCGCCCTTGCTATCGAGACCCTTGATGTAATCCTCATTGTGCAGCGTGGCATTCGAGACGACGACACCGCCGACGGTCACCGGGGTCAGACGCGCCACCGGAGACAGCGCCCCGGTGCGACCGACCTGAATGTCGATGGCCTCCAACCGGGTCCAGGCGAGTTCCGCCGGGAATTTATGCGCAATTGCCCAACGCGGCGTGGTGGAGCGAAACCCGAGACGGTGTTGCAGGTCGAGCCGGTCGACCTTGTAGACCACCCCGTCGATGTCATAGCCGAGCGTGGCGCGCTGCGCCTCGATCTCGTGATAATGCGCGATCAGCTCTGAGAGGTCGGTGAAGCGCTTGGTCAACGGGTTGGTCTGAAACCCCAGTGCGGTGAGGCGGTGAATCGCGCCCATCTGAGTATCGGCAAGCGGTTCGGAATGTTCTCCCCAGGCATAGGCGAAGAATTTCAGAGGCCGCGCCCGGGTGATTTCGGCATCGAGCTGGCGCAGGGACCCGGCGGCGGCGTTGCGCGGATTGGCGAAGGTCTTGCCACCGCGCTCGGCATGGCGGGCGTTCAGCGCCTCGAAATCGGCATGCGACATGTAGACCTCGCCGCGCACTTCGAGAATCTCGGGGAGAATCTCGGGCGCACCGGTCAGCTCCTGCGGAATGTCGGCGATGGTGCGGGCATTGGCGGTGACATTCTCGCCGACCTCGCCATCGCCGCGAGTGGCGGCCGAGACGAGTTTGCCCTGCTCGTAGCGCAAAGAGAGCGACAGCCCGTCGATTTTCGGCTCGGCGGTATAGGCGATTTCCCCGGGAGCGCCGAGATATTTGCGCACGGAGCGGTCGAATTCCGCCACATCCTCGTCGTCGAACGCATTCGCGAGCGACATCATCCGCACGGCATGGGTGATTTTGCCAAAGCCTTCGGAGGGCGCGGCTCCGACCTGTTCGGTCGGGCTGTCTGCGCGTTTCAGCTCGGGAAAACGGGATTCGATTTCGGCATTTCGGCGCTTGAGCGCATCGTAATCGGCATCCGACATCACCGGCGCATCGTCCGTATGATAGGCCGTGTTGGCCCCGGCCAAAAGATCCGCGAGCCGCGCAAGCTCCGCACGCGCCTCTTCCACGCTCAGCGCAGAGCTGGCTTTTGTCGCAACGGATTTTTCCTGTGCCAGATCGTCAGCCATGAAAATACCTCCCCGCAGATGCCTCTCTCTGATTTAGGAGAGGGGCGCGGGGAGGTCCAGTCTGATATCCAAGAAGGGGAGAAAACGTCTCGACGAGTTACAAACCGGCGACGCAGAAATCGCCGGGCACGCAGTCTTCAAAGAGGCTCAGGCCCCGATCGCCATCTGTTCGTCGCCATGGCCGCTGCCGGGTTCCGGATCGCGCAGCACATAGCCACGGCCCCAGACGGTCTCGATGTAATTCGCGCCGTCGGTGGCGTTGGCAAGTTTCTTGCGCAGCTTGCAGATGAACACGTCGATGATCTTGAGCTCGGGTTCGTCCATGCCGCCATAGAGATGGTTGAGGAACATTTCCTTGGTCAGTGTCGTGCCCTTGCGCAGCGACAAGAGTTCGAGCATCTGATATTCCTTGCCGGTCAGATGCACCGGCTTGCCGCCGACAGACACGGTTTTCGCATCGAGATTGACCTCGATCTTGCCGGTGCGGATCACCGATTGCGAATGGCCTTTCGAGCGGCGAATGATGGCGTGAATGCGGGCGACCAGTTCCTCGCGGTGAAACGGCTTGGTCAGGTAATCGTCGGCACCGAAGCCGAAGCCCTTGATCTTGTTTTCGGTATCGTCGGCCCCCGACAGGATCAGGATCGGCGTGTCGACGCGCGCGAGGCGCAATTGCCGCAGCACCTCATGGCCGTTCATATCGGGCAGACCGAGATCGAGAAGGATCAAATCGTAATCATAAAGTTTCGCGAGATCGATCCCCTCTTCGCCAAGGTCCGTCGTGTAGACGTTGAGGTTGGCGTGCGACAGCATCAATTCGATGCTTTTCGAGGTGGTGGGATCGTCTTCGACCAGCAAAATACGCATAACCTTGGCTCTCCGTTTTTCTTCCAATGACGTTCTTGTTGCGTTCGCTTGTTAGGAAGATGGCTAAAAATGGTTAACTACACGTTACCAGATTTAACCTTTTTCGGATTTCAACTCAAGGTTGTCTATATTTCTGCACAGAGGTGGCTTTTAACGCCGCTTCGCCATGTTCCGTGATCGCATTTTTCCACGAATTGAACTCCTCTTCGGACAATCCGTACATTTTCAACGCCTCGGTGACGGGAATCAGTCCGAAGACGACGCCCTTCACCACGGCGGCCTTGCGCGAGGCGACCCAGCGGCGGGTGTCCTTCGGCGGCAGGTCGGCACGGGTCATGATCGACCCATCGGGAAGGGTCACCGCACGGGGGCCATCGACTTTCTTGAGATACATAACGCTCACCCTCATCTTGAATTGCACAGCCTTTGTGCCGCAATCCTCTTAATGGGGGGTGAAGCCGGGACTTGAGAATAGCTCGAATTTTCTTATATAGCGGGGCAGTTCCCGAAAGGATTTGTTCATGTTTGACGACGGCGCACACCCGCTGAACTCTTTGGGCTTTGCCAAGCCCCCCAAGGACACCCGCGTGGTCGTGGCCATGTCGGGGGGCGTAGACTCGTCCGTCGTGGCGGCGCAATTGGCCGAAGAAGGCTATGACGTGGTGGGGGTGACATTGCAGCTCTATGACCACGGCGCGGCCCTGGCCAAGAAGGGCGCGTGTTGTGCGGGGCGTGACATTCACGATGCGCGGCGCGTCGCCGAAGAGATGGGCTTCCCGCATTATGTGCTCGATTACGAGAACATCTTTCAGGATGCCGTGATCGACGAATTCGCCGACAGCTATCTGGCGGGGGCCACACCCGTGCCCTGCATCCGCTGCAACGAACGCGTAAAGTTCAAGGATCTGTTGAACACGGCCAAGGATCTCGATGCCGATTGCATGGCGACCGGGCATTATATCCAACGCGTGATGGGCGAAAACGGGCCGGAGCTGCATTCGGCGGCGGACCCGAACCGCGATCAGAGCTATTTCCTGTTCTCGACCACGCCGGAGCAACTCTCCTATCTGCGCTTCCCGCTTGGGCATCTGCCGTCGAAGGATGCGACGCGGGCGCTGGCGGCCAAATATGGCCTGTCGGTCGCGGACAAGCCCGACAGTCAGGACATCTGTTTCGTCCCGAATGGCAATTACGCGCAGGTGATCGAGAAACTGCGCCCCGGTGCGGCAGAACCCGGCGAGATCGTCGACCAGAACGGCAATGTGCTGGGCACCCATAAGGGCGTCATTCACTATACGATCGGCCAGCGCCGCGGGCTTGGCATCGGCGGGCTTGCCGATCCGCTTTATGTGGTGAAACTCGATGTCGACAACCGGCAGGTGGTTGTCGGCCCGAAAGACATGCTGGCGACCCGGACCATTCCGGTGCGAGAGATCAACTGGCTGGGCGATGAACCGTTTATGTCGCGCAAGGAATGGGTTCTGGACGTCAAGGTGCGCTCGACCCGCCCGCCACGCGAGGCCATCATGCGCCCGATCTCGGAGACCGAAGCAGAGGTCGAACTGGCCGTCGCCGAAGAAGGCGTCTCGCCAGGGCAGGCCTGTGTGTTCTATGATCCCGAAAGCCCGCGCATCTATGGCGGCGGCTGGATCTGGAAAGGACGCTGAGATGAAACGCCTCGCTTTGATCGCCCTTCTGCCGGTGGCGGCTTTCGCCGATCCGTCGACGGAATGCTCTATCGGCCTCGGGTCGCAGGTCGAAATCGCCGATTGTGTGGCCGAGACCGAGGAAAAGGCGAACGCGGCGATGGAGATCATGCTGGGCTTTGCCCGCAGCTCCGCGCAGGAGCTCGATGAGATCACCGGGCGCGACGTTGCCCTGCCCGCTCTGGAAGCGTCGCAAACCGCGTGGCTAACCTACCGCGATGCGCAATGCGACTCTGTCGGCGCGGGCTTTGGCGGCGGCTCCGGCACGGGGATCGCAATCCGGTCGTGCCGGGTCGAACTGACCCGCGCACGCACCAAAGAGATCGAAGCGCAAATCCGCTGATCACTCGCGCTGAGTGGGAGACAGGCTTATGAGATAGGCGGCCAGATCGGCATTGTCCTGATCGGTGCGATCCTGATCGAAGCGCGTCTTGTGGCTGGCCAGAAACGCCGCGACTCGTGGCGCATCCTCCGGCGCGAGGACCATTTCCAGCGCCACGCCATGACATCGCGCACATTTCTCGGCATAAATCTCCGCCCCACGGGCGGTCTCCGCGACCAAATCCCCGACCGTCAGGTCATCGGCCTGTACCGACAGGGCACAAAACATCAAAACAACATAGAAAACGGCTCGACCCATCGCACACCTCCGGCGATCACACTACGCCTCGAATTGACCGAGCGCAAAGAATCGCCGCGATGAGTCGCCTTAGCCTTCTCCTCATGGTTGCAATGGAGGGCTGCGCCATGACATCCCCGATGAAATTCTGCCAAAGCTGCGGCATGCCTTTGTCCCAAGACCCCTTGGGCGGCGGGCGCAACATCGACGGCACAAGATCCGACCATTTCTGCTCGTTCTGCTACCTCGATGGTCAATTCGTCGATCCCGAGATGACCGTCCATGACATGCAGGATCTCTGCGCCGAAAAACTGCGCGGACACGGCACCATCCCGCTGATGGTCTGGCTCAAAACCCGCCACATCCCGCATCTCGAACGCTGGCGCAGCGCCGCCTGACGCGCGCGCGTTCCACGTTTCCTTTGCTGTGAAAATACTCACTCCGCGGCTTTGGCCTCGGCAATGCCTTCGAGCACCGCCCGCGCCGCCCGCAGCCCCGGCGCGTCCTGCCCGCGCCCGAGCCGCTTCATGGTGAGCTTCATGGCCGCGCGCTGATCGTGGCCCAGCGTGTTGACCACATGCGACAGGCTCGCGGCGATTTTTTGCGGCACACAGTTCGGACCAAGGAATTCCGGCACCACACGGGTCTCGGAGACGAGATTCACCAAAGTCACCGTGTCGACCAGGAGCTTGCGTTTGACGATCTGTTCGGTCAGCCAGTTCATCCGATACGCGATCACCATCGCCGTGTCATTGGCCGCCAGTTCCAAAGACACCGTGCCCGACGCCGCCAGCGCCACATCCACGCCCCGGAAGGCGACAGTCTTGCTCAGCGGGTCGGTGAACAATTCGACCTCGACGGGCCAATCCTTGATCGCCTCGCGCACATGATCCTCAAGCCCCGGCGCGACGGCCAGCCAATAGCCCGCATCGGGGTGGGTCCTGGCAAAAATCCCGAGAGCCTCACCAAAGATCGGCGCGAGGCGGCTGACCTCGCCTTTGCGCGACCCGGGCAGGATCAGGACGATGGGTTTGTTGATCAGGTCGTAAGTGTCCCGAAAGGTCATCACCGCATCGAAGCTCGCCAGCTCCTCGGTCACCACCGGGTGACCGACGAAATCGCACCGGAGACCCTCTTTTTCGAAATAGGGCGGCTCAAACGGAAAAAGCGCCAGCACCTGATCCACCCGTTTCGCCATCTTCGCGGCGCGCTCGGGCCGCCAGGCCCAAACGGTGGGCGCCACATAGTGACAAATCCGAATGTCGCTTTCGGCCTTCACCAGATCGGCGACGCGCAGGCAGAAATCCGGGCTGTCGATGGTCAGCACCACATCGGGCTGCCAGTCGAGAATGGCGCGGGCGACCTCGCGGATGCGGCGTTTCAGGTGGAAATATTTCGGCAGGATTTCCGCGATGCCCATGAGCGACAGCTCGGACATGGGAAACTGGCTCGAAAGCCCCTCCTCCGCCATGCGCACGCCACCGACGCCGCGAAACTCGACATCGACCAGCGATTTGAGCCCGGCCATCGCCGCCGCCCCCAACTTGTCGCCCGAGGCCTCGCCCGCAACGACGAAAACCTTGACCTTTTGGCCCGCGAACCTGTCGGCGACATTGTCCCGGTTTTTCGCGCCGTCTTCTTTCTGGCTTCGTTTCATTGCGCTTTCAGGAACAGCCCCGCCTCCTTGATGCGCGCCTTGACGCGCTCTTGTTCAAGGACGATCACCCGCCCGGCCGGCACCACGATGCCCCCGATCCCGGCGGAAATCACTTTCTCCACCGTCTCGATGCCGATCGTCGGCATGTCGATGCGCAGATCCTGCCCGCGTTTCGGCGCCTTGACGAAAACACCCTTGGCACGGCGCAACCGTTCGGGTGTTGCGCCCACGAAAGACAGCATCGCATCCGTGCCCTGCACCGTCTCGATCCCCAACATCTGACCGCCTGCACAGACCGCGCCCTGGCCCACGTCGAGAGGCGACAGGGCGTCGAGCACCGCCTGCGCGCGCGCCGCGTCGTCGAGGTCTTCGCGCGACGGTTTGCGGCCCCAAAGCGTGTCGGGCGCAAGCAAAAGATCGGGGCAAATCTCCGTCGCAGCCCGGATCAGAAAGCCCTGATCCTCGAACAGCGCCAGAACCTCGCGCAGGAGCGCGTCGTCGCCCTTGCCGAGTTTGCGGGCGAGGCGAAAAGCGTGGTGATCCAATTTCATCGGATTGACCTTGGGCCGCGCCATCGCGCCCGCAAAGACCACGGCCCCCACGTCCTGCGCCTTCAGATCCTTGAACAACCGCCCGAGTTTCTCGATCCGGGCGGTGACATGGTCGATCCCCGCGGGCACCGCGGTCTCGTCGAGCGTGACATAGACCGGATGATTGAGCGCCTCGGCCAAAAGCCGGGGCAACACGCCCGATCCGGCGATGATCGCGGTTCGGGTCATGCAGGCCTCACTTCGGGGTCAGGAAGCCACGGTCGCTCTCGCCCATGACGAAGGCCACCATGCGCGCGACGTAATCGCTGTCGAAATCTTCCGTCAGACGCTGGGCGCGGTCCTTGAACGAACCTTCGCCCTGTTTCAGCATCTGAAACGCCGCGCGAAGCTGGTTGATGTCGTCGCGGTCGACGCCTTTGCGTTTGAGACCCACGAGGTTCAGCCCATCCAACTCGGCGCGCGGCCCCTGCACCAGCGCATGCGGCAGCACGTCTGCCGTGACCATGGAGAGCGCGCCGACGATGGCGCCCTGCCCGATCCGCACCCATTGGTGGATGCCCGACAGCCCGCCGATGATCACATCGTCCTCGATATGGCAATGACCCGCGACCGCAACCGAGTTCACAAGGATCACCCGATCGCCGATCTGCGCGTCATGGGCGACGTGGCAGGAGGACATGAACAGCCCGTCATCGCCGACGCGCGTCACGCCGCCACCGCCCTCGGTGCCGGTGTTCATCGTGACGTATTCGCGGATGCGGTTGCGTTTGCCGATGACCAGTTTCGTCTCTTCGCCCTTGAACTTGAGATCCTGCGGGATCTCGCCGATGGAGGCGAATTGGAACACCGTGGTGTCCTCACCGATCTCGGTGTCGCCGGTGACGACGACATGGGATTTGAGCGTGACCCGGTCGTGCAGGCGCACCTTCGGCCCGACAAGGCAGAACGGGCCGATCTCGCAGCCCGCGCCGATGACGGCGCCCTCTTCGATCACCGAAGACGGGTGAATTTTGGCGCTCGGGTCGATCATGCTCATCGTCTTGCCCTCAGGATTTCGGCGTCAGGTCCATCATCGCGGTGAACTCGGCCTGACAGGCCAGTTCGCCATCGACCTCGGCGCGGCCGTCGAATTTCCAGACCTTGCCACCGCCGCGTTTCACCGTGACATGCATCTTGAGCTGATCGCCGGGAACCACTTTGCGGCGGAATTTCACGCCGTCGATGTTCATGAAATAGACGTTGAACACCTTGTCGGCCAAATCCATATGGACGCCGACCATCACCGCCGCGGTTTGTGCCATGGCCTCGACGATGGTCACGCCGGGCATCACCGGTTCGCCGGGGAAATGGCCCTGAAAATGCGGCTCGTTATAGGTCACGTTCTTGATGCCCGTGCAGCTTTCCGGGCAGACGATGTCCACCACGCGGTCCACCAACAGAAACGGGTAACGATGCGGCAGGATGCGCTGGATCAGGTCGATGTCGGCTGTGGTCGGTTTGGTGGTCTCGGTCATGTCTTGTCCCCGGCTTGGCTCTGGGCCGTCTTTGTCTCAGGGCCGTCCTCACACCGCGAACCCGTCCCCGGTCCGGCCCGCACGCGGCCCTTGAGCGGGCGGGATGGCATTTTCCCACAATCCTGTAACAATCGCGGCAAGGGCTGACAAGCGCCCTCAGTCCGGCTCCGTTGCCGCAGGCGCTTCGGTCGAAGGTTCTGCCGCCTCCGCGTCGAGCCGTTCGATCAGAAGCCCCGAGACGTCGATCGCCCCACTCATCAGGTAGACCTGCCCGCGCTCGAACACCAGAACCGCGCCGAAATCGCGCGCGAGGCCGGTCAGCGCCGTGTTCATGTCTTCTTCAAGCACCGACAGTCCGTCGTCATATTGCGTCTGGATCGCCTGCGCCTTGTGGTCCTGCTCGACCCGGATCGCCACGACCTTTTCATCGAAGGCCTGCGCCCGGCTGCGGAACTCCGTCGGGTTCAAACTGTTGCGAATGTCGGCAAGCGCCTGCTCCTCGGCCTCAAGCTCATCGGCGATGCGCTTGTTCTCCTCGAGAAGCTCGGTGCGCGCGGCCTCGACCTTGGCCTCAAGCGCCGCGCCAGAGACGCTCTGGGCCACGACCCGAGAGCGATCGAACACCAGCACCGGAAAGACCAGCTTGGTCCTGACCTTCTCCGCCTCCGGCGACACCGCTGTCGCGCCGTCCTGCGCCTGCGCCTGTGCCGTCACCGGAGCGAGGCACAGGGCACTGATCAGAACCGCCGCAAGCCGCATCCCAAGCCCCCGTCAGAAGCTCGAGGAAATGGTCAGGTCGAAGCTCTGTTCCTGATCGTACTCTTCCTTGTCGAGCGCCTTGGTGAAGTTGAAGCGCAACGGCCCCATCGGCGTGGTCCAGAAGATCGAGGCCCCCACCACGGAGCGCCAGTTCAGATCGTCGGAGCCCGCGATGATATCCGTCGTGTCATCCAGCCCCCAGACAGAGCCATAGTCAAAGAACAGGCCCCCGGAGAGACCGTATTCCTCGGGCAGACCGAGCGGGAAATTCGCCTCCAGACGCGCCACGGCATAATAATTGCCGCCAAGCGCCAGATCGTTGTTGGACGACCGCGGCCCGATGCCACCCGGTTCGAAACCGCGGATGACCGAGGAGGAGTTGAAATAGCGGTCGGTGATCCGGCTGTCGCCATCGGCGTCGATCACCCCGCCCTCGAAGGTCGCCCGCAGCGTCACCTCTTCATGCCAGACCTTCATCTCGCCGGTGATCTCGGCCGAGGTCTTGATGTAATCCGTATCGCCCCCGATCAGACCGGCAAAGTCCTGACCGAACTTGAACAGCATCCCGGCATTCGGGTTCAACCCGCTGCGACGGGTGTCGTAGCTGTAGGAATAGCCCAAGGAATGGGTCGTGAGACGCCCGGCGTCGATGTCGTTCTGGATCTGCACCGGATAGGTGTAACCCGCGTCGGTATAATCCTCGTCCTCGACGATCTCGGCAATCTCGCCCCGATAGTTGACCGTCAGCGCCCCGTTTTCCGACACCGGGAAGGTCAGGCGCGGCGACACATAGGCGCGGCGGGTGATATATTCGGCATAAGAGGGTTGCGAGGTCCCAAGCCCGGCAGAAATACCGAACGCCACATCCCGGCCAAGAAAGGCCGGTTCAACGAAGTTGAAGGTGAGGCTGCCATCTTCGATATCGGTGGTCAGGTTGAAGGACAGGCGCTGCCCGCGCCCGAGGAAGTTCGCCTCGCTGAAAGACGCGATCAGGTTGGCACCTTCCGAAACGGAATAGTTGCCCCCGAAGGAGAACGACCCCGTCGGTTTCTCCGTCACGTTCACATCGACGATCATCTGATCCTCGGCAGAGCCCTGACGGGTGTTCACGTCGGCATTGGAGAAATACCCCAGCGCCCGGATACGGTCCGCCGCCTCGCGAATTTCACGCGGGTTGAACGGGTCGCCCTCCACGGTCTTGAATTTCTGCCGCACCACCCGGTCGAGCGTGGTGGCGTTGCCCTCGATGTCGATGCGCTCGACGAAAACCCGCGGCCCGCGCTCCAGCACGAATTCGATGTCCAACGTCTGGGTCCGCTCGTTGCGCGTCACCCGCGGCGAGACACGCAGGAAATCGATCCCCTTGTCCGTCGCCAGAGTTTCCATCCGTTCGATGGTGTTGTCCACGGCGAGCGGCGAATAGGTCTGGCCTTCACGGATCTTGTTGACCTTGAGGAATTCGGCGCCATCGGCCTCGGCGATCTCGGAGGCGACGGAAATCTTGCCGAACTCGTATTTCTGGCCCTCACGCAGGTTGAAGGTCATGAAATAGGCGTTGCGCTCGCGGGAAAACTCGGCGGCGACGTTCAGCACCTGGAAATCGATATAGCCACGCGAGGTGTAGAAATCGGTCAACACCCGCTTGTCGAACTCGACGCGGTCCTCGGCATAGGTGTCGCGCCCGACGATGAAGCGGAAAAATCCCGCCTGCTTGGTCTCGAGCACCCGGCGCAACCGGTTGTCG
The DNA here is from genome assembly GCF_056498065.1 of Celeribacter sp. SCSIO 80838. The sequence goes on from NZ_JAZKMA010000001.1 coordinate 2,873,544, forward strand.
GAATAGCTGCGGTTGCCGACAAAGCTCAGACGCTCGATCTCGACGCCCTTGCCCTCGGTCACCTCGAACACCACATCGACGCGGTTTTCCGGGCGGCGAATGATCTTCGGCGTCACCGTGGCGACGAGCTGGCCCTTGACCTCATAGGCCTCGGTGAGCGCGGCGGCGTCGGCCTCGACGGTGGCGGGCGAATAGACCCGACGGACTTTCGTTTGCAAGGCCGACATCAGCGCGTCGTCGGACACTTTCTTGTTGCCCTCGATGGAGATCGCGGAGACCACGGGGAATTCCACCACCTTGATCACAAGCGTATTACCGCGCGGGATGAATTCGACGGTCTCGAACAGGCCGGAGGCCAGCACCTTCTGATAGGCGTCGTTCAGCTCGGCTCCAGAGACGCCCTGACCGCGGGCGATTCCCGCATAGGACAGGATCGTGTCCGGCGACACCCGCTGCGCGCCCTCGACGGAGACATTGGTGAATCGGTAGGCCTGAGCCGCGGCCGGGATCGGAAACGCCGTGTAAGACACGGACGTAACAGCGAAAGCTGCGAAAGACAGAGCAAAAGCGCGGGCCGCGAAACGCGTTGCCCCACGGGTCGGACGATCATTGAATGCGAACATGGCAGCTTTCTCGAAATTCCCCACAAGTCCCTAGCTGAGTACCGGGATTGCCGCCCCTTGTCAAAACGGAACGCGCCGGTTTGACCACAGCATAAAGGCCTTCGCCGAAAGCGAAAGCCCTTCATCTTGTTTTCAGGGAAAAATCAGCGCGGTTCCGCCGCCCGACCGCACTGTGACGCGACAGCGGTTCAGAGGAACAGGTGACCGAAGAACGATCCCGCCGCCAGCGCCACGACGATGGTCGCGGCATAGAGCAGACGGTCCCAGTTGAGATCGGCGAGTTGGCTGAGGCTGCGGTAGCTTGCGCGGATTGCGGTCATGTCTGGCTTCCACTGAATCGCGAGACGGCGCGGATCATCCCGACGCCGAAGAGGGGCGCCGAGAAGCGTCCCGCCTGCGCCTGCTTTACGCGCCGAATGTGGCAGGATTTGGACCGTTTTGCCGTTTCGCAGCTTTTCGCAGAAAAAACTTACGCCCGGATCAAGTCCGATCCGGGCGCAATAACAGGAGGCAGAGACAGGGCTGCGTTCAGATCACTTGCAGAACAGATCCGAACTGAGCCCCAGAACCATGAAGCCCATGATCACCACCATGCCGACGGTCATCATCACGCCGACGGCCCGGTCCGGCAGGGGTTTGCCGCGCACCGCCTCATAGGCGTAGAATACCAGATGCCCGCCATCGAGCACCGGAATCGGGAAGAGGTTCATCAGACCGATCGCGGTCGACAACATGGCAACGGTCCACAAAAAACTGCTCGCCCCGTCGGAGGCCGAGGTCGACACCACCTCGGCGATGCCCACCGGCCCCGAGATGTTGCAGGCAGAAATCGCCCCGGTGATCATATGCCCCAGCCCCGACAGCGACATGGTGATGATCTGCCAAACCGCACCGATCCCCGCAGCCATGGCCTCGCCAATCCCCACCGGTTCGGAGCCCACGGTGAACAGCATGCCGCCAGTGATGCCGATCAGCCAGCGGGTCTCGAACCCGCCATCCGCACCCGGAACATCGCGGCGACGCGGCTCCAGCGTGGTCTCGAATGTCTCGCCCCCGGCCTCGGTCGGACGCCAGATCGTGAGCGTCATCGCCGCGCCGTCATGGCTGCCGACATAGTCCTGGAGGTCCCAGAAGGTCTCGACCGGTTGGCCGTCGAGCGCCGTGATCACGTCGCCCGCCTTCAGCCCGGCATCGCGCGCCGCCGATTTCGGAGAAATGCCCGCAACGATCACCGGATAGGGGTAAGGCCCTTCGACCGTCACGTCCTGCCCGTCGCGCAGCACGGTGTAGGACACCCGCGCCGCACGCGGCAGCGTGTCAAGAAAGCCTGACATTTCCTCCGGCGCGGGCACTTTGATGCCTTCGATCGCGAGGACTTCGTCACCGGATTGCAACCCGACCTCAGTGGGCATCGGCTGCACTTTTTCGATCACAAGCGTGTCGGCGGCCTTGCCGATGCTCAGCACGAAGGCGGTGAAGACGAGGAAAGAGAAGATGAAGTTGAACACCGGCCCCGCCGCCACGGTGAGCGTGCGCGCCCACAACGGTGCGCCGGGCATGGTGTGGCGGGCCTCGTCGGCGCTCAGCCCCTCGATGGCATGGGCATCGGGGGCGGAAGCGGCATTGGCGTCGCCCGCGAATTTCACATAACCGCCAAAGGGCAACGAGGCGATTTGCCAGACCGTGCCGCGCTTGTCGGTGCGTTGCCAGAGCGGTTTGCCGAATCCCAGCGAGAACACATCCGCCCTGATGCCGCACCAGCGCCCGACGATATAATGGCCGTATTCATGCACCGTGACGATGATCGACAGGGCGACGATGAAGAACACCAGCGTGAAAGCGCCCCCGCCCAGACTGTTCAACAGGCTGCTCAAATCCATAGTCTCCAATTCCCCTCAGGCTGCTTTCAGGTCGAAAACCCGTGCCCGTGCCTCTTTATCGGCTTCTAAAATCGTCTCCAAGCTCAGAGCGTTAACCCGAAGGCTCACACCGGCTGACATTTCCGTCAACACCCGCTCCACAAGCCGCGCCATGTCGGGAAACCCGATCTTTCGGGCGATAAAAAGGTCCAGAGCCGCCTCTTTCGCGGCATTGAACACCGCACCCGCCAATCCGCCCGTCGCCATCACCTCGCGCGCCAGTCTGAGCGCCGGGAAGCGGATCTCATCGGGGGCCTCGAACCGCAACTGGCCCACTTTCGCCAGATCGAGCCGTTCCACCGGCAGGTCGCGCCGCTCGGGCCAATGGAGCGCATAACCGATGGCATGGCGCATATCCGGCGCGCCGAGATGCGCCATCAGCGCCCCGTCGCGGAACCCGACCAGCGCATGCACATAGGAACCGGGATGCACCAAAACCTCAATTTGCTCCGGGGCGAAACCGAAATATTCTTTGGTCTCAATGATTTCGAGTGCCTTATTGAACATCGAGGCGGAATCAATCGTGATCCGCTGCCCCATATCCCAGGACGGGTGCTTGCAGGCCTGCTCCAGCGTTGCGCCCTTGAGCTGCTCCAGAGACCAGTCGCGGAACGGCCCGCCGGAGGCGGTGATGATCACGCGCTCGACTTCGGCCGGATTCTCGCCCACGAGGCCCTGAAACACCGCCGAATGCTCGCTGTCGACCGGCAGGATGCGCGCACCCTGCTCTTTCGCTGTGTCCATAAGCAACGGCCCGGCGGTCACAAGGCTTTCCTTGTTGGCCAGCGCCAGCGTTTTGCCGTGACGCAGCGCGTGCAAACCGGGGGCCAGCCCCGCCGCGCCGACGATGGCCGACATGAACCAGTCGACCTCACGGTCCGCCGCCTCGATCAGCGCCACGTCCCCCGCCGCCGCCTCGATCCCGGTCCCCGAGAGCGCCGCGCGCAATTCCGGCAGCCGGTCCTCATAGGCGGTGACGGCCACCTTGGCCCCGAGATCTATGGCATCCTGCGCCAGACGCGCGATATTGCCGCCACCGGTCAGCGCCACCACGTCATAGGCCTCACGGTCGCGCCGGATCAGATCAATCGTCGATTGCCCGATGGAGCCCGTCGCCCCGAAAATCGAAATGCGTCGCATGCCTCTGCCTCAGCCGAAAATCGTCGCGAGAATGACGTAAAGCGCGCCCACGGCCAAAAGCGCGTCGAACCGGTCGAGCACGCCGCCATGACCGGGAATGATGTGCGAGCTATCCTTGACGCCCATGCGCCGCTTGAGCGCGCTTTCAAGCATATCGCCCAGTTGCGAGGCGAAGGACAGCACCATGGCCGAGGTGACGAAGAACCACAGCCGCACGAAACCTTCCGGCATATAGGCGTGCGTGTAATAGGCAAAGATCATCGCCCCGACCCAGCCGCCAAGAATGCCCGACCAGGTCTTGTTCGGACTGATCCGCGGCCAGAATTTCGGACCGCCCAGCGTCTTGCCGACAAGATAGCCAAGGCTGTCTGTCACCACCACAAGCCCGATGGCATAGAGCAAAAGCACCCGCCCGCCCTCCGCGGAAAGCGAGATGAGCCCGAGACAGCCCAGAAGCAACACGACCAGATAGAGCGCCAGCATCGGCTGGTCTCCCGGACCGAAGCCCCCTGCCGCCTGTTTGATCCGCGCCATGCGCCAGAGCTCCCAAAGCCCGATCAAACCGACCGCGATCACCAGAACGGTGAAGGCCAGATGCCCCGACAACACCGCGCCCAGCCCCACGGCGACCATCACCACCGCGGACAGAAGCCGCGGCGCCAGATCGCGCCATTTGCCGGGTTTGGGCGCCGCGCTCATGACTTCACCCCCCCGAAGCGGCGATCCCGGCCCGCATAGCGCGAAACGCATTGGGCAAAGACATCGGCGGTGAAATCCGGCCAGAGCGTGTCGATGAACTCATATTCGGAATAGGCCGATTGCCACAGAAGGAAGTTCGAAATCCGCGCCTCGCCCGAGGTGCGGATGACAAGATCCGGGTCCGGCAACACGCGGGTGTCGAGATAGCGGGTCAGTGTGGTCTCATCGACGGTCTCCGGGTCCAGCTCGCCCCGCGACACCTCACAGGCCAGCGCCCGGACCGCACGCGCCACCTCGTCGCGGCCGCCGTAATTGATCGCAATGGTGAGATGCACCTTGGTGTTGTCTTTCGTGACCGCTTCGAGATCGTCCATCAGGGCCTGAAGTTTCTTGTCGAGCCTGAGCCGGTCGCCGATGAACCGCACCCGCACCCCCTCGGCCACAAGGCCCTTCATCTCGTTCTGGATATAGCGGCGAAACAGATTCATCAGCCCCGAAACCTCGGTCTGGGTGCGTTTCCAGTTCTCGGTGGAAAAGGCGAAGATCGTCAGGTACTCGACGCCGAGATCGGGACAGGCACGGACAATCTCCTTGACCCGTTTGGCCCCGGCATGGTGGCCGAAGAGACGCGGTTTGCCCCGCGACTGCGCCCAGCGACCGTTGCCGTCCATGATGACGGCGACATGTTTCGGCCCGCCCATGTTCTTTGGCGTCTGGTCGCTCATCGCGTATCTCACTTTACTCTACAGCGGAAGCGCCCGGGCGGGGCGCTTCGCAATCGCATCGGTCGTCCCGCAGGGCCACGGCCCCGACGCGGATCACACCTGCATGATCTCTTCCTGCTTCGAGGCAAGATGTTCGTCGATCAGCTTGATATGCTTGTCGGTCAGCTCCTGCACCTCGGATTCCCAGAATTTCTGGTCGTCGTCGGACATGCCGTCCTTGTTCTTCTTGATTTGCTGCATGCCGTCCTGACGCACGTTGCGCACGGCGACGCGGGCGTGTTCGGCATATTGACCGGCGACCTTGGTCAGTTCGCGGCGGCGCTCTTCGTTCAGCTCCGGGATCGGCAGCATGATGATCGTGCCATTGAGCTGCGGGTTGATCCCGAGCCCGCTCTCGCGGATCGCTTTTTCGACCTTGTTGACCATCGACTTATCCCAGACGTTGATCGTCACCATGCGCGGCTCCGGCACGTTCACCGTGCCGACCTGGTTGATCGGGGTCATCTGACCGTAGGATTCGACCATGATCGGTTCCAGCATCGAGCCAGAGGCGCGACCCGTGCGCAGCGAGGCGAATTCCGTGCGCAGATTGGAAATTGCGCCATCCATCCGTTTTGCCAGATCGGCGGTGTCGAGTTCGAACTCTTCAGACATGGGTGTTCCCCTTCTTATCTCTCGAATGCCTCCCCGAAGAAAGGCGCATCGCCGGTGCTTATAGCCGGATCAGTTCACCAATGTATAGGTGCCTTCGCCCGCCAGGATCGAGCAGAAGCCCCCCGGCGCATCGAGCGGGAAGACGATCAGCGGCAGTTTGTTGTCGCGCGCCAGCGCAATCGCCGAGGCATCCATCACCTTGAGATTCTTGCGCAGCACCTCGTCATAGGTGACGTGATCGTAGCGCTTGGCATCCGGGTTGGTTTTCGGGTCCTTGTCATAGACCCCGTCCACCCCGTTCTTGCCCATGAAGATCGCCTCGCAGGCCATCTCATTGGCGCGCAGCGTCGCCGCCGTATCGGTAGTGAAATACGGGTTGCCGGTGCCCGCCGCGAAAATGCAGATCCGCTTTTTCTCAAGGTGACGCACGGCGCGGCGGCGAATGTAAGGCTCCGCCACCTCGTTCATCGTGATCGCCGAAATCACCCGCGTGTGAATGCCGAGCGCTTCCAAAGCCGCCTGCATCCCCAGCGCGTTCATCACCGTGGCCAGCATCCCCATGTAATCCGCCGTCGTGCGCTCCATCCCCTGCGCCGAGCCCTGAAGCCCGCGGAAGATGTTGCCGCCGCCGATCACCATGCAGATCTCGACCCCGAGATCGTGCACCGATTTCACCTCGCGCGCGATGCGTTCGACGGTCGGCGGATGCAGCCCGAAGCCCTGATCGCCCATGAGCGCCTCGCCCGAGATTTTCAGAAGCACACGTTTATATTTCGTGGCAGGGTGGCCCTTGCCCGGCTCAAGCGCAGCGTCGCTCATCAGATGTCCCCGGTTTTCGATGTCGTTGATGGCGTCAAAATGGTCGAAAATCCCGGCAGGATCAATGCGCCCTTCGCAATAATTTTCCCCTTTTGCCTCTGGACAAATGCGCCGTGCAATGCCACCCGCGAAGACATGACCCTGCCGTTCGACATATCGCCCGACCAGCCGGTGCTGATCGCCGGTCCGACCGCCTCGGGAAAATCCGCGCTGGCGCTCGAGATCGCCTGTGCGCAGGGCGGTGTCATCGTCAATGCCGATGCGCTGCAAGTGTTTGAAAACTGGCGCGTTCTGACCGCCCGCCCGTCTCTTGAGGATGAAGCGAAAGCGCCGCATGCGCTCTATGGCCATGTAGCGGGCGACGCCCAGTATTCCGTCGGGCACTGGCTGCGCGACATCGCGCCCTACCTGTCCGGTCCGCAACGTCCGATCATCGTCGGCGGAACGGGGCTTTATTTTGCAGCGCTCACCGAAGGGCTGGTCGAGATCCCGGAAACCCCGGCAGAGATCCGCGCAGGCGCCGACGCCCGGCGGTTCGACGAGGGCGGTCATGCCGGGCTTCTGGCGGAATTGGACGCCGAAGACCCCGAAACCGCGCAAAAGATCGACCGGCTCAACCCGATGCGGGTGCAACGCGCCTGGGAGGTCTTGCGCGCCACCGGCCGCGGTCTGGCCGCCTGGCAGGCCGACACGCCGCCGCCCGCCCTGCCCCTGTCCGCCTGCTTTCCCATCGTGATGGAGGCCGACCGCGACTGGCTCAACGCCCGCATTGCGCAGCGATTCGAAATCATGCTGCGCGACGGCGCGTTGGATGAGGCCCGCGCCAATCTCTCCTCCTGGGACCCCGCTTTGCCCTCCGCCAAGGCCATCGGCGCGCCGGAACTCATCGCGCATCTCTTGGGCGAGATGACGCTTTCGGAGGCAAAAGAGGCCGCAACCATCGCCACCCGGCAATATGCCAAGCGTCAGCGTACATGGTTTAGAGCGCGCATGAAGGCCTACCACAAGATATCGCTGCCCTGAGCAGCGCTAGCGGGCAACCCAAGAAAAAAACATATCACATTGAAAATACAAGATTTTCTTTGACAGCCCCTTCTGCGACGCTAGGGTCGGCCAAGTTGTACAAACCGAACACGATCCTGCGCCATGCCCGAGAGCTTTTCGAGAAAAATTTTCCAAACCCCACCTCTGGGGCAGATGTCCAAAGTCACAGAACAAGTCACGACGGATGCATCCCCGCTCCCCGAGACCCCGAAAAAGCGCAAGCTGCGCACGCCGGACATTCCCGACATCCCCGCCCAGCCCGCCTATCGCGTGCTGCCGCTGGGGCGCGGTTCGAACACGCTTTCGACGGCGGAGAAATGGCGCATGCAGGCGATGCGCAGCCACCGCAGCCCGACACTTCTGTGGTTCACCCGCGGTCAGGGCCGGATCACCGTCTCCGGCGTCACCCGCGGTTTCGGCCCGCACAACCTTCTGTTCCTGCCGACCCGCACCATGTACGGCTTCGAGCCCGTCGGTCAGGTCATGGGCTACCGCGTCCACCTGCCCGACGATGTCACCCTCGGCCTGCCCGAAGAGCCGCTGCACATGCGCTTTCGCGAAGTGCATCAGCAAAACGAGATCACAGGTCTGATCGAAGCGCTGCAACGCGAGATCGAAGGCCATCAGCCGGGCCGCGACCGCGCCATGGCGCTTCAGGCCGGGATGATCGCCGTCTGGCTCGAACGTCAGATGTCGGTGATGCCAGATTACGACATGGCCCCCGACGCCTCCCGCCGCCTCGCCGCCGCTTTCACAGCCCTTGTGGAAAGCGAGCTGCGCGAGGGCCATTCGGTCGGCCATTACGCCGCAGCCCTCGGCGTGACCCCCACGCACCTGACCCGCGCCTGCAACATCGCCTGCGGCCGCTCGGCTTCGGCAATCCTCGCCGACCGGCTGCATTTCGAAGCCCGCCGGATGCTGCGCGAAACCGACCTGCCGGTGAAATCCATCGCCGAAAAACTCGGCTTTCACTCTGCGGCCTATTTCAGCCGCGCGTTCCACAAACACACCGGCCTGTCGCCGAGGGACTTCCGGCACTCCGCCCCACTGCCACTCCGCAGTTGAAACCGCAACACGGTCATTATACCCGATATCTGCAATGGACAAAGCGAAGCGGAGGTGTGCGATGCGTCTTGGTGTCCTTGGGTGTGGAACGATCGCCAGTGCGGCCGTGCAGGGAATCGCGGACGACGGACATGAGATAACCGTCTCGAAACGAAGCCCGCGCCTCTCCGCCGCGCTTGCAGAGAGATACGACAACGTTCGGGTCGCCAGCAATCAGGACGTGGTGGATGCAAGCGACGTTCTGTTTTTGGGCCTCGTGGCCGGGGTCGCGCGCGACGTCCTTGGCGCCTTGCGGTTTCGCGACGGGCAAAGAGTGATCACCTTCATTGCCGGAGCCTCGCTCGAAGAGGTGGACGCCCTGGTGCGCCCGGCCCGCGCGGTTGCGATCATGATGCCGTTTCCCGGCATTGCGCAGGGCGGAACACCGATCATGATGTACGGCGACACCGCGCTGGTCACGGAGATTTTCGGCAAGCGCAATCGCATTTTCCCGCTCCGCAGCCCTGCGGAAATGACGGCCTATCTTTGCGCACAGGCGGTGTTGTCCCCTGTCGCGCGCATGGTCGAAGATGCGGCGGACTGGCTCGGGGAGCGCGTGTCGGACAAGACGCAGGCGGAGACGTTTCTGAGGACGCTGATCGCATCGAACCTGTCGACCACCGCATGCGCACCGCTCATAGAGGCACTGAATACGCCGGGTGGGTATAACCAGACTCTGCGCTTGCATATGGAGGAACAAGGTGTGCGCGAGACGCTCAGAACCGGGCTTTCCAATATGCTTTGAGATGTGTCGTGAGGGGGCAGAATGTCCCCATCTGTCAACAGGGAAAGGCAGGGATACTCCCCAGCCTTTCCCCATTCGAACCGATCAGCCGCCTTACGACTTATCTTCCGCCTGATCCGGCACCAGCCATTCGGTCTGAAGCTCGGAGACATCCGTCACCACCTGATCGGCGAAGGCCATCACCAGCGCGTCGTAAAACGCGGCGCGGTCCGGCGGCACGATGGCGACATTCACCGGCTTGAAGCCCTCAAGCTCCTCGGCCTTGAGCATGATGTGGAATTTCTTCAGCGCTTCATCCGAGCCCGGACCGTCGACATAGACCCAGCCTTCGAGCTGGTTGAACTCGCCGTCATCGCTCAGATAGGTCGCGCCCAGATTGGAAATCTCGGTCACATCAACCCGGACGTCATAATCGCCGCCCTCTTCCATCCGGTCGTTCAGACCGGCGGTGATCGCCAGAGTCAGGTCCTCGGCAATCGCCGGCCAGCGGTCGAGCGCGTTCGCATCGACGGCTTCGAGATTGGCCTCGACCTCGACGGAGGAAATGTCGAGCGGTTCGGCCAGAAGCGGCCCCGCGGTTACGGAAGCGGAGGTCAGAAGAGCAAACAGAACGGTACGTTTCATGTGTCTTATCCTTTCAAACGGCGATGCAGGCGCACCGCGTTGCGTTGAAAGGACAACCCCTGAGGCGGGTGAATGGTTCCCGGCCCCGGTCGACGGGCTTACGACCCGTAGATGATCCGCACGTAATTCATGGTTTCCTGATAGGGCGGCACACCGTCATATTTGTCCACCGCCTCGGGCCCCGCGTTATAGGCCGCAAGCGCCAGACGCCAGTTGCCGAAGCGGTTGTACATCATCCGCAGATAGCGCGCCCCGCCTTCGAGGTTCTGGTGCGGATCGTTGATGTTCACGCCCAAAAGCCGCGCCGTATCGGGCATGAGCTGCGCCAGTCCCGTCGCACCTTTCGGCGACTGGATCGTCGGGTTCCAACCGCTTTCCTGCTGCACGAGGCGCAGGAACAGATCGGTCGGCACGCCATGCTTGCGCGCCATCTGTTCGGCGACCGGCAAATATTGCCCCTTGTAGGCCCCGGTGTAGCGCTGGGTCAGGCCGTCGGCGCCAAAGCGTTCCGGCTGATAGGTCACGGAGTTGGAATATTGGTCAGCGGCACGCCCGTCGAGCACGTCGAGCTGGGAGGCAAAAATCGCCATGCGGTTGCTGGTCGACAGCGTATCACCCGCGAAAACCGCCCCCGGCAGAGCACAGATCGCCATACCCAGCGCCAGAGCATATCCACGCCCCGACACACAAACCGACACACAAACCGACACACACCGCGCCCGCGTCGCCACCATCTTGTGAAATCCGTCCACCGTTTCCCTAACGCGCGGACTATAGCCGTAAATCCGCGCATTTCAAACGCTGTGTCCCTTGCAGGCGGATTTTAGCCCTTGCCCCTCGGCCCCCGGCAATGGTGTAACGGGGACCAACTCTAGAATCTCAGGGAGAAGTTCAATGGCCGGGTCCGTGAACAAAGTCATCCTCGTGGGCAATCTCGGGCGGGACCCGGAAGTGCGCACCTTCCAGAACGGCGGCAAGGTCTGCAACCTGCGGATCGCCACCTCGGAAAACTGGAAAGACCGCAACACCGGCGAGCGCCGGGAACGCACCGAATGGCATTCGGTGGCGGTGTTCTCTGAAGGCCTCGTGCGGGTCTGCGAGCAATATCTCCGCAAGGGCTCCAAGGTCTATCTCGAAGGCAAGCTTCAGACCCGCAAATGGCAGGATCAGCAGGGTCAGGACCGCTACAGCACGGAAATCGTGCTTCAGGGCTTTGACGCCACGCTGGTGATGCTCGACGGTCGCGGCGAAGGCGGCGGCGGTCAGGGCGGCGGCATGGGCGGTGGCGGCGGCTACGGCGGCGGTTACGATCAGGGCCCCTCGGGCGGCTATGACGATCCGGGCTACGGCGGCTCCTCCGGCGGTGGCTACGGCGGCGGCTCGCAAGGCGGCTCCGGCGGCGGCTCCCGCCCCTCGCTCGACGACGACGAAATCCCGTTCTGAGACCGCTCAGAACCGGACCGGACCGAACACCCCGCCCGCGCGGGGTGTTTTCGTTTCGACCTCGCGCAACAGGCTGGCAGAAACCCCGCGACGAAACAGGCCGCGACATCTCGTCCCCCTCCTCTCAAAAATCGCCGGAATCGCCCCATATATAGAAAGAAGCCCGCAGAGGAAGCGGGTCCCCGCATCACATCAGGAGGAGATCATGATGAACCGTATTCTCGTTGCAAGCGACCTGTCGTCCCGCTCGGACCGGGCTGTGGAACGCGCCGTCCAGCTCGCACAGGAACAGGGGGGCAAGATCGTCCTGATGCATGTGATCGACGAGGATCTGCCCGCCACGGTCATCACCCGCATGCGCCAGACCGCCGAGGAGGTGCTCGGCGCGGTCGCGCAATCCGAACATGCGCCCGAGGACACCGAAATCGTGGTCGAGACCGGCGATCCCGTCCTCACCATCGCGGAGATGGCCGAGGCGCTCGACGTCGATCTGGTGGTGCTGGGCGTGCACAAACCGCGCCCGTTCTGGGACATGTTCTCCGGCACCACGATGGAACGGCTGGTGCGTGCGCTGCATCGCCCGGTGCTTCTCGTGCACGACCCGGTGACCGGACCCTATGCCTCGGTGCTCTGCGGCGTCGACCTGTCGCCCTCCTGCCTCGCCGCCGGGCGCACCGCGCGGAGCCTCGCGCCCAAGGCGAAAATCACCACCTTCCACGCCGTGCACGTGCCCTATCAAGGCATGATCGCCCGCAACGCCAGCGAGAAACAGCTTGCCCCCTTCGTCAAGGACGCCCAGACCCGGCTCGACGCCTGGTGGGACGCGGTCGCGATCCCTGAGGGACTGCCGAAACCCGAAGTGACCCCCGCCAGCGTGCATGATGCCTATACCGACGCCATGGCGCAGAGCGGCGCCGATCTCTTCGCGCTGGGCGCCCATGGCCGCATGCCGCTGTCGCCCAGCCTGCTCGGCGGCTTCACCGAAGAGCAGATCCGCGATCCGCAGAGCGATCTTCTGGTGGTGCGCGGCTGAAGCCGCTCAGTCGCCGATAGAGCCCGGGTGCATCACTGTGTTGCGCCCGGCCTGTTTCGCCCGGTAGAGATTGGCATCGGCGCGGGTCAGCGTCTGTTCGATCTCGTCCGGGCTGGAATAGCTTTCCACACCGACCGAAATGGTCAGCCGAATGTCCTTCGGCAGGACCTTCTCCGCGAGATGTCGGCGCAACCGCTCGCCCACCCGCACGGCCAGTTCGACCGGCACATTGGGCAGAAGCACGGCGAATTCCTCGCCTCCCATGCGATAGAGATATTCCTGCCGCCGCAGCACTTCGCTCATACCCTCGACCATCATCCGCAGCACCTGATCTCCGACGACATGGCCAAAACTGTCGTTGACCTCTTTGAAATGGTCGATGTCGATGAACAGCAGACTGCCCGACGCCCCCCCGAACCGCCCCTCCTCGAGACGGCGCATGAAGGCGCGGCGGTTGTGACAGCCGGTCAGCGGGTCGCGTTCCACCGCATCGCCAAGATCGTCTTCAAGCCGTTTCATCGTCCTCAACATGAACCGCATGAACACGACCACCGTGGCCAGCGCCAGAACGAAACGGAAGGCAAACAAGACATCCCCGGTCACATGGTAAATCAGCCCCCCGCCCAGAAGACTGACCAGAAAGCCGATGCCCTGCGCCACCGAGAGCGAGGAATAGAAGAATCCCGCCACCGTGAGCGGAAACAACCAGACAGAGGCCGAAGCCCCATGATGGGCGATCAGTTCGAACACCCCCACCTGCACCGCAATCAGGAGCAAGGTGGGATTGATCGGCACCCTTTGCCATTTCAGATAGGCCCTGAGATCGACGGCGATCAGCACCACGAGCAAGATGTAATAGGCCGACAGCAGATATTCACCGAGCACGATATAGCGGACGATGGCGACCGGCAGGATCAGGATCGCCATCGAGGCGATGAATTTCGCAATCAAGGGACTCCCCAGCGCCGTGGGCACCTGGAATCTCTTTCGAAGGGTCTTCATACCGGCCATGGCTTCCCCCATCGCTCTCCGACCATACACTCGCAATCCACAGAAATGCTTTTTAAAATGATTTTGTAAAAAAACTATGCAGGCACAGTTGAACACGCCCCAAGGGGCCAACGCAAATCCCAAAGTTTTTTGTCGTTTTCAGAGGCCGTCCTGCAACACCGCAAGCACCGCCTCACGCGGCACATCCGCCGTGACAAAGGCCGATCCGATGCCCCGCGCGAGGATAAAGCGGAGCTGACCGTCGAGCACCTTCTTGTCCTGCGCCATCAGATCGACGAGCGCCTCCGCCGAGGGCAGATCGCCGGGGATGTCCTTCAGGTCGCATTTCATCCCCATGGCCTTCAGGTGTTCGCGCACCCGGCTCGGGGCCTCTTGCGAACACAGGCCCAGACGCGCGGACAGCTCGAACGCCAGTGCGCATCCGATGGCCACGCCCTCGCCATGCAAAAGCCGGTCGGAATAGCCGGTCGCCGCTTCCAGCGCATGGCAGAAGGTATGCCCGAGGTTCAAAAGCGCGCGGTCGCCCTGTTCGGTTTCGTCGCGCACGACGATATCGGCCTTCATCTGCACCGAATGCCGCACCGCCTCGGCCCGAAGCGCCATATCGCCCGCCGCCAGTTTCGGTCCGTTGGCCTCCAGCCATTCGAAAAAGCCCTCGTCGCCCAAAAGCCCGTATTTCTGCACCTCGCCGTAGCCCGCAAGGAAATCACGTTCGGTCAGCGTGCCGAGGATGGAAATATCCGCCAGTACCAGAGAGGGCTGGTGAAATGCGCCGATCAGGTTCTTGCCCTGCGGCGCGTTGATGCCGGTCTTGCCACCGACCGAACTGTCGACCTGCGCCAAAAGCGTCGTCGGGATCTGCACAAAGCGCACGCCCCGGCGCAAAACAGACGCGGCAAACCCCGCCAGATCGCCGATCACACCGCCGCCAAAGGCCACAACGATGTCGCGGCGTTCGCATTTCTCTTCCAAAAGCCATTCGACCGCGCGGGTGAATTGCGGCCAGGCCTTGGTGCTTTCCCCCGCCGGAAGCGCCAGCGCCACCATGTCGATCCCCGCGCCCGCAAGCCCTGCCCGCAACGTCTCAAGATGCAGCCCCGCGACGGTCTCGTCGGTCAGCACGAAAACCTTTTTCTTCTTGCCCAACAAAGGCGCGATATGCGCGCCCGCCTCGGCCACCAGCCCCTCACCGATCCGCACATCATAGGCGCGATCCCCCAAAGGCACATGAACGGTTTGGTAGCTCATTGATCTTCCTCCAGAATTCCACCATGGGCCTTGAGCGCCTCGACCACCTTGTCGGCCATATCCTCGATCGACAGCCCCGGCTCGGATTCGACCACGATCCCCGCCATCTCGTAAGACGGCGTGCGCGCCGCCACCAGCTCGCGCAGCGTCTCATAAGGGTTGTCGGTGCGCAGCAGCGGCCGCGTGTTCTTGTGTTTCACCCGGCTCCACAACAGATCGAGATCGGCCTTGAGCCAGACCGCGACGCCCTTCTCGGCGATCGTCGCCCGGTTGACCTCCGACAGAAACGCCCCGCCGCCGGTCGACAGGATACCGCGCTCGGTGTCCAGCAGCCGCCCGATCACCTCGGTCTCGCGCGCCCGAAAGAACGCCTCGCCGTCGCGGGTGAAAATCTCCGCAATGCTGCGGTCGGCGGCTTTTTCGATCTCCTGATCCGAATCGAGAAAGGGCACGTCGAGACGCGCCGCGAGCGCCTTGCCCACCGCCGTCTTGCCTGCCCCCATCATGCCCACAAGGGCCACGGTCTTTCTCAACCCGCTCACGAAAACACCCCTCATCTGCCTTTCACCGGCGGCAATTTCCCGCCGATGAAAATTTCGCCCCCTCAATGGCGTGATCTTACGAAAAATGCCATATATAAAACCGAGAAAACCCGGGACCGGCGGAAAATCACGGACGACAACAGTCCGACCGGCGGGTCCCGGCGCAACGGAGGCAGTGAACTTTGCGCAAATTCCTTTTCCGGCTTCTGGCCGTCCTCATCCTTCTCGGCCTCATCGGCTTTATCGGATTCGCCTATGTCGGCGATCTCTCGCCCGAGCGCAGCGAACAGCGCGCCCCCGTCACACTCGAGCTGAAATAGGCCCCTCGCCCATGCGCGCCCCCTCGCCGTTCTCTCGCCGACACGTCGGCGTCCCAACCGGCCTGACCCTGTCCCTGCTGCTCGCGGCCCTGCCCCTCGAGGCTCAGACGGCTGCGGGCGACAAACCGCTCTCGGCCATCGACTGGCTGTCCGACACGCTCGAAACCCCGCGCCCGCTCACCGCCCCCGAGGCCAGCGACATTTCCGAGAACGCCCTGCCCGAAGAGGTCACGGTGATCCCGCTCGATGCGCCCGACCCGGATGCCGCCGGGCTCCTGCCCGCCTCCACCACCGGCCTGCCGCGCACCCTCTGGGGCGCCTCCACCGCCAGCGACATCGCCCGGCGTATCACCACGATTTCCGCCCGCTCCGATCTTTTGCCCGCCTCGCGACGGCTCCTGAACACGCTGGTGCTCGCGGAACTCGACCCGCCGGTGCAATCGGATCGCGACGGGCGGCTGTTTCTGGCCCGGATCGACGCGCTTCTGGCGCAGGGGCTGCTGGACGAGGCCGACGCGCTGATGGAGCTTGCGGGCCTCACCACGCCGGAAATCTTTCGCCGCGCCTTCGACACCAAACTGCTTCTGGGCACCGAGGACGCCGCCTGCGCCCGGCTCAATCACACGCCCGGCCTCTCGCCCGCGCTTCAGGCCCGGATCTTCTGCCTCGCGCGCGGCGGCGACTGGAGTGCGGCGGCGCTGACACTGGAAACCGGCGAGGCGCTGGGCCTCATTCGCGAAGATCAGGGCACATTGCTCGCGCGCTTTCTCGACCCCGAGCTGTTCGAGGGCGAACCGCCCCTGCCGGTCCCCGATCATCCGACCCCGCTCACCTTCCGCCTGATGGAAGCCATCGGCGAGCCGCTGCCGACCTCGTCCCTGCCGCTGGCCTTCGCGCAATCCGACCTGCGCGCCACCTCCGGCTGGAAAGCCCGCGCCACCGCCGCCGAACGTCTGGCGCGCGTCGGCGCGCTCTCGCCCAATCGCTGGCTCGGCATCTGGTCCGAACACCTCCCGGCGGCCTCGGGCGGCATCTGGGACCGGATCGACGCGCTCCAGAGTTTCGAGACCGCGCTGGCACGAAACGACCTCGAAATCGTCTCCCTGCGCCTGCCCAAGGTCTGGGACGCAATGCGCGCCTCCGGGCTGCAACCGGTCTTCGCCGAGCTGTTCGCGCAACGTCTCGCCGCGCTGCCGCTGACCGGCGAGGCCTCGGAGATCGCTTTCGAGGTGGCGCTTTTGTCCCCCGATTACGAAAAGATCGCGTTGAAATGGGCGACGCCGCTGACCCGCGATCAGGTGTTTTTGCACGGTATCGCCACCGGCAACCTGCCGACCCAGCGCCCGGTGGATGCGCAATCGCGCGCCATCGCGTCCGGCTTCCGCACCTCGGGCGTTCCCGTCCGGCTCGAAACCCTCGTGAACGAACAACGTCTGGGCGAAGCGATCCTGCGTGGCATCGAACTGCTCGAAGGCGGCGCTGCGGGCGATCTCGATGAGCTGTCCGATGCGATCCAGTTCTTCCGCGCCATCGGGCTTGAGGCCTCGGCGCGGCGCGCCTCTTTGGAACTTCTTTTGCTGGAACGACGCGGATGAGCCTCGCGGCCTCAGACGCCCGCTGGATTTCGGCCTTTGCCGAGGCGCAGATGGCGGAGCTGGGCGCAGCGGAAAACACGCGACTGTCCTACGGGCGCGATCTTGTGGGCTTCTCCGAATGGCTGACCCGCAAAGGCGCCACGTTCGAGAGTGCCAGCCGCGATCAGATCGAGAGCTATCTCGTCGCCTGCGAGGCCGAGGGGCTGGCGCAATCGACCCGGGCGCGACGGCTTTCCTCGATCAAGCAGCTTTACCGCTTCGCCTTTGAGGAAGGTTGGCGTACCGACAATCCGGCGATCCAGATCAAGGGTCCGGGGCGCACCAAACGTCTGCCGAAAACCCTGTCCGAAGAGGAGGTGTCGCGCCTTTTGGATGCGGCGCGGGAGCTGGGCCGGACGGAGGCCGAACGACTGCGCAACGCCTGCCTGATGGAAATCCTCTACGCCACCGGCATGCGCGTCTCCGAGCTTGTGTCCCTGCCTGTCTCGGCCACACGCGGCGATCCCCGGCTGTTGCTGATCATGGGCAAGGGCGGCAAGGAACGCATGGTGCCGCTGTCCGAACCGGCCCGCGCCGCGCTCAGGGACTGGCTTTCGGTGCGCGATGCCGCCGAGGATCTTGCGAAACGTGAGACCGGAGCAAAGGCTTCGGCGTTTCTGTTTCCCTCGCGTGGCAAGCTGGGTCACATCACCCGCGACGGGTTTTACAAGCTGATCAAGGACATCTCGGTTCAGGCCGGAGTATCGCCCGCCAAGGTCACGCCGCACACGCTGCGCCACGCTTTCGCGACGCATCTTCTGGCCCATGGTGCCGACCTGCGGGCGATCCAGACGCTTCTGGGTCATGCCGATCTTTCGACGACAGAGATTTACACCCATGTGCTCGACGAACGGCTCAGGGAACTGGTGTTGACCAAGCATCCGCTGGCGGAAGGCTGAGGCGATCCGAGTATTTTCGCCATCGGAAAGCCGTAAGCCCAGAGGCACCCGTTGCCATACAGGTGCCCGACAAAAGTCCGACGCAAAGCCGACGCAAATCCGACCGACATTTTCGACGACAAGGCGGCTTTTTTCATGACAGGCACTTATGGCCTTGAGAGCCTCTTGCGAAGACGCCTCCGCATACCCATAACCATGCCATGACAGAGACTTCCTCGCTTTTAGACGCCGCCTTCTGGATCACCGCCGCCGCGATTGCGGGGCTTTTGGTGTTGTCCGCGTTTTTCTCCGGTTCCGAGACCGCCCTGACCGCCGCCTCGCGCGGCAAGCTGCGCACCCAGGCCGACAAGGGCGACAAGGGCGCCGAGCGCGCACTCAGCGTGACCGAGGACAGCGAGCGGCTGATCGGGTCGGTGCTTTTGGGCAACAACCTTGTGAACATTCTCGCCACCTCGCTGACGACGGCGCTGTTCACCAAGCTGTTCGGCCAGAACGGCGTGGCCTTTGCGACGATGATCATGACCGTTCTGGTTCTGATATTTTCCGAAGTCTTGCCAAAGACTTATGCGATTACCAACCCGGAACTGGCGGCCGCCCGTGTCGCCGGGCCGATTGCCGTGGTGGTCAAGATCTTCGCCCCCGTGGTGGCCTTTGTCCGGGTTTTGGTGCGGGGCATCTTGCGCCTTTTCGGCGTGAAGACCGACCCGAATGCGGGCGTTCTCGCCGTCAAGGAAGAGATCGTCGGCGCCATCACCCTTGGCATGTCCGAGGGGACGGTGGAGAAGGAAGACCGCGACCGTCTGCTGGGCGCGCTCGATCTGGCGGATCGCACGGTCGAGGAGATCATGCTGCACCGCTCGCAGATCGAAATGCTGGATGTCGACCTGCCGGCGCGCGAAATCCTCGAACGCTCGCTGAAAAGCCCGCACACCCGCCTGCCGCTTTACCGCGACGACCCGGAAAACATCGTCGGCGTCCTGCACTCAAAAGACCTGTTGCGCGGCATGCATGCCGACCGCGTGGCACATGAGAGCGAGCACCCGACGATGCTGGTGGATTTCTCCGATTTCGACGTGATGACCGTCGCGATGAAGCCCTATTTCGTGCCGGAAACCACCACGCTCGACGACCAGATGCGGCAATTTCTCAAGCGCCACACGCATTTCGCCCTCGTGGTCGATGAATACGGAGCGCTTCAGGGTCTGATCACGCTCGAAGACATTCTGGAAGAGATCGTGGGCGAGATTACCGATGAATTCGACCGCTCCGAAGATGCGCCGAAGCAATCCGGCGAAACCGGCGACTGGGAGGTCGACGGCGGCATGACGATCCGCGATTTCAACCGCTGGACGGATTGCGCCCTGCCAGACGAGGAGGCCAACACCATGGCCGGTCTGGTGATCCACGAGGCCCAGACCATCCCCGTCCCCGGTCAGGTGTTCTCTTTCCACGGCTACCGGTTCGAGGTGATGGAGCGCAAAGACAACCGCATCACCAAGCTGAAAATCCGACCGTTGGCGGACGTCTGATGCTATCTTATCAACACGGGTTTCACGCCGGAAATCTGGCGGATGTGCAAAAGCATGGTCTGTTGGCCACCGCCCTCGATTACATGACGCAGAAGGACAAGCCGGTGAGCTATATCGAGACCCACGCCGGGCGCGGGCTCTATGACCTTGCGGGCAATCAGGCGCAGAAGACCGGCGAAGCCGCCGAGGGCATTCTCAAGGTTGCGGATTGGTTCGGAGCGGAGCACCCCTATACCCGTGCGCGAGAAACCGTCGCGGAACGTCATGGTCCGACGATCTATCCCGGTTCTCCGGCG
Organism: Celeribacter sp. SCSIO 80838; assembly: GCF_056498065.1. Next base: position 2,893,595 of record NZ_JAZKMA010000001.1, read on the forward strand.
ATTGCGGCGGCTTTGCTGCGCGAGATCGACACAATCCATCTGGCCGAGCTGCATCCCGGCGAGTTCGACCATCTCAAGGCAGCGATGCGCGGCACCGGGGCGCATCTGGTGAAGGAAGACGGGTTTGCCTTGGCACAAAGCCTCTGCCCGCCGACGCCCCGACGCGGGATGATCCTGATCGACCCGCCCTACGAAATCAAAACCGATTACGCGACGATCCCCGGCTTTATCGCCAAGCTCCATCGCAAGTGGAATGTCGGGGTGATCGCGCTTTGGTATCCGATCCTGACCACGGGTGCGCATGTCGCGATGACCCGTGCGCTGGAAGCCTCCGCCCTGCCCGGTTTTCTCAAACACGAGGTCCGTTTCCCACCCGCCCGCGAAGGCCATGGCATGATCGGTTCCGGCATGCTTTTCCTCAACGCGCCCTGGGGGTTGGCAGAGGAAGCCGACCGGCTGAGCGGATTGTTCGCAGAACTGACACAATAACAAGACTTTTACAGCTCTGTCGCGCCGTCATGCCGAGTGCCATATTTTTGCCTTTTTCCCATGGACTCCCGCGCCTAATGGACATTTATTAATAAATAGTTAACGAAAATACATTTGCTGTGGGGTAAATATGCTGTCTGTTTTTGCGCTTCTGGCCGGGTCTGCCGTGGCCTATGCCGCGACCGGTCTTTTCGACACCGAGGAAGATCAAACCGAAACGGAGGCCGCCACGGATGAGCTGTCCGACAGCGCGACCACGACCGGAGAGACCACGACGGTCTGGAATTTCGGCTCCGCGTCGGATGATACGATCTACGGCGGCGACGTCATCAATGAGATGCGCGGTGGCGCGGGCGATGACCTGTTACGCGGCGGACGTGGCGATGACACGATCTTCGGCGGTGCGGGCGACGATGTGCTGAACGGCCAGCAGGACGACGACCGGCTGGTGGGCGGTGCGGGCGAGGACACGCTTTACGCCGGCTGGGGCGACGATACGCTTTCCGGTGGCTCCGGTGACGATCTGCTCTATGGCGATTACGGAAACGATACGCTCGAAGGCGACGGCGGCAACGATTATCTCGACGGCAATTACGGTGACGATGTCCTTTCGGGTGGCAGCGGACACGATGTGCTCTATGGCGGCGCAGGCGATGACGTCCTGTCGGGCGGCGGCGGGGCCGACAAGCTCTATGGCGGCGACGGCGCGGATGTGATCGACGCGGGCTGGGGCAACGACCGGGTCGACGGCGGCGACGGCGACGATGCGATCGACGGCAACGAGGGCGACGACACGCTCTATGGCGGTGCGGGCGATGACGTGATGTTTGGCGGGCTGGGTGAGGACTTTCTCTCCGGTCAGACCGGCGACGATACGCTCCACGGCGGCGCAGACGATGATGAGCTGCACGGCAATGCCGGGAATGACACGCTTTATGGCGACGACGGTGACGACACCATTTGGGCGGGCACGGGCGACGATGTGGCCGATGGCGGCGCAGGCGATGACGTGATCGTCGGCAGCTATGGGTCGGACACGCTCTCCGGCGGCGATGGCAATGACACGCTGATCGGCGGGCGGGCCGGAGGCAATCTTGCCGACGACGCGATGGACATTCTGGATGGCGGTGCGGGCGACGATGTCCTTGCCATGCAACAACAGGCGATTGCCACCGGCGGCGACGGGGCCGACACCTTCACCACCGGCACCTCTTTCAGTGAGGCCGACGACCTGAGCGTCTGGGACACCACGGTGACGGATTTCGAACCGGGGATCGACAGGCTGAACGTGTCGCTGAGCGGCTGGGAGGAGAGCTGGACCTATTCCGTCAGCCTGCATTCGGATGCGGACGGGCCTTATTACACGCTCGATCTCGACATGGATGGCGAGGTGATTTCGCCGGTGACGATCTATCTCGCCGAGGGGGAAGACCTTCTGAGCGAGGAGGAGATGCTGAGCCTGATCACGCTGAGCGGCAACGGTTTGCCGATCGTGCTTGCGGGCGATGATGGCGACGATCTTCTCACCACGCTCGATGAAGACGACACCATCACCGGCGGTGCGGGTGACGACACGATCTTTGGCGGTTCGGGCAATGATATCCTCGATGGCGAGGGCGGCTCCGACACGATCTATGGCGGCGCAGGCGATGACACGATTGTCTCGGGCGACACCAGCCTCTCCACCGCCGACAAAGATTACCTCTACGGCGGAGACGGCAACGATACGATCACCGGCCTGTTCTACGACACGATCGAGGGGGGCGCTGGCGACGACACGATCTATGGCGGCGACTATTCCACCATCGACGGCGGCGACGGCGCAGATACGATCAGCGCAAGCTCCGACAGCTATGTGGTCCATGGCGATGCGGGTGACGATACCATCACCCTCTTCGAAGACGGGTCCTATGACCATGTCCGGATTTACGGCGATGCAGGCGACGATGTCATTCACACCACGCTCGCGGATGACGGTGTTTACGTCTCTGGCGGTGCGGGCAATGACACGCTGATCGTCACCAGCAACGACACGGTTTACGGCGATCTCGAGGACGGCGGATCGGGCGACGACACGATCACCGTCATGCAGCAAAGCACGCTCGTGACCGGAGGCGAGATCGTCACCGGCGGTGGCGCGGACAGCGTAACACTTGTGGCCGAGGCGGGGATGGACCCCGATCAGGACGGGTACATCACGATCTCGGATTTCACGCCGGGCGAGGATATGATTGCGCTCGATCTTTCCGAGACGCCGGGTGCCTCGGTGCAGATCGACTTCGATGCGGCGGTGAACCGCTTTGAGATCACCCTGACGCAGGGCGGCAGTTCGCGGCTTTTGGCCACGATCTTTGCCGCCGAGGGGATCACCTTTGTCGAAAGCGATCTGAGCCTGAGCGATCTCAGCATCACCGTGTGAGGCGGCGCTCAGACCGCGGGATGCGCCGCCTGAGCGATCAGCGCAAAATGTAATCGTGCGGTTCGGCCGCTGGCGGAAGATCTTTTTCCCCCATAGCCGCCAGCATCGCGCGTTCGATGACGACGGAATAGGCTATCAGCGGCAGATCGTTCGGCATCTGGCCAAACGGCTGTTCCAGCTCATCGGCCAAGGCATCGAGTCCGAAGAACGTATAGGCCACCAGCATCACAGCCAGAGGCGTGAACCAGCCTATGCTATCGGCCAGCCCAAAGGGCAGCATCAGGCAAAAGATATAGGCCGTCCGGTGCAGCAAAAGCGTATAGGCGAAGGGCAAAGGCGTGTTGGCCAGCCGTTCGCAGGCCACGAAGGCATGCGACAAACGGGTCAGGCTTTCGTTCAGAAGATGCGCCTCGACCGGCGCCAGACGCCCCGCGTGCAAGTGCTGGCTGACCTGTTTGGCGAGCCCTGTCAGGATCGCATCGGGCGCGCTGATCTGCCCCTGCGGTGTGACCGGGGCTGAGTAGGGAAGCTCTTCCTGATGGAGCTGCGCCACGCAGGCCTTGGCATAGGCGATCAGCGGCTCCAAAAGCGCACGGCGCGCGGGGCTGGCCACGGGCGCATCCCCGTCCAAAATGGCGCTTTGGCGGGCGATATCGCGCGAGGACTGGATGATCAGGCCCCATTGCTGGCGCGCTTCCCACCAACGCTCATAGCTGGCGCTGTTGCGAAAGCTCAGAAAGATCGAGATTGAAATCCCGATGAGGGCAAAGGCCGCCGGGTTGACGCCCGGTACGAAGAGCGGTTCCAGCCGATGCGCCGTCACGATGATGCCGGAGAGAATCCCAACCCCAAGAAGCTGGGGCCAGATTCTGTGAACCACAGCCCCCTTCAGAATAAAGAACAGCACAAAGGCATTGGGGCGCTCACGGACGATCATCTTTTGCTCTCGATCCAGGGTTCAGAGAGCGCACCGATAGCCGAAGCCCGCGCGGATTCGCCAGTCGAATTTCGGCCCCCTCAGCGGGCTTTGAACAACCCGCCGAGGATGCCACGCACGATGCGTTTGCCGGTGGTGCCGGTGAGTTCCTTCATCACCATCTTGGTCATTTCCTCGCCAAAGGATTTGTCCGTGGATTTGCGCGAGGAGGTGCTGCGTGTGGTGGTCTTGGTCGCAGAGGATGGACTGGAGCCGCGCTCATAGCTCTTGCCATCGTAGCGCCGCGCCTTGGAGAACTCGCGCTCAAGCGCGTCGCGGCCTTTGACCGCCTCTTTCGCCGCCGCCTCGTTCTCTTCTGCCGCTTCGGCCTCTTGCGCTGCCGCCTCGGCGCGGGCTTTCAGCATCTCAAAGGCGCTTTCGCGGTCCACCACCGCCTCGTATTTCCCGGCAATCGGCGAGGTTTTCACGATCGTCTCGCGCTCCGCCGCCGTGATCGGGCCAAGCTGCGACGAGGGCGGGCGGATGAGCGTGCGCTCGGCCATGCCCGGCACGCCTTTGGCCTCCAGAAACGAGGTCACAGCCTCGCCGGTGCCGACCTCTTTGATCGCCGTTTCGATGTCGAAACGCGGGTTCATCCGATAGGTCTCGGCGGCGAGTTTCAGCGCCTTCTGATCGCGCGCCGTGAAGGCCCGGAGCGCATGTTGCACGCGGTTGCCGAGCTGGCCGAGGATGTCCTCGGGCACGTCATCGGGGTTTTGCGTCACGAAATAGATGCCCACGCCTTTCGAGCGGATCAGCCGCGCCACCTGTTCGACCTTGTCGACCAGCGCCTTGGGTGCGTCGTCAAACAAAAGATGCGCCTCGTCGAAGAAGAACACGAGCTTGGGCTTGTCCGGGTTACCGACCTCGGGCAGCTCCTCGAACAGCTCGGACAGGAGCCACAGCAGGAAGGTGGCGTAGAGTTTGGGCGAGGCCATGAGCTTGTCGGAGGCGAGGATCGAGATGCGCCCGCGCCCGTCGAGATCGGTGCGCATCATGTCGGAAAGCTCCAGCGCCGGTTCGCCGAACAGCTTGTCGCCGCCCTGGTTTTCCAACACCAGAAGCGCGCGCTGAATGGCACCCACCGAGGCCGTCGAGACATTGCCGTAGCGCAGCGACAGCGTGTCGGAATTCTCACCGACCCAGACCAGAAGCGATTGCAGATCCTTCAGGTCGAGAAGCGGCAGGCCCTGCTCGTCGGAGACCCGGAACGCGATGTTCAAAACGCCTTCCTGCGCTTCGGTGAGCTGCAAAAGCTGGCTCAAAAGCAGCGGCCCCATCTCGGAAACCGTGGTGCGGATCGGGTGGCCCTGTTCGCCGTAGAGGTCCCAGAAAGTGACCGGGAAGGTGTCATAGCCGAAGTCGGTGAAGCCGATGGTCTCGGCGCGCGATGCGAAGGCCTCGTGCAGCTTGCCCAGAGGATCGCCGGATTTCGCGAGGCCGGAGAGATCGCCTTTGACATCCGAAAGAAACACCGGCACGCCCGCTTTCGAAAAGCTCTCCGCGAGGATTTGCAGCGTGACGGTTTTGCCGGTGCCGGTGGCGCCCGCGATCAGCCCGTGACGGTTGCCGTATTTCAACAACAGGTTTTGCGCCGCGCCATAGCCCTCGCCACCGCCGCCCACGAAAATCCGGTCCATGCCCGTCTCACTCATCCGCTTACCTCTGTGTTTCCGGCGTCTGCCCGCCAAAGCCATGCGATTCCCGGAAATCACCAAGGAATTCAGCTCCGTATGTTCTCACAATACAATCTTAACCAATTTCTGCCAGAGTAAGTGTTATCCGGACCACTCCTCTTCGGTTCGGAATGACTTCCTCCCTGTCAGACTGGCCGCACCTCCTTCGGTGCGGCCTTTTTTCGATCGCGCGTCGCAGGGTCTTGCCGCCGATATCCGGTCGCTGCGATCCCCGAGAAAACGGCACGCAAGCCTCACATTTTGTGGAATTTTACCGTAATATCTCGCATGCAATTTTTCGTTGACGCCATCACAATCCTGTCATACCGTCCCAGCCAATAAGTCGGCCAAGTCCGATGGGGAGAAGTCAAACCATAGTCATCGCGCTTAATGCGTGGGTGATAAATGGATCGGTAAAGGCCTCGGGAAACCGGGGCTTTTGCTTTTTCGACACATCGGCCACGGCAGGGGAAATCACGGCATAAGCGGAGTCTGGTCTGAGCGCCCAACAGCCCGCCCCGGCCTCACGAAAATATTCCGCCCGCCCCCCCTGACAGCCAGCCATGCGCATGATAGAGCAGGAGCAACCGAAGATAACCAGCAATGGACAGATGATGATTTCCGTCTCCCGTACACTTTCCGTTTTCGCAACCGTCACCGCCTGTGCGCTCACCCTCGCACAGCCTCTGGCCGCTCAGGACAACACCTTGTCTGCGGGCACGCCCGTGAACGCCGATGGCACCGCCGCGCCTGCCGACAATGTCGGCCGTCCCTACACGCTGGAAACCAATGGCGACTGGGAAATCCGCTGCCTCAAGGCGCCCGAGGGTCAACCCGACCCCTGCTCGCTCTATCAGCTCCTGAAAGACGATGAGGGCACCGAAGTCGCAGAGGTCGCGATCTTCCATGTCGGCCAGGAAAATGTCGAGGCCGCCGCGACCTTCACCACACCGCTCGAGACCATGCTGACCGCACAGTTGGCATTTTTCGTCGATGGGGAAAACGGTCGCAAATACCCGTTCCAGTTCTGCAACAAGGTCGGCTGCTTCGTGCGCGCCGGCCTCACTGCAGAGGATATCGAAATGATGAAAAAGGGCAACGAGGGCATGGTCGCGATCATGCCGTTGGGCCGTGGCGACAACCCGGTCAAACTCAAACTGTCCCTGTCCGGTTTCACCGCGGGCTACACCAAGGTGACCGAGCTGAACGAAGCCGCCAAGACTGGCGAAGGCCCCACCGCCCCGGATGCGGCCCCTGCGGAATAATCCCGCTGACAGACATGACAAACGCCGCGCGGAGCAATCCGGGCGGCGTTTTTCTTTGTCCTATGTGCCGCGCGCCTTACGGCGCCTTGCGCAGGGCCAGAACCGCGTTCAGCCCACCAAAGGCAAAGGCGTTCGAGATCACCACATCGACCTTCGCGTCCCGCGCCTCGTTGGGCACCACATCGAGGGCGCATTCCGGGTCCGGTTCCTCGTAATTGATCGTCGGCGCAATGATGCCGTCACGCAAGGCCATGATACAGGCCAGAAGCTCGACCGCGCCGGTGCCGCCGATCAGATGGCCGTGCATGCTCTTCGTCGAGGAGATCATGATGTTGTCGGCATGCGCCCCCAAAGCATCGGCCACCGCCGCGCATTCGGTCTTGTCATTCGCCGCCGTGCCGGTGCCGTGGGCGTTGATGTAACCGATGTCGGAAGCGTTGATCCGCGCGTCCGCCATCGCGCCGGAGATCGCCCGCGCCGCACCCTGTTTCGAGGGCATGACGATGTCGGAGGCATCGGAGGTCATGGCAAAGCCGATCACCTCGGCCAAAATCTCTGCCCCGCGCGCCTTGGCGTGCTCGTATTCCTCGAAGACGAACACGGCAGCCCCCTCGCCCTGCACCATACCGTTGCGCGTGAGCGAGAACGGACGGCAGGCATCTTTCGACATGACCCGCAGCCCTTCCCAAGCTTTCACGCCGCCAAAGCACAGCATCGACTCGGAACCGCCCGTCACCATGGCCGTCGCCACCCCGTGGCGCACCATGTTGAACGCCTGCCCCATGGCATGGTTCGATGAGGCACAGGCGGTCGCCACCGTGAAACACGGGCCTTTGAGATTGTATTCCATCGACACGTGGCTCGTGGCCGCGTTGTTCATGAGTTTGGGCACGACAAAGGGGTGAACCCGGTTCTTCCCCTCTTCATAGACCATGCGGTAATTGTCGTCCTGCGTCGTCAGACCGCCGCCAGAGGTGCCCAAGACCACGCCGGAGCGCAAAGCGAGATCACCGACGAACTCAAGGCCGGATTGGGAAATCGCCTGTTGCGCGGCAACGAGCGTAAACTGGGTGAACCGGTCATAGAGCGCCATCTGTTGGCGGTTGAACCGGCCTTCGGCGTCCCAGTCGTGAATCTGCCCGCCGATTTTGATCGACAGGCGGTCCACATCGCGGAATTCCAGTTCGGAAATGCCGTTCTTGCCCTCGGCCATGGCCTTGAGCGTTGCAGGCACATCGAGGCCAAGCGCGTTGACCGTGCCCGCGCCGGTGATGACGACGCGCTTCATGCTTTCTGATCGGCGATCAGGGCTTCGACTGCGCTCACGATGGCTGCGACCGAAGAAATGTCGAACTCCGACTGCTCCGGTTCGTTGGCATTGAACGGCACGGAAATGTCGAAGGTTTCCTCGATTGCGAAAATGCTCTCGACCAGCCCAAGGCTGTCGATCCCGAGGTCTTCGAGAGACTGATCGAGCGAGACATCCGCCGGGTCCAGAACCGCCTGTTCCGCGATGATCTCGATGATCTTCTCTTTCACATCCTGCGACATATGCGCCCCTCCGATCCGAAACTTGAGCCTGATTTAAAATGAAATGACGCCGGTTGAAACAGGTTTTTGCCCTGAGACCCCATCAAATGACGCAGCGGACCGGCGCTCAGCCCTTCTCGCGCAGCTTCGACAGCACCCGTGGCAGACGCCGGAGCGCCTTGTACATCTCGACATGGGTCTGCATCGCGACCGCCGGATAGCCCATCATCGCCTTGCCTTTCGGCACGTTCGACAAAACGCCGGTGCCCGCACCGATGATCGCGCCCTGCCCGATGGTGAGATTGTCGGCGGCCCCCGCCTGCCCGCCCATCACGCAATAATCGCCGATCACGGTCGAGCCGGCGATACCGACCTGACCGCACAAGAGGCAGTGGTTGCCCACCACGACGTTATGGCCAATATGAACCTGATTGTCGAGTTTCGTGCCGTTGCCGATGCGGGTCGCGCGGATCGTGCCCTGATCAATCGTGACATTCGCGCCCAGCTCCACATCGTCGCCGATCACCACAGACCCGATGGAGGCAATCCGCATCCAGGCCTGCCCTGCCGCCTCGACGGTTTCACCAAGGCTTTCGCGGGCTTCTTCGACGGCGGATTTCTCCTGCGTCACGAAGGAAAACCCATCCGCGCCGATCACGCCGCCGGGCTGGGCGATCAAACAGTCGCCGATGGTGGCATGCGCCCCGATTTTAACGCCGGGATGGATCAGGGCGTCGTCGCCAATCGTCACCCCCGCGCCGATGGACACATGCTGGGCGATCCGGGCGTTGCGGCCAATTTTGGCGCCTTTGCCGATCACCACGAGCGGGCCGATGGCCGCCCCCTCGCCGATCTCTGCCGTGTCATGAATGACCGCCGTCGGATGAATCCCCGGTTCAAGCCCGAGCCCATGATCGAAAGCCGCCGTGACCCCCGCCATGGCGAGCCGCGCGCGTTTGACCAGAATGGCGGCCTTGAGCCCCAGCTCCTGCCAATCCGCGCCCTCCCAAAGCACGGCGGCCTGCGCCTGGCCCTTGGCGATATTCCCGGCAAAGCGCGGGTCCATCGCCAGCGCCAGATCGCCCGCCCCCGCGTCCTGCGGTTCGCGCGCGGCTTCAACGATCAGGTTCCCGTCACCCTCGAAGGGGGCATTCAGGGACGCGGCAAGATCGGCAATTGAAATGGACATGGTCAGCTCTCCGTCAGTCTCGCCGAAGACATAAGCGCTCGGATCGGCTTTGAAAAGCAAAGGGGGCCGCAAAGCCCCCCTTCTGTTTCAATCTGTTACGGTCGCGTGAGCGCCTTCGGAGTTTAGCCGCCGACGGAACGGAGCTGGACACCCTTGGCCTGAAGCGCGGCCCAGATTTTGGCGTCGCGCCCGTAGATGTCGCGACGATACTCAACGCCGCCCTTCGGCAGGGTGATCGCCGTGCGGTAAATCAAATGCACCGGCACATGTTCCTTCAGTTCGATGACGCTCTCCTGCCCGGTTTTCAAATGCGCCTGAAACTCGCCGACCGGATCGCTGCTCTGCTTGGCCAAAAGTGCATAGGCGAAATCGAAGGGCTGTTGCAGGCGGATACAGCCATGGGAGAAGGCGCGCACCTCACGCCCGAAGAGGCTCTTGGAGGGCGTGTCATGCAGGTAGATGTTGTATTTGTTCGGGAACATGAACTTGACGAGGCCGAGCGCGTTGCCATCGGACGGCGGCTGTTTCAGCGCGAAGGGGAAGGTCTTCGTCGTATATTGCGAAAAGTCCACATTGGCGCGGTTCACCGTCCGGCCCCGGCTGTCGACAAGGCGCAGATGGCCCGCCGCATTCGGATTGCGCTGCATCATCGGCAGGTATTCTTTCACGGCGATCGAGCGCGGCACGTTCCACGTCGGGTTGATCACCATATGCTCCATCTCATCGGAGAATTCGGGGCTGCGGCGGTCGCTCTGGTTTTGGCCCACAACAGAGCGCGTCTCGAAGGTCACGCGCCCGTCGTCGACGATCTTGGCGGAGAAATCCGTCAGGTTGACCCAGATGTGGCGTTTGCCCAGCGGCATGTTGATCCAGCGCTCGCGCTCCAGCGCCACGAGGATTGCGGCGAGACGCTCTTCGGGGCTGACGTTGATCTCGGCCAGAGTGCCCTGCCCGACAACCCCATCCGGGGTCAGCCCGTGCTGCATCTGGAAGATCTGGACGGCCTTGGTCATCGCCCCGTCATAGGAGGTCGCCGCCGAGCGCGGCAGATAGCCCATCGCCATCAGACGGTTGCGCAGCGCGATCACGCCATTGCCGGACTCGCCCGGTTCGTATTTCGAGCCCGGAACCGTCGCCCCCCAGCCACCCGCGCCCAGAACGCGCTCCATATTCGCCTTCTCTTTCAGGAGACGGGCATATTCCGGCGAGCTCGGTTCAAGCTTGCGCAGATAGGCCTGCGGATTGGATTTGACGAAATTCGTGAGCGTCTGAATGCCGTCGCGATAGGGCACCTGACGCACAAGGCCCGGATCAATGCGCGAGGGGATCAGCTGACCGGTCTGGATGTCGCGGGCGTAATCGAGAAAGAGCTGCGCCATGGCCACTTCGGCCCGGCCCAGATCGCGGTCGGATGTGATCGCGCGCAGATTGGCTTCGAGCAGCGCGGTGTCATAGGGCGCAAGGCCCTTCTCCGGCGCCGCCTGCACCGCACGCAGCAGTGCCTGACGACGCGCCTTGGCGCGGGCGCTGTTGTCGGTGAAGATCGGTTTGTAACCGGTGGCGCGATAGAATTCGGACAGATCCTTCGATGAGGACGCCGCCTCGGCGATGGATTGCATCAGCGCGCTGACCTGTTGTGCCGGAATCTGTTCGGCCTGTGCGGGCATCGGCGCCAGCGGCAGCGCGGCCATGGAGACACTCGCCCCCACAAACACGGCGCTCAGGGTCTGACGGGTAACGGCCGGAAGCCGGAACAACGGGGCAAACAGCATGGCGATCCTCGAACGAAATTCTGTAATCATTCCGGCGAGCCTACAGGAGATCGAGACATTTCGTCAGGGGGAAGAATGCACTGGGGGACACATGTGCCAAAAGCACAACACATCTTGAATAAGGGAAGAAATCGCCATCTTTCCCCTTAAATCGCGCACAGACCGCTCCTCGCGCCCCTCCCTCTCAGAGCGCATTTCAGGGACGGAGACCGAGCCAACGCACATCCTGTGTTTGCTCTGCGCCTAAATAATGAGACATTTTTCACCCATTCGCGGGGCATATGCGCGTGTTTTTACGGCAACAGACAAGCGGATAGCTGCTATTTGCGCAAAAAACTGCCGATCGCCCGCATTGCCGGCAAATCCGGGCAAACCGATGCTTGGCCGAAGAATCGCAATGTGCCATAAAGCTGCCAGAACGGTGAACAGATCGTTACTTTACGGTGTTTCCGACGGATTTATGGGCAAAATGCCTTTGATGATCCGACAAAAGGGCCTGAAAAACATGCTGGATTTGACATCCGTCATGGCGCTAAGGAAAACATGGTAAAGAATGTCGTAAACAAACGACAAAAAGTGTCGAAACAATCGGCACGCAACAGCAAAGCCGCATGAGGCGGGAACAGGTAAGCGACGGGACGCTTTTGAGAATGACCAAAACCACATCGGGTGTGATTTCACGCCGCGGGCTTCTTCGCGGATTTGCAGCAACAGCCATCAGCGCAGCTCCGGTCTATGCCAATGCCGCTGGCTTCCTGCGTGGCTCCGGCGACATCCGCCGCATCAACATGTACTCGGGCCGCACCGGTGAGAGCATCGACACGATCTACTGGGTCGAAGGCGAATACATCCCCGAAGCGCTCAAGGAAATCACCTATTTCATGCGCGACTGGCGCAACTCCAAGCTCAAGGCGATCGACGCGCGCACCGTGGACATCATGACCGCCGCGCACCGCCTGATGGAAACCGACGAGCCCTATATGCTCCTGTCCGGTTACCGTTCCCCCGAAACCAATGCCATGCTGCGCGCCCGCTCCGGTGGCGTCGCCAAGAACTCACTGCACATGAAGGGTCAGGCCGCCGATCTTCGCCTGAAATCGCGCTCCATCACCCAAATGGCCTCCGCCGCGAAATCCTGCTCCGCCGGTGGCGTGGGTACCTACCGTGGCTCCAATTTCGTGCACATGGATTGCGGCGTGGTCCGCACCTGGAACGGCTAAGACACCACAGGACACAGGGCTGATCCCGAACAGCCGAACCTGTCGAGCCGCCCGATCCGGGCGGCTTTTTCATTGGCCGGATCTGTCCTGCACTGTGTTACGCAACGCAAAACGGCGCCAGGACGGCGCCGTTGTCTCAGTTTTGATGGCGTGCCCTATTCCGCAGGCGCCACCGGTTTGAGCCGCCCCGGTTCGTTGCTCTCGAGATAGGCCTCCTGCTCCGGCGTCAACTCGATGCAATCGTAGCCGGTCACCATCGGCTTGACATGTTCGCGGAAACCATGGCCCGTGGTCAGCAGGTAAACGTGCACGATCACGAAGGCGAAGATCACATAGGCCGCCAGCAGGTGAATGTTGCGCACCACCTGAAGCACGAAGGTGCTGTCCGCCCCGCTGTCCCAGAAATTATAGGTCAGGTAGATGATCCCCGAGACCCAGATCGCCGGGAAGACGACCCATTTCAGCCCGAAATAGGTCGCGGCCTGAAGCGGGTTGTGTTTGCGCAGCATCTGTTTTTGGTAAGGTGGTTCCTCGCCCTTAAAGATGCCATAGGCATAGTAGCGCGCGGTGGCGAGCATGCCTTCGACCTTCGGCAGAAACTGCCGCCAGGTGCCGGTGGTGAACAGCCAGAAGGTGGCGAAGATCCAGACCACCAGCAATGTCAGAGCCGAGAGCGTGTGCAGCATCACCGCAGGCCCGAAGGGAATAGCCTGATGCACGCCGCTGACGCGCAGTCCGGTGAACATCAGCACCGCGATCAACAGCGCCTGTGTCCAGTGCCAGAGCCGCTCAAACCGGGGGTAAACCTTGACGAAACGCTTGGACATCAGTGGGTTCCTCCTTTACCACGCGACAGGAGCCGCAACAGGCCATGACCGACGACGCCGAGCGCGGAGAGCAGCACGAGAAGCTGGCCCAGCCGCCCGACGATGGAATTCGGGTTGGTCCCCGGCATCACGACGCCCGCGAGGCCGACAAGACGCCCGTCTTCCGCGTGGCATTCGACGCAATCCATGGCCTCAGCGGCGGGCGCGACCATATGGGTGATCGGCCAGTACATATAAGTGTCGATAAAGCCGTATTCGCCGGAATAGGGCGAACCTGCTGCTTTCATCCCCGCCTCGATCGCCTTGCCCCAATCGTAATTGGTCCAAAAGGCGGTGTCCGTGGTCGGGCCCCAGACGTGGCTATAGGCCAGCTTGTTATACCCCGCGTCATAGGACTGCCGCCCGATCATGCGTTTGAACGGCCAGATCCGGCTGTCTTCGCCATCGGGTGTGCCCAGAAGTTTGTTGATCTCGACCACCTGCGTCGGGTCGATCTCTTCCTCCGGCAGCGTGTATTCCACCGCGCCGTTGAACCAGGCGTAATAGGGGGTGACATTCTCGCCCCATTCGAAATCGCCCTTGATCGTCAGGTAGGTATGAAGCTCCTCGCCATTGCTTTGAGTGAAATTATGCTCCGCAATCGGCTGACCAGCGGCATTGAGACGCCCGGCCGTCGACCAGTCCCATTTGGTTTTCGTCGCAACTCCACCGCGGGCGAATTCCGGGATGTGACAGGTCTGACAAGCCACCTTGTCGGTGTGGTCGTTCAGCTTGATGCCCTTGAGATTGATCGGGTGCGGCTCGGTGCCGTGGCAGCTTTCGCAGGAGGCGGAGAACCGATGTTCGCCCGGCTCACCCGTGCCGATGGTGTCCTTCGCATCCATCAGATAGCGTGACCCGGCCCAGTTGTGGCTCTCTTCCGTATGGCAATCGGAACAGACCATATTGGCGCCGTCCTTCGACATATGCACGTCGGTGTGGATGTCCGGATCGTAAAGCGCAGAACTGAGATCGCCATGTTTGACGTTGTCGCCGCCGCCGCCGTAGAAGTGGCACTGGCCGCAATTCTCGCGCGTCGGCATCCCCACCGATTGCGCCGATTTCATCAGATCGACCGCCCAGGCATCGGCCCCGGTGATCGTCTGCCCCTTGACCGGCTCGCCCGGAATATCGCCCAGAGGCGGATGCCCGGCCCCGGTCGACAGCTTGGCATATTGCCCGGACTGGTCGTGACAAACGAGACAATCGACCGCGGTCGATTGCTGCGGTGGCGCGCTGTGCATGTCGTCCCAGCCGTAGCCTGCGTGACACGAGGTACAGCGCGGCTCGTTGCCGACGACGTTGCCGCAGAAGGCGTTGATCACCTTGGACTTGCCAAGCGTCTGGCCCGTCACCGGGTTGTCGAATTCCCACTGGAAGTGGATCGAATGCATGACCTGATCGTCCGCCTCGGTATGGCAGGACAGACAGGCCGCCGTGACTTCTGGGCCGGATTTGAACTCCTGTTGCAGGATCTCGAATTTCGAGTGATCCGCCGTCGAGCCCTCTCCGGGCACGGGCGGGATCACCTCCTGCGCGAAAGCGACACTGGCGCTAAGGCTCAATGTCAGGCCGAACGCGAGGCCGTAAGCGCGGCGGGCGAACGCGGATGTTTTGCGGCTGGCGTGCATGTGCTCCTCCCATTCACGCGAGTCACCTCGCGCGTGGTATAAATTCACTCCAATGAATACGAGTGCATGCTCCGCCTCTTTGATCTATCGCAAATGCATCTTTGAAAATCGCTTGATCGCCGGTTTTTCCGATCAAAACCGTGAAACAATTTGCCCGGCCAGCCCTCTCGTCCCCCTCAGACCAGGGATTTCTTATAGGCCTCCGGGTCCATATCCCGGATATCCGCGCTGATCGCCCCAATCGTCGGACAGACCTGCCGCATCTTCGCGACCATGGCCTGCGACAATCCAAGTTTCGCCTCCGGCGTTCGCCCCGTCAGCATCGAAATCGTCATATGGATGAAGGACCGCCGCCCGTCACCGAACAGGATCGCCTCGGACGGCAAGAGCCGGACCTTGATATCCGCGCGCTGCATCACGCCACTCCCCGCCGCCGTCTCCAGCGCGGCGAGCAAGACGGCCTCCCGGTCGATGCCCGCCTCTGAGAAATACTCGATCACCACATGCGGCATCAGAAAATCCCGAAATATTCGTGCTGTTCCCATTCGGTAACGATGCTGAGATAGCGTTTCCATTCGGCGCGTTTCAGTGTCGACATGTATTCCGTGAACTCCGCCCCCAGAGCGTCGCGGAACAGGCTGCCCCGTTCGAAGGCCTCGATGGCGGCGATCAGGCTCGGCGGCAGAGCCCGGGCGTCATTGTCATAGGGGTTCTCGACCGGCGCGGGCGCGGTCAGCCCCTGCTCCAACCCCGACACGCCGGAGAGGATTTGCGAAGCGAAATAGAAATACGGGTTGGCGGTCGGCTCGGCCACGCGGTTCTCGATCCGGCTCGCCCCATCCCCCGGCACCATCAGCGCCCGCACCATGGCGCCGCGGTTGTCATAGCCCCATTCGATCCGATCCGGCGCGAGTTGGAAGGGCTGATAGCGTTTGTAGCCATTGACCGTCGGCGTGGTCAGCAGACAGCTTTCCGAAGCGTGCGCCAGAAGGCCAGCGATCCATGCCGAGACCTCCGGCGTCAAAGCGCCCGCCTCCGCCGGGATAAACACGTTCTCGCCCTTGCCGTTCACCAGCGACTGGTGCAGATGCCAGCCGCTCGACGCGCTGTTGGGCAGTTTCGGACGGCACATGAAGGTGGCGTGCAGGCCTTCGCGGGCACAGACCTCTTTGACCATGGTGCGGAACATAATCATGTTGTCGGCATGGGTCATCGGATCGGCGGGCTCGAAAGTAAACTCGAACTGGCTCGGCCCCATTTCCACCTCGGTCGAGCGCACCGGCAGACCAAGCGCCTGCGCATTGCGGCGCAACAGGTCCATCACCGGTTCCAGCCGGTCGTAATTCGTCTCCGCAAGGTATTGGTAGCCCTGATCGAGAAGCTTGGTCCTGACCGGCTGACCGGGCATCCCGGCCTCGTGGTGGCCAAGGCTGTCGCCGTCCCGGTCGAACACATGGAATTCGACCTCAAGCCCAACAACAAGGTTATACCCCAGCCCCGACAGTTTCTCGACCGCCTTGCGCAACACCGGGCGCGGCGCAAAGGGGATCGGCGTGCCGTCACGCGTGTAGGGATCGCAGAACAGCCACGCCGAATGCGGCGACCACGGCAGGATGCGAAACGTCGCCGGATCGGGCACCAGCACCATATCCCCCGCCCCGGACATGGTGGCCATCACGCCCTCGCTTTGGCCGTCCCAGATCGGGAACACCGTCCGGTTCGACGTGTCCTTGAGCAACAGCGTGCCGGGCAGGTTCAGCCCCGAACGGAACACCGAGGCCAAAGCGCCCACCGTCACCGTCTTGCCGCGCAACAGCCCGTGCTGGTCGGCAAAAACCACGCGCACCGTCTCGACCTTGCCGCCATCGAGTTGGGCCAGCAGATCGGCGGCCTTTTGCACCTGGGCTGCGGACAAAAGCCCCTCGCGCGCGAGGCGGCCGGAGCTGAGTTTTTCGAGATAGGCAGAGGTCATACGTGTGGTCCCCATTGACTTTGACGGGTTGGCTTTTGCGACGGGCCCCGAAAGGCCCGTCGAAATGGCGTTTTTAAACCGGAGCGGCGCTCAGATGATCGCATCCCAGGAGCAACCGCCGCGACGGATACCGTCCTCGGTCTTGTAGGCTGCATCGACATCGCCGTCCTCGGCAATCGCGTCGACGGAGATTGGCCCGAAGACGGTCGAGGCGTCCACCTTTTGCATCGGCAGGGCATCTTCACCGCCCTCCTTGAGCGCCGCAATCGCGGCCCGGAGCATGCGGCGATATTTGATGATCGCCACGTCGGATTTGCCCAAATGTTCATCGGTGCGATCCTGAATCGCCCCCATACTTTCGACTGCCCATTGGTCATGCACATTGATGTCGAGCCCCATGCCGGTGTAGGTCTCGCGCTCCTGCTCGTCCGGGTTGTAGCCGTAGTTGTTGCGCTTGTTCTTCAAGGGCGCGTAATCCGGCAGGCGGTGTTCCTTGAGCCGCTGTTCGCGCATCAACTCCTTGTTCACCGGCTCTTTGAAGCTGGTGAAAATCGAGTACCAGTAGCAGTTTTCATCGTCGATCGGCACGTGCCATTGGGTGATGATCATCTCCCGGCTCATCGGGATGGAGATCGCTTCCGGGAAGATCTGATTGGTGATCCGCACATGCACACGACCGTCGTCGAGATGACGCAGCGCGGTGATCTTAATGCCGAACTCGGTCTCGTCGACGGAGATCGCCGGGCGCGGGTATTCGCGCAGCAGTTTCGTCATCGGGATCTCGGTGTTCGCCGCCTTGTCGCGGAACTGTTTGCCGTAGCTGTCCGCCGGGTCCTCGTCCTGCAAGAAGCGGTGCAGGAAAGAGGCGTGCGCCGGGTCGATCCCCACTTCCATGGCCTGCAACCAGTTGCATTCCCACAGGCCCTTGAAGGCGAAAACATGGCTGTCAGGCGCGCGGAAACAGTCGAAATTCGGGAATTCCGGCGGCTCGCCCGGCCCCATATAGGCCCAGACGATGCCCGCGCGTTCCTCGACCACATAAGAACGTGCCTTGATGTTTTCGTGCATCCGCGAGCCTTCCGGTTCGGCGGGTTGCTCGACACATTGGCCATCGCGGTTGAAATGCCATCCGTGGAACGGACAGCGCAGCCCGTTGTCCTCAAGACGCCCGAAACACATGTCGGCACCGCGGTGCGGACAGTGGCGCTGAATGAGGCCGAGCTTGCCCTCGCTGTCGCGGAACAACACGAGGTCCTCGCCCATCAGCCGTACCGGCACCACCGGGCGTTTCGTGTTGAGTTCTTCGGACAGGGCGGCGGGTTGCCAATAGCGGCGCAACACCTCACCCGCATCACTTCCCGGACCCACGCGGGTCAGGCTGTCGTTCTGGCTTTGGCTCATCATGGTGGGGGTCTCCTTCCTATGAATGGACAGGTCCGGCTCAGGCCGGGACCTCGAAAACGGTGCCCGCAAGCTCGGGCGTGACTTTGATCTGACAGGACAGCCGACTGGTCTCGCGGCGCGGGCTTTCCGCGAAATCGAGCATGTAGGCCTCATAGTCGCCCGGGGCTTCGAACGCCTCGGGCGCATAGACGTGACAGGTGGCGCAGGACAGGCTGCCGCCGCATTCGCCTTCGATGCCGGGGATGCCTGCCATCACGGCGGCTTCCATCACGGTACGACCGGGCTGGACCTCGACCGGCGTCTCGGAGCCGTCGCTTTGGCGAAAGATCAGGGGGACGGATGTCATCTTTGTCTCCTCAGATATGGGCAGATATTGGTGTATTATCGCCCATTTGGTGTATTTTGATTTCAGGCATGCGAAGACCGGAAGACCGGTTTTCGCGAGATGTGTTAGAGCCGTCCGGTGAGCAACAAAGAGATCGCCGGGAAGGCCAGAAGGATGCCGAGGCGGATCACATCGGTGATCACGAAAGGGATCACGCCGACCATGATTTTCGACAGCGACGTGCCGCGCGAAGCGCTCTTGACCATGAAGAGGTTCATGCCCACGGGCGGCGTGATCAGGCCAAGCTCCACCGTCACCACGGCGATCACCCCGAACCAGATCGGGTCGAACCCGTTGGCGAGGATCACCGGGAAGAAAATCGGCACGGTCAGGAGGATCATCGCGAGGCTTTCCATGAAGCAGCCGAGGATCACGTAGAACAGCAGGATGGAGAGCAGCACCTGCCAGGGGCCGAAGCCGCTAGTGTTCAGGAAATCCACGAGCGCGTTGGAGAGCTGCGAGGTAGAGAGCACGAAACCAAACACCTCCGCCCCGATCAGGATCAGGAAGATCGAACCGCTGGTGGCGATGGTCTCAGTGAAGGCGGCAATGAGCTCCGCGCGCGGCACCTTGCGCCAGAGCGCGAAGATCAGTGCGAGCGCGGCCCCGACGCCGCCCGCTTCGGTCGGCGTGAAGAAATTGCCGTAAAGCCCGCCCATCACAAGACCGAAGAGCACGAGAGACGGCGCAAACAGACGCAGAATCACGAAATGACCTTCGGGCGCGATTTCTGCGTCGGTGATCTGCGACGCGCCCTCTTCCGGCGGCCAGACCCGCGCCATGATCAGGATCGTGACGAGATAAAGCAGGAAGGCCAAAATGCCCGGCAGGATGCCCGCAAGGAACATCGTGCCCACCGATTGCTCCGTGATCAGCGCGTAGAGCATGAGCGCGATGGAGGGCGGGATCAGGATGCCCAAAGTGCCGCCGGCGGCAAGCGAACCCGTGGCGAGACGGGTGTCATAGCCGTGGGATTTCATCTCCGGATAGGCAACACGGGTCATGGTGGAGGCGGTCGCGAGCGACGATCCCGAGACGGTGGAGAACACCGCACTTGCTGTCACCCCCGCCGCCGCCAGCCCGCCGGACCAGCCACGGGTCAGCAAAAGCGCGCCCCGGAACAGATCGGCGGCCACGCCCGAGCGCGAGATCAGATTGCCCATCAGCAGGAACAGAGGAATGAGCGTAAAGCTGTAGCTCGTCACCGTCTCGAACGTGGCGGTTTTCAGGATGCTGAGCGCGGGCGAGATGCCGATGATGGCGGAAAACCCGGCAAAGCCCACAGCGATCATGGCCAGTCCGATCGGCGCACCCAAAATGACGATGACGAACATCACAGCGATGGAAATATATCCGATGATCAGGGGCGTCATCATGAGAGCTCCGCATGGTGGCCATCGGCGGTGAGCGCTTCTCTGAGCGCGATCACGGCCAAGGCGAGACATTCGAGCGTATAAAGCCCGTAGATCAGGAACATCGGAATGCGCAGGTCCTGGGTTTCCTCGGAGCGGGCGAATGTGGCCTGCGTTTCATGCCAGAACAGCCAGACCAGCACGAGGGCGAAGGCCAGAATACCGACGAACCACAACCGCGCGACCAGCGCCTTGAGCAAGGGCGGGAACCGCCCGACCAACAGGTCGACCGCGATCATACCGCCGCTCAGCGAAGCTGCGAGCGCCGCAAGCGCGACAATGCCCAACAGGTAAGACACCTGTTCGATCGCACCGGGGATCATGAAATTCACCGCCGTGTCGGTGGCGTCGAAAACGATCCGCGCGAGCACGTTAAAGCCCACGACAAAGACCATATAGAGCAGACAGAGCGCCGCAATGCCGAGACAGGCGGCCTCCATCCATCCGGCGATGCGCCGGATTGCGGAGATAAGCATGTGCGTTCCTGTGACTTGTGTCAGCTTTGGAATTGGACAGGTTTGGTTATGACGGGCCGCAAAGGGATCGAACGGCCCGCCGGGATCGTGAGGGAGCTCAGTTCAGCTCGGTCTCACAGTCCGTAACATAACCTTTCACAGCCTCATAGGTCGCCGTCCCCGGCAGGCCTTCACCGTTGAGGAAGGAGATATAGCTGTCGGTCGCAGCCAGCGCCGCGGCGTCCCATTTCACCCGCTCCTCGTCGGAAAGCTCGATCACGGTCGACTCGGTTTTCAGCCGCTCCAGCACTTTCGCGCCTTCGCTGTCATAGCCGCCGCCTGCGGTCACCGCCCATTTCATGCCGGAGTTTGCATCGACAGCCGCCTTGGCTTCGGGGGAAAGAGATTCATATTTGGCCTTGTTCATCGTCGAGATGAAGGCGAGCGCATAGAACCCGAACACGGTGTGATATTCGGTCAGCTCGTCGAGACGGAAGCTGTCGACGCTTTCCCAAGGCAGCATGTAGCCGTCGATGGCCCCGCGTTGCAGCGACTCGTAGGTGTTGGGGGCAGGCATGCCCACCGGCTCGGCACCGAGATTGGTCAGAAGCTCGCCCACCACCTGCGTCGGACGGCGCAGTTTCAGGCCCTTCATGTCCTCGAGCGTATAGACCGGTTTCTTGGAGGTGTGCAGATGCCCCGGATCGTGAGTGTGCACGAAAATGATATGCGTGTCGGCATATTCCTCATCCAAAGCGCCGGAATCGTAGAGCTTCTGGAAAGCGCAGGAGCCGACCGCGCCGGTTTTGAACAGGCCCGGAAGCTCCATGATCTGGCTCAGAGGGAAGCGCCCGGCGGTATAGCCCGGCACGGTCCATGCGATGTCGGCGATGCCTGTGACGGCATTGTCATAGCCTGCCGCCGCCTTGCCCAACGTTTGCGCCGGGAAGACCTGAACATCGACTGCACCGCCGGAGGCCTCTTCGACCGCCGTGGCCCAGTCTTCGAAGATCGTCTGGTTCTGCCAGCTGGCGGCGGACATGAAATGCGCATAGCGCAGCGTTTCGGTGGCATGGCTGGGGGCTGCGACACCAAGCGCCAGCGCACTGGTGAGAGCGATTTTTTTCAGCATGGCTATCCATTTCTCCCTGTTGGATTTGCTGTATGTAGACCCTGTGTCCCTTTTGGGTTTCATCAGGTTTGTGCGATAATATACCAAGTGGTCCCAATACGCACAAACCTGTCAAGCCTCAAAGAGCCTGTCGACGGGCCTTGCCGTGGGTCATACAATAAAGGCACAATATTTGGGCCGCTTTTTTTAAGAACCGAAGATCAAGGGCAAGAAACGTGCAGAGCGAAATCCCGACCAAAGACATTTCCCTGACTTTCATGAAGGGAATGACGGTGCTGCGCGCCTTCGATGAGACTCACAGTCGGCTGACGCTGGCGGAAATTTCTCGCCTCACAGGGATCGAACGCGCCGTGGTGCGGCGTCTCGTTCTGACGCTGGTCTATCTCGGCTATGTCCGAAAGGAAGAGAATCGCTATTCGCTGACGCCGCATGTCCTTGTGCTCGGCAGCGGCTTTTTACGCGGCAACGAATTCGGTCGGGTGATCCAACCGCTCATTGAAATGTGCGCCCGCGAGTTGGGCTATAGCGTCGGCCTCGCCATGCGCGACAGTTCGGACGCAGTCTATGTCGCGCAATCTTCGCAACAGAACGCCCGCTACACCTTCGGCTTTACGGTCGGCAGCCGCCTGCCGCTTCTGAGCACCTCGATCGGGCGCATGTTGCTCGCGTGGGGCGATACGGATTGGGCCGAAGACATGATCGAGACGCTGGGGATCGAGCGGTTCACCGCCGAGACGCTGATGGAGCGCGACCAGATCGCCGAGGCGGTGCGCAGGACGCGTGAGCGCGGCGTCTCCATCGTCGAGGGCGAATTCGAGGCGGGTGCGGTGGGGATTTCCGTGCCGGTGGGGCCTCTGGGGCGTTCAGAGACCGCGCTGGGCCTGTCGGAACCGCAAACCGCGATCCGGCCCGAGGATTACGACCGGCTCACGGAAGTCCTGCACCGCTACGCGGCGCAGATCGCGACCGCTTTGAAATAAGTTCGGCTTGTGACCTCAGCGCCCGTAGACCTCAACGCCGCGACGTTTGAGAAACGGATCGTTGATAAAGGTGCCGAGCGGCACGAGGGAGGCCACGAACGCCCTGCCCTTGTCGCGCCCCTGCCAGCCGATGCCGCGCATCACGATCAGCATGAGCGCGATATAGGCGAGAAAGGCATAGCCGTGGACCGGCCCCATCACCTTGACCCAGCTCGGGTTCTCAAGCCCGTATTTGATCGGCATGGCGACGAAGAACAGCAGGATCGTAGTCACGCCCTCGATCAGGGCGATCACGCGGAACAGCGAGAACAAACGTTTGTTTTGGGGCGCGGGGGTCTGGGTCATGGCGGCACTCCGGTGCGATCTTGTTTTGGGGCGTCTGGCGAAGCTGAGTGCAGCGGCGGGACAGCGGTTTGCGTGATCCTAGCAAACCGGGCCGCCGGGATGAACCCGCGCGCATTGCCGCAGGGCTGACCCGTCGATTGGACAAAGCCGCCTGGACTTCCTAGGCTGGGGCCAAAGAACACTGCCCGCAGGATCGCCCATGCCCTCCCCGATCCCCGAAACGCCGCACGCCAAACCGGCCGAAGAGCTGGCCGCGCTCATGTCCGTCTCGCCAGAGCGGGGCCTGAGCGCCGAAGAGGCCGCGCGGCGGCAAACGGTGTACGGCCCGAACCATCTGCGACAGCGAAAACCCCGAAACCTCTTGTCCATCCTTCTGGCGCAATTTCAAAGCGTCGTGGTCTATCTTCTGGCTGCGGCCGCCGCTCTGGCGCTCGCCATGGGCGATCTGCCAGAAGCGCTCGCCATCCTTGTCGTCCTGCTGATCAACGGGCTGATCGGATTTCTCACCGAAGCGCAGGCCACGCGGTCGATGGAGGCACTGCGGCATCTCGCCGAAACCCGCTGCCGGGTGCGTCGCGACGGGCAGGATCAAATGATCGCCGCACAAGACCTCGTCCCCGGCGACATCGTCGTGCTGGAAGCCGGCGATGTGGTCACCGCCGATCTGCGGTTGATCCGGTGCGCCGGAATGCAGGCCGACGAGTCGATCCTCACCGGCGAAGCCGTGCCGGTCGACAAGGACAGCGCCCCCGTGCCCGCCGACACCGATCTGGCCGAGCGCCGCTCCATGGCGTGGAAAGGCACCGCCATCACCCGCGGCACCGGCGAGGGGCTGGTGATCGGCACCGGCATGGAGACAGAAATCGGCCGGATCAGCCGTCTGGTTCAGGAGGCCCAGCCGGAGGCGACCCCGCTTGAGGCGCGGCTCGACCGGTTGGGGCAAAAGCTGGTCTGGCTGATGCTGGCACTGGCCGGGGTGACCATTCTCGCGGGGCTGCTGCGCGGGCATCCGCTGGGCGAGATCGTCCAGACCGGCGTCGCGCTCGCCATCGCCGCTGTGCCGGAGGGGCTGCCGGTTGTCGCCACGCTCTGTCTGGCGCGCGGCATGTGGCGCATGGCCCGGCGCAACGCGGTGATCAACCGGCTGTCTTCGGTCGAAACGCTGGGCGCGACGACGCTGATCCTGACCGACAAGACCGGCACGCTGACCGAGAACCGGATGACCGTGGTGCGCTATCTGACCGAGGACGGCGCGCATACGATTCTGCCCGGAACTGTCGCGCCCCCGGCCCCCGGCTCAGCGCTGGAACTGGCGATGCGCATCGGGGCGCTGTGCAACTCTGCCGACGTGGGACCGGAGCTCGGAGCCCCGCCCACCGGCGACCCGATGGAGGTCGCGCTCCTGAGCATGGCGCAGCGCGCAGGTCTTGCGCAGGGGCCGGACAGCCCCGTCACCGAGCACGCTTTCGACCCGGAGCGCATGATGATGGCCCATGTCCATGCCGAGGGCGCGGGCTTTCTCTATGCGGTCAAGGGCGCGCCCGAAGCGGTGATCGCAGCCGCCGAACAAGAGCTGACCCCGGAGGGCCCCCGCCCGCTCTCCCCAGAGACCCGCGCCGACTGGCGCAGCCGCGCTCAGGCCATGGCATCCGAGGGGCTGCGCTGTCTGGCACTGGCGATGAAACACGATCCTCTGCCCGATGCCGCGCCCTACGCAGGTCTGACCCTCGTGGCGCTGGTGGCGCTCGCCGACCCGCTGCGCGCCGACATCCCCGACGCCATCGCCGCCTGCCACCGCGCGGGCATTCGGGTGATCATGCTGACCGGCGATCACGCCGCCACCGCCACGCGCATCGCCTCGGACGCCGGGATCGGCGATGGCACGGTGGAGGCTTTGATCGGCA
Source organism: Celeribacter sp. SCSIO 80838 (assembly GCF_056498065.1). Next base: position 2,918,617 of record NZ_JAZKMA010000001.1, read on the forward strand.
AAGATCTCGCGGGTTTCGATCCCGAGCATCTGGACGGCCCGGAAGCCGCGCGCGTCGCCCAAAGCGCCGTTTTCGCCCGCGTCACCCCGGAGACCAAGCTGGCGCTGGTGCGGTTCTTCCAGAACGCGGGCCATGTCGTCGCGATGACAGGCGACGGGGTGAACGATGCCCCGGCGCTCGGCAAAGCCGACATCGGCATCGCCATGGGCCAGCGCGGCACGGAGGTCGCCCGCGAAGCCGCCGATGTGGTGCTGCGCGACGATTCCTTTGCGACAATCGTCGCAGCGGTGCGCGAAGGCCGGATCATTTTCGACAATATCCGCAAATTCGTCGTCTACCTGATGTCCTGCAACATCAGCGAGGTTCTGGTGGTCGGGCTGGCGGTCGGCGCAGGGCTTCCGGCGCCGCTTCTGCCGCTGCAAATCCTGTTCCTCAATCTCGTCACCGATATTTTCCCCGCCTTCGCCCTCGGCCTCAGCCGCGGTGACGCAAGCGTGCTGGAGCGCGCGCCCCGAGATCCCGCCGAGCCGATCATGCGCCGGGCCGACTGGCGGCGGGTGATCGTGTTGGGCGGCGCGATCACACTTGCCACCATCGCGGCTTTCCTCCTCGCGCTGCGCCATCTGGCCCTGCCGCCGCATCAGGCCGTGACCGTCGCCTTTCTGACGCTCGCTCTGGCGCAGCTCTGGAACGTGTTCAACGCCCGCGCGCCGGGCCGCCGGACGTCGCGCGACGGTGACATCGGCAATCCCTATGTCTGGGGCGCGATCGCGCTTTGCCTGCTGCTGATCGCCGGGGCCATGTTGATCCCCGGTCTGGCGACGCTGTTGCAACTGCCCTACCCCGGCCATACGGGCGTTCTTCTCGCACTCGGCATGAGCCTTGTGCCTCTGATCTTTGGTGCCGCCTATCTCGTGCGCGCCCACGATTGAGGCGGGATCAACCAAACGGTCGGCTGGCCGCCGCCAGACGCCGATCCAGCAGACGCCCACGCAACCGCGACAGCTCTTCGGCACAGGCGGCATCCCCGGCGCGGTTCAATCGCTCGCCTTCGGGACTATCGAGATCGAACAACATCGGCGGCACGCCGCCCGCGAAATGCACGTATTTCCACCGCGCCTCGCGCAGGATCGCCGCACGACAGTGTTCGGGCGGCAGGCCAAATGCGCGCTCGAACCGCGTCGGTTGACCCGGCTCGCCGAATTCGACCTCCATCATCACCGCATCGCGCCAGTCTTGCGGGGCTTCCCCTCTGAGCCAGGGCATCAACGAACGCCCGTCCATCTGTGCGGGTGCCACACCGCCCAGCCACTCAAGGATGGTCGGCGCAATATCGACACTTTCCGTGAGCGCCGTCACGCGCCCCGACACGCCACCCGGCATTCGGATCATCAACGGCACGTGATACGCCGCCTCGAACACGCTGTCCTTGCCCCAATGCCCGTGATCGCCAAGCATCTCGCCATGATCGGCACAGAGCACCACCATGGTGTTTTCCGTCTGCCCTGTCTCGTCGAGAAACTGCATCAGCCGACCGAGCTGGTGATCGAGCTCCGCCAAAAGCCCGAGATAGGTCGCGCGCACCTTGGCCGCAGTCTCCTCCGAAATCGAAGCGCAATCGCCATCGAAGCCCCAGAACATGCCGAACTGGCTCCGCTCCGACTGCCACGCTGCCACGAAAGGATGATCACAAGCGCCTTTGATCGGCGCAGGCACCGCCGCCGGATCGACCAGATCGTTATAGGGCGCAGGGGCGACGAAAGGGGGATGCGGGCGGATATAGGTCACATGGGCGAACCACGGTTTTGATCGGCGCACCGCCATGGCACTGAGCGTCCGGTCGGTCAGATAAGCCGTGTCGCTGTCCTCCGCCCGATAGAGCGCGGGGCCGCCCAGCACATCACCCTCCGGCCGGTAGAGCCGCCAGATGTCCGGGCTTTCCGCCTGAAACGTGTCATAGCCTTTGGAATTAAGATAGGCGGGCCATTCCGCCCCCTGCTCCAGCCGCATCTCCACGATTTCGCGAAACCCCGGCAGGACGCTTTCGTAAATGCGATTGTCCGGGTCGTTCGGGTGCAGGCCGGTGGGATCGGGCTGCACATCCGTATAGCCGAACAGCAAGGGTTCATAGCCCAACTTGCGCGCTTCGAGCGCAATGTTGCCCGTCCCCGGTGCGAGAGGCGCACCGTTGCGGATCGCACGATGGGTCATGGCATATTGCCCGGTGAGCAAGCTCGCCCGCGACGGGCCGCAGGGCGCAGTCACCGTGAAATGATGCTCAAAGCCCACGGCACCGGCGCGAAACGCATCGAGGTTCGGCGTCGGCACCGCCTCGGCAAGCGCACCGAACACGGCATCGGCGCGCAGCTGGTCGATAACGATGAACAGCACATTCTTTTGGGGCTTCCCGGCGGTCATACTCAAACCTCATCTCAGTGTCGCGCCCGACTGTTGACCGGTTGCGCAGATTTGGCAAGCAAGCACACCAACCGCTTTGAGAAGCGGCCTACAATCTATGAGAAAGGTGAAATGGCGCACACGGGGGGAATTTCAATGCTGTAAGAAAAGTGTTGGAACGATGGGAATCTATCCTTCCAACATGAGGATACGACCATTGAGAGCGCCATTGATTCAGGCGACAGTGGCGACGCCAAGTTTGGCCGCATGAATGTCCCAGACGCAAGGAAACTGCGCGTTCTTGAGGATGAGAACGCCCGGCTGAAGCGGCTGCACGACCCGCAGCCATAGTGCGGGGACGCACATCTTCACGATAGGCATTGATCCCCGCAACACCCGAAAAAGGCGCACTGAGGCTGTCAGCCGTCTCAGCGGCAAACTGGTAACCGCGCGGCGAACCTACAGCCTGCACCAGCATCGGCGGCACCTGCGGCACCTGCGGCGAAGGCACGGTCGAACCGCTCCGAAAGGTAGGCTCAACAAGGCGATGAATTGGTTATATGCAGGGCGGCTGCGATCTCTCCGGCGGCCTCTTTCAACGTGTTGCCATAGTCGTTCAACGCCTGCTCTTTGCTCATGGCGCTGCGAATCCAGATCAGGGACACACAGCCGGGCACCATCTCTCCGACCCGAACAGGCACGGCCAGCGCGGCGGTTTCCGGGCGGAACGGGCCGCTGTCCCGGATGGCGATGCCCCGGTGCCGGGTCTCGTCCAAAAGCGGTGTCAGCACGGTCTCCGAAAGCAGGGGCAGATCGTCTTCCGCCCCCAGCGCCCGCAGATGATCGAGGATGCGCACCCGCTCCTCCGGCGGGCAAAACGCGAGATAGGCGCGCCCCGCAGAGGTATGCAGCATCGGCAGGCGCACCCCGCTCATACCCCGATCGATGGACAGCGGCGAACGGCCATGAGTGGTTTCCTGTACCACCATGGCAGCGTTGTGATAGACTGTCAGATCGAGCGGCCAGATCACTCGTTTCGCATAATCGGCCAAAATCGGCCCGGCGATCTGCACCACCTCCGAACTCAGCGAAAACCCGTCGCCCAGAGCGGAGGCGAGACGGGTGACGCGCACCGTGCTGGAACTGGCGGAAAAGGCGACATAGCCCAGTTCTTCGAGCGTTTCGAGCAGGCGATAGACGGTGGGACGGGGCAGATCGAGCGCTTGGGCGATCTCCCCCGGACGTGTGGCCCCGGTTTTGTTGACGAAATGCAGGATCGCCAGACCGCGGGCAAGCGAACGCACGGGCGGAGCGCCGGAATTCAGTCGGGACGGGTCGCGGGGCATGGATAGGCCGATCTCGTGGGCGTGGCGGGCATCCTCTCACAGCTCGGGGCCAGAGGCCAGAGCAGAGACAAACGCTGCACTCCGAAACTTATTTCCCCAGCTTCGCCAATTCGCCGTAAAGCCACGGGCACTCCGCCACCTGCGGTCCACGAACCCCGCGTTCGGCGGCATCGAGCCGCATATCGCGCAGCCGTTTGCGCCCGCCCTCTTCGGTCAGATAAAGCCGCTCATGGCCCCAGAAGCTCGGACCGTCATGGGTCTCGTGCGGCTCCCATGTCGCCTCGTCGATGATCATGCCGCCCCAGCCGTTTTCAACGAAAAACCCGGAAGGGGAATGGGCATAATAGGAGGTCATCAGATCGTTGATATGACGGCCAAGCGTATAGGCCACACGGCCCTCTTCGAGATTGGCAAGATCGTAGCCTTGACCCACATCGTCGAGGTTCTGGAATTCGACCATGAAATGGTGAAACCCTTCCTGACCGGAGCCGACCATGGCAAAGCTGTGATGCCGTCCGTTGACATGGAAGAAATAAAGCCCGTAGGGCGTCAGCCCGTAATCGGTCACCTTGAAATCCAACAGATCGCGGTAGAAGGGCAACATCACGTTGATGTCTTTGACATGCAGAACCGCGTGGCCCATGCCGTAGGGCCCAGTCCTGAACCCGTCAATCGGACGCCCGGGCACGAAAGGATCGGAGGCGATCATCGGGTTGTAAAACAGCTCCACCCGGTTGCCCATCGGATCTTCGAACCAGATCAGCCCCTCGACAAAACGGCGGTCGCACAGTTCCTTCGAACCGAGGTTTACCCGCACGCCCGCCTTGTCGAGCCGGGCCGCATAGGTCTGAAGATCGTCCTTATGCGCCACCTCCCAGCCCATGAAGGCCAAGGTGTCGCCCGGTTCGTCGGACACCAGAAGCCGCTGCATCTTGTCGTCCATGCGAAAGGCCAGCGCCTTGCCGCCACGGTCGATTTTCTGCATGCCCAGAAGCCCGCCGGCAAAATCCGACCAGTCGTCGAGCTTGTCGGAGCGGACCCCGAGATACCCCAGTGCCGTGATTGCCATGTCTCTCTCCCATATCGAATTCAGAGCGCTGTCAGAAGGCTGTTCGGGCCAATCTGTCTGTCGTTCGGAGCGCTTTCGCAAAAGCATAAGCCAGATCCCTGGTGCGCCGATATGCCGAGATTCAAAATGTCCGTTCTATGGACACGCATGATTATAAATGATTTTTTATCTTATTTGAGCGCAAACCACGCTCAGCTCCGGGCCTCCGACCTGTGTGTCGCTCCCGGATCTGTTGACCGGAAAAGATTTTCATTTATAGAATCGATTCCTGAGGAGACAATCGTTTCAACCCGATCACCAGCCCCCTGACACAGCCGTTCTGCCGTGTCGGAGGTTCCTTCGACGCGTCGGGACGAGGCCTCACTTTTGTTCACGGGAGGAAATAAACATGAAATCTCTGCTGACGGCTGCCACCCTGTCCACCACCCTGTTTGCGATCCCGCTCACCGGGGTGTCCGCCGAAGGGCTGGCCGACATGAAGCCGATGACGCTGCGCGTGGCGTCTCTCTACGGGCCGGACAACTGGTTCACCGCACCGATGGAGGCCTATACCTCCCGTCTCGAAGAGCGCAGCGGCGGCAAGCTGACATTCGAATATTACTACGCAGGCAGCCTCGTGCCCGCCAAGGAGCTGACCTCCGCGCTCGGGGACGGTATCTTCGATTTCGGCTTTGTTCTGCCCGCTTATGAACCGGCGAAATTCTCCGTCGACGAATGGCAGGGCAGCCTTGCCATCCCCTCGGAACAAAACCCCATTCTGGAAGTCGCGACCACCGCTTTGGCGGGCTATGAATGGAACACCGGGCTGACGGCACACACGCAACAGCTTCTGGATGCCGGGATTTTCCCGGTCATGCCGTCCTTCTCGATCACCGGCCCCTACGGCATTCTCTGCAAGGATGAAAATGCCACCATGGCCGATCTCGAAGGCAAACGCAGCCGGGTGGCAGGCGAGACATGGACCAAAGAGGCCCAGAACCTCGGGCTGACCCCGGTCGCTTTGCCGATCACCGAAGTCTATCAATCCTTCCAGTCCGGCGTGATCGATTGCTGGATGGGCGGTCTGGCCGACGCGGGTGCGAACGGTTTTTTCGACCATGGCAAATATTTCAACCTCGGCGTGGGCCTGACCGCCTATGCGCAGTCGGTCTACGGGTTCAACCTCGACACATGGAATGCCTTCCCCGAGGAGCTCAAGGCGATCGTCTGGGATGAAACCGCACAATACGCCTCCGAATTGCTCGAAGCGGCTCTGAAACAGCAATTGAATGCCGCAACTTCCAGCCTTGAGAATGGGGTGGTCTACACCACGCCGGATGCGGAGATGCGCGCCAAAGTTGATACCTATCACGATGAGGTTCGTGAAAACGCCGCCGCCAACAGCCCGGCAGAGGTCGAAGACCCGGCGGCAGAAGTGGCCCGTCTCGCGGAGATTCGCGACAAATGGCATGGGATTCTGGGCGATAAACTTGGGTTCGGCGGCGATTATACCTCTTGGGGCGATTTTGTCGCCAAGGGCGGGGAGCTACCGGATTTCGCACCGCTCAAGGCGCATATCCTGAGCGAGATCGTCACCCCTTTTGCGACCGCGCAGGAGTGAGGACACGCGCGGGGAGAGAGCTCTCTCCCCGCCTGCCCTCTCTATGCCCACAGACACGCCCCCGGACAGATGAGATGTCTCATGACCCAGAACACCCCTAAACAGTTCCCGTCGATCTGGCGGATCGGAAAAACCGCCCTCATCGGGCTGGGCACTTTCTGCCTTTATGCGCTGGTCCTTCTGACCTTTGCCGATGTGCTGTCGCGCAACCTTTTCAACAGGCCGATCCCCGGTGTGTTGGAGGTGACCGAATATTGGTTGATGGTCCCGATGGTGTTTATCGGCATCTGGTGGGCCGGACTCGGACATGAGCATGTGCGCGTCACCATGCTGACCGAAGCCTTGGGCCGCAATTCTCTGAAACTGGCGGAAAGCGTGGTGGCCCTGATCTCGATCCTGATCCTTCTGCGCATGGCCTGGCTCGGGTTCCATGTCGCCTATGAAAGCATGAGCGATGGCGAATATGCCGGGGCCTACAAGATCGTGATCTGGCCCGTGCGCTTCGTGACTGCCCTCGGCTTTCTGAGCTTCGCGCTGGTGATTGCCAAGCATATCTACCTTGTCCTGTTCCGCGCCGAGACCGATGCCGAGGAACATATGGAAAGCCCGGAGGCCCTTTGATGACACAGGAACCGACCACGATGTCCGATCAGACCTCACATCTTTCCACCGCATCCGAATCTACGGCCGGACTTCCGGCTGAAACTCAGGCAGATCCGCATCCGTGGAAAGGTGTCACATGGGTCATCCTGCTGACCGTTCTGTCCGCCGCTTTCGGCCTGTTGTTCTTTGTCGATATGGCGCGCGAATTGCGGGCCGTGGTGGCGCTCGGGCTGATGTTCTCGCTCATGGGGCTCGGCATGAGCGTCGGGCTGGCCATGGGGATTGCCGGGGCAGTCGGGCTTTATGCCGTGCTGGGGTCCCGGGCGCTCGATTCCAGCCTGTCGCAAGTGCCGTTCACCACCGCCTCAAGCTCCACCTTCATCGTCTTGCCGATGTTCGTCTTCATGGGGCTGATGCTTTGGTATTCCGGCATCACGACCAAACTGTACGCCGCCGCGCGCATCCTGTTTTTCTGGCTGCCGGGCAATCTTGCCGCCACCACGAATATTGCGGGTGCGGGGCTTGGGGCGATCAGCGGCTCGACCGTCGGCAGCACCTATGCGCTCGGCCGCATCGCCATCGCCGAAATGCTGCGCTACGGCTATGACAAACGTCTTGCCGTGGGCTCGGTGCTCAGCGCGGGGACCATCGGCCAGTTGATCCCGCCCAGCATCATGATGGTGATCTTTGCGGGCTTTGCCGAAGTGCCCGTCGGGCCGCAGCTTTTGGCCGGCACAGTCCCGGGCATTCTCTTGACACTGGCCTATGTGATGACCGTGGTCCTCATCGCCCTGATGAAACCCGATTGGGTCGGCAAGGGGCGCAAACAGGCGCAACAGGTCGCCATCGAAGAGGCACGCGAACCTGAGGGCCGGGAAAAGCTTCGGATCGTGATCGAAGCCTGGCCGGTTCCGGTGCTGATCCTTGTGATCTTCGGCGGTCTGGGCGGCGGGTTTCTGACCGTCACCGAATGCGCCGCTGTCGGGGCGGTGGGGTCCGCACTTTATTGCCTTGCGGTGCAAGACGGGCGCAGTTTTCTGAAGTCCCTGCTGGGGGCGGCCCGTGGCACGTTGTCGGCGGTGGGCTCGGTTCTGATCCTGATCATCGGGGCTGCCATTCTCAGCCGTCTTCTGGCGGTCACCGGCGCGGCCCAATGGCTGTCGGCCAATATGAAGCAGATGTCGGAAAATATCGTCCTGTTCTTCGGGCTGCTGATCCTGCTTTATCTCGTGCTCGGCATGTTCATGGATGCGATTGCGATGATGCTTCTGACCGTGCCGCTGATCATGCCCATCGTGGTCGCAGCAGGCTACGATCCGATGTGGTTCGGCGTGTTTCTCGTGCTGATGGCCGAGATCAGCATTCTGACGCCGCCTGTCGGACTCTTGGTCTTCATCGGCCATCGCATGGCGCAGGACCCGGAGATCAACATCGGCCATAGCGTGTCCCTGAAGGATGTGTTCGCCGGGGTGCTTTTGTTCGTACCGCTGGCTCTGGCCGTGGTCATTCTGATCACGATCTTCCCCGATCTCGTCACATGGCTGCCGCAACAGGCGGTGCGCTGATCCGCTTTCACTCCAAGTCTTTTCCCCAACGCACGCGTTTCAAACCACAAAGGCCCATCCCATGTCCAAAAGAGGCGACGCGAAATCACTGGCACTTGATGTCTACCAACGCATCCGGCAAGGCATTTTCGACGGTCACATCACCCCCGGCACCCGGCTGCAACCCAGTGTGCTGGGCAAGGAATACAGTGCCAGCACCACCGTGGTGCGCGAGGCCCTGATCCTGCTCAGCGGCGACCGGCTTGCGGTGTCGCAGATCGGGATTGGCTTTTCCGTGCCGGAGCTGGATCGCAAGGAGCTGCGCGATTTGACGCTTTTGCGCTGTCACAACGAAACGCTGGCCCTGCGTCTTGCAATCGAACGTGGCGGGGTGGATTGGGAGACCGAAGTGCTTTCGGCCCATCATCGCCTGTCGCGGACCCGGCGCCGGACACCGGAGGACGAGTTGCATGGCAACCCGGATTGGTTCCATGCGCATCGCGCCTTTCACGCCAAGCTGATCGAGGGCTGCGATATCCCGGCGCTCACCGACATTTGCGACAAGCTGGCCGCCGCCACAGAGATTTACCGCGTTTCCTCGGGGCCGGTCACCACGAGCAGCGCCCGGGATGTGGAGAAAGAGCATGCCGATCTTCTGGAGGCCGTGCTGGACCGGGATGCGACCCGGGCCGAGGCGCTTCTGAGGCAGCATTATCAGGCGACCGTAGACAATCTCCTGGCGCATTGGCCCAGCGACACGGAGGCGTCTCTCACGCCTTCGACCGAGACCACCGATCTTTGACTCCGCCCCCCCCCAAAGGGGCCGCACGTAACATACCAGACCCAAAAGGAGAGACGAATGCGTCTTGTGTCTTTTATTTCCTCCTCCGGCCAGCCGAGCTACGGCACGGTCGAAGGTTCCGATATCCTCGATGCCGGGGCTGTCCTGCGGGACCGCTATCCCGATCTGCGTGCGGTTCTGGCCGCGGATGCTCTGGCCGAACTGGAGGGCGTGGGCGAGAAAACGCCGCTGGGGGACGTGACCCTGCTGTCGCCGATCCCCAGCCCGGAAAAGATCATCTGCGTCGGGCTGAATTACATGTCCCATATCGAGGAAACCGGACGTCCGAAACCGCAACACCCGTCGCTTTTCACTCGTTATCCCTCGTCTCTCGTCGGTCATGGCACCCCGCTCGTGCGTCCGAAAGCCAGCCATGATTTCGATTACGAGGGCGAACTGGCCCTGATCATCGGCAAACCCGGACGGCATATCGCAGCCGAGGACGCGTTCGATCACATCGCGGGCTATACCTGTGTCAACGAGGGCTCGATCCGCGATTACCAAATCCACACCACGCAATTCTGGCCGGGCAAGAGCTTTGAGGCCTCGGGCTCCATCGGCCCGTGGATGTCGACCCCGGATGAGCTGGGCGAGATCACCCAACAGGTCCTGACCACGCGCATCGATGGCGAGATCGTGCAACAGGCGCGTTTCGACGATCTGGCGATCTCCATCCCGGAGATCATCGCCTATGCTTCGACCGTTCTGACGCTTCAGCCCGGCGATGTGATCGCCACCGGCACCCCGGGCGGGGTCGGCAAATTCCGCAAGCCCCAGCTTTACCTCAAACCGGGCATGGTGGCCGAGGTCGAGATCACCGGCATCGGCACCCTGAGCAACGGCGTCGTGGACGAATGAGGCTGCGGCCTCGAAAAGACGTTTCAAAGAAGGAAACACAAAGATGAACAACAGGTTCGAGGGCAAAATCGCCTTTGTCACCGGGGGCACCGGGGCGCTGGGAACCGCGATCGGCAAACGCATTGCGCAAGAGGGCGGCACGGTCTTTCTCGCCGATCTGGCACCCGAGAAAACCGACAGCGTCATGGCTGCATTCGAAGGGCTGACACCGCCCGTGATCCTGCCGCTCGATGTCACTTCGGACGAGAGCTGGCGTGCGGCCCTGGACGAGGTGGTGGCGATGGCAGGCAAGCTCGACGTTCTGGTCAATGCCGCGGGGGTTGTCGGCAACGGCACCTTCCTGATCGATGCGCTGCCGACAGCCGAATGGCACCGGATCATGTCCGTCAATGTGGACGGTACGTTTTTGGGCACGCGCGAAGCGATCCGGGTGATGAAGGACACGGGCGGCGGGGCGGTGGTCAACATCGGGTCCACCACTGCCTTTGTCGGCAGTCTCGATGCCATTCCCTATAATGTCAGCAAGGCCAGTGTGCGCGCCCTGACCCGCAACGCCGCTTTCAGCGCGGGTAAAAGCGGCTATAAGGTGCGGGTCAATGCCGTGCATCCGACTTGGGTCTGGACGCCTCTGGTCGAAGCCATGCTGATCAAGAAATTCGGCTCCAAGGAGGCGGCGCTTGAGGTCATTCTGGCTCAGCATTGTGTCGAACGTTTGCCGGAGCCTGCCGATATCGCCAATGCGGTGGCGTTTCTGGCCTCCGACGAGGCGGCGATCGTGACCGGAGCCGATCTTGTGGTCGATGGCGGGCGAACGCTCGGTTAGTTCCTGTCGTATACGGTTGGTGGCGCGCTTAAGCACGGCTCTGAAAATCATGTCTGACGTCAGCACCAACGGGACAGTTTAAGGTGATTTGATAAGAGAGGGTCTGGCTCATCGTAACCGCCAAGACGTGAAGATGAGCCAGACCCTCTCTGAGATCAGGAGCCCAACTGGCCCAAAAACTCTGACGGCGGACACGATTTCATCGTCAGAATTTCCTCATTCATTTTTCGAGAAAATTCTACTTTCAAACGCCCCTAAGTTTCGGGGGATTAACAACTGATCTGTCAAATTCCGGCGCTTCGCCATTTTCGTATCCCTTCAAAGCTTCGGTATACACCCTGGCTCACGGTTCGATTTCCCAGACCCGCTTCACTCAAAGCCCCTCGCAGCGCGGCTGTAATGAGAACAAAACGGCCTATTGCGCATGACTTTCCCGAGGGCACAGATCTCAGCGTTCATGATGAAAATACGCTCGTTTCTGTCGACCACACACGCAACAATCGGCCTCGAAACACACTCGAATGGAAACCGCCAGCAGAGGTGTTGGAACAGGTTCCGTCACAAGACATCAGTCAATCGTTGCGACGATCAATTGAAGCCGTCTAAATCTGACGATCATATAGATGGCACGGCTGACCGAGGCCCGAAATCGCCCCCTCGGTCGGTCGTGTCGGCATGATGCGGACAGAAACCTGCCCCTCTCACTTCCACCAGATCAGTTTCGCATCGAGCGTCGCCAGAATGCCGTAGAGGATCAAACTGCCCGTAGACGCGACGATGACAGCCCCCCAAACTGTGACGTAATCAACGATTGCCGTGGCTTGGTAAATGGTTTGTCCAATCCCGGAATAGGCTCCCAACATTTCTGTCACGATCACCGTGATGGTCGCACGCGAAAGACCGATGCGCATTCCGGTCATGATCGAAGGCAGGGCTGCGGGAAATTGCAATTTCCGCAAAACGCCGAGACGGCTGGCGCCAAAACTGCGCAACAGATTGATCTGATCCTTCGGTGAGGATTGCAATCCGCTGACGCCGTTCAAAAGCACAACAAAGCTGACGGCGAGAGCGGCCATGGCAATCTTGGAGTCGTCTCCCAAACCGAACCACATCAAGGCAAGAGGAACGAATGCCGCCGTTGGCACAGAAGAAATTGCCACGGCCACAGGCATGATCAGATCATGGGTCCATTCCGACAGCACCATGATCATCGCGAGCGCGATCCCGATCACAGTGCCGATCAGAAAGCCGATCAACGTGTTTTTGAGCGTGACCGTGATGTTGCTGCCGAGCTTGTCCCAGTCGTCGAAAATTCCGCCGAATATCTCGATGGGCGTCGGAAGAATGTAGTTCGGGAGTTTGAACGCCATCACCGTAAACTGCTGGAGTGCCCCTCTGCCTCACTGTCCAACTCAAAGCAAAACCGTTCCCCCAGCCGCAGGGTCATATCTGCGGGCTTCAACTGGCTTTCTCTCTCGACGATACCCATTGATTTGGGAACCAACACCAGCCGAAACCGATCTGATCGCGCTCGCTCTTCAAGAATAGCCTGCCAGCGTTGCTCTGGCGTTTCTGGGAATTTCTCAGGAGCGATTTGATGGAGAAGATTGAAATGATGCTCCGTCAGCCATTCATAAATTAGCTTCGCATAGGCCCGTCGGATTTTACCTTTGCGAAAGTTCGCAACATAATCCTTTCCCATCACGATCTTCCGCCCGAGAGCGGCATCCATGATCTGATACACTGTCAGATTGAGAAGCTTCCCCACATTAAAAGTCAATTTATAGAGCTGCATGCGCTCCTCTTCAGACGCCTTCAGCCAATCAATATCCACAAAAAATTCCTGCTGCCGAATACCCGTTCTTACCCGCAGTCTGCCTCATGATTTGCCATTCTGACCAGCTTATTTTCAGGCCAGTCACTATCATTGAGTGCAAATAACGCTTTGGAAAATAGGACTATTGCCCTATTATGTTCTTCTTTTGTTCCTGCTTGCGTGCAATGCAGGAACTCAACAGAGGAGACCAAAGTAACGCACAAACAGGCAGAAAGGACACGGAACATGACCGATACACCCCCAGATTTTAACCCAGAGACCGCACCGCCGCGTCTCACCATCGACTGGGACGCCTATCTGCCGTTCTTCGAGAATGAAGAGATTTCCGATCAGGACAAACAAGAGCTGATCGAAGCCCTCTGGGCGATTGTCGTGAGCTTTGTCGATCTCGGATTTGGCGTCCATCCCGTCCAGCATGTCTGTGGACAAGACATCTCTTTGCCTGCCCCACCGTACAGCGATGTGGTAGACTGTGAGGTAACACCAACAGATCAAAACGACACCATGCCTTTGGACAGCACACCACAGGCAGGGGAAGGGAGTCCCGATGTTTGATACCACCCCAACACAAGCCCTTATTTACTGCCGCGTCTCTTCGACCAAACAAAAGCTCTCTGGTGGCGGATTGGAATCTCAGGAGCATCGGTGTCGGCAATATGCCGAGGCCAAAGGCTATGACGTTGCAGCGGTCTTTCCCGATGATGCGTCAGGCGGCGGGACATTCATGAAACGCCCCGGTATGGTCGCGCTTCTGAGCTTTCTTGATGCGCAGCCCGAGAAAAACTTTGCTGTGATCTTTGACGATCTCAAGCGCTTTGCCCGCGACACCCAGTTTCACATCATGCTCCGCAATGAGCTTTCCGCTCGTGGGGCCAAGGTGGAATGCCTGAACTTCACCTTCGAAGACACGCCCGAGGGGCGCTTTGCCGAAACCATCTTCGCAGCCCAAGGCGAATTGGAGCGGGAACAAAACCGCCGTCAGACATTGCAAAAGATGCGCGCTCGCATCGAAAAGGGCTATTGGGTGTTCAGTGCACCCATTGGCTATCGCTATCAGCGCAGTCGTGAGCATGGCAAACTTCTGATCCGTGATGAACCTGCTGCGTCTTCCGTTCAGGAAGCATTGGAAGGCTATGCCTCTGGACGTTTCCAGACCCCGACAGAAGTGCGCCGCTTTTTGCAAAAGCACCCGCAGCACCCAAAAAACACCATCCATCCTCAGCGCATTCACGACATGCTGACCCGTCCCGTCTATGCGGGTATGGTCGAAGCCCCCTCATGGGGTATCTCCTTGCGTCAGGGCTTCCATGAGCCCCTGATCAGCTATGAGACCTATTGCCAAATTCAGGACCGCCTGAACGGCAAACCAACGGCCCCAATGCGCGTAGATATTGACGAGGCCTTTCCGTTGCGTGGGTTTCTGCTCTGCGAAGACTGCGGCAAGCCCATGACGGCTTGTTTCTCGACCAGCCAGACCGGCGCGAAGCATCCGTATTACTGGTGCAAGACAAAAGGCTGCCCAAGTCACCGCAAAAGCATTCGCCGCGCCAAGGTCGAGGATGACTTCGAAGCATTTCTTGGCACGCTGCAACCCACCAAAGGGTTCTTCGACCTGCTTCAACGCATGTTCTCGGATGCATGGGCGGCACGCTCGGCTTTGGAGAACATGTCGCGGGAAGACGCCAAGCGCCAGCTCGTCAAGCTCGACGGACAGATTGCCAATCTCGTGGAACGGATCATGGACAGCAGCCAGCCTGCGGTGATTGCCGCCTATGAAAAGAAAATCAGCACTTTGGAACAAGAAAAGCTGGTGATGAAAGAGCGGATCGCCAAACCGCAGGAAGAAAAAACACGCAAAGGGACGTATTACGAACTCGCCCTCGCATTTTTATCAAGCCCACAAAGGATTTGGCAGGAGGGGAATTTTGCATGGAAGCGGATCGTCCTGAGATTGGCCTTTATGGAGCCAATTATCTATTCCCGTGAGAAAGGTATTCGAACTCCAAAAACCACCTTACCATTCAAGGCCTTAGAGGTGTTTCATAAGGAAAAATGTGAAATGGCGCACCCAAGAGGATTCGAACCTCTGGCCTCTGCCTTCGGAGGGCAGCGCTCTATCCAGCTGAGCTATGGGTGCGCGGGCTGACCGCGTCAGTGCGCCTGTCTATAGGCGATGCGTGCCGGGCGTGCAATCGGTTTTCACGCCCGGCAAATCATCTTAGCCGAAGAATTCACGGCAAAGCTCAAGCGCGTCGACCAGACGGTCGATCTCCTCCGTCGTGTTGTACATCGCAAGGGAGGCGCGGCAGGTGGCGGTGACACCCATGTGCTGCATCAATGGCATGGCGCAATGGCTTCCGGCCCGAACCGCGACGCCCTTTTTGTCCAGGACGGTCGAGATGTCATGCGGGTGCGCACCCTCCATGGTGAAGGAGAAAATCGCCCCCTTGCCCGGTGCCGTGCCCTGCACATTGAGCCAGTTGAGGTTTTGCAGCTTCGCGGTCGCATAAGCGGCCAGTTCGGCCTCATAGGCGGCGATGTTCTCCATGCCGATCTGCATCAGGTAATCGAGCGCCACGCCCATGCCGATGGTCTGAACGATACCGGGGGTGCCGGCCTCGAATTTCAACGGTGGTTTGGCGTAGGTCACGGCGTCCTTCGTCACCGTGTCGATCATATCGCCGCCGCCGAGGAAGGGGCGCATTTCGGCCTGACGCTCAGCGCGGATGTAGATCGCGCCGGAGCCGGAAGGCCCGTAAAGCTTATGCCCGGTGATCGGATAGAAATCGCAGCCCATGTCCTGCACATCGACCGGGCCATGCACCGCGCCTTGCGAGCCGTCGACCAGCGTCGCCACGCCACGCGCGCGCGCGGCATGGCAGATGGTTTTCACATCGACCCGCGTGCCGGTGACATTGGACATTTGCGTGATGGCGACGAGTTTCGTCTTCGGCCCGATCGCATCGATCACCGCCTGCGGATCGAGCGATCCGTCCGGCGCACAATCGACCCATTTCAGGACAACGCCCTGACGGTCGCGCAGGAAGTGCCAGGGCACGATATTGGCGTGGTGTTCGAGCACGGAGAGCACGATCTCGTCGCCCGGGCCCAGATGCTCCGCGCCCCAGCCATAGGACACGAGGTTGATCCCCTCGGTCGTCCCGGAGGTGAAGATGATCTCATCCTCATGCCCGGCGTTCAGGAACTTGGCCACCACTTGGCGCACGTTCTCGTACTTGTCCGTCGCCAGATTGGACAGGAAGTGCAAGCCACGGTGAACATTGGCATATTCCGACGTATAGGCCTGCGTGATCGCGTCGATCACCACCTGCGGCTTTTGCGCGGAAGCGCCATTGTCGAGATAGGTCAGCGGCTGACCGTTGACCTCGCGCGCGAGGATCGGGAAATCGGCCCGGATTTTTGCGACATCGAACATGTCAGCTCTCTTTCTTCACGACTTCCGCAAGCATCGCGCCCCAGAAGTATATCAAGGCGGCAAGGGCGAGAACGCCCACGCCATTGGTCGTGGCCCCCGGCCCGACAAACCCCGCCGTCAGCCCCCAGAGGAGCCACAGCGGCGCCGCACAGAGAAGCCCCCAGAACATCGCCAGACGCACCTCGAACCCCGTGGCCACGGCCCCCGTGAGACGCAGGACAAAACCCACGATCCCGGCGAGCACGTAGAACACCAAGGGCATGATGAAGAGCCAGCTCAGGAGCGTCGCGCCCATGAGCATCTGCACCTCTTGCCCGGTCTCGAAGGCCACGCGCGACAGTCGCGGCCATTGCGCCACGAAGATCAGCCCGCAGGCGAGCATCAGGGTCACGAGCGCGCCGCCCTCGGTTTCGCCCGCGAGCCGGTGCCGGAGCACGGCCCGCGGTGTGCGGTAGCTTTTCGCGATATCGGTGACGACGCCCATGGCTGTCCCTTACTTGCGACGGCGTTTCAGCCAGCCTTCGAGACGATGCAGGATGTCCTCGGCGATCACCGCATCCTCAATCTCCGCGATGGCTTCGGCCAAAAACGCAAGCGTCAGAAGATCGGTCGCGTCCGACGCCGGAAGCCCGCGCGAGCGCAGGTAGAACAGCGCCTCATCGTCGATTGCCCCCACGGTCGAGCCGTGCGAACAGGCGACGTCATCGGCGTAGATCTCAAGCTCTGGCTTGGCGAGGAACTGACTGTTGTCGTCCAACAAAAGGCCTTGGGAAATCTGATAACCGTCGGTCTTCTGCGCCTCGGGTTTCACGAGGATCTTGCCCTGGAACACGGCTTTCGCGCCGTTCCGGAGCACCTTCTTGAACACCTGACGGCTTTCGCAGCGCTCGGCGTCATGGGTGATGAACACGGTGTCGTCATGCAGGAAATCGCCATCCCCCATCGCGGCCCCCGCGACATGCGCCACCGAGTCGTCGCCCACGATGTCGATGAACACCTCGTTGCGGGTCAGAACGCCGTTGGCGGTCATGGTGAAGCTTTTGAACAGAGCCTCCTGCCCGACGGTCGCAAACACATGGGTCACAGCCCGGCGCTCATGATCGCGGCCTTGGGCGCGAACGTGGTGGAAAGCGGCCTTGTCGGAGACCTCGATCTCCATCACCTTGTTGAACCGCGCCGCCGCCGGACCGTTTTCCAGCACGGTCAGCTCGGCACCCTCGTCCACGCGGATCACGTGGTGCAGGATGGCGTCAGAACTCTCTTGCTTGTGCAGATAGACGAGCGACACAGGTTTCGCGACCTTGCCGGTGGCGCGGATGACCATGCCGTCCGTGGCGAAAGCGGTGTTGAGCGTCGCAAACGGGCGCTCGACCGGGTCCTGCGCCTTTTTCTCCTGAACGCCATAAGCGTCCTTCACCCAGTGGATGTCGGAGGAGAGCGCATCGGAAAGACGCATGATCTCAAGGTTTTCGCCTTCAAGCGCATCGGAGGCCTCAGGATCGAACACGCCATCGACAAAGACGATCTTGATCCGATCAAGCCCGGAGAACACCGGAGCCTCGCCCGCCACGAACACGGCGGCTTTCGGCGCCTCAGCGGCGTTCAGGCTGTCCGGACGGGTCCAGCGCCAATATTCGTCGCGCCCCTGCGGCAGTCCCATGGACAACAGCCGATTGAGCGCATCCTGACGCAGGGCCTCGGCCCAGGGCGCGCCTGCGGGAAGGGTCATACCCTCGACCCGCGCCGCCGTCGCGTCCAGTTTCTTCTGTTTCAGTTCCGCACGTGTCATCAGGCCTTCTCCACCTCGGCCAGCAGATCGGCGTAGCCGTTATGCTCCACCTCGAGCGCCAGTTCGGGCCCGCCGGTTTTCACGATGCGACCGTCATACATGATGTGCACCACGTCCGGTTTGATGTGATCCAAGAGGCGCTGGTAGTGGGTGATCACCACGAAAGACCGCTTGCCGTCACGCAGCGCGTTGACGCCCTCGGAGACCAGTTTCATCGCGTCGACGTCGAGGCCCGAATCCGTTTCGTCGAGGATGCAGAGCTTCGGCTCCAGCATGGCCATTTGCAGGATCTCGTTGCGTTTCTTTTCACCCCCCGAGAAGCCCATGTTGACCGGGCGTTTCAGCATGTCGGCGTCGATCTGAAGGCTTTTCGCCTTGGCGCGCACGGTTTTGAGGAAGTCGGTGGCCGACAGCTCCTCTTCGCCGCGCGCTTTGCGCTGCGCGTTCACGGCGGTGCGCAGGAAGGTCATGTTGGACACGCCGGGGATTTCGACCGGGTATTGGAAAGCAAGGAACAGACCGGCAGCGGCACGCTCTTCGGGTTCCAGCTCAAGGATGTTCTCACCGTCGAGGATCACTTCGCCCTCGGTCACCACATAACCGTCGCGGCCCGACAGAACATAGGAGGTGGTGGATTTGCCGGAGCCGTTCGGCCCCATGATCGCATGCACTTCACCTTCGCCGACGGTGAGGTTCACACCCTTGAGGATTTGTTTATCCTCTTCTTCAAGTTTGACGTGGAGATTTTTGATTTCCAACATTTTATTGTCCTTTCACGGAAGAGAGCCCGCGCGGGATCGAGACCCCGGCAGGCGCATGTGCGTTTGTTATATTCGATTTGGGCGCCGCTCTCAGGTCGACGCCGGTGAGATCATCGCAGGACGGAGCGCAGCCGCTCAGACCCCCGCGAAATGCAGAAACAGAAGAATGCCGGAGCCCAGTGCCACCAGCTTGAGCATCCCGGATTTCAGCCCGAGACTCAAAAGCTCTCTGGCCGTCGGACGTCCCCCGACACGTGGCGCTATATGCTGCACGCCAGAGACCTTTTTGCCCACGGGCGTGTCGACATCCTGCAAACCGGTATAGACCGTCGCAAAGGTGTTCGGCCCCCCGGCCTGAATGCGCCGGATGCGGTCGGCGAATTGCGCCTGTTGTGCTGGCTGCATGCTCTTGCCCCTCTTCCCGTCTCTTGTTCTGGACCTCACCAGATTGATCGGGAAATTGGGAAAGAACGTGGCACGAGACAGAAATTGTTGCGACATTGAGACCTGACGTTGCGTCAGCACCTGCACGGTTCAGAGATGATAGCTGTGGCCGCGGAAGGACAGCGTCCCCGGCTCCGTCGTGTCGGTCACATGAGCGACCCATTGCGGCGAGAACAGGCGCGAAAACACGTCCGGCATCTCGTGCACCACATTGTGCATGGTCACCATGGCCAGCAGGATGCCCGCGACCTGCGCGCCCATGCGTTTCACCGCCGAAAGCGACACTGCCTCGCGCAGGATGAAGGCGATCACGATGGCGAAGAGCACATCGAGCGCCAGATCGAGATCCGCCGAAACCTGCGTCACGCCGTCCGAGAGTTGAAACCGCAGCCAGCGCGCGATCACCGCCGCCAGCCCGCCCATGGCGAAGGCCAAGACATAGGACAGTGCCTGCGTGAGCTTCAGACGCGGCTCGATCACGGGCGCGCCATGCACGCCCTGCGCCTTGTGCCGCTCCAGCATCTCCTTGAGGTGCTGATTGCGGCCATGGTTGCGCGTCTGGCTCGGCCCCATCATGTGCACCCCACTCTGCGGCGCGCGCGACACGCGTCCGAGACGGCTGTAGAAATCCTCTCGCTGATCCATCTGACCACCCTTTACCACGCTGTCCACCACCCAGTGTAACTTGGGTGTTTACCATGTGAACGTGGCAAAAATCGGGCATATCGTCCGGGTATGTCGGAGCAGGACACATCATCGTCACGCCTTCCCCTGAAACAGCTTGAGGGTCATGTACAACGCCGCCGACGGCAGGCTCTCGACCGGTTCCAGATCGAATTGCGCCATGCGACCGTGAAACCCGGTCGGCTCTGCGAATTGCGTGATGCCCGCGTATTTGTCCTCGCGCCCGACATAATCGTCGATCAGCACCCGCGTGGGTCGGGTGATCGACACCAGTGTGGCGAGGAAACACCCCGCCCGGAACCGTCCGTCGATCAGCACCAGATCCGGCGCCACAAGGTCCGCGCGTTGCCATACCCCGAAACAATAGTCCGGGTAGCGCGCCCAGCCGTTATTGTTCGTCGGGTAGGACCAGGCCTTGGTCGGGCCGATGTCGGCATGGATGAGATGCAACTCGGCCTTGGGCGGATGCGCCTCGAAATGCGCCACCATGGCGGCGTACCAGTCTTTCGAGCCTTCGACGGACCAGATCACCTTGCCGGGTTGCGCCGCCGCATAGGCCGTCGAACCGCCGGAGCCATATTCGACGATCCGCTCCGCCCGGTCGTATTGCGCACAGACATACGCGCCCACCTCCTCCGGGAAGGTCGGCGCGGGTCCTGCGGGGCCGAACGGGGCGATATGGGCGTGCTCTGTGCTCATCAGCCGGAATAGCTCACCATGCGGATCAGCGCGGTAAACACCAGCGCCGCCAGACCGACGACAAGCGCCGTCACCACGACCGAATTCCCGATCAGCCCCTCGCGATTGCCCCCCTTGGCGCGCACACCGAGGCCGATCAGCAGGCCGACGAAAATGCCGACGCCGATGCCGGAGGATTTGATCAGGAAATAGGGCAAAAGCTCGAAATGCATGGTGTTATCCTGTCCTTATTCCACGGTCACGGCGGTGCCGGAGGCGGACACCATGAGCATCTGGCCGATCACCTCGTAATCGAGATCGACACCCACAACGGCATTCGCGCCAAGCGCCCGCGCCTTGTCCTCCATCTCGCTCAGAGCGGTTTCCCGGCCTTCCGCAAGCTTGGATTCATAGGCATTCGAGCGCCCGCCGATGATGTCGGTCACCTGCGCGAAGAGATCGCGCACGATATTCGCCCCCATGATCGCCTCACCGGTGACGATGCCGCGATAGGCGGTGATCTTTTTCCCCTCGATGGAGGGGGTCGTGGTTACGATCATAGCTTGCCCTCTTGCAAAATATCGCCGCCTATCAGACCTTTACCGGTGAGAGTTCCACCGTTGAGATAGACGTTGTTCTGCACCATCCCGGTCAGTTCCGCCTCGACGCCAGCCGAGAGGATCAGATCGCGATTGATCATGGCGGAGATCACGATTTTGGTCCCCGGTTTCACCCGGAGCGTGCCGCCGATCATGCCGGAGATCTCCGGCGCGTCGCTTTCATGGTCGGATGGGATCATCATTTGTCCTGCGCCTCCCAACGGTCGAAGTCTCCCCGCACACGCGCCTCCGCGAGCTTTCTCTCAATCTCGGCAGCCTGCGTGTCGCGATAGTCTTTCGCAACGCTCTGTCTATGCCTCCGCCCCATCTGCTCAATCCACTTTGAGACCAGAACGCCCGCACCGACTGTCAGGGCCAGAGTCAGAAAAATCTTCCAGTAGAGCGATATGAAAGCCACTGGAACGGAGACCCAGAAGATCACAGCACAGCCCGCAACGATCATGGAGGCCATCCAGCCTTCGCGTTGCCCCTCGCCATGGCGCGGGTGACGCGGATCGAACTGCGTCGTGTCGTGGGTCTCCAGCCCGTCTCTCATCAGCCGACGGACCCTTCCAGAGAGATCGCCACCAACTGCTGCGCTTCCATGGCGAATTCCATCGGCAGCGCTTGCAGCACCTCCTTGGCGAAACCGTTGACGATCAGCGCCACGGCCTCTTCTTCGTCCATGCCGCGCTGGCGGCAGTAGAACATTTGCTCGTCATCCACCTTCGAGGTCGTCGCCTCATGTTCAACCCGCGACGAGTTGTTGCGCACCTCGATATAGGGCACGGTATGCGCGCCGCATTCAGACCCGATCAGCAAGCTGTCGCACTGGGTATAGTTGCGCGAGTTTTTCGCCTTCGGGTGCATCGACACCTGACCGCGATAGGTGTTCTGCGCCTTGCCTGCCGAGATGCCTTTGGAAACGATGCGCGAGCGGGTGTTCTTGCCCAGATGCACCATTTTCGTGCCGGTGTCGGCCTGCTGGTAGTTGTTGGTGATGGCGATGGAGTAAAACTCGCCCTGGCTGTCGTCGCCGCGCAGAACGCAGGACGGGTATTTCCACGTCACGGCGGAGCCGGTTTCGACCTGCGTCCACATCACCTTGGCCCGGTCGCCCCGGCAATCGGCGCGTTTGGTCACGAAGTTGTAGATGCCGCCCTTGCCTTGCTCGTCGCCGGGGAACCAGTTCTGAACCGTGGAGTATTTTACCTCGGCGTCTTCCTCGATGATGATCTCAACCACAGCGGCGTGAAGCTGCGCGGTGTCGCGCTGCGGCGCGGTGCAGCCTTCGAGATAGGACACATAGCTGCCCTTGTCGGCGATGATCAGCGTGCGCTCGAACTGGCCGGTGTTTTCCGCGTTGATCCGGAAGTAGGTCGACAGCTCCATCGGGCAGCGCGTGTTCGGCGGAATGTAGACAAAAGACCCGTCGGAGAACACGGCCGAGTTCAGAGTCGCATAGTAATTGTCCGAAATCGGCACCACGGAGGCGAGGTATTTCTTGACGAGTTCCGGGTGGTTCTTGATGGCTTCCGAGATCGAACAGAAGATCACGCCCGCCTTCTCAAGCTCGGCCTTGAAGGTCGTGCCGACGGAGACGGAGTCGAACACCGCATCGACCGCCACCTTGCGCTCGGAATTGTCACCGTCCGCGGCCACCTCTTCGGCGCCTTCGACACCGGCGAGGATCATCTGCTCCTTCAAAGGAATGCCGAGTTTCTTGTAGGTTTCCAACAGCTTGGGATCGACGTCATCGAGCGACTTCGGCTTTTCCGACATGCTTTTGGGGCGCGCGTAATAATACTGCTCCTGAAAGTCGATTTCCGGGTAGTCGAGCATCGCCCAATCCGGCTCTTCCAGGGTGATCCAGCGGCGATAGGCCTCAAGACGCCATTCGGTCATCCATTCCGGCTCTTCGTTCTTGGCCGAAATCAGGCGCACGATGTCTTCGGTCAGCCCTTTGGGGGCATATTCCATCTCGATATCGGTATCCCAACCGTATTTGTATTTCCCGGCGAGGGATTTCACGGCCGCAACCGTTTCCTCCTCGACCCCTTCTTTGACCTGAATGTCATCCATCATCGGATCACTCCTTCATGTGCGTCTTCTGTCGGCCTTATGGCCGTTTTTTGTTTCATGCGGCGCGTTTGCGCCAACGTCCAAAGGCGGAAAGCCAGGCTGTGGCGAACCGCTCCAATTCCTCTTTTGTCACCTCCGGCCCGATGGACACCCGAAGCGCACAGGCCGCGTCTTCGTCGCTGGATCCCATCGCGGTCAGCACCTTCGAGGCCCTGACCTTGCCCGAAGAACAGGCCGAGCCCGCAGATACGGCAAACCCCACCAGATCCATCTGCATCACCTGCGTCTCGCCCTTCCAGCCGGGCGTGATCAGGCTCATCGTGTTGGGCAGGCGGGACTCATTCTTGCCCACAAAGATGGGGGCTTGCATCCCATCCGCCAACAGCGCCTCAAGATAATCGCGCTTCTCCGCAACCTCCTCCCAAACGCCCTCGGCCAATTGTTTGGCCGCGCGTTCGGCAGCCGCGCCAAAGCCTGCAATGCCGATCAGGTTCTCGGTGCCGCTTCTGCGCCCCATCTCCTGACCGCCCCCCTTGATGGTGGCTTCGACATCAAGGCCCTGTTTCAGAACCAAAGCGCCGACGCCCTTCGGCCCGCCAAGCTTGTGCGCCGAAAGCAGCGCCATATCGCAGCCCATCCAGTTGAAGGCCAGCGGAGTTTTCCCAAAGCCCTGCGTCGCATCGCAGACGGCCAAACCTTCGGGCAGGGTCTGGACGATCCCGGTTTCCGAATTGGCGATCTGCAAGGCGCTCTTCTCCGGCTCCGCGACCGTCACACGGCCCGAACGATCCACCGCAAGATCGGCGGCGCACCACGAAGACACCGCCTCATGCTCCACCGCCGCACAATGCATGCCCTTGCCAGACAGCGCCAAGGCCGCCGCTTCCGTGGCGCCCGAGGTAAAGACGATATCCGCCCCCTGCGCCCCGAAGGCCTCGGCCACCTGTGCGCGGGCGCGCTCCATCAGACCTTTCGCAGCCCGCCCCTCGCCATGCACAGACGACGGGTTGCCGACCATATCCATGGCCGCAATCATTGCCTCCCGTGCCGCCCCACAAAGCGGCGCTGTGGCGTTCCAATCGAGATATGTGCGGGTCCTGGTCACGGGTTTCCTTTGCTGGTCAAATACTCAAAATGACCGTCAGTCTTCATCTACAACGGCAAACAATGTCGGCACCGCCGGACAGGGCCGCAACTCGTTTTTCACCACATCCGACAGCCGCGTCTGATGCAGGAAGACATAAACATGCGCCGACAACCCTTCCCAGAGCCGGTTGGTCATCGACTGCGCGCGCGAGCCGGACACCCCGCCAGACGCGCCCGCACCTGTGTGCATCGCCGACACGGTCTCGTCCACCGCGCCCAGAATATCCGACACACGGATTTCGGACGCCGGTTTCGCAAGCTTGTAACCGCCGCCCGGCCCGCGCACAGAGGTCACAAGCTCGGCGCGGCGCAGTTTCACGAAGAGCTGTTCGAGATAGGGCAGAGAAATATCCTGGCGCTTGGAAATCTCCGCAAGCGACAAAAGCCCGCCCTCCGGCTGCAAGGCCAGATCCGCAAGCGCCACCATGGCATACCGCCCTTTCGTCGACAGCTTCATCGTCTTTCCCCTTTTCAACACAGTGCTTGCCACCGCAATCGCCCCGGTTTTCACGCTCCGATCGCCCTTCCCCGCGATTCCTTGCCACGGGGCGACGAAAACAGTCGCAAAAACATTGACGTGCCCGCGTGGGGGCCTTACCTCCATACCACCCGCGCGTGCATTGCTTTCGGTCAATTTAGAACGCTTCTAAATAGCCTGAGCAATTTCGTCAACTATAAACCGCGCCGGTGTGACCAGATGCGCAAAACGGCTCCCGAAACCTTGGACCCGTCCGCGCCCGACAGACTGCCGCGACCGGCGCCGGGGATCATCGACCCGACAGGCGCCACATGAGGAGACAGGGACAAGATGCCCGAAGTGATTTTTCCCGGTCCCGAGGGCCGGCTCGAAGGCCGCTACCACCCGCAACCGCAAAAAGACGCCCCCATCGCCATCATTCTTCATCCGCATCCGCAATTCGGCGGCACGATGAACAATCGCGTGGTCTACAACCTGCATTACGCTTTCCATAATATGGGTTTCACCGTGCTGCGGTTCAATTTCCGCGGCGTCGGCCGGTCGCAGGGCGAATACGATCAGGGCGTGGGCGAGTTGTCGGATGCGGCCTCGGCACTCGATTACCTGCAATCGATGAACCCGAATGCAAAACATTGCTGGGTCGCGGGCTTTTCCTTCGGTGCCTGGATCGGCATGCAGCTTCTGATGCGCCGCCCGGAGATCACCGGATTCGTTTCCGTCGCGCCGCCCGCCAATATGTACGATTTTTCGTTCCTCGCCCCCTGCCCCTCTTCGGGCCTGATCATCAACGGCACCGCCGACCGCGTCGCGCCGCCGAAAGACACGCATTCGCTGGTGAACAAGCTTCACGAGCAAAAGGGCATCACCATCACGCACACGGAAATCGAAGGTGCCGGGCATTTCTTCGAAGACCCGCATATGGAAGAAATGATCGGCAATGTGGACCAATATGTCCGCCGTCGCCTGACCGAGACCACGCGGTAATCGACCATGGGGATCATGGAGGAACTCGCCGACGCTCTTGCCAAAGACACGATCGACGCACTCGATCTGATTCAGGATGACCAGCTCATCCAGGATGTCTCCCGCGTCATCGGCGCCTCCTCGATCACCACGCAGGAGGCCTTCATGACCGCCGCCCGTGTGCGCCTTGCCGAAAAGCGCGCACGGGATTACCTGCAAAAACGCATTGCCGAGGCCAAGGCTGGCCTCGCAGCCTCCGCCCCGCCTCCGGGCGCCGAGGACGACATAGAATACTAGGAAAACCATGCCCAAAGACAGCGCCTCCCCCCGCCTCGACGCCCAATACGCCTTTCTCATGGAGGCCGACCGGCTCAAGACGGTGGAGCGCGCCAACCAGCTGATGGATCGTTCGCGCTTCGAGAACTCCGCCGAACACAGCTGGCACGCCTGTCTCCTCGCCTTTCTGATGGCCCCCATGGCCGGTCCCGGCGTCGATCTCGACCGGGCGATCGAGATGCTCATCCTGCACGATATTGTCGAGGTAGACGCAGGCGATCATCCGATCCATATCCTCTACGACACCGACCAGATCGTGGCACAGGAAAAGGCCGCCGCGGATCGCATCTATGGCCTGTTGCCCGAGGATCTCGCCACGCGGTATCGCGCCACTTGGGAAGAGTTCGAGGCGATGGAAACCCCGACCGCGCGCTTTGCCAAGGCGGTCGATTACCTCGCGCCTGCGCTGCAAAGCATCGGTGCGCCGGAACAGCTTGAGGAAGAGCGCGACATCGTTGGCGGCAATCTGCGGCGTGGCCGGGCGGTCAAGGCGAAAGACATCCTGCCGGAGTTGTTCGAGTTCACCCGCGCGGCGTTTGAGGGCAAGGCCACCGATCCGGTCCTCGCTCAACGCTTCGCCTTCTGGTGCGAGGCGGACCGGCTCAAATCCGTCTACCGTGCCACGCCGATTGCCGATGGCTCGCGCAAGGAAAACACCGGCGAGCATAGCTGGCACATCATGCTCTACGCCCTGACGCTCGCGGATCACGCGCAGGACAAGGTGGACATCGCGCTGGCGCTCAAGATGCTCCTGCTGCACGACATTGTCGAAGTGGACGCGGGCGACACACCGATCCACGGCGCAGTCACACCCGAAGCGGTGAAGGCTCAGGAAGACGCCGAACAGCGCGCCGCCGACCGGTTGTTCGGCCTTTTGCCCGAGGATCAGGGCGGGATGTTCCGCGCCATCTGGGAAGAGTTCGAAGCCGCCGAGACACCCACCGCGATCTATGCGAAATCCATCGACCGCACCCAGCCGGTGCTGCACAATCTCTCTGACGATGGCGGCTCCTGGCGCACCTATGACGTCAAGCTGCATCAGCTCGACAGCCGCGTCGGCGTCAAGATCGCCCGCGGCTGCCCAAAGCTCTGGCCCTATATCCGCAGCCAGTGCGAACCGTGGTTTGTCGCACGGAACGCGCTCTGACAAGAGCGCTGCGGAACACGCTGCAAGGGCTCACGCAGCTTCCAGTCGCGCCTTCACCAGATCGAGGATGACCATATGGAAATCCTCGATAAAAAAGTGATGCCAGAACCGCGCATAGGCACCCATTCCGGAACTGTCCCGCGTGCGTGTCGTCAGAACGAGACGCGTCCGGCCCTCCCCCAAGGGCTCCAACAGATAACCGCCGCTCAGCACATCGACATATTTTCCGCCAATTTTCACATGCGGGTCCTCGATCTCCTCGGCGGCCCAGCCCTCCGGGAATTCAAAGCGCCATTCGATCCGCCGATCCGGCTCGATGCGCGTGATCCGCTCCAGGAAATGCACCTTCGGCCCCCAGTACGAATGCCGCGTCACCCCGTCTTCTTCGACCAGCCAAAGCGCCTCCGTCGGCTTCGGCACGCCCAAAAGATGCGAGGCGCGCGTGTCGATCTCCTCGGGGCGGATGTCTCGGATCTCCTTGATGAAATCGAACACGTCTCCCACCGGCGCCGCGATCTCGATCGTGTTCGAAATCGTGTAGAACTGCGGCTCGGTCGGGATCTGATCGAACCCCCAAACCGCCAGAAGCGGCAGGAGATAGACACCTGTGGTGGTCTTGCGATCGGCCTTGACCCGCTGAATGGTCACCGCGATCACGCCTCCCAAAAGACCTGCGCCCAGAATCGGCACACAGGCCATGGCGATGCAAATGAACCCTTCCAGACCAGAAATCCGCGAGAGAGCCAGACTGGCAATCATCACGATCACGACCCATGCCATCGCCCCCATGAAACTTTTGAACGCGCCTTTCGGGCGAAAGGCGACCATCACCCCTCCGGCCACGAAGGGAAAGCCCAGAAGAAAGCTCAGGCTGACCAGCTCCTTGTCGGTGGAGAGGGTCACAAGATAGACCGCCATCATCCCGGCAACGAGGACGATCAGCGGCAGGACACTTTTTACAAACCGCGCCATCCGTTTCCTCTCAGGCGTTCAAGACACTTCTGCAAAGCTCACATTGCGTGCGCTTTGGGCGGCATGGCAAAGGTCATCTGCGCCTGCGCCAGAACCCGATCCGAGCCGGGATTGCGGATCGTGACGCTGCCCGTGGACAGGGTGCGTCCGAGCTTGAGCACCCGCGCCTCGCCCAGAAGCGGCTGATCGGCGGCGGGTTTGCGCAGGAAGTCGATATGGGCATTGGTCGTCGCCGCCATGGCCACATCGCCCGCTTGCGAGAGGATCGCGAAGAAAAACGCCACATCCGCCAGAAGGAACATGGTCGGCCCGGACACCGTGCCGCCAGAGCGGATATGCCCGACCTCGGGCGTCAGGCACAGGGTCAGCGCCTCCTCACTCACGGCGTCGAACGCGAAAAGCCGCGCCAGATCGCCGAAATCCCGCGCCAGAACCGTTTCCAGCGCGGGCTTGTCCATCAAAAGCGCCATCAGAAGCCGTAAATCCCGGCGAATTTCTCTTCGAGATAGTCCAAAATCGGCACTTCCGAGGGTTCGAACCCACAGGCATGGACGATGGTGTCACGCGGCTCGCGCAGACCGCCGAACTGTTGCAGGTTCTCTTTCAACCAACCGGTCGCACCAGAGGTATCGCCCTGCACCAGTTGCGCATCGAGATCCGGAATGTCGTCCCGCAGCGCCTTGTGCAGACAGCCGGCATAGACATTGCCCAGAGAATAGGTCGGAAAATAGCCGAACAGCCCCACCGGCCAGTGCACGTCCTGCAAACAACCGTTGGAAATCTTGTCGACCTTGACACCGAAATCCGCCTCGAACCGGCTGTCCCAGGCCTCCGGCAGGTCCTTGATCTCAAGCGATCCGTTGATGATCTCGCGCTCCAGATCGAAGCGCAGAAGGACGTGGAGGTTATATTGCACCTCGTCAGCCTCGGTGCGGATATAGCCCGGCGTGACGCGGTTGACAGCGGCATAGAAAGCCTCCGCCGTGTCGATGCCGATCTCGCCGAACATGTCCCGCATCTGGCCGTAGAGATATTCGGTGAAGGCGCGCGAGCGGCCCAGTTGGTTTTCGTAAATCCGCGACTGACTTTCATGCACGCCCATGGAAACGCCCGCCCCCAGCGGGGTCAAAAGATAGTCGCGGCAAATATTCTGTTCGTAGCACGCATGTCCGGTCTCGTGGATCGTCGAATAGATTGAATTGAGCGGATCTTCCGGGTTGGTGCGCGTGGTGATGCGGGTATCGAGGCCTGAGCCGGAGGAGAACGGATGCACGGCCTTGTCGATCCGGCCATGGTCGAAATCGTAACCGAAGGCCCCGGCGAGAATGCCGGTCAGCGCCATCTGCTTGTCTTCGTCATAGGTGCCGGTAAGCCCCTTGGGCTGATCCGCCCCCATGATCTTGTCACGCAACGCCACAAGGCGCGGACGCAGCGCCCCGAACATCGCCTCAAGCTCCGCGCCCGACGAGCCCGGTTCGTAATCCTGATGCAGCGCGTCCCAGAGATCGACGTGATCCGTGCCCTCTTTCAACGCCGCCGCCTCTTCCCGGCGCAGTTTGACCACCTCCTCGAACGTGGGGGCGAAATGGCCGAAATCGTCGCGGGCGCGGGCTTCGGCCCAGATGCCTTGCGCCACGGAAGTCACGCGGGCCAGTTCGGCGGCGAGATCGGCGGGCACTTTGGTGTTGCGCGCATAGGACCGCCGCGTGTGGCGCATCAGCGCCTGCGCGAACGGATCGAGCGCCACGTCGTCGATCTCGGAGAGCCAAGCGCCCAGTTGCGGGTCCACCCGACGCGCATGGAGCACGCTCTCGATGGCGGCGAATTCCTCGCCCCGCTGCTCGGCGGCACCGCGCGGCATGACGGTTTCCTGATCCCACGACAGCCGCCCGGCAATCTGGCCCAAGGCTTCGGTGGTGCGGACATAGGCAAGAAGGTCGTCGAAAGCACTCATAGCGGGCCTCACTGATTGGAACGAACGGATTGCGGTTGTGGATATTGCGACAGGAAACGGGCGCGGGAAATCGCCACGAACAGCGCCACCGCGCCGACCTGATGCGCCAGCCCCAGCGCCAGCGGCGCGCCATACACCAACGTCGTGATGCCGAGGATCACCTGAAGGAACAGCACGGCCGCCATCAGGGTGAAAGCGCTCGCGGTCGCCCGGTTGGCGGATTTGCGGCCCTTGAGCCAGGTCACGATGCCGTAGATGAACAACAGATACCCCGCCATCCGATGCAGAAATTGCACCAGCGCCGGGTTCTCGAAGAAATTGCGCCACAGGGGCTCGATATAGAACGGATCGGGCGGCAGAACCTGCCCGCCCATCAGCGGCCAGTCGGTATAGCCGCGCCCTGCATCAATGCCCGCGACCAGCGCGCCCAGAAGGATTTGCAGAAAGGCGAAATGCAACATGCCGGTGGACATGCCGAACAGCTTGGCATCCTTCGCGCGCCGGGCCTGCATCAGCTCCGGCTCCGTGCGGCCCAGAAGGAACACGTACCAGGCGATGAAACCGAGAATAATGAAGGCCAGACCAAGGTGGATCGCCAGCCGGTAGGACGCCACATCGAGCCGGTCGCCGGTCAGCCCGGAGGACACCATCCACCAGCCGATCGCGCCCTGAAGCCCGCCCAAAGCGCCGATGAAGATCAGGCGTTTGTGCCAGCCGGTCGGGACCTTTTTCGCAACCGCAAAACGCACATAGCCCAGAAACCAGACAAGCCCGATCACCCGGCCAAGGTTGCGATGGCCCCATTCCCACAAGAAGAGCGGTTTGAATTCCGACAGGGTCATACCTTCGTTTTGCAGCCTATATTCAGGAGTTTGTTGATATTTCTCAAAAGCCACCTGCCAGTCAGCCGCAGTCATTGGCGGCAAGGCCCCCATCACCGGTTTCCATTCGGTGATCGACAATCCGCTGTCCGTGAGACGCGTCAGGCCACCCACCGCGATCATCATCATCACCAGCGCGAAAATCACGATGAGCCAGGCCCGGATGCCCTTGCGTGCGCCACCGCGCCCTTTTTCGATCAACCCGCCCTTTGGCGTCTCCTTCGGCTTCTCATTGGTGCCGACGTCCTCGAAAATGCTGCGTTTTGTGGCCATATTGCGCCTCTTGCCGTTGCCTGCGCAGACCCTAGGCAGAGCGAAGCCGGAGGGCAAGCGCGATAGCGCCGATTGGCGGGCGAAACCCCGCCGTCTCACAGAAATGCGAGGGCAGCAACGGGAACCCCGCCCCACCGTCGCCGCGTTATCCATGTGATCTGACGAAAAGGAGATGTCTCATGACAACCCGACGCACCATTTTTGCCACCGCCCTCCGTGTCACGATGGGGGCCGCCCTTCTCGGCACCCCGATCATGGCCGCAGCCCAAACCCACACCGCCCCGTCTCAGGCGGTGATGCAGGCCGATTACGTCGTCAAACCCGGCGTGTCCCTCAACGCCCGCAGCGGCCCCGGCACCAGTTACCACGCCGTCACCACATTCGCCCCCGGCACACCACTGACCGCACTGGAGAGCTCCCGTGGCTGGGTAAAGGTCTCGGCCCATGGCGCCGCCCCGCTCTGGGTATCCGCCGCCTATCTCGACCCAGCGCCCCAACCGCAGGGCCTCAAGGTCATCCCACAGGCGAAACCGGACCCGAGCAAACCCGCGTTCGAAGGCAGTTATCCTCTGGTGATCCGCCAATAAGCCCGCAGCGCCGGTTTTAAACCTTCGAAAAAGCAGGGCACCCCTGCTTTTTCTTTACACGGGCGACGGAAGCCCTGCCCTCATCCGTTTGAGATCAGGAACCGCAACCGTCTGGCGGTCAGAGCAGAAAAGGACACACCCCATGAAATTCACCCCGAAAACCTTCGCCGCACTGGCATTGAGCGCCCTGATGGTGGCGGCCCCCGTCGCAAGCTTTGCCCAGAGCCAGCCGCAACAGCAACAACAGGCGCAAGGTCAGTATTACGTCAAACCCGGCGTCACCCTGAACGGTCGTTCCGGCCCCGGCACCGGCTATGGCAAGGTATCTGCGCTGAAAGCCGGCACCCAGCTTCAGATCGTCAAGAAACAGGGCGAATGGGCTCAGGTCAAAACCGATGGCGGCACGCTGTTGTGGGTCTTCCTGAGCTACCTGACGCAGACCGCGCCGCAGGCCCAGAAAGCCACACCGCAAGCCAGCAAACCGGCGCAGCAAAAAACGCAACAGCCGTCGCAGCAACAGCCGCGCCCGTAATCGACGCACTCAGAGAGCGCGGGATTACCCGCGCTCTTTCCAACGCTTCATCTGCCGCATCATGCCGTGAAACACCTGCACGTCGGATTTCGTCAGCGGCATGCGCGACCAGAGATTGCGCAGCACCATCTTCATCCCATCCGCCTTCTCCGGGGGAAAGAAAAACCCGGCCTCGTCCAGCACCGTCTCATAATGATCGCCGAGCTTTTCCACCTCGATATGGCCCGCCCAGTCCGTCTTGGCCATTTCCATGACCTCCGGCACCACCTCCGTGGTCTGACGGCCCCATTCATAGGACATCAGCAACACCGCCTGCGCCAGATTGAGCGAGGCAAACGCCGGGTTCACCGGCACGGTCACAATGGCATTGGCCTCGACCACATCCTCATTCTCAAGCCCTGCGCGCTCCGGCCCGAACATCACGCCGACCTTCTTGCCCTCCGCGACCAAGGCACGGGCATGTTCCATGGCCCGCTCGGGCGTCATGACAGGTTTGGTGATCCCGCGCATCCGCGCCGTGGTCGCGAACACGTAATCGCAATCGGCCACCGCCTCGCGCACTGTCTCGAAATGCCCGGCCTCATCGAGCAAACGCCCCGCGCCCGAGGCCATGGCCACCGCTTTCGGATTGGGCCAGCCATCTCTGGGCGCCACAACCCGCATCCGGTCCAGCCCGAAATTCCACATCGCCCGCGCGGCCCCGCCGATGTTCTCGCCCATCTGCGGACGCACGAGGATCATCGCGGGGGTGATGAGTGCGGGGTTCGGGTCTTTGGGCGCGGACATGCGATATTCCTTTGCAGTTTCGCGCGGGATAACGACATTTGCCCCAGCTCGCAAGGCTTCCCCCCGCCCGCGCCTTAGGCTATAGCGGGCGAAACTCCACCCGAGGTGCCAAGATGTCCGAGCCGCAAAAAGAACTGCCGCAGATCTACCTGCTGACGCCGACCGCTTTCGAGCCGGACGAGTTCGCGCCGAAACTCGCGGCCGTGTTGGATGCCCATGAGGTTGCCTGTGTACGCCTCGCTCTGGCCGCCAAGGACGAATATGTGCTGGGCAAGGCAGCGGATGCCTGCCGCGAAGTGTGCCACGCGCGGGATGTGGCGATTGTGATCGAAAGCCATGTGGCTCTGGCCGAGCGCCACGGGCTCGATGGCGTTCACCTGACCGACGGCGCGCGCTCGATCCGCAAGGTGCGCAAAGTGCTGGGCGATGACGCCATTGTCGGCTGTTTCTGCGGTGCCTCGCGCCACGACGGGCTGACCGCGGGCGAGATCGGCGCGGATTACATCGCCTTCGGCCCGGTGGGCGAGACCGATCTGGGAGACGGCACGCAAGCGCCACGCGATCTTTTTGACTGGTGGTCGCAGATGATCGAAGTGCCGGTCGTGGCCGAGGGCGCGCTGACGGTCGAGATCGTCAGGGATTTCGCCCCGGTGACGGATTTCTTCGCCGTGGGCGATGAGATCTGGTCGACGGAGGACCCGGTGAAGGCATTGGGCGATCTGATCGCGGCGATGGGGTGACAAACTGACCGCCCCAGTGCTCATGTCCTTTGCCGGTTTGCCCGGCACCGGCAAAACCACGATCGCCCGGCACCTGTCACAGGCAACCGGCGCGGTCTATCTTCGGGTGGACGAGATTGACGCGGCGATCTGTGCCATCGACCCGGACCGCGACATTGGCCCGGAAAGCTACCACATCGCAGCAGCCCTTGCGGCCTCCAATCTCGCACTGGGACACCGGGTGATCATCGATTGCGTGAACCCTTGGCCCATCACCCGCAAAATTTTCACAGAAGCCGCAACACGCGCCCGGGTGCGTCTCCTCGGCATTGAGACCCGTTGCTCCGATCCTTTGGTGCACCGTGCGCGCGTCGAGGAGCGCATCATCGACGTTCCGGGGCTTGAGAAGCCGGATTGGCAAAAGGTCATGTCCCGCGACTACACGCCATGGGACGAGGCCGATCTGCGGCTCGACACCGCACAGCTTTCCGTGATGCAGGCGGTGGCGGAGATCGAAGCCCGTCTCGGCTGAAATCTGTCTGGACCTTATACGTCCACATACGCCGCCGGAATCTCCGGCAACCCGGAGCGCACCGCCGCCTCGCAGCGCGCAGCCATCTCCTTGCGGTCCTTGACATCTCTCACCGCAATCGGGTCGTGAAAAATCACCTCCACCGCGCCTTGCGGCTTGGCCTTCAAAACCTGCACCAGCGAGGGCCCGAATTCCATTTCGCCCCACCAGCCGTAAAACCGCACATCCTCGCCCTCGGGCGCCACGTAGCGCGCGGTGACCGGCTGAATCCAAACCTCGTCGCGCAACTCAGGCGTAAAAAACGCCGCGAACAGCGTTGGTTTGAAAGGCAAAACCCGAAGGCTGTCGCTCGACGTGCCTTCCGGGAAAAACAACAGCTTATGCCCCATATGCAGCCGCTCTTCGAACAGGCGTTTCTGTTCGGCGGCCTCTTTGCGGTCGCGGTTGATGAACACCGTGCCCGTCGCCTTGGCCATGGTGCCGATCCCCGGCCAATTCGCCACCTCCGCCTTGGAGACAAAGAAAATCCGCTGCACCGCGTTCAGAACGAAAATATCGAGCCATGTCGAATGGTTCGCCACCACCGCGCCGTGATGGTGCATCGGCGTGCCTTTGACCGTCAGCTTCATGCCGAGAAACCGCAGTGCGTTGCGCGATACAAAGCGCGGGAAGACCGACGACCACGGGCGACGCTTGCCAACCACAAGCACCTCGACCGCGCGGGTCGCCAGCATCAGCACCATGCAGATCAGGATCATCAGCACGATGGGCACACCCCGCCGGAGCGCCCGCCATGTGCCCCATGTCACCGGCTTTGGGTCAGACGGAGGGATGCGGCTTTCCCAAAGCGGGCCGTTCTGCGGGCTCATGCACCAAGACCTTTGGTATACATCGCGCGTTGCCGCGGCGAGATCATCTCTGTGTCGAGGATCAAAAGCACATCGACCGTGTTGAACGCCCGGTCGACAAAGGCCCCCTCGCCCACCGTGCCGCCAAGCCGCAGATAGGCCTTGATCAGCGGCGGAATCGCCAGCATCGCGCGTTTGCGGTCGATCTCCTCCAAGGGCATCAGATCCATGCTCTGGAAATGCTCCGGCAGGGCACGGGCGCGCAGCATCTCCGGCGCGAGGTGATTGTGATGCAGCCAGGACAGCGCCTCGGCATGCAGCTTCACATCCACGCCAAAGAACGAGGCCGTGCCGAATAACACGTCATAGCCCTCCTCGATCACGTATTTCGCCAACCCCGCCCACATCTCGAACAGGGCCATACCACCGCGATAGTCTTTCGCCACGCAGGACCGCCCCAGTTCCAACAGGCGCTTGCCGGAGGTTTTCAACGCCGTGAGATCGTATTCCCCCTCGGAATAAAACCGCCCCAACTCTGCCGCCTTCTCCCCGGTCAATAGCCGGTAGACCGCCACGCATTGCTCCAGCGGGTCTTCGGAGCGGCTCGGGTCGATCAGCATCAGATGCGCATAATCCGGGTCGAACCGGTCGGCCTCGAGCTGGGCCGCGTGATCGACCATCTCACCATCCGACCCCAACTCCTCGACGAACACCCGATAGCGCAGCCGCTGCGCCGCCCGCAAGTCGTCCGCATCGCGGGCAAATCTCAGCTGAAACGGCGTTTTGTGAT
Organism: Celeribacter sp. SCSIO 80838; assembly: GCF_056498065.1. Next base: position 2,954,952 of record NZ_JAZKMA010000001.1, read on the forward strand.
CTTGCGACGGTTTTTGCGACGGGGCAGCGCTCATGCGGGTCTCTCTGCGGCGGCTCATGGCCTTTAGGTGGGCGGGTTTTAAGATTTTGTTGACCTCAATGCAACAGAATGCCGGTAACCCGCACGGGGATATTCGCGCAAAGGTTGTGAGATGCGACCGGTTGCGCGACCATGAGGAGAACGCGGGTCTGCGGACCCTTCGTCAAAAAACAGGGAGGAGCGCGACACGTCGGCTGTCGATCACAATCTTGCCGGCATGCTGGAACATTACCGTAATCTTGCCATTGATATTGGACTGCACCTGACCAAGCCCCCAATCCGGCTGAGACGGATGGCGCACCATCTGCCCCGGTTCCAGCATCGCGTTGAGATCGTCCATGACAGCGCCTTTCACAAAATTCCAAATCCGGAGACCATATGACCCAAGACCTGACCCGAGACATCGCCGCCATGATCGGCTCCCGCATCTGCCACGATCTGATCAGCCCGGTGGGCGCGATTGCGAACGGGGTGGAATTGCTGGCGATGTCCGGCGCCGGTACCGGACCTGAGCTTAGCCTTATCTCCGAAAGCGTGGAGAATGCAAACGCCCGCGTGAAATTCTTTCGCATCGCTTTCGGCATGGCCTCCCCGGGCCAGATGACATCGCGCACGGAAATCGCGGGCATCCTCAAAGCGGTCTCCACCGCGCGCCTGACCTATGACTGGACGCCTGCGGAAGACCTGCCGCGCGAGGAGGTCAAACTCGCCTGTCTCATGCTGATGTGTCTGGAAACGGCCCTGCCCCGCGGCGGCGTCATCAAGATCGGGTACACCAACGGCCAATGGCAGCTGCGCGCCTCGGCACAACGTCTCGAACCCGCGCCCGATCTCTGGGCCCGGCTCGGTTCCGTGACGGCCCCGCAGGGGCTCAAACCCTCCGATGTGCAATTCCTTCTGGCGCCGATGCAGGCCGCCGCACTGGGCCGCCGCATCACTCATAGTTCGGGCGACGGGGTGATCTCGCTACTCGCCTAAAATTCCTAAAACGAAAAAAGGCGCGCCGATCCTGCACGCCTTCCTTAATGCTTCATTGCAGCTCAAATACTCAGGCCCATCAGGCCAAAAATCAGGCCCGCACGGCCCCGTCCGAGGTCACGAGATATTTGAAGCTGGTCAACTGCTCGGCCCCCACCGGCCCGCGCGCGTGCATTTTGCCCGTCGCGATGCCGATCTCCGCGCCCATGCCGAACTCGCCGCCATCGGCGAATTGCGTCGAGCTGTTGTGCATCAAAATCGCGCTGTCGAGGCGGGAGAAGAATTTCGCAACGTTCTCCGGCGTCTCCGTCAGGATGCAATCCGTGTGCGACGAGGAATAGCGCTGGATATGTGCGATGGCCGCATCGACATCCGCCACGACTTTCGCGGCGATGATGCTGTCGAGGTACTCACGCCCCCAGTCCTCTTCGGTGGCGGGCGTCACCGCCTCGACCATGGCCTGCACCGCCGCATCGCCCCGTACTTCGACACCTTTGTCGACCAGCGCCGCGACCAGATCACGGCCCAGCGTGTCGGCAATATCCCGATGGATCAGCAGACATTCCGCCGCACCGCAAATCCCGGTGCGCCGGGTTTTCGCGTTGAGCACGACCTTCATCGCCTTTTCCGGATCGGCGGAGGCGTCGACGAAAATATGCACGATGCCTTCGAGATGCGCGAACACCGGCACGCGGGCCTCGCGCTGCACGAGCCCCACAAGCCCTTTGCCACCGCGCGGCACGATGACGTCGATATAGTCCGTCATATGCAGCATTTCGGTCACCGCCGCCCGGTCACGGGTCGGCACGCGTTGGATCGCATCCTCGGGCAGCCCCGCCGCGCGCAGCCCCGCTTTCAGGCAGGCATGGATCGCGCCGGAGCTGTGAAAGCTTTCCGAACCGCCGCGCAGGATCACCGCATTCCCGGCCTTCAGGCACAACGCGCCCGCATCCGCCGTCACATTCGGGCGGCTCTCATAGATCACGCCGATCACGCCCAGAGGTGTGCGCACGCGCTTGATATGCAGCCCGTTCGGACGGTCCCATTCGGCGATCACATCCCCGACCGGGTCCTTTTGCGCCGCAATGGCTTTCAAGCCGTCGATCATGCCCTGAATCCGGGCTTCATCGAGCTTGAGCCGGTCCATCATCGCATCTGTCAGGCCCTTTTCGCGGCCAAAGGCGAGGTCTTTCTCATTCGCTTCGATGATCTCGGCACGGGCCTCCCAAAGGGCCTCCGCGGCGGCCCAAAGCGCCTGCTCCTTGGCCGCGCTCGAAGCCGTGGCAAGCTCCCGCGCCGCTTCTTTCGCGCGTTGGCCCAGCTCTTTCATCATCTGTTTTACGTCAATCTCGGTCATGTCACCAAATCGTCTCTATGGATCAAAGCGGCCCGGCCAGCATAGCCGAGGATCGCCTGTATGTCGTCGGAATGCGCGCCCTTGATGGCTTCTGCTTCCTCGGAAGTGTAGCGCGACAGCCCGAGCCCGATGCGCGCCCCGTCAGGCCCGAGCACCACGACTGGTTCGCCGCGGCCAAAATGGCCCACAACCTCCTCGACGCCGACGGGCAACAGGGATTTTCCTTTCGCAAGCGCCATGACCGCACCCGCGTCGATATAGATTTCGCCCTTGGCTTTCATCGCGCCGATCCAGCGCTTGCGGGCATGTTCCGGGTCCTCGGCGGCCAAGAACCATGTCGCCCGCGCGCCATGCTCCAGCGCTTTCAAAGGCCGTTCTTTCGAGCCTTCGGTGATCGCCATGGTGCAGCCGCCCAAAGTGGCGGTTTTTGCCGCCATCACCTTGGTCTTCATGCCGCCTTTCGACACGCCCGACACCGGATCGCCCGCCATCGCCTCGATCTCCGGCGTGATCTCTTTGACCACGGGCAGATGCACGGCATTGGGATCGAGCGAAGGGTTCGCCGTATAAAGCCCGTCGACATCCGAAAGCAACACCAGCCGGTCGGCGCCGATGGTCACGGCGATGCTGGCCGCCAGTCGGTCGTTGTCGCCATAGCGGATTTCATCCGTCGCGACCGTGTCGTTTTCATTGACGATGGGCACCGCGCCCAAGGACAAAAGCGCATCGAGTGTCGCGCGCGAATTGAGATAGCGGCGGCGATCCGCGCTGTCTTCGAGCGTCAAAAGGATTTGCGCCGTGGTGATGCCATGCGGCTCAAGCACCTCCTGATAGGCGCGGGCAAGACGGATCTGGCCCACAGAAGCCGCCGCCTGCGACTGTTCCAGCGGCAATTCGCCCGACGGCAGATGCAAAATCCCGCGCCCCAAAGCGATGGAGCCGGAGGATACAAGGATCACATCGGCGCCTTGGGATTTGAGCATGGCGACGTCCTGCGCCAGCCCTTCGAGCCAATGCGTCCGCAACTCGCCACGCTCCACCAGAAGCGCCGAGCCGATCTTGATCACGATGCGTTTCGCCCCTTCGAGCGAGGCGGTCAGGGGTGCCAAGTTTCACCTTCCTCACCGTCATCCTCTTCGGCCTGTTTGATCCGAAGACGATCCATGGAAATCTCCGCCTTGAGCGCGCGCAGAACCGTATCGACCCCCTCGCGGGACACGCCGGACATGGTATAAACCCGCCCGCCCGCCGCCTTTTGCAGCGCCGCAAGTTTCTCTTCGACCTCCTCTTCGAGAAGGCTGTCGATCTTGTTCAAAACCGTCACGCGCGGCTTGTCGCCCAAGATATGGGAGTAGTTGTTGATCTCGGTGATGATGGTCTCGTAATCCGCCACCACATCCTCGGATGTGCCGTCGATCAGGTGCAACAACACGGCGCAGCGTTCGACGTGGCCGAGGAAGAGATCGCCCAGACCACGGCCTTCGGACGCGCCTTCGATCAGGCCGGGAATATCGGCCACGACGAATTCCGCGCCGTCGATGCCGACGACGCCGAGGTTCGGGTGCAGCGTGGTGAACGGGTAATCCGCGATTTTCGGCCGCGCATTCGAGGTCACCGACAGGAAGGTCGATTTGCCCGCGTTCGGCAGGCCCAAAAGCCCCGCGTCGGCGATCAGTTTCAGCCTGAGCCAGATGGTGCGGTCGATGCCGGGCTGGCCGGGGTTGGCCTTGGCGGGCGCCTGGTTCGTCGAGGTCTTGAACCGCGCGTTGCCCCAGCCGCCGTTGCCGCCCTTGGCGAGCACGAATTTGTCACCCACCTCGGTCAGGTCGGCGATCACCGTTTCCTCATCCTCATCAAGCACTTCCGTGCCCGAGGGAACGCGCAGGATGATGTCGTCGCCATCCTTGCCGGTGCGGTTGTTGCCCATGCCGGACTGGCCGTTCTGGGCGAAGAAATGCTGTTGGTAGCGGAAGTCGATCAGCGTGTTCAGCCCGTCGACCACCTCGATGATCACCGAGCCGCCCTTGCCGCCGTCGCCACCGTTCGGCCCGCCGAATTCAATGAATTTCTCACGCCGGAAGGACACACAGCCGTTGCCGCCGGAGCCGGAGCGGATGTAGACCTTGGCAAGATCGAGGAATTTCATAAGTCTTGTCCTTTGCTGCCCCGCCCGATGTGTTCAGGCCCGAGGCTTTCGGGCAGATGTATCTTGCCCGGTCGTTAAACTCAATTCTTGTTTCGCGCCTCAAACGCCTTGCGGGTCAGGATCAAGTCGATCCGATCGACCTCATACCCGCGCGCAAGGCTGAAGTTGCGCGATGCGCCGGTCTCGACAAAGCCCATGCGCCGCAAGACCTTGGAAGAGCGGGCATTCTCCGAAAAATAGCCCGCCTCAATCCGGTCCTTGCCGGTCGCGGCGAACCACGCGCTCAGAACCGCCTCCGCCGCCTCCGGCATGATCCCCTGCCCCCAATAGGCCCGCCCGAGCCAATAGCCGAACTCGCCCTCACAGCCGATGGTACCGACGATCCGGCCCTGAAATTCGATCCCGAAGACAAAGGCCTTCGCGGCCACCCTTCGGGTGAACCAGTTCGCATCGTGAACAGAATACGGATAGGGAACACGAGTCAGCCATTTGCTGACCTCGATGTCATTAAGGACCCGCACAACATCGGGCGCATCCGAGGCGCGGAACGGGCGCAGGGTGAGGCGGTCTGTTGTGAGGATCGTATCGGTCATCGGGGTCTTCCTTGGTGGCGACCCCGAGTTTCGAGGCCTTTAGAGTTTGCGCAGATAGGTCCAGGTTGGGACATGCGCGCCGCGCGCGACGGAATAGGTTTCCGCATCGCCGAGATATTCAAAACCGCAGGCGGTCACCACGCGGGCGGAGGCCTGGTTGTCCTGGAAAATCTCCGCGAACATGGTTTTGGACTTCATTGGATTGGCGTCGACCATTGCGGCAAGCGCGGTGCGGGCCAGACCCGTCCCCCAGAACGCGGGCGCGACCCAGAAAGCGACTTCGCATTGGTCGCGGTCGAGCGGCTTCAGGGAAATCACCCCCAGCACCTCGGACAGTTCGTGGGCGGAGCCATCGAGAATCCAGACCTTTTCCTCGGTCTCCGGTTTCAGCGAGCGGGCAACGAAAGCCTCCGTCGCGCCCGGCGGCATCGGATGCGGCAGAGAGCGCGAATTGCGCGCCACGCGCACGTCGCTGACATACATATTGAGCAGACCGGCGTCCGAACGGCGCGGCGGGCGCAGCACAAAGCGCTCCGTCTCGATCACGGCCTGCGCGCCGCGGTCCAACCTGTCGTCAACCAAATCCATTCTCATCTCTCTTCCTCCAAATCTGCTGCCGCGCGCCTCTCTCCCAGAAGGCGGCTTCCGGTCGACACCGAAAGCGGGCCTGCCGTGGCATCCTCTGCGCGAGGGGCGCAGCCTAGATGCGTTTTACGACAGTCGTGTTAACCACAGCTGAAAACTGCGGCGTGACGAAGGCACATTTGGCCAAACTTTAAGGTTTCGATCAAGCCTTTCCTGACGGAGGCCCCGATCGCGCACAAAGCAAAGGGGACCGGCTTTCGCCGATCCCCCCAATGATTTTACCGTCTTGAGGTCGGCTTATTCGGCGGCTTCCGCAGCCGGAAGCACGGACACGAAAGTGCGTTTTTTCAGACCTTTGTGGAAGGTCACTTTGCCGTCGGTCGTTGCGAAGATCGTGTGATCTTTGCCCAGACCCACGCCTTCGCCCGGCCAGAATTTGGTGCCGCGCTGACGCACGATGATGTTACCGGCAATGGCCTCTTGGCCGCCGTAGAGTTTGACGCCGAGACGGCGACCTGCGGAGTCGCGACCGTTACGGGACGAACCGCCTGCTTTTTTGTGTGCCATGGTGTTCTCTCCTTAACGTGTCTTACTTGGCCAGTTCTTTGGCCTGTTCAACCCATTCGGGCTTCACTTTGACGGCGTCGAACGCATCGGCGTCGACAGCGGCGAGCTGAGCGAAGGTGGTGATCCCAGCTTCAACCAGTTTCTTCGCAGCAGCCGGACCCACACCGTTGATCGCGGTCAGATCGTCAGCACCCGCAGCGGCGACCGGAGCTTCGGCTTTCGCGGCTTTTTTCGGAGCAGCGGCAGCAGCCGGAGCGGCAGACACGGAGCCTGCGCCGATGGCGGCTTTCACACCGGTCGCATCCGCACCCGCCTCGAGGATGTCGGTGATGCGGAGCAGCGTGAGCTGCTGACGGTGGCCTTTGGTGCGCTGCGAAGAGTGCTTACGGCGACGTTTGACGTAGTGGATGAGTTTCTCACCCTTGATTTGGTCGATGACTTCGGCTTGCACGCCGGCGCCGGCCACGAAGGGCGCGCCGATGGTGGAGCCAACCATCAGAATCTCGTTGAACTGGACTTTTTCGCCAGCATCAGCCGCAAGTTTCTCAACGCGCAGAACGTCACCCGCCTGCACTTTGTATTGCTTACCGCCAGTTTTCAAAACCGCAAACATGCAGTCTTCCTTTCGATATACCCGCGTCCTGTGGCCCCGGTTTGCTTTGAAAATCATCTGAAAATCAAAGCGTTCCGATGTTTGTTGCCGCGAACAGCGCGCCCCTCCGAGGGGACGAGATTGTCATGAAAGATGCCTGCCTGCGAAAACCGTTCCGACAAAAAGACATCACCCGGTCGAGCCCAAGGGTCCGCCGGGTGCGCGGTATATCGGGAATCATCGCCGAAAAGTCAAGTCCGCTGTGCCCCGGACACCCCGCTCAGAGCTGTTCGCCCTGATATTTCTGCATCAGCATCGCCGTGCCCGCCCCCAGCCCCCGCGACAGGTGTTCGTACACCGCATCGAAAGAGGCGAAAAGCGCAGTGTTGAGCTGTTGTCCCGCGTCCGTGCGGGCGAAGTCGATATAGGCCTCGAACTCCTCGTCGCTCAGCGGTTCATAGGCAAGCGTCGAAAACCCGTAGACCCATTCGGAGACATCGGCACGCACCTCCGGCTCGCTGGCCCAGATCTCGTTCAGGAGATCACCGTCGGTCAACCCCTCCTCCGCCTCGAAGCCTTCGCTCCACAGCCCGCGGTAATAGGCGATGTCACTGTTCATCGCGCCGACCACGTTCATCTCCACCAGATCGTTGACCTCAACGTAATCCTCGATCAGCCGCGCACGGACTGTGTCCGGGTCGAGTTCCGCCCAGGCCTGCCCTGCCGCCGCCTGCGCCGCCTCGTCGGACATGGCCTTGCGGGTCTCAAGTTCGAGCCGGGCGATGCGCCCGCCCAGATCGGTAGAGAAAAACGCCACCATCTCCGGCAAATCGCAACCTTCGAGCGCCTCGGCCATCTCGTCGTGGAACGCTTTCGACATCGCCGCCGGATCGTAGAGACGGCCCAACATGTCCTTCCACGCCGGTTTCGGCACGCCAAACCCGCCCTCGGAGAAATCTTCGGCCATGTCCTGGCCTTCCTGCGCCAGCACAGAGACCACCTCATCGAAGAGCATGACCTCCATCAGCGCGCCGAGCTGCGCCTCGTCGACCTCCGCCGCGGCGGCAAGCGGCAGCGCAGAGACCAGCGCGGCACAGGCCAGCCCGCGCAACACGGCCCATCCCCCGTCCCGGGGCGTCGGCTCGAATCCCATGTCGAATTTCATGGATTTGGCGCGTGTCAGAGCGGTCATCATGGTCCTTTCCAAGGTCCTTAGCGGCGGCAGTGTGCTGACAACAGCTAAACAAAGAGTTGAGACAGGAACAAGTCACGACATCGAAATGTTCCGCTCCGACGAAATCCCCGGCGAAATTTCGCGACACCTGTCGGAACGATTGCTCAAAAGAATGTCACGAAAGGGGTTGCACACGGCGCGCAGCACGGATAAATCACCCGCCACCAGACCCCCGCGGAGAGGTGCCGGAGTGGTCGAACGGGGCGGTCTCGAAAACCGTTGTCCCTTTACGGGGACCCAGGGTTCGAATCCCTGTCTCTCCGCCATTTACCCTTGAAATCATTGAATAATTTCCCAACAAGGGAAATCTATTGCCGATCTAGTGACAGTTTTCACGCGGTTGATTTCGGGTTCCTACAAGGGCTTCCGGCCCCGGCAAACGCCCTAAGATCACGCATTCGTGAACGAAAGGGTCCGGGAAGTAGGGTTTGCGTCCGCGACGCGCGACAAGATCGCACTTCATCGGAGCACGGCCCTAGACCCGCGAATTTCTTGGCTTATAGTTTGCGCTGAATAGCACGGGAGATTCATTAAAGAATGCGACGGGGACGAGCAGACTATCTGTTTCATGAAGGGGACTGGTTCGCCACATCAGAGCAATGGCGGCAGAAACTTCGCCATGAGATCGAGTCTCAAAACGGCGACGAGTTGCTAAATTCTTCGACGGGTGATTTGGCAGCATATTATGTCGGGAAGTTCACCCTTACCGTTCCAACTCTGCACGAGGACGGAATTGTCGTGGACCAGAGAGAAGTTCAAATTGATGTTTCCCACGAAAGAGACCGGTATTTCTCTGACCGATCAAGGCCGCACTACGTCACTGGAACGGAGATTGTGGTAGAAGTGCCATTCAGCGGCGATGAAGTCGGGCTTCGTATTCAGCCCACCACGCATAACTTCAACAATCCAACGGCCACAATTTCGGGGTCGAAGATCATTTTTTCAATAACCGGAACCAATCTTACGCCCGAAAAGGTCAATTCGGAGATTAAGGGCAGAATTAGTTCGATAAATCAACACCTCGAATGGCTCCGAAAAGATGCCGCGACATTTAACGCTGGCCTATCCCAGATAGCCAATCAGTCAATTGAACAACGCAAGGCCAAGCTCCTTAAAGATAGGAATCTAGTAGCCGGGCTTGGCTTCAAAATGAAAGAGCGCCCCGGAGAAAAACAAACTTACACCGCCCCAAATGTTCGTCGCGCAATTAGGGCGGAAGTTCCCAAACCCACTGCATCACGGCAACCCTTCAAACCGGAGCCCGTTATTGCCGATGCGGACTACGACCATATTCTCAAGGTGTTAGAGAATATGGTCAAGGTGATGGAGCAGAGCCCCGGAGCATTCCAGAAAATTGACGAGGAAAGCTTAAGAACTCATTTTCTTGTTCAGTTGAATGGACACTTTGAAGGCAACGCAACCGGGGAAACTTTCAATTATGAAGGAAAAACTGATATTCTCATCAAGGTCGATGGGAGGAATGTGTTTATCGGAGAGTGCAAGTTTTGGACGGGAGAGAAAGCTTATCTTGAGACGTTAGACCAAGTTCTATCATATCTAAGCTGGCGCGACTCGAAAGCCGCAGTCTTGATGTTTAGTCGAAACAAAGACTTTTCGGCTGTCGTTTCGAAGATAGCGGAAGTTACCCCCCAACACCCAAACCACAAAAAAGTCATCACCAAGCGATCAGAAACCAGTTGGACGTATTTGTTTGGGCACAAAGACGACCCAAATCGGGAAATACTCATTACGGTTCAGGCATACAACGTCCCTAGCCATATTGAGCCTAGAATACGAACTGTTTGATCGGAAAAGCCCCGACGCGGTGAAGCGCCGGGACTATCCCGTTCGCGAAGCCTCTAACGAACGGTATCGGGCAGGCAGACCAACGCCGCACGAATTTCGAAGATCAATCGACCGCGTTGACGATGGGGCCGGTTGCGAACGGGGCGTCGATTTGGACGCGCGTTCCCATTTGGTCGGCGATGCCTTGCGCGTAGAACGCGGGGCGCAGCCCCTCAATACCATGTTCCATCCGGTCGGCTTCGGCGCTGACACGATCCGCGACAAGCAAGCGTTCGGCGGCTTCGGGGGCGAAAGCCTGCATCGCAGAAACCGACAGGTCGCGTTGCCGTTCTTCGCTGATACCCGACAGGAAGCCCGGTGCCGACGAAATCGCGACCGCAACATCAACGTTGGTCTTCGTCAGCTTCGCCAGTTCTGCGGGCCAGTCGGGATCGTTTTTCCGGCTGGCGGCATGGGCGCGGATTTCGCTGTAGATCGACCCCTTGCCCGGATCGGTGCGCAGCACGGCTTGCATGTCATCCCCTGCCGCAGCAGCTTCCGCCTTGGCCCATGCGCGGGCGCTCTTGGCGGCGGTGCGCAGTTCCCCGGCCATGCGATCATACAGGCCCTTGGCGGCGTCGTGGCGCTGCGCATCGGTGCGCGTGGCATCACGGGCCAGAGCCTCAAGGCGACCGATGCCGTCATGCAGCGTGTGCTTGGCCCGCGTGAAGCTTGTCGAAGGCGTTGCGGGCATGTCTTCGATGTTGCGGGCGAAGTGAACGCCGAAACCGGCATTCGTGCGGGCGAAGTCCAAAGCCTGAATGTGGGCAGGGTTTTGGGTCAAGTAACGGGTCATGGGTTTCATCGGACTTTCCTTCGTTGTCAGGTGCGAACAAGCCCGTTGGCCGTTCGTTGAAATTCGACGCCGCCGATTTCGATAAACCGGGCGTGGCGCTTACCGGGCGGCAGCGGGGCAAAGGTGCCCACATTTCCGACCGACGCGGTTGCTTCGTCTTCGGGCGACATATCCGCCGCAAGTTCGATCAACTGCCGCTGCAATGCGGCCTGTTGTTCACGGGCCAAAACCTTGAACCGTTCGGGCGTCATGTCGCGAAACTCGGGTCGGCAGCCGACGACGCCGATAACTTTCGGCGCAGCATTGCGCTTGGCTTCAAGCTTTGCGATCCGAGATTTCAGCGATGCAACGGCCATTGGTCATGCCTCATTCTCAAGGGCCGCAACGCGGTCTTCCAACGCGGTTTCGATGTAGCTGCGCTGAATGAGCATCACGACATTTGCGAGACGCGAACCGTCCTGAATGTCTAGCTTTCCATTGCGCATTTCGCGATAAAGCCGGGTCAGTTCAATTCGGCAGTCTGACGCATTGCTAATCTTAATCCTCTTTTGCGGCATGGGGGCGGGGGTATCGGAATTCGGCCAGACGGGGCTTAGATTTGCCATGCGGCACCTATGCAGATTTGAACGGATAAGGCGGGGTTAAGATCATCTAAGCGGCATCATGAATCGACCTGTCAAGGCTATTCAGCGAGCCAAGCTGATTTAAGTTGCGCAATCTCCAATTCTGATAAATTGCGATGTAACCAACTGGAATCTCTACGTTTCTTTTCGCGCCTGATTTCGTGATAACGATGCTGCCTTTCGTTCTCTGCCGGGTCCAAACCGCCTGCATTTTCTTCGCGGCGCTTTCGCGTCTTCCAGCGTTTATTGTCGGCGATTGCTCTTTTCTGAATTTCGGCAATGTCTTCGTCGGTAAGTTGCGACGGATTGCGAAAGGCGTTGCGTATTCTGTTTTCGTTCATTTCGATCATTCCCACATTATTCAGCCCGTAGGCGGTCAAATCAGGCATCGCCGCAGGGACCGATTTCCGGGCCGTGGAGCCGCTTTCTGCCGTCAGGGCCGTCACAGGGTGCCAATCAACCCCGAGACACGCGCCAGCGGCCCGCCCTGCGCGGCGCTGCGGCTATGCCTGCCCGATCAATCCTTGCCGCCGTCGCTGGACGCCCAAGCGCATGTCCAAATCCTTGTTCGCGACAAGAAAACGATCATAGTTCAATCCCCTACGGCGAAACTCGCGACGTAGTTCGTTGACAACACCGGGAAGCGATGCGGCGGCGAGAAGGATTGTCCCATTGTGCGCAAGTTCGATGATTTGCTTGTCGTCAGCCGCCTGCATGGTTTCGACATACATCATGGACAGAACTTCATAGTAGCAACGAAAATAGTAGTCGGCATAAAGCGACAGTTGTTTCCCGCAGCGTTCCGAGAACCGCCAATATTTCCCCATGCTGTAATCACCGACCATTCGCGACAGGAAGATTTCGGCCCCGCTTACGGCGTCACTTGGCAAGAACGCCTGCGCCCCCTGAACGACGCTTGAAACTTGCCTGACGTAATCGCGACAAAGATATTCGTCGGCGTCTTCGATGCTGCAAACGTTCTTGCGAACAAGATCGTCTTCGCACCGATTGCGAATTTCGCGGATTACAACATCGGCCTTCGTGTCGAAGGTATGATGTTCAATTTTGCCTCTCATTTCGACGTTCCTTTCATTCCCACATTGATAACTGCCGAAGTAGACGGGTAGAAAACGCGACACCGACAGGTCTACTTTTTAACATTCTGATTTTACTTACTTATTTTAAAGAAGTAGAAAAGTAGAAGAAGTAGACATAAGGGAAGAGGCAAGGTTTCGGCGTATTATTTATAAACCGACCCAACCTATTAAATGAAGGAAGGGGGAACCCTGTCTACTTTTTCTACCGTTCTACTTTTAAGCAAAATCAACCACTTACGATCTACCGCAGAAGTCTACCCGTCTACTCCAAGAACGCTTCCGGGCGTTCGATCATGTAAGCGTCACCCGAATAGCGGTAATCTTTCGACAGGACGGCCTTTGACATTGCGGTCAGTTCGCCACATTCGATCAAAATTCGGATCGTATCGCGCACGGCGAGCGATGATTTTCCGAATGCGGCATCTTTGAACGGCTTCAATTTGTAGACCGACCTTTGAATGTAGCCATACGGAACAATCTTCGCGCTATGCAGATTTGAATTTCGTTCCCCTGCATAGGCTTCAACTTCGGGCCAAGCGGCGTTGATATAGCGACGAATTACCCGCCTGACTTCGTTCAATCGCGCGACTTCGCTTTGCGACACATTTCCGACTTCGCCGTCTTCGAACTTTCCCAACAGCTTTTCGACGCTGCGCGTCACAAGCGAAATCGACCAACGTGCATCGCCGATAGAGATTGTGGGCATGAACGGGTTACGACCGACAGCCAAGACGGCTGAAACGCGAAGCGCGTGAACGTATGCACGGCCCCAAACTGCCCGCTTATAGTCGTCTTCGGATTGGTCACGACCTTCGGCGCATGTGTTGCGGAAGTCGGAAAGTTCGGCATCGGCGTCGTCAGAGATTTCGACGTTCTGGACGGTCCCGGCATGGTTCAAGTTCAAAGATTGGGCGCAAAGCGATGCAAGGTTTTCGATCAACTGCCGTGACGGGGCAACCTTCGAATGATTGACGTTGAAGTCAGACACCCGGCCTTCATTTTGCAGGATCACGATGCGGGCGAAGAAGCCGTTCGCGGTGTTCCGTTCGGTGACGATTTCGAAGAAGGTCGCGGGGTTGCTGTCGCCAACGATAGTGACGGCGGGCGACTTCACGTCTTCGATGTTGTTCGCGCTGTCGGCATAGGCTGACTTGCGCAGAACCCGGCCCTTTCCGGCCTTTTCGGACAGGTCCAGAAGCATCTTGCGCAGGCTTTGACGCGCTTCGCTGGCCTTCGGCGATACGATGGGTTCCAGCCATTCGCCGATTTCGGGAATGAACATCGCGAAGCAAGGCGGGTCGGCCTTCGACAGATAGCGGGCCAAAGCGGCTTTCGAAGACACGTCGCCGGGACCGATGAACGCGGTTGCTTCCGGTAAAACCTTGCTGACTTCGCTGATAAGCTTTTCGGGCGCTTCGGTCGCCGCGTCCTTCCCCGACGCCGAAGGCGCGATCAGGGTGAAGTAGTCGTTTAAGCCCGAACTTTCGACGTTCCATGCCCTACCCACAATCCCGGCGATAAAGCCAAGCCCGCCGATGATCGCAGCTTCGCGCATCGGGTGCGGCGCGGAATCGAAGATGAACCGCATAACTTCGCCGACAAGACCGACCGGCCATTCGGGAAAGTCCGGCATATCTTCGGAAGGCAAAAGATCGTAAGCGAAGGGCGACACGTCATGCCAAACGGCGGCATTCCCGAGCCAAGGCGTATGCTTCGATGCGTCGAATAATGTGGGTAGAACGGGCATTTTTTCGGCCTATTGGCAATACGAAGTCATTACGAATTGCTTCGCTTGATTTTCGATAGTGATTTCAATGGTGTTTGGCGGACCACATGACCGCCGTGTAAGCCTTACGCGGTCAAACCGCCGACTTACGGGCTTCGGTCAGTTCGATGACCAATGCTTTGATTGCTTCGTCGTCAGCCCCGGCAATCCTTGCTGCGTTGATTTTCGCGACTTCATCACGGGGCCATGTCGCCAGTTTCGGGGCAAGCTTGATAGGGCGCGGGAACAAGCCTTTCGCCATGTGTTCGTATAGCGTGGGGCGCTTCATGCCGGTCGCTGCGCAAACATCGGGGGTTTTCATAAGGATTTGCATGTGGGCACCTGTAGGGGTCTGCATCTGTCGCCCCGAACCTACAGGCCAGCCCCGAGAAACCAGAGCGTGAAGAACAATGCTTCGTCAGCTAGTTAGAGGAAGCTTTTGATGCGCTTTCGGAAGTAACTAAGCTGGTCTTTGGTCAAGTTTCCGGCCCGCCCAAGATACGCTTCGGCAAACATTTCGGCGGCATCTTCGACGTTCGCACATGCCCCCGATTTGACTGCGGCTGCGGCGGTTTTCGCGACCTCGCTTTTGTCGGTGTTTCGGGTGCCAGTGTTTCCGGGTTTGCCGACTTTCCGACCGGGGCGGCGGCGCTCAATCATGTCGATAACTTCGGGCGAAAACGACGCGATACGATATTCCGTCATCACGCGGCCCCCGCCTTCATCGGCACGACGACGCCGGTTTGCGCTTCACCGCGACAAGCTGCGGCCCAAGTTTCCATAAGAGCGCGGCGGCGTTCCAGCATGTCGCTACGGCGGTAAGCGCGTTCAACTTCGGTGCCCACAGTATGCGCCAAGCTGATTTCGGCCATGTCGCGTTCGATGCCCCGTTCGGCGGTCCAGTCGCGGAAGGTCGAACGCAAGCCGTGCGGCACCGCAGGACGCCCCGAACGCGGATCAAGGAAGCCGTTGCCGCCCTTGGCGGTTGCCGTGTCCTGCATCCGCCGCATGACGGTTGACAGGCTCATATCGGACAGCGCCCCGCCCCGAGCCGCAGGGAACACGAAATCCGAACCTTCGATGCGGGGAAGCGCATTCAACAGTTCAACGGCGGCGTCCGACAGCGGAACGCGATGTTCGCGCTGCGCCTTCATCCGCTCTTTCGGGATCACCCAAAGCTTTGCATCAAGGTCGACTTCGGACCAAACCGCGCCGCGAACTTCGCCGCTACGGCTCGCGCACAACGTCAAGAATTCGACCGCACGGGCCGAAATCCCGTCGCGCTTCCGCAGGGCTGCGAACCATGCGGGCAAATCGGTCAACGCCAAGGCCGGGTGATTGTCTTTCGTTGCGACCTTCGAAGGCTTCGGCAGAAGTTCTTTCAGGTTGCCCGCCCAACGTGCCGGGTTGTCGCCCGTGCGGTAGCCCGCGACAGTCGCCCAAGACAGCACGTTTTCGATGCGACCGCGAAGGCGGGATGCGGTTTCGGTCTTCGTCGTCCAAATCGGTTCCAGAACCCGAAGCACGTCTTGGAAGGTAATGTGGGCAACGTTCATGTCGCCAAGCACGGGCGCGGCGTAGGTATCCAGCGTCGAACGCCATTGCTTGCGGTGCTTGTCGTTGCGGAATTCGTTCTCTTTCTTCGACAAGCATTTTTCGACCGCCTGCGAGAAGGTGATTTGCCGTTCGTCTTCGACCTGACTTTTGCCGCGCAGTTCGTCCCGTTCCCCGATGGGGTCGCGACCGTCTGCAACGACCTTGCGCAGTTCCGCCGCCTTGTCGCGGGCTTCGGCCAAGCTGAAAGTGTGAATCGGGCCAAGACCCATGCCCCGCCTGCGACCGTTCACGGTGAACTTGAAGACCCAAGATTTCGTCCCGCCAAACTGACTGACTTGCAGGTAAAGCCCGCCGCCGTCGCTGTAGAAACCGGGCTTCGTTTCCGCCCTTACCTTCGCCGCTGAAAGCCTGTGAATGCCTCTTGCCATGTCGCCACCTATAACCGTTCTATTGCCAATCATTGCCAGAACGTGACGACCAAATCAAGAATCATGCAGACACATACATCACGCTTTTTCAAACACTTAGGTAACACATACAGTCACATGAAGACGGTTCGAGAACATTAAATGGCGGCCTGTCCCTCCGCCATAATCCCATCGTATTTGCGTTCCCCCACGTCATCGGACGATCCCAAATGGATCGTTTGCGCATGGTGTAACAACCGGGAAATACCGCCACAGAAACAGAAACCATCTTGTGCGCAGAGGCGGGCCTTGGTTTAGAAAGACCGACACATTTGCCGGAGCCCCCACTTGTCTTTGATCAGCCTGTCCCATCTGGGCCAAGATTTGCAAAAGAAATATGTGCTGAGCTGTCTCGCCGAGATCTGGCAGGACATGGGCCTGACCGTGCATGTCGGCTCCGGCTATGCAGAAAATGCCGATCTCTGTGTTCTGCATCACGACGTCACCCGTCTGTCCCCGAACCGGGTGCCACAGGCGCCGGAAGGGATGCGGGTGCTCAACGGCAAGGTGCTGGACATTTCCAAGCGCCGCTATTCCTCGCTTCGGGTGCAACCGGGTGCGGATTGGGACGGGCCGGTCATCGTCAAATCGAACCTCAACCATTTCGGCGGGCCCGAAGCGCGCAACCTGCCACGGCTGACGCAACTGCGGCTCAAGGCGCAAAGACGTCTCGCCCGGTTGAACTGGGATCTGGCCCGCTGCCTGCCAAAGAAAACCTACCCCGTGCTCGACCGCCTCGACAAAGTGCCCGGCTGGGTCTGGGAGCGCGACGATCTTCTGGTCGAACGCTTCATGCCGGAGCGTGAAGGCGATCATTACTGCCTGCGCGGCTGGCTGTTCTTCGGCTCCGCCAGCTACGGCTACAAGCTGGTGGCGACCGATCCGCTGGTGAAGGTCCGCACCATGGTGCGCTATGAGTATCTCGAGGAGGTGCCGCCGGAGCTGCAACGTCACCGCGCAGAGATGGGGTTCGACTTCGGCAAGTTCGATTATGTCATGCAGGACGGGCGTGCGATTCTTCTGGACGCCAACAAGACCCCGAGTTTCGCGGGCGACCGCCGCTCCGAACGCATCCTGCGGCTGGCCCGCGCCGTCGAGGAGTTCCTGCCATGAGACGCACTCTCTCCCAGCTGCCCCCGCTCACCCTCAGCGGGCAAGAGATCGCGCTCTGCCCCGAAAACGCCGCCTATATGGCCCGCACCGATCTCGAACAGACACGGATGCTGGGCTATACGCCGCTCAATCTCGATGCGGTGACGACACTTCTGCTCGGCCTGCTGGGAGCGCGGGCGACCGTGCGCCACATCTGCGGCACCACAGACGAGATTCTCGGCTGCCTCACCGAGGCGGGCCTGTCGATCACCGAGGAGATCCATCGCTACGAAACCGGGGCAGAGGCCGAGGCCCTCGCCGAGCGGCTGATCGCGGAAGGTCGAAAGCTGTTCTGGCCCTACCCGCTGCGTGCCGGACGGTTTGCCGATGAGGCCCATCTGGTGCCGCCCGCGCTCTGGGCCCGGCTCAACAGCAAAACCGCCCTGCCCGATCTCGTCCCGCCCGAGGCGCTTGCGCCCCGGCAAAGCCATGTGACCGGAGCGCTGCCGGACGACATCCCCCTGCCCGCCTTTCTCAAGGCCGGGGGCGAGCACGCCACCGGTTGGGGCTATGCCGTGCACCATTGCGCCACCCCCGCACAGGTCGCACAGGCGCGCACCGCTTTCCTCGCCCAGAGCATCGACACCGTGATCGTCGAGGCGGCCATGCCCCTGCACCGCTGCTGGTGCGTCAATCTCTCGGTCTCGCCCGACACCGTGCAACTGCTCGGCGCCGCCGAACAGACCTTTTCCGCCCCGGCACGCCAATCGGGCAGCGTCATCGACCCGGACACGCCCTATCCCGAGGCGGGCCATGCGCTGGCTCTGAGTGTCGCCGACGCGGCCCGCAGGCAGGGCTTTCTCGGGATCTGCGGGCTGGACATCGGCCAGACCGACGACGGGCGGCTGATCGTCTTCGACCCGAATTTCCGCGTCAACTCCTCCACTCCGCAAATCCTGCTGCACAGGGCGGCGGCGGCGCGCAGCGGGTTGCCGGTCAGCCTGTCTTTCTCCGGTCGCACGCAAGGCGCGATGTCCCGCCTGATCGCGCGGATCAAAGGCCCTATCGCGGACGGCTGGTTCGTCCCGACACGGCTGCTCGACGCGGCGCTTTTGCCCGCAGCCGACGGGATAAACCTGTGCACCGGTTTCGTGCTGGCCGAAACGCGCGCGGCGGCAGAGGCCCGCAGCCGCGACCTTCAGGCCCTGATCGACACTTGAGGATGTCCCCTCAGCCGCCCGCATCAGCCGCCCGCAAGACCCGACATGTGTTCTGCACAACACAGTTTCGGGCCTCCGAACGGCGGCACGCGCGCCCCTCTCACCATCGCCATTCATTTATGTTAATATTCGGCGACCACACGTGGCGTGGGATTTGATTACAAGGGGAAATCCACATGAAAAATATTCTTAAGATTGCCGCGGTATTTTCGTTGAGCGCCGGAACCGCTTTGGCCGGAGGCTATAGCGAGCCCGTCGCAGAGCCAGTGATCCCGGTCGCGCCCATGGTCGATGCCGACTGGGGCGGTTTTTATGCCGGTCTCGGCTATGCCGGTTTCTTCGGTGAGGCCGATTATGGTTCCGACTACGAATTCAAGGACACCGCGAACCCGATGCTCTTCGCGGGCTACCGTCTCGACAAGGGCAAACTCGTCTACGGCCTCGAACTGGCCGCCTCTTTCGGCGACGTCTGGGAAGACGGCTACACGGACAGCTACGGCGTGACCGCGCTCTACGACCTGAAGGCCTCCTTGGGCTATGACATGGGCAAGTTCCTGCCTTACATCAGCCTCGGCTATTCCTTCGGCGATTACATGTTCAGCGGCAACGACGGCTACGACATGGACGGCTATCTCGTCGGTCTCGGCTTCGACTATGCGATCAACGACAAGTTCACCGCCGGTCTGTCCTACGACTACCGCGACATGGATGTGGACGGCGTCGATGTGAATCTTCAGTCGGTGGCCCTGAAACTGGCCTATACGTTCTGATCTTTCTCAGATCCGACCGCTTTTCAAAGGCCCCCAACGGGGGCCTTTTCTATGGCGTGACACACCCTCAGTCGTCCGCCTCGCAGAGCTGTCGCTGTTCGCCCAGCCCCTCGATGCCAAGCCGCACCTCATCCCCCGCGCGCAGGAAGCGTGGCGGGGTCATGCCCATACCGACACCCGCAGGCGTGCCGGTCGAGATGATATCGCCGGGACGCAGCGTGAAGAACTGCGACAGATACGAGATCAGGAACGCCGGTTTGAAGACCATCGTCGCCGTGGACCCCTCTTGCATCCGCTCACCGTTGACATCGAGCCACATCCTGAGCGCGTCCGCATCCTCGATCTCATCCGGGGTCACGAGCCACGGCCCCACCGGCCCGAAATTGTCCGAGGACTTGCCCTTGGACCATTGTCCCGCACGCTCCAACTGATAGCTGCGCTCCGACACATCGTTGATCAGGCAATAGCCCGCCAGATGATCGAGCGCGTCCTCTTCCGCGACATATTTCGCGGGCTTGCCGATCACCAGACCAAGCTCGACCTCCCAATCGACCTTTTGCGCGCCGCGAGGGATCAGGATCGGATCGTTCGGACCGCAGATCGCCGAGGTGTATTTCGCAAAGATCACCGGCTCCTCCGGCAGCGCCATGCCGCTTTCGGCGGCGTGATCGGCGTAATTGAGCCCGATGCAGATGAACTTGCCGACACCGCCGACACAGGGGCCATAGCGCACCTCCTCGCTCACCAGCGGCAACGCATCGAGATCCAGCCGGGTAATTTCGCCCAGCCGCGCAAGCTGATCTCCCGCGATGTCGTGAATGTGATCCGACAGGTCCCGAAGCCGCCCCTTGCCATCGATCACTCCGGGTTTCTCCGCCCCCGCCTCGCCAAAACGCACCAGTTTCATAATTTCTCTCCCTTTGCTTTCCTCTTTCATGCCCGGTCCCGGCCCACATGTTAAGCCGCAATCCTCGCCCCCTCCGTCTTGTGCTCGCTTTCCCGCTCCGCCGCTCTTGTCACGCCCCGGCAAATCGCGAATGTAAGGACGCAATCAGCCCGGAGCGCCCATGTCCACCGCCAGAGCCCGCCACGCCATTCTCGCCCTGTCCATCGGCACCCTGTTCTTCCTGTTCGAATTCGTCGCCCGCATCTCGCCCTCCACGGCAACGGCGGCGATCACCCGCGATCTCGGGCTGTCAAGCGCCGCGCTCGGGGTGTTTTCCTCGCTGTTCTTCTGGGTCTATGCGCCGATGCAGATCGTCGTCGGACTGTTGCTCGACCGCTGGGGCGCGCGGCGGTTCGTCGTTCCTGCGATTGCCCTTTGTGCCGGTGGCATCGCGCTTGTCGGCGCTGCCCCCAATGTCGAGATCGCCGGGATCGGGCGGCTGATGACCGGGTTCGGGGCCTCTTTCGCCTTCGTCGGTGCGCTCTACGCGGTCAACCACTGGTTCGCCCCGGCGCGCTTTGCGCTCTTGTCCGGCCTCGTCAACGCGGTCGGCATGCTCGGCACCGCGATCGGCGTGGTCTGGCTGACGGCACTGACCGAAACCGCCGGATGGCGACCGAGTTTTCTCGGCATCGGCGCAGTCGGCGCCGGGCTTTTCCTCCTCGCCCTGCTGTTCTACCGCGATGCGCCTTCTGCGGGCGACACGGAAACCCATGCCAACCCTCTGGGTCCGCTGCGCCAGATTGTCAGAAGCCCGCAGGTCTGGTTGATCTCCCTCGTCGGCGCTCTGATCTACATGCCGATCAACGTCTATGGCGGACTTTGGGGCAACGCGGAACTGACCACCGATCACGCGCTGTCTTCCGTGTCTGCGGAAACCGCCGTCTCCATGGTGTTCTGGGGCATGGCGGCTGGCTCGGTGCTCTGGGGCGCCGTCTCCGACGCCCTGGGCCATCGCAAATGGATCGTCTTCGGCGGTGCCGTGGCCGCCACGCTCGCCTGGTCCGCCGTCATTTTCACCACCACCGACAGCGTCTGGCTCCTGTCCGCAGCCCTGTTTCTGGGCGGGCTGTTCTGCGGCGCGCAGATGCTCACCTTCGCCATGGCCAAGGAAGGTCAGGACCAGAGCACGGTCGGCACAGTCACCGCTTTCGTCAACATGATCGGCATCGGCGCGGCTCTGGTGTTCCAACCCCTCGTCGGATGGCTGCTCGACCGCACAGGCGGCGATCACGCGCTGGCGCTCGCCTCCGTGCCGGTCTGTCTTGCCGTGGCCGCCCTTCTGGTCCTCACCCTGCGCGAACCCGACCAGCCGCACCTGCACCGCAGGCGGCACTAGCGGCCTGCTGGCCTCAGTTCATCCGGCGCAACTCCATACAGCCGCCCTCGGGCATCATCATGTCCGGCTGCGGCAGGGATAAAAGCGCATTGAGCCCGGCGTTGTCCACAACCAGATCCTGCAATGTCATCTCGTCGAGCACGCCGTAAAACGCTTCAAGCGCCGCATTGAGCGCAACCCGCAACCGACAAACCGCATGCAGCGGACAGGTGTTGCCCCCTTCCGTGAAACATTCGGCGAAGGGCACCCCCGCCTCGAAATGCCGCATCACCTCGCCCAGCGAAATCCGGTCCGGCGTGCGCGCCAGAACGATCCCGCCCGCGCGCCCGCGCGTGGTCTCGATATAGCCCCCCGCCGCCAACAGATGCACCACCTGCGCCAGATGGTTCTCCGAGGCGTTCGCCGCCTTGGCAATGCCCGCACGGCGGATCATATGGCCCTCGTTCACGGCGCAGGCCATCAACACACGCATGGCCAAATTGGTTCGGATCGTCAGACGCATCTGCGGTTCTTGCTCCATTTAGAATGACACAAATTCAAATCAGATTAGAGCGCGCTCTGCCCCCGCGACGTTGATCTGTGTCAGAAAGGTATATCTCAAACTGAGAAATAAGTCCCGTCGAATGGCACTTCAAGCGATCCTCCGCCAAGCCCCTCGACCGTCAGCCGGTCCACGCCGACGTGCATCCCCGCCACGCCACGCCAGCCCGACGGCTGTTTCAGCACCGCGATGGCATGGCGCAGGGTGATCCGCCCCTCCGCTCGAAGCGCAAAGGCAGTCACCACCCCTTCACGCGCCACCGCATTGTCGCCAAGCGCCGCACGATGCCCCTCCGCCCCCGCCGCACAGCCATCCTCGATGCCAAGAACCCCGTCATGCCGCCCGTCCCAGGGCGCATAGTCCCGCCCGCCATTCGAGATCCAGAGCATGGTGACCGGCATCACCCGACTGTCCTTCAACACCACGACAATGTCACCCGCCGCGGCCCGCGACACGGCGGTCCAGCCGATCCCTACGGTGTCCGCCTCAATCAGCGTGACGAAATCCTCATGCCCGGTTTTGCCCGACCCGGTTTCGCCCGGCCCGCTCCCCCGCGGATAGCGCGTCAGATCGACCGTGCCGCCATCTGCACCGGGAAACCGCGTCAGCTCCTCGCTACGGGTGTTTGCCGCCAAAATATGCGCCGTCTCCAGCGGCGCGTTGCTCACCGCCGCGCGTTTCGGCGAATAGGCGATGCGATCGCCGGGCGAGACCCGGAACATCGGATGATGCGCAAAGGTCAGCCCGCCCTCGCCGCCTGCGATCACATGGCGCTGATAGAGCACCGGGTGGCCGTCGCAAAACCGCAGCTCCTTGGTGATCTTCGCTCCCATCACCTCGCGTTCGAGCGCCAGCTTCATCACCGCGCAGGCCCCATCCTCGGCCCGCACCACCGGATGCCAGCGTGAATTCGCGCTCCAGCCATGCGGTGGATCGCTCACCAGATCGGATGTGCCGAAGGGGGCCGCGAGAAAATCCCCCGCCAGATGCGCGTCGATCACAGAGCCCGCAGCCTCAGCCGCAGGCGTGCCGACCCAATGCGCGGTATGAAAAATCTCGCGCCCGTCGACCGTAAAACGCCGGATATTGCCGACCTCCGGGTCGAACGCCAGATCGAGCGGCCCCGCCCGAAGACGCAGCCAACGCTCCATCAGCCCCGGAATCCCGTGGCGACCACGAATTTCTCGGAACTGTCAGACCGCGAGGCAGGCGGCTTCATGTTCACCACCTTCTCGAATTTCTGCTTCAGAATGCCCTGCAACTCGCCCTCAGCGCCCCCCGCCAGCACTTTCGCCACAAAGGTCCCGCCCGGCGTCAAGACGTCAAACGCCAGATAAGCCGCGGCCTCGCACAGCGCGATGATCCGAAGGTGATCGGTCTGCTTGTGGCCCGATGAGGCCGCCGCCATGTCGGACATCACCACATCGGCCTCGCCGCCGAGCCACTCTTTCACCTGCTCGTCCGCGTCATCGGACATGAAATCGAGCTGATAGGTCTGAGCCCCCGCAATCGGCTCGACCTCCTGCAAATCGACGCCCAACACGGTGCCGATCTTCTTGCCGCTCTTCTCGCCAAGCGCATTCACCCGCTTGACGGCCACCTGACACCAGCCCCCCGGCGCACAGCCGAGATCGACCACCCGCGCGCCCGGCACGAGAAAGCGGAACTTGTCGTCAAGCTCAAGAATCTTGAACGCCGCGCGCCCGCGATAGCCCTCGAGCTTGGCGCGCTTCACGTAAGGATCGTTGAGCTGACGCTCCAGCCAACGGGTCGACGACAGCTTGCGCCCGCGCGCAGACTTCACCTTCACCCGCAAATCGCGCGCGCCGCGCCCGGATGAGTTGCCAGAAGATTTCTTGTCGGCCATCGCTCAGAGTCCTTTTGATCGAAAGGCCTTATAACAGCAACGCCGCCCCTTGGGAAAGGCCTTCCGATTTGAGTATTTTCACAGCAAAGGAAACCCGGTTGCGTCTCCTTTGCTGCCCCAAATACTCACTTGAACGCTTTGAGCCGCGCCATCAGCGAGGAGGTGTCCCAACGCCCGCCGCCCATGCTCTGGACGTCCTTGTAGAACTGATCCACGAGGGCCGTGACCGGCATCGGCGTGCCGGTTTCCTCGCCCGCCTCCAGACAGATCGCCAGATCCTTGCGCATCCAGTCGACCGCGAAGCCGTGCTCGTACTCGCCCGCGAGCATGGTCTTGTGGCGGTTCACCATCTGCCACGATCCGGCCGCGCCGCCCGCGATCACCTCGACCAGCGCTTCGCCATCGAGACCGGAGTTTTCCGCCAGCAAAAGCGCTTCGGAGAGGCCCTGCACCAGCCCGGCGATACAGATCTGGTTGCACATTTTGGCGGTCTGACCCATGCCGACCGCGCCCAACCGTTTCACCGTGCGACCATAGGCGGCCATGATCGGTTCGGCCTTGGCGTAATCCTCTTCCGCGCCGCCGCACATCACCGAGAGCACGCCGTTTTCCGCCCCGGCCTGACCGCCCGAGACCGGCGCATCGACATAGCCGATGCCCTTCTCGGTGGCGACGGCGGCCAGTTCACGGGTCACTTTCGCCGAAACCGTCGTATGATCGACGAACACCGATCCCGCGCTCATCCCCGCGAAAGCCCCGTCCGGGCCGAGGCACACAGTCCGCAGATCGTCATCGTTGCCGACACAGGCCATCACAAAGTCAGCCCCCTCTACCGCCTCGCGCGGTGTGGCGGCGAATCCGCCTTTGTGCGCCGCTGCCCAAGCTTCGGCCTTGGCCGTGGTCCGGTTGTAGACCGTGACGTCATGGCCTTTGGCTTTGAGATGCCCCGCCATCGGGTAGCCCATGACTCCCAATCCCAAGAATGTGACCTTCGCCCCAGATTGAAGCATGCTTTTCCCTCTCCGCCGGATGTGATTTAACGGCGCATACGGTAGCCGCTCGCGGCCCGGCGTCAACATCCATTCGCGCACATCCGATAGGTCTGCCCCGCCCATGGTCCGCACTTTCTCTCTTCTGCTGAAACTCGTTTCAGCCCTCGTCCTTCTGACCGTCCTCGGCATCTGGCTGACCTATTGGCTCGCCGCGCGCTCGCTTCCGGATTACAATGCCGATTACGAGGTGCCGGGGATTTCCGCTCCGGTCGAGATCGCCCGCGACAACGCCAATGTGCCGCATATTTTCGGCACGACCGATGCGGATGTCTATTACGGGCTGGGCTTTGCCCATGCCCAGGACCGGCTGTTCCAGATGATGCTCCTGCGCCGAACAGCCCAAGGCAAGCTCTCGGAAATGTTCGGAGAACGCACCTTCAAGACCGACGAGCTGATGCGGCGGCTGGGGATTTACGAGGCGGCACAGGCCTCCGCCCGGGTCCAGAGCCCCGAGGCCATGGCCGCGCTCGAAGCCTATGCCCGTGGCGTCAACGCCTGGATCGCCGAGGTCAACGAGGGCGCGCGCGGCCGCGGTGCGCCGGAGTTCTTTCTCTTCCCGAGCGAGATCGCCTATTGGCAGCCCGCCGATTCCATCGCGATCCTCAAACTCGTGGCTTTCCAGCTTTCCGATCAGATCCCGAACGAGGTGCTGCGGGCGCAGGCTTCGCTCTTGCTGCCGCAGGAACGTCTGCGCGACCTGATGCCCGACGCCCCCGGCACCGGAACCGCCCTTCTGCCCTCCTATGCCGCGCTCTTCCCAGAGGCCACACCCGGCAAACAGCCCTCCGGCATCGAATACGCCATGTCGCCCTTCCCGAAACCGGGTCTTGCGGGCGCCTCCAACGTCTGGGCCGCCGCCCCCGGGCGCTCGACAACCGGCTCGACGCTTCTGGCCAACGATCCGCATCTCGGGTTTTCCGCCCCCGGCGCGTGGTATCTGGCGCGGCTCGAACTTTCGAGCGGCGGCGTGATCGGCGCCTCCGTGCCGGGCATTCCCGCCATCGTCTCCGGGCGGCGCGAGGATTTCGGCTGGGGCATCACTGCGGCCTATGTCGATGACGCCGATCTCTATATCGAGAAACTCAACCCGGACAATGCCAGCGAAGTTCTCACGCCCGACGGCTTCAAACCGATGCGCACGCGGCCTTCCATTGTCCAGATCAAGGATGCCGCACCGGTCACGCTCACGCTGCAATGGACCGAAAACGGCCCGGTCCTGCCCGCAACTGCCTTTGACGTCGACACCATCACACCGCCGGGCCATGTGGTCTCCGCCGCCTGGACCGCGCTGGTTTCCGACGACCGCTCCATGTCCGCCGTGGTGGCGCTCAATCACGCCCACACCCTGACCGAGGCGATGCAGGCGGCGCGCGATTTCGCGGCCCCGGCGCTCAACCTCGTCATCGCCGACCCCGACCGGGTGCAGATGAAGGTGATCGGACGTGCGCCTCTGCGCGACGCAGCGCATCAGTCGCAGGGTCGCATCCCCTCGCCGGGCTGGATCGAGACCAACCGCTGGCAGGGCTGGCGCGATTTCGACGATCTGCCGCTGTTCACCGGCGGCGAGACCGGCATTGTCGGCAACACCAACAACAAGACCGTGGAAGCCCCCTTCCCCGAACATCTGTCCTATCACTGGGGCGACACCCAGCGGGTGCAGCGCTGGACCCGGCTGATGCAATCGCGCGAGGTGCACACCCGCGACAGTTTCATCGAGGTGCAGAACGACATCGTCTCTCCCGCCGCGCGCACGCTTTTGCCGCTTGTTGGCGCGGACCTGTGGTTCACCGGCGAGGCCGCGCCCGAGGGCACGCCCGAACGTCAGCGCCAGCGCGCTCTGGAGCTTCTGGCCGAATGGAATGGCGAGATGAGCGAGCACCTGCCGGAACCGCTGATTTACTACGCCTGGATGCGGGCGCTTCAGGACCGTCTCATCCGCGACGACATCGGGCCGCTGGCGCGCGCGTTCACCCATGTCGATCCC
Organism: Celeribacter sp. SCSIO 80838; assembly: GCF_056498065.1. The sequence continues at coordinate 2,982,004 of NZ_JAZKMA010000001.1, forward strand.
TTGTTCATCGAACGCGTCTATCGCGATATCGACGGGGCCTCTGCGTGGTGCGACGTGATCCAGTCCGCGCCGGTCGAGACCTGCACCGACATCGCGCGGCAATCGCTCGACGATGCGCTGTTGTGGATCGGGGAGCATTATTCGACCAACCTTGAGAGCCTGCGCTGGGGCGACGCGCATATGGCGCAGCACGATCACCCTGTGCTGGGCAATGTGCCCTTCCTCAAATGGGTGGTGAACATCCGGCAATCGACCTCCGGCGGCGACAACACACTGATGCGCGGCGTCACCTCCGGCGATCCCGCCGATCCTTTCGCCAACGTCCATGGTGCAGCCTATCGCGGCGTCTACGATTTCGCCGATCCCGACAGTTCGGTCTTCATCACCGCCACCGGCCAGTCCGGCCATCCCTTGAGCCGTCACTACGACGATCTGGGCGAACTGTGGCGGCGCGGCGAATATGTACCGATGAGCCTCGACCCGGAACTCGCGCGCGCCGCGGGAGTTGGCATCACCCATCTGGTGCCGGAGGAATGACCTCTGAGCTGGACAAAATGCGCGCGGGCGCGTGGTATCACAGCCTCGATCCCGAGATCGACGCGATCCGCACAAAGGTCTTCGACGCGGTGCACCGGCACAACATGGCCCTGCCGTCCGAGCGCGGCAACATTCACCCGGCCCTGCGCGCGGTGATCGCCGCCGCGCCGGAAAGCGCCCGGATCGAGGGTCAGTTTCACCTCCTGTATGGCGAGAACCTGTTTCTCGGCGAAGAAGCGTTTCTCAACGTCGGCTGCGTCGTGCTCGACAGCGGTCGGGTCGAGATCGGTGCGCGCACGATGATCGGACCGCAGGTGCAGATCTACTGCGCCGATCACCACCGCGATCCGGTGCTGCGCGGCCAGTTGATCGAACGCGCCCTGCCCGTCACCATCGGCCAAGACGTCTGGATCGGCGGCGGGGCGATCGTCCTGCCCGGCGTCACCATCGGAGATCGTGCGATCATCGGCGCGGGAGCCGTGGTGACGAAGGATGTCCCCGCCGACAGCCGTGTCGTCGGCAATCCGGCGCGCATCAGTTCCCCACACAGCTGACATAAAAGAAACCCCGCGCGAAAAACGCGCGGGGCCTTTGTCATCAGATCCGAAGCGGATCAGATCAATCGTGGTACGGCGCCCAGGAGGTCGCGAGGAAGGCCGTTTCCGGCGTCCCCAGCATGCCGGAACGCACGGTTTCCGACAGACCTTTGCCGCCGAAGTAGTAGCGCAGACCCAGCGAGAACTCGGTGCTCTCGATGTCGTTGTTGTCGCCCTTCGCTTCGGTCGTCATGTAAGCGATTTCATAGGTGACCGCGAGCGGTTTGGAGCTGAACGCGGTTTCACCACCGATGGCGTAACGGTTGAACGTACCGTCCTCGTCGCTGTCTTCATAGCCTTCGGATTCGGCGTATTGCAGGTCGAGGTAGAGGCTGGTGCTGGCGTTCAGGTCATAGACACCGCCGAGACGCGCAACATAACCGTTGTTCATGCCGCCCCAGTCGGAGTCGTTGTAACCCGGATTCTCGGTCGCGACGAGCTGACCGTACAGCGCGACTTTCGGCGACAGATCGAACACGCCTTCGAGACCGTACATGGTGTAATCCATGCTCTCGGTGTCGTAGCCATCTTCTTTCTGATCGATCATGCCATAGGCGAAAAGACCACCTACGGTGAATTTCGGCGACAGGTCATAGAGGTAGTGCAGCGCGATCTCGCCGCCTTTTTCCGGGCCGTAGTAGCTCCCAAAAGCGTCGTCGACGTCGAAGCCGGTGTAGAACCCGTCGATCACGACATGGCTTTTCGCACCGAAGGACAGGCGCGTGCCAGCGTCGATGGTCACACGACCACCATCGTAATCGTAGGGATCACCCGGATCACGGGCATCGACGCCCGTGTAGCTCAGACCGACATAGGACATGTCCGGCTGAAATGCATAAGCGGATGTTGCGCAAAGAAGTGCTGCACCAAACGTGAGCAGCGTCGTTTGAGACCGTTTCATGGGACCCCCCTCGTTATAAAACCATCTGATCAACCATACATGACGTAGCGTCACAAAGCTGCGACAAAATGCTGATCGACAGACAATCGTTAAAAACTGTGTGCGAAAAATCACGCTACCGCGAAACGGTACTCTGGCCGGTCCGAAATCGCAGCTGAAAAGGAACGTCGACCGATCATGTCACCAAGGATGCGAGGCGTCAGGCCTCGCCCTTAAGCTCTTCCTTGTAAACGACAAAGGCCGCGCCCTTTTGCGCCGCGGTCTGCGCGGCACGGTCGAGCGCCTTGTCCTTGAACCGCTGTTTCTGACCGGTGATGTCCCCAGCCTTTTTCAACGTGATCCCGGACCAGCCCGTCACCTCAAGCCCTTTGATCCCCTTGCCTCTGGCGTGTTTCGACTCGGAGGCGACCATGAACACCATGATCGCGTGGCGCGCGCCCATCCGCAGACCGGTTTTCGCACCGGCCGTGGCTTCGAACAGCATCATGAAAAGGTGCGGCCTCTTCGCCGCCGTCGCCGGGGCGGTTTTCGGCGCGGTCGCTTTCGCTTTGGTTTTCGCCTTAGAGGCTTTCGTGCTGGTTGTTTCGGCGCTCATCTCACATCTCCCGGAATTGCTTTTCCTGCCGCGGCGTCCACAGCACCTTGAGCTGATACCCCTCTTCGACCATCTCCTCGGAAAGAACAACCCCTTCCTCGAAAAGCCACGCCCGCTTGCGCCCTTGGGCGTAGGGCAGGATCATGTCGCGCTCGATCTTTTCCTCTTCGAAAAACGCGGAGATCGCCGACAAAAGCTCCGGCACGCCCTCGCCCGTCACCGCCGAGATCGCAAAGATATTCTCCTCATGCGCCGCGCGCTCCATCCGCGCCGCACGCGCCTCGTCGTCCAGCAGGTCGATCTTGTTCCAGACCTCGAACATCGGCGCATCGTCCTTGATCCCGAGATCGCGCAGGATTTTCAACACGTCGTCGCGCTGATTGTCCGTCTCCTCGGAGGCGATGTCGCGCACATGCAGGATCAGATCGGCGTCCAGCACCTCTTCCAGCGTCGCCCGGAAGGCCGCCACAAGCTGGGTCGGCAGTTTCGAGATGAACCCCACCGTGTCCGACAGAATGATCTCCCGGTCGCCGCCATGGGCGTTCTCGATCACAAGCTGGCGCATGGTCGGGTCGAGCGTCGCGAAAAGCATGTCTTTGGCGAACACATCCGCGCCCGTGACCGTGTTGAAAAACGTCGACTTTCCGGCGTTGGTATAGCCCACAAGCGCCACGATCGGGAACGGGATTTTGGCGCGGGACGCGCGGTGCAGCTCGCGGGTTTTGACGACCTTCTCCAACTGACGGCGCAGGCGCGTCAGCTGTTCGTCGATGGCGCGGCGGTCGGCCTCGATCTGGGTCTCGCCGGGGCCGCCGACAAAGCCCAACCCACCGCGTTGCCGCTCAAGGTGGGTCCAGGCGCGCACCAGACGCGTGCGCTGATAGGTAAGGGCCGCCATCTCGACCTGCAACACGCCTTCTCGGGTCCGGGCGCGGTCGGAGAAAATCTCCAAAATCAATCCGGTGCGGTCCAGAAGTTTGACCTTCCATTCCTTCTCCAGGTTGCGCTGCTGCACCGGCGTCACCGGTCCGTCGACCAACACCAACTCCACCTCGGCGAGCTTCATCCGCTGTTTCAGTTCCTCGATCTTGCCGGTGCCAAAGAGATGGCCGGGCTGGATCTTCGGCAGGCGCACGATCTCGGAGCCGACCACCTCCAGTTCGGGCAAGGCGTCGGCCAGAGCCACGGCTTCTTCCAGCCCCGCGACAGGATCGCGGCGAGTGCGGTCGGATGTAATGTCGGGATGAAGCACCCAGGCGCGGGTTTTCTTCACCTCATGGTCATGCAGTTCGGCCAAATGCCGCTCCTTCAAACGTGCAGGGTGATCCTGCAAATCAACGCGCGAACGCACCCGCCGATCCATCCGGCAGGTGCGCGTCACCTAAGTGTTGTCAGACGGATTGCAAGCCCTGTCGCGCGGTCGCGATCAGGCTTCTTCGCCGTCGTAGAGGTTGATCGGCTGGGCCGGCATGATCGTCGAGATCGCGTGTTTGTACACGAGCTGCGACTGGCCGTCGCGGCGCAAGAGGACGCAGAAATTGTCGAACCATGTGATCACACCCTGAAGTTTCACCCCGTTGATCAGAAAGATCGTCACGGGAACTTTGGTCTTGCGAACATGGTTGAGGAAAGCGTCCTGGAGGTTCTGTTTGTCGGCGGCCATGATCTTTGCCTTTTTCTTGCGCTTTTGATGCGAACTGTCCCTCGGGCGACAGCACTTGAGGCTGAGTTCGCCGGAGATTCCACCGAATGTCAAGATAAGGCGCTGATTTTCAGGAGCTTGTTTTCAACACGACGCAAATTTGCGTCACATCCGCAGGGTGATGGCGCTAACGATTTTCGTGAAATCCTCAGCGCCGCCAGAATTCCGGATTGAGAAGTGCGATGATCGCCAGCATCTCCAGTCGCCCGAGCACCATGGTCGCCGCCAGAATGAGCTTCTCCGCGTCGCCCAATGTGGCATAGCTCAGCGGCACATCGCCCGCCACCTGCACCAGCGGCCCGGTGGTGGTGAGCGCCGAAATGGTGAAAATCGTCGCGGCCTCGAAATCGAGCCCATAGAGCGACAGGAGCATCATCACGGCGGCGATGGTGAAGGCGAAGACCATGAAATAGACCCATGCCACATAGGCCCCTTCGCGCCGGATGCGCCGGGCATTGGCCCCCGCGCCACCGACCGAGTTCGGCGAAATCAGCTTCTCGATCTCACGCTCGCCATGACGCACCAGCGCATAGAGCCGGATCAGCTTCACGCCCCCCGCCGTGGTCGCCACCCCGCCGCCGAAAATCGCCAGCCCCATCAGCAGCACACCGGGCGCCTGAAGCCCCGACCAGAGCCGCGCCTCTTCCCAGCCCAGAGATTCGAACCCCGCCGTCGACAGAAAGGACAGCACCATGAACACGCCCCCCCAGAGCGAGGACAGAGCCCGCCCCAACGTCCAGTCGCCCGACACTTCGAGAACCGCCACCCAATGGCGCAGGAACAGAAACAGAGGCACGGTGACGATCAGTGCCAGCGCGATCTTCATCTCCGGATCGCGCCACAGAGGCGGCGCGTCGAGCCGCGGCTGATCGGCGGTGAAGGTCTTGCGCGACAGCGCCAGGAACAGGAAGGCAAAGACCAGAAGCTCGCCCATGAACCCGCCCCCCGCATGGGTCAACCCGCCCACCGGCGAAATGCCCGAGGTCGCCATCACCGACATCGCATGGCAAAGCGCCACATAGGAGTTGGACCCGATCATGGCCAAAGCGAACCACAGCGCCAACGTCAGCCCGAGATAGATCGGAAACAGCTTCGAGGTGAATTTCGCCATCCGCTCGGGGGCGGCGGCAATGCGGGTGATCTGGCTCGCCCGCGTCTCCGCCTGCCCCGGCTGGCGCGAGGAAATGACCTCGAAGCCGCCAAGGTTCAGCGGCGCCAGAACCGCCACCGCCGTCACCCAGGCAAAGAGCCCGCCGAGCCACCCCACCAGCGCCGTCCAGAGATGCACCGGCTTGGTCAACCGTGCCGGGTCGTCGAACAGCGTCGCCCCCGTGGTGGTGAGCGCCGAGACCATCTCGAAGTAGGAGTTGAAATAGGTGGTGTCCTTGGTCGCCTCGGAAAACGGCACGGCAAGGATCAGCGGCAAAAGCGTATAGGCCCCCAAAAGGGTCAAAAGCTGATTGCGCCCCTCCCGGTCGCGCCCGACGCTCGCATCCGCCCCCTCGGGGCGATACCGCGCGATGGCGATGAACAGCGCCAGAGAGGAAAACAAGACGCTGGCGTAGACGAAGGCCCGCGCATCGTCCCATTCCCGCAGCACAAGCGCATAGATCGCCGGCACCATCATGGCGGCGCCGGAGACCAGCATGAGCTGGACGAAAAAGGGCATGCGCGAAAAGCGGTTCATCGGGCGCCGTTCATCAGAAATAGTCGATCGAGACCTGCAACAGGCGTTCGACCTCGGGGACGTCGGCGGCAAGCGAGAAAATGGTGATCACATCCCCCTCGTCGATACGGGTCTCCCCCATCGGCTTGACGTATTTGTCGCCTTTGGTCAGCGCGCCGACAAGCACCCCTTCCGGAAAATCAATGTCGCGAATACGCTTGCCGGAGATCGGCGAGGTCGAGAGCACCTGCGCCTCGATCACCTCCGCCTCGCTGTCGCCCACCGAATAGACGTTGCGCACCCGTCCATGGCGGATGTGGCGCAGGATCGAGGACACGGTCGTCGCCCGCGGGTTGATATAGGCGTCGATGTCGAGCGCATTGAGGATCGGCACAAGCGTCGGATCGTTGATCAGAACGATGGTCATTTTCGCCCCGGCGGTCTTCGCCCGCACGGCGGCCAGCATGTTGACCTTGTCGTCATCCGTCACGCAAAGCACCGCATCGGCGCGGTTCACCCCGGCTTCGGACAAAAGCTCCGGGTCAAGCCCGTCACCGTTCAAAACGATGGTCCGCTCCAGCGCATCCGCCGCCTTCTCGGCGATCTTGCGGTTCTTCTCGATGATCTTGGCGCGCACCCGCTCGGTCCGCGCCTCCAGCGCCTGCGCCACCCCAAGACCCACGTTGCCACCGCCGAGGATCACCACACGCTCCTGTTTCGCGTTGGTCTTGCCGAAAATCTCCAGCGTCCGGGTGATGTCGTCGGAATGCGCGAACACGTAAATCTCGTCGCGGGCGAAAAGCTGATCCTTCGGCTCCGGGGCAAACAGCCGCCCGTCGCGGCGCACGCCCACCACGGTGGCCCGCAAGGTCGAGAACAGCTCGGTCAGCTCGCGCAAAGAGGTGTTGAGCACCGGGCATTCCTCTTCGAGCAGGATGCCCATAAGCTGCACCCGCCCCGCCAGAAACGCCTGCGTGTCAAAGGCCGCAGGGGCCGCCAGACGCCGAAGCGCGGCCTCGGCCACCTCCTTCTCCGGCGAAATCACCACGTCGATCGGCAAGTGATCGCGGCGGTAGAGATCGGAATAGATCGCCGTCAGATAGGACTGAGACCGAAGGCGCGCGATCTTGCGCGGCACGTTGAACACGGAATGCGCCACCTGACAGGTGACCATGTTCACCTCGTCGGAATAGGTCGCGGCAATCACCATGTCGGCGTCACGCGCGCCCGCCTTTTCCAACACATCCGGGTAGGAGGCAAAGCCCTCGATCCCCTGCACGTCGAGCGTGTCGGTGGCGCGGCGCACCAGCGCCGGATTGTTGTCCACGACCGTCACGTCGTTCTTCTCGACGGAGAGCTGCTTGGCGATCTGCCAGCCGACCTGACCCGCGCCGCAAATGATGACCTTCATCGCATCATCCCTGTTTCAGGGCCGTCCGTGAAACTCACGTCGCGCCCTTGCCATGTCACGCCCTGCGCCGGACCCGGTCCGGTGCGCGCAGGGCTTTCGCTTCGCCACAGGCTTGGCACGGAATATCAGGGGCGTCAACGCACCCGCATGCCGCCCGGGCCTCCGGGTGCCGTTGCGTCACCCGATACCGCCCGTCCCCGCTCAGTCGGTTTCCTCGACATAGGCCATCCGACCGCCCTGTTTGTTGCCGGTCACCACGCCCAGCGACTTGAGCTTGCGGTGCAGTGCCGAACGCTCCATGCCCACGAATGTCGCGGTGCGGGAGATATTGCCGCCAAACCGGTTGATCTGGGTCAGAAGGTATTCGCGTTCGAACACCTCGCGTGCCTCCCGAAGCGGCAGGGTCGCAATCGCCGGCGACAGCATCGCCCGCCCGTCGTCCTCGCGCACCCCATCCTCGCTCGGCAACTCCTCCGCCTCGATCAGCCCGGTGCTGTCGCCAAGGATCAACACCCGTTCGATGACGTTCTTGAGCTGGCGCACGTTGCCCGGCCAGGTCATCGTTTGCAGCATCGCCGCCGCATCTTCCGACAGATCGCGCAGCGGCAAGCCCTGTTCGCGGTTCAGCTTCTCGATGAAATACCGCGCCAGTTCGGGGATGTCCTCCCGGCGTTTTTCGAGCGCAGGCACCTCGATCGGCACCACGTTCAGCCGGTGATACAGTTCTTCGCGGAACCGCCCCGCCTCGATCTCCGCCAGAAGATCGCGCGAGGTCGAGGACACGACCCGCAGATCGACCGAGACCTTGGCGCTGCCGCCCACGCGGGTAAACCGCTGATCGACCAGAACCCGCAGGATCTTCGACTGGGTGCCCAGCGGCATGTCGGCGACCTCGTCGAAATAGATCATGCCGCCATTGGCCTCCTCGAGAAGCCCCTTCTCGACGCCCCGCTCCGGGGTTTCGCGACCGAACAGCACCTCTTCCATCCGGTCCGGCTCGATGGTCGCGGAGGACACGGTGACAAACGGCGCCTCGCGCCGCTCGGAGCCCGCGTGGATGAATCGCGCCGCCACTTCCTTGCCGACCCCCGCACCGCCCGTCAGCATCACCCGGCCGTTGGATTTCGTCACCTTCTCCAGGTTGCTCTTGAGCTGCTTGAACGCCGCCGAGACGCCGATCATCTCAAGCTCACCCGAGCCCGAGCGCTTGAGCGTGGCATTCTCCCGGCGCAGGCGCGAGGTCTCCATGGCGCGCGTGATCACCACCATGAGCTGGTCGATGTTGAACGGTTTCTCGATGAAATCGTAAGCACCCTGTTTGATCGCCGCGACGGCGATTTCGATATTCCCGTGGCCGGAAATGATGATGATCGGCACTTCCGGGTGCTCGCGCTTGACATGTTTCAGGATGTCGATCCCGTCCATGTCGCTGTCCTTCAGCCAAATGTCGAGGATCATCAGCGCCGGCACGCCCGCATCGATTTCCTTCAGACATTCGTCCGAATTCGCGGCCAGCCGCGTCTCAAAGCCCTCATCCTGCAAAATATCCCCGATCAGCTCACGAATATCGCGCTCATCGTCGACGATCAGAATATCAGACATCATTCACTCCAGACTTCATCTTTACACCGCAAGCTCTTGTTTTTCTTCAACACGATCATCGCCTGCAACAGCGATGCGAATGGTCGCACAGGCCCCGATCCGGCCCGTGTCATCCAGAGGCGCCCCGTCGGTCAGCGTCAGCGTCCCGCCGTGCTCCTCGATGATCTTCTTGACGATCGGCAGGCCCAGCCCGGTGCCTTTTTCCCGCGTCGTCACATAGGGTTCGAAAAGCCGCGAACGATCCTCCGGCAGGCCGATGCCGTTGTCCGTCACCGTGATCACCGCCTCCTGATCGTCGCATTGCATGGCCACGAGAATGCGCGGCTCATAGCCTTGAGGAATTCCACATTCCTCAAGACTTTCAATAGCCTCCCCGGCATTCTTAATCAAATTCGTGAGCGCCTGTCCGATCATCGTCGCATCCACCTCAGCCAAGGCCGTGGCCGGTTCGATCCGCGCCGTGATCCGGACATTCGGCTGGGCATTCTGCTGCAACAGCACTGCGCCCTTCACCAGTTCGACAAGGTCATGCTCCCGCCGCTCCGGGCTTGGCATCCGGGCGAATTTCGAGAACTCATCGACGATCCGGCGCAGATCGCCGGTCTGGCGCACGATGACCTGAGTGTATTGTTCGAGATCCGCCCGCGCCTCCTCGTCGAGCCCGCGACCGAATTTGCGCAGGATGCGTTCGGCGGACAATTGAATGGGCGTCAACGGGTTCTTGATCTCATGCGCGATGCGTCGCGCCACATCGCCCCAGGCGGCCAGACGCTGCGCGCTCACAAGGTCGGTCACATCGTCGAAGGCCACCACATAGCCCTCAAGCGCGCCCTCGACATCGCGCCGGGTGGCGATCCGCACGAGCAAACTTTCCTGCGCACCGGAGCGGATCAGCCGCAACTCCTCCTGCGCCACCTCGCGTTTCTGGCTGCGCAACAGGTCGAAGAGCGGACCGAATTCCGGCACGACAACGGCCAGCGCCTCGCCGGTCACATCCCGCTCACCGAGGTTCAAAAGCGCCTGCGCCGAACGGTTCAAAAGCGTCACGCGGCCCTCCGCATCCAGCCCCACGACCCCCGCCGTCACCGAGGAGAGCACGGAATCGAACAACCGGCGGCGATGCTCGATCTGGGCGTTGCGCTCCAGTAATTCGTCGCGCTGCACCTTCACCTGCCCGGTCATCTGGTTGAACACCCGACCGAGCGTCGCGATCTCGTCCTGCCCTTCTTCCTCGGGCACGCGCACCGAAAGATCGCCCTCGCCCACCCTCTGCGCCGCGCCCGCGAGCCGCCCGATCGGCCGCGCCAGCCGTTCGGCGAACCACAGGCCGAGCCAAGTCGCCGCCAGAATGAGGATGATCGCAAAGCCGATGTACAAAAGCCCGAATTCGAACAGCAACCGCCCGCGCTCGCTTTCCAACTGGTTGTAAAGCGCAATGCTGTCCTGTGTCTCATCCAGAAGGTTGAGGATTTTCCCGTCCACATCGCGGGTCACGTAAAGATAGCGGTCGGAGAAGGCCGCAAGGCGCTGAAGTGCGCGGCTCTCGTTGCTGTCCCAGTCGTCGATCAGCACAAGCTCGCCGCTTTCCGCCCGCGCCCGCTCCGCCTCCGTCGGTTTCTCGTAATTGAACAGATAGGAGCGCTCGCCCCGCGCCTTGATCTCGCCTGCACGGTCGATGACATAGGCCTCACGCAGCCCGCGCTGGATAAGCCCCTGCCCCTGATTGAGCACCTGCCGCAAATCGCCGTCCGAGAGGATCGTCACATTGCGGCGCCGGTCGATGATGAAATTCGCCAGCGCCCGCGTGTCCTCGGCCAGACCGTCGCGATGTTCCGTCTCATAGGCCTTCGCCGCTTCCAGAGACGAGCCCACCACATTGCGCACACGGTCGGAGAACCAGCCCTCAAGGCCGAAATTCACCGTCACCACGGCAAACACCGCCACCATGACGGTCGGAATGAGCGCCAAAAGCACGAAAGCGCCGGAGAGGCGCAGGTGCAGCCGCGAGCCTTCGGAATGCGCCCGGCGCGCCGCGATCACACTGGCGATGCGCTGCGCCACCAGCCCCGCGACGACGATGATATAGACCACATCGGCCAGAAGCACGCCACGCAACACCGACGAGGCCGGACCATGATCCAGCGGCCCCAGAACGAGGAAGGTGAGCACCGCCAGAAGCGGCCCCATGACAAACACGGCGATGGTCGCAATGTTCTGCAACCGGCGTTGCCGCCGAAGCCGCATCAGCCTGTGCCAACTTTGCCGACCGATTCTTTGTGCCACGGGCTTTTGCGCCATGGACCGCACCCTCGTACTGCTCAAAACCACCCCTGCGCGGCCCATTATTCATGGGACTTGACGCAGGCCACCGTGGCAGAGAGAGCGCAGCAGAGTTGTATTCCCGCAACTGCGCCCTATTCGGCACGGATGTGGCCTTTTTACATCAGCTTACGACGGCGTGTCACCTGAATATCGAGGTCATTGATCTTTTTCCGCAAGGTATTGCGGTTGATGCCAAGCAAATCGGCACATTTGGCCTGATTGCCGCCCACGGCATCGAGCGCGATTTCGATCAGCGGGCCTTCGACCTCTTTCAGAATGCGCTGATACAGCCCCGGCGGCGGCAAAACGCCCCCGTGCAGGTCGAAATAGCGGCGCAGATGCTTGGCCACCGAGGTCGAAAGCTTTTCACCCTCGCCGCCGCCCTGCAAAGGCTCCATCGCGGGCTGGTTGCCCAGCACGGTTTCGACCTCCATCCGGGTGATTTCTTCCTCGGGCGAGGTCACGATCAACCGGCGAATGGTGTTCTCCAACTGACGCACGTTGCCCGGCCAGCTATAGGCCCGCACAAGGTCCATCGCCTCATTGGTAAAGCGGCGCGCCGAAAGCCCGTCACGTTCGGCCTTCGACAGGAAAAACTCCGCCAGAAGCGGAATGTCATCGACGCGTTCGCGCAGCGAGGGCACGGAAATCGTCACGCCGCCCAAGCGATAGAACAGATCCTGACGAAACGCCCCGCTTTCCATCTTGGCCGAAAGATTGGCCTGCGAGGTCGCCATGATGCGTGGCGCGTTGTCGGTGAAACTGTCGAGCATGCGCACAATGCGGGCCTGCGCCTCCTCATCGAGATCGCCGACCTCATCGAACAGGATCGAGCCGTTCTTGGCCTTGGAAATCACCGCCGCGGGGCCTTCCATCGTCGCCAGATCGGAGGCCGAGACCACCACGAAAGGCAGGTTGCGGCGGTCGGAGAAATCGTGGATCGCGCGGGCGATCAGCGATTTGCCGGTGCCGCTCTCGCCGGTGATCAGAACCGGCAGATCGGTGTTCATCACGCGGGCGACAAGCCGATACAGCGTCTGCATCGCGGGCGTACGGCCGACGAGCGGCAGGTCTTCCTGCGGCGCACCCAGTTCGGACGGCGCCTTGGCATTCGACGGCGCCGGATTGGCCCGACGTTTGACCTCAAGCGCCTTGGCGGCGCGTTTCATCAGGTCCGGCAGATCGAAAGGCTTCGGCAGGTAATCGAATGCCTCGGCCTCGGCGGCCTGAATCGCGGTCATGATGGTGTTCTGCGCGGAGATCACGATCACCGGCAGGCCGGGGCGCAGTTCAGCGATGCGCGGCAGGCTCTCGAGCCCGTTGCCATCGGGCATCATCACATCGGAGATCACCAGATCGCCCTTGCCCTCTTCCACCCAGCGCATCAGCGTGACCAGAGACGAGGTCGCATGCACCTTGCACCCCGCGCGGGTCAGCGCCTGGGTCAGAACCGTGCGGATCGTGCGGTCGTCATCGGCGACGAGGATCGTGCCATCCATAGTATTCTCTCCTTGTCAGTCTCGCATCGGGCCGATCGGCCCGCGCGCTGTCCCCTTCTGTGCGGGGTTTTTCTCAACTTTATGACCTGTCACGCGCATGTCACTCTTTATTTCGGCTCACTGTTTTTCGGTTCGCGCGGTGCGACCGGCAGCGAGATGCGGAACACGGTCTTGCCGGGCACGGAGTCCACGGAAATCCAGCCCTCGTGATCGGAAATGATCTTGGACACCAGCGCGAGACCCAGCCCCGTGCCATTTTCGCGCCCCGAGACGAAGGGTTCGAACACATCCGCGGCAATCTCCGGCGGAAGACCGGGGCCGTCGTCGATGATCTCCACCTGCAAGGGCAGCGCCGCCCCCGTGCCATCCTTGCGACGCAGGCGCAGCGACAGGTCGTAGAAGGTCCGAAGCCGGATCGTACCGCCCTCCTTGCCCGCCGCCTCCGAGGCGTTCTTGATCAGGTTCAGAAACACCTGAAGGATCTGATCGCCATCGACGAACGTGGGCGGCAGCGAGGGGTCGAACTCCTCGATGAATTTCATATTCGCGCCGTAGGACAGCTCGGCGGATTTGCGCGCCCGGTCCAAGAGGTCGTGAATGTTGATCGGACGTTTCGCGGGCGGGCGCAGGTTGCCGAATTGCTCCACCTGCTCCAGAAGCGCCACGATCCGGCGGCTTTCGGCCACGATCAGATCGGTCAGTTCAAGATCCTCCGGCGTGAGACTCATCGACAAAAGCTGCGCAGCCCCCGTGATCCCCGCCAGCGGGTTCTTGATCTCATGCGCCAGCATTTCCGCCATGCCAATGGCCGAGCGCGCCGAGGTTTTGACCTGATGCGCGCGGCCCAGTCGGTCGGCGATCTGGCGCGGCTCCATCAACAGCACGAGCCAGTCCTCCATGCCCTGCAAAGGCGCGATCTGGATGTTGCACTGCACCGGCGCCGCATTGCCGCCCGAGACGTCCACATTGTTGATAAACAAGGGGGAATCGTCGCGCCGCACACGCCCGAAGGCCTCTTCCAGAGGCGCGTCGATGGCGAGCTTGTCGAACACCGGCACCCCGGTCAGCGCTTTGGCGGAGGCATTGAGAAACAGTTCGGCGGCGGAGTTCACCTCGACGATCTCATCGCCCGCATCGATCATGATCGCGGGCACCGGCAGCGAGGGCCAGAGCATATCGAAACGATGAGTCATGCGGCGCAGACCTCCCCACTGAGTGCTTCGGGCAGCAGCGCGAACACGTCGCGCGGCGTTTTTTGCGTCAAAACGCGCTTGCGCAGCGCATCCCCCGTGCCCGCCGTGTCCATGTACCAGCCCAGATGTTTGCGCATCACCCGCCCGCCCAGGGCTTCGCCATAAAACGAAAGTCCCGCCTCGTAATGACCCGCGACCATATCGGCGAAATCCTTGCCCTCGGGGCGCAGAGGCACCGGCGCGCCCGTCAGGTTCGCGGCGACCTGCGCCAAAATCCACGGACGCCCCTGCGCGCCCCGACCGATCATCACCCCGTCGGCCCCCGATTGCGCCAGCGCCATCCGCGCGGCCTCGGGGCTGGTGATGTCGCCATTGGCGATCACCGGGATCGCCACCACGTCCTTCACCGCCCGGATCGCCGCCCAATCGGCGCGCCCCTTGTAGAACTGGCACCGGGTGCGGCCATGGATCGTGATCATCTGAATGCCCGCATCCTCGGCGCGTTTCGCCAATTCGGGCGCATTCAAAAGCGCATCGTCCCAGCCAAGCCGGGTCTTCAGCGTCACCGGCACAGAGACCGCGCCCACCACCGCCTCAATGAGGCTCAAAGCATGATCGAGATCGCGCATCAGCGCCGAGCCGGAATAACCCGACACAACCTTTTTCGCCGGACAGCCCATATTGATGTCGATGATCTGCGCGCCATTGTCTTCGGCCATTTTTGCCGCGAGCGCCATCGGCTCCGCCTCGCGCCCCGCAAGCTGCACGGCGGTGTTCTCGACCCCGAACCCAAGCTCCGCCTTCTCGCGCGCGCCCGGACGCGCGTTCAGCATGTCATGCGAGGCGACCATCTCCGACACCACCAATCCCGCACCGAAAGACGCGACCAGATCGCGAAACGGCAGGTCCGTGATTCCGGCCATAGGAGCCAGAAACACGGGCGGGTCCAGTGCGAGTTGCGCCAATTCAACGGGCAAGCGATTAATCCTTGAGCATTTCGGACAGAGGTAGCGATCACAGCGGCGAGTCGCAAAGGATCAAGGCGAAAAATGTGGCGAAAAATGCCTGTTGCACAAAATTTGATCACCTCGCCGGTCAAAAACAGCGCATTGCAAGCCTGCGCGCCACCGATTATGCCAAAACTCATGACAAAAATCGCAGCTCTGATTGTCGCCGCCGGACGCGGCACCCGCGCGGGCGGGGAGATGCCGAAGCAATGGCAAAGGCTGGGGACCGCCCCAACAGCCCTGCGCGTCATCGACCATGCCATCGCCGCCTTCCGCCCCTATGCGGATGCGATTGTCGTGGTGCATCACGCGGACGATCTCGACCTGGCGCAAAGCCTTGAAAACGTAACGCTTGTTGCCGGTGGCGCGACCCGTTCGGTTTCCGTGAAGGCGGGGCTTGAGGCGCTTTCCGGTCAGGGTTTCGACAGGGTTCTGATCCACGACGCGGCCCGCGCCCTGATCCCCGCCGGGGTGATCGAAGGCGTGCTCACCGCGCTCGAAACCCACGAGGGCGCAGCCCCTGCGCTCATGGTCACGGATGCGCTCTGGCACGGAACATCCTCACAAAACGCCGCCGAAACAGGCAATTTTGTCGACGGCACGCGCGACCGCAGCGGGCTCTATCGCGCCCAGACGCCGCAGGGTTTTGCCTTCGACACCATTCTGACCGCCCACCGCGCCTTTCAAGGCGAGGCCGCCGACGATGTCGAAGTGGCCCGCGCCCATGGCCTCGCGGTTGCGATCACCGAAGGTTCTGAAGAGAATTTCAAAATCACCCACCCCGGCGATTTCGCCCGGGCTGGCGCAGTTTTGCGTCAAAGACAACAGGAGAACACGGCGATGGAGATCCGGCTGGGCAATGGCTATGACGTGCACCGTTTCGGCGAGGGCGACCATGTCTGGCTCTGCGGCGTGAAAGTCCCGCACGGGCGCAGCCTTCAGGGCCATTCCGACGCCGATGTCGGCATGCATGCGCTCACCGATGCGATTTACGGCGCACTGGCGCGCGGCGACATCGGCCAGCATTTCCCGCCCTCGGACCCGCAATGGAAGGGTGCCGAAAGCCATATCTTCCTGCGCCATGCCATCGGGCTTGCGCGCGAGATGGGTTATGAGATGATGAATTGCGACGTCACTCTGGTCTGCGAACGCCCCAAGGTGGGACCCCATGCCGCCTCGATGCGCGCCGCTTTGGCGGATATCATGGGCGTCGATGTGGAGAGAGTCTCGGTCAAGGCGACCACCTCCGAGCGGCTCGGCTTCACCGGGCGCGAAGAGGGCATCGCGTCGCTCGCGACCGCCGCCCTGATCAAGAGCTGAGCGACAAAGACCGCGGCAAAGGCCCCGGTCAAAGACCTGAAGGAGACCCCGGATGAACCCCTATGCGGAACTGATCGCGACCCTCGCCAAGATCGGCTACATGAAACCCGCCTCCGGCACATGGGGCTCCGCCGCCGCCGTGCCGCTGTTCTGGGCGCTGCACGAAACCCTCGGCGTCCCCGGCGTGCTGATCGGCACGGTGATCGCCTTTGTCGCAGGCCTCTGGGCCACCCAGAAAATGACCGCAAACAGCGAGAACGAAGACCCCTCCGAGATCGTCATCGACGAACTGGTCGGCATGTGGATCGCGCTCATCCCGGTCTCCATCGGCTCCGCCATGGCCGGCATGCCCTCCACCACGCTCTGGCCCGCATGGCCCACCGCCTTTCTCGCCTTCCGCCTGTTCGACATCTGGAAACCCGGCCCCATCGGCTGGGCCGACCGGCGCGGCGATGCGCTTGGCGTGATGCTCGACGATGTGATCGCGGGCGTGTTCGCCGCGGTGGTCGTTCTGGTCTTCGCAGGCCTCTATCACGGGGTGATCCAATGAGTGCGCATGCCACTCCCCTGCCCCTCGCGCTGGCCGAAGAGGTGCTTGCGCTGGCCCGCACCGCAGGCCTGATGATCTCCACCGCCGAAAGCTGCACCGGCGGCATGATCGTCGGCAGTCTCACCGAAATCCCCGGCTCCTCGGACGTGGTGGATCGCGGCTATGTCACCTATTCCAACACCGCCAAGCGCGAAATGATCGGCGTCTCGCCCGTCACCCTCGCCGAATATGGCGCGGTCTCCGAACAGGTGGCGCTGGAGATGGCCGAAGGCGCTTTGGCGAAATCCATGGCCGGGATCGCCGTCGCCGTGACCGGCATCGCAGGCCCCGGCGGCTCCGAGAACAAACCCGAAGGCCGGGTCTGTTTCGGCCTCGCCCGCAAAGGCGCGACCACCGTGGTGGAAACCGTGGATTTCGGCCCCCTGGGCCGTGCGAGCGTGCGCGGAGCCACCGTGGAACACGCGCTCGAGATGCTGCGCTCGGCGCTCAGGACATAAAACGGCGGGCACAAACGCCGGATCGGGAGGAAACATGATCGACATTCTGCTGGTGCTCGTCGCCGGGCTCTTGGGGGGCATGCTCAATGCCGTTGCGGGGGGCGGCACTTTCCTGACCCTGCCCGCGCTGATCTTCGCGGGCGTGCCTGCCGTGTCCGCCAATGCCACCGCCACGCTCTGCGCCCTGCCCGGCTATGTCAGCAGCGTCTGGGCCTATCGCCGCGACCTGCACACCACCGCCAATATGCCCGCCCTGCGCATGATCGCCGTCTCAGCCCTCGGCGGCCTTCTTGGTGCGGGTCTGTTGTTGATCACGCCCAATGACACGTTCCTCATCGCCGTGCCCGGTCTCATGGCGCTGGCCACCCTGCTCTTTGCCGGGGGGCCGCAACTGATCCGCCGCCTTCTGGCCCGCGACATGCTGGCGCCTCTGGGCGCGGCCATCGCGCTGTTGCTGGTGTCGATCTATGGCGGCTATTTCAACGGCGGGCTGGGGATCATGCTTCTGGCCGTGCTGGGCCTCATCGGCTACACCGACCTGCATGCCATGAACGGGCTGAAAAACGCGCTGTCGGTGCTCTTGTCGCTGGTCTCCGCCGTGACCTATGCGCTCGCGGGCGTCATCGCCTGGGACTATGCCGCGCTTCTGGCCGGAGCGATGATCGCGGGCGGATTTTTAGGCGCGCATTTCGCCCGCCGCATCCGCAACACCGCCCGGCTCAAACAGTTCATCGTCTTGGTCGGCGTGGTGATGACGGTGATCTTCACGGTGCGGCTGTTCTGAGCGCTCAGCCGTACAACTCCTGCGCCCGGCGCTCGAACGCCCGGACGATGCGCTGCATCGCCTCGTTGAACACCACGCCGATCACGCCTTGCAGGATCGCGTTCTTGAATTCGAAATCGACAAAGAACTCGATATCGCAGCCGCCATCGGCGGCGGGCGTAAAGACCCACCAGCTTTTCATATAGCGAAACGGCCCGTCGAGATATTCCGTGTCGATCTTGCGCTCCGCCGGGAAAAGTTTCACCCGCGAGCCGAATTTCTCGCGGAACACCTTAAACGAGATCACCAGATCGGCCAGCATCAACTCGTGGTCGCCCATATCCGTGCGCGAGCGAATGCGCGCGGCAGCGTTCCACGGCAGGAATTTCGGGTAATTCTCCACATCCGCCACAAGCGCGTACATCTGATCGGCGCTGTAGGGGAGGTGTTTTGTTTCCTGATGCGTCGGCATGGTCTCTGGTCTGTCTTTATCCGGCCTGATACATCTAACCTCAGGACAAAAAATGCAAGAGTCCAAAGAGGGGACAGCATGACGCAGCGGCCATATCACATCGACACCATGATCTCGGCCAAGGCCATCGCGGCGCGGATCGAGGATCTCGCAAAAGAAATCCGGCGCGCCTACAAGGACACCGACAAGCTCGTGGTCGTGGGCCTGTTGCGTGGCTCTTTCGTCTTCATCGCCGATCTGGTGCGCGAGTTGGAGATGAATGTCGAGGTCGATTTCCTCGAAGCCTCCTCCTACGGCGACGGTACGGTCTCTTCGCGCGAAGTGCGCATCCTCAAAGATCTGCGCAACCCGATCGAGGGCCGTGACGTCTTGGTGGTCGAAGACATCGTCGACACGGGCCACACCCTCTCCGCCGTCATCAAGCTCCTGAAATCGCGCAAACCGCGCAAGCTCGAGACCATCGCCCTTCTGGACAAACCCGCCCGCCGCGAGGTCGATCTCAAGGCCACATGGATCGGTTTTGAAATCCCCGACGCTTTCGTCGTGGGCTACGGCATCGACTTTGCCCAGGCCAACCGCAACCTGCCCTTCATCGGCTCCGTCGTCTTCGATGACGAACCGGGGACGCCCGCATGACCCCCATGCACTGGCTGATGCGCGCCAAACGCTGGTCGCAAAATCCGCCCTCGGCGAAACGTGTCGTCTTCATCTTCGCCATCGTCGCCACCTGTCTGGCGCTCGTCCTTGTGGAAAAACTCTTCGGCCTGCCCGCCTGGATGCAAATCAACGGCGGGCCCCGTTAAGGACCCGCCATAGCTGCTGGCTCCGCTGATGACCGGCTTATTGCCCCGGCACCAGAACCTTGCCCATCAGATGCGCTTCCTCCGCCTCCAGCGCCGCCGCGATCCGGGCCCGCGCCTGACGCAGACGCGGCGCATCGGCCAGATCGGCATGCGAGGCCACGAAGACCGGCAAAGGTGCCAGATCGACCACCGGCTCCACCGGAACGAGCTTCGACGCGGCATTGCCAAGCACCACCGGCAACATCACCCGACCGATGCCGGTTTCCGCCAGCGCCTTGAGCGTCAGGAAACTGTCGGCGGCGGCCACGAAGGTGACTTTGCGCCGGTCCAACTCCTCGCGCAGCTTCTGCGCCGCGTGCGAGCGTCCGATCGCGCCCGTCAGCCCGATCCAGCGGTTCGCCGGCACCTCGGCCGAGCGGGCATAGAACCCGAACCGCATCTGCGCCGCCATCTCGCCGTGCAGTTCTTCCGGCAGTTTGAACGTCGGGCGGACCGTCACATCGGCATGCAGCCGCGACAGATCCAGATGCGCGTTGTTCGAGATCAGCTCGAAAGACAGTTCCTTCTCATGCGTCGACAGCCGCGCCAAAAGCGGTGGCAGCACCACCTGACAAAAGGTGTCCGTCGACGTCACGCGGATGACCCCGGCAAGCGGTGCTTCGCCCGCACGCGCCAGACGTTCGACCGCACTCACCGCAGCCTCCACCTCGCGCGCAGCCTCGATTAGCCGCAATTTCTCCGGCGCGATCTCATAGCCGCGCACGGATTTCTCGAACAGTTCGACGCCGAGCCGCTTTTCGATCCCCGCCACGCGCCGCAAGACGGTGGCATGGTTGACCCCCAGCTCACGCGCTGCACCCGACACCGAGCCAGTGCGCGCCACGGCGAGCACGTACCGGTAATCGTCCCAATTTGGCCTGTGCATCATTTCTAAGTCTCCCCTCCTATACGGCCAGATTCTAGCATAGGACTGTGGGGAAATGCCTTGAGAGAGATCACTTTCTGACGAAATTTGCACGGCTCGCCCCGAAAATCCGCCAGACCCCTCGGAATTAGAGCGCGGCGGTCTTGTAGAGCCGGACCTTCAACCCGCCATGGGCAATCGGAGCGGAGACCGGTTCCCAAGGCAGGCCGGTGGCCTGCGCCAATTGCCCGTCGGAGGTGATCATGCCGACACGCCAGCCCTTGAACCGCTCGCGCATCACCTGTCCGAAGGCCCCATAAAGCGCGTAGAGGTCTTTCTTCTTGCCGATCCTCGCGCCATAGGGCGGGTTGACGATCACCAGACCGGGCTGGCCCTCGGGGCGCTCGATCTCCGACACAGATACGGGTTTGAACGTGCAAAGATCGGCCACGCCCGCACGCTCGGCATTGTCGCTCGCCATGCGAACAACATTCACATTGCGATCAGACCCGTAAAACTGCAAAACCGTCTCACGCTCCTGCCAGTTCGCTTTGATTTTTTGCATGACCAGCGCGTCGAACGGCGCGAGATGCTCGAAGGCAAAGCCACGCGCCCGGCCCGGCATCCGCCCCCGCGCCCATTCCGCGGCCTCGATCACAAAGGTCCCCGAACCGCACATCGGATCGAGCACCGGCTCCTGCCCGTCATAACCGCAGGCCCGCAGAAACAGTGCCGCCATGGTTTCGCGCATCGGCGCCTTGCCGACACCGGCCTTATAGCCGCGCTTGTGCAGCGCCTCGCCGGAGGTGTCGACCGAGAGGATCACATTGTCATCCTCGATCCGCACCTTGAGCACCACCTCGGCCTCCGCCGACAGGGGCGCGCCAAGCTCCTCGGTGATCGCGCGCTCGATGCGCTCCTGCGCGGCACCGGCGTGGTAAATCTTGTTGCGCTTGCCGGTGACCACCTCGACCCGGAACGGCACATCGGGCTTGAGCACCTCGCCCCAGGGAAACTTGCGCGCCCGCTTGTCGAGCTGCGCCAGATGGAAGGCCCGAAACTCGCCGATCCGCGCCAACACCCGCGCCGCCCCGCGGAGCGTCATATTGGCCCGCACCACGTCGGCCCACGTGCCTTCAAAGGTCACACCGCCGCCCACGGCCACAGGCGCAGGGAACCCCGCCTCCACCGCCTCGGCCAAAAGATACGGCTCAAGCCCCGGCTGCGTGCCGAGGAAAATTTCAAACGTGTTCGACACTTACGCTTGACCGAGTTTCTTCAGACGGTTTTCCCGAAGCCGGGCGAAATCGTCCCCCGCATGGTAGGACGAGCGCGTCAGCGGCGTCGCCGAAACCATCAGAAAGCCCTTGTTGATCGCGGCCTTCTCATAGCTCTTGAATTCCTCGGGCGTCACAAACTCCGCCACCGCATGGTGTTTCGGCGTCGGCTGCAAATATTGCCCGATGGTCATGAAATCGATGTTGGCGGCGCGCATGTCGTCCATCACCTGCAACACCTCGGGGCGTTTCTCGCCCAGACCCACCATGATCCCGGATTTGGTGAACATGGTCGGGTCGAGCTCCTTCACCCGCTGCAACAACCGCAGGGAGTGGAAATAGCGCGCACCCGGGCGTACCTCGTGGTAAAGCGCCGGCACGGTTTCAAGGTTGTGGTTGAACACATCCGGTTTCGCGGCGACCACGGTTTCGAGCGCCGAAGGCGCGCATTTCAGAAAATCCGGCGTGAGAATTTCAATCGTGGTCTCCGGCGAGCGTTTGCGCACTGCCCGGATCGTCATCGCGAAATGCTCCGCGCCCCCGTCCTCAAGATCGTCGCGGTCCACCGAGGTGATCACCACATGCTTGAGCCCGAGTTTCTGAACCGCATCGGCGACACGCCCCGGCTCGAACACGTCGAGACTGTCGGGCCGCCCAGTGGCGACGTTACAGAAGGTACAACCCCGGGTACAAATCTCCCCCATGATCATCATGGTGGCATGGCCCTGCGACCAGCATTCGCCCGCATTCGGACAGCCCGCCTCTTCGCAGACCGTCACCAGTTTATGCTCACGCATGATCTTGTGCGTGTCCATATAGCCCTTCGAGGTCGGCGCCTTCACGCGGATCCAGCTCGGCTTCTTCGGCTGGGCATTGTCGGGGCGATGCGCCTTTTCCGGGTGGCGCTGGTCGGGGATCTTGAGATCACGCATGGCGGGATGCTTTTCCGTTTGGGCTTTTCCGTTTGGATCACGATATAGGCAAGCTGCCTGCAAATGTCTCGCGAAATCCGCGCCCTTCGCATCTGCGGCGATTTCTGCCGCAGGCGCATTGATCGAAGGTTTAGAATCGCTCTAAAAGATGCGGCATAATGAAGCGCTCCCTACATGGAAAAGCGCAAGCTCAAGGAGTTTTCCCATGAAAGCCGGTTACAAACTGCCCGAAGTGACCTTCCACACCCGCGTTCGCGACGACAGCATCGGCGGTCCGAACCCGTTCAAATGGGAGGACAAAACCACCTCCGATTATTTCGCCGGCAAGCGCGTTGTGCTGTTCTCGCTCCCCGGCGCCTTCACGCCGACCTGCTCCACCTACCAGCTGCCGGGCTTTGAAAAAGGCTTCCCGGAGTTCAAGGATCTGGGCATCGACGCGATCTATTGCATGTCCGTCAACGACAGCTTCGTCATGAACAAATGGGCGCAATCTCAAGAGCTTGAGAACGTCGGCGTGATCCCGGACGGCTCCGGGGAATTCACCCGTCGCGTCGGCATGCTGGTGCGCAAGGACAACCTCGGCTTCGGTCTGCGCTCCTGGCGTTACGCCGCCGTCGTCAATGACGGTGTCGTCGAAGCCTGGTTCGAAGAGCCGGGTCTGTGCGACAACCACGGCGAAGACCCCTACGGCGTCTCCTCCCCGGAGAACGTGCTCAAATGGCTCAAAGGCGAAGAAGCCGTCGCCGTCGCCTAAGTCGCACGCAGGTCTGAGATGACGAAAGGCCCGCAGGACATCCCTGCGGGCCTTTTCGCATCCGCAGCATCGCGCGACCTCGGAATACCGTCGCATACCGGGAATACCCGAAACGCATGGCTGATACGCGCCTCACGCCCGGCTTTGCGCCTCACACATCAACTCTTCCCCCGCATCCTTCAAAAGTGCGGCCAACTCGGTGAACCACAGTTTCGCCTCCGTCGATTGCCGCCGCACCAGCGCCACCACGCGCTGCGGCTCCGGCTCGGGAAAGCGCAGCACCGCCATCTCCGGGCTCGCCGCCATCTCGGAACAGAGCGCAATCTCCGGCAAAAGCGTCAGGCCAAAGCCCTGCGCCACGAGGCCGCAGAGCGTCGCCAAAGAGGAGGCCCCGAGATCGACCGACTGCCGGTTGCGTTTCAGCCCGCAGACCTCAAGTGCCTGATCGGCAAGGCAATGCCCCTCGTCCAGAAGCAACAATGTATCCGGCGACAGCTCCGTCGGGCGCGGCACCGTCGCCTCCGTCAGCGCCGCGATCCGCGCCTGCGATCCGGCCAGCAGGAAACGATCGGTAAAAAGCGGCTCGGCCAACAAGCCTTCGATGTCATAAGGCAGCGCGATCACCGCCGCGTCGAGCTGCCCCGAGGCCACCAGCGCGATCAGATCCGCCGTCTGCGCCTCCCGCACCCGCATGTCGAGATCGAGCGCTGCCGCCTTGATCCGGGTCAGCGCCCGCGGCAACAGATAGGGCGCAATGGTCGGAATGACCCCAAGCGTCAGCCGCCCGGTCAGCCCCTTCGAGAGCCGGATTTCCGCCTCCAGATCGCGGGTCATCGCCAGGATCTGCTGCGCCCGGTCCAAAACCACCTGCCCCGCCCGCGTCAACCTGATGTCGCGCGGCAGCCGTTCGACCAGCTGCGTGCCGAGGCTCGCCTCCATCTCCTTGATCTGCTGCGACAGCGCGGGTTGGGTCACATGTACGGTCTCGGCCGCCTGCGAAAAGCTGCGGGTCTCGGCCAGTGCCACGAAATAGGTCATTTGTCTGAGCGTCAGCATGGCCCCTCCAGTCATTAGAAGAGCTAATACCAAATCACGGAAATTACAATTTCAATTGATCCCATAGCGGCGCTATTCCCGCTTCACCCCGCTGGCTAGGGGGCGTCCAAAAGGTCCTGACCGACCCGATGGGCACGGATCGCAAGATCCGACTTGAGCAGGACCGCCCCCGAGCGGTCCCACCTGAACACCCGGAGGTTGTGAGGCCTTCGGGTGCTTTTCTCAGGAGGCGGCAGAGCATTTGCCGGGTCAAAAACCCAGACCTACCGGCCCTCGCAAGGGTGCGAGGGCGTTCGCGCCTTGAAAAGGTCCACTGAACCTTTCAATCTGGCCACAGGCCAGACCGGCCGGGGCTCCGCCCGTAAAATCCTCAAACGCTCCACTGGAGCGTTTGCCGGGGCCATGCCCCGAACCGGATTTTACCCAATCAAATTCGAATACCCCGCCTCGTCGTAATGCTTCTTCAACCGCTGCAACGCGATCCGCAGCACGATCTTGCCCGAGCGCGCCGACCAGCCCATGCGCTTCTCCGCCTGCTCCATGCCCTCAAGGAAACAACAGCAGCGCAGCGCCACATCGCCCAATCCCGGCCCGAGATCGCCAAGCGCCGCCGCCACCCGCGCCTTCGCCGCCTCCGAGCCAAAACCGTTCACATCGCCCGTCACCCGCCCGGCCTCGATCAGAAAGCGCTCCCAGTTCACGCCGCCCGCGCCCATCTGCGCCAGTTCGAAATCCTCGCGCAGGCGCTCCGCCGCTGCCACAAGCTCGGGCGTCAGGAACATCTCGCCGTCCTTGTCGCGCCGCCGCGACAGAACCATCACCGGGCTTTCGGCGGCATTATACCGGATGCGCTTCGGGCGATCCTCGCCATGGGTCTCATCGCGAAACGAAAAGCCCCCCGTGGCGGCATCGAACCGCGTCGGCGCCTCGGCAAAGCCTGCCCGCGCGCTTTCGTCTTCGGCCAGAAACCCGCGCAGCGCCGCACGCCCCGCCGCCGTGATCGTATAGCGCGTGATCTTGCCCTTGGCATTCGCCACAATCCAGTCCTTGAGCGCCATCGCCTGCGCAATGGGACGGTCGAGCACCGCCGTGCGCGCCGTGCGCCCGTCCGGCAGATCGCGCACCACCACGGCCTTTTCCATGTCCCTGGCCACCGCCAGACAGGCCCCCGGCTCCGACAGGCGGCGCAAAATGCGGCGGGCCTCGCGCGCAATGGTCGCATCATCCGGCGGGGTCGCGCCGGTCGGCTCGGAAAACGGGCTTTGGTCGGTCATGAAGTCCTTGTCCTTGGAGGTCTGGGCCTGAGCATTCTGGGAAAGCGGAAGAGCCGCCGCGTCCCGAGCCTGCGGCGTAAGGCGACTGAGCGAGGACAGCGCCTCGTCGATCAGCGGATCGTCCCGCTTCTGTTCGAGCTTGCGCACCTGACGCATCACGGTCGAGGGCGCACAGCCGCCGCGCCGCGCCAGTTCGCGTATCGTGTCGCCGCTTTCCGTATGCGCCAGATAGCGCTTGGCCTCCTGCGGCACCCATTTCGGAAGTTGCCCGTACGACCCGGACGTTCCTTTCCCAGTTTCCAGCATATTTCCCCCGGCATTCAGATTAATTGTTTCCATATTTGATACAGTTAAGATTTGAGCCCCTCACAGATCGACAGATATCAACCGGATCTTCACAGATTATCCCCCGATTTATCCCGAATCCTGCCTCAACCATGAGTTGCATTGGTTACGCAAAGGTTAACTGTTTCTCGTTTCGCCATTGTCGCTCCCTAATCCTAAACAATGCCCCGCCACACCGTTCTCAATACGGAAACAATACGCAACACACGCTCAGGTTGTGCAAGGCTCCCCTCATATCGTTTCATCCACGACCCGTCACCCATACCGGACAAGCGAAACCGGATGGGCGCAACACCAACAGGAGATCTGCCCATGACCGACGTCACGACCCTGCTTGCCGCCCTGCGCCGTCCCCGCCTTTTGATCCGCGCCGCACGCTTCGGACTGGAACATTACAACCGCAATCGTGACCTCAAACGGGTCATGCGCAGCGCCACCGCCCCCTCGCCCGCCCGCGCCCTCACCGCGTTGATCGAGGAAGAGGCCCGCATGGAAGACATCCGCCGCTCGGGCGATGCCACCTATAATGTCACCCGCCATGTCGAGGTTCTGATCGCGCTGATGGGCGAGGCCCGTTTGTTGCCGCAGAAGCAACAGACCGCCTGACCGGCCCCGTTCAAAGGCTACCCGACAGCCCATCCCCCTGTGCCGGCCCCGTTTCCGCCTCCTCCCGGCCGAAACGGGGGCTTTTTCATGGGCGCTTTTTCGGTGTGAAACGCCGGAATGCGGGAATCCATCTTGCCTGAATCCGTCCGCGCGCATAAAGGCAGGGCATGACCCAGATTTCCCATGACCGCCTCCTCATCATCGACTTCGGTTCCCAGGTGACGCAGCTCATCGCGCGCCGTCTGCGCGAACTGAATGTCTATTGCGAAATCCACCCCTATCAGAAGGTCACCGAAGAGAGCCTCAAGGAATTTGATCCGCGTGCGATCATCTTCTCCGGTGGCCCGGATTCGGTGATGCGCGAGGGCTCGCCCCGCCCGCCGAAAGCGGCCTATGAGCTGGGCGTGCCGATCCTCGGCATCTGCTACGGCCAGCAGGTGATGATGCACGATCTGGGCGGTCGTGTCGAAGCGGGCGAACATGCCACCGCAGAGTTCGGCCGCGCCTATGTGACCCCGACCAAGGCTCACACCGATCTCCTGAACGGCTGGTTCATGGATGCGACCGGCAAGGAACAGGTCTGGATGTCGCATGGCGACCACGTCGCCGAGATCGCGCCGGGCTTTGAGGTCTACGGCACAAGCCCTGGTGCGCCTTTCGCCATCACCGCCGACACCGAGCGCCGCTTTTATGCCGTGCAATTCCACCCGGAAGTGCACCACACGCCCAATGGCGCGACGCTTTACGAGAATTTCATCAAACTTGCGGGCTTCTCCGGCGACTGGACCATGGGCGCTTACCGCGAAGAGATGATCGCGAAAATCCGCGAACAGGTCGGCGACAAGAAAGTCATCTGTGCCCTGTCCGGCGGTGTCGACAGTTCCGTCACCGGCATCCTGCTGCACGAGGCGATCGGCGATCAGCTCACCTGCGTCTTCGTCGACCATGGCCTTCTGCGTCTCGGCGAGGCCGAGCAGGTCGTCAACATGTTCCGCGAGAACTACAACCTCAATCTGATCCATGCCGACGAAAGCGATCTTTTCCTCGGCGCGCTCGAAGGCGTGTCCGACCCGGAAGTGAAGCGCAAAACCATTGGCAAGCTGTTCATCGACGTGTTCCAGAAATACGCCGATCAGATCGAAGGTGCCGAATTCCTCGCGCAAGGCACGCTCTATCCCGACGTGATCGAATCCGTGTCCTTCTCCGGTGGCCCCTCGGTGACGATCAAATCGCACCACAACGTCGGTGGTCTGCCGGAAAAAATGGGCCTCAAGCTCGTTGAACCGCTCCGCGAGCTGTTCAAGGACGAGGTCCGCGCGCTGGGTCACGAGTTGGGCCTGCCCGCCTCCTTCATCGGTCGTCACCCCTTCCCCGGACCGGGTCTCGCGATCCGTTGCCCCGGCGAAATCACCCGCGAGAAACTCGACATCCTGCGCAAGGCCGACGCGGTCTACATCGACCAAATCCGCAAACACGGGCTCTACGACGAGATCTGGCAAGCCTTCGCCGCCATTCTGCCGATGCGCACCGTCGGCGTGATGGGCGACGGGCGCACCTATGACTATGCGCTGGCGCTGCGCGCCGTGACCTCGGTCGACGGCATGACCGCGGATTACTACCCGTTCACCCACGAATTCCTCTCTGAGACCTCCACCCGGATCATCAACGAGGTCAAAGGCGTGAACCGCGTGTTCTACGACTGCACCTCGAAGCCGCCGGGAACCATCGAGCTGGAGTGATCCGGCCCGTTCTCCCCTTGCCAGAGCGACACGGGTCAGTTTTCATCGGGCAACCGCCCGCGCGAACTGACCCACTCTCGCCTCTCCCATAAGACCTGCCCATGCCCATCGCCCGCGACAAGAACCTGATCTTCGTTCACATTCCCAAGAATGCCGGCGAGTCGATCGAAAAAGCCCTGGGCATGTATGGCGGCAAACCCGACGAGACGCTCTGGGGCGCGATCAACAAACGCACCGTGCTGCAACATCTCACCGCGCCCGAGCTTAAAAACCGCCTCGCCGACGAGGCGCTCTGGACCCGCTGCACCAAATTCGCCGTGGTGCGGAACCCCTGGTCGAAAGCCGTTTCCGAATACAACTGGTATCTGCGCTATGGCGAGGCCTGCTCCTTTCGCGACTGGGCCTTCACCCTGCCGGAACGGATCGCGGCCAACAAGACGCTGCGCACCCTCGAAATCGGCCATAATATCCCGCAACACCGGTTCATCTGCGATGCGGACGGCAAGCTGCTGATCGACCGGCTGCTCCGTTTCGAAACCATCACCGAGGATTTCAACGCCTTCATGCAGGACCTGAACCTGCCCGTGGCGCTCGAACACGATACCGCGACCGCCAGCCATACCAAACGGGCTTTCCAAAGCTATTACGACCCTGAGACCATCGAGCTGATCGGCGACATCTACGACGTCGACGTCACCTATTTCGGCTACGACCGCGCCGAAACATTTTCCGACCTGTAAATAAAACGCCATAGCTTCGCCGCCCCCCCCACAAAATTGCAAAGGCGTTCTCCTCCCGCGAGAGCGCCTTTTCTTTTGCCAAGCGCCCCGCCCCCTCGCTAAGAGGGGCAAACCGATGGAGGAGAAACATCCGGTGAGCAAGATCCTGTTGACAGGCACCATGACCTGCGCCGCCCATGAGGTCGACCATGTTCTGGCCCTCATGCCAGACCACATCCGCCTGTCGCGCGCCGAACCCGGCTGTCTCCAGTTCGATCTCTGGCAGGACGAGGTCCGTCCCACCGAGTTTCACGTCACCGAAGTCTTCCGCGAC
The DNA here is from genome assembly GCF_056498065.1 of Celeribacter sp. SCSIO 80838. Next base: position 3,011,380 of record NZ_JAZKMA010000001.1, read on the forward strand.
GCCCGCGCCTTCGAGGCCCATCAGGAGCGCACCCAAAGCTCCGACTGGGGACGTGTCACCCATCACATGCAGCGCGATTTCCGAAAGTCCCCCGCATGAGCGAAAGTCACCCCCTCAAGGCCGCGCTCTGGATGAGCGGCGCTCTCGCGGGTTTCTCCGCCATGGCCGTCGCCGGGCGCAAACTCGCCGGTCATCTCGATACGTTCGAAATCCTCGGCTACCGCTCGCTCGTGGGCCTCATCATCGTGCTCGCCATCGCCATTCCGCAACGCCGTCTCCGCGAATTCCGCCCCAAAGCCATGCCGCTCCATATCGGGCGCAACCTCGGCCATTTCGCCGGTCAGAACCTCTGGCTCTTCGCCCTGACCCTCATCCCCATGGCCCAGCTTTTCGCGCTGGAATTCTCCTACCCGATCCTCGTGGGTCTGGGTGCCACGATCTTTCTCGGCGAGAAAATGACGCCGACACGGGCGCTGACCTCCGCCATGGGCTTCATCGGCATTCTGATCGTCGCCCGCCCCTTCGGCGGCGCGCTGTCCATCGGCCTCGTCGCCGCCATGCTTTGCGCCTTCGGCTTTGCCGCCTCCGCACTGTTCACCAAACGCCTGACGCTCACCGCCCATGTCACCATCCTGTCGATCATGTTCTGGATGGTCACGCTGCAACTCGTTTTCGGTCTGGTCTGCGCCCTCGCAGACGCCGACATTGCCCTGCCGCGTCTTCAGGATGTGCCTTGGGTGATGGTCGTCGCCGTCTCCGGGCTCGGCGCGCATTTCTGCCTCACCACTGCCCTGTCGCTGGCCCCCGCCTCCATCGTCACCCCCATCGACTTTCTGCGCCTGCCGATCATCGCCGTGATCGGGATGGCCTTCTACAATGAGAACATCGACATCTGGGTTTTCCTCGGCGCAGCGATTATTTTTTCCGCCAATTACATCAATATCTTGTCCGAAAACCGCCGAGTGTCCCGCCTCAGCCCTCCCGCCTGATGCAGAAAAGCCATGCTCGGTCGCTTGCAACCATGACGCGGCGTCAGAATTGCTTGAAATCTTGTCGCAGCTTAGGCTGAGTGGACAATAAGAGCGGAAAGTCGCTCACCACGACACTTTAAAAAGATCTAAGGAACGGGCCTCAGTGCCCGTCAGGGATGGAGATCAATGAAAAACACGACACTTCTTGCGGCCTCCGTGGCCGTCGCGGCCATCGGCGCCGCATCCGGGGCACATGCAGGCGGCATGGATAGGTCCCGTCAATCCATCGCACCGCTGTTTGAGACCGGCAGCTATGTGGAATTCAGCTTTGGCTCGGTCAGCCCGGATGTTTCCGGGGCCTATCCTGTCATGCCCGGTTATGAGCTCGACGCGGGCGATGTGACCCCGTCTTTCAACATGGTGGGTGGCGCCTACAAACGCGACCTCAGCGACAAACTGTCCTTTGCACTGATCATCGACCAACCCTATGGCGCGGATGTGTCTTATGGTGGCAACACGAGCTATCCGATTGCCGGGTCCAACGCCTCGGTGGACACCACCGCTGTGACGGCCATTTTGCGCTACAAATTCGATGATCGTTTCTCGGTCTATGGTGGTGTGCGCAACCTGAGCTCCGAAGGTAATGTCTATTTGAACATTCCGGTTCCAAACTCACCGGGCAGCACATTCCCCTATGCGATGGAAACCTCGACCGAAAACGACTGGGGCTATCTCGTCGGTGCCGCCTATGAAATCCCGGACATCGCGCTGCGCGCCAGCCTGACCTTCAACTCCGAGATCGACATCAGCTTCGACACGCATGAAGTGTCGGTCGCTATCGCAGATCAGAGCAATCCGACCGGAACGCTCGACAGTTCGATGGACGTAACGATGCCGAAATCGGTGAACTTCGACTTCCAGACCGGGATCGCCGCCGATACGCTTCTGATGTTCTCGGCCCGCTGGGCAGAATGGACCACCACGACCATCACCCCGACCGCTTACGAAGCAATCATTAACGACAATCTCGTCGATCACTCCGACGACACGATCTCCTACAGCCTCGGCCTTGGCCGTCGTTTCAACGACAAGCTCTCCGGCTCGTTCTCCATCGGCTATGAAAAGGCCTATGGCGGGATCTCCGGCAACCTGTCGCCGACCGACGGTTACAAATCCGTCGCGGCCGGTCTGAAATATCAGATCACCGATCAGACCGCGATTTCCGGCGGTGTCAGCTATGCTTGGATCGGCGACACCACCACCTCGCTCGGCGGCGAGTTCGAAGACAACTCCGCCATCGGCTTCGGCCTCAAGCTGTCGCATCATTTCTGATCCGACCTCATCAATCCATCGAAAGGCCCTGCGATCCCGCGGGGCCTTTTTCATGGCGGTCCTTGCCCGACAAAAGTCCGACACAAGTCCGACGCTTTGCCGACAGCGGTTTTGAGCCCGTTTGCGGTCCCCTCCGAGCGAAAACCGTGATCGGCGTTTGCACAAATTCCGGTTTGCCTCCGGCCCCCGTGCAAGCGATTTTGCGGCAAACGCACGAGGAAAAATCATGGCCCCACAAAAGATCATCACCCCCGCAGCCTGGGTCGGGCTGTTCACCATGGGCTTTCTCTGGGGCTGTTCCTTTCTCGCCGTCGCGATCCTGATCCGCGAGCTGCCGATCTACTGGGTCGTCGCGGGCCGGGTCTCCATCGCCGCCGTCGTGCTCTGGGGCTACATCCTGATCAAGGGCCTGCCCGTGCCGAAAATTTCCCGGTATTTATGGCGGTTTAGCCTTGTCGGCGCCTTGACCTCCGCGATCCCCTTCCTGCTGATCACATGGGCGCAGCGGCACATTCCCTCCGGCCTTGCGGGCATTCTCAACGCCTCTACCGCGATCTTCGGCGTGCTCTTTGCGGCGCTGATTTTTGCCGATGAGAAACTCGGCTGGCGCAAGGGCGCAGGCGTTTTGCTCGGCGTGTTGGGCATCACCACGATCATCGGCCCGGAGGCGCTCAGGTCCTTCGATCTCACCTCTCTGGGCCAGATCGCCATGATCGCCGCCACCATGTCCTACGGGTTCTCAAACTCCATCGGCCGCATCCTCCTCTCCGACCTCCGCCCCGAAACCGCCGCCGCCGGCATGCTCACCGGCGCGGCCCTCATCGCCCTTCCGGTCGCCTTTCTCGTTGCGGGCGCCCCGTCCGTGACGCTCAGGCCCGAGACCTGGGGGGCGCTTCTGTATCTGTCGGTGATGTCTACCAGCCTCACTTATATCATATATTACAAAGTGATCGCCGTGGCCGGTGCGGGCAACACCTCGCTCACCACGCTGATCGTCGCCCCCGTTTCCATCGCCCTCGGTGCGCTCGTGTTGGGCGAGAGCCTGCCACCACAGGCCTATGTCGGTTTCGGGCTGATCGCGCTTGGTCTTCTGGTGATCGACGGGCGGATTTTGACCCGGTTGCGGGGGCGCAAGCGCGCTTAACCCTTGCGAGCGGGCGCGCGCCGTGGCACCACCGAACCCGACCAACAGGGCCCGACAGGAACAGACGGATGACATACGAAACAGGTGCGGATTGGCAAGAGTGCACGCGCAAGCGGCTCATCCTCTTTGGCATGTCGGGGCTCGGCAAGACCGTGATTTCCAACATGCTGCGCAGCACGGGAGAGTGGTATCACTACTCGATCGACTACCGCATCGGCACGCGTTACCTGGGCGAAGCCATTGACGACAATCTGAAAAAGGTTGCGATGCGCGAACCGTTCCTGCGCGAACAATTCCTCTCCGACAGCATCTACATCAAGGCCAACCTGACCTTCGACAACCTCGCGCCCGTGTCCTATTTCCTCGGCAAACCCGGCTCCGAGGCCTTGGGCGGCATCCCGATAGCCGAGTTTCAGCGCCGCCAGACCCTGTTCCGCCGCGCCGAAGAAGCCGCCCTTCTCGACACCGGCCATTTCATCGACCGGGCGCAGGCACTGTACGGCTATCCGCATTTCGTCTGCGACACCGGCGGTTCGATCTGTGAATGGGTCGACCCCGAGAACCCTGACGATCCGATCCTCAAAGCGCTCTCGGGCGAGGCACTTCTGGTCTGGATCAAAGGCTCCGAGGCCCATACCGAAGAGTTGATCCGCCGCTTCGACAAGGCGCCGAAACCGATGGCCTATCAGCCGGAGTTTCTGGCCGCGATCTGGGAGGAATATCTCGCCACCAAGGGCGTCCAGGAAGACGAGGTCAACCCGGACGATTTCATCCGCTACACCTATGCCCGCGCACTGGCCCACCGCCAGCCGCGCTATGCCGCGATGGCCGACAATTGGGGCATCACGCTCGATTACGAAGAGATCAAACAGATCAAAGGACCCGAGGACTTCTCGGCCCTGATCGCCGCTGCGCTTGATAAACGCGCCCAACAGCCTTAAATCTCCTTCACTTCAAAGGAACCTGATCATGCCCATTACGCTGCCCGAAAACCTTCCCGCCTATGATGTTCTCTCTGCCGAGGGCGTCATGGTCATGGGCGAAGGCCGGGCCGCGACGCAGGAAATCCGGCCGCTCAAGATCGCACTTTTGAACCTCATGCCGAAGAAAATTCAGACGGAGAACCAGTTTGCCCGTCTGATCGGCGCAACGCCCTTGCAGATCGATTTCCACCTGATCCGCATGAGCGAGCATCAGACGAAAAACACCGCCGCCGAGCATATGGAGCAATTCTACCGCCCCTTCTCCGAGGTCAAAGCCTCCGGCGAGAAGTTCGACGGGCTGATCATCACCGGCGCACCGATCGAGCATCTGCCCTTTGAGGAGGTCACCTATTGGGACGAGCTCAAAGAGGTGTTCGAGTGGACCCAAAGCCATGTGTTCTCCACCTTCGGCGTTTGCTGGGGCGGTATGGCGATGATCAACTATTTCCACGGCGTGCAAAAACACATTCTGGATCACAAGGCTTTCGGTCTGTTCCAACAGGAAAACCTTGCCCCGAACTCGCCCTATCTGCGCGGCTTCTCGGACCTGTGCTACATCCCGGTCAGCCGCTGGACCGAGATGCGCCAATCCGAGATCGACGCCGTGCCGGGGCTGATCCCGCTTTTGGGATCGGACGAAACGGGGCCTTGCCTCGTGCAGGATCCGGAGCATCGCGCGCTCTATATCTTCAACCATTTCGAATATGACACGGGCACATTGTACGAGGAATATCAAAGGGATGTAGATGCGGGCAAAGAGATCATCCTGCCGCAGCACTATTTCCCGAACGACAATCCCTCGCTGCGCCCGATGAACCGCTGGCGCTCGCACGCGCATCTTCTCTACGGCAACTGGATCAACGCGATCTATCAGGACACGCCCTACAAACTGGAAGAGATCGGGCTCTGACATGCGCAGCCGCGCGCCCGCTCCGCTCGAAATGCCGCTGCGGCGCGGGCCGATGCGGGCGCTCAAAACCCGGCGCAAGGGCGATCTGATCGCAACGCCGTCGGGCGCAGAGATCCATGTCGAAAGCTTCGGCGCACCGGATGCGCCCGCTGTGGTGCTGATCCATGGCGCCTCCGGGTCGACCTATGACATGAGCTTCGCCCTCGCCCCGGCACTGGCGCAAGACTTCCGTGTCTACGCCCTCGACCGCCCCGGCTATGGCCACAGCCCCCGGATGCAGGACGAAAGCCTTGCCGCACAGGCCCGCGTGCTGCGCGAAGTCATGGCCATCGTCGACCCGCGCGCGCCCATCGTTTTGGGCCAGTCCTATGGCGGCGCGGTGGCGCTGCGGTGGGCACTCGATGCGCCCGAAACACTTGCGGCGCTGGTGCTGGTCTCCTCGCCCTCGCATGACTGGGAAACCGGCCATCCTCTGTTGCACCGCACACTCGCGGCCCCGGTTCTCGGATGGTGGGCGGCGGAGCTGATTGCGCTCACCGTGCCGGAATTCATCGTCGAAAACCGTCTGGCAGAGGTCTTCGCCCCCGATGCCGTCCCCGAAGGCTATGCCGATCATTTCCAGCCGCGCAAGTCGATCCACCCGCCCCGCCACCGCATGAACGCCCGCCAACGCATCGCACTTCGGGACGAAATCAGGGCCATGGTGCCGCGTTACGATGCGCTCACCCTGCCGATCGAAAGCTTGCACGGCACGGCGGATGTGATCGTCCCCGACAGCATCCATGCCTTGGCGTTAGAGGCGCGGGTGCCCTCGAACCGCCTCACCCGGCTCGACGGCATCGGCCATATGCCGCATCACGTTGCGACAGAGGCGGTCTTTGAGGCCGTCAAGCGCGCTGCCCGGCGTTGCAACCCGGACGGAAAAACCTCATAGTGTTAAGGTGATTAACACATAGGGCCTGCACATGACCGATCTTCCTTTCGACGGCGCGATCTCCCGCTATTTCGAAAAAGACGCCCCGAAATCCATTCGCAAAGCAGTTGAGGACGGTGGCAAAAAGGAAATCCTGTCGCCCTCCTTTCCCTATGAGACATGGATGAAAAAGGCCGAGTACGAAGCGGAGATCGAGGCGCTTCAGCTTGAACTGGTCAAGATGCTCGCCGATGTGCGCGAGACCGGCAAACGCATTGTCGTGGTGTTCGAGGGCCGCGATGCGGCGGGCAAAGGCGGCACGATCAAACGGTTCCGTGAGAATTTGAACCCGCGCTCGGCACGGATCGTGGCCCTGTCGAAACCGACCGAACGCGAGGCCGGGCAATGGTATTTCCAGCGCTATATCGACCACCTGCCGACGGCGGGAGAGATCGTGTTGTTCGACCGCTCATGGTACAACCGCGCCGTGGTCGAAAAGGTTTTCGGCTTTTGCACCGACGCGCAGCGCGAGAAGTTTTTCCACCAACTGCCGGAGTTCGAGGAGATGCTGGTCTCCGAGGGCATTCAGCTGTTCAAAATCTGGCTCAATGTCGGGCGCGCCGAGCAGCTCCGGCGCTTTCTGGCCCGCGAAAGCGATCCGTTGAAGCAATGGAAACTGTCCTCGATAGACGTCGAGGGGCTGAAACGCTGGGATGAGTACACAAAAGCGATTTCCGAGACCATGGAGCGCAGCCACACAGAGGCCACGCCCTGGACGGTGATCCGCTCGGACGACAAATACCGCGCCCGGTTGAATGCGATCCGCGCCGTGCTCACCAAGATCGACTACAAGGGCAAAAGCGCGAAAAACCTCGGCGAGATCGACCCGAAGATCGTCGATGGGCCAAAAATCCTGATCACCGGCGATGAGGACGAATGAACGCCCTATGAGCAAACGCGGCTATCATCACGGCAACCTGAAACAGGCCCTCATCAAGGCGGCGTTGCAGCTGATCGAGGAGAAGGGCCCGACCGGGTTTACCCTCTCGGAGGCGGCGAAAACCGCGGGCGTGACGCCGGCGGCGGTCTATCGCCATTTCGAGGGCCGTGAGGATCTGATTGCCGAGATCGCGCTTCAGGGCTTCGAGGTCTTCGCCAATCTGCTCAACTACGCCTACGACACCGGCCAGCCCTCCGCGCTTGCGTCCTTTGAGGCGGTGGGTCGCGCCTATCTGGCCTTTGCCCGCCGATACCCCGGCCATTACATTGCGATGTTTGAGAGCGGCATTTCCATGCAGCGCACGCCCGAACTTTACGCGGTCGCGAACCGCGCGCTCGGGGTATTGGAGCGCGCCGCCGATCAGCTTGCGCAGCAAATCCCCGAAGGCAAACGCCCGCCGCCGCAGATGTTTGCGGCGCATGTCTGGGCCATGGCGCATGGGGTGGTCGAGCTTTTCGCGCGCGGCACGCCCGGCGCGCGCGTGCCCTTCCCGCCCGAAGACCTTTTGGAAACCGGAATCGGGATATACTTGCGCGGATTGGGCCTCATTCCACAGGACACATAGGCCCCGAACAGGAGGCACATGTCTGGTTTTACACGCAGAACCGTGATTGCGGGCGGTGCGCTATCGCTTGCCTGCCCGTCCCTGCTTTGGGCCGGGGACAAGGCTGAGACCCGGGAATACGGTGTGGATTTGCTCGACATTTACCGCGCCCCTGCGCCGCGCGGGGCGGTGATTTACATCCATGGCGGGGCGTGGCGGGCCGGATCGCGCAAGGCGGTAGACGCCAAACCGGCATGGTTGAACGCGATGAACCTCGATTTCATTTCCATCGACTATCCGATGCTGCCGAAAACCCCGGTGACCGGTCAGATCAGGGCAGTGCGGCAGGCGATCGACTGGTCATTCGCCCATATCGCACCGGCCGAGCGCACGATTGTCATGGGCCATTCGGCGGGGGCGCATCTCGCCGCCATGGCCACGCTCACCGGATGGGAACCGCGCCCGGCAGGCGTCATCGTCAACGACAGCGGTGCGGTCGATCTGATCACACTGGCGCGTGTCAATGAAGGCCACCTGCCCTTCGGGACTGCGAGCGCCTTCAAGGACCGCGCGCAATGGGGGGCGCTTTCCCCCGCCTACAACCTCGCCAAGACCCTGCCGCCTATTCTGGCGATCTGGTCGAGGGCGCGGGGTCACGGTCTGTCGATGTCGAATTTCGTCACCGTGGCGCGGTCCAGAGGCGCGGATGCCAGCCTGTTCGACGGATCCGCCTATCGCCACGCCGAAGTAAACCGCACACTCGGCACGGGCAAGATCCTCGATCTGGAACGCGCGGTGACCGGCTTTGTGACCAAGGTGTTGCGGCGGTAATTACTGATCCGCGCCGAACACCACCAATGCGCCCGGAGACCAGCTGACCCGCGCAGAGGTCCCGACATCCAAGACGTCGCGGCCGAAAATGTTGCGCATGGAGATACGCACCGGTTTTTCGACACCCTCGAAGCCCGCGTCGTAATAGGTCATATCGCCGTAATAGACGACCTCTTCGACCTTGGCGGGGGATTCGCGGTGGGTGGCGCTTTGGCCGTCGTAGAGGATGGTCAGGGTTTCCGGGCGGAAACCGACCGTGGCCTCCCCCAGAGGCACGCCTGCGGGGCATTGATCCGCGGTGATTTCCGCCTCGCCGAGGCCCGCGACGGAGGCGATGTATTTGCCGTCCTCTTCGCACACCGTGGCCGGCAGGAAGTTCATCACCCCGATGAAATCCGCCACGCGTTTCGACTTCGGGCGGCGATAGAGCACCTCCGGGTCGTCGCATTGCACGATTTCGCCCTCGAACATGACGGCGATCCGATCAGACATCACGAGCGCCTCTTCCTGATCGTGGGTCACGAGGATGAAGGTGATACCCACCTCGCGTTGCAGCTTGATCAGCTCCACCTGCATCTGTTCGCGCATCTTGCGGTCGAGCGCGGAGAGCGGTTCGTCGAGAAGCAGAACCTTGGGTTTCAGCACAAGCGCGCGGGCCAGAGCGACCCGTTGCCGTTGACCACCCGACAAAGCATGGGCGGCACGATGGCCGTAGCCCTTGAGGCCGACCATCTCCAAAGCCTCCTCGGCGGCCTTGGTTTTCTCCGCCTTCGACATCGGCGATTTGCGCAGGCCGAAGGCAACGTTCTGCAACACGGTCAGGTGCGGGAAGATCGCGTAGGACTGGAACACCATATTCGTGGGCCGCTTGTTGGCCGGAACCCCGCGCATATCCTTGCCGGAGATCATCACATAGCCGCTGTCGTAATCCTCAAAGCCCGCGATGGTGCGCAGAAGCGTGGTCTTGCCACAGCCCGAGGGCCCAAGAAGCGAAAAGAACTCGCCCGTGCCGATCTCAAGGTTGATGCCCCGGAGCGCATGGTAGTCGCCGTAGTGCTTTTCCACGTTCTGAAGCGTGATCAGCGCGGGGCCTGTCGGTTTTTTCTTGATGGTCATTAGAGGAAGCCCCCGGTGTCTTTAAGGCCTGCGCGTTTGGCGCCACGGCGGCGGAAGAATTCGGCGATCACGATGAGCAGTACGGAGAGCACGACGAGGATCGTACCCAGCGCCATGACCGCCGGAAGAAGTTTCGGGAATCGCATCATCGAGAACAGATAGACCGGCAGCGTCGGCTCGGAGCCTGTGAGGAAGAAGGCGATGATGAACTCGTCCATCGAGATGGTAAAGGAAATCAGAAGCGCGGAGATGATCCCCGGCATGACGAGCGGCAGGGTCACCAGACGGAAGGTGGACGCGGGCGTCTCGCCCAGATCGTAGGCCGCCTCTTCGAGCGAGGGATCGAGCGAGGCGAAGGCCGATTGCAGAATGGCGATGGCAAAGGGCGTACAGATCAGCGTATGGCCCGCGATCACCGACCAGGCCCCGGTGTTGAACCCCATGCGCAGGATCACGATCAGAAGCGACACCGCGACAATGATCTCCGGCAGCACCAGAGGCAGCATGATAAAGCCCATGATGCCCTTTTGCCCCGGAAAGGTATAACGCGTCGCCGCCATGGCCGCGAAAATCCCGAGGATCGTGGCGAGCACGGCCGAGGTCAGCGCGATCTTGAGTGAGTTGAGGAGCGCGCCATGCATTTCGGTCAGCGTCAGGAGCGTGGTGAACCATTCGGTCGTAAAGCTCGTGAGCGGAAACGCGATGACTGTCGAGCTGTTGAACGCGAAGAGCGGCAGCAGAAAGATCGGCGCGTAGAGGAAGATCAGATAGAGGATGGCGTAGGTTTTGAGCGATTTCATTTCCGGCGCCCCCCTTTATTACCACCCGCGGCCTTGTTGCCCAAAAGCATGAAGGCGATGGCAATCACCGCGACGATGAGCATGGCGAGCACGGCCAATGTGGCCCCCAGCGGCGCGTTGTTGAGGCGCAGGAACTGGGTCTGGATCATGTTGGCGATCATCAGACCGCCCGGACCGCCGACAAGGCGCGGGGTCACATAGTCGCCAATCGTCGGGATAAAGACGATGAGCACAGCGGCGACCACACCGGGCGCGGCCAGCGGCAGGGTCACCCGCAGAAAGGTCATCGTCCGACTTTCACCGAGATCGCGGGAGGCCTCCAGAAGCGAGCGGTCGATCTTTTCGAGCGCCACGAAGATCGGCAGGATCGCAAAGGGCGCATAGGCATGGGCCAGTGTGATCACCACGGCATTGACGTTGTAGAGGATGAAACTCATCGGCTCCTCGATCACGCCCACGGCCAGAAGCCCGGAGTTCAGCACACCGTTGTAACCAAGGATCACTTTCCACAGGAACACGCGGATCAGATAGGAGGTCCAAAACGGGATGGTGATCAGGAAAATCCACAGGGATTTATGCTCGGGTTTGACGCCGAAGGACACGAAATAGGCAATCGGGAAGGCCAGAACCACGGTGATCGTCGTCACCAGCCCCGACACCATCAGCGAGCGCAGCATGAGCTGGCGATAGAGCGGATCGGTCAGGGCCTCTTTATAATTGGCGAGCGTGAACGTGGTGTCGAAATCGCGTACGCCCGTCTGGGTCCAAAACGAAATCACGACAATCGCCACCAGCGGCACGGCCAAAAGCAAAAGCGCATACAAGGCGGTCGGTGACACCAGCATCACGCCACCCCCTTGGTCCGAGCGGAAGAACCGCCGCATCTTATCACCCAATGTCATGCCCTCTTCCCCTGGACCCACGTTTGAGAACCACTTTTCCCGATCCTGTGAGGCTTTTGATCAAATGTGCAAGAGCCAACCCGCAAGCCTCACGCCGCAATGGGTAAATTCATCGCAACTGCCACCTTATCGACCATCAAACGGGCAAACTCTGCATTGGCATGCAGCACATCGTCCTCGTCATGCGCCAATCCCTTGCGCTTGGCCAATCGCGTCGAACCGCGCAGAAAAGACTCGGTCGTGAACAGCCCCTCCTCCACCGTTTCCGCCGGTTGAGCGATGAAGTGCAGCCCCTCTGCCGCACAAAGCGCCTCCGTCTCCCGGTCGAACCAGTCGGACACGAAGTCGCCGTCGCCACGGGCCGCCAATTGGGTGAACCCGAGATAGGTGCCGCCACGCTCCCGCACCCGTCCGGAGGGCCGCGGCTGGCTGGCGATGAAAACCGGTGCGTCACAGGCCGCCCGCAGCATCAGGGCAAGCTTCATCCCCGCCGTGCGCATCAGACGCTCCGTCCCATAGGCCCTGAGCATCGCGGTCGAGGCCAAAGGCCGACCGTCCTCCAAGGCGCTTAACGCTCCCTTCACCGACGGCATGTCGACCGAAGACAGCTCACGAAACATCCGCACAAAGGTGAAGACCGCGACATGCAATCCGGTGACGACAAAGCCGTCATACTCGGTGAGCGCAAAGGCGTCGCGCCCGACCAGATGGGAGAGCCGCGCCCGCGCCTCCGCATCGTCGCTCTGAAACCGCCCGTCCCGCACCTCGAACCGCGACAGCGCATCGCCATGCGCCCCAAACATATCAAGCACCATCCCCGGCCAGCGCGCGGCACCGTTCTCCACTGTGGTCGCGAAGGCCGCCATGTGAGAATTTCCAAGCACACAGAGCCGTTTGGTCACTGTCCACCCCTCATTTCCGAAGCGCCTCAAGAAGCGCCTCTTCACAGACCACGTCCTCCTCCACCTCCTCGGTGTCGGACATGCTCTCGTCCTCCGCCGCCTCCACGGGCTCCAGAAGCCCCTGTGCGGTGAGGAAGATCGCCATGACCCGCTCCACCGTCTCCGGCCGGACCGAGCGCAGGTTTGCGGCAAAGGCGGGCGTGGTGTTGGCCCATGCGGTCACCAACTCGTAAGACGGAAAATAATCCACCCCCTCCTGAGCGGTCGCGAAATCACCTGCGGCGGCGCGCAACACGGATTTCGAATAGGTCGTCGCCGCCAGAACGTGCTGACCGGAGGCCGTTGCGGTCAGCGGCACGGGCGAGACGGTCAACAAGAGCCGGATGTTCTTGTTCAGCATCCTGAGCAGACGCAGGATCTCGGCCAGATCGGCGATGATTTCATCATAGGTGAAATTGTGAAACGCATGGCGCTTGCGGTAGCTGCCCGCGATCACGCCGGGGGCCATCGCCATGGTGCGGTTGACCCCGGTGTGTATCCAGCCTTCGGTCAACCCCAGCGTAAAAACGAAAACATCGGCCATCTGCGCCAGGGATACCACCTTCATGAGATGCTCGCGTCTGAGCTCGATCGCCTCTTCCCGGCTCTCGCATCCCTCGGGCTCCACGCCAGGACGCAACGCGTCGAACCAACGGTCGTCGCGGGTCAGGAACAGTCGGGTATAGACCTGCCCGGCGATGGCATCTTCGAGCAACTCGCGCATCTGCCGGGCGGTGTAAACATTGCCATAACGCGCCGAATAGAGGCCAAAGCCGTATTGGCGCGCCAACTCGGCGCTCATCCCCTTGGGCCGGGGTTCTGCGTCCAGCACATTGACGCCGGAAAGGTTGAGATAATTGCCGACATGCTGCGCAAAACAGCTCCCCGCCGTGGCCACTGCCGTATCGCGCGTGATGCGGACTTTCGGCACATAAATCTCCGGCCAGATCTGGCGATCAGTCTCGACCACACCGCTGCGCCAGAAGCTCTGGGAATGGATATCTTCGTAGGGATGGGTCAAATTGCCAGCGGCTCGCATCGAACGGATTTGCTCCACTATGAACCGCAGGGCACGGGTTGCCAAGGGGATCGCAGCTTCGTCTTCCGACATGAAAAAGGCCGCCCGAAGGCGACCCTTTGAATTTCTGAACCAGTCCGGCGATTAACGCTTGGAGAACTGGAAGGAGCGGCGGGCTTTGCGCTTACCGAATTTCTTCCGTTCCACAACGCGCGAGTCGCGGGTCAGGAAGCCCGCGGCTTTCAGCGCGCCGCGCAGTTCCGGGTTGTAGAGCTGCAGAGCTTTGGAGATGCCGTGTTTCACAGCACCGGCCTGACCGGAAAGACCGCCGCCTTTGACGGTGGCGACCACGTCGAATTCACCTTCGACGCCGGCGATCTGGGCCGGTTGTTTCACGATCAGCTGGAGCACCGGACGGGCGAAGTACACGGACATGTCCTTGCCGTTGACGGTGACCTTGCCGGAACCCGGCTTGATCCAGACGCGGGCAACAGCGTCTTTACGCTTGCCGGTGGCGTAGGAACGGCCCAGTTCGTCACGAACGGGTTCACGGGGGGCGGCGTCAACGACGAGGGTCTCACCACCGGCGACTGCGCTCAGCGCGTCGAGGGATTTGATTTCTTCAGCCATCGGTCTCAGCTCCGGGTGTTTTTCTTGTTCATGGACTTGACGTCCAGCACTTCCGGCTGCTGAGCTTCATGCGGATGCTCGGAACCGGCGTAAACGCGCAGGTTGGTCATTTGCTGGCGGGACAGTTTGCCGCCCGGCAGCATGCGCTGCACGGCTTTGGTCACGACGCGCTCGGGGTGATCGCCTTCGAGGATCTGACCGATGGTGCGGGATTTGATGCCGCCCGGGTGACCGGTGTGCCAGTAGAAGCGCTCGTCGGTGCGTTTCTTGCCGGACAGTTGGATTTTGTCGGCGTTGATCACGATGACGTTGTCACCCATGTCCATGGACGGGGTGAAGGTCGCTTTGTGTTTGCCACGCAGGCGCATGGCGACGATGGAAGCGAGACGGCCCAGAACAACGCCTTCAGCGTCGATCAGGATCCATTTCTTGTCCACGTCCGCGGGAGTAGCGGAAAAGGTTTTCATGTTTCTTGCCCTTATGGGATAGGAATTCGATTGAGCGTGTTCTAAGCATTTCGCGCCCTGCGTCAAGCGTCCATCATTATGATTTTACATTTAAAAACAATGCATTAAAAAATAGGTATTATTTTACCCCAAATGCTTTCCGACTTTTCCCGCAAAAACCGGCCACGATCGGGTTTGAGCGATGTCATGGAGCGCTTTATAGCTCTCTCCGACCATCGCAGCCAGCCGGATGCGATACACGCAAGAAGGACCCCAGCATGTTCGCCAGGCCAAACCTCACCGATCACCTGAAACAGATCGTCTATGGCGGCAATGACGGCATCGTCACCACCTTCGCCATTGTCGCAGGTTACGCGGGCGCCAATGCCGAGGGCGGCGGGGAGCTCGCCACGCTGGCGGTTCTGGTCTTCGGCCTCGCCAACCTGTTCGCCGATGCGACTTCGATGGGGCTGGGCGAATTCCTCTCGGCCCGCGCCGCGCGCGACATGATCCGGCGGCGACAAACCCGGCTGTCGCGCGATCCTTCGGCGCAGATCGGCGCGCTCACCCGGCATCTCAAGGGCCACGGGCTGTCGACGCTCGACGCCACCACCATGGCAACTCTGGCCGCCAAATCTCCCGGCCTGATGGCAGAGATCACCCTGTCGCAGGTCGAGGGGCTGGAAGACCCCGGTCAGGGGGCGCTCTGGCCACGGGCGCTGATCACCTTCCTGTCCTTCGTGAGCTTCGGCGTGATCCCGATCCTGCCCTATATCCTCGGCCTCCCCGGCCCCGACCAGTTTACCGCCGCCGTGGCCGCCACCGTGCTCGCGCTGACGCTTCTGGGGCTGTTGCGTCATGTGGCAACGCGGGCCGGGCTCTGGCGCGCGATCGGGGAAACGGTCTTCCTCGGCGGCATCTGCGCCGTGGTCGCCTATGCGGTCGGGGTGATCGTGGCGGGATGACGCCAAAAGGCCTGCCCCCGAAGGAGCAGGCCCGCCTGATATTCCATCCGCGAAGGGCTCAGAACCGGTAGGTCATCCCCACCTGAATCGTCCGCCCGCGTCCACCGAAGTCGTTTTCGTAATCCACCGAACCGGTCGAGGCGTCGATGTAATAGGTGTCGGCGACGTTCTCGATATTGGCGTAAAGCTCCAACGAGTCCGTGACGTCCCAGGAGGCGTAAAGGTCGACCACCGTGTAATCGTCCACCGGCTGCACGGCCCCTTCGCCGGTCACGAAAGACATGATCGCAATCGAGCTTTCCCCGACATAGCGCACCCGCGTCCCGATCCGGGCCTCGCCCTCCAAAAGTTTCATCCCGAGATCGAGGGTCAGGTACTGATCCGGCAGTTCGCCGTATTGGTCCTGACCATAGCCCGCATAGGTGGCAATCGGCTGATCCGTGTCCGAGAGCGTGAAAGCGAGGCTGCCAAAGAACCGATCGTTTTCGAAACCGCCCGACAGTTCCAATCCGCGCATGTGCGTTGTGCCATCAATGTTCACATATCGCACATTGCTGTCCGTATCCTGCTGATAGCCGATGTAGTCGTCGATATCCGACTGGAACAGCACCGCCTCGGCCCAGAGCCCCTCACGCGCAAAGTTCACGCCGATCTCAAAGGTCTCGGCCTTTTCAGCCTCAAGGTCCGGGTTGGTCAAAATCGAGTTGGCCGCCGTCGCATGCGAACCGCCGCCGTAGAACATTTCCGTCACCGTCGGCGCCCGCATGGTCTGGGCGTAAGAGCCGTAGACCGACCAGGCGTTGTTCAAATGATAGCGCGCCGACAGGTTCGGGTTCCATTTGCCATCGCTGCGGGTCACCTCATCGCTGTCGATCAGCCCGGTAAGCCGGTAGTGATCATAGCGCAGGCCTGCGCCCAGATCCCACTTGCCAAGGGCATAGGCGGCTGACAGGAAAGCCCCGGCTTTCTCCAACTTCCCGTCCGAATTCGACCCACCGTATTCGTTGATGTCGAAATCGTTCTGCGTATAGGCAATGCCGTAATTCAGCAGCAGCTCGCCATTGGCCAGCGCCAGACGGCTGGTGTTGGAAAGATCGCCACCCAAGGTCGCATCCGTGCCCGCACGTCCGAGATAGGAGCCCGAGGTTTTGCCTTCGCCGGTCGGGAAGGTGAAATCAAGTTCCTGCCAGTAGAGTTTCGCCGCCACATCAATCAGGGGATTGCCAGGATGATAGGACATGTCGGCCACCACGCTCTGACGCTTCACATCCCAGATGTAGCCAGAGGAACTGGTCGGGTAGAACGTGTTGTCGTAATCCTGCGCGGTCAGGTTGAATTCGAGATCGGCCGACGGACGATAGCGCATCTTGGCCAGAAGCGTACGCGGCTCGTCCTTGTAATACTCACTGGTCTCCGTGCCATCGCCGTCCTGATAGGGCCCGTCGTTATAACCGCTCACTGCCGCCATGCCACCGAACACGCCGTCGGCGCTTTGCATCGCGCCCGCAAACGTCGCTGCCGCATCCTTGCCGTTGTCACCGAAGCTCAGCCGCACCATACCGCCGGAGGTCTCCCCCTCCTCCAGCAGATCGTCGATGCCGATGGTGCGGAAATTCGCAGCCCCTGCCAGTGCGCCCATACCCGCCGCCCCGGAAACCGCGCCTTTCGCAATATCCGCCTCGGCCAGCAAACCGGGATCGAGATAGACCTGATCGTCATAGGAGCCGCCATGGCCCGACATGTTCCGGAAGGTCTGCGGAATGCCGTCGATCATGGTGTTGACCCGGCCAAAGCCCTGCATGCCGCGAATGTTCACCGAGACCGCCGGGCTGTCCGATGGCGAACGGGTGAAGGCGCCGGGCGTGTTGCGCACCGCGGTCGCAACATCGCCGCCATAGGTTTCGACCAGCGCCGTGCCGTCGATCGTGCTGACGGAGCCGCCGGAGAGGGTCTCTGTCCCCCCCACGTCGGTTTCGGTCTGGACGACGATGGGGTCGAGTTGTGTTGTGTCCTGCGCCGCCAACGGCAGGCCAGGCAGAACCAGCGCGGCACTGAGCAGCAGCCGGGCACGGGCCCGCTCGGGCCATAGAAATACGGTCATGAGAATCCCCTCTGATGACTCCGGATCGGTTGAAGCTTGGGCTTTCGTGATCTCGGGGGCCGGGTTCGGAGACCTTGGGCTGCCTGGCACCGACAGCAGAGTGTCGGGAAAGCGTATGAGAACGCCATGTATAAATTCTTAGTTTTTCTGTCAACTTTAAAATTATGTCACGTAACGGCATAAAATGCCGCGAAATCAGGCACAGCCGGAGGCCGGAAAGCGTACAAATAACGCAGATTCTCTCAGCTTTGTGAATATTTGGTATACAACGGTATGCACACCTTCCGTTCCCCTCGGATATGGTCTAAAAGAAAGCGACTCTCCCAGACCCCTCATGGAGCTCCCCCAGATGACCAAGATCAAGGTAGACAACCCCATCGTCGAGATGGATGGCGATGAGATGACCCGCATCATGTGGGATTTCATCAAGAAGAAACTCATCCTGCCCTACCTCGACATCGACCTGCTCTATTACGATCTCGGCATCGAAGAGCGCGACGCCACCGAGGACCAGATCACCATCGACGCCGCGATGAAGACCAAAGAGGTCGGCGTCGCCGTCAAATGCGCCACCATCACCCCCGATGAGCAGCGCGTCGAAGAATTCGGCCTCAAGAAAATGTGGAAATCGCCCAACGGCACGATCCGCAACATCCTCGGCGGCGTGGTGTTCCGCCAGCCGATCATCTGCAAGAACGTGCCGCGCCTCGTGCCCGGCTGGACCAACCCGATCGTGGTCGGCCGTCACGCCTTTGGCGATCAGTACAAGGCGACCGATTTCCGCTTCCCCGGCAAGGGGCAGTTGACGATGAAATTCGTCGGCGAGGACGGCACCGAGATCGAACATGTGGTCTATGACGCCCCGTCCGAAGGCGTGTTCATGGGCATGTACAACCTCGACGCCTCGATCCGCGACTTCGCCCGCGCCTCGCTGAACTACGGTCTCAACGTCGGCTGGCCGGTCTACCTCTCGACGAAAAACACCATCCTCAAGGCCTATGACGGTCGCTTCAAAGACATCTTCCAGGAAGTCTACGAAGAGGAATTCGCCGACAAATTCAAAAAGGCCGGCATCTGGTACGAACACCGGCTGATCGACGACATGGTTGCCTGTGCGATGAAATGGTCCGGCAAATTCGTCTGGGCCTGCAAGAACTACGATGGTGACGTGCAGTCCGACACCGTGGCGCAGGGTTTTGGCTCGCTGGGCCTGATGACCTCGCAACTGATGACGCCGGACGGCAAGATCG
Organism: Celeribacter sp. SCSIO 80838; assembly: GCF_056498065.1. Next base: position 3,030,177 of record NZ_JAZKMA010000001.1, read on the forward strand.
TCGAGGCCGAGGCCGCCCACGGCACCGTGACCCGGCACTATCGCCAGCATCAGGCGGGCGAGGCCACCTCCACCAACTCGATCGCCTCGATCTATGCCTGGACCGGCGGGTTGAAGCACCGCGCCAAACTCGATGGCAACGAACAGCTCATGCGCTTTGCCACAACGCTGGAAAAGGTCATCGTCGACACCGTCGAAAGCGGTTTCATGACCAAGGACCTCGCGCTGCTCGTCGGCCCGGATCAGGGCTGGCTCACCACCATGGGCTTCCTCGAGAAGATCGACGAGAACCTGAACAAGGCTCTGGCGGGCTGAGATCCCCAGTCCACCCGTCGGAAAGGCCGGAGCCCGCACGCTCCGGCCTTTTCCTATGATTTACCCCGTTTTGATCAGCGGAACTTCTGCCACTCCGCCTTTCCCGGAGGCGCTTCGGGTGGCAGACCGATGTCACGGCGCAGATGGGCGTTGAGATCGCCCGGATTTCTGACGCGCCGCGCCTCGCGTTTGAGCGCGCCACGCGCGGCAAAGGCGGCGCGGAGCACCTGCCAGAAGCCGTGATTTTCGACCAGAGGTTGCAGAACCTGCCGCAGAGCAAGCGGCGCGGAGGGATTGGGTACCAACATGAGATATTCCCGGCAAACACCGGGCCCGATTAAGAGATTGCAGAAGAGATGGGCCGTGCCTGCCCCCTGACCCGAGACGAAATGTCGGAAATCAGAAGACGCCTGAACCGGCCCGTTGCGAAGAACAGACACGGCAGCGATGACGGCATTTCAGGAAAAGGATCGTTTTAAGATCGCAGAGCTTTGCCAGCTCCCTTGCCACACAGGGTCATCGCCGCAGAGGCGTGTCCACGGAGGGTATGTCGAATGCTGATGGTCATGTCGCCCTCCTTCGTGGCTGTTGCAATGGCTGCACCATGGCCGACGCCTGAATTTGAGGCAAAGGTTTTTTTCTTCCGCGAGGAAACCGTGTCCTTTATGCCGCAACGCCGAGCCCGCCTCTTGCCGGGCCCCGCCCACTCCGTCAAAGTGAAGAGAGAGGCGTGACCCAAACCGGGACGCCCGTTGACTTCAATAAGGGACAGTCATGAACAAATATCTCCTGACAGGGCTTTTCGCCCTTCTCGCCAGCCCCGCGCTGGCTCACCTGCCACCCGAGCAGCACGGCTCTTTCCTCGCCGGTGTGTCTCACCCGCTCTTTGGCCTTGACCACATCATCGCCATGGTCGCCGTGGGCATCTGGGCGGTACAGATCGGTGGCAAAGCCGTCTGGGCCGTGCCCGCAGGCTTTGTCGGCGCGATGGCGCTTGGATATTTCGGCGGGATCATGGGGCTGCCCCTGCCCTTCGTCGAACCGATGATCCTGGCCTCCGCCATCATCGTCGGCCTTCTGGCCACATTCGCCGTGAAACCCGGCCTTGCCACAGGCGTCGGAATTGCCGCCCTGTTCGGTCTGTTCCACGGCCATGCCCACGGCTCTGAACTGGGCGCGGCTCAGGCTCTGACCTTCGGTCTCGGGTTCATCGCGGCCACCGCAGCGCTCCATGCCATCGGCGTGATCGCCGCCCAGCTCATGGCCCGCGTCCTGCCCTATGGCCCGCGTCTTCTGGGCGCGGCCTCGGCCCTTCTGGGCCTGTCTCTGATCTTCGGATGAACACAGAGAATTAACCATAACCTACGGATTGCGCGGGAAAATTTCCGCGCAATTTTATCTGTTATCTCGAATTTAAGGCACGGACCCCTATCTTTCCTGTAATAGGAGAACAGAAGGTTTCCGATGCAGATTTCCTCTGCCTTTCAATTTTTGGCCGCGCAGGGCTTGTCACTGAGCCAGACATCAAGCCAGAGCCAACCTCAAACTGCCGTTCCCGATCCGGAGACACGCGGCGCATCTGTGTCCGGCGGCAACGCCTCTGACGCCAGCACGCAGGGCACGACGAAATCCACAAATAATTCCGACCAGAGCAGCGCTATTCAGGGCGCACGGAACATCTTTGCCCGCTATGACCTGACCGCGATTTCCGCCACTGAGATCGACCAGTTAACCGCCGATCTCAAAGCCGCACGGTTCGACGATCTGGGCTTTGTCATGGGGCTGGAGCGGCAGGGCGCGGCTTACCGCGCCGACATGGAAAGTTCGGGCAGCGTCTATGGCATCGGCGGGGCAGAATTCGACCCCGACACCCCCATCGACCTGATCGCTCAAACGCGTTCGGAACTGGCGCTGGCCAGCCGCTACGGGCAGGACACAGAACGGCTCGCCACCCAACTGTTCAAACTCGAAGAAGCGCAGATGGCCAGACCAGTGGCGACGGTCGTATCCTCTACGCCGCGACTTGCGGAGACGCTCGTGCTGTTTCAGGCCCAGCGGCTTTGGATCGAATAGCCCCTCCTCGCATCTGAGTGCCGCAATTTTCGACAGCCGTCTGGCTCAGATCGCTTTTGTCCGACGGGCGTTGCATTTTCCGCTAGACAGGTCAGCAACACTGTCCTACCCATGAGATATGCCAGCACCCTTACCCCTTCCAGAGAATCCCCCGAAACACAGCCTCCTCGAGGATGTGCAGGGTTTCTCCATCGCCCTCATCACCACCTCGATCGGGCTGGTGATCATCAACCAGCTCGGTTTCATCACCGGTCAGACGGCAGGGCTTGCACTGGTGATCTCCTATCTCACCGGCTGGTCGTTTTCCTGGGTGTTCTGGCTGATCAACGTGCCGTTCTACGCGCTGGCGTGGTTTCGCATGGGCACGGAATTCACCGTGAAATCCGCGATTTGCGTGACCGTCGCCTCTATTCTGATCGCCCAGATCCCGAACTGGATGTCGTTTTCCTACATCAATCCGCTGTTCGGTACGGTCGCCTTCGGCATTCTAGCAGGCTACGGGCTTTTGGGCATTTTCCGCCACAAGGGCTCGCTCGGCGCGCTGGGTGTCATCGCGCTTGTCGCGCAGGACCGGTTCGGCGTGCGGGCCGGCATTGTGCAACTTTGCTTCGATGCCGTGCTGTTCGCCGTGGCATTCTTCCTTTTCGAACCGTCCCGGGTGTTGTATTCGCTCCTCGGCGCGGTGGTGCTCAATGGCGTGATCGCCTTCAACCACCGCCGAGACCGTTACATCGCCAACTGACACCCGGAGACCCCCATGGCCGCAGCAGACATCGCGAAAGCACGCGAAGAAGATCAGCACACGCTGTTCGAGGATGCGCAGGGGCTTCTGTTCGGCACGATCATGTGCGCCTTCGCGCTGATCCCGCTCCGTACGCTCGGGCTGATCACCGGTCAGATCGCAGGTTTCGCCGTCCTTGTCTCCTATGTCACCGGCTGGCCCTTTGGCTGGGTCTTCTTTGCCGCCAACCTGCCGTTCTATTGGTTCGGCTACAAACGCCTCGGCAAGAAATTCATGCTCAAGACCTTCGCCTCGGTGGCCATGGTCTCGGTCTTTGCCGAATGGTTCCCGACACTTGCAAGTTTTGAAAGGCTCAACCCGGTGCTCGGTGCGGTAATCTTCGGCTTTGCCACAGGTGCGGGGCTTCTGGCGATTTTCCGACATGGCGCCTCTCTCGGCGGGATCGGCATCATCGGGCTCTATATTCAGGACGCAACCGGCTTCAAGGCGGGCTATGTCCAGCTCATTTTCGACGCCTGCCTGTTTGCCGCGGCCTTTTTCCTGCTGCCCCTGCCCCTCGTGCTCTATTCGCTGCTGGGCGCGCTGGTCGTGAACCTCGTGATCGCGATCAACCACCGCCGCGACCGCTATATCGCGATGTAAGCGGGGCCGGGATCATGCCGAAACACTATCTGTTTCTCATCGCCGCCATTGTCTCCGAAGTGATCGGAACCTCTGCGCTCAACGCCTCGAAACAGTTCACCAAACCGCTGCCCACCGCCATGGTGGTCATCGGCTATGGCCTCGCCTTCTATTTCCTGACCCATGTGCTCAAGGTCATGCCCGTCGGCGTCGTCTACGCCATCTGGTCCGGCCTCGGCATCGTTCTGATCACCCTTGTCGGCCTTGTCGCCTTCGGTCAGAAAATCGACCTCGCGGCCGCCCTCGGCATGGGGCTGATCATCGCGGGCGTGCTCGTCATCCACCTTTTCTCGCGCACCGCATCACATTGAGCGCCTTTTCTCAGGTTCAGACGCTTTAAAGCTGGTCTTTTGCCCTCTCACCCGTTAGGCGCGGGGCCAAGACATATTCACGACGGAAACCCCACCCTATGGATCTTCGCAATATCGCCATCATCGCCCACGTGGACCACGGCAAGACGACGCTTGTCGATGAGCTTCTGAAACAATCGGGCACTTACCGCGAAAACCAAGCCACCACCGAGCGCGCCATGGACTCCAACGATCTGGAGCGCGAGCGCGGCATCACCATTCTGGCGAAAGCCACCTCGGTCGAGTGGAAAGGCCATCGCATCAACATCGTCGACACCCCCGGCCACGCCGATTTCGGCGGCGAGGTGGAGCGCATCCTCTCCATGGTCGATGGCGTTGTCCTTCTGGTGGACGCCGCCGAAGGCCCGATGCCGCAGACCAAATTCGTGACCTCGAAAGCGCTCGCCCTTGGCCTGCGTCCGATCGTGGTTCTAAACAAGGTCGACAAACCGGACGCCGAGCCGGACCGCGCACTCGACGAATGCTTCGATCTCTTCGCCTCGCTCGACGCCGACGAAGACCAGCTCGATTTCCCGCATCTCTACGCCTCCGGCCGCTCCGGCTGGTGTGACGCCGAACTGGACGGGCCGCGCAAGAACCTCGACGCGCTGTTCAACCTGATCCTGAACCACGTCCCCGCGCCGCGTCAGCTCAAACATCAAGACGATCCGTTCACCATGCTCGCGACCACGCTGGGCTCCGACCCGTTCCTCGGTCGTCTGCTCACGGGCCGTGTCGAGAGCGGCAAGATCAAAGCCGGTGCGACCATTCAGGCTCTGACCCGCAACGGTCAGAAGATCGAACAGTTTCAGGTCAAGAAAATTCAGGCCTTCCGCGGTCTCGCCATGGCAGAGATCGAAGAGGCTGTCGCGGGCGATATCGTGTCGCTCTCCGGCATGACCAAAGCGACCGTCTCCGACACGCTCTGCGCGCTCGAAATTGACGAGCCGCTCGAAGCCCAGCCGATCGACCCGCCGACCATCACCGTGACCTTTGGCATCAACGACAGCCCCTTGGCCGGTCGTGAAGGCAAGAAGGTTCAGTCCCGTGTGATCCGCGACCGTCTCATGAAAGAGGCCGAGTCGAACGTTGCGATCAAGATCAAGGACACCCCCGGCGGCGAGGCCTTCGAAGTGTCCGGCCGTGGCGAACTTCAGATGGGCGTTCTGATCGAGAACATGCGCCGCGAGGGCTTCGAGCTGTCGATCTCCCGTCCGCAGGTGATCATGCGCGAAGAGAACGGCCAACGCATGGAGCCGGTCGAGGAAGTCACCGTCGATGTGGACGATGAATACTCGGGCGCGGTGATCGAGAAGCTCACCGGCGCGCGCAAGGGCGACCTGACCGAGATGAAACAGCAGAACGGCAAGACGCGGATCATCGCCCATGTGCCCTCGCGCGGTCTCATTGGTTATCACGGCGAGTTTCTCACCGACACCCGCGGCACCGGCGTGCTGAACCGCGTGTTCCACAGCTGGGCGCCCTACAAAGGCGCGATCCCGGGCCGTCGTCAGGGCGTTCTGATCTCCATGGAAGACGGCGAGGCCGTGGCCTATGCGCTTTGGAACCTCGAAGAACGCGGCAAGCTGTTCCTCGGCGCTCAGGCGAAGGTCTATCAGGGCATGATCATCGGCGAGCATTCGCGTGACAATGACCTTGAGGTCAACCCGCTCAAAGGCAAGAAACTCACCAACGTGCGCGCCTCCGGCACGGACGATGCGGTGCGTCTCACCACGCCCAAGACCCTGTCGCTGGAAGAGGCCATCGCCTATATCAACGACGACGAGTTGGTCGAAGTGACGCCGGAAAGCATCCGCCTGCGCAAACGCTACCTCGACCCGCACGAGCGCAAGCGCAACGCCAAAGCGGCACAGTAAGTCTGAGTATTTCAGACAACGAAGGACACCAGAAGACCCGCTTCGGCGGGTCTTTTTCGTTGGATTTCTCTTTGGCGCGCAGTCTCTGTGCGCGAGCGGGGCTTAGGGACATGGGCATTTTCGCCTATGTTGGGGCAAAGGAGATCCGCCATGACCATGCGTAAGATTCAGACCCAAGGGGTTCATCACATCACCATCACCGGCGCGGACCGGCAGTCTTCCATCGACTTTTGGGAGGGCGTTTTGGGCATGCCTTTCGTCTTCGATCAGCCCAATCTGGACCGCCCCGAAGAAGGGCATTTGTATTTCGATCCCGGCGACGGGCGGTTGATCACCGTATTCACCAATGAGGAACGCAAGCCGGGGCGTCACCGCATCGATCAGGGGCCAGGGTCGCTGCATCATCTTGCGTTCAATGTGTCGAAAGTCACCTTCGATCAGGTGATCGAGCGGCTGGATGCGCGCGGCGTGAAACACTCCGGCGTCAAGGATCGCGGGTTCATGGACAGCATCTATTTCCGGGAGCCGAACGGGATGTTGATCGAGCTGGCGAGTTATCGCTTCGAGCCGCCGCAGGGCTATACGCATACGGATGTGCTGCACCGCGCGCACCTTATCCGTGTGGCGGCGGGCGGTGACCATATCGACACGGTGCATTTGGCCGACGCGATTGAGGAGCTGGTGCATCAGAGCACCAACACGCTGTCCTTTGACCGCGCCGCGAAAAACCCGTTTGCCAAATAAAAACGGCGCGGAGTTTCCCCCACGCCGCGCTCAATCCCTGTGAGCGATCTCACTCGGTGGTTTCGATCACCACTATGTCGCGCTCCGAAGCGCCATTGGCGTGGCTCAGCGCCTCTTGATATTCCGGGCTGTTGTAGCAGGCCACGGCGGCCTCGACGCTGTCGAAACGGGTCACCACGTTGCGCGGGCGGTCGTTGCCTTCGAGCTGAACGTAGCGGCCGCCACGGGCGAGGAAGGTCCCGCCATGCTTGGCAATCGCGGGCCCTGCCAGTTTGGCATAACGGCCATAGGCCTCTTCGTCCGCGACCTTGATGTTGGCAATCCAGAGAGCGGGCATGTCTTATCCTTTCAAAAGCGTTTCAGCGGCGGCAATGGCGGCGTCGGCACCGGAGAAGTCCTTGCCCCCGCCCTGCGCCATATCCGGACGACCGCCGCCGCCCTGACCGCCCACCGCGGGCACAGCGGCCTTGAGCACATCGACGGCGGAGATTTTGCCGATCAGATCGTCGGTCACACCACAGGCCACCGCGACCTTGCCGTCTTCTTCGGCGATCAGAAGGATGACGCCGGAGCCGAGATTGTTTTTATGCGCGTCGATCAAGCCGCGCAGATCCTTGCCGGAGACGCCGGAGAGCGCCTGCGCGAGGAATTTCACGCCGCCGATCTCTTTGGCTTCGACCCCGCCTTTGGCACCGCCGCCGAGCGCGATCTGTTGCTTGAGGTTGGCGACCTCCTGCTCCAGTTTCTTGCGCTCATCGGCCAGCGCCTTCACGCGCTCGACCACTTCGGTCACCGGGGCTTTGAGGACATTGGCGACCTCGGCCGCGCGATGCGCCTCGGTTTCCAGATGGGCAATCGCCGCCTGCCCCGTCAGCGCCTCAATCCGGCGCACGCCCGCAGAGGACGCGCTGTCACCCAGCACCACGCAAACCCCGATGTCGCCCGTGCGTTTGACATGGGTGCCGCCGCAAAGCTCGAGCGAATAGGTCTGGCCATCGGCCCCCTTGCCGGTGTCGGCACGGCCCATGGATACGACGCGCACTTCGTCGCCGTATTTCTCACCGAACAGTGCCTGAGCGCCGATGGCGCGGGCGTCGTCCGGGGTCATGATCCGGGTGTCCACCGCCGTGTTCTGGCGGATGAAAGCGTTCACATCGTGCTCGACCTTGGCGATTTCCTCGGCGCTCAACGCCTTGGCATGCGAAAAGTCGAAACGCAGACGATCCGGCGCATTGAGCGACCCGCGCTGCGCGACGTGATCGCCCAAGGTCTCGCGCAGCGCCTCGTGCAGAAGGTGCGTCGCCGAGTGATTGGCGCGGATCGCCGAACGACGCGTGTGATCGACTTCGAGCGCCGCAGGCGCACCGACTTTGATCTCGCCACTCTCGATGGTGGCGAAATGGATGAACACCCCCGCGACCTTTTTCGTGTCGCTGATCTTGGCGACGGCTTTCTCGACGCGGATCACACCGGTGTCGCCGACCTGACCGCCAGACTCGCCATAGAACGGCGTCTGGTTGACCACGATCTGCACCGTGTCACCGGCCTTCGCCACATCGACGCGCGCACCGTCTTTGACGAGTGCGACGATCTCGCCCTCGGCCTTCTCGGTGTCATAGCCGAGGAATTCCGTGGTGCCCTTGTCTTCCGCGATGTCGTACCAGACGGTCGCGTCCGCCGTCTCGCCGGAGCCTGCCCAAGCGGCGCGCGCCTTGGCTTTTTGCTCGGCCATGGCGGCGTCGAACCCGTCGGTGTCGACCTCCACGCCCTTCTCGCGCAGTGCATCCTGCGTCAGATCGAGCGGAAAACCGTAGGTGTCATAAAGTTTGAACGCCGCCTCGCCCGGAAGCTTTTCGCCCTCCGGCAGATCGACGAGTTCGTCTTCGAGCAACTTGAGACCGCGATCGAGCGTCTGAATGAAACGGGTTTCTTCGAGCTTCAGCGTCTCTTCGATCATCGCCTGACCGGTCCGTAGCTCGGGGTAGGCATCGCCCATCTGGCGCACCAGTTCCGGCACGAGCTTATGCATGACCGGATCTTTCGCCCCCAGAAGGTGCGCGTGGCGCATGGCGCGGCGCATGATCCGGCGCAGCACATAGCCCCGACCCTCGTTCGATGGCATCACGCCATCGGCAATCAGGAAGGAGGTCGAGCGCAGGTGGTCCGCGATCACCCGGTGGTGGACGTTCTTGTCGCCGAAGGCATCCACCGAAGTCGCATGCGCCGATGCCTCGATCAGGGCGCGCATCAGGTCGGTGTCATAGTTGTCGTGGCTGCCCTGCAAAAGCGCCGCAATGCGCTCAAGACCCATGCCGGTATCGATCGACTGCATGTCGAGATCGACCATCGTGCCGTCGGCGAATTTCTCGTTCTGCATGAACACGAGGTTCCAGATCTCGATGAAACGGTCGCCATCCTCTTCCGGGCTGCCCGGAGGGCCACCCCAGATGTGATCGCCGTGATCGTAGAAAATCTCGGTACACGGCCCGCAAGGTCCAGTGTCGCCCATCTGCCAGAAGTTGTCCGAGGTGGCGATGCGAATGATCCGATCTTCCGGCACGCCGACCTTTTTCCAAATCTCGAACGCCTCGTCATCGGTGTGATAGACGGTGGTGTAGAGCTTGTCCTTCGGAATGTCGAAATCCTTGGTGATCAGCTCCCAGGCAAAGGGGATCGCCTCATGTTTGAAGTAATCGCCAAAGGAAAAGTTGCCGAGCATCTCAAAGAACGTGTGGTGCCGCGCCGTGTAGCCGACATTGTCCAAATCGTTGTGCTTACCGCCCGCGCGCACACATTTTTGCGCCGTGGTGGCCCGCACGTAATCGCGTTTCTCCACCCCGGTGAAGCAGTTCTTGAACTGCACCATACCGGAGTTGGTGAACATGAGCGTCGGGTCATTGCGCGGCACGAGCGGCGAGCTCGGCACGACGGTGTGACCGTTGCGTTCGAAATAGTTGAGGAAGGTGGAGCGGATATCGTTCACGCTGGGCATGGTGGGCGCGTCCTTACGGAAAATCTTGGCGTTCGGCATGGTTTACCCGCGCACGCCCGTGCTGTCCATAAGTGGCAAACGGAAAAGGGCCGAAACCCTTACGGCTTCGGCCCTTATATCCCCGCGATGACAGCGACGTTATTCGTCGTCGTCGATCATGTCGTCATGCTCGAACCCGTCACCCATGTCGAAATCGAGCCCGTGCGCGGCGCGGATTTTATCCTCGATCTCAAGCGCGGTCTGCGGGTTCTCCTTGAGATAGCGTTTCGCATTCTCACGACCCTGCCCGATCCGCTCGTCACCGTAAGAGAACCACGCGCCGGATTTGTCGACCACGCCCGCCTTGACGCCGAGGTCCAAAAGCTCGCCGGTTTTCGAGATGCCTTCGCCATACATGATGTCGAATTCGACCTGTTTGAAGGGCGGGGCGACCTTGTTTTTTACGATTTTCACGCGGGTCTCGTTGCCGACAACCTCGTCGCGGTCCTTGATCGCGCCGATGCGGCGGATGTCCATGCGGACGGAGGAGTAGAATTTCAAAGCGTTGCCGCCGGTGGTGGTTTCGGGCGAGCCGAACATCACGCCGATTTTCATGCGGATCTGGTTGATGAAGATCACGGTACATTTCGAGCGGCTGATCGAGCCGGTCAGTTTGCGCATCGCCTGCGACATCAGACGCGCCTGAACGCCGACGGAGCTGTCGCCCATGTCGCCTTCCAGTTCGGATTTCGGCGTCAGCGCGGCCACCGAGTCGACCACGACCAGCGACACGGCCCCGGAGCGCACCAGCGTGTCGACGATCTCAAGCGCCTGCTCGCCGGTGTCGGGCTGGGAGATCAGCAACTCATCGAGATCGACGCCGAGCTTCTTGGCGTAGATCGGATCAAGCGCGTGTTCGGCATCGACAAAGGCGCAGACGCCGCCTTTTTTCTGTTCCTCGGCCACGCAATGCAGCGTCAGCGTGGTTTTCCCCGACGATTCCGGGCCGTAAATCTCGACAATCCGACCTTTCGGAATGCCGCCAATGCCAAGCGCGATATCGAGACCCAGAGACCCCGTGGAGGTCGCTTCGATCTCCTGCACCGGGTTGTCGGCGCCGAGCCGCATGATCGAGCCTTTGCCGAACTGGCGCTCGATCTGGGCCAGCGCGCTTTCGAGCGCCTTCTGTTTGTCCCCGTTCTGATTGTCGTTCTTTGCCATCTCTTTTGCCGCCGTTGCCATCTGTTCAAACCCTTATCTCACACCCGTCAAAAAGCGTCCATCGCGGAAAGGTCGCGAAAAGGGGACTGCTCGGACCGGGGCTGTTGTTCGCCTCTTGTTCTCATCTATCTTATGAGCACAAAAAGGGAACATTTCAACTTAAATTTACGAAAATCACTCTGAGGCAGAATTGGTTAAGGACAGGTTAGCAAAACTGGCCTGCATAAAAAAATTCAGGCACCACCCGAGGATGAAGCCTCAAACTATATGAAAAGGCATGATTTTCAGTGAAACTGTGCCTGTACCGTCGCGGTCAGTTCGGACAGCGAGAACGGTTTCGGCAGGAAGACGGAATTCGGAATCCGCGATTGCTGTTCGGAGAAATGATCCTCCGCATAGCCTGAGACGAACACCACCTTCACGCCCGGGCGGTGTTTCAGCGCCTCGGAGACCCAGCTCGGCCCGTCCATCCCCGGCATGATCACGTCGGAGACAAAAACGTCGATATGCAGGCTCTCGTCCTCCAGCGTTTCGAGCGCCTCCTCGGCATTCTCAGCCTCGATCACCGTATAACCGCGCAGACGCAACGCGCGAGACGCAAAGGCCCGCACCGGTGCCTCGTCCTCCACCAGAAGGATCACGCCGGAGCCCCGTTCGGAACTCGGATGCGCCTCCGCGACTGGTTTGCTGGCCGCCTCGACAACCGCCTCTGCCTGCGCCGTATGGGCCGGAAGGAAGATGGTAAAGGCCGTGCCTGTGCCCACCACACTGTCGACGAAAATAAACCCGCCAGTCTGCTTGATGATACCGTAAGCGGTCGACAGCCCAAGCCCCGTACCCTCGCCCGTGCGCTTCGTCGTGTAGAAAGGTTCGAACACTTTCTGCAAACGATCCGGCGGAATGCCGACACCCTGGTCCGAGACGGTCACCACGACATATTCGCCGACCGGAACCGTCGCCCGGTCGCGGGTAAACACGTCGCGCAACACCTCGTTGCGGGTCTCGATCTTGATCTCGCCGCCCGTCGGCATGGCATCGCGGGCGTTGACCACGAGGTTCATGATCACCTGTTCGAGCTGGCGCTTGTCGACCCGGATCGGCAGGAGCCCGGCGTCGTGATCAAGCGACAGGCTGACCTTTTCCCCAACCAGACGGTTCAGCAAATGAGTCAGATCGGACAGCGTATCGCGCAGGTCGATGACCTCGGGCTTGAGCGTCTGTTTGCGCGAAAACGCCAGAAGCTGACCGACAAGAGAGGCGGCGCGGTTGGCATTTTGATGAATCTGGACGAGATCGCCATAGTCCGGATCGGCCTTATCGTGGCGCAGCAACAAAAGGTCGCAATGCCCTGAAATTGCAGTCAAAAGATTGTTAAAATCATGCGCAACCCCACCCGCGAGCTGACCAATGGCCTGCATTTTTTGCGACTGGACGAATTGTGCCTCAAGCGATTTCAGCTCGGTCGCGTCCGACAACACAGCGATCAGTTCGATCTGGTCCTTCTTGCCTTCTCCCTTGCGTTCGACGCGGTTGAGAGAGATTTGCAGGAAAGTGTCGCTTTGCGGACGCGAGGCGCGAACGAATTCCGGTTTACGCGCCCGCCCCATGGCCACATCCGTGACCCAGTCCTGTACCGGTCGACCGAGCCCTTCGACCAGATCGCTGAGGCTCAGCCGGTCATGCGAGGGGATCGCCAGAAGCTCCCGCGCGGGCCGGTTGGATTGCAGAATGCGCCCATCCACCGCCACTTTCAAAAGTGCGACCGGCAGTGCATCGAAGGCCTCCCACGCCCCCACGTTTGGTGTCGTTTCAGGAAGGAAATACAATTCCTTACGACCCGATCCTGAACTTTCGAATTGCGCAACCCGGGCATAGATCCGCCCCTCGACACCCGCCAGGACATGAACGTCTCCAGGCCGGATCGGCAGGTCTGTCACCACCCGGTCGAGCGTCTTTTTGCGATGTCCGATCAGACGCCGCATCGGTTCGTTCAGAAACAGCACCGTGTTGTTTTTCGACAGGGCAATCATCGGCAGAGAGATCGCATCGCCATCGAGCACGCCGCCGCGTTCGGCCATATCCTCAAGCCGCCACAGAAAACCGCTTTCCCCGATCAGATGCACAGAGAGCCGCATATGACCATGACGCATCACAACATCTTCGCGCGCGGCCCCCTTGGCTAGCGCCCGCGATTGCAACCGGCTGAGCGTTGCCCCGGGGGCGGCGAAAACGTCTTCGAGGGAGGAGAGCAATGTGCGCCCGCCGCGCCCGCCAAACCGTTCGATCGCGGCCCGGTTTTCATAGCCGATCACCCCGTTGAGATCGGTGGTGAAAGAGGGGGCCGCATCATTGGCGACGAATTCGGCCAGCGCCATGTTGAGACGGTTGCGGACCACATGCTGGCGATGGCTCAGAACCCGCACAAGAACTGCGGCCCAAAGCAGTGCCGCGCCGCCGCAAAAGAGGATGAGACCGAACTGCGGCCTCGGCAGAAGCAAGGCTCCGCCACAAAGCGCCAGCCCGCTCAGGGCAAGTCCCATGCTATAAGGTGCGATCCGTTCGGCCTGTTTCGACAACGGCCCTGCGGTCATGCTGGTGTTGAACACCTGTTCCCCTTTGCGTTTCTTTCCCCGACGGACCTGCCGAACCGGTTACGCAATGCGCAATCCGGAGCACTGGTCCCCGGGCGTCCCCGATGTCTTGCCAATTTGGCCTATCCCGACCAAACCCGACAGATCACGGGCGAGTTTGGCGGTGATTTGGTTAACGGCCCTTTAATCGGCAGCACAAAACGAGGATAAAACGCGAATAACTGTCGGTAAAGTTGTATCCGCACAGAATTTTACACGTTTGAACGAAAATCGCGTTTTACGTCAGATCAGACGTCGCAGCGTCGCAAAATAGAAACCGTCTCCCCCTTCCAGCGGGCTGATCTGCCTTTGCCGGATGAGTTCGAATTCGGAATGTCGCGCCAGAAAGCTTTCGACCTGCACAGCATTTTCCGGCTTGAACAGCGAGCATGTGGCATAGGCCAGCACGCCGCCCGGACGCACGCGCGGGGCGACTTCCTCGAGAATCTCGGCCTGAAGTGCAGCCAGACGGTCAAGTCGGGCCTGGGTCAGCGCCCATTTTCCCTGCGGGCTGCGGGAAAACGCGCCGGAACCGGAACAGGGCACATCACAGAGCACCAGATCGTAATCAGGCGCGAGATCCGCTTTGCGCGCGGTCGCTATGGTGATCCCGGCCCGGGAGGCGCGAGGTGCGATGTCCTGCATCCGGGCGGGATCAACATCATGGGCGGTCAGACGCAGCGCCGCGCGCGCGCCCATGGCGAGGCTCTTGCCCCCGCCGCCCGCGCAGTAATCCAGCACCTCCATGCCATCCTGCAAAGGCAAACCGTCGATGATCGCCTGCGAGCCTGCATCCTGTAATTCGACGATTCCCGTGAGATAGGCCTGAGAGCGTGCAACGGCGCGCGCGCCACGGGTGACTTTCAAAGCCGTTTCCGAAAGCGAATGCGGCACAGCCTCAATGCCGTCCTCAGACAGCAACTCAAGCGCATAGCTCAGGGTGGATTTGCCGATATTGACGCGCAGGAAGACATCGGAGCGCTGCCCCAAAAGCTCAAGCGCCGCGTCGCTGCCCTCCCCAAGGGTCGCGTCGTAAAGCGGCAAAAGCCAGTCAGGACAATCGAGCCGGACGCCACGCGGGGCCGTTTCGAGCGCCGGAGGGGCCGCGCGTTCCTCGACGGTGAGCGGGCGGGGCGCAAAACGGTCTTCGCAGAACAGCGTGTCAGGATCGACGCCCTGCACCCTGAGCGCACCGATCATCAACTGACGCCCGGAAGGACGCGCCTCGCCTGCCCCGCCAAGCCAGCCATAGGAGCGTTTGCAGCGCAGCGCATCGAACACATGATCGCGGATCGCAGCGCGATCTTTCGAGCCGGCAAACCGATGCCCGCGCGCCCAGTTGGTCAGGACGCGCTCGGCATTTTCGCCGGAGAGCACATCATCAAGACATTCAATCGCGGCGGACAGGCGGGCGGCTGGGGTCATGCGGGGCTCCGGTGGCGGATCGTCAGCGATCCCTTTCCCCAGACCTACACCGCCCGTCTGAGACAATCAACGCGCCAGAAGCTTGCCGATCAGCTCGGCATCCAGCACCCGATCGTCGCAATTGTCTTCGCCCGGCAGAGCTTTACACAGGCTATAGAGCCCCTTGAGCGTATGCGGTCCGGCAAAGCCATCCTGCGCGCCGCTATAAAGCCCTTCGGCCTTGAGATCGCCCTGAAGCATATAGATCGCGAGGTTCGGGTTGGCCTTGTAAAGCTCCTTACCAAACCATGCGGTCATCAGGCCGGGGTTGCCTGCCGCTCCCTCTTCGATCAGCGCTGCCATCTTCGGCAGGTCCTGCGTCATGCGGTGGGTCGCGGCCTTGATCGTCAGCCCGTATTGCGCCCGCTGATCCGCATTCAGAAGATCGCCATGGGCCTCAAGCGAGGCCAGTGCCGCCGCCGGATCCTTGCGAATGTTGTAGCGGTTGCCGTCGCGTTGCAGCGAAATCAGGTTGAGAAGTGCGGTGACATTGCCGTCTTCTGCGGCGATTTCCAATTCGGCCAAGGCTTTCGGGCCGCTGGCTTCCATCGAAATCCCCCAGGTTGCGCGCTGCGATTCGAGCACGGCGATGCGTTCCTCGCCCGCCGCCCGCGCCTTGTCCGCAAAGCCATCGAATTTGGCGCGCGAATTCGGCCCGAGATAGCCGTACATCGCCCCTTCCGCGAGCGAGACCCAAGCCTCGCTTTCGCCCATCTCACCGGCGCGGATCAAATTGGTTTCGGCGGTTTGCCAATCCTTTTCGCTCCACATCATCATCGCGCCATAGGCCGCAAGGCCGGAGCCGTCCCCTGCGGCGGCAGCCTCTTCGAACAGCGCCTCGGCGCGTGTCCAGTCTTTCGCCAGAGGCTTGCCATAGAGATAGAATTCCCCGAGCGCGACCTTGGCCTGAACATCGCCCTGAGCCGCCGCCTCTTCCAAGAGCGGCAGGCCACGGTCGATGTCCTGCGGGATCACCCAGCCGCCGATCAATTGCTGACCCAAAACGCGCATCGCACCCGTGTCGCCCTGCGCCGCCGCCGCACTCAAAAGCCGGTCGGCCTCTGCGAGATCCTTGGCCACGGGCGTGCCCCAGAGATAGGCCTGCCCGAGCGCGGTCTGCGCCTTGGCATCGCCCGCCTCGGCGGCTTTCGCGAGCAAAATCGTGGCCGCCTCAACGTCCTGATCGACCCCGCCATAGCCCCAAAGCAGCGCGTTTCCGAGCTGAACCGCGGCGGCCATATCGCCCGCATCTGCGGCGGCTTGCAGCGCCGTGGCGTCCAGATCTTCCGCCCCGGCTGCGCCCGGCAAAGCGAGGCACGCGAGGCTCACAGTCCCCCAAAGCACGACCGAGCGCGTGCTCCAGCGGGCGAATTTCCAAAGTCTTGAATGCAGCATTTTCCCCTCCTCTTCCCAGACCATGGGCGGAAAAGGTCATTTGCGTCTCTCGCAGAGCCATCACGCGGGGCTCGGTATGAGGCGTCAATTGACCGCGTGAGCAGCACGTGAGTCCGGCACCATGGCCATGGAGGAATTAGACCACAAAAATCGGAAAATATCAATTTGCCATAGCGTCGCGACGCTGCGGCGCAGAAAATGAAAAAACGCCACGGTTTGACCCGTGGCGCTTTGTAGTCCAGTCGTCTCGACGCCTCAGCCGATGCGGTAGTTCGGGCTTTCGCGGGTGATTTGCACGTCATGGACGTGGCTTTCCTTGAGACCCGAGCCGGTGATCTTCACGAATTCGCAGTTTTTGCGCATCTCGGCGACGGTGGCGCAGCCGGTATACCCCATGGAGGCGCGAAGCCCCCCGACCATCTGATGCAACACGGTTGCGACCGGGCCTTTATAGGGCACCTGCCCCTCGATGCCCTCGGGCACGAGCTTGTCGGAGGCCGCGTCTTTCTGGAAATACCGATCCGCCGAACCGCGCGCCATGGCACCCAGGGACCCCATGCCACGGTAGGATTTGAAGGAGCGGCCTTGGTAGAGGATCACCTCGCCCGGAGACTCGTCCGTGCCCGCAATCATTGAGCCGACCATGGCGACAGAAGCGCCCGCCGCGATGGCTTTGGAGAAATCGCCGGAGAATTTGATCCCGCCATCGGCGATGATCGGCACGTCGCCCGCCGCCTTGGCGCACTCCATAATGGCGGTGAGCTGCGGCACGCCGACGCCTGCGACCATGCGGGTCGTACAGATCGACCCCGGCCCGATGCCGACCTTGACCGCATCCGCACCCGCGTCGATCAGTGCCTTGGTGGCAGCGCCGGTTGCGACGTTGCCCGCGATGATCTGCACCTTGTCGCCAAACTCTTTCTTGGCGCGCGCCACCGCTTCGACGACGCCCGCCGAATGGCCGTGGGCCGTGTCGATCACGATGATGTCGACGCCCGCGTCCACAAGGGCGGAGGAGCGCTCGAAGCCCGCCTCGCCCACGCCCGTCGCCGCCGCAACCCGCAGACGCCCGAGCGCGTCCTTGCTGGCCGAGGGGTTCAGCACGCTTTGCTCGGTGTCCTTGAGGGTCAGAAGGCCGGTCAGACGGTTGTCCTTGTCGACGACCAGAAGCTTCTCGATCCGGCGCGCTTTCATCAGCGAGATCGCCTCGTCGCGGTCGGCGGGTTCCTGAAGGATCGCGAGATTGTCCGAGGTCATCACCTGAGAGACCGGCGTGTTGTCGGAAGTGGCAAAGCGCATGTCGCGGTTGGTGACGATGCCGACGATGCGGCGATCCGCGTCGATCACCGGGAAGCCGGTGAAATTATACTGGGCACAGAGGGCCTTGGCATCGGCGATGGTCTGGTTCGCGGTCAGCGTCACCGGATTGTAGACGATGCCGCTCTCGAACCGTTTGACCCGGCGCACTTCGATGGACTGTTGTTCGATGTTGAGGTTCTTGTGGATCACCCCGATGCCCCCGGCCTGCGCCATGGCGATGGCCATGCGGGCTTCGGTCACGGTGTCCATCGCCGACGACAAAAGCGGGATGTTCAGCTGAATGGATTTGGTGACATAGGTCTTTGTATCGGCTGTAGACGGCAGCACGGTAGATGCGGCCGGAACAAGCAATACGTCATCGAAGGTAAGCGCCTCGCGAATCTCCATCGGGTCTCTCCATGGGGGATACGGTTTGGCACGTCCCTATTGCACGGATACCCCACAATGGAAAGGGCGTTTTGTGTGTTTTACGGCGATGCCCCGCAAGATTTAGGGCCGCGCTCCGGGGAGAGGCAGCCCTTTTTTGAGGTTTTGGTAGCAAAGGAAACCTTAGACCGTTGCGGCGTTGGTGGCTTTGGAGAGTTTGCCGCGCATCCAGATTTGCATGATTTTCGAGGCGATATAGACGATCACCAGCGTGGCGCCGACGAGTTCGAGCCCGCCGATCAGGCGAAACGGCATGGGGGCGAGCGTGGCGGCGGCGAACATCATGTTGGCGAAGGCGGCGAGCGGAAAGGTAAAGGCGCCCCAAAGCGCGGAGAAATCGGCTTTGGTCAGGTAGCGGATGGCCGCGAGACAGACGAGGAGCGCGGTCACGCCGATCCATGCGAAGGCGAGCGCGAGGGTCGTATAGCCCAGAAGCGTTGCGACGATGCCGAAGAGCGACAGCGGCGCGAGATGGATCGCCAGAAGCGGACGCAGCGGCGGCGGCACATCGGCCTTGGCGAATTGCAGCGCGGAGATCAACCAGATCGCGGCGGCAATCGGCAGGGTCGTGGCGAAGATAAATTGCGACAGGCCGAGCCAGCCGAGCGGCACGGCAGAGAGCGGTGCGAGGATGAAGCCGACGAAGGAGAGGTGCCATGCGGGCGTGACGCGGCGCTGTTCGGCGGGGCCGAGGGCGAAGGAGCGCAGGATCAGCAGGGCCACAATGGCGAGGGCGATGAGCGAGAGCACGAGGACGGTTTTTGCGGCCATGGCGGAATAGGGCACGAGGGCGGCGGCGAAGAGAAAGCCGGTGTCGGCCCCTGCAGCCAGCCCCGCACGGCCGGGCAGGATGCGCAGGTCCTCGGCGATCACCGAGGGGCGACGGGACATTTTGGCGAAATAGGTCAGAAGTGCGAAGAGATAAAGCAGCGACACCGCGCCAAGAAGCATTTCCCCGATCCAGATCGGCGCGCCGGGGATGACATGGCCCGCATTGCGCCAAGCAAGCCCAAGGCCCATCAGCCCCATGATCGGCGGAAAGATCGCCGGCGGCGTGGCGCGCCAAAGCCCCTTGGGCGCGGCGTTGAAGGGTTTCGGCATGATGCGCGGCGGGGTCTGGGACATGGGATAAGCCTTCAAACATATATTTCGAAGGTTGAATATCACCCTGCCCTGCCCGTTGAAAGGATTTCATCGGGGCGTATCATGAGGCGCGACGTCGCGGGCGCGACAGGCCATAGTTACGCCCGATTTCCAAACTAAGGCGAACCCTGTTTGAACCAATATCGTTAACCAGATTCCATTGAGACAGCCGAATGAGCACAAACACTTCACTGCCACGTCTTGCCGTCCTGATCGACGCGGACAATATGCCCGCCCGATATGCGACGGCCATTTTCGAGGAAGTTTCTTCCTTGGGCGAGGCCAGTATTCGCCGGATTTACGGGGATTTCAGCGGGGGCTGCCCACAGGGGTGGAAACAGGACGTGCTGGCCTCTCTCGCCATTGTCGCTCACCAACATTTCGCCAACACCACCGGAAAGAACGCCTCGGACATCGCCTTGGTAATCGACGCCATGGACATTTTACATTCCGGTCTTGTGAGCGGTTTCGTCCTTGTGTCTTCGGACAGCGACTTTACCCGCCTGGCAAGCCGCATCCGGGAACAGGGGCTGGATGTCTTCGGCATTGGTGAGGAAAAGACACCCGCCGCATTCGTCAACGCCTGCAAACGGTTTATCCGCGCCGAAAACCTCTCCTCACCCGACAGCGCATCCAGTGCAGAGAAGTCTTCTCAAACCAACATGGAGACCACCAAACGGGCGGCTCCGGTCAAACAGGAAAGCCCCAAGCGCCTCATAGAGCGGGCGATGGACAAGATCGAGCAGGAAAGCGATTGGTATGCGCTCAGCCAGATCAGCAATGCCATACGAGCGACACGCCCCGATTTCGATCCCCGCAACTATGGTCATGCGAAATTCATGACACTGGTCGAGCATCTCAACGGGTTCGAGATCAAACGTCAGGGCGGCACCCAAGTGTCGGTTCGCAAAACATCTGCAAAACAGAAATAAGGCCGCCCAAAGGCGGCCCATACAGCTCACAAGTTTCACCCTTTCGGCCGCATCGACAGCCCGTCGGCGAAAAGATGCACCTTTTCCGGCGGCGCGGAGAGTTTCACGGTCTGGCCCTTGAGGCCCGCGTGAATGCCCGGCAGCTTGGCGATGATCGGATCGTTGCCGCGCTCGGCCACGAAATAGAGCAGCGTCACCTCGCCCAGAGCCTCCACGACATCGACCACACCGTCGAGGATCGCTTCGCCTTCGGCGAGGTGCATGTCTTCGGGACGCACGCCGATGTTGACGCGGCGGCCCATGTCGGAGGGCTCCGTCGGAATCGCGGAGGTGGCGATGCCCTCGCCGTCGAGCTTCACCCGGGTCATCGCGCCAGTCTCGATGATCTCGCCTGCCAGAAGGTTCATCGCAGGCGAGCCGATGAATTGCGCCACGAATTCGTTGTCCGGGCGCTCGTAGAGATCGAGCGGCGAGCCGACTTGGGCGATGCCTTTGTTGGCAAGCACCACGATGCGGTCGGCCAGCGTCATGGCCTCGACCTGATCGTGGGTCACATAGATCATCGTGCTTTCGGGCATCGACTCCTTGAGCTGGGCGATCTCCAGTCGGGTGGCGACACGCAGCGCTGCGTCGAGGTTCGAGAGTGGTTCGTCGAACAGATACACTTTCGGATTCCGCACGATGGCCCGACCGATGGCGACGCGCTGACGCTGACCGCCGGAAAGCGCCTTGGGCAGGCGGTCGAGGTAGTTTTCGAGTTGCAGGATATGGGCGGCGCGCAGCACCGCCTCCTTGATCTCATCCTTGGATTTCTTGGCAAGCTTCAGGGAGAAGGCCATGTTGTCATAGACGGTCATATGCGGGTAGAGCGCGTAGGACTGGAACACCATGGCGATGCCCCGCTGTGCGGGGGGCACATCGTTGACGCGCACCCCGTCGATCTCAAGCGTGCCGCCGGAGATTTTCTCCAGCCCGGCGATCATCCGCAAAAGCGTGGATTTGCCACAGCCCGAAGGCCCGACGAACACAATGAGTTCGCCGGTTGCGATGTCGAGATTGATGTCCTTGAGGACTTCAACCTTGCCGCCATAGACCTTTGCGACATTCTCAAGTTTCAGCTCCGCCATGACGCTCTCCCCTCACGTTCTTATTGATCTTCGGGCTGTTCGCGCAGCATAAGCGCCGGTTGCCAGGGCCCGAGATGCAGTTTGCCGTCCTCCATCGGAGAGGCGGAGTTCAGCTCGCTGCCGACATGATGCCAGTTCCCCACCGGTGCGTCGAGCGTTGCGGGTTGATCAGACAGGTTGAAGACGCAATAGAGCTCTTCGTCGTCGTTTTTACGCGTGAAGCTCAGGCAAGCACCCTCGACCTTCATATCCACCATCTCGCCCGTCATCAGCGCCTTGTGCGCATGGCGGAAAGCGATGGCACGGCGGTAGTGATGCAGGATTGCGCCGGGGTCGTATTCGGATTGCGCCACCGAAAGCGACAGGTGATCGGGGCTGACCGGCAACCATGTGCGCGGTGCCTCGGAGAAGCCACCGTGATGCTGGGTCTGATCCCAGACCATCGGCGTGCGGCAGCCGTCGCG
This sequence comes from Celeribacter sp. SCSIO 80838, assembly GCF_056498065.1. The sequence goes on from NZ_JAZKMA010000001.1 coordinate 3,052,051, forward strand.
GCCTTTGAACTCCGGCCAGAAGCGGATGCCGTAGGGGTCTTGCAGATCCTCGAAGGCCAGCTCCGCCTCGGTGAGACCAAGCTCCTCGCCCTCATAGATACAGGCCGAACCGCGCAGGCACATCATCAGCGTGGTGAAGGCGCGCGCGCCCATCGGATCGAGATGCCAGCGCGACATATGCCGCACCACGTCGTGGTTCGAATAGGCCCAGCAGGCCCAGCCATCGCTTGCCACCTCGGCGACCTTGTCCATCACCTCCTTGACATAGTCGGGCGTCGGCGTGTCGCCGGACAAAAGCTCGAAGGCATAACACATATGCATGAGATCGTCGCCGCGGGTGTATTCGCCAAGGATTTCGAGCCCGCGCTGCTCATCGCCCACTTCGCCGACGGCGGCGGCATTGTAAGGCTCCATCACCGCGCGCAGTTTGCGCAGGAAATTGAGGTTCTCCGGGCGGGATTTGTCATAGACATGCTCCTGCCAGTTGTAGGGGTTCACCGCCGGGGCGGTTTTCGAGGTGCGCAGCTCCGGTGCCAGAGGCGGGTTGTCCCGCAGCTCGGCGTCATGGGTGTAGAAGTTGATCGTATCGAGCCGGAAGCCATCGACGCCACGTTGCAGCCAGAAGCGCGCCACATCGAGAAGGGCGTCTTGCACTTCGGGTTCGTGGAAGTTCAGATCGGGTTGCTCAACGAGGAAGTTGTGCAGGTAATACTGCATCCGCCCCGCATCCCATTCCCAGCCGGAGCCACCGAAGATCGACAGCCAGTTGTTCGGCGGCGTCCCGTCCGGTTTGGCATCGGCCCAGACATACCAATTGGATTTGGCGTTGTCCTTGGAGGCGCGGCTTTCCGCAAACCACGGGTGTTGATCCGAGGTGTGCGACAGCACGAGGTCGATCATCACCTTGACGCCGAGGCTGTGCGCCGTGTCGATCACCGCGTCGAAATCGGCCAAAGTGCCGAACATCGGATCGACGTCGCAATAATCTGACACGTCATAGCCGAAATCCTTCATCGGCGAGGTGAAGAAGGGCGAAATCCAGATCGCGTCCACGCCCAGAGAGGCGATGTACGGCAGGCGGTTCACAATGCCCAGAAGATCGCCGATCCCGTCGCCGTTGCTATCCTGAAACGAGCGCGGGTAGATCTGATAGATGACAGCGCCGCGCCACCAGTCTTTGTCACGGGTGAAGCCTGCGGAGGAAGAAGAAGATGCGTTCATGATTTTGCTCTTTTGTTACTTCACGGACCCGGCCAGAAGGCCGCGCACGAGATATTTCTGCATGAAAAAGAAGACGGTCAGTGGCACGGCGATCGACACGAAGGCTGCGGTCGCGAGGATTTCCCAATTGCCGCCGCGCGTACCCAGAAGTTCGACGATCTGGCGCGTCATCACTGTGGTGTCGCCGGAGCTGTCGATCAGGAAGACGAGCGCCACGAGAAGATCGTTCCATGTCCAGAGGAACTGGAAGATCGCAAAAGAGGCGAGCGCGGGGAACGAGAGCGGCAGGATGATTTTCGTGAAAATCTGGAAATCCGTCGCCCCGTCGACGCGGGCGTTCTCGATGATGTCTTTCGGCAGGCCGACCATATAGTTGCGCAGCAGATAGATCGCGAGCGGCAGACCGAAGCCTGTATGCGCCGCCCAAACCCCAAGATAGCCCTTGGAATTGATCGTATCGCCCGGCTCAAAGCCCAAAAGCCGCCCGATGCTCCCCACCTCGGCAAAGCGCCGGGCGTTGTCGGCCATCGGCGTGCCGACGAGGTCGACAAACCATTCGACGACCGCGCCGTGAAAGGACAGAAGCGGAATGAGCGCCAGTTGCAGCGGCACCACGAGAAGCCCGACGATCACCGCAATCAGAAATGCGCGCCCCCGGAAATCCATCCACGCCAAAGCATAGGCTGCAAAAGCCGCGATCAGGATCGGAATGACGGTCGCCGGGATCGTCACGGTGAAGGTGTTGATGAAGGCCTTGCCCATCTTGTCTGTGGCTTTGCCCGAGAACAGCACCGTGCGGTAGTTTTCCAGAGTAAAGCTCGGCAGCGTTTTCGCGGTCAGGAACACGCGTTCGCCGCGCGAGCCGGTATATTCCGAGTCCCCCACCAGCCGGTAATCACCGTTCACCTCGACCGTCAACAAACCGTCTTCGCCCAGATCGGCGGTGTCTCCGGCCTTATAGGCGTCGATGGACCGTGAAGTCGTTCCCCAGACGGAGATCTCGCCCGCCTTGGCACCTTCTTCAGCGAAAAGATTGCCCTCGATCACATATTTTCCATCGATCTGCTGCTGCGTCTCGGGCGACGCGGTGCGGATCATCGTGTTCTGCACCTGCGGGAACAGCGCCTTCCACCAGCCGGAACTGGAGATCTGGTCGGCGGTGCGGAAAGACGAAACGAACAGCCCGACCGTCGGGAAGAGCCAAAGAAAGACCAAAAGCGCGACCGAAAGATGCGTGGCCCAGATCAATGCGGGTTTCTTGCCAGCGATATTGTCCATGATCCCGCTCCCTTACCGCATCTCTTTGCGTGCGTTGTAAACGTTCCAAACCAAGATCGGCGTCACCAGCAACATGATCACCATGGCCGCCGCCGAACCGACGCCCCAGTCGCGAGCGCGGAACAGTTGGTCGTACATGTAATTCGCGAGAACCTGTGTCTCCCATTGGCCGTTGGTCATGGCGAAGACGATATCGAAGACTTTCAACACGGTGATCGTGATCGTGGTCCAGACCACGACGATGGTTCCCATGATCTGCGGCACTTTGATGCGGAAAAAGATCTGGAACGGGTTGGCCCCGTCGACAATAGCCGCCTCGATGGTTTCCTCAGGCACGCCTCTGAGCGCCGCCGAGAGGATCACCATGGCGAACCCGGTCTGAATCCAGATCAGCACCACCATGAGAAAGAAGTTGTTCCAGAACGGCAGGGTCAGCCAGTTGATCGGCTCCGCCCCCCCGAGGCCAAGGTAGATCGCGTTCAGGATACCGATCTGTTCCGTGCCCAGAGGCCGGGCATCATACACGAGTTTCCAGATCACCGCCGCGCCGACAAAGGAAATCGCCATCGGCATGAAGATCAGAGATTTGGCGATGGAACCCCAGCGGATGCGGTCGGTGAGTTGCGCCACCAAAAGCCCGAAACCGGTGGACATCGCCGGAACGACCAGAAGCCAGAAGGCATTGTTGCGCATCGCCTCCCAGAATTTCGGGTCGTTCGACATCTTGCGGTAATTCTCGAGCCCGACATAAGCCCCGCCGAGATCGCGATCGGTGAGAGACAATCTGAGTGTCTCGATCACCGGATAGGCAAGATACAGCCCAAGCGCCAACAGCCCCGGCAGCAGGAAGAGCCAGGGCCGGACAAGATTCGCCCGGTTGATATTTTCTCCTGCTGTTCTTCCTGAATGCGGAAAAACGAACCGTACAGAGATAATCAGAAGTGCAGCTAAGCCGAGAACGGCAACGATTGAGGAGTAACCGCCCCAAGACTGCAAAGTCCAAAGCGGAAAAGGTTTCACTACAATTAAGACGATGGCCAATATCACGAGTGCAACGCCAGCATAACCAATCGAACGATACCGCTTGGCCGCCAGCATACTTAAGCTGCGCGCCGGGAAGATCACCTTGTCGAGAATGATATTGGAAAAATAGAAATAGCCGATACAGGCGCCGACGCCGATGGCGATGGTCAGAAGACCCTGAAAAGCCGGATGCATTGTCTCTCTCCCCTTCGATCTGTCGCGCCGCGGTCTCCTGACCGGACCTGCCCTCCCCGCCTGACCGTTTCTCCCCGAACCGGGGGCCATCTTGAGCGGGGCGGACGTGAAAGTCACCGGCCCCGAAGGGCCGGAGAGCCTTTTGGGCTTAGACGCCGATTATTTCAGCGCATCCCAGGAGGCCTGGATCGACTTGGCGACATCCTCGGCGGATTTGCCGCCGGAGTAATCGACCATGCCGGTCCAGAAGGAGCCTGCGCCCACGCCGCCCGGCATCAGGTCGGAGCCGTCGAAGCGGAAGGTGGTCGCGCCGAGCAGGATCTCGTTCATCGCAGCCGTCGCCGGATCGCCGAATTTCGACGCATCGACGCCTTTATGCGGGGTCAGGAAGCCTTTTTGCGACATCCAGACTTCATGCGCCTCAGGTGTTTCGAGGAATTCGATGAACTGATGCGCCGCCGGGCTGTCATTGGTGATCGCCCAAAGCGTCCCTGCGCCCAAAACCGGGTTGCCGAGATCTTTTTCAGCATAGGACGGGAAGTAGAAGAAATCGACGTCCTCCCCCTCGACGGTGCCTTCCGGGAAATAGGCCGGAATGAAGGAGGCCATGCGGTGCATGTAGCACTGCGGCGGCGAGGTGAAGAGACCTTTCGGGCTGTCGCGGAAGTCGGTCGAGGCTACGGCGGAGGCCCCGCCGGAGACGAAAGCGTCATTGCGAGCGAACCAGCCGAATTCCTCGATCGCGGCGACCACACGCGGATCGTCGAATTTCACCTCGTTGGAAACCCAACCGTCATAGACTTCGGGCGGCTGCGTGCGCAGCATCATGTCCTCGACCCAATCGGTGGCAGGCCAGCCGGTCGCAGCGCCGGAGCCCAGACCGATACACCAGGGCGTCTCGCCATCGGCAACGATCTGTTCGGTGAGCGCTTTCAGCTCTTCCATCGAGGTCGGCACATCATAGCCCGCATCCTCGAAGTTTTCCGGCACGTACCAGACCAGAGATTTCAGATCGACCTTATAGAAAAAGCCGTAAAGCGCCGGGGTTCCGTCGGGCCCCACAGACGTGCCGAGATCGACCCAGGATTCACCGGCGGCGTAATTGTCGCGCACCCAGTTTTCCACATCATCGCCAAGCGGCGTCAGAAAGCCACGCTTCGCCATATCTGCCGCGAGACCCGGCTGCGGGAAGACGGCGATGTTGGGCGCGGAGCCCGCTTCGGCGTCGATCACGATCTGCTGTTCAAAACTGTCGGAGCCGACATAGGCGACATCGAGACCGCTCTGTTCTTCAAAAAGCTCAAGGACCTTCTCGACCATTTCCTGGTCGGCGCCGATCCACGGACCGGCAATGGTCAGATCCTGTGCCTGCGCGCCTCCAGCCATAAGGGCGAGCGTTGCAGCACCGGTCATAAGTGTCTTTTTCATGTAAAACCTCCCAGTTTTCATACCCGGACCCGGGTGAGGAAATCTTAGCGCTATCAGCCCGAAAATCAATCACTTCCATGGACGTCAAAGCGCTTTGACCACCCCACCCTGCCGGAAGCCCCCCCCAAAAGTCAATGACACGGATCAAGAGGACTTCACGGCACAGAATATAACTTGTAACACTTCCGCAACGTCAGCTTGCGATGACATCACCGAGCATGACGGCTCGGCCGAAACTCCCATCTTTACCTTCGCCCCGACCTCGGTCTAGCGTGGTGGGATATCACGGACCACACCACAGCGCCCTGTGGCTCACGCGACGCAATACCATCAACGGGGATCACATGAACCTCAAAGAGCTTTCCACCCTGCTCGGCCTGTCCCAGACGACAGTCTCCCGCGCCCTCAACGGATACCCGGAGGTCTCCGAAGCCACGCGGCAAAAGGTCATGAAAGCCGCCCGTAAACACAATTACGCTCCAAACCCGCGCGCCCGAGGGCTCGCCACCGGACGCAATCACGCCGTCGGCCATATCATCCCGCTCTCTAAAGGCCATGAGATGGTCAACCCGGTTTTCGCCGATTTCATCGCGGGTGCCGCCGAGATTTACTCGCGCGAAAACATCGACATGCTGTTGACCGTGGTGCCCGACAGCGGCGAGGCCGACGCCTATCGCAAGATCGCGGCCAAAGGCTCGGTCGATGGGGTGATCGTCCATGGCCCCAAGGCAGATGACCCCAGAATCAAGTTGTTACGCGATATCGGCATGCCTTTCGTCGTACATGGCCGCTCCGGAAGCGCCGATGAAAACGACTATGCCTGGATTGACATGAACAACCTGCGCGCCTTCGAGCGGGCGACACACTTCCTCATCGACCTCGGGCACCGGCGGATCGGCTTGCTGAACGGGCTGGAGGCGATGGACTTCGCCGCCAAGCGCCGCGAAGGCTATCGCGCTGCCCTCGAAGCCGCCGGGATCGCGGAAGATCCGGCCCTGTGCCACAGCGCCGAGATGACCGAGGAATTCGGCTATGTCGCAACGATGAAGGTTCTGAGCCTGCCCGAACCGCCGACTGCGCTACTGGCCTCGTCAATTATCATCGGTTACGGCGTGCGCCGCGCGCTCGACACGCTGGACTTGCGGATCGGCAAGGATGTGTCGCTGATCGTGCATGACGACGAGCTGTCCTATATGCGCAACGGCAGTTCAGAACCGATCTACACCGCCACCCGCTCCTCGGTAAAACTTGCCGGGCGGATCTGTGCGGAGATGCTGCTCGACCAGATCGCCCACCCCGAGCGCCCGCCGCGCCACGAATTGCTCGATGCGGATCTGCTCATCGGCCATACAACCGGCCCCGCCCCCAAATAACCAAACAGCCCCTTGCGCCAGATCATTGCACGACCGGCCCCGATGCGGTTAGCGCAAAATTCAAAGCGCTTTGATCTTGTTTGCCCCTGCGCCTTCCCACTATAAGCGCAGTTAGCCCTTCACAGATGGAGCATCCGATGACCCCGTCCCCCTCGCTCACCCGCAAAGATTTCCCCGACGGTTTCCTGTTCGGTGCCGCCACCGCCGCCTATCAAGTCGAAGGCCATAAATTCGGCGGTGCGGGTCCCTGCCACTGGGACAGCTTTGCCGCCACCCCCGGCAACGTGCTTAGGGCCGAAGACGGCGCGCGGGCCTGCGACCAGTATCATCGCTACGACGAGGACATGGACATTCTGAAGGCCGGGAATTTCGACGCCTACCGGTTTTCCACGAGTTGGGCGCGGGTGATCCCCGAAGGTCGCGGCGCGGTCAATCGCGAGGGGCTCGATTATTACGACCGCCTGACCGACGCGATCCTCGAGCGCGGGCTGGAGCCGCATGTCACGCTCTATCACTGGGAACTGCCCGCAGCACTTTCCGATCTCGGCGGCTGGACCAACCCGTCCATCGCGCGCTGGTTCGGCGATTTCGTCGAAGTGATCGACGACCGGATCGGCGACCGGGTCGCCACCTACGCCACGATCAACGAACCGTGGTGCGTCTCTTACCTGTCGCATCTGCTGGGCCATCATGCGCCGGGTCTGCGCAACATCCGCGCCGCTGCACGCTCCATGCATTACGTGCTCAAGGCCCATGCCGAAGCCGTCGCCCGCCTGCGTGCCCATGGCCGCAACAACCTCGGCATCGTGCTGAATTTCGAGCACACCCAGCCCGCTACGGATGAGCCGAAAGACATTCGGGCCGCCGCCACACAAGACGCCACCCACAATCGTTGGTTCATCGAGGCCATCGCCAAGGGGCGCTATCCGAAAGAGGCACTCGAAGGGCTTGAGCCACATCTGCCGCATGGCTGGCAGGAAGATCTCAAGGCGATCTCGCGCCCGATCGACTGGCTCGGCGTCAATTATTACACCCGCAATCTTGTGGCCCATGATCCGGAGAGCCCCTGGCCTTCGACCGCCCCGACGCAGGGTCATCTCGCCACCACCCAGATGGGCTGGGAGATCTGCCCGGAGGGGCTTGAGGCGCTGCTGTTGCGGCTCAAGGAGAGCTATGTCGGCGATCTGCCGATGATGGTGACGGAAAACGGCATGGCCTGGGACGATCACCTGCGCAATGGCGTCGTGGACGACCCGGAGCGCTGCGGCTTTATCCGTGACCATATGGCGGCGATGCAGCGTGCCATTGCGGACGGTGTCAACCTCAAGGGCTTCTTCTACTGGTCGCTTCTGGACAATTACGAATGGGCCTTCGGCTATGAGCGGCGCTTCGGGATCGTGCATGTGGATTTTGACACGTTGAAACGCACCCCCAAAGCCTCGTATCACATGTTGAAAGACCTTCTGGAACGGACCTGAGCCATGCCGCAACACCCCGCCGACACTCTCACCCTCGTGGCCGACATTGGCGGGACCAATACCCGTGTGGCACTGGCCGACGGCGTAAGCCTGTTGCCGGAGACGATCCGGCGCTATTCGAACCGCAAGTTTCCAGGGCTCGAAAGCGTCTTGCGGCAATATGTCGAGGATGAGGGCGGCGTGGATTGCAAGGGTGCCTGCGTGGCGCTCGCCGGTCCGGTGCGCGACGGGGTCGGCACGATGACCAATCTCGACTGGACCATCGACCGCGACACGCTCAAACGGGCCACGCAAGCCGAACATGTTTCCATTCTCAACGATTTGCAGGCGCAGGGCCACGCTTTGGGCCTGATCGCACCAGAGAACATCCGCCCGGTGATCGAGGCCCCTGCCGCCCCCTCGCAAGCCGTGCGTCTGGTGATCGGCATCGGCACCGGCTTTAACGCCTCTCCGGTGTTCGAAACCGAAACCGGCCGGTTCGTCGCCCCCTCCGAGAGCGGTCACGCCAATCTGCCGATCCGCACCGCGCATGAGCTCAAGCTCTGCGCATTCGTCGAGACCGCGCACGGGTTTCCCGCCATCGAGGACGTGCTTTCCGGCCGTGGCCTCGAACGCACCTACCTGTTCCTCGGCACCGAGGCCGGAACTCCGCGCGAGAAATCCGCAGCCGACATCATGGCCGGTGTCGAGAGCGGCAAGGATGCCATCGCCACCGAGGCCGCCCGGCTCTTCGTCCATATGCTCGGCACCGTGGCCGGAAACCTTGCACTCATCCAACTGCCCTTCGGCGGCATTTACCTTGTCGGCGGCGTAGCCCGTCACATCGCGCCTTACCTCGATCATTTCGGATTTGATGAGGCGTTTCGCGATAAGGGACGCTTTGCCGGTTTCATGAAGAATTTTTCCGTCTCCGTGATCGAAGACGACTATGCGGCGCTTACGGGATGTGCCTCGCACATGCACAACATCTACCCATAACCCCTTATTATAAAGTGTATTTCAAAAATATCCGCACGATTTGTCGTAGATTTTCGCGGCGCCTATAAAAATCGAGGCACGTAACCTCGTTTTAACTCCCTTGCCCTTACACAAGGTCTCGTGACCGCAGTTGTAAGGGAAATTCGAGATGTCTCACCCCTGCCGTAAAAAAGGCGTGCGCACATGACCACACATGTGCAACTCCACGACCGGCTCGATTATCAATCCGTGGCTCCCCTGTTGGCGGAGCTCACCGCCATCACCGACGATACACTGGTGATCGATGCCGGCAATGTCCGTCATCTCGGCACCCTGCCGCTTCAGGTGATCCTCTCCGCCATCAAGACGCGCGCGGCACAAGGCAAGACCACGCGATTGGCCCATGCCTCCGACAACTGCATCGATATGCTTGGCCTCTTTGGCTTTACCCCCGAAACCCTGACCCAACCGGAGGCCTGGACATGAGTCTGGAAGTTCTCGCTGTCGACGACAGCCGCACCATGCGCGACATGCTCAATCTCGCCCTGTCATCGGCGGGCTTTACCGCCCATCTCGCCGAAGACGGCATTCACGGGCTCGAAGTGCTCGAAGACATCGAGCCCGACGTGATCATCACCGACATCAACATGCCACGTATGGACGGGTTCGGTTTCATCGACGCCGTGCGCTCCGAAGACAAATGGAGCCGCATCCCGATCCTTGTGCTCACGACAGAGAGCGCCGACGAACTCAAGGCCAAGGCCCGCGCCGCCGGTGCCACCGGCTGGATCGTCAAGCCGTTCGACCCCGCCAAACTCGTCAAAGCTCTCCAAATGGTGGCTGGTTAAGAGGTTCCCATGTCCGACCCGATGGCAGAAATCCGCGCCTCCTTCTTCATCGAATGCGAAGAACTTCTGGAAAGCCTCCAGGATGGCCTGCAACTGATGGATGACGGCGACACCGACCCGGAAACGATCAACATCGTGTTCCGTGCCGTGCATTCGATCAAAGGCGGCGCCGGGGCTTTCGGACTCGACGATCTCGTCCATTTCGCCCATCGGTTCGAGACCGCGATGGATGAGGTGCGCGCCGGGCGTTTTCATCCGGATGGTGAGGCGATCCGGCTCTTTTTCACCTGCGCCGATGTGCTGGGAGATCTCGTGCGTGCCGCCCGGGACGATGACGTCGTCGCCTCCGACGTGACCGATCCGGTGCTGGAAAAACTCGAAAAACTCGTCGGCGTCGAAGACGAATCCGAAGAGGATCTCGATTTCACCCCGGCCACCCTGTCACTGGATTTGTCTCTGGATTTCGAGGGCGATGCAGGCCTGCCTGGACTTCCCAATCTGCCAGATTTTCCCAATCTCTCCACCCTGCCCATGGCCGGACCGGACGAGGACACTCTTCCGTTGACCGAACCACTTCCTACCAGTGAATCGATCGCTGGCAGCAAAGGTTTCATCGTCTTCTTCAAACCCGAGCCCGCACTCTATGTCTCGGGCAATGAACCGCTGTATCTCTTCCGCGCCCTGCGCGACCTTGGCGATCTGGCCGTGACCTGTCACGCAACCTCCCTGCCCGCTCTCAACCGGATCGATGCCGACATCGGACACCTGTCCTGGACCCTGACCGTTCATACCGAAGAAAGCGAACAGGCCGTGCGCGAGGTGTTCGAATTCGTCGACGGGCTGTGCCAGCTCGACATCACGCCGCTTTCGGCCAGCACCGCACCGGCGACAGCCGCTCCGGTCGCAGTGGCCCAAGTTCTGCCCCCCTTGCCGCCTCTGGAGCCGTCTTCTCCTGTCGCTGCCCCCCCTCCTGCACCTCTGCCCCCGGCGAAACCCGTGACAGCGATGGTTGCCCCCGAAACGCTCGATGACGAAGAGCACGCCAAACATGTCGAGAGCACGCCCGCCGAGGGTGCGGCCCCGGCAAAAACCACCGGCACCCCGACACAACCGCGCGCTACGGTGCGGGTGGATCTCGAACGCATCGACCGGCTGGTAAACCTCGTCGGCGAACTCGTCATCAATCAGGCCATGCTCAGCCAATCGGTGACTGAGGCTGGCCTTCCGCCGAACTCACCGGTCTCAACGGGTCTTGAAGAATTCCTGCAACTCACGCGCGACATTCAGGAATCTGTGATGATGATCCGCGCCCAGCCGATCAAATCCCTGTTCCAGCGCATGGGCCGGATCGTCCGCGAATCCTCCGCTTCCGTTGGCAAGGAAGTGCGCCTGCATACAGATGGCGAAAACACCGAGGTCGACAAGACCGTGATCGAACGCCTCGCCGACCCGCTCACCCATATGATCCGCAACGCGGTCGATCACGGGCTCGAGAACCCCGAAAAACGTCTTGCCGCAGGCAAATCCCGCGAGGGTCACGTGATGCTCACGGCGCAACACCGCTCCGGTCGCATCGTGATCGAAGTCAGCGATGATGGCGCTGGTATCAACCGCGAGCGCGTGAAGGCGAAAGCCATCGAAAAGGGCCTCATCCCCGCTGATGCGCAATTGACCGATGGCGATATCGACAACCTTTTGTTCCTGCCCGGTTTCTCCACGGCGCAAGAGATTTCGAATCTCTCCGGTCGTGGAGTCGGTATGGATGTGGTCAAAAGCTCCATTCAGGCGCTCGGCGGCCGGATCACGATCACATCTCAAGAAGGTAAAGGCACAACCTTCTCGATTTCCCTGCCCCTCACTCTCGCTGTGCTCGATGGCATGGTGGTGCGGGTGGCCGACGAGACCCTCGTCGTCCCGCTCAACGCCATTCTCGAAACACTCACGCTCACCGATGACGACGTCAAGGCGCTTGGCCCGGAAACCCACGTCGTTCAGATCCGCGGCGGCTTTGTCCCCCTGCTCGATCTCGGCGCGGAGCTTGGCTATCGCACACCGCAGGAGAGCTATGTCGGTGGCATCGTTCTCTTGATCGGACAGGAGGACGGCAACCGCGCGGCTCTGGCCGTGGATGCGATCGAAGATCAACGTCAGGTTGTCATCAAGGGGCTCGAGGGCAGTTACGGCCGTGTCCCCGGCATCGCCGCCGCCACCATCCTCGGCGACGGGCAGATCGCACTCATTCTCGATCCGACCGATCTGGTCAGTCAGGCCTCCGGTCGCACCCGTCCCCGCGCCCCCCAACATGCTCATGTAGGATAAGACAATGACCGACAACGACAAACTGACTTCCTCATCGTCTATCGAACTCTTGTCATTCCGCGTTGGCGGTCAGGACTACTCGGTGGACATCATGTCCGTGCGCGAAATTCGCGGCTCCGCCAAGGCGACGTCCCTGCCGCATGCCCCCTTCTTCGTCAAAGGGGTCATCAACCTGCGCGGCACCGTATTGCCGATCATCGATCTGTCGGCGCGCCTCGGATTGCAGACCGGTGAGGATTCCGAACGCAACGTCATCATCGTGGTCGATCTCGGAGAACGCACCGTTGGTCTTATGGTCGATGCCGTGTCCGATATTCTCGCCATTCCCTCCGAGGAGATGCAGCCGCCGCCTGATCTCGCCGCAGATGACGCTCGCACCTTCGTATCTGCCCTCACCATCGTGGACGGACGGATGATCCGTATTCTCGATCTGGAAGCCGTCATGCCTCCGCAGGGCGAGGAGGTCGCTTGAGCGAATTGTCCTCCATAAGCGGCCGTCCCAAAATGGCAAGCTCCATCTCGGATCGTGCCTTTGCGCGGATCGTCGCCATTGCGGCCAGAGAGGCAGGCATCGTGCTTGCGCAATCCAAGGTCTCGATGGTGAAATCTCGCCTGAGCCGCCGTCTGCGCGCCCTGAACATCCCGAGCTTCGACGCCTACCTGGATTTCCTCGAGACCTCCATGGACAAGCAGGAGATGGAGAGTTTCATCTCCGCACTGACCACGAACGTGTCGCATTTCTTTCGGGAAAACCATCACTTTGACTATCTGAGTACCACCATCATTCCGCATCTCCGCAAGAAGCTTGCGACCGGGGGCAAAGCGCGGATCTGGTCGGCAGGCTGCTCGAACGGGCAGGAACCATATTCCATTGCGATGACGATCCTCAAGGAAGCCCCGGACCTCGCCAAGAAGGATCTCAAGATTCTGGCGACAGATATCGACCCCGAGGTCCTCGTGCGGGCGAAAAGCGCGCAGTATATCGGGTCTCTGACCACGGGGTTGAGCGATGAGATGATCAAGGCTTTCTGCACATCCTCCGAACAGGAGGGCGAAACCGCACTGACGCTCAAATCGGACGTCAGGAACATGGTCGCGTTCCGTCAGCTCAATCTGCATGCCGACTGGCCCATGAAGGGCAAATTCGATCTGATTTTCTGCCGCAACGTCGTGATCTATTTCGACGAACAGACGCAGGCCCGGCTATTCCGGCGCTTTGCCGACATTCTCGAACCCGGAGGTTGGTTAATGCTCGGTCACTCGGAGCGCCTGAGCGAGAGTGCAGCACCGCTTTTTGAAAATGCGGGCGTCACCACCTACAAAACGAAGCAAAATGCTCTGCTCCTCCCTTCGCTTGAGGCGCAGGCCCCAAAAGGAACGGTCTGATGGCACTGCGGGATCAACTTCGAGTCATGGTCGTCGATGATATGTCCACAAGCCGCGGGCTTATCACCAACGCTCTGGATTCTTTCGGCATTCGCAACGTCGCCAGCGCGGCGGATGGCCCTTCCGCCCTGCAAAAACTCGCAACCACCCCGGTGCATCTCGTGATCTCCGATTACAACATGCCCGGTATGGATGGTCTGCAACTTTTGCATGCCCTGCGCTCGAACGGCCCCACGCGCGGCATCGGCTTCCTGCTGATCACCGGGCGTGCCGATCGTGAAATCATCGACATGGGCAAACGTCTCGGCATGAACAATTTTCTCAAGAAGCCCTTTGATCCGAACGGTCTGCGATCTGCAATAGAAGCCATCGTGGGAAAACTCTGATGTCGCCGATCCCAGCACATTCTCTGCCGCAAGACAGTTCGACCGAACCGGCGTCCATTCCTCTGAAAACGCTGAACAAACGCATTCAGGACGAAATGGTGACGCTCGTCATCTTGGCCGCGGAGGTCCAGATTGCGCTGGGGCCGACACTTGCGGAAGCCAAAAGCCTCTCCCCGGCGGTGCAACGCAGCCTTCAGGCGATCGACCGCCTGCATCAGACGCTTGACGATCTGCAACGGGTGATGGGGCATCTGTCCGGTCAGGCCGAACAGGAGCTGGTGGAAATCAACCCTTTGAGCGAGGTCATCCGGCTGCGCCATCTCGCTCACAAGTTATTCGACAATATCGACGCGCCTTTCGCCCTTTCGGAAGACGACTCCGGGGAAATCGCTTGGTTCTGAACCTTTCTCCTCAAGCAATCACTTCACCTCGAACCTTCACAGTCTCAGCATCCAGATCTGACTGAAGAAGCGTCCCGGTCGTGCGGCGCTCTGTTATGAATATCTCTGAACCAAGCCAGAAAAACAGGCCATACGGAACCGACCCGATACCGTTCAAAAGGGAGAGTGATATAGAATTAAAGAGCACCTGTCTCCACAGACACTCTGTTTTGCGCCCTTGAGATTGCCCGCCTATTCGACAGGAAGGTCTCCGGTTTTCGCCCGGAGTTCGCGCAGACTATGCGCACGACAAAGACAACGGAACGCAAGCAACCACCTGCGCCGTGCCGAACTGTCGTGCTCAGCGACGATAACAGCGGGAATGGTTGCCGAATCCGGCGGGTGAACAGATCCAGGAGCCAGAACCTTGTGGCATCGGGGATGGCGTGGTCATGTCGGCAGCCGCGACCTCCTTGCCAGCCGCGAGCCAGTCAAACCGGGTGTTGCCGCTGCCGCCAACCGTAGTCTTTTGCGCGCCCGTTTCGGTCTGCGAGGCCAATACCGGATTGCCCGCGGCCATCACGGCCACTGCGAAGGCGGCGGTCAGAACCGCTCTGGATAGAACGCCTTTGCGACACACATGGGGAATAGATTTCGTAAACACGAACATTGCTCTGCCTCCTTTGCGCGGCCTCGTCCAGCACAGGGGCAGAGACAGGTCCGTCGTTCTCTCGTTACCCCGTGATTGGTAAAAACGAGGTTACAGGTCAAGAAGGTCATGAGTTCGTCACAAGCATGGCAGCATTGTGTCAGACGCGAATGACGGATGTGATCCGGATAAAATCAAATAGCTTCAAAAGATTGCACAGAACAAAAGAAATGGGCGGTTTTTCGCCGCCCATTTGCTTGTGTCGCAATTTAGAGCAAAACGCCCATGATCAGGTCATTTGAGAACCTGATTTTTGATCCGCCAATCCGGCTGACCAAAGCCTTCCGGCCACGGGTAGACTTCCGGGTAGTTGAAGTAGACGACACCGACCAAAGCCGGATAATCGGCGTTTTCGACCCGCACGGTGTTCTTCCAGTTCTCGACGTACCCCGCCTGCCCGACATAGCCCAACTCGGCCACCACAACCGGTTTACCAAAGGCCTGCGCGCGTTCGTAACGCGGTGCGAAAATCTCGTCATAGGTCCGGTCATGACCGTATTTCGCCTGATCCCAGGCCTGAAGCCCAAAGACCGACAGACCGACCAGATCGGCATACTCATCGCCCGGATAGTATTGCGCCATTTTCTCATCGCCCAAAGGCGACCACATCAGGTTGATGTTCGGCGCGTCTTCCTTGCAGAGATCCGTCATCCGGCGGTAGGCGGCAATGTAATCGTCCGGATCCCAGCCCGCCCAGATGAACTGACCGCTCTCGTCGTCCATCTCATGCATGAACCGCAGCGTCACCGGGCTTTTCAGCGTGCCCAGAACCTGACAGACCGCATGCATGTTGCCGTCGTAAGTGCCGTTGAAAATCCCCTCACGCAGGTAGCGCGCGGTGTTGCGTTCGCTCCGGGACCAAGTCCAAGGCTCCAGCGTCACCAGAAGCGCGCGCTGACGTTCGAGCGCGTAAGCATCGGCATCGTTCAGCGACGGAAGGTACACGTCCTCCCATGGCAGGAACAAATGCTCGACGGTCACAGCCCCGTCGCGGGAGAAATCCCCGTCCGGGTCATAGGCCCCGAACGGCACCTGCCCCGGCGGCGATTGCGCAAAGCCCATACTCAGAAGCCCCGACAGGACCCCTATCCCAAGACCGGCGCCCAGCGCCTTCATCATCCGTTTTGTCGACATGTTCATCATCGCTCCCTCCCTTTCAGGGCGCTATGTCCCCAAACCATTCCGGTGCGAATTCCAGATGCACATCCCCCGGTTGGCCCTGACCCGCACCGGCGACCACGTACTCGACTTTCATGACTTGCAGAGGCTCGAGTCCGTAAGACAGGGCAAGGAGACCCATCTGTCCCCTCAGCATAACAGAATTGGCGAAAAACGCCATGATCATTATCAAAACAGCACTTTGCAGCGCCAGTTTCGGGGTAAAATTCCGCAATTTGATGCGGTTTTCCCGAATGTGGTGAAGGATCGCCACAGAGAGCAGGATCACATAGATCACCGCGTTCAACAGCGTCAAAAGATAGAACCCCGGCGCCACCACGAGATGCGCGCGCAGCATGACCGGAAGGATCGCGCCCAGCGCCAGAACCGCGTACACCATGATGATCCGCATGGGCATGGTGGCCTGCGCCGCAGCCCCCTTGGGCGTGATGCGGAAATCCACGAAATGCCCGGAGATCCGATCTCGCACCGCCATGGCAACGCCCCATAGCACCCATGGCCATTGCAGGGCGACGAAGAGGATTTTCTCCCAGGCGAGAATCTTCGCATTCATCGGTCGCAACAACCCGTCGCGTTTCAGCCCCCGCACGATCACAAGCGGGATCAGCGCCATCGGGAAACTATGGGCGATAAAGGACGGATACGTGACATCGGCATAAGTGAAATCGAACAGCACCGCCAGAACCGGTGCGACATAGGCCATGGCCATGGCCAACGCGAAAAACACGTACCAGAGCTGGCAAAGCAGGAAGAGCGCCTTGAGCCGGAGCGGCAGTTGCGGCAGGTAATCGGGCGTATAGCGCAGCAGGAGCGAGACGAGCGAACGCGACCACTGGAATTCCTGCGTCACCAGATCCGGCAGCGTCGTCGGCCCGTCGCCCAGCGCGATCGCGTCGATGGCATGAACCCCGCGCCATCCGGCCGCCGAGATCAACATGGTGGTGGAATGATCCTCCGCCAGTTCCGGTCCAAGCCCCCCCGCCTCTTTCAACGCTTTCGTCCGGACCGCGTAATGCGATCCGATGCACATCGGCGTCAGAAGACGCGTGTAACCCGCCTGAAAGATGCCATGGAATGCCGCCTCAACATAAAGCCTGGTGCGCGCCGCCCAGTGCCCCTTGGCATTGGCACCACAGATCGAGGGAGCCGAGACATAGCCCACCTCCGGATCGGCAAAGGGCCGTACCATCTCGCGCAAGTATCCGGGCCCCGGCACATGATCCGAGTCGAACTGGGAGACGATGTCATAGAGCCGATAGCCCCATGTGTCGTAGAAATAGGCCAGATTGCCTTCTTTGCAGCGGGTCCGGCGCGGCCATTCCTTTTGGTGATAAACCGCAAGTCCGTGGCGCGACGAGATATGCACCCCATGGGCCGCACACCAGTCGGTGACCTCGCGTGTCGGCTGTTCGTCGGCGAGCCATGTGTCATGGGGGTAATCCTGCCCCAACATCGCTTCGAGCGTGGGCCGGATCACCTCGAAGGGTTCCGAGGGCGTCTTCGTCACGATCATCGCCACCCGGTAAGCCCCCGGCACGGGATCAGGTGCGGCGGAGCGATGTGCGGCGAGGAAGATCACCATGAAATAGGCCTGCATGCTCCAGACCCAGACCAAACCGAGGGTGATCAACCCGAAGCGGACGACGCCCCCCACATGCGCGGGTTCGAACCACCAGATCCAGAACCACAGAGAGGCCAAGAACCAGAGCACCGCCAGAAAGCCGTACCAACGCCTGCGCCCTCGCGAGAACAGTGGGGCGAGCATCGGTCGAGGCGCGAGGCCCGGGTGCCGGGGCACGGGGCGCTCCACAGATTGGGCAGAGGGTTTGGGCATCACAGGCTTGACCATCACTCATGCGACCTTCGGCGCCTCCGCGGGTTTCTCAGCAAACCAAGGTGCGGCATGACCGACAATCTCGTCGATCTGTCTCCACCGAGCCTCAAAACCAAGCGCCTCATGCGCCCGGGACGGATTGGCCACCAGTTCCGGCGGATCGCCCGCACGTCTCGGACTGTCGATATGCGGCACGGCATGACCCGTCACCCGCTCAACCGCATCGAGGATCTCCTGCACGGACGTCCCCTTGCCGGTGCCGAGGTTGAGCTTGAGCGGCCCCGCCCCTCCACGCAGCGCATTGAGGGCGAGCACATGGGCCCGCGCGAGATCGCTGACATGAATGTAATCGCGCACACAAGTGCCATCCGGCGTCGGGTAATCCGTACCAAAAACCTGAAGCGGCGCGCCGGTGCCTTGGGCGGCCATCAGCGCCAGCGGAATAAGATGGGTTTCCGGGTCATGGCGTTCGGACAGCTCGAACTCCGGGTCCGACCCCGCCGCGTTGAAATAGCGCAGGGCAACGAAGTTCAGCCCCCAAGCCGTGGCGGCATCTTCCATCATCCATTCGCAGATCAGCTTCGAGCGCCCATAGGGGTTGATCGGCACCTGCGTCATGGTCTCGTCGATCGGGACACACTCCGGCACGCCGTAAGTGGCACAGGAGGAGGAGAACACCAGTCGTTTGACGCCCGCCTCCTGCATCGCCCCCAGAAGCCCGATCATGCCACCGACATTGTTGTCGTAATACATCTGCGGCTCCTGCACGCTCTCGCCGACATAGGCGAAAGCCGCAAAATGGATCACCGCGTCGATGCGTTCGTCTTTCAGCACCTGCGCAAGGTGCGCCTCGTCACGCATATCCCCTTTGACAAGCGGCCCCCAACGCACTGCATCGGCATGCCCGCGTGACAGGTTGTCATAGACCACGGGCACCACCCCTGCCCGGCTCAGCGCCTTGCAGCAATGCGACCCGATATACCCCGCGCCGCCGGTGACGAGCACGCGCGTGGGTGTGGACGAAATCTGTGTCATGCCGCACCTCCCCCCGCGAGCAGATTGATCACATTCCCGGAGCCAGCCTGTTCCTGAGACAATTCCAGCTCTTTGCTGAAATACGTCACCGTCGGCACGAGCCCTGCGCGCAACGACACTTGCGGCGCCCAGTTCAGCAGGGTTCTCGCCCGCGTGATGTCGGGACGCCGTTGTCGCGGGTCGTCTTTCGGCAGATCGCAATAAACCGCGCCGCCGTGCCCCGGGATCATCTTTTGCACCAGACGCGACAGCTCGTTCATGGTGAACTCGCCCGGATTGCCGAGATTGACCGGCACAGCGCCGCAGGTTTCGCATTCCATCAGCGCCATCAGCCCTTCGAGCATGTCGTCGATATAGCAGAAGGAGCGCGTCTGTTCGCCCGTGCCGTAAATCGTCATCGGCTCGCCCTTGAGGGCCTGCACGATGAAGTTGGAGATCACCCGCCCGTCCTCCGGGTCCATCCGCGGCCCGTAGGTGTTGAAAATCCGCGCCACGCGCACATCGACGCCGCGCGTCACATGCATATCGTGGAACAGGGTTTCGGCGGCGCGTTTGCCCTCGTCATAGCAGGACCGCGGCCCCATCGTGTTGACCAGCCCGCGATACTCCTCGTTTTGTGGCGAGACATCCGGATCGCCATAGACCTCGGAGGTCGAGGATTGCAGCACGCGCGCACCTTTTTTCGATGCCAGTTCAAGAAGATTGAGCGCCCCCATGACCGAGGTCTGGAACGTGTGGATCGGGTCTTTCTGGTATTTCGGCGGCGAGGCCGGGCAAGCCAGATTGTAAATCCGGTCCAACTGCCCCTTGATACTGAACGGCTCGACGATGTCATGCAGGAAAAATCGGAAGTCCGGCTCCGACATCAGCGCGCCAATATTCGACAAGCGTCCGGTTTCCAGATTGTCGACGCAGATCACCCGATTTCCCTGCGCCAGAAGCCGTCGGCACAGGTTCGAGCCGATAAACCCGGCACCGCCCGCGACAAGAACAACCCTTTGTGCAAAATGCTGTTCACTGGATACAAGACTGAATTGCGGATCGAGCCGCTTCACGTTGGAGCCCATCTCCCCCTCCTGTCACCCTGATCCCTATAAAGCCCCCGCAGCAGAGACATCAGAGCCGTTTGTGCTAAACGTCTATATTTTACATCATAGCCCAAAAATCGGCGTTGATATGTCTCAATATAACCATAATTTGAAATACACCTTTATGGTTAACATGCTGCAAAGCCGCACAAATCAGCGCTGCACCGCGTCGAATTCCTGCATGAAACCCTTGTCTTAATCCCCCACCGGCACCGGGCCAGAAAGCGCCCCAGCACCTCCCAAAGCGCCCATCAAAGACTGAGCCAGCTCTGCTCCACCACGGCCTCCATGGCAACGTAGCTCGTGGTCGAACTGATATACGGCAGGGCGGAAATTTTCTCGGCCATGATCTCGCGATAATGTGCCATATCGCGGGAGCGCAACTTGATCTGGTAGTCGAACCCCCCGGCGATCATATAGCACTCTTCGACCTCCGGAATACTGCGCACCGCCGCGTTGAACTCTTCCAAAGCCTTTTGGCGCGTGTCCGAAACCCGCACCTCGATATAGGTCACATTGGTCAGCCCGAGCTTGAGCGGCGAGAGGATCGCCCGATAGCCGGTGATCAACCCGAGATCCTCCATCTGTTTGATGCGATAGGTCACAGGCGTCTTCGACAGACCTACCTTTTTAGACAGTTCCGTGATCGGGATTCTTGCGTTGGCCACGAGTGCCTCGAGAATTTTCTGGTTGGTCGCGTCCAAATCGAAATTCATACTAAATCTTCCCTGATTTTAGGTCATATCGTCTACTATTACGCCAATAATAGAGCCTTCGTCTAGAAATTATCCGGTACATGTGGCGAAACTCCAGCTCCAGAGGTCAATATGGCTACTCCCTCCTTCCCTGCCCTTGGCTTTGCCGCAAAATACGCTCCTGAGAATCAGTTGCTCGATCGGCTGATCACCGAGGCCGCGATTTCGCCCGAAACCCGCGCCGCCATTTCTGCCCGCGCCGTGACCCTCGTGAAACGCATCCGTACCGAGGCCAAACCGACGCTCATGGAGCATTTCCTTGCCGAATACGGGCTCTCGACCCGCGAAGGCGTGGCGCTCATGTGTCTTGCCGAAGCCATGCTGCGCGTGCCGGACAGCTTTACCATCGACGCGCTGATCGAAGATAAGATCGCGCCATCGGAGTGGAACAAACACATCGGCACTGCTGCCTCCTCGCTGGTGAACGCCTCCACTTGGGCTTTGATGCTCACCGGCAAGGTGCTCGACGACAATCAACCCGGTGTGGCGGGAACGCTGCGCGGCGCGGTCAAACGTCTGGGCGAGCCGGTCATTCGCGCCGCCGTCGGGCGCGCGATGAAGGAGATGGGCCGTCAGTTCGTCTTGGGCGAGACCATCGAAGGCGCGTTGAAACGCGGCGAGGCCCGCGAGAAACAGGGCTTTACCTATTCCTTCGACATGCTGGGCGAAGCCGCCCGGACCAAGGCCGATGCGGATCGTTACGCCAAGGATTACGCCGACGCCATCGCCGCAATCGGCAAACATGCCGCCCATGACACGATCGTCGACAACCCCGGCATTTCGGTGAAATTCTCCGCCCTGCACCCGCGCTATGAAGTGGCGCAGGAAGCGCGCGTGATGTCCGAGCTTGTGCCGGTTCTGACCCGCCTCGCCCGTCAGGCGAAAGACGCGGGCATCGGGTTCCATGTCGATGCCGAAGAACAAGACCGTCTGGTGATCTCCTTCAAGGTGATCGAAGCGGTGCTCTCCGACGATTATCTCGCCGGGTGGGAAGGTTTCGGCGTCGTGGTGCAGGCTTACGGCAAACGCGCCGCCCCGGCGATTGATGCGCTTTACGACATGGCGAAACGCTATGATCGCAAGATCAACATCCGCCTCGTCAAAGGTGCCTATTGGGACACGGAGATGAAACTCGCGCAGGTCACCGGCCAGCCGGGCTTCCCGCTCTATACCTCCAAAACCGCGACCGATGTGTCCTATGCCTGCCTCGCCCGGAAGCTCTTCGGCATGGGCGATCACATCTTCCCGCAATTCGCCACGCATAACGCCCATACGGTTGCGACCATCATGGAGCTTGCCGAGGGGCGTCCCTTTGAGTTCCAGCGCCTGCACGGCATGGGCGAGCGTCTGCATGACATCACGCTGAAGGAAACCGGCGGCCATTGCCGCATCTACGCCCCCTGCGGCGCGCACCGCGATCTTCTGGCCTATCTCGTCCGTCGCCTGTTGGAAAACGGCGCGAACTCCTCCTTCGTGCACCAGATCGTCGACGAAAGCGTGCGCCCGGAAGACATCGCGAAAGACCCGTTCGAAGCCTTGGCTAGCGCCAAAGCCCCCTCGGGCCTCGTGCATCCGGCGCAAATCTTCGGTGGCGACCGCGTCAATTCCAAAGGCTGGGACCTCACCGACGATGGCGTTTTAACGGAGATTTTCGCCGCCCGCGATGTGGCCCTGCCAAATGCGCACCCGCTCACCGTCGAAGCCCCCACCGGCACGGCCCAACCGGTGACCAATCCGGCCACGGGCGAGACCATCGGCGAAGTGATTGAGGCCGACAAAGCCACCGTCGACGCCGCGCTCGACAACGCCCGCAGCTGGACCGCCCCCGCCGCAGAGCGCGCCGCCGTGTTGCGCCGCGTGGCCGATCTCTATGAGGCCAATTACGGCGTGCTCTTCGCCATCCTCGCACAAGAAGCCGGGAAATCCCTGCTCGACGCCGTGGGCGAAGTGCGCGAGGCGGTCGATTTCCTGCGTTACTACGCACAGGAGGGCGAAAACGACCCGCGCGCGCCCCGTGGCATTGTGACCGCGATCAGCCCGTGGAACTTCCCGCTCGCCATCTTCACCGGCCAGATCTCTGCCGCGCTGATGGCCGGGAATGCCGTTCTCGCGAAACCTGCCGAACAGACGCCGATCATCGCCACCAAAGCCATCGCCCTGATGCATGAGGCCGGTGTGCCGCGCGAGGTGCTGCAACTCCTGACCGGGCGCGGCGCGACCGTCGGCGCGGCGCTGACCTCGGACAAGCGCGTCAAAGGCGTGGTCTTCACCGGCTCCACCGACACGGCCCAGCGGATCAACCGCACCATGGCCGAGCATCTCGAACCGGGCACGCCGCTGATCGCCGAAACCGGCGGGCTCAATGCGATGATCGTCGACTCGACCGCGCTCTCCGAGCAGGCCGTGCGCGATGTCGTGGCCTCGTCCTTCCAATCCGCCGGTCAGCGCTGTTCCGCGCTGCGCTGCCTCTACCTGCAAGAAGACAGCGCGCCGCATGTGATCGAGATGATCAAAGGCGCGATGGACCAGCTCACCGTCGGCAACCCGTGGGATCTCACCACCGATGTCGGCCCGGTGATCGACCGCGAAGCACGCGACGAGATCGCGGGCTATGTGGCGCAGAAATCCAACAGCATCATGCACCAGATCGCCGCCCCTTCCGAGGGCATGTTTGTGGCGCCGACGATGCTTAAAGTTTCGGGCATCAACGATCTCGAACGCGAGATTTTCGGCCCGGTTCTGCACATCGCGACCTTCAAGGCCCGCGATCTCGACAAGATCGTCGCCGAGGTCAACGCCCGTGGCTTTGGCCTGACCTTCGGTCTGCACACGCGGATCGACGAGCGGGTGCAAACCATCTCGGAGGCGATCCACGTCGGCAATATCTACGTCAACCGCAACCAGATCGGCGCGGTCGTCGGCTCGCAACCCTTTGGCGGCGAGGGTCTCTCCGGCACCGGTCCGAAAGCCGGTGGCCCGCTCTATCTTGGCCGTTTCTTCGCCCCCGAACCGGGGCTTGCGGAGGCGGGCAAGTTCGAGCGTGGGGCCGATCTCAAGGCGTTGCGCGAGGCGCTGGCCAAACCGGTTGAGACCAAGCTCGAAGAGCGCCTGATGCCGGGGCCGACCGGTGAGATGAACCGTCTCGCCTTCTACACCCGCCCGGCCGTGCTCTGCCTCGGACCGGGGGCGGATGCTGCCAAGGCGCAGGCCGCGGCCGTCGAGGCTCTGGGCGGGATCGCCATCGCCTTTGGCGGCACGCTCTCCGCGAAAGACCTTGCCGCGCTCGATGGCTTCTCCGCCGCGATCTGGTGGGGCGATGCCGAGACGGCGCGGAGCTTCGCCAAGGCGCTGGCCTCGCGCGATGGGGCGATCCTGCCCCTGATCACGGCGCGGCCCGACAAGGCCCATGTCGCCCATGAACGCCACCTCTGCGTCGACACCACGGCGGCCGGCGGCAACGCGGCACTTCTGGCGGGCTGAACGGCGCCACCTCGAGATCATCAATAAAAGGGCGCGGGAAACCGCGCTCTTTTTATGTTTTATGCTGGGGGCCGGACTTTTATGGTCTTTCATCCTGACTTTGCAGGAACCGAATGAGACCGCTCGGCATTGTTGAAGAGGGCTCAGCAGGCAACATCCGTTGCAACCTTCCTTATGGCCTTCACCGCAGCCGAAACATCAAACGCACGTCCGGTATGATCTGAACCGCGCACAGCTCCGCACGACGGTCATTTTCCGGGACTTTCGGTGAAATTTTCACCAGAGACGCTTTCGAAATCACCCTTGCGACATCGCGCAAACCATGGTTGTCTCAAGTTTGAGACAACCTCTTTGTCAGCTTTCCGATCTGGCAAAGCACATCAAAGCAGATTTTCAGCGAGTCCAGAGTGGAAGAGACCCAGATCAATTTCCAAGACATCGGCGCACGGCTCAAGGCACATCGCCTCGGCCGCAACCTCTCCCCGGAGGAGCTTGCGACCCGGCTGAACATTTCTCGCGCCGCCCTTTACCGGGCCGAAAAGGGTGAAATCGCCAAAATCGACATGCTCGCAGCCATCGCCCATGAGTTGCACGTTTCTCTGCCCAGCCTTCTCGGCGTCGGCATCGAATATGTCGACAATGCCGTCAGCTTTTTCGAGCGCATGCGCCAGATCGAGGAGGATTGCGAGCAGATCATCGGCCTGTTCAGCCCGATTTCCTATCTGGTCACGACCGACCGCTACGACAGCGTCCTCAAGGATGTACTGAGTGAATCGGTGCCCGGCTCAGAGCAGCAGGACATTGCGAAAATCCTCGACATTCTGGCAAAAAGAAAGGCGCGCTTCGCCCAGAGACGCCCGCTTCTGGCCTCGATCATCTCGGATGCGGACATTCGGAAATTCCTGCGTGAGGGTCTTGAGGGCAGCCCGGAATTGCCCCCCGAGATTCGCGACCACCGACGCCGCATGGCGCTGACCGAGGTGGAACATATCGTCGAAATGCTGCGCGCACCCGACATCGGCATCCAGATCGGCGTCGCTCGCGAACCCATCCCCTCCACCTCCTTCCAGATCATGCGTCAGGCCGGACGCTCGATCCTGACGATCAGCCCCTTCCGCCTTGGCCACAACCCGAACATCCGCATCGGCGTTGGCCTGATTACCTCCGCCCCCGAAGCCCTTGAGTTGCATGAAGGCATTGCGGAACGGCTCTGGAACAGCTCCCTCAAAGGCCGGGAAGCGGCGGAGCATGTTGAAAATTTGATCGCCAGAGAAGGCCTCACACCCTGAATATTCGCCCAAAAATTCACCATTAAATTAAATCATCTGGTCAAAATCAAATTTCGTCTCATTTTTTAGACTTTTTTATTGACCTACCCTCCGCTTTCGGGAGTCTATGATTTCCAGAACCAAACCAACCGGGAGCGCCCCATGTCTCAACCCAAACCCCTTCTGTCCGCCGTGCTGCTGGCCGGTCTGGCGCTGGCCAGCCCTGCGCTTGCGCAGGACTACGTGGCCCGCATCGGCCATCTCGAAAGCACGCAGCAAAGCCGCCACATCTATCTCGAAAAGGTGGCTGAACTCGTTTCCGAGCGCACGGACGGCGATGTGGAATTCCAGCTCTTTCCGCAGGGGCAGCTCGGCAACCAGCGCCAAATGAACGAAGGCGTGCAGCTTGGTACGCTTGAGGCGACCGTCGCCCCCGCCGCCTTCCTCGGCGGCTTCAATCCGCTGGTGTCGATCCTCGACATCCCCTACCTGATCCCCGAAGACGCCGACAAAGCCGCGGCCCTGCGCGACGGTCCCTTCGGTCAGGCGCTTCTCGACAGCTTCTCCGACAAGGGCATGGTGGCGATCGATCTCTGGCCCAACGGCAAGAAACAGTTCACCTCCAACGAACCGCTCGACACGCTTGGCGATTTCGCAGGTCAGAAATTCCGCGTCATGGATAGCTCGATCCTGATCGAACAATTCAACGCCTTGGGTGCCTCCGCCATCGCGCTGCCGTTCGGTGAGCTTTACACCTCGCTCCAGACCGGCGTTGTGGACGGCGAGGAAAACCCGCTCGACACCATCAAGGCGATGAAATTCTACGAGGTGCAAAAGAACCTCGTCGTCTCCGATCACGGCGCGATGGAGGATGTGATCCTCTTCAACCCGATGTTCTGGGACAGCCTGCCGGAAAACTACCAGACCATCATCAAGGACGCCTTCGCCGAGGTGATCCCCGAGCTGACCGCGCACAAAGCCGCCGCCGTCGAGGCCGCTCTTGAGACCATCAAGGAAGCCGGCACCAATGTGCGCGTCGCCGACGAGGCCGAGCGCGCCGAGTTCCGCGACGTGATGTTCGGTCCGGCCTCTGCCGCCTATGTCGCCAAAACCGGCGATGCGGGCCAGACGCTGCTGGACATCTACACCGAAGCCTACGGCAAGCTCTGAAACTGACGGCCCCGGTTCCCCTTCCGGGTCTCTCCGCTCCGCATCCGTTTTGAAATGGATGCGGAGTACGTTTTTCCACGGTGATCGAAAGCCCCTCTCATGAAAGCTCTCAATCTGCTTCGAACGGTCGAAAGATCCGTTCTCATCGCCCTATTCCTGATCATGGTGTTTCTCTACACCGGCTCGGTCGTGACCCGAGAAATCGGCGGCACGTTTGCCAGTCGTTTCGCCTGGATCGAAGAAGCGGTGCGGATCATGAACCTGTTTCTGGTGTTTCTGGCCCTTGGGCTGGCGCTTGAGCGGGGCAAACATGTGGGCATCACCAATATGCGCGATCGCCTGCCCGCCCCACTTCTCAAAGCACTCCTGAAACTCATTGATGTCGTTGGGCTTTGCGTGAGCCTTTATGTGGCGTGGCTGGCGCTCGATCTTGTGCAATTCGTGCTCAAATCCGGTCAGAAATCCCCCACACTCGGTGTGCCGATGGGCGTGATCTACCTCGCCCCCGTCGTGGGCTTCCTGCTCTTGGGGCTGCGCTACGGTCTCAGCCTTATGGGCCTCATCGACCGCTATCAGGAGGCCACCGAATGATCTTCGCCCTCATCATCGTGCTGGCCATTCTCCTTTTGGTGGCTGGCTTCGAAATGCTCCTCGTGCTGAGCATCCCGGCCCTCGCCTACAAAGAAGCCTTCTACGCCCGCCTGCCCGACGCGGCGGTCGTGCAGAAGATCGTCGGCGGCATCGACCATTCGACGCTTCTGGCGATCCCCTTCTTTATCTTTGCGGCCAATCTCATGGGCTCCGGCCAGATCGCGAGACAACTGATCTCCGTCGTGAAGGCGCTTGTCGGCCACACCAAAGGCGGCATGGGTCATGTCGTCGTCGGCGGCTCCATGGCCTTTGGCGCGGTCTCCGGCTCCGCCCCCGCCACGGTCGCCGCCATGGGCCGCATGGTCTACCCGGAACTGCGCCGCGCAGGCTATTCCGATAAATTCAGCCTCGGGCTTTTGGTCTCCTCCGCCGAAACCGCGCTTTTGATCCCGCCCTCGATCACGCTCATTGTCTATGGCTGGATCACCGGAACCTCGATCTCGAAACTCTTCGCAGGCGGTCTTGCCGTCGGCGTTCTTCTGGGCTTCGCCTTCTCCGTCTATGTCCGCATCCAGGCGGCGCGCGACGGCGTCACGCACGATGCGCGCCTGCCCTGGCCCGAGCGGTTCAAAGCGATCTGGGAGGCGAAATGGGCGCTCGGCATGCCGGTGATCATCCTGGGCGGCATCTATTCCGGCTTTATCACGCCCACGGAGGCCGCCGCCGTCAGCGTGGTCTATGCGATCCTCGTCGAGATGTTCGTGTTCCGCGCGCTCGATCTCAAAGGCCTTGCCAAGATCACCGAGGACAGCGCCGTCAACACCTCGATCATCTTCGTGCTTCTGGCCATGGGCGGGCTGATTTCCTTCTTCGTCACACTAGCGCAGGTGCCGAATGAGATTATCGCATTTCTCGAGGCCTCTGGCGCGGGCAAGATCACCTTCCTGATCGCCGTCAACGTACTGTTCTTCGTGGCGGGCATGTTCATCGATCCGAACTCGACGCTTTTGGTGCTGGTGCCGCCGCTCTACCCGGTCGCCATGAGCTTCGGCATCGACCCGGTGCATTTCGGCATGCTGGTGACGCTGAACGTGAGCCTCGGGATGATCACGCCGCCCTTCGGTCTCGACATCTTCGTCGCCTCCTCGACGCTGAACAAACCCGTGGCCGACATCATCCGCGGCGTCTGGCCCTTCGTGCTGGTGAACCTGATCGTGCTCTTGCTGATCACCTATATTCCGCAAATCTCCCTCTTCATTCCCAAGCTGATCTACGGCTAACCCGAGGCAGACAAATGACCCACATTCCGACCACCGTGTCCGTCCCTGTTCCGCAGGGGCTTCGGCCCCGCTGTGCCGAAGCCACCTGTGTCGTGCGCTCTAATACCCCTGTGAATGGCGAATATCGCCTGCTCACTCTGGATGCGCCCGAGGCCATTCTCGAGTGCCAACCGGGGCAGTTTTTCCAACTCTTGTGCCCGGCACCCGAGGGGGAAACCCCCTTCCTGCGCCGCCCGATGAGCATCTACGGCTATGACAAAGCCGCTGGCCGTCTGGAATTCCTCTACAAGATCGCGGGCGCGGGCACGCGCGGCCTTGCCACGCTGCGTCCCGGTGATGCCTTCAATGTGCTCGGCCCCTTGGGCCACGGGTTCTCGATGCCCGAAAACTGGCAAAATCTGATGCTGGTTGCACGTGGTGTGGGCCTTGCCACCCTCGCGCCTCTGGCCCGTATGGCGCAGGAAAAGGGCCGCAAACTGACCGCGATCTGTTCGGCGCGACGTCCGGACTTGGCCATGTCGGTCGATCTGTTCGAAAGCTACGGCGCCGAGGTGATCGTGGTGCATGACGAGGACGGCAGCTCCATGCCCGAGGCCCTGCGCCCGCTGATCGAGGCGCGTATCACCCGTGGAGAAGTGGACGCCTTCTACACCTGTGGCTCCTCGCGCCTGTTGCGCCTGTTGCAAGACCTCGGCGACACATACGGCATCCCCGGCGAGATCGCCATGGAGCAGCAAATGGCCTGCGGCCTCGGCATGTGTCAGGCCTGCGTGCGCAGTTTCCGGGTCGGCGACCGCATTCTCCAGCGCCGCGTCTGCCGCGAAGGCCCCGTGTTCCCGATTTCGGAGGCGATCTAATGAAAGACCTGCACACTCCTGATCTCAGCGCCCGCATCGGCGCGCTGACCTTCCAAAACCCGATCATGCCCGCCTCCGGCACGTTTTCCGAAGACCTCGCCGATGTCTTCGATCTCGATGTGCTGGGCGCACATGTGCTCAAGACCATCATGCACGGCACCCGTGCGGGCAATCCGACGCCGCGGGTCTGTGACATGCAATCGGGCATGATCAACGCCATCGGCATCCCCTCCAAGGGCATCGACTATTTCCGCGATGAGATGCTGCCCTATTGGGCCGGGTTCAAAGCCCCGCTCGTGGTGTCGATCTCGGCGCATTCCATGGATGAGTTCGCAAGACTGTGTTCCGAGGTCAGCCTGCCGGGCGTCACCGCGATTGAGGCGAATATCTCCTGCCCGAATATCGAAGCCGACGGCAACGCCTTTGCCATGCGCCCCGACACGACGCATGAGGTCGTGACCCGCCTGCGGGCGGAAACCGACCTGCCGCTCTGGGCGAAACTCACGCCCAACACCGGCGAGCCGGTCGAGGTGGCCCGCGCCGCCGAGAACGCAGGCGCCGACGCGCTCGTCACCGCCAACACCATGCTGGGCATGTCCATCGACATCGGCACACGTCGCCCGCGCCTCGGCAATGTCATGGGCGGCATGTCCGGCCCCGCGATCAAACCCATCGCGCTCAGGATGACCTATCAATGCGCGCGCGCCTGCGAGATTCCGGTGATCGGTTGCGGCGGGATTTCCACGCTCGACGATATTTTGGAATTTCTCATCGCGGGCGCAAGCGCGGTTCAAATCGGCACCGCGACGTTCCAATCTCCGACCGTCATGGCCCGCCTCATCACGGAGCTTGAGGACTGGATGACGACGCGCGGTATCGCCTCGCTCGACGAGATCATTGGCTCCATCGAAGCGCCCGAAGCCGGGGTGTTCGAATGAAACACCACCGTACAGAAGAACTGGCCGATCTGGCGGCCGGGATGTTCGAAGACATTCGCGCGCTCAGCCGCGATGTCGCCGGTGTCAGCCGTCCGGCCTTTTCCTCTATCGAGACGGAAACGCTTGATTATCTCGCGTCCCGCGCGCGCGCCGAAGGCTTGTGTGTTACTGAAGATGCGGGACGTAATCTTCTGTTTTCACTACCAGAACACAAAGATTCAGACAACTTTACCATCATTGGCAGCCATGTGGACAGCGTTCCCATGGGCGGGAATTACGACGGGCTCGCGGGCGTGATTGCCGGGCTGATCGTCCTCATTGCCGCGCGCCGGGGACAGCGCCACCTGTCCCGTCCGGTGCGGGTTCTGGCGATGCGCGGCGAGGAAAGCGCGTGGTTCGGGGCCTGTTACATCGGTTCGAAACTTTTGACCGGCACTCTGCCCGAGGGGGAATTCAACGCCGCACATAAGGGCGACGGTCGGCCACTCAGCGCGCATCTCGAAGACCTCGGCATCGACACAGCACCGGTCAAGGCGCATCGGCCGCTCTGCGATCTGAGCCGGATTAAGGCCTATCTCGAACTGCATATCGAACAGGGTCCGCTTCTGGTCGAACGCAACATCCCCGCCGCCGTCGTCACCGGCATTCGCGGCAATTTCCGCTATCGCGACAGTCGCTGCATCGGTCAGGCCGGGCATTCCGGCGCCGTGCCGCGCGCCTATCGCCATGACCCGGTGCTGGCCTTTGCCGAGTTGATGCACCGGCTCGACGGCACCTGGCAGCACCTGCTCAACACCGGTCAGGACCTCGTGCTGACCTCGGGCGTCATCGGCACAGATCCGACCCGCCATGCCATTGCCCGCATTCCCGACGAGATCGGATTTTCCCTCGACATCCGCTCGCAGGATACCGAAACGCTCGACCGGATGCGCGCCTATCTCAAAGGCGAAATGGCCGACATCGCGCGCTCCCGCGGCGTGCGCTTCGAGCTTGGCCCGGAGGTGGCGGTTGCCCCGGCACTCATGGACCCGAAACTGGTCGCAAAATTGGAAACAGCCATGGAGAAAGTCACCGGTGAGGCGTTTTCCATGGCCTCGGGCGGCGGCCATGACGCCGCGATCTTCGCGCAGGCGGGCGTGCCCTCCGGCATGGTTTTCGTGCGCAACAGAAACGGTTCGCACAACCCCGACGAGGCAATGGAGATCGCCGATTTCATGGTGGGCGTGGACATTCTCTCAACCTTTCTGGAGGCCTCACGATGACAACACCCACGATGCCTTTGAGCCCCGAGACCCGTGCCGATTTCGCCCGGCGCACGGCACTTGCCCTTCTCGACATTCGCGCCGTCGAAGTCGCAGGGGAGCGGCCTTTTATCCTGTCATCGGGCATCGCAAGCCCGGTCTATATCAACGTGCGCAAAGTCATCTCCGTCCCTGCCGTGCGCGAAAAGCTTATGGGATTTGCCACCGAGGTGATCGACGCGGAGATCGGGCGCGACCGGATCGACGCCATCGCAGGTGCCGAAACCGCCGGCATCCCCTTTGCCGCGTGGATCGCCGGCGAGACCGGCCTACCGATGCAATACGTTCGCAAACGCGCACAGGGGTTTGGCCCCGAGGCGCAGATCGAAGGGCTCTGGGAGACCGGTCAGCGCGTGCTTCTCGTGGAAGATCTGACCACCGACGGCGCCTCGAAACTGCGGTTCTGCCAAGCTCTGCGGGCGGCGGGGCTGGTCGTCGAGGACGTGTTCATGCTGTTCCAGTACGACATCTTCCCCGAAACCCGTACGGCCATGGCGCAGGCGGGCATCCGGCTCCATGCGCTCGCCACCTGGAAAGACATTCTCGACGTGGCCCGCGCGCATGACCGTTTCACCCCGGAACAACGCGACATGATCGCCGCATTCCTCGACAACCCGCTCGACTGGTCGGCCGCTCATGGCGGTGCGCGCAGCCTGACATTCTAAACCCGATGTTCTAAGGAGACACCGATGTTCACTTTCCTCCTCGATCTGATCACCGAAAAAGGCCGGGGCATCCACGCCTATGCCGCCGCCTCGAAAGCCGCCTTCGCGCACGCGCTCGAGGAACCGGATCACGCCGCCGCTTTCTATTTTCTTGCCACC
Organism: Celeribacter sp. SCSIO 80838; assembly: GCF_056498065.1. The sequence continues at coordinate 3,084,632 of NZ_JAZKMA010000001.1, forward strand.
AGCGCCGAGCATTTCGTCGACCTGCACGAGCGTCAGCCGCTGTCGGGCGAAGAGCTCGACCGGAATTTCACCGCCTTTCAGGACGACATTCATGCACTGGACGCGGTGGCGCAAGCCGATAAGGCCAAGCAACTCGAAACCCTCAACGCCGTCGTGACGGCCCGCATCGCCCGCAACCTCTGAGGGCGTCAGAGGCGCTCAGGCCTCGGCAATTGCGGCGAAGGCCCCGGCAAGATCGGGGCCCGACAGCCCCTTGCCCACAAGCGCCGAGAGCAACAAACGGGCCTTCACTGCGGAAAGATCCCCCGCCAGAAGCGCGCCTTGGGCCAGCAGCGTGACGCCGCCGCTGTCCTTGCCGTAAATCGCCTGCGTGCGGCCTTCGTGACAGCGGGACGCCACCACGACCGGGCATCCCGAGGCGACGAGACGCGCCGTGGCATCGGCGAAGCCTTTGGGGGCATTGCCCCGTCCGAAGGCGGAGAGCACGATCCCCGTCGCCCCCGCCTGCCCCGCCAGTTCCATCAGCCGGGGCGAAGTCCCGAGGCCCAGCGCGATCAGCTCCACATCCGGGTCGAGCGCAGAGGTCTCCAGCGCGACACGCGCCTTGGCCGGACGGGTGTAGAGATGCACCTGCCCGTGATCCACCTCTCCGAATTTGCCAAGCCCCACGGAGCGGAAGGTGTCGACGCGGGAGGTATGGGCCTTGGTGACATAGCGCGCGCCATGGATGTCGCCCTCGAACAGGATCACCGCCCCCACGCCCGTGAGATCGGCACTTGCGGCGGCACAGATCGCATCAAAGATGTTGCGCGGACCGTCCGTGTCGGGCTGTCCGGCATGGCGCTGCGCGCCGGTGAAGACCACGGGCTTGTCGCTTTTGACCAGAAGCCAGGCGAGAAAGGCGCTTTCCTCCATCGTGTCGGTGCCATGGGTGACGACAACGCCGTCCACATCGTCCCCGGCGAGCACCTCGTCGATCCGGCCACAAAGCCGGTGAATGGTCGCCAGATCGAGCGCATAGCTGCCCGCCGCCTCGAAATTCTCAACCGTGACGGAGATGCCTTCGAGCGGTTGGTGCAGGCTTGCCAGCAAGGTTTCGCCGCTCAACCCGGCATTGACGGCACCTGCGGTTTTATCGGCGGCGGAGGCGATGGTTCCGCCCGTGGCGATCAAGACGACATGTTTCATCGGTGTCTTTCCATAGGTGTTAAGCGATTGTTATGGGTGTTGTGCTGTGCAGCCGCAGATCACAGGCCGCATCAACTGGCGCGGCGCTGCACACGAGCCTTGCCCGCCGCGAGATCCACAAGTTCGTTCCAGCGGCGCACGACGTAATTGTGTTCATCCATGGTCGAGTTCCAGATCGCGATATGATGCGCCCGGTCCTGACGCGAACCGCCGGAGCGGGTTTCGCCCGCCCGGATCGCGGGGCGCCCGGCCACATCGTTCAGTTCATGGGCCGCAGGGAGACCCTCATACCAATAATCCCATTCCGCCTGGGGCATATGCGCCTTCACACGTTCGGAGACGGACATGTAATAGCCCTGCCGGGCCACCACGGAACCGGCATAGCCGTCGAGATACCAGTTCAGCCAGTCATAGGCCCTGTCGAGTTTTGCGTCCTTCAGGAGGCGCGACAGGCACATCCCGCCATGCCAGGCACGATAGCCTTCGATCGGGCGGGCCTGACGCACATGCACACCGCGCCGCTTCATCTCGACGATCGTCGGCGACCAGATCGAAGCCAGTTTAAGCTCGCCGTCCAGAAACCGCTCCACCGGATCGTTTGCCCGAAGCCAGAACGGGCTCAGATGGCCGGAGTGAATGAGGCTCTTACCATGCGCGACCAAGACGTCGATCTCCGCCACGGACATATTGCCCATGTTCTCGAATTCCATCTGCCCGGAGGCCGACAGAGCCAGCGCCAGATCGAACAGGCCAATCGCCGGTTCATCGACCAGAGACACCCGCCCTGCCCATTGCGGATCGAGAAGCGCGGCCCAGCTTCGAACATCGCGGTCGACATCGAGCCCCGACGTCTCAACCCCGAAACTGTCGAAATTGTAAAAGGTCGGCAGCATGGAAATCCGCCCGCTCGGGCTGTCGGACAGGGTCATGTCGTGCTGCACGAAGAGGCGCGAAGCAGGCACATCGCCCAGCGCCTGACGCCCGCTCGTGCCCATGATCCGCGACAATTCGTCGAGATCGTTCCAATGGCTGATCCGGCGGGTGTCGATGGCCTGCACCGCACGCCAGTACCAGACGATGTCGAGATTATGGAAACACTGGTCGTAAATGTCATAGCTCGACGGATCGAGCGCGGCGGTGCGTTGTGCGCTGTTGAAATCCATCTCGATGAATTCCAGCGGAAAGCCGAGATCCGCCTCCGCGCGATCCTTGAGAAAGCGCCACGGCTGGATTTCGGTCGTCAGGATGCGAAGCGGTTCCGTCATCAGGCGGCGGCCCGGACCCCGGAGAGTCCCATGAACGCGGCAAAGCTGCGGCGGATCTGTTCGGGCGACAGCCCTTCGAGAATGAACACCAGACGCGACTGTCGCGGCCCCTCCGGCCAATGCGTCATATGTGTCGGCGCATGCACGAGATGCTGCACGCCATGGACCGCAATCGGCCTGTCTTCGCCTTCGAGCGCCAAAATGCCCTTCACCCTGAAAATCCTATCGCCATGCTTATGCAGCAACAGTGTAAGCCAGGTTCCGAACATAGTCCAATTGATCTCATCCTCGATGACGAGAGAAAAGCTTGTCACGCCAAGGATATCGTCATGATGATGCGCGGCGTGAGACGCATGGTGGTGATGGGCGTGATCCTGGCTCTCATGACCACAGTCCGGCCCGCAGATGTGACCATGTGCGTTCCTGCCGAGCAGCCCCTCGGCAAAGGCCGCCGGACCAAAGCCGCCAAGGATCTCCGCCACCGGCGCCTCGCTGGTCACGATCCGCGCCGCCGGGTTGATCCGCGCCAGACGGTCGCGCAGCGCCTGATCCTGCCCCGGTTCCGCCAGGTCGGTCTTGGTCAGGACGATGCGATCCGCCGCCGCGATCTGGCGCACGGCTTCGGCGCGGTGGTCGACCTGAAGCGTCGCATTGACCGCATCGACCGTGGTCAGCACGCCGCCATTGGTGAAATGCGAGCGCAGCACCGGATGGGCGGTCAGGGTTTGCAGCACCGGATAAGGATCGGCCAGCCCGGTGGTCTCGATCACCACGCGGTCAAAGGCGATCTCGCCCCGCGCCCGCAGGCTGTCAAGATTGCCGAGCGCTTCGGCCACCTCACCGCGCACGGTGCAACAGATACAGCCGGATTTCAGCAGGATCACATTGTCGTCGATCCGATCCAGAAGATGGTGATCCAGCCCCACCTCACCGAATTCGTTGATCAGCACCGCCGCCCCTTCCATCGAAGGGTCTTGCAGCAGGCGTTGCAACAGTGTGGTCTTGCCGGAGCCCAGAAAACCGGTCAGCAAAATGACAGGGGTCATCGGCGTCCCCCCTCTTCCATCCATGCAATCAAACCCTCGTCGAGCGGATCGAAATCACGCCCAGCGAGCGCCTCGGCCTCGGGCCAGAGGTGAGACAGGGCTTCGAAGACACTGGACGCGCCCGTCGGGGAGCTCACGACATAGGAACGTCCCTGCCAGACGTCGAGTTTGAGACGGCGATAGGACAGAACCGCATTGGCCGCCTTCAGACGTCGCCCGCTCTCGGCCCGGCGGGACTGCGTATCATGGTTGCGGGTGTAAACCCCCGGACGTGCAATGGCACTGGTCCAATGATCGTCACAGCCGAGAATGCCGCACAGAGAACACATGATCCGTCCTTTCGAAATCGTCGAAAAAGACGGACGGCACAGGGGAAGGCCGTCCGCCCAGTGAACCCACGAGGAGTCAGCCGCGCGGGAATTTCGCGTCGTAATCGTCCGCCATCTCGTTCATGGTGACGAATTTCACACCCTCATGCGAGGCCATGTGCTTGAACAGGCGTTCGAGCATCAAAAGCACTTGCGGCCGACCGGAAACGTCGGGGTGGATGGTGATCGGAAAGACCGCGTAATCCATGTTCTCGTAGACCCAGTCGAACTGGTCCTGCCACATCTGCTCGATGTCGCGCGGGTTCACGAAACCATGCGAGTTCGGCGATTTCTTGATGAACATCATCGGCGGCAGGTCGTCGAGATACCAGTTCGCCGGGATCTCGATCAGGTCGGTTTCCTCGCCACGCTCCAAGGGCTTCATCCAGTCCTCGGGCTTGCCCGCATAGTCGATCTTGGTCCAGGTATCGCCCACACGAACGCGGTAAGGCTCGAAATCCTTATGCATCAGAGAGTGATCGTATTTGATGCCTTTTTTCAAAAGCAACTCGTTGGTGACATTGGAGAATTCCCACCACGGTGCGACATAGCCGGTCGGACGTTTGCCGGACAGCTCGGTGATCAGGCCGATACATTTGTCGAGAACCGCCTCTTCCTGCTCCGGGGTCATGGCGATCGGGTTTTCGTGGCTGTAGCCGTGGATGCCGATCTCGTGGCCGCGTTTGGCGACCTCTTTCATCTGCTCCGGGAAGGTTTCGACGGAATGGCCGGGGATGAACCAGGTGGTTTTGACACCGAGCTTGTCGAACAGGTCGAGCAGACGGATCGAGCCGACCTCGCCCGCGAACATGCCGCGGGAAATGTCGTCCGGGCTGTCTTCGCCGCCGTAGGAGCCGAGCCAGCCGGCCACGGCGTCCACATCAATCCCGAAACCGACGAGAATTTCTTTTGCCATTGGATAAGTCTCCTGTTGGATGATTAAGCGTGAATGAGAGTGACGGAGGCCGGGTCGATCCCGAGGGTGACCGGCGCACCGGGGGTCAGGGCGCGCACTTCGGGGCGGTCCGCGCTGACCTCGACGGCGACGTCGCGTTCGCCCGGCAAGCGGACCTTGAGATGCCCGACCGCGCCGACCAGATGGCGTTCAGCCAGAACCCCTTCGAGGCGGATTTCGTCCGGCGTGTTCTGCGGCGCGATGCGGAAGGCTTCGGCGGGAACGACCGCAAGGGTCTCATCGCCCTGCCCCACACCTTTCATCACACCATAAGGCGTTTCGATCAGACCGAAGCCCATGTCTGAGGCGCCTTTCGGCGTGCCTTCGAACACCGTGTTCGAGCCGATGAAGTCGGCGACAAAGGGCGTTTGCGGACGGCGATACAGCTCGCGCGGGGCTGAGATCTGTTCCACCACACCGTTCGACATGACCACAACCCGGTCCGACAGGCCCAAAGCCTCGGATTGCGCGTGGGTCACGAAGATGAAGGTGATGCCCAGCTCGCGTTGCAGAAGTTTCAATTCGTTCTGGATGATCCGGCGCAGGTTGGCGTCGAGCGCGCCAAGCGGTTCGTCGAGCAGAAGGATTTCCGGTTCGACCACCAGCCCCCGCGCCAGAGCGATACGTTGACGCTGCCCGCCCGAAAGCTTGTCCGCCTTGCGATCCGCGAATTGTTCCAGATCGAACATGTCGAGGATGCGGTCCACCTTGCGGTTGCGCTCGGCCTTGGGCGTGCCTTTGACGTCGAGACCGAAGGCCACGTTCTCGCGCACCGTCATATGCGGGAAGAGCGCGTAGTTTTGGAAAATCATCGAGGTCGGACGTTTTTCCGGCGGGATGTGGGTCACGTTCTGCCCCATCATCATGACCTCGCCATTGGTGATGTCCTCGAACCCGGCGATCATCCGCAGCGTCGTGGATTTGCCGCAGCCCGACGGGCCGAGAAAGGCCACAAACTCGCCCTTCTCCACTTTCAGATCGAAATCGGAGACGGCGACGGTGCCATCGGAATAGGTCTTGCCGACGGAAATCAGCTCGAGATCGTAGAGCATGGCGATCAGCTTTCGTGTTATATGTTCAGGAAATGGGCGGGCAGCCCGGAAGAGGTGAATGGACCGCCCGCCAACTCGGATCAGGCGTTCAGGAATTCGTCCCAGCGCATGATCAGATGGTCGTATTCATCCGGCCACTGGTGCCAGTAGGCGACGTTGGACGCGCGCTCTTCGAGCGAGCCGCCATCGCGAAGATCGCCCGGGTTGATGCCGCGCTCGGCTTCGCCTTTCCACGGCGCACCTTCGTACCAGAAGGCATAGGCGTCGGGGTCCATCGCCTCTTTGATGTTGGTCGAGGGCGAGTAGTAGCCCTGTTCGGTGACCGCGATGCCCGGCTCGCCCGACAGCCAGAAGTTGGCATAGGCAATGACGGCTTCTCGGTTCGGCGTACCTTTGAGCATCGACGGCCCGATCGCCCAGCCGCGCGTGCCTTCTTTCGGCGTCGCGTATTTGGCGGGCTTGCCTTGGGCTTTGACGGCCATGACGGCGGGCTGCCATGCGTCGCAGACGACCATTTCGCCGGAAGCCATCAGGTTGACGAGCTCGCCGAAATCGCCCCAAAGCGCACGGAACTGACCGTCTTTCTTTTTGGAGATCAGGAACTTCGCCGCTTCGTCGATCTCGTCCATCGTCGGGTTACCGGGATTCTTGGCTTCCAGCAGACCGAGCGAGTTCATGGCGAGGATGGCCTGACCGATGGCGATGAGCGGGTCGACGTTCAGGCCGGATTTGCCCTTCCATTTCTCATCGAACAGCGCGGTCCAAGTGTTGGCTTCCTCGTCGGTGAGGACCTCGGGGTTATAGCCGATGGAGTCAAAGTTGTAGACAGCCGGCACCATGTAGAGCTGGGTTTTGGCGTCATCCGCCCAGATCTGACCGGAGATTTGCGCGCGCGCATCCCATTTCGGATTGGTGGTGGTGAAGGTGTCGCGGATCGAGGCCCAGTTCGGCAGATCAGCCGCCGGGATGGGGTCGACATTGTCGGTCGCGATCAGCGCCGGAAGACGTTCGCCGATGATTTCCCAGCAGTCGTAATCAGACGAGCCGGAGAGGATTTTGGTCTGCGCATCCGGGTAGGTGGAGGGCGTGCCGGAGGTGGTGCCGACGCCGGACGCGGCCTTGAACATCTCGAGAATACGGTCTTGCACGGTGGTCGAGAGACCGGTGGTGCGCAGTTCCTGCTCCGAGAGATTGGCGGCATAGGCCATACGCGACCACGGGTGCAGGCCCGAGCCGAGGGCAGCAGCGCCCGCGGCGGCCCCGTATTTCAAAAAGCTACGGCGATTGGGTGTCAAAGTCATGGTGTCTTTCCCTGTTGATGATGACGTGGTGACATTGAGTGAAGTGCGGGAGCGTTCGTCGCCCCTCGTTGGCGACCTCAGTAGCGGCCGGGGGTCAGCCCCCCGTCCACGGTGATGACCTGACCGGTGAGGTAAGAGGCATCGGAGGAGGCGAGAAAGGTGATGACGTTGGCGATCTCGGCAGGCTCGCCCAGACGCTTCATCGGAATGTAGGGCGAGGCGATCTCTGCCGCGTCCGGGCCAAGGCTGTGGCCGGGATTGAGCAATTGCGCGGTGCGGATATAGCCGGGGGCGACACCGTTGACGCGAATGCCCTTGGCGGCGAATTCGACGGCGAGGCCGCGAATGAGACCGATCACACCGGATTTGGCGGTGGAGTAATGCACATGCTCATCCCAACCGTAGTTGGTGCCCATGATCGAGGAGAGGCAAATGATCGAAGCCCCCTCTTTCATCGCCGGAAGCGCCGGGCGGATCACCCGCATCATGCCGTAGAGATCGACGTCGAGCGTTTCGTGCCAGGTCTCATCGGTCATTTCCGCCATCGGCACGCGCAGCGCGATCCCGGCATTGGCGACGATCACGTCGATACCACCGAAGCGCGCGTTGAGACCACCAACCAACGCATCCGCCGCCTCGGTCGAGCGCACGTTCAGCGCGTGAAACTCGGCGCTTCCGCCCGCGGCTTCGATCTCGGCGACGACCGCTTGGCCCTTGTCTTCGAGCACATCGGTGACGATCACATGATCGCCCTTGGCCGCAAAGGCCAGAGCGGCTGCGCGACCGATGCCGATGCCCGCACCGGTGACGAGAACAATACGTTTATCCATTTGAGAGCTTTCCATTTTCTGGGATCACAACATGACGTCGCCGGAGTTCGGCCCGAGCGTTTGCCCGACGAACAGCGCGGCATCGTCAGAGACGAGGAAGGAGACGACACCACCGACCTCCGCCGGAGAGCCAAAGCGCCCGAGCGGCAGTTCCGCGCGTTTTGCGGTCTTCCAATCCTCGGACAGCGCCTCCACGAGCGGCGTGTTGATCGGCCCGGGCGCCACGGCATTGACGCGGACACCTTGGGCGGAGACCTCGCGGGCCAGCGATTTCGTCATGCCGATCACGGCGGCCTTGGCACCGGCGTAATGGACCAGTTCCACACCGCCGATTTGACCCAACTGCGAGGCGATGTTGACGATATGCCCCTGCCCTTTTTCGAGCATCGCGGGCAGGCAAGCACGGGTGCAGAGGTAGTTGCCCCGCACATGCACCGCGAAGATTTTGTCGAACATGGCAGGCTCGATCTCGGTGAACCGCGCCTGATGGCCAAAGCCCGCGTTGTTGACCAAAATCTCCGGCGCGCCGAAATCTTCGGTGATCAGATCGACCATCTCGGTGACGGCGGCCTCATCGCTGACATCGGCGGCATAGGCGCCTGCGACACCGCCGGCGGCGTGGATTTTCTCGACGGTCGCCTTGGCGGCCTCAAGTGAGAGATCGTTGACGGCAACTGTGTGACCGTCGGCGGCAAGGCGGAGCGCAATGGCCGCACCGATGCCGGAGCCTGCGCCCGTGACGAGAGCGATCATCATGCGTCCTCCTGACCGGAATAACGGGAGGCCTTTGCGGTGAAGCGCTTCATCAGGAGGCCGTAGATCACCAGAAGGGTGAAACTGAACAGCGTGGTCAGCACCCCGAAGGCGAAGATGTTGGGATAAATCTCCACCGAAAACGTCCCGTAGATCGCCAGCGGCAGCGTCAGATCGCGACCTGCGGTGAAGAGCGTGCGGGCAAATTCGTCATAGCTGAGCGTGAAGGAAAACAGCATGGCGGAGAGCACACCGGGGAAGATGATCGGGAAGGTCACGCGACGGAAAGTCTGCGCCGGGCTGACCCCCAGCGAGAGCGAAGCCTCTTCCACCGTGCGGTCGAACCGGTTGAAAATGGCGAGCATCACGAGGAAGGCGAAGGGGTATGTGTAGACCACATGCAGCACAAAGGAAGTGCCCCACCACGCCCGCGCAATGCCCAGAGTGTTGGACAAAAGCGCCATGCCAAGCCCCACCAGAACACCGGGCACCATCATGCCGAGGATGATCAGATAGAACGCCGGACCCGAACCCTTGAACCGGGTGCGGAAGGCTTCGGCGCTCATCACGCCCAGAACGGTCGAGACCACCGTGGTCATGAAAGCGAGGACGATCGAGCGGATCAGACTATCGCCCACCGGAAGCTGCGAGACGCGGGAGGTTTCGGCAAAGCCCAGGAGGTGCTCATACCAGTAGACGGACCACTCGCGGATTGGGAATTGCGGCCCGCCATCGGCGCTCTGGAACGACAGGATCGCAAGGACAATCATCGGCCCATAGAGGAAGAGCAGGAAGAGAACAGTATAAATGGCGAGGGTGGGACGCAGGATGCGGGATTCCATGGCTCACATTTCCTTTCGCAGATCGACGAGCCGCAGGGCGAGCGCGATCACGGCGGTGATGATGATGGTGAGAACCACACCGGCGACGGCGGCGAAGGCCCATTTGAGCGAACCGACCTGGCTCACGATGATGTTGCCCAGAAGGTTGGTCTTGCGGCCCGACAGGGAGGCGGCGGTGGCGAACTCGCCCAACACCATGACGGAGACAAAGATCGACCCGACCATCACCCCCGGCAGCGACAAAGGCAGGATGATGCGGCGGAAAATCGTCCCGAAGGAGGCGCCGAGATCGCGGGCGGCTTCAATCACGGAAATGTCGATCCGGCCCAGCATGAAGGTGATCGGTCCGACCATGAAGACGCAATAGATCTGCGTCATGCCGACGAGCACGGAGAATTCCGAGAACAACAGGAAGGTCAGCGGCTCATGGATGATCCCGAGTTTCATCAGGATTACATTGATCGCGCCTTCGGTGCCGAGCATCGGACGCCATGCGATGACGCGGATCAGGAACGAGGTCCAGAACGGGATCACACAGGCCACCAGAAGCGCGGTCTGAAGCGTTTTGTTGCGCACGAAAAGCCCGATGAACAAGGCCACCGGATAGCCCACCACGATGGTCGCGATCAGCACGATGATCCAGATCCGCAAGGTGGTCCAAATCGCGCTGAGATAGGTGGCGGAGCTCATGAAGCGCTCCCAGCTCGCCGTGGTCAGCGTCGGGTTCACCGAAAACGTCGTTTGCGTCCAGAAAGACACATAGATCACCATGGCCATCGGCAGGACCATGAAGAAGAACATCCACAGAAGCCCCGGTGTCAAAAGTGCGATGGCGCGGCGGCGGTCTTTCTTTTCACGCAAGGCGGCGGGGGAATGAGACGGGGTGGACGGCGTGTCCGTCGACAGGGCGGTCATCAGGCGGCTCCGTGGAATTGGCGCAGCACATCGGCTGCGAAATGGAGATCATAGCCTTGGCCTTCGACCAGATCGGGAAGGCGTGGCTGGCTGAGGTGGTCGACGACCTGCAAAAGAGTGCCGTCTTCGGCGCGGAAGAAGGACAAGGCGGTCGGCCCGTTGAATTCACCGGTCAGATAGGTCGCGCGCAGGTGCGGGCGCCCCGTCGGCGCAGCCCCTTCGGGGCTCACATCCATCTGATCGAAGCGCACTGCGATCGAGCCCTGCCCCATCTCGGCCCCGCAAAGCGCGGCATCGAAAATGTTCCAAGCGTTGAGGTGGCGCGCGGCCTCGGCATTGCCGGGATGGCTGAACAGCGTGTCCGGTGCGTCCGACTGCATGATCCGCCCATTGGCAAGCACGGCGACCTTGTCACCCATGGTGAGCGCCTCGGTTTCGGAGCCGGTAACATGCAGGAAACTCACACCAAGCCGTTCACGAATCGCCTTCAGCTCATCGCACATCCGCGCCCGCAGGTTCGCGTCCAGCGCGCCGAGCGGCTCATCGAGCAGAACGACACGCGGTTCACACACGAGCGTACGGGCCAGCGCGACGCGCTGTCTCTGACCGCCGGAAATGGCACTGACGCCGCGATGACCAAAGCCGGTCAAACCAACCAGCTCCAGCGCCGCTTCGGTGCGATCCTTGATCTCGGTCTCATTGGTCAGGGGCGCATGGGCACGGTGACGCAGACCGAAGGCGACGTTTTCGGCCACCGTCAGATGCGGAAACAGGGCGAAGTTCTGAAACACAAACCCGATGTCACGCAGATGCGGGGGCCGACCGTCGAGCCGCTCCCCGTCGATGGAGATCGTGCCCTGATCCGGCTCTTCGAACCCCGCGATCAGACGCAGAAGTGTCGTCTTGCCCGCCCCGGATGCCCCCAAGAGGGACATGTAGGTGTTGTCCGGAACGACGAAATCCACGCCATCCAGCGCGACCGTGCCGCCATATCTGCGACTTACCTGGCTTAATGTCAGCACTGAGTATCCCTCATGTCTTATCCCCCGCGTCGAGATTTTTGATTTTTTTGATACAAACATCATTACTCAACGTGTCGTAAAGTAAAAAATGATTTTTGCATCCGAAAAGTCATTATATTCAGAAATTCAGACATACAGACTTCAAAAATCTGCTCAATAAATAGAACTATCTGGAGATTTTCTGCTTACCCAATGAACTTCAAAACATCGCATTGATAATTTTTCGATTTTCTGTATTCAAAAACAAAATACTTTCAACCCCAAGAGCGGCCACCTATTCTCAGGGGAAGATTCCCGAACGAGGCCAGAATGATCGTTTCCGAAGACACGTCCCGCAGCAGCGACGACAGCGACAAGCGCGCGTCGCTTTTCGAGCTGGCGGCAGAATTCATTCGCAGCAATATTGCGCAGGGTCACCTCTACCCCGGCCTCGTTCTACAGGAGAGCGCGCTGTCCGAACGGCTGGACATGTCGCGCGCTACGGTCAAACGTGCCCTCGAACTCATCGAGATCGAGGGCGGCGTCGAACGCTTTTCCGGGCGGGGTTTCATCGTCATCGGCGCGACTGGCGCTCCGAAGCGTGACGATCTGCGCCGCATCGAGCTTGATCTCAGTACGCTCGATGGCAGCGCCGGCAAACCGAGCTGGCTGCGGGTCTACGACGATGTCGCCTATTACGTCACACGCTGCCCGGTATTCGGCTGCTATCGTATCGTCGAAGCGCAGATGGCCGAAGAATACGGCGTCTCACGCACGATCATCCGCGATGTGCTCGGGCGTCTTCAGGAACGCGGCCTTGTTCACAAGAACCGCACCTCCCGCTGGATCGTAGAACCTCTGACCTCGAAAAAAATCAAGGATAAGTATGAGTTGCGCGGCATTCTGGAAGTGGCCGCACTGTCCTCAGCGAAACTGCCGACGGAAAAACTACGCGATCTGGCCGAAGAAATCCGGACCCTGTGCAGAGACGCACCGCCAACACCGGCACAGTGGTTCTCACTGGACAGACGTTTTTTTGAAATGGTCGTCCTCACGACGCCCAACGAGGATCTGGCGAATTACGCCTCGAACAACCGGCTCGCTCTCGAAGCCTGCCAGGCCGCCTTCTTTTCGCTTGGCCTGCCGCCCGACACGCAATCCATTCTGGAGCTTGGCCAGGTGATCGAGCTTGCTCTCTCGGGCTCTGTCAAGGCAGCGCAAAGCATGCTGGCGATGCATCTGACAAAGGCGCGCGATCGCACGATTGCGCAACTCAAGATCACCGCGATCCTACCGCCTCCGCCGGATTTTCCATCCTACCTGCAATTCACCTGACCCGCTCCCCGTCACGTTTCGTCCACAGATCTCGCTGCGGCGCCACCGGCGCACATGAAACCGTATTGCAGGATGCTCCGCGATTGCCGCCCCCGCTCGGTTCGGGCGGCAATCGCACCATCCCCCACAGCCTGCGCCCTCTGAAGCGATCCGGCCAGACGATCGACCACACGCTGCCGCAGGCTGTCGCCCTGTACACGATGCTCTGAAGATCGGCTCAACCTGTCTTGATGTGCCGTTGCCTTTGGATCGCACGCCAAAAGTCCGCGCGTCATGCCCGGCTTTGAAGGATTTGTATTTTATGGTATTTATTGGTTGCGGGAGTAGGATTTGAACCTACGACCTTCAGGTTATGAGCCTGACGAGGTTCATACGTTAAGCAATTGATCCTTGGGATCAATAGTCGTCTGGACGGGCATGTTTGGATTTATTCGACCTTGGTTGCGGGAGTAGGATTTGAACCTACGACCTTCAGGTTATGAGCCTGACGAGCTACCGGGCTGCTCCATCCCGCGACACTTTGTTTTGGGCTACCGCGCGGAGCGCTACTTGAGCCCGATGTCTAGCCTATCGCACAGTGTACGAATTAGGCTGATATGCCCCACGGGCGAATGATTGTTCGTGTGGGGAATTTTTATCGTTTAGAGAGATTTATAAGCTTCTTATTAGGTTTGGCGGTGACCTACTCTCCCACGTCTTAAGACGCAGTACCATTGGCGCAATCGTGCTTAACTGCCGAGTTCGGGAAGGGATCGGGTGTTTCACTGACGCTGTGACCACCAAACCGAATAAGGAGCTTATTTCCAAGTCAAGTAAGTTGTATGTGTATGCTTTTGTTCGAGTAAGAGCAGTTTTGCTTTTACTGGATCAAATCAAGCCTATCGGGCAATTAGTACTGGTCAACTGAATGCATTGCTGCACTTACATCTCCAGCCTATCGACGTGGTGGTCTTCCACGGCCCTCAGGGATACCTTGTTTTGAGGGGGGCTTCCCGCTTAGATGCCTTCAGCGGTTATCCTTTCCGATCATAGCTACCCTGCACTACCGTTGGCACGATAACAGGTCCACCAGTGGATCGTTCACCCCGGTCCTCTCGTACTAGGGGCAACTCCTCTCAAGTATCCTACACCCACGGCAGATAGGGACCGAACTGTCTCACGACGTTCTAAACCCAGCTCACGTACCTCTTTAAATGGCGAACAGCCATACCCTTGGGACCTGCTCCAGCCCCAGGATGAGATGAGCCGACATCGAGGTGCCAAACACTGCCGTCGATATGGACTCTTGGGCAGTATCAGCCTGTTATCCCCGGCGTACCTTTTATCCGTTGAGCGATGGCCCTTCCACTCGGGACCACCGGATCACTATGGCCGACTTTCGTCTCTGCTCGACTTGTCAGTCTTGCAGTCAGGCTGGCTTCTGCCATTGCACTCAACGAGCGATTTCCGACCGCTCTGAGCCAACCTTCGCGCGCCTCCGTTACTCTTTGGGAGGCGACCGCCCCAGTCAAACTACCCGCCACACAGGGTCCCGGGCCCAGATAATGGGTCGCGGTTAGACATCAAGCAGAACAAGGGTGGTATCTCAAGGAAGGCTCCACAGGGACTGGCGTCCCTGCTTCAAAGCCTACCACCTATCCTGCACATGTTGTGCCTGATGCCAGTGTGAAGCTGTAGTAAAGGTGCACGGGGTCTTTCCGTCTAACCGCGGGAAGCCTGCATCTTGACAGGCAATTCAATTTCGCTGAGTCGATGTTGGAGACAGCGGGGAAGTCGTTACGCCATTCGTGCAGGTCGGAACTTACCCGACAAGGAATTTCGCTACCTTAGGACCGTTATAGTTACGGCCGCCGTTTACCTGGGCTTCAATTCAGAGCTTGCACCCCTCCTTTTAACCTTCAGGCACCGGGCAGGCGTCAGACCCTATACGTCGTCTTGCGACTTCGCAGAGCCCTGTGTTTTTAGTAAACAGTCGCCACCCCCTGGTTTGTGCCCCCAGCCAATACTTGCGTAGAAACTGGGCCTCCTTCTCGCGAACTTACGGAGGTATTTTGCCGAGTTCCTTCAACATCGTTCTCTCAAGCGCCTTGGTATTCTCTACCAGTCCACCTGTGTCGGTTTAGGGTACGATCTAATGAGAGGCTATTTCCAGGGACCGCTCAGCCGCCCATTCAATCCGATAAGGATGAACGACCTTTGCGATCCGTCACTTCTCTCTGGCCCAGGAATATTAACCTGGTTCCCATCGACTACGCCTTTCGGCCTCGC
The DNA here is from genome assembly GCF_056498065.1 of Celeribacter sp. SCSIO 80838. The sequence goes on from NZ_JAZKMA010000001.1 coordinate 3,099,751, forward strand.
CTTAGGGGTCGGCTTACCCTGCTCAGATTAGCTTTAAGCAGGAACCCTTGGACTTTCGGCGACAGGGTCTCTCACCCTGTTTGTCGCTACTCATGTCATCATTCTCACTGGTGATCTCTCCACGGGATCGCTCACGCGCCCGCTTCACAGAAAGCTTCGAGCCTCCAATGAACTGTCTTCGAAGAAGATCAGTACTAAGGAGGCATGAAGCTATATCACACCACGCTCTGCTACCATGCCTTACGGCATCCTCGGCTTCGGCTCATGGCTTGAGCCCCGTTACATCTTCGCCGCAGGACAACTTATCTAGACCAGTGAGCTGTTACGCTATCTTTAAAGGATGGCTGCTTCTAAGCCAACCTCCTGGTTGTTTTGGTCGTCCCACCTGCTTTCCCACTTAGCCATGAATTAGGGGCCTTAGCCGGAGGTCAGGGTTGTTTCCCTCTTCACTACGGGCGTTAGCACCCGCAGTGTGTCTGCCATCTAGTACTCCCGGGTATTCGGAGTTTGGTTAGGATCAGTAAGCCTGTGGGGCCCCATTACCCATCCAGTGCTCTACCCCCCGGGGTATTCGGATGACGCTCTACCTAAATAGATTTCGCAGAGAACCAGCTATCTCCGAGTTTGATTGGCCTTTCACCCCTAGGCACAACTCATCCCGACCTTTTTCAACAGGTGTGGGTTCGGACCTCCAGTAAGTGTTACCTTACCTTCATCCTGGTCATGCCTAGATCACTCGGTTTCGGGTCTGATCCCACGAACTCATTCGCCCTATTAAGACTCGCTTTCGCTGCGCCTACACCTAACGGCTTAAGCTTGCTCGTAAGACCAAGTCGATGACCCATTATACAAAAGGTACGCCGTCAGGACTCGAGGTCCCTCCGACTGCTTGTAGGCGTCCGGTTTCAGAAACTGTTTCACTCCCCTCGTCGGGGTGCTTTTCACCTTTCCCTCACGGTACTGGTTCGCTATCGGTCAGTAAGGAGTACTTAGCCTTCGGGGGTGGTCCCCCGATCTTCAGACAGAATTTCACGTGTTCCGCCCTACTTAATACGTCACTCAAAGCTTCCTGTACGGGGCTGTCACCCGCTATGGCCAGACTTTCCAATCTGTTCCAGTCACTCATCGTGCTCGGCTGGTTCCCGTTCGCTCGCCGCTACTAGGGAAGTCTCTATTGATGTCCTTTCCTCCGGGTACTTAGATGTTTCAGTTCCCCGGGTTTGCTCTTAAAACCCTATGTGTTCAGGTTAAAAGTACCTGTTTCAGCAAGATATAAGCAGCCTAAGCTATTATATCGAACTGTCAGGTGGGTTCCCCCATTCGGAAATCCATGGATCAAAGCCTATTCTCGGCTCCCCATAGCTTATCGCAGAGTATCACGTCCTTCATCGCCTCTTACTGCCAAGGCATCCACCAAACGCCCTTCTCGCGCTTGATTTGATCCAGAAAGAGCAAAACTGGTTTGCGAGCAACGCGAGCTGGTAAAGACGCGAAGCTATACTTTCAGGACCAAAAGCATACTTTCCCGCTTCCGATCTTGTATGGGATCGGAAACGCGCTGCAATTCCGCAGAACTGCAACTTGGTTAGTTTACTTGACTTGGGCAACATCATCTTTTCAGCCGCGATACGCAGTAAGACCGGGAATGTGGTCTGTCATGCGCCTTCCCTTCCGGGAAGCGACCGAGATCACCCCTCACTTGGGCGATCAACGATGTTGCATTTAATCTCTCTATACGATGTCAATTGTCGTCTAAGATTAGACGAGCAAACACTGATCTCAGTGCTTGCTGATGTAATCTTAGTGGTAATGGTGGAGCCTATCGGGATCGAACCGATGACCCTCTGCTTGCAAAGCAGATGCTCTCCCAGCTGAGCTAAGGCCCCATACTCGCTGTTTCAGCGAATTAGTGGTGGGTCGAGGAGGACTTGAACCTCCGACCTCACGCTTATCAGGCGTGCGCTCTAACCACCTGAGCTACCGACCCAAGTCCAGACCGGTAGGTCTGTGATACTTTACGAAGAGATATGAGGACGGCCTGGCCGAGTTTGATCAACTATTGTTGATCTATGCTACTATGTAGCTGCTAAGTGTTTCACGAGAATGGCAAGCCAATCTGCTAGAAACATCCTTAGAAAGGAGGTGATCCAGCCGCAGGTTCCCCTACGGCTACCTTGTTACGACTTCACCCCAGTCGCTGAGCCTACCGTGGTCCGCTGCCCCTCCGAAGAGTTAGCGCACGGCCGTCGGGTAGACCCAACTCCCATGGTGTGACGGGCGGTGTGTACAAGGCCCGGGAACGTATTCACCGCGTCATGCTGTTACGCGATTACTAGCGATTCCGACTTCATGGGGACGAGTTGCAGACCCCAATCCGAACTGAGACATCTTTTGGAGATTAACTCACTGTAGATGCCATTGTAGCACGTGTGTAGCCCAACCCGTAAGGGCCATGAGGACTTGACGTCATCCACACCTTCCTCCCGCTTATCACGGGCAGTTTCCCTAGAGTCCCCGGCCAAACCGCTGGTAACTAAGGATGTGGGTTGCGCTCGTTGCCGGACTTAACCGAACATCTCACGACACGAGCTGACGACAGCCATGCAGCACCTGTCACTGATCCAGCCGAACTGAAGGAAAGTATCTCTACGATCCGCGATCAGGATGTCAAGGGTTGGTAAGGTTCTGCGCGTTGCTTCGAATTAAACCACATGCTCCACCGCTTGTGCGGGCCCCCGTCAATTCCTTTGAGTTTTAATCTTGCGACCGTACTCCCCAGGCGGAATGCTTAATCCGTTAGGTGTGTCACCGACAAGTATACTTGCCGACGACTGGCATTCATCGTTTACGGTGTGGACTACCAGGGTATCTAATCCTGTTTGCTCCCCACACTTTCGCACCTCAGCGTCAGTATCGAGCCAGTGAGCCGCCTTCGCCACTGGTGTTCCTCCGAATATCTACGAATTTCACCTCTACACTCGGAATTCCACTCACCTCTCTCGAACTCAAGACATCCAGTATCAAAGGCCGTTCCGGGGTTGAGCCCCGGGATTTCACCTCTGACTTAAATATCCGCCTACGCGCGCTTTACGCCCAGTAATTCCGAACAACGCTAACCCCCTCCGTATTACCGCGGCTGCTGGCACGGAGTTAGCCGGGGTTTCTTTACCTGCTACCGTCATTATCTTCACAGGCGAAAGAGCTTTACGACCCTAAGGCCTTCATCACTCACGCGGCATGGCTAGATCAGGGTTGCCCCCATTGTCTAAGATTCCCCACTGCTGCCTCCCGTAGGAGTCTGGGCCGTGTCTCAGTCCCAGTGTTGCTGATCATCCTCTCAAACCAGCTATAGATCGTAGGCTTGGTAGGCCATTACCCCACCAACTACCTAATCTAACGCGGGCCGATCCCTTGCCGATAAATCTTTCCCCCGAAGGGCGTATACGGTATTAAACCCAGTTTCCCGGGACTATTCCGTAGCAAAGGGTACGTTCCCACGCGTTACTAACCCGTCCGCCACTAAGCCCGAAGGCTTCGTTCGACTTGCATGTGTTAGGCCTGCCGCCAGCGTTCGTTCTGAGCCAGGATCAAACTCTCAAGTTGAAAGCACATTACTGCGCTAACCTTGACGTCGAACCTCTGCACATCACTCCTGAAACCGGCTAAGGTTCCAGGAAACTGTTTCTCGTGCTTGGTATCAAAGATACCGAAAGCCGACAAACAGTGAAGCTGACACTCTATCATCGAACCTGAGTTCTAAGAGTGCGATATACAGACGCTCTTGTCGTTAAGACCAAACCGCCCACATATCTCTTCGTTCATCTATCAATTTCAAAGAGCCAGAGACAAAAACCAGACCAGTGCGCCCTAACTTACGGCGCGCCCGCCCAGATCTGCCTCAAATTTTCTGCCTCGCTTCCCGTCCAAGAAACCCTTCCGAGCGTCCCGGCCAGTCCGTCTGGCGCCCCGTGCCGCGCTGTCTGCGCCGCCGGTGAAGGGGGTTCTAAGGCGAGTGCTCAGAACCCGCAAGCGCTTTTTGAAAGAAAAATGACGAATGTCTGCATTTTTCAATCAAGCTACTGATTTAAAATGTTTTATTTCGTTGAGTTTTTTAGAAATCAGCGTTTTCCCCGCATCACCCACCCCAATCAGGACGCCTGCCGCGAAACGAAAACCCCTTATCCACACAGGTCAACGCAACATTTGGTATCGATACCGCAAAACCACACAAATCGACGGTGAATCGGGGGCGATTCAACCCTGCCCCCCACGCCTCCCCCCACGTCTTTCACCGCGTCCCCCAACTGAATGCTCAGGAAAACACGCCCCGCCAGAGGTTGCGCACGACACAGACAAGGGCGCAGCTCCGGGATCTGAAATCGTGCGGGCAAGCATATCCCCTGCTTTGTGCTGTAAGACGAACTCGAACCCGTCTCAGCATGGCCAGAACGCTACACCTTGATGCCGCGTCGAAAGACGCCTCTCGGGAAAAGGCGGCTCTTTCCCCTTGAAAGAACAGGCTGTGCCCCGCGTTAAACTCGCCCCCCTGCCCGCCTCATGGGAAGCTCTCCTGACAGAGCGACGCCATGACATGCAGAACTTGCCCCGCAAAATACGGGGCAAGCTCTCATTTCTACCATACCCGTTTCGAGTCTTTGTCTGTCACACGGCAAGCTCGCGCATCCGGGATGCAAAGCTCCGCGGATCGTAGTCATAGACCCAATCGGTATTGATCCCAGTCGTGCGCGGATCTTCCTTGGCGCGCCGGGCATATTCGGCATCGCGAGCGGCCATCTCCTCCTCGGTCGGCAAATGATAGGTCCGGCCGCGTTCGCGGGCTTCGAGCTGGACTTTCGAGGTGCGCGGACGACGTTCGGCCTCATAGGCCGCGAGGGCTCCGGCCAGATCGTCAGGATAAAGCGCCAGAGCTTCGCCGAGGATATAGCCGTCTTCGATCGCCATGGCCGCCCCCTGCGACAGGAAAGGCAGCATCGGGTGACAGGCATCGCCCAAAAGCGTCACCGCGCCTTTCGTCCAGCTTTCCATCGGGTCGCGGTCGAACAGGCCCCAGTTGTAGACCTCGTCCACCTTGGAGAACAGCTCCGCCAAATCCAGGTGCCAGCCGGCGAAATCGGCGAGCATGTCGTCATGAGACGCCCGCGTGCTCCAGCTTTCATCGACCCATTCGGAGGCCTCCGTCACAGCCACGATGTTCACCATCTCGCCGCCTTTGACGTAATAGGTCACCACATGAGCGTTCGGCCCCATCCAGAAGGTGCTGTCGGGATTGACGTAATCCACCACACCGCCCGTCGGCACCAGAGCGCGGTAACATTGATGCCCGGTCCAGCGCAGATCGCCGGTGCCAAAGAGCGAGCCGCGCACGGCAGAGCGCACCCCGTCGGCACCGACAATGAGATCGGCCTCAAACGTGCTGCCATCCTCGAACAGCGCGCGCGCACCGGTTTCGATCAACTCAACGCCTGTACATTTCACGCCAAAACGACAGCATTCGGGCGGCAGTTCATTGGCGAACAGATCGAGCAGATCGGCGCGGTGAATGTGGATGTAGGGCGCATCGTAATGGGTCTGAAACTCCGCCCCAAGGTCGATGCGGAAATTTTCCCGCGCGGTTTGCCAGTTGCGTCCGACAATGGCCTTGGGGAAAAAGCCGCTCTCAAGAAAGCGCTCATAAAGCCCAAGCCCCTTGATCGCTTTCACCGCATTGGGGGTCATCTGCACCCCCGCGCCCACCTCGCCAAAGGCGGGGGCCTGTTCGAAAATGGTGACGTCGTGACCTCTCGAGAGCAAAGCATGGGCCGCTGCGGTGCCACCAATGCCACCGCCGATAATACCGATCTTCATGTTTTTTCCTTTTCTTATAGTGTGTTGCGGGCGCTCATTCGCGCCAGCGCAAGAGTTTCTTTTCCACCCGCCCCAAAACGCCGCGTTCCAGAATCTGCATCGCGAGGATGAAAATGATCGCCACAGCAGCCACCTCGCGCATCCGCAGCGTGCGGAAGCTGTTGAAGATCGAGGCGCCGATGCCATCGGGCTGACCGATGGCTTCAACCACGACGACGAGTTTCCAGGACAGAGCGAAGGAAAAGCGCATCGCGGTCAAAAGTGCGGGCATGAGTTGTGGAATCAGAACCGCACGCAGCCGGACATTGCGCGGCAGGTGATAGATTTGTGCCATTTCATCGAGGCTTTTGTCCCGCGCGTGCACATTGGAGCGCACGATATTGGTGACAAAGGGCGCCACCGCGATGGTGAGCGCAATGAAACCGGCCATTTCGCCCGTGCCGACGGCCAGAATGGCGAAGATGATATAGACCGGGTCCGGCACAGCAAGCGCCAGGGCCAGAAGCGGCTGAAAAAACGCCTCGGCTTTTTCGTTGAGGCCGATGACCAGCCCCAGAATGGCGCCCGCAACCGAGGCCGCAAAGAACGATGCGAGGACACGACCCAAAGTGAGAAAGAAGTCGTCCCAGAAGGCCCCGCTCTGAAGGGCACGCCCCATGGCCGTGAATGTGGCTTCGATCGAGGGCACCCAGGGCCGGAAGGCAATCGACATGACATGCCAGATCAGCAGGATCGAGATCAGCGCGATCGCCCCACTGAGAAGACGCGCAGGCACCATGGCGATCCAGTCGCGTTTGCGCACGAACCCGATAGGGTTGGTGAGAGGAAGATCAGGCAACGGAACTCTCCTCTCGCACGGCAAGGCCCCAGGGCGCTTGCACCCGACGAATGATGTCGGCCTCGACCTCGGCGATGCGGGCATCGTCATAGTCGCGCGGACGCTCAAGCGGCACTTTGTAATCCTCGAAAATCCGAGCCGGACCTTTGGTCAGGATCAGGATACGGTCAGCGAGGAAAACCGCCTCACGGATCGAGTGGGTCACAAAGACGACGGTCGCATTGGTGCGCTGGCAAATCCCGGTGAGTTCCTGACGCAACGACCGCGCCGTCACTTCGTCGAGCGTAGAAAGCGGTTCATCCATCAGAATATAGGACGGATCGACCAACAGCGCCCGGGCGATGGAGACGCGCTGGCGTTGGCCGCCCGAAAGGCGCATCGGCCAGGCGTCCTTGAATTGGGAAATGTGCAGGATTGCGAGGATTTCGTCGATCCGCGCCTCCCACGTGTTGCGCGGCACCTCGGAGGCCGCCAGCGCGATCTCAAGGTTCTGGCGCACCGTGCGCCAGGGCAGCAAGCGGTGCGACTGGAACACATAGCCCAGACGCGGCGGTTTTGATCGAGCGGTGAAGAGTTCCTCCTCTTCCACCAACACGCGGCCTTTTGACGGCGCACGCAGACCCGAAATGACATTGAGCATCGAGGATTTGCCACAGCCGGACGGGCCGAGAATGGCGACGAATTCACCGCGCCTGATGTCGAAATCGAGCTGCGCGACAGCCTCGCTCTCGCCATAGGACACGCCGAGATTGACGGCCTTGAGCACTGAGGGACGGGGATCTTGTGTCATTGTTATTCCTTGAGTGTCTGGTTCTCGCAGGCGCCTCTCAGCGCCAGCGGAAGACGTATTTTTCGGCGGTCCGGATCAGGCCGTATTCCGCGAACAGCACAATGGCCATGAAGACAAGGAGCCACAGATGGACCTCAATCATGATCATGTAGCTCCAGGCATGTTCGAACTGCGCGCCAAACCCGGTTTTCGCAGCCCCGAAAATCTCGGCCACCACGATCACCTTCCACGCCAGCGCATGGGCATTGCGCAGGGCGGAGAAAATGTAAGGCGCCACGAAGGGGGCCCAGACATTGCGGATCTTGGTCACAAGTCCGAGGTGATAGACCTGCGCCATTTCATCGAGATCGTGATCGGCGCTGGCCAACCCGTCCCGCAGACCGACAGCCATATAGGGAAAGGTGATGAAGGCCACGACAAGTACATAGCCCGCCTCAGATCCTTTGAAGATCGCCAGAGCGAGGATCGCGGCAATCGCACTTGGCGTGCGCAGCGCAGCGGTCACGTAATAGCTCAGAACATCGCCCAAAAGGCGCGAACGGGTCATCGCGAAGGCGGCCACGAACCCGGCCACAACGCCCATGAGCAATCCGAAGATAACCCGTGCCAGTGTGATGCCGATGTTGCTCCAGGTGTCGGGCTGGGACAGGAAATGCGGCAAGGCCTTGGCAACCGTCACCGGGCTTTCAATGAATGTGGTATTCTGATGCGCCAGAAACCACGCGGGGATGAGGAGCAGGAGGGCCAGATAGGCCCAAACCTGCTTTTGGAGTGCGGTCATCTCACGAACCCGGTTACGGCCGCGGGCCGACGTAATCTTCGAGAGTGACCATCATGCCATCGGGCACGTTTTGGAGCACCTCACCATCCTCGGCCAGTTTTTCGAGAAACGCGGTCGCCGCCGCGCGTTTGTCCTCGGACCAGTCCGTGGTGAAATAGTGATGAGAGGCCCCATTCTCGATCAGCACATCGAGCACGTCATCGCTGGTGATACCGAGTTTCTCGCGGATATAGGGTTTGCGCAGGATCTCGTAATTGGTCTCTTCGAGCATCGCGACCGCCTCGTCATAGGCATCGCGCACGCCGTAGGCCAGCTCCGGGTTGTCCTTGAGCCACTCGCCATGCGCGACCATGTTGGTGATCCAGGGGGCAAAACCGCCATTGAAATCGGCATAGTCGGAATAGGCCTGAAGCAGGTAACGCCCGTCGGTGGCGACGATGGCCTCAGAGACGAAACTTTCAAAATCGAAAATCGCCTCGACCTCGCCTTCCTTCAGAAGCGAGACAAGCGCCGCGGGGCCGACCTGGGACAGGTCATACTCTTCGAGCACGTCAAAACCGTACATTTCTTCGACGATCAGCCGAATGAACATGGTGGTGCCGCTGTCCGCGCCGAAATGGCCGACCTTCTTGCCTTTCAGATCTTCGGGCGTCTTTGCCTCCGAGTCTCCGGGCACGACGATGCCGAGATAGAGGTTGCCGACCGGATAGAAGGAGGTGATGTCAAACCCCTCCTCGCGGGCGAAAGCCACACCGAGAAGATCGTTGTCCATCGACACATCGGCGTTGCCGATCAGGAAGTTTTGAAAAATGCCTTCGTGCGGCAGATATTCGAAAGTGCCGTCAAAGCCGTATTTCTCATCGAGCCCCTCGCCTTCAATGATCATCATCGGCACCCCGCCGAGACTTCCAGCGACAGCCTGAAGGGTGACTTCGGGCAAATCTTGGGCAGAGACCTGCGCAGAGAGGCAGGTCAAGGCGGTTGCAGTCATACCGCCAAGGATAAAGCGTTTCATTGAGCGTTCCCTGTTGTTGTGCTTATGGGGTGACCATAGGTACGACTCAATTAATTAATCAAGTAATTAATTTTTATCCCGCTCATTTTTATGGAAAAACGGAACACATCATTATAAAAGAGATGGATTATAAAGCAGTGTATGCGCTGAGATGATCAGTCTTTAAGCCGATTGAGAGAGAGCTCGCGCGCAGCATTGCCCAACAGTCACGAACGGGATAACGACTCTGCATGGCACATACGAAACAAAAGCGCGTCGGACGCCCGGAAGGTCAGAGAAATCTGGCCGATAAAATCCTCGACAAGGCAGAGATTCTGTTCGCGGAACAGGGGTATTCAGGCACGACCCTGCGCCAGGTCGCCGACGCCGCCGATGTGACCTCCGCGATGACGGCCTATTATTTCAAGAATAAGGAAAACCTGTTCCGCGAGGTGTTTTTACGCCGCGGGCTCGACATCGCCAAGCAGCGGATGGACCGGCTCATTCTTCTGCAAAACAATGGCGACCTGAGCCTCGTCACGCTTGTACGCGCCTTCCTTCAACCCTCGTCCGATTTGCGCCACACCGATCAGGGGCGCGCGTTTTTGCGGCTGCACGGGCGGCTGCACATGGAACCGGAACCCCTGTCCTTCTCGCTGCGCCGAGAGGTATATGACGACTCCACCCGCGCCTATGTCGAGGCGCTCGTGGCGCTGCTCCCCGAGCAGCCGGAAAAACTGATCTATCAAAAAATGTCGCTGATGGTCGGGGCCTATCTCTATGCGTTTTCCGACACAAACCGGCTCAAGGAACTGGCCATGTCGGAGGATGCGACAGACGATCTTCTCGAAACCACGGTCGCGTTTTCCGTCGGCGGCTTGCTTGCCACCTGAAGCGAAAGCGGCCCCCGGACGCAGGGCATCGCCGCGAGCCGCAGAATGTCAGGACCGATTTGGAAAGAGCGGGAGGCAGAGCCTGCGATCATGATCAGCGGCCACGAGACGGCCCTGCCCCGCCCAAGCCAAGTTCATCAGCCCCTCCTCAAGGGATATTCTTCAGGCTCTGCTCCGGGTTCTGTTGACCCTGCATTCTAATCCCGCGGACGCTCCGGCAGAATTTTACGGACCGGGAAAGCGGCGACATCCCAGCGCGCCTGAACCGCGCCCCAGATGCCGCGTTTGTTGATGAGCATGACAGCGATTGCAATCGCACCCATCAGGATCAGATACCAACTTCCCCAATCCGCGGCGATCTCTCGCAGCGCAAAGAAGACGAGCACACCGATGATCGGCCCCTCGATGGAACCAAGCCCCCCGATCACCACGATGAAAATCACGAATGCGGTCCATTCATTGACGGAAAACGCCGCGTCCGGCGTGATCCGCAGCTTTTGCAGAAAGATGAACGCGCCGGTGAGCGCCGTCACCCCTGCGGTCAGGATGTAAATCAGGAATTTCACCCGACGCGTCACGACCCCCATGGCTTCGGCAGCCGGTTCGCTGTCCCGGATCGCGGTAAGCGCGAGACCCCATTTCGAGCGCAGCAATAGCCAGACCAAGACGACGCTCGCAATGCCGATCCCGAAGGCCAGATAATACATGACCATTTCGCGCCCGTTGCGGCTTTCGGCCAGAGATTTTGCAATCTCGACAGGCAGGGAAATGCCCGAGCCGCCGCCCAAAGCGCCGTTCTGCGCCGCGATCAGGCGAAACACTTCCGCGATAACCCATGTGCCGATCGCAAAATACGCCCCCTGAAGCCGAAAGGCGACCCAGGCCGTCGGCAGGGCAACAAGCGCGGCGGCAATCGCGGCCAGCGGGATCGCAAGCAAAACCGGCATCCCCGCAAACATGGCCAGAGCGAAGAAAAAATAGCCCCCAAGTCCGACCCAGGCCTGTTGACCCACGGAAATCAACCCCGTGTAACCCGCCAGCAGATTCCACATCTGCGCAAGCGCGAGGAAGGACAGCGCCTCCATAAAAAGCCGCAGATCCGCCCGGCTCGCCCACATGGGCGCCAAGGCCAGAGCCAGCACGGCAATGAGCATGATCCCACGCAGAGCAAAAGAGATGTTGCGCGCGGTGTTGGCCGAAGAAATGTCAGTCACAGTCATGTCAAAGCTCACGTTTTGGGAAACAGGCCGCGCGGACGCACGACGAGGAGGGCAAGGAAGACCAGATGGCCCGCGAGGACTTGCGAGCCCGTGTCGATCTGCGCGCCAACGGTTTGCGCAACCCCGAGGATGATGCCGCCGATCAGCGTCCCCCAAAGAGAGCCAAGCCCACCGATGATCACGACTTCAAAGGCAAACAACAGCCGTGCAGGCCCCGCAGCAGGGTCGAAATTGGTCTTCATCGCAAGGAAAATCCCTGCAATCGCCACGACGACGGAGGCCAGCGCCGTCGCAATCGCGAAGATATGCGCATTGCTGCCGCCCATGAGCGGAACGATTTCCGGGTCGTCCGACGTGGCTCGCAGCATGCGCCCGAGCGGGGTTTTGTAGAACACGAATTGCAGTCCCGCGATCACCGCCACGGCCGCGAGGAACATCAAAAGTGGCAAGGCCCCGATGGCGAGATCGTCGCTCAGTTTGAAAGACGCCGTGTCGAGCCAGCCTGCCTGAAGTTTCTGGCTGTCGGCGGAGAACACTTCCAGCAAGGCGTTCTGGATGATGATCGACAGGCCGAAAGTGACCAGCACCGGCGGCAGAATATCCTTGCCCAACACCCGGTTGAGCAAAATGCGCTGGTTCAGATAGCCCGCGGCGGCAAGGGCGACGATCACCAAAGGCACGGCAAGCGCCGGGTGGATCGCAAACCCGGTCACCAGGGCGAGAAGCAGATAGGCGGCGGTGATGATAAAATCCCCGTGCGCCATGTTGATAAAACGCATCACCCCGAACATAAGGCTCAGACCCGCGGCAAAAAGCGCGTAGAGCCCGCCGAGCAAAACGCCCTGCAAAACAGCATTGATCCAGACCATCAGGCCGCCTCCCCTTCGTTTTTCCCGCCGAAATAGGCCGCCGCAATTTGACGTTTCGTAAGATCTGCGGGCTTGCCGGAAAGCGTCACGCGCCCCTCCATAAAACAATAGACCCGATCCGCGACCGCCATCGCCTGCCCCACGTCCTGCTCGACCACGAGGATCGAAGTGCCGCCTTCGCGAATGCGCGGCACGGCCTCGTAAATATCCTTGATCACTTTCGGTGCGAGGCCGAGACTGATTTCATCGCACAGCAAAAGCGTCGGGTTGGACATCAGCGCACGGCCAATGGCCACCATCTGCTGTTGCCCGCCCGAAAGCGCTGTGCCGGGGTTGTGTTTCTTGGCGATCAGATCCGGGAAAATCTCATAGACTTTCTCAAGCGACCATGGCCCCGCGCGTTTGCCCGAAGCCCCGATCAGGAGGTTTTCCTCAACGCTGAGCGAGGCAAAGAGCCTGCGCCCCTCCGGCACCATGGCGATCCCGGCCTTGTGGATGCGATCCGCCGCCCACCCGGCGATGTCCTGACCTTCAAAGCAAATGTCCTGCCCTTTGGCGGACAAAAGCCCGGTCAGGGTCCGCAGGAAGGTCGATTTCCCGGCCCCGTTCGAACCGATCAGTGCAACGGTTTCGCCCTGCCCGACGGTGATGTCGACGCCAAACAGCGCCTGAAAATCGCCGTAGAAGGCGGTGAGGTTGCGGGTCTCAAGCAGCGTCGTCATCGACCGAAATCCCCATGTAAATTTCCTGAACGAGCGGGTCTTTCATGACCCGATCGGGATCGCCCGCAGCGACGATCTTGCCGAAATCGATCACGATCAAACGGCTGACCACGGCGGTGAGCGCATGGACGATATGCTCGATCCAGATGATCGAGACACCCGCGTCGCGAATGTCCTTGATCGTGTCCACAAGGCTTTCGCATTCGGCCTCCGTCAGCCCGCCCGCAATTTCGTCCAGCAACAAAAGCTTCGGCCCCGAGGCGAGCGCACGCGCCAATTCGAGCCGCTTGCGCTCCAACAGCGTCAGCGTGCCTGCGGGACGATTGGCTTTGGGCAACAGCCCGGTCCGCGCGAGAATCTCGCGGCATGCCTGTTCCGCATCATGATGGCCGGAATTGCCGAAATTCGACGCGACCAGAAGGTTCTCATAGACCGTCATCCCGATGAACGGGTGCGGAATCTGGAACGAGCGTGCGACGCCCATGCGACACCGCTCGGCGGCCGATTTGCGCGTCACATCCTCGCCGCGAAACGTGATTGTGCCCGCAGACACCGGAAGCGTCCCGCCGATCAGGTTGAACAGCGTGGATTTACCCGCGCCGTTCGGCCCGATGATGCCGAGCGCTTCGCCGTCGGCGAGTTCAAAATTGATGTTATCGGCCACTTTCAGCGCGCCGAAGCTCTTCTGGACGCCGTCCAGAGCCAGAATTGTAGACATATCGCTCTCCGTGTCAGCCCGGCAGGGCCGGATCGGGAGAGGGTCCCCCCCTCTCCCTCTACTCTCAGCCGATGGGCTTCATCTCACCGGTGAGCGGGATTTCCGGGTGATCGCCGTTCTCGACGATCTTGAGCACCGGTTTGCCGCCGTCCATATGCCACTGCCCGCCGACGAGCGGCGTTTTTGCGACATTCAGCACCGGACCGTTGGCGAAGTTGATATGGCCTACAACGGTCTCGACATCGGTCGCGGCCAGAGCGGCGGCAATGCTGTCGGGGTCGGTCGGGTCCTCCGAACGCTGGAGCGCATTGAGCGTCACTTCGAAGAGCGAATGTTTGAAGCCCAAAGGCATGGTCCAGGCATTGCCGGTCTGCGCCTCGTAATCGGCGGCGAGATCAGACATCATGACGAAGACTGCGATAAGCCGACGGAATAGGTCATGTCGCCAAGAGCGGAACGTGGTGAAACAGGTCTGATCAATACGCCGCCCCTCCCCAAGCGGCATCAAACCGCGACACGTTCATTTCACAGAGAACACCTCCGGGGTTCTCAGCTGGTGCTCTCCATTTTCTGGGGCACGTCGAGTATGACCGCTCAGACGGGCGGGACTTCGACCAATTGCTCAGCTATAAGGACGACATAAATCTCGAGGCCAAACGGGGCGAATGGGATCTCCCACCGTCCACATTGAGCCCACAATGGAACACACCTTACGGGGGGCCTCAGGGACAAGCGCTCCTCGCCCGTTGGATGTCACGCGAGAAACCGCACCTTACAGCTTGGCCAGATCATCGCTTTCGGGCTCACGAGTCCGATTGAAGCCAAAATCGTCGAGTACCGCCAGAAAAGCCGGGGTTACGAACAGCGTCATTAAGGTCGCACCAGCAAGACCGAATGCGAGGCTGGCCACGATCGGCCGCAGGAATTGCGCCTGCGTGCTTTGTTCGAACAACAACGGCCCGAGCCCTGCCACCGTGGTCAGCGACGTGAGGAAAATCGCCCGGAACCGGTCCCGAACGGCCTCGCGTCCGGCTTCGAACATCTCTGCCCCGGACGCACGGCGCTCGCCGATGAAGGCGTCCAAAAGGATCGCGTTGTTCACCACGACCCCCACCAGCGTTGCCAGGCCAACCAGACTCGGCAGGGAAATCGCAAGCCCAAGCAACATATGCCCCCAGATCACCCCGACAAGGCTCAGCGGGATCGACACGATCACCGCGAAGGGCCGGATGAAACTGCCCATGTAGAAGGCCAAAAGCAGGTACACGCCGACGATCCCGGTCATCATGTTTTGCCCCAAAGAAGCACCCGTCGTCGCGGTATCCTCGGCCTCGCCCAAGATCTGAACGCTGACGCCGGGGCGCTTGGCCGCCAGTTCGGGCAGGTAATCGGCCCGCATGGCCTGCATCAGCTCGCGCGCGTTGGCGATGGCGGGATTTATCGAGCCCTGCACGGACACCGCCCGCTGACCGTTCACATGCGTGATCGTGTTGTAGCCACGTGTCCGGGTCACATCCGCAACCGCAGACAAGGGCACAAGCGTGCCGGTCGTGCTCGGCACCTGAAGCGCAAGGATGTCATCCAAAGCATCCCGATCTTCGCCCGCAAGCCGTGCCACGATGTCGATCTGACCGTAGCGATCCGAGAAGGACACCGCACTATCGCCCCGGAAGGCGGCGCGCAGCTCTGCGGCCAGGGCTTGTGGTGTCACGCCCAGAAGGGCCGCAGCCCCCGGGCGCATCTGCACCACGATTTCGGGTTTACCGGGTCTCAGGTCGAAACTCACATCGCGCACCCCGTCGAAATCCCGGAAAAACCGACGCAGTTCACGGGCAGTGACCGCCAGATCGTCAAGATCGTCGCCCACGAGGCGCAGGTCAATCGGCTTGCCGCCTGCCCCACGCTCCTTGTCCGTGAACCGCATCGCGGCCATATCCGGCATCGCGCCCGTGAGTTTTTTCCACTGATCGACGATATCCGTCACCTCGGTCGTGCGCACGCCTGCGGGCAAAAGCGCGGCGCTGACCGTCGCCATGTTCGGCCCGGTGCTCGGCGCATCCGCGTTGAAGCCGTAGGTGATCGTGTAGCTTGTCACCAAGGGCTGACCGTCCGGCTGATCCGGGCTCCACTCCGCGTTGAGCTGGTCGAGCGCTTTGATCACTTTGGCCACGCGCTGTTCGGTGCGCTCCAGCGTTGCCCCTTCGGCGAGCAAAAGCCGCGCTTCGACCATATCGCTCTCCAAACTCGGAAAACTCTGATATTTGATGAAGCCACCGGTGTAGGCCGCCATCGACACCGCCACGAGGAACACCGCAAGCCCCAGCGTCAGGTAACGAAAGCGCAAGGCGAGATCGGCCAGAGGTACGATCACCCGATCCCGCAGCGCATCGAACGCCCCGTTCACGGCCCGGTTGATCCGCCCCGGACGATAGTCCCGCGCCAGAGAATGACGCATATGCGAGGGCAGGATCAGGAAGGCCTCGATCAGGCTCACCGTCAGGGTGATCAGCAAAACGATGGGAATATACTTCAGGATCGCGCCAATGCTGCCTGTCAGAAGCCCAAGCGGCCCGATCACCATCGCCGTGGTCAGGAAGGAGGCCAGAACACCGGGGCCGACCTGTTTCACGCCATTCACCGCCGCCAGCGCCGCGCTTTCCCCGGTCTGTCTGCGCCGCACGATATTTTCTGAAATCACGATGGCGTCGTCCATCAAAAGACCGATCGCCACCAACAGCGCCACCATGGTCATCATGTTGATCGTGTAGCCCAGAAGCTGCATCGCGAAAATTGCGCCAAGAAACGAGACCGGCAACCCCATAGCCACCCAGAAGGACAAGCGCGCGCCAAAGAACAGCCACATCACCACGAGCACAAGGATCAAGCCTTGAACCCCATTGTCGCCGATGATGCGCAACCGGTCGCGGATGTTGGAGGTCGAATCCTGAGAGATCGTGAGGGTGATATCTCCCGGTGCCTCGGCCTGTGCGATGACGATCTGGCGATCGAGCGCCGCCTTGACCCGTAAAGCATCCTGAGACGCCGTTTTCGACACCGCGACGATCGCCGCGCGGTCATGGCCGAAATAGGTCGCCTGCGACGGATCGTCGAACCCAGCGCGAATCTCCGCCACATCGCCCAGACGGACCTCTCCGCCCGCATCGCTGTTGGCAATCGGGATCTTCGCCAGCTCAGAAGGGGTGCGCTTTTCCCCGAGAAACCGGATCGCGGTCTCGCCCGTCGCGCCCTCGAGCGTTCCGGCGGGCATATCCAGACTGTAGCGCGTCAAAGTCGTTACGACATCGCCGATATCGAGGCCAAAGCGTTGCAGGTCGGCCTGTTTGAAGGCGACGGAAATCTCGCGATCCGAGAAGCCGTTGACATCGACCTGCGAAATATTCGGATCGGCCCGGAGCCGTTCGGCGAGCTGCTGCGCATAGGCAAAAAGAACAGCCGGATCGTCCGGTCCGGTCACGGCGACCGAAGACACCGAGGCCACGCGCTCGACAATCTGAGTCACCGGATCGTCCGCCTTTTCCGGGAAGTTTGAGACGGCATCCACCGCGTCTTTGACGTCATTGTAAAAGCGCGTCATATCCGCACCTTCGATGATCTCGGCCGTGATTTGCGCCGCGTTGTCACGGGCGATACAGGTCAACTCTGCAAGGTTCTCGACCCGCATCAGCGGCACTTCCGCGACCGTGCAAATCCCCCGCTCGACTTCCGACGGGCTCGCGCCCGGATAAGAGATCCGAACCGACACATCCGACGGCGGGGTCAGCGGGAAGGTATCGCGCTGCAATTTGGGCAGGGCCAAAAGCCCAAGCCCCATCAGAGCAATCATCAGGATATTGGCCGCCGTGCGATGCTCAGCAAACAGTCGGATCATTGCGAGGCTCCCTGACCGCCGCCATTGCCCTGGCCACCGCCGTTACCTTGGCCGCCGCCAGCGCCTGCCGGGGCTGCGACCTGTCCAAGTGCAGCCGCTGCGATCTCGGCCTTACGAGCGTCGTCTTCAACGGGTTTGACAGCCATGCCCGGCACGGCAATCGACGGATCGGTGATGACAATCTGATCCCCCGGTTGCAGGCCTTTTGTCACAACGGCAATGTCATCCGACGCAAACCCGGTCTCCACCGGTCGTTTCTCCAGCTTCCCCTCCGTGGAAACAACAAGCGCCGTCCCGTTCTGCACCGCCTCGGCCGGCACGACCAGCACACTTTGTTTCGGCGCCAAAAGCTCCACCTGAACGAACATGTTGCGCCGCAGGGGCGGCCGTTTGCCCGCTTCGCTTTGCGACAACGGATCGACAACGCGGACCACCACCGGCGCGCTTTGCGTCTGGCTGTCGATGGCTTCTCCGACGCGCACGACCTCGGCGGGCCAGATCACATCATGACCGGGCGCGGTCAGGCTTACCCGCGCTTTCAGATCCAGAACGCTTGCCCCCTCCTCCATCATCCGCAGAAGCGGCCCGATCCGCCCGATCGGAAATTGCGCCGCGATATCCACCGCGTCGATGCTCTCCCCGCTCAAAAGCGTCTGACCGGAACCGACATATTGACCGAGATCGGCATCCAGTTCGCTGACGCGCAGGTCATAGGGGGCGGTGATCACAGCAAACCCCAGATTGCGCACAACGGAGGCCCGCTGCGTCGCAAGTACATCCCGCTCGGCAACGTTCAATGCGATCTGGTTCTCCAGCTCCGTCACGGAGGCCCGCGCCGACAATTCCTGCCGCCGCGCGGTATCCACTGCGGTCTGGCTCGCCACACCTTGGGACTTTAACTGTTCCTGCCGGGCCAGATCATCCTGCGCCAGCGCCAGATCGGTTTTCGCGAGTTCAAGGCTGGCCCGGATCGTTTGATCCTTGAGTTCGGAAGCGGAAACCTCCGCATCGATACTCGCAAGATCGAGCTTGAGCTCACTGTCGTCGATCCGGAAAAGCACCGTCCCTTCGGAGACGATATCCCCCGGTGCCAGAGGCGTTGCCTGTTCGACAACCTCCCCGGAAATCCGCGCCACAGCGCGCCATTCCCGCACCGGCTCGACGGAGCCATACCCCATGACCCTCAGCACGGTGGGGAGTGCCTCAACCGTGATCACCCGCACCGGGGACGGCTTTTGCGTCACCGCAGAGGGCTCCGGCAACGTGCTGAAATTACCGGCATATATGACGGCAAGGACGCCCAATGCCGCCGGCGCTCCAAAAGATGCCGCACGTCCGATCAATTTCATCATGCTCTAAATCCCCCAGCGTTTCGAAAGGATTCTCGCCTACAGCCAAGAATCTCGCCCGCGCAGGTTAAGAGACGTCGGAGAACCTGTCACACACATATTTATTTTTGTGAATTTTTCGCGAAAAACGAATGACCCGACGCAGCATTGAGCTTCCCCATTTGAACGGCTCCCCCTATCGGCTATGGAGGACCGGCTATGGCCAACAAGCGGACGAACGGTTGAGAAGGGTTGTGTCAGATCTGACGCTCGACAAGCTCCTCTTCACGGAGGCCGCCAAGGGAGTGAGAACCATCTCAGACACGGGCGGAACCTTCAGCCCCGCCGGTCGTCGTGCTTGCATCGCCCATGTCCGCTCCCGGCATTACGTTTCGGAACGGCGTTTGTGCCGGGTGCTGGGGCAGCATCGTTCGACACAGAGGCGCATTCCTCCGGGACGCGTCGATGAAGACAGACTTGTCGCTGCCATGATCGGGTTGGCCCGCCAATACGGACGCTCCGGCTACCGCAGGGTTGCCGTTATTCTCGGAGAAGGACTTCGTGCATTGCCGAACCGATAACGGCAAGGTCTTCCGGACGCTGAATGTCATCGATGAATTCAGCCGCGAATGTTTGACGATCGAGGTAAAACGCAAACTGAACTCGACAGATGTTATCGGTGTTCTGACAGACCTCTTTATCTTGCGGGGCGGGCACCAGCCTTCATGCGCTCGACGTTGCCGGTGTGGTGCCATTGGTTTGTGCCCAATGGGCGATGGGCCTGAATTCGTCGCGCTGGCCGTCAGAAACTGGATCGGAACTGTCGGTTTGCAGACCGCCGACATCGAGCCAGGCAGCCCAACGCGAACCGCTTCAGGCAGGGGCACATTCTGAACCGGATTGCAATTACGGGCTGACTGCACACAGTCCCGTTAGGTCCCGACCCCAAGGCGCCGCCGGAAAAATTCACCGTATACGGACAAATCGTCAGCGCGTAGCCTGCGGGGAAGGCAGGCGGTGGCATAGAGGGCAGCGGCACAAACCAATTTAAGTATATGCTTTTGGAAACAGTAGCGCGATATCAAGCACAAGCTGCACGACAATATAAACACCTTATCATTGTCAGAAGCAACTCAGCATCAATGGTGTAGAATGCATCGCACAGACCCCGGATTGTGACGGAATCACAGAGTTCGCGGCACAAGGTATATACTTGTGAGGCAGCATCACGGTATCGGGGTTACAAAGCCGCTTTCCTTGACTATGACAGAACGGGAACGACAGCGCGAGGGGCGACGAGTACGAGCATGGCGATAGAAAAATCAGATACGCTGCACGGCCGGATCCTCGAAGAATTCTCGCGCAATATCGTCGATGGCACATGGCCGCCGGGGTATCTTTTGCCGAAAGAGACCGAATTGGCGGAGCAATACGGCGTTTCACGGATGACGATGAACAAGGTGCTGACCCGCCTTGCCTCCGAAGGGTTCGTGATCCGTCGCAAGCGCAGCGGCACCGTTGTCGCGCAGCCACGCGCGGAATCTGCGGTGCTTGCAATCAACAATATCGGCGAAGAAGTGGCAGCACTCGGGCGGCGGTACAAATGGTCCCTTCTGTCAAGCGAGAGCCGCGCGAGCAATGCGCAGGATCGTCGGCTTTTGGGCCTGAACGAAGACGAGGCAAAGGACAAGTCTCTGTTCTTGCAGGGGCTGCACTTTTCGAACGACGAACCCTTTTGTCTCGAAACCCGGGCGATCAACACAAAAATGGTGCCCGGTGCCTTGGACGTAGATTTCGAAAAAGATGTGCCCGGGGCGTGGCTCTTGACCACGATGCCCTGGACCAAGGCGCGCCATCATGTGCGGGCGATCAATGTCTCCGGGCGCGATGCGACGCTCTTGGAATTGCCCGTCGGCGCAGCCTGTCTCGAAGTGCTGCGCCGCACGCAGATCGATGCCCATTGGGTGACCTGCGCACGATTGCTCTATCCGGGCGAAGCGCATCAGCTGATCGCCGAGTTCGACGGCAAACTCGGGGGTTGATCTCAGGTCTGACGGCGGACGGTCAAGACGAGCGCGCCTTCGGGGACAGTGGTCTTTCCGAGGGGCAGTTCTTGAAGGTCGTGGCGCTTCAATCCGAGTGCGCGATGATCTTCCAAGGCAAAAAGATAGGCGGCAACGAGGCCATCGTCCGCAACCTCTTCGCCGCTTTGATAGACCGTGCCTTTGAGCGGCGCACGCACCATCAGATTGAGATCGAGAAGCGCCTCATTCAGAAGTTCGGCGACACAGGGCATCTCCCCCGAAAAGGCATGCGGCACCCCATCCGGGGCACAGTCGATGATCTGACCGTCCTCAAATCTCAGACGCATTGCGCCACCTTCGATCACGGTGAGCACACGGTCGATGCCGGGAAATATGGAAAACGGACCGGATTGGCCGACTTTGGCCGTGCTGATCCGCCAGTCGAAATCATCGAACCCCGCGCCCTCGGGATGACAAAGGATTTCTGCGGTCTCACCGCCGCCATTTTTCCAAGGGGCGAAGCGACGCTCCGCCCCGGAATAAATCCGGCTCACGACCCGAGAATCCGCGGCAGGCGCAGACCATGCGCTTTTGCGCATGCGATGGCTTCGGGATAGCCCGCATCGGCATGACGCCAGACGCCGGACGCCGGATCGTTCCACAGCACGCGTTCAAGCCGTTTCGCGGCCTCGGGCGTGCCATCGGCGCAGATCACCACGCCGGCGTGTTGCGAAAAGCCCATGCCAACGCCTCCGCCATGGTGGATCGACACCCAGGTCGCCCCCGAGGCGGTGTTGGTCAGCGCGTTGAGAAGCGGCCAGTCGGAAACCGCGTCCGAACCGTCTCTCATCGCTTCGGTCTCCCGGTTCGGCGAGGCCACGGAGCCTGCGTCGAGGTGATCGCGCCCGATCACCACCGGGGCTTTCAGCTCGCCATTGGCGACCATCTCATTGAACTTGAGACCCGCGCGGTGGCGGTCGCCGAGACCGATCCAGCAAATCCGCGCCGGGAGGCCCTGGAAGGCAATGCGCTCCTGCGCCATGTCGAGCCAGCGGTGCAGACCCTCGTTCTCAGGGAACAGCTCTTTCATCGCCTGATCGGTTTTGTAGATGTCTTCCGGGTCACCGGAGAGTGCCGCCCAGCGGAACGGTCCGATGCCCTTGCAGAACAAAGGCCGGATATAGGCGGGCACAAAGCCGGGGAAGGCAAAGGCGTTTTCCAAGCCCTCTTCCTGCGCCATCTGGCGAATGTTGTTGCCATAATCGAGCGTCGGCACGCCCGCGTTCCAAAAGCCGACCATGGCTTCGACATGATCCTTCATCGAGGCGCGCGCGGCGCGGTTCACCGCCGCCGGGTCGCTTTCCTGTTTGGCACGCCATTCGGCGACGCTCCAGCCCTTGGGCAGGTAACCGTGGAACGGGTCATGGGCCGAGGTCTGATCGGTGACAATGTCCGGGCGACCGTTGGGCAGGGCTTCGCCCGCCTGCATCCGGCGCAGGATTTCTGGGAAAATCTCGGCGGCGTTGCCGATGAGCGCCACGGATTTCGCCTCGCCCGCCTTGGTCCAGCGCTCGATCATCGCCAGCGCTTCGTCGAGATCATGGGTCTTCTCGTCACAATAGCGGGTGCGAATGCGGAAGTCGGCGCGGGTTTCGTCGCATTCGACGGCAAGGCAACAGGCCCCCGCCATGACGGCGGCCAGAGGCTGCGCGCCCCCCATACCGCCCAAGCCCCCGGTGAGGATCCATTTGCCGGTCAGATTGCCACCGTAATGCTGGCGTCCCGCTTCGGCGAAGGTCTCGTAAGTGCCCTGCACGATGCCCTGCGCGCCGATGTAGATCCATGACCCGGCGGTCATCTGCCCGTACATCATCAGGCCTTTTTTATCGAGTTCGTTGAAATGTTCCCAATTGGCCCAGTTCGGCACAAGGTTCGAGTTGGCGATCAGGACCCGCGGCGCATCCGCATGGGTGCGCACAATGGCAATCGGTTTGCCGGATTGCACGAGCAGCGTCTCATCGGCCTCCAAATCCTTGAGTGCTTCGACAAT
This sequence comes from Celeribacter sp. SCSIO 80838, assembly GCF_056498065.1. The sequence goes on from NZ_JAZKMA010000001.1 coordinate 3,122,732, forward strand.
GGCGTCGAAATCGTCCCATGTTCGCGCCGCACGCCCGATGCCGCCATAGACGACAAGCTCATGCGGGTTCTCGGCCACATCCGGGTGCAGGTTGTTCATCAGCATCCGAAGCGGCGCCTCGGTGAGCCAGCTTTTGGCGTTCAGCTCGGTGCCGGTCGGCGGAAAGATGTCGCGTTGATTATGACGGGGATTGGTCATCGGTTCAGGCCTTTCAATGCTGAGGCGCAGGCCCTGCGGCCTCAGCCGCGGCATGCAGGATACGGGTGAGAATGTCGGTGAGCTGCGGACGCAGGATCGCGCATTTCTCCTCGCTCAAGGCGAAGGGGGGCTCTTCGGTGTCGAGATGCGAGGCTTGCGCCAGTTCCATCTGGATGGCGTGGATGCCCATGTCGGGTTCGCCATAATGGCGCGTCGTCCAGCCGCCCCGGAAACGACCGTTCAGAACTTCGGTCCGCCCCGTCGCCTGAGTGCCCGCATGGGCCGCGGCCTCAATCTCCGGCGCACAGGTGCGCCCCATGTCCGTGCCGATATTGAAATCCGGCAAAGTGTTCTCGAAGAGCCACGGAATGACCGAGCGGATCGAGTGGCAATCGTAGAGCACCGCATAACCATGAATCGCCTTCACCCGCGCCAGTTCGGCGGCCAGCGCGGCATGATAAGGCGCGTGGAACAGGGCGGCTCGCCGTGCGATCTCAGCCGCATCCGGCTCTTCGCCCGCGCGCCAGATCGGCGTGTTGTCAAACGTGGTGAGCGGCACAAGCCCCGTCGTCGTCTGACCGGGATAAAGCGATTGCCCGGAAGGATCGCGGTTCGCGTCGATGACATAGCGATGAAACGTCGCCTGAACCATCGTCGCGCCTTCGATGAGACCATCGTAAAGCGTCTCGATATGCCAGTCGGTGTCACGCAAAAGCTGGCCTTCGTCGTTCAGCTTGCCCCGAATGTCCTCCGGCACATGGGTGCCGGTATGGGGAAAGCCCAGAACGAGCGGGCTGTCGCCGCGTGTGATGAGAACCGGGTCCATCAGAACACCTCCGGCAGCAAATCATAGACCGGGCGCGCGAGATTGCCGGAATGGACCAGCTCCGCCGCCGCCTCAAGATCGGGCGCCATGAAGCGGTCGTTGGCGACGGCGGCAACGTCTTCGCGCAGGCGCGCAATGGCGGCGGTGAGCGGGACGGAGGTGGTGAGAGGCGCGCGCAACTCGACGCCCTGCGCGCCGGTCAGCGCCTCAATCCCGATGATATGAAACAGGTTTTGCGTCATCTGAAGCAGGCGGCGCGCGCCATGACAGGCCATAGACACATGGTCTTCCTGATTGGCCGAGGTTGGCGTCGAGTCGACAGAGGCCGGATGCGAAAGCTGTTTGTTTTCGCTCATCAGCGCGGCGGAGGTCACTTCGGCAATCATCAGCCCGGAGTTGAGACCGGGTTTTGGCGACAGAAAAGCCGGCAGGCCGAAACTCAGCGCCGGGTCCACCAGCATGGCGATCCGGCGTTGTGAGATCGCCCCGATTTCGGCCACCGCAAGGGCGATCATATCGGCTGCAAAGGCAACCGGTTCGGCATGGAAGTTCCCGCCCGACACCACCGCCCCATCCGAGAGGACGAGCGGATTGTCTGTGGCAGCATTGGCCTCGATTTCAAGCGTGGTCGCGGCCTGGCGCAAAAGGTCGAGACAAGCGCCCGAGACCTGCGGGTGGCAGCGCAGGCAATAAGGGTCCTGAACACGCTCGTCATTGTCGGCATGACTCGCGCGAATTTGCGACCGGTCCAGCAGGTCCCGCAGGGTCGCGGCCACTTCCACTTGGCCGCGATGACCGCGCAGGGTGTGAATTTCCTCTGCGAAAGGTGCCGTCGAGCCCATGGCGGCATCCGTGGACAGCGCGCCGGTCACGATCGAGCTTTGCAAGGCGCGTTCGGCACGGAACAGCCCGGCGAGGGCCAGTGCCGTGGACACCTGTGTCCCGTTGATCAGCGCAAGGCCTTCCTTGGCCGACAGCGTGACCGGCGCAAGTCCGGCGCGGGACAAGGCTTCGCGCGCAGCAAAGCGCTCCCCCTGATAAAAAGCTTCGCCCTCGCCGATCATGGCAGAGGTCATATGCGACAGCGGCGCAAGATCGCCGGAAGCCCCCACCGAGCCTTTCTCCGGAATGACCGGAATGACGCCCGCAGCGAGCATGGCCTGCATCAGATCGACAATATCACGACGGACACCGGAGGCCCCACGGCCAAGCGACATGAGTTTCAACGCCATGATCAGGCGCACAATCTCGGGAGCCAGCGGCGCACCGACGCCGCAACAATGGCTCAGGATCAGGTTGCGCTGAAGCGTCGCGACATCCGCGCTGTCGATGCGAATGGAGGCGAGTTTGCCGAAGCCGGTGTTGACGCCGTAGACCGGCGCATTGCCCGCGGCCACTTCCGCGATGCGCGCGGCGGCCCGATCGATGCCCGGATAGGCCGTCTCCGAGAGCACCACATCGGTCGCATTCCAGTAAATATCGGCAAGGGTGCGCAGGGCCACTTGCCCGGGGATGAGCGTTTCAGCCATGGGTGACGGCTCCTTTGAAGATGCGTTTATAAAGGGGATGATGACCAAGACGGCCGACAAGCTGGGCCGGGCGCTCGACATCCCAGATCGCGAGATCTGCAACGGCGCCGGGTTTCAAAACGCCGATCTCGCCGACCCTGCCAAGCGCCTGTGCGGCATGAACCGTGACGGCATCGAGACATTCGCGCACGGTCAATCCGAACAGGACCGCACCCATGTTCATCGTGGTCAAAAGCGACGAAAGCGGCGAGGTGCCCGGGTTGCAATCGGTGGCGAGCGCCATCGGAACGCCAGCTTTGCGCAGAGCATCGACCGGCGGTTTTTGAGTTTCGTTCAGCATGTAATAGGCCCCGGGCAAAAGCACCGCGACCGTACCCGATGCGGCGATCTGAGCGACCTCGGCCTCGCCCGCATATTCGAAATGGTCGACGGAGAGCGCACCGAATTCGGCGGCAAGTGCGGTGCCGCCCGAGCGCGTAAGCTGTTCGGTGTGCAATTTAACCGGCAAACCAAGCTTGCGGGCCTCTTCGAACAGCGGCCGGATGTCATCGGCGGAAAAGGCGATGGTTTCGCAAAACCCATCGACCGCATCGACCAGCCCTTCGGCATGGGCCTCGCGCAGCCCGGCGATGGCGACGTCGTGAATATAATCGGTTTTGCTGCCGTCAAAATCCTTGGGCATGGCATGCGCCGCCAGCCATGTGGTAACGACACGCACGGCGCGAAGATCCTCGATACGGCGCGCGGCGCGCAGCATATTGAGCTCGGCCTCGATGGACAGGCCATAGCCGGATTTGATCTCAAGCGTCGTCACACCTTCGGACAGCAGCGCATCGACCCGGGACATCGACGCAGCGACCAGCGCGTCGGGATCGAGCGCGCGGGTGGCCGCGACGGACGAAACAATCCCGCCGCCTGCCTGAGCGATCTCCTGATACGTCGCGCCTTCGAGCCGCATTTCGAATTCGCCGCTGCGGTCGCCGCCGTGGACGATATGGGTGTGGCAATCGATCAGGCCCGGCGTCACCAGACGCCCCTCACACTCCAGAATGTCGTGGCCGGACTCCGCCAGCCCCGTGCCAATGGCCGTGATGCGACCGTCCGCGATCGAAATCTCGACAAGATTGGCTACGTCAAAAGCGAGACGGGCATTTTTCAGGAGGATCGGATCGGACATGGGTTCCCTGCTTGCGTCTTGGTGGTGACTGTTTTTAGAGCTTTGCGCTCATTTTCAATAAGTATATACATATAAAAAGTCACTTGGAAAGACGATTCTTTGTCTTTTCACTCTTCGGCAGAGTCGCACCGGATATAGGAGCAGCGAAACATGATCTTTGCGGACAAGGCCCTCTTGCCAAACGGCTGGGAAAACAACGTTCGGATCGAGGTTCTGAATGGGAAAATCGGGTCGGTCAGTGTCGGCGCCGCGGCCCAGCCGGGTGACACGCGCGTCAGCACGGTGATCGCCGGTATGCCCAATGTGCACAGCCACGCGTTTCAGCGCGGCCATTCCGGTTTGACAGAGATCCGCGGATTAGGCCGTGAAAGTTTCTGGACCTGGCGCGAGATGATGTACCGTTTCGCGCTCTCCGTGACCCCCGAGGATGTCGGCATTTTGGCCGAAATGGCCTATGTGGAGATGCTTGAGGCCGGTTACACGCGTGTTGGCGAGTTCCACTATCTCCATCACGGGACGGATGGCGCGCCCTATGAAAACCCCGCGGAATTGTCCGAGCGGATTTTCACGGCAGCGGAACACACGGGGATCGCCCTGACCCATCTGCCGGTCTTCTATGCCCATGCTGGCTTTGGTCCACAGGCCCCGGATGCGGGCCAGCGACGCTTCATCCATTCCGTCGACGGGTTCATTGATCTCGTCGCCATATGCGAGGCGCGACGCACCCGTCCACAGGATCGGGTCGGCTTTGCCCCTCACTCCCTGCGCGCCACAAGTGCAGACGAACTGAGCGCGCTTTGCACCGCACTTCCGGGGCGAAAAATACATATACATATTGCGGAACAAGTGAAGGAAGTTGAGGATTGTCTGGCCTTTTACGGTCAGCGTCCGGTCGACTGGTTGTTCAACCATGCCGAGGTGAATGCCGACTGGTGCCTGATCCACGCGACGCATCTCACCCCCGAAGAGACCGCGAAAATCGCGGCATCGCAGGCGGTTGCTGGCCTATGCCCCGTCACCGAAGCCAATCTCGGCGACGGCCTGTTTGCAGCGCCTGAGTATCTCGCAGCGGGCGGGCGGATCGCCATCGGCACGGATTCGAATGTCCGGATCGATGTGGCGGAGGAACTGCGTATCCTCGAATACGGTCAACGTCTCACCGCCCGGGCGCGCAATGTTCTCGCACCAGAAGGCGGATCGACGGGACGTCACCTGTTCGAAGCCACCTTGGCGGGCGGAGCGCAAGCGCTCGATGCCCCCGCACCGCAGATTATCAACGGTGCCCCGGCCGATCTGGTGGCGCTCGCCGATCCTTTGAACTTGCGAGAGGGGGATGCTGTGCTCGACCGTTGGATCTTTGGCCGCGATGTGTCTCCGAGCGATGTCTGGGCCGCGGGGGTGCATGTCGTGCAAGCGGGACGGCATATTCACCGGGATGCGGTGGAGGCGCGGTTCGCCAAGGTGCTGCGGCGCGTGCTCGCCTGAGCCGCACCGCATAAGATTTAAACGAGGTCCGGGTCAAAGAATCCGGGCCATGGCCTCAAGAAACTGGTCGTTCTCCCAACCTAGGCCGACCGAAACCCGCAGGAAGTTCTCGAATCCCTCTTGTTTCCAGGGTTTGACGATGACGCCGTGATCTATGAGGCGATCCGCAACATCGCCTGCGGGTTGCCCACAATCGACAAACAGGAAGTTGCCCTTGGACGGCAGGACGCGCAAGCCGAGCGCAGTCAGCCCCTCTTCCATCCGTGTCCGTTCGCGCAGCGTGTCGGCGACGGCATCCCCCATCTCTTCCGTGTGGGTCAGGGCCGCGAGCGCGGCCGCCTGCGCCACCGCATTCGTGTTGAATGGCGTGCGGACCAGATTCATGGCGCGGATCACGTCGTCGCTGTTGGAGATGCCATAGCCAATCCGCAGCCCCGCCAGCCCATAGGCCTTGGAGAAAGTGCGCAGGATCAGGAGCGGCTTGTCATGCGTGGCGAGGCCTTCGACCGCCGACGCATAGTCCGGCCCCGCCGCATATTCGACATAGGCCTCATCCAGACAGAGAAGGCTCTCGGGATGTTGTGCCGCAAGCAGCGCGTCGAGCTCGTCCGGACCGAGCCAGAGTCCCGCCGGGTTCATCGGGTTGGCCAGAAGCGTCAACCTCACCGGACGCGCGGCGGCGGCAAGCAAAGCGTCGATGTCGATCGCCCAGGACGGGGTCAGACCGATGCGGGTCACACTGGCCCCCATCATGATCGCGTAATCTTCGTGGAGCGGAAAGGACGGGAAGAGCGTCACCACCTCGTCGCCCGGATTGAGCACGGCCCGCGACATCACATTGAGCAGGTCTTCCGATCCGTCACCAAGGATCACACGGGATTTTTCCACGCCGGTCTGACGCGCGATTTCATCGGCCAGAGCACGGGCGGACGGATCGGGGTAGATGAAGGGGCGTGCAATCGCATCGCGCATCGCGGCCTGAACCGCCGCGTTCGGACCGTGCGGATTTTCGTTCGAGGCGAGCTTGGCAATGCAATGCCCTTTTGCGCGGGCAGCGATATCGTCAACCGTCAATCCTGAGTTATATAATTTAAGGCTGCCGAGTTCTGATCTCGCGGTAAACTTGGGGGATGTCATGGGAAACTCCGTTGACTCAATCGGGGCGATTGTCTATTTTTATGTATAGACATATAATTATGGGACGCAAGGCTGATGCAAGTTGAAAATGACGGCAATGACGATCTGAGTTTCAATTTTTCGGGGAAAACCGTCTGCGTGACCGGCGCGAGCCGAGGCATCGGGCGTGAAATTGCATTGGCCTTTGCAAGGGACGGGGCGCATCTCATCCTGACCGCGAGACAGGCAGAGGCGCTAAAGCCTGTCGCCGAAGAAATCCGCGCGCTCGGCGGCGATGCGACCTGCCTCTCTGTCGATCAACGCAGTGTGGATACGATCCGCAGCCAGATCGCGCCACTTGGTCGTATCGATGTCCTGGTCAACAATGCTGGCGTCGAAGAGGTGCGCGATACGCTCGATATCGACGAGGCCCTTTGGGACAAAATCGTCGATACGAATCTCAAAGGCGCTTTCTTTGTCGCACAGGCCGTTGCGGCCAAAATGGCAGACCTTGGAGGCGGTGCGATCATCAATCTCGCCTCCCTGACCTCTTTTGTCGGCGTGCCTGGAGCGGTGCCTTACAGCGCCTCGAAAAGTGGGGTCCTGGGGATGACGCGCGCCCTGGCGGCCGAATGGGCCCCGAAGGGTATTCGGGTCAACGCCATCGCTCCCGGATATTTTGAAACCGACATGACCAGCGTCTTTTACGAGAACAAGGAATGGGTCGCGCAGATGGTGGCAAACATCCCGGTCGGGCGTTTGGGGCAGCTTTCCGACCTGACGGCCGCCGTCGAATTCCTCGCCTCGAACGGCGCGAAATATATCTGTGGCCACTGTATCGTCATTGACGGTGGATATTTGGCTAAGATTTAGGCAGATCGTGAAGCAGTGATCAGTTTCCGGCGTTTTGCAAAAATAAGTATATACTTTTAAAGTCGGAAGTGCTCTCGTCACCATAACAACAGAATCCGGGGATCAAAATGACAAACCAAATCGCCACACAAAACAGCGCGACACAATCTCCCCGTGAGGTCGCGGTGCGCGCAAGCCATGTGACGATGGATTTCGGCGGCGTTCTGGCGGTGAATGACGCGAGCTTCGAACTGGAAAAAGGGCGTTTTCTGACGATCCTCGGACCGTCGGGCTCCGGCAAGACCACACTTTTGCGTATGATTGCCGGGTTTCAAAAGCAGACCTCCGGTGAAATTACCATCAACGGCAAGGCCGTAGACGCCGCACAACCGCACCGGCGTTCGATCGGCATGGTGTTTCAAAAACTTGCGCTGTTTCCGCATATGACCGCGGCGCAAAACGTGGCCTTCCCGCTCAAGATGCGACGGTTCAACCCGCGCCAGATTGCAGGGCGCGTGGATCAGTTTCTCGATCTCGTCAGGCTTGGCGGCTACGGCGACCGACGGATCAACGAACTTTCCGGCGGGCAACAACAACGTGTCGCCATCGCCCGCGCTCTGGTTTTCGAGCCCGATCTATTGCTGCTCGACGAACCGCTTGCCGCGCTCGACGTCAAGCTGCGCGAAGAGATGCAGCTCGAATTTCGGCGCATTCAGCATGAGTTGGGCGTTACGACGATCAACGTGACGCATGACCAACGCGAGGCGCTCGTCGTATCCGACAACATCATCGTCATGGACGGCGGTCGTATCCAGCAGCAGGCGGAGCCGGTCGAACTTTACCGCGCGCCGGAAAACCCCTTCGTGGCGGGGTTCCTCGGCCTCTCCTCTTTCATCGAGGGGACAGCCACCGCAGACGGCAATATTCAGATCGGCGATCTCATCGTCCAGGGCGAACCCGCAGACGAATTCGCGCCCGGCAGCAAGGTCGTGGCCGCGATCCGCGCCGAACAGATCCGGCTTGCACACGCGCGCGACGCGCTCGGCGGCTGTGACATGACACTCGAGGGCCGTGTGTCCGACACGATCTTTGAAGGCGAACGGCAGATGTATGTGGTTGAGGTCGGGGCGCTCTCAGACGCGACCTTCCGCGTCTATCATCACGATCCCGACAGTTTCGGACTGTTCCATGTGGGCGACACGGTCGCGCTCGGATGGAACCGTCGTGACCTCAAGATCTTCAGCCCTGCGGCATAAGAAAAAAATCAGCCGCGTCCCAACAGAGGAGACTACCCGAATGTCCACGAAATATTCCCGCCGGAGCGTTCTTCGTGCCGGTTTGGCAACCAGCGGAGCGGCCCTGCTCGCCTCGATGCCCGCGAGCCGCCTTCTGGCACAAGAGCCGGAAAAACCGTCCGAGATCATTGTACGCGCCTGGGGCGGCGAATGGGTTGAATCGCTGAAGAAAGGCGTATCCGACCGCTTCACCGAAATGACCGGCATTGCCGTGCGTCACGATCTGACCGAAGACAACGAGATTCAGCCGAAGGTCTGGGCCGCTGTCGCTCAGGGGCGCATTCCGCCGATCCACATCAACTGGGACACCACCACGAACGCCACCAAATCGGCGCTGCGCAGTGTGACCGAGGATATTTCCGATCTGCCCAACCTCGCCAACACCACCGATCTGGCGAAACCCGTCGGCCTCGAAGGCTATCCGCTCGTCAACACGTACGGCTACGTCTATGTGCTGGCCTACCGCCCGGAGGCCTTCCCGGACGGCGCACCGAAATCCTGGCGCGACCTGCTCGATCCGAAGTTCAAGGGCCGTATCGCGCTCTACAACGACGGGATTGGGTTCCACTTCCCGGCGCAAGTCGCAGGTGGCGGTTCGCTCGAAGATATTCCGGACAATATGGATGCCTGCTGGAGCTTTGTCCGTGAGATGAAAGAGCAGAATCCGCTCTTGGGCGAAGACCCTGATTTCACCACGTGGTTCCAGAACGGCGAAATCGACGCGGCTTGCACCATTTCGACCAACGCGCTGGCGGCCAAGAAAAACGGTGTCGATCTTGCGTGGACCGTGCCGGAAGAGGGCTGCAAATTCGATACCGACTGTCTCTGGATTCCGAAGGGTCTGCCGGAGAATGAGCTTTACTGGGCCAAGCAGTATATCAACCTCGCCCTGTCGCAAGAAAGCCAGCAGATCTGGCTCGACGGTCTCGGGCTTCCGGGGGTTGTTCCGGGCCTCACCCCGCCCGAGGGGCTTGCCGGCGACCCGTCCTATCCGACCGAACCCGCGGATTTCGAACATCTGATCCGTATCTCCTCGGCGGTGCAGGTACAGAATGAAAGCGACTGGTTCGCCAAGTTCAAGGAAATCATGCAGGGCTAAGGCCCGATGCCCCTCAGGATCGGGCTCCCCTCCCGATCCTGTCCAAGGCCGCGCAACGCCTCTTCTCCTTGAGCGATGCGCGGCCATAAGACCCCATCGAGACACCGGAATACCGCAATGCCCGAGACCCCGTCGAAGGACGATCCCCGCGCCACATTCAGATATCCGCTGCGCTGGCGGATCATGGATGCATTGAACAATGGCCTGGACCGCTTCTGGCCCGCCCGCATGACCCCCTACACCGGTTGGGCGCTGATCATGCCTGCACTTTTGCTGGTGGGGCTTTTGGTGCTCGGCCTGTTCCAGATGGCCGGAAGTTCTCTGCATACGCTCGATCGTTCGACCTTCCTGCCGTCCGAGGCCTATACGCTTGCGAACTATCAGACGGTGCTCGAAAGCGCCACCTACGGACGCGTGGTCACGCGCTCTGTGCTCGCCGCGGGGCTGACGGTCTTCTTCACGCTGCTGCTGGCCCTGCCCTATGCCTATATCATGGTCCGGACGACGAGTTCTTTGGTGCGCAAGGCGCTTCTCGTGGTGCTTTTCCTGCCGTTCTTCATCGGTCAGGTGGTACGTGCCTACGGGCTTTTGATCATTCTGGGGACGACGGGCGTCGCCAATAACGCGCTTGGCCTCGTCGGGATCGAACCGATCCGTCTTTTGTTCAACTTTCCCGCCGTGGTCTTCGGTCTGGTGCAATATATGTTGCCCTTTGCGGTGCTGATGCTGGCACCCGCTCTGACCGCGATCCCGCGTGAGACCGAAACCGCAGCCTCCTCTCTCGGGGCGAACTGGCTGCAAAGTTTCCGCCATGTGGTTATTCCGATGGCCAAGCCAGGCCTCATCGGCGCCGGGCTTGTCGTCGGCACGCTGGCGCTCACCGATTTCGCCATGCCCGCCATGCTGGGCGGCGGATCTCAGGATTTCATCGCGAATGCCATCTACGACCAGTTCTTCCGCACGGCGGATCAGGGCCTCGGCGCAGCACTCGCGCTGCTGCTCGTGGTGCTCGGCTCGGTCATCGTCGGGGTCGTCATCTCGATCTTTGGCGCAGGCACACTCGGCATGGGAGGCAAAAAATGACCGCAAGATCGCAACGCATTCTGTTCTGGGCCCTTGTCTGGTTCTGTATCCTCATCCTCTCGGTGCCCACGATCATCGTTGTCGGCGCGTCCTTCACCACCGCCAATATGATCTCCTTCCCACCCGAAGGTTTCACTCTCAAATGGTATGAGAAAATCGCCCTTGCCCGCGACCTCCAGCAGGCGTTCCTCCGCTCGTTGATCGTCTCAACCGTCTGTCTCATCGTCTCCGTGCCTGTCGGCACCCTTGCCGGGCTTGCCCTGTCACGGTTCAAGCTGCGCTTTGCGAATGCGATCCAGATCTATCTGCTCCTGCCGTTCACCGTGCCGCTGATCGGCTCCGGCATCGGCATGATGCTGATCTTCGGGGAATGGCGCATTCTCGGTAGCCTCTGGCCCGTGGGCGTGGCGCTGGCCGTGATCAACCTGCCCTTCATTATCTGGTCTGTATCCTCCTCGGCCGGAGCGCTCGATGGAGATCTCGAACTGGCCGCCTCGAGCTGTGGCGCAGGTCGCTTCGAGACCTTCTGGTTCGTGACCGTTCCTGGCGTCATGCCCGGGATTATCACCGGGGGCCTTCTGATGTTCGTTCTCGCGATGAGCGAGTTCCTTGTCTCGCTGCTCCTGACCGATGCGCGAACGGTGACCCTGCCCGTCCAGATCTACAACAATATCCGTTCCATCATCACGCCTGACCTGGCCGCGGTTTCGTCCGTCTTCGTGATGATCGCGTTGCTCGCGGTGTGGTTGCTCGACCGCCTCGTCGGGCTCGAAATCTTCCTGAAATCAAAATGACGGTTGTCCGGCCCTCGCAGTCGCGACCTCTCTATCGATCTTAACGAAAGGATCTGTCATGTCTGACGTCAACGTTCAAAAACTCGCGGGCCTCGACAAAGCCGAGCGCGCCGCGCTTATCCGCCGGTCCGAAGCCGATCTCTCCTTTTTCCTCGACAAGGTGCAGCCGATCATCGAAGCGGTGAAAACCGAAGGCGACGCCGCCCTCGTTCGTTTTGGCCAGCAGTTTGACGGTGCCGAAGGTCTGACCGCCGCGACGCTTCAAGTGTCAGAGGCTGAATTCGATGCCGCGTTCGATCTGGTCGACGACAAGGTGATCGAGGCCATCCGGTTTGGCATCGGCAACATCCGCAGCTTCCACGAAGAACAGTCCCCCGAGCCGATGTGGCTGAAAGAGGTCCGCCCGGGTGCCTTTGCAGGCGATCGCTACCTGCCGATCAATTCCGTGGCCTTGTACGTCCCGCGCGGCAAAGGATCTTTTCCCTCCGTCACCATGATGACCGCCGTGCCGGGCGTGGTCGCCAAGGTGCCGAATCTGGCGATCTTCACCCCTCCGGGCAAGGATGGCACAGTCGATGCGGCGACGCTGGTCGCGGCGCGCATCGCGGGTGTGGAAACCGTCTACAAATGCGGCGGGGCCCAAGCCGTGGCGGCGGCGGCTTTCGGCACCGAAACGGTCAAAAAAGCACAAAAGATCGTCGGCCCCGGCAGCCCATGGGTGGTTGCCGCCAAGCGCCTTTTGGCCGGGATGATCGACCCGGGTCTGCCCGCCGGTCCCTCCGAAGGCATGATCCTGGCCGATGACACCGTGTCGGGCCGTCTGGCGGCGCTGGATCTGTTGATCGAGGCCGAACACGGCCCCGACAGTTCCGCCTGGCTGGTCACCCCGTCGCAACGGGTTCTGGACGAAGCGCTGGCCACCCTGCCCGAGCTTTGGGCCAAAATGACGCCGCAACGGGTCGAGTTCTCGCAGACCGTGCTGTCGGGGAAATCCGGTGGCCTGATCCTGGCCGAGTCGATGGAGGACGCGATCGCCTTCGTCAACGAATATGCCCCGGAACATCTCGAAATCATGTCGACCAAACCCTTCGACTATCTGGGCGAGATCACCGAAGCCTCCGAAATCCTGATGGGCACCCACACCCCGGTTTCCATCGGCAACTTTGCCCTCGGCCCGAACGCCGTTCTGCCGACCTCCAAGGGGGCCAACACCTATGGTCCTCTGTCGGTGACCGATTTCATTCGCCGCAGTTCGGTCGGCTACGTCACCGCCAAGGGCTATCCCGAAATGGCGGCGGCGGCGAAAACCCTCGCGGAATACGAAGGTTTCTCGTCCCATGCCAATGCGGTCAGCGAGTTGCGCCTCGAGTACCTGAAGGACATGTGATGAAAGCGATCCGTCTCCACGGTGTCGGGGATTTGCGCTTTGAGCAGGTTCCCGCCCCCCTCCCGCCGAAAGACAAAGAAGTCACGCTTTCGGTTTCGGTCGCGGGCATCTGTGGTTCCGACCTGCACAACTACAAGACCGGCGCGTGGATCACCCGCGCGCCCTCTGTCGCGGGTCATGAATTCACCGGCACTGTGACGGCCATAGGCCCCGGCGTCGATCACGTCGCCCTTGGGGATCGGGTCGTGGTCGACAGTCGTCATATCTGCGGAACCTGCGACGCCTGTCTCGAGGGTGTGGGACAGGTTTGCCCCTCGCTTGGGTTCCTTGGGGAAGTCATCGACGGCGGTTTCGCAGAAGCCGTGACGATCCCGGCCCGCAATGTGATCAAAGCGCCGGAGGGCGTTGCGGACCGCTTCCTCGCCATGGCCGAGCCGCTCGCTGTCGCGCTGCATGCGTTGAACCTTGTATCCGTGCCGGATGGGGCGGAAATCGTCGTGACCGGCTGTGGTCCCATCGGCGGTCTGGTGACCCTGTTGGCGACCCGGAAGGGGCATCCGGTACGGATCATCGACCAGAATGCCGGGCGCACCGCTTTGGTCGCCGAGGCCACCGGCGCGTCCGTGACGACCCTTGAGGATCTGCAAGGCCACCGCTTTCGCTTCGCCATCGACACGACCGGCAACGCGCATGTCATTCGCACGCTTCTTCACACGATCGCCGGAGCGAGCCGCCTCGGATTGGTTGGCATCGGCAAACCCGCAGAGATCATCGATCCTGTGCATCTCGTCGAACGTGAGATCGCGCTGATCGGCTGTCATGCCTTTGGGAACGAATTGGCGGAGATCGCCGCAATGCTTCCCGAGCTCCAGGATCACCTCGATCCCCTCATCGCCGACATCATCGCGCCGGAAGCCGTCCCCGCGACCTATGAGGCGCTTCTCTCCGGTGAGGTAACCGGCATCAAAACCCTTATTCGTCTGGGAGGCGCAAATGCTCAGTGAACAGGAAAACCTGTCGCGCACGGCTGAAATCCGCGCCATTGCGCGACAGGATACGGCCAGAGCGGCAAGCATGCTGGAAAGCTTCATCGCCGGTTTGTTCGACATCCCCGTGTCGGACTTGAAGATCAATATCGACCAGTATTCGCTGAACTCCCTCAACGGGTTCTTCCGATCCGGAACGCAAGATTTCTTCTTCAAATTCCATCAGGAGGAAGGAGAAGAGGAGATGACGGGCGAATATTACCGTGCCGATATTTTGTCGAAAGCGGGCCTGCCCGTCGACCAGCCTGTCCATATGTCGACCCTGCCGGGGGAACAGTTGCTCGTCTACAAACGGCGCGCCGACCCGCGGTTCTCAGATGTTCTTTTCGAGTTGGACCAGAGGCCCGACGACGAGGCCATTGTTCGGGCCACAGAGGCAGAAGCCGACCTGAACCGGCGCATCCTTGAAATCGCGCGAAGCTCCCTCGTGACGATTACGCCCGAAGAGGCGGCCATGGAACCGATCCATCGGCTTTTCTATGAACGTCTCATTGATCTGCCAGAGGGAACCTATCCGGGCGGGCGGTTCAAGAAATTCTACCACGGCAAGCGTTTTGACTTCCCGAACGGGGTCTCTCTGCAATGGGACGAGATCGCCGATGCGCCGGTGGTCATCAACGGGCTGACCTACTCCCGCACGTTGCAGGAGGCGTTCGATTTCGCCCACGACCGATATACACCGACGCAGACCGCAGACGCTGGCGGTATTGTCGCCCATGGCGACGCGCATAATGCCAACGTCTGGTACGAACGTGGCACGGCGCGTGATCGCCTGTCCTTCTTTGACCCTGCGTTTGCGGGCAGCAAAGTGCCCTCTCTGCTGGCCGAGGTGAAATCCACCTTCCACAATGTCTTTGCCCATCCCTTCTGGCTCTACAACCCCGAGATGGCCGAACAGGCCTTTACCGCCAGCGTTCGGTTGGACGGCGGCGCTCTGCACTTCGACACCGACTGGCGGCCCAGCCCGGTCCGCACCGCCTTGCTCGACGCCAAGGCGCGTGAATTCTGGACACCGTGGCTGCGCACCCTGAAAGACAAAGACCTGCTTCCCGACGACTGGGAAGATGTGATCCGCACCGGTCTGTTCCTCTCTCCGACATTGGTCATGAACCTCAATGCAGGAGAAACACGCGATCGGCATAACCCGGTGTCCTCGGCCATCGGCCTCTCGGTTGCACTTTCTGCCGCCTCCCGACCGGTCGTCGGCGCGGACATGTTCACCGAATTCTTTGACAAGGTCAGACCAGCCTGATGTCCCTCGAACGCAAATACCAGAACGTCGACGACTTTGCTGCGGCGGCTCGAAAACGGCTTCCCAAGATCTTCGCAGACTACATCGACGGCGGCGCTTTTTCTGAAACGACCCTTCATCGGAACAGAAAAGATTTCGAGCTTTTTTCTCTGCGGCAAAGGATACTCACCCCACTGGCCGCCACACCGGACCTGACGGTCACGGTGGCGGATCGCGTGTCCAAACTGCCGTTCGGTCCGGGACCGGTGGGCTTTCTGGGTCTTTACCGACGCAATGGCGATATCGCCGTGGCTCAGGCCGCAGCCGAGGCAGGTATTCCCTTCGTGCTGTCGACTTTTTCCATCAACGGTTTAGGCACCGTTCGGCAAGCGACAGGTGTGGCTCCGGACTTTCAGCTTTATCTCGATGAAGATCCCCAAGTGAACGCGGCCTATCTCGAGTCCTGCAAAGCGCACGGGGTCGAGCGTATCTTTCTGACAGTCGATACGGCCATTACATCTGTCCGCGAGCGCGACGTGAAAAATGGCTTCCGCAGCGTCGACCACATGACCCCAGGCCTTTTGTGGCAATTCATGCAGCGTCCCCTGTGGTCCATGGATTTGTTGATCGGCGGTTTTCCCGGGGTTGAATTGGTCGAAGGCCGCCCGGAGTTCGGTCGTGGCGCCATGGCACAAGCGGGAAATTTGTCTCGTCGTCTCGACAAGAATTTGACATGGGATACGGTCGCGCGCCTGCGCAAGGACTGGTCCGGGCAATTGTTCGTCAAGGGCATTTCCGATCCCGAAGACGCTCAGCGCGCGCGTGATGCGGATGTAGACGGGATCGTGCTCTCCAATCACGGTGGACGGCAACTGGACCACGGACGGTCGACCGTCGCACTGATCCCCGAAGTCCGCCGGGCTTTGGGTCCATCCCTCGCGCTGCTCGTTGACAGCGGGTTCCGCAGGGGAAGCGACATCGTCAAGGCCTTGGCGCTTGGGGCGGATTTCGTATTGATGGGCCGACCGTTTGCGTGGGCCGTCGCGGCACATGGGAAAGCCGGTGCTGCGCATCTGATCTCGCTTCTGGAAACGGAGATTGAAATCACGCTGAACCTGATGGGATTGTCGTCAGTCGACGAGCTTCGACGCGAAGGGCACAACGTTTTACGTGCAAAAACGACGGCCTATGAGACGTTCTCCAAGCTTGACGCATCGGCATCACCGTCCAGCCAAGAGGTCGAACTGTAAAGCGCGAGGGAAATTGCGGGCTTTTTCATTGTTTTCATTAGAGATTTGAGGACAGACGTCTTATCCCGGGTTTTGGTCACAAAGCTTTCCAACACTTCAAACGAAGTGCTTCTGACTGCTCCCATACTCCGCTTTCACATGCCGCCCCGTCCCATGGTTCTCAACAAGTTTTTTTGTGAGTTTGCCAGTCAGCGCACATGTATCACACCGCATTTTCATACCCCGAGTATTTATACCACCCAGTAAAAGAATATGGGGCAAATAGATGGGAGCAATCTGGGTGCCGGAAGAGACGGTCGAAGACGTTTCACAATTTGTTGCACAATTTTGTGCACACAAATCGCTAAAGTCATTGTTTTTGCATGATGTGAAAAATGAGATGGCGGGCCGAAGCCGACGAAACGGAGAACTACACCTACGCTATAGCCCTCTAAATTGAAGCAAGAACGAATGGCTAAAATGGGGTGCGAAGCGGAGTAGCGGGTTCCAGCGGGCATTCCATGAAACCCGCCTTTCAGGCACAATCGCGATCTGGTGGCACCTAGTCCCGAATTCGGACGCTCAACCCGCTTATCACCCGATTTTCCTAAGCCGCGACCAACTCGGCAATCTTAGCCGCAACTGCCGCCATAGATTCTTCGGCAGTGTTCAACCCAGCCCGAGACGCTAGTAGAAGGCTGACCTTCTCAAGTTCCTCGTACGTCGTTCCGTGTACAACTGGCACGAGCCGCTCACGTCGAAGAAGCGCTGAAAGCTCTTTGTCCGCGACACCTTCTGCCGGTAGGCGACGCAACATGGCCGGCGTAACCAGCACGATACCGACGCGAGAGTTCACCAAGCCCTTGTCAATCGCCCGCATCATCGGCACCCCAAGGCCGAGGTCCTTTTCGCTAAACCACACGCGAACACCGCGCGCTTCGAGAAGGTCGTGAAGGTCTTTCGCGGCCCCCTGTCGGTCATCCCACGCGTGGCACAGGAAAACGTCTCGGAGATCAGGCTGCGAAACTGCGAGGCTTTCGACAGATTCACGGACGGGAGTAAGTGTCCTCACTTCTTCAGTCGTGTACCACACCCCGGAACTCGATGGGGACCAGCGCGGCTTTGAGCTGCGTTGCCCCGAACTGCCACCACCCCGGTTAACCGACGAAGAAGGGGTGGGAGATGGCCGATAGCCACTATAATCACTGTAACTGCCGTAGCTACCATACCCCCCCGAGCGACCATAACGACCTCCGCATGCGGGGCAGTCGGCTGCTGCCGCCGCCGAGCGGTGTCCCCTTACTGGTGCAGTACATCTAGCCATATGCTCTCCCCCTCCTGCTCATCCACTGTTCTGTCGGAACGTTGAAGTTGTTTTCCAGCAAGTCAGCGACCGCTACGTTTTGACCGGTAGCCACTCCGCCGCCGCCGTAGGCCGCGTTCAAAGAGCTTATCGTGCAAGAGTGATACAAGCCTATCTTGCCATCCATCAGTATGCACTACGCGATCAAAGTGTGCGTCCTGATCGCGGAGAAGATCGAGCCGCGACCGTTGCGATGCTTCATTCCAATCTTGATACAGCAAATAGACCGCGTTGCCGTATTTAAGGTTCTCGAACACGACTAGATCGTCAGCAAACTGTGCTCCGAAATATGAGCCGAAGCCGCCCTGACCGCGTATGTAGGCCCTCGGCGCGAAACCCTCGAACAGTCGCACCCGCTCGCGAACATGCTTCTCAAAGTCGACGGCGTTCGCCGGATCGGCCCATCCAAACAAGCGAGCAACAACTTCGTCAGCGTTGCCCGGCGGAAAAATTTGCCAGTCGAGCGTGACGGTTGAAATATATTCTTCGCGCGTCGCATCGCTCGCAAACACGCCCGTGACGCCCGTATTCTCTTGCAGGACGTTAATCGCCCAAAGCAGCATTAAGTCGAACTCGGCCGCACTTCGGCTGAGCATGGGCGCGAGAGAAAATTTGACCACCACCTGCTCGCCGCTTCTTTCTTCAAGCACACTCGCTTCGATGGTCATGCCCTGCGGTTCGAAAATTTGGTGCTGATAAACGTCTTTAGTCCAAGAACGCATTGTCCAGCCGTTGCGCGCGCCGTCCCCGAAGTTGGGTGACTCGAAGGTCCATGTCTTCTGGACCATCGGCCAATCCTCGCGCTTACGATCCCAGCCATGAGTGTTTCGCCCAGACCACTTTCCAGCGTCGGCAGGCGGTTGGGTTGGGCCAGCTACGATGATCGAGGAGCCGTCTATTCTCAACCCAATATGGTTATACTGCCCTGCGGCAATGTCGCTACGCTTGATCTTCTTGATTGCGGCGACGGTAATCAGATCGCTGTCAATATCATTCAGTGAGCGCTGCACAAGCGGCGGGATTTTTAGGTAACTGCTCTTCCAAGGAAAACGCTTTGCCATTGATCACCCCCCGCAGCCGACGAACAGCGTACGGGGCCAAGAATGAGCAGGCAAGAACCGAATAGAAATATTCCAAGTAGAGGTGCCGATCAGTGGCAGCTCCGTTGGGGCACGCTATAGTCTTCGAAAAATGACGCCTGACAGACAGTAGTACTTTCTGTAAGCTGTCATCATAACGTATTGAAATCACGGTCCAGAGCTTTTGGCACGAGTCGGGTTATCAATCAGGGTAGCAACGGCTTGCTTAAAGTCTTTCGACGCCCGAAGCCCGGCTTGGACGGCGTGCAAGTCGCCAGCTTTCAAGGTTTTGCACAGAGCCCGCGTCCCCACATCGTAAATGCCCCCGGTGATGGCGTCGAGTTTTAGTCCCTTGTCATAGTCGTGCCCATGTAGTGGTGACGGCCAATTGTCGGCATCGGACTTGTGGAACTTCCAGATATAGCCGCCGCGCTTCACCTGCTTCTCAGTCAGGAAACGCACGACCTCGAACTCATCGGCGACGCTCTCCTCCGAGGTTTCGATAGTCAGTAATGCCAATTCAGGTTGATTCTCGACAAGGCTGGAGAGCCCGTGCGCGAACCAGCTTAGCGGAACGATCCAATCGTCGCCGCCTTCATATTCAATGGTGAGTCGGACGATAGAGCGACCATCCTTGAAGATGTACTCGCCTACCTCCTTGCCCCTGTAGGTGATTTTTCCCGTGCTCGGGTCGAACTGAAGCATTATGGCCGTCCTCCTTATGCTGGGCGGGGATGAGGGATTTATAGATCACCTCAGTCAGGCGTTTCCTCTCGGCACGATCAAGTCCGCTGTACTGCTTCATCTCAGGATATTCAGGAAATCCTAGTCCGATTTCCTCCTTGTCATGCCAAAGACCTAAAATGGAATGTCGTCGTCTAACCCAAATGGATTGACCTGACCCGCCTGAGGGCCGGGGGCGACCGGGACAGCAGCACCGTCCGCTCCTTCCGCTGGTGCAACGGCTGGCAGAGCTGGGGCCGACCATAGCATGGCCACTTCGCTCCAATTAACGTGCCGTTCGTTAGCACCTGTCCAGACATCCCAAAAATCAGGGTCGGCGGATTGAGGCTGATGCTCCTTTGCCAGTTCGTCGATCTCGACCAGCACGGGAATAGGTGTCGCCCAGCCCAATAGGATCGCCTGCTTTGATGGCAGGCTGGGTAGGTCGCGCAGCAACCCGCCCACATTGTCAGGCACGAGACGCGCGACAAGATTCTGGTCTGAATCGTTGACGATGCGATGGAGAATGAAGGTATTGCACTGAGCCAGCACGGTCGGCGAAAGCTCTGATGGGCGCTGCGAGGATAGCACCAGACCCAAACCGAATTTGCGCCCCTCGCGGGCAATGCGTTCGAAAATTTCTCGGCAGAGCTGGCTAGGACTGGATGCCGGGCCTTCGTCGTCCTTACCGCGTCGAATGAAGGTGTGCGCTTCTTCCAGCACAAGAACAGTGGGCAGTGATAGCCCCTCTGCATGGAGCCGCCGATAGCGTTGCAGAGATTCAAAAATCACCCGCGCCAGCACGGCCACAACGACGTGAACGACCTCAGAGGGCACCAAGGAGAGGTCGATGACAGCAAGCGGGCCATTGCTTGCGCCGTCATCGCCGATGTAATTTTTCAGCCATTCCTCAAAGCTGGTTGGCGGTGTCTTCCCAATGACGCTTCCAAGCCGCTGATCCGCGAGCATGCTGCGAATACGAAGGCCAAGAGTGCTGATAAACGCCGCGAAATTTCCGCCTTGCTCGGCAGCTAGATGATCCAGATGTTCGGCAAGCAGCGTGACATCGAAGGGGACAGGAGCGTCTTCGCTAATTGCGGCGGCTACGCCGCCAATATCCGGTAGGGCGTCTGTAACGACAGCGATGGCGTCACGGGCCGATTCAAGATCCCCGACCAAGAAGTCGTTGAAATAAGTCGGTCCCGACCGCCGGGAGTCTACAATCTCAGTGATTGTAGCAGAAAGTGTTTGCAGCAGCGTCGTTGCCGGGTCATCGACTGATGCTGCAAAACGAGCAGAATCTTCACCTATGCCGCCCAGCAAGCGCGCACAATCAAACCGGGGGCCTACCGCTCCGGCGAAGGCGGTACTTCCCGTATTGAGCATGGCGGTAATACGGCCACTTGAAACAAGCAGATGCCGCTTGATCGTGGCTTCTCGCGGTACATCTTCATGATGGCCGCTTTTCAGCTCTCGTATCCCGCGCAACAGAAGCGGGCGCTGCGCGCCGGGCTGGGCGTGGGCAACGGCAGTCCATTCATGACCGCTCCAAAGCCATGCCGGGACATCCAGCTCTTTTTCAGTTTCAACGACTGGCGGGACTCGGAACAGACGAAGCTGATCTCCACGATCCGCAAAGGCTTTAGCATATTCGCCATTGGGGTCTAGAACGATGAAGCGCGCGTTCGGATGGCCTTCTCTACCCGCGTGACTCATCGCTTTTGCTGCCGCGTCGAGCGACCAGCGGATCAGCCCGGCAACCGTACAGGACTTGCCGCTGCCCGTGTTGCCAAGCACGGCGAGATGTCTGCCAAACAGCTTGTCGGGATCGACCTTGATCTCGGCGCTCGATGCAAGGGCCGAAGTCCCGATACGAACACGCCGATCCGACTCCTTCGCGCCAACGATAGCCTCGACCTGTTCAGGCGTTGGCATGAGAACCTGGTCGCCCACCGACGGAAACGCGGCGACGCCGCGCGACAGTTCATAGACTGTCTGCTTCGATGCTCGGTCCCGGCGAGATGTGAGCGTGCCGACAGGCGAGACGCACATCTTTCGCAGTGGAAACGGGAGGTCGATCAGGCCGAAATCTTTCAAGCCAGACCGCTTTGGATAGGGCGACCGTTCGATACCGATCCATGATATGTAGGCAACTGTCGCACCTGCCTCATTGGGTATGAGGACATAGCCGTTAAGTCGGGGAAAGGCGGCGGGCGTACCCGTGTTGAGTGCAGTTGCCTGCGGTGCGTCCAGTTCGAGCAGGATGCGGATTTCATCGGGCGAAACGGACTCAACCGCGCCGATCACCAAGCCAGCAATGGACTCTATGGGCGTGGTCATACCGTTGTTCCACCGCCCGATAATGCGTCGAAGTCATCCGCAACCGGAACAGCAGGGTCAGGCGTTGGCGCATATTCTGGCGGGCGATGCTTCATTAGTTCGGTCATGCGCCCGGTGATGTAGTCGAGCGTAGGCTTCGGGAGATAATTCTCGATCAACGTAGTAAGGTCGCCGAAGTGAGGACCGATCAGCAGCGATACCTGTGCATCCCGAGTCCGTGCGAGAAACCCTTTCAATCGCTCATCCGCGGAGTAAGCGAACACGACTAGATGCGTTGACGGGATCGTCAGCATGTCGAGCAGCACACGATTGATATGATCGTCGCCAAAGCCATAGCCGTAGGCCACGACGACTGCGTTGGGCCTACACGTCGCGGCGGCAAAATCGCGGAATAGCTCGGCATAGGGATACTGTGTCGTTTCGACATCCTTTGCCGGGTTCGGATAGATCATCACCGTATCGACCGGATTTTTAGGCAGGTCCGTGTGATCGGTTGGCGCACCGAAGGGTATGCCCTTCCGCACAATCTTCCGGTCTGCCTTGCTGAACAGCCAGTCGAGGGAGCCGTGAAGTTTCGTCAGTCGGATGACGCCTTCCATGAAGCGAGGTTCTCCGCGAATGCCCGGCGGGTTATAATGCACGTCAACCTCGACACGGGCTGACCGGAAAACCGGCGTGAGCGCCCCCACGAAACGGTCGATAATGCGAAGCCCGGCGAGATCGCAGCCATGCTCAATCAAGCGGTCGTAGTTCGTCGTAAAGACATGAAGTCGCTCGCGCGAAGCCGCGCGGCTGGCAAAGCTCAGTAGGAATGATTGCAACGCACCTTCGGCGACAACCCGTTTTGCAGGATCGCCGCCGATCAGCCCGGCTTCAGTTTTGAGAAGTGACTCAAGGAAATCCCGGAGCTGCCTATCCATAGCGTCTTTGAGGGCGGTCGCTTTCGCCGCATCGATGATTTTCAGCCCTTCATAGACCGAAAGAGCCGCGCGGAACTGATCCTCAATATTGGCCGCGCCGCGCCCCAAGAGCGCGGCTTCACTCGCGGCATAATGGTCGATCTTCGTGTCGAACTCACTACCGAACACAACCTTGCCCATGCCCGTTGCAGCGGCTCCGGCCATGTATCCTACTGCGGTCGTGAAGCCGCTTCCGATCAGAAGATTAAGATGCTCAGCCTGAAACACGGCGGACAACCACGGCTCGATCCGCTTGCGCGCCGTAGCGATAAATTTGTCGAGTTCGTCATCGCCTGTGGGGAGGTCATTCCAAGATTCGAAGTGGCTTCCCACACGATAAACATGCTTGCCGTCGAGATTCATGTTCCCCTCCGGTTATTGAGACCGGGCAGCTTCGGCTGCGATGTGCGCGGCGAATGCTGCAACGAAGGACTTCAAACTCGTTAGGTCCGACATATCCGAATAGTCACCCGTTTCTTCGGCGGAACGTGGCGAGGCAAGGACGCAAGCGGCAGTATAGAGGTTTTCGAGTACGAGTTTCTTGCAGAGGATGTCGTAACGCTCGAGATATGATGCCCCTTTGAAATCCTCAAAAATCGGGAAGTGTAGCGAGGCTTCTCGCTTGGATGGACGCCGTGATTTATCAGCGTCTTCCACCATCACGAGCCAGCCGACAAAGGGACGGGCTGCGTCAGCGCCGAATGCACCTTCGCGATACGCCGTCCAGAAATCGTGCGCCGTGCCGATGGCTTCTTCGGCACGATTATTCGCGTTGTTTCCGAATGACGGGCCAACATGGCTTTTCATTTCGACGGCAGCAATCAGTCTGCCATCGAGAATAACGAGAATATCCCAGAGCTTGGTCGGGCGGAAAAATCCCGGCAAAGTCAGCACTTTTCGATGCTGGTATACCTCCGCGTGTCCTAGACCATTTGCCTCAACGAGGTCGATCACCAGCGCCGTGAATCCATCCATCGTGTTGCCAGCGGTCACAGCCCCGCGTTCACCCGTGTCTGTCTTTCCAGCCTCGACTTTGGCTTGAAGTGCTTTTTGGCGGTTTCCCCAAAATGCCATCGCTGCATCTCGGGCCTTCGCCTCGTAATCCGCTAAATCCAATCCCATTACTTTTCCGCCCCCCCAAGCGTGGCCCTCTCCTGAGCCGACAAGCCGTATAGATCAAACGCCAAGTTGCTGCATGCTTCAACATCACCCGCTTCGGCAGCGCTCTTGAGAGCTTGCCGCATTTTGGGTGTCACGTTTGTCCAGTCCGGCAGACGAATGCGCCGCAAATATTGCGCCTGAAATCGGAGATAGCCGCCGCGCATTCGCGTTGAGTATGTAGCTACAAACAACCTTGCGATACCCGAAAGCAGCACGGCTTGTAGCGCGCGCATCTCCCATGTGTCGGACGTGATGAAATACAGGTTGTGATGGGGGTAGAGGCGGCCTTCCTCGTAAACAATATGCGCTGCTCCCTTGATGTCCGGGATCAGCAGCTTCGGCTTTTCCGCCAACTCGGGATAAATTCGGTCGATGGTGCGATACCAGTTGGCCGGAGCCTTCTGCGCGACATGCCGCCCGGCGATTGGCTCACGGCGCTCTTCAAGGTAGCGTTTCAGCTTAGGAAATTGGTCGAGCTTCACCAGCTTGCCGTCGTCGCCAAACGGATTGACCACGCCGAGGCCGCGCCATTTGACGCTGCCGTCCATGATGTCGCGGGTCATCACGAGCGGAAGTTTCCGGCTGGCTTCCACGTCGAGCGTGTCGAATGTTCCGATGAACGCCTTGTCGGCTCCGGTCGCCACACCGATGCCAACCTTGCACCCAGTATCCTCGATTAGCGGGAACTGAGCCTCAAGTCTGCGCACGAGCGCCAGTTGATCGGACGAGTCCAAGATCCACGGCTCTGCGCCGAAGGTGACGGTCTGTAGCTCTCTCACGCCGGAGGCTGGCGCGGGCGTGCCGGCGGATCGCAGCGCGGCGGCGAGTTGCGAGAGCGCGCTATCAGAAATCTCAGGCCGATGTGCGATGCGGGTCAGGCCGGGTTTTTCGCGCCCGATGATGGTGATGGCTGGATAGGCGACAACCTCCTGGTGGAAGGCCGGGGTGTTCACCATGTCCACATAGACGCTCAGGTGGAAACCGTCTGCGACCATCGCGCGCAACGGCCCGCCGTAGCGGTTCTTCATCCACCGATCTGCACAGATGAAGCCGAGCTGCCCGCTTTTCGCCAGCAGACTCAGCGAGCGTTCGATGAATGGGATATAGATGTCAGCGCGGTCATAGATGGTACGGTAGCGCGCGCGATACTCGGCCATAAGCGCATTAGGGATCAGTTCCTGACGCACATAGGGCGGGTTGCCGATGACGACATCGAACTTGCCTGACAGGGGCACGAGCAGGAAATCGCCTTGCATCAACCATCGGTCAGCAAGGTTTTCTGCATCCTGCAACCCGATGCCTGCGACGCGAAGTTTCTGAACCACGAGCGCATGGGTCCGGTTGAATGACACACGGTGAAGCTCCACACCCCGGATGGCCTCTAAGAGAGCATCTGATCCGACGCCGCTGCGCTTCCAAGCGACCAGCAGGCGATCAATTGCTGGCAGCAAGAAGTCGCCATGACCGAACGACGGCTCAAGAAGGCGGCGCGTGTGTAGTGGAGAGGCGGCGTCATAGCCAGCAAGGTCGAGAATGAACTCGACAACCTCGCGCCGAGTGAAGATCGCGCCACGTTCCTCGATACCCGCATTCGCCATCGCGTCTACTGCTTCAGCGACAGGGCAGAGACCGGGGAACGATGGCTCTCGTAGCATGGGGGCGAGATCAATGTTGGTCATCACGTTCCTTGACGTTTGTTCGAGCAGGTAAAGGCTAACGCCTTCGTGCCCGATTACATGGCGCGAATCGACCCGCTTCAGACGGAACGAAAGTGTGAACAAAAGCAGATCACAAGCACGGGTTTGGGTCAATGCGGAAGGTCCCACGCCTTCCCGTCGGTGCGGCTGTGACCGAGTTTTCCCTGACAGGTTTACTAAGGGCGTTGCCCTCACGCCAGCAAGGTAAGTGGAACCGTCCGGGGTGGTATCCCCAGCCTTCCGCGCTTCGCTTGTGCAGGCCGGGTGATCCCCCTCCACCCCGGCCGCCCTTGCTCGTTGCTACCCCAGTCTCGGCGACGGCCAGAAGGTCAGGCGCGGCGTTCCGCTTCGCTGACCTTCAGACCCGAGGATCAGAGACATGACCAACGTATCCGACAGCAGCCCCCGCATCTATGTCGCTTGCCTTGCAGCTTACAATAACGGCTTTCTGCATGGAGCTTGGATCTGCGCGGATCAGGACGCCGACCAGATCAGGAACGAGATTGCCGCGATGCTTGTCCGTTCCCCGGTCGAGGACGCCGAGGAATACGCGATACACGAGTATGAGGGCTTCGAGGGCGTCAGCATCTCCGAATATGCCGACATCGACACCGTGGCGCGGATGGCCGCTTTCATCGCAGAACATGGCGCACTTGGCGCGGGCCTGCTGGAACAGTTCAGCGGCGAGATGGACCAAGCCAAATCCACCTTGGAGGACTGCTATCATGGTCAGTTCGCCAGCCTTGCCGACTACATGGAGGAAATGACCACCGAAAGCGTCACGATCCCCGAAGCGCTGCGCTACTATGTCGATTGGGACGCGATGGCCCGCGACGCTGAGATGGGTGGCGACCTGTTCACCATTGAGACCGCGCACGGCGAGGTCCATGTGTTTTCCAACAGGTGAAAATATGACTGCCTGTCCGTGCTCATACGGGCAGGCATCGCGAAAGCCCCGGCTGTCGCCAAGCTAAAAACACCAAAGAATGATCGGGTTACCCGCTCAAGGTATCTGCTTTGAGCGGGTTCTATATTTCCAGTGATCCTTGAACCTCTTTTTGCCGGGCGCTGCCCAGCATCCCGGCTTGGGGAGGTGACGCCATGCTCAGCATCGATTGGCGATCTCCGGCGGCATACGGGCACACAAAGCACATCACTGCCGCTGGTTTCGCTTGGGAATACCTGCGCCGCAACGACGAGTATCGTCGGGACTGCCAGACCATCGCATCGACCGGAGAGACGGCCGGCCGCGACCTTGAAGAGTTCGCGCATCGCTGGGGTTTGCGATTTCCCGTGCGATCCCGACGCGCAGCATGACCCGCAATCGCCGATCTGGAATCCGAATCTTCACCCGCAAGCGGTGA
Organism: Celeribacter sp. SCSIO 80838; assembly: GCF_056498065.1. The sequence goes on from NZ_JAZKMA010000001.1 coordinate 3,149,765, forward strand.
TGTTGTCGCCGGTCGATCACAAGAACGGCGACACCGAACCGATATTGACTCTGGCGCATCTCGACCGCCTTGACCTGCGCCGCGCCGCCGATGGCTGGCACGGCATCTGGCAGGTGGATGGCGTCGCGCATCAATTCTGGCTGCCCGAGGCCGTGCCCGATGCCGCCGCATTCTACGCCGTCACGCTACCTATGGATTCATTTCTGGAACTGCGTGCTCACGCCGCCCGCCGATTTTGGCGGTCTCTCAACGGTCGCGCGCCCGGTCCTGATTTCCGGGCCGTGCCTGCCCAGCTCCGCCAATGGCATATCCTGACCCTGCGCGCGCTCGACGCGCGGTTGCGCAGCGAAAGCTATCGCACCATCGCTGAAGTGCTGCTCGGCTTTCGCGGCACCAAGGAGGATTTCGAGAGCGATCCGCGCAAGAACAAAGCCCGCCGCCTGGTCGCGCACGGCATCAAGATGATGCGCGGCGGCTATCGCCTTCTGCTCCACTATCCGATCAAGCCCGGCAAACGTTGATGGGCGCGGCCACTGACCTCATGCCCTATTGGCTGCCGCCTGCTCCAGAATCTTTCGGTAGCCTTCACGCGATAACCATTGCGCGCGTTCGAGATGGCTTTGCCAGCAACGGCGGGTGCGAAGTTCGTCGGAGACCGGATCACGGTGCAGCACGATCTGCGCGACTTCCTTCCAGTCCGCGCCCTCGGCCTTCGCATCCAGCAAGCGCAGGTAGGTCACAAAATGCTGTTCGTCATAGATGGTTATGGTGTCGCCGGTTGGCGCTTCGTCGTCCACATCGGGATCGAGTTCGACGGGAACCCGCATAGCCTTCCCCTTCATCTGGAAAGGGACTTGCTTGCGGTGCGCCCCCGCAAATAGCCCCTCAACCTGGTGATCGGGGAGTTAGTAACCGTGACTAGACGGCCCTATGACCTTTGGGCGAGAAGCCTTGGACATGCGCCATAGGCTCCCCGACCATAGGTTCGAGGATCATGGTGCCGTCACGGCCGGCACCAACCGCTAGTCAGGGGTTACTAAGCCCCGGAACAGCGCGTCTGTTCCGGCTACATTTCTAGCCGAACCGCGCGCGAATGTCTTTGCCTATTCAGCGCGGCAGACGACGAGCCACTGAAATCCCTCACCTATTGGCCGCGTGACGACGCCCCGAAGGGGGTGCCGCCAGCGCATAGGCGCAAATGCGGCACGCTACGCGCCGCCGGTCTCTCGCCATGGTTCGCCACAGTCCGCTGCCGCCCCCCGCAGCCCAATCCCGACTGGAGGTGATCCATGCCCAACCCGCTTGCGGGCCTGCCGCCGCGCCTGCTGCGCACCAAGGAAGCCGCGCGCTTCCTCGGCATATCCATCCGCACCCTTGAGAAACATCGCACCTACGGCACCGGCCCGACCTATCGCAAGGTCGGCGGGCGCGTCCTCTACACCGTCCGCGATCTGGAAGACTGGAGCGCGGCGGGCGAGCGCAAATCGACCCGCGACAAGACCGCCGGCACGGTCTTTCCCGCGCGTCCGCTCACGCCAGAAGAACGGGACGAGTGCTAGATGCTGCGCGAGGACGATCATGCCCCCGCGCAGCCGACCGAGGACAGCGAGCGCAGCCGCCTAGACCCCTTCGTGGTCGCAACGGGCGACGCGCCGCCGCGCGACCAGCGCGACTTGATGGAGCGGCCATTCTTCTCGCTGGCGAAGACCCCGCGCACCAAGCCGATTCTCTACAAGGCCGCCGACATAGAGGTGCAGGTGTTCGGGATGCCCGAGCATGGCATGGCGACCATATGGGACGCCGATGTGCTGATATGGGCGGCCTCGCAGATCGTTGCGGCCGAGAACAACGGCCTCACCACGTCGCGCTTTGTCCGCTTTACCCCCTACCATCTGTTGCGCGCCATCGGGAGGCCGACCGGCAATCACCAATACCGGCTTCTGAAAGCCGCGCTGGCGCGGCTGCAATCGACCGTCATCGCCACCACGATCCGCAACGGCCCGCATTGGCGTCGCCGGCAATTCTCATGGATCAACGAGTGGGAGGAAATGACCACGCGCGCCGGCCGCGTCGAGGGCATGGAGTTCGTCCTGCCCGAATGGTTCTACAACAGCGTCATCGACCGCACGCTGGTCCTGACCATCGACCCGGCCTATTTCCGGCTGACTGGCGGCATCGAGCGATGGCTCTACCGCGTCGCCCGAAAGCACGCCGGGCACCAGCGTCACGGCTGGATTTTCGAGGTCGCGCACCTTCATCAGAAATCCGGCAGCCTCGCGCGGCCGTCCGACTTCGCGCTCGACCTGCGCCGGATCGCGGCCCGCCAGCAACTCCCCGGCTACCTGCTCCAGATCGAGCGGGAAGACGGCCGCGAGCTGCTGCGCATCCGCCCCGAAAATGCATCAACAGGCACTGTTGATAACCCTGTTAATGCCATCGGCAGATCAGGCGCACGGGGTATCGGCACATCAGGCGCAGCACTATCGGCAGATCAGGCGCACGAACCGCAGCTAACTCTTTGGCCTGAAAAGCGGAATCCGGCCGCTAACTTATCTAACAGAGAATCTAACTCTTTTTCTTTGACGCGCGCGCAGGCGAAGCGTGGTGCCGGTTCTGCCCGAAGGGGCGAGCCATGACAGCCGCGCTCGACGCGCTGCGCCCGCGCAGCCCCCAGCACATCACCGGAGACGAACAATGACCCGTCGCGCCCATCGCAGCGCGCACGGCCGTCCGCTGCCGGACGGGCCTGCGCCCTTCACCACATTGGTCGAGCTGACCTTCGAGAAACGCAAGGTCGAGCACTGGATACGCTTCGGCCGCAAGAGCTACGAGCAGATCATCGACCGCCGCCGCAGCGTCGTCGGCTTCGCGCCGGGCAGCGTGTTCGCCTTCGTGCGATGGGCGAGCGGCGACCATGGCACTGTCGTTTCCCGCATCGACATCGTGCGCACCATTGGTCGCGGCGAGCCGTTCCAGACATTGCCCTTCGTCCGCCCCGGTGGCGAAATCCTGTTGCGTCTCGATAGCTGGCCCAAGGTGCAGCGTGCGCTTGTAGCTATCGACGCCGTGGATGCGCTCGGCCTCGATCCGGCCGATACCTCGCCGGAGCATTGGCGGCACGTCCACAACCGTTTGACCGCCAATCTGGAGCCGCACGCCTACACCCCCGAGCGACATGCCGCTTGGCTTCATCGCCGACGGATCGACCCATGACGCGCCGCCGCACCCTCACGGTGACGGCGCTCGCCATCATCGGCATCGCCGCTGCCAGCGCCGTCGATTGGCCCGCGAAACTGATCTGGAACGCGACGGCCAGCGCGCCGGTCGGCTTCTACACGGTTGCACCGGCCAACCGGATCGACGTGCCCGAGCTGGTCGCCATCATGCCGCCCGAACCGCTCGCCGGCTTCATGGTCGAGCGCGGCTATATCGCGCGAGGCGTCCCGCTCTTGAAGCGCGTCTTGGGCCTGCCCGGACAGCGGGTTTGCCGCGCCGGCCGCACGATCACGGTGAACGGGATCGAGATGGGCGAGGCGCTGGAGCGCGATAGCCTCGGCCGCGATCTGCCCATCTGGCAGGGCTGCCGCGTCCTCGGCGACGACCAGCTTTTCCTCATGAATTGGGAAGTCCGCGACAGCCTCGACGGCAGGTATTTCGGACCCATCCCCGCAGCTTCCGTCATCGGTCGAGCGGTCCCGCTCTGGACCGATGAGGAAGGCGTCGGCCGCTACGAAAGGCGCGCGCCGACGCGCTGAACTACCCCCCGAAAATCAACCGCAGGAGATTTCCCATGGCAGAGATAGGCACCTTCACCCGCACCGAAACCGGCTATGCGGGGGAGCTTCATTCGTTCGGTCTCCACGAAAAGCTGTTCATCGTCCCGGCCAAGCCCAGCGACGTGAAAAACGCACCAGACTATCGCGTGCGCCTTGATAGCGAGGACGGCCCGGACGCCGGCCCCGCATGGAAGGACTCCAGCGAAAATGCTGGCGAGTTCGTGTCGATGCGATTGGAGGGGCCGATATTCCCGTCCCCGATCCGCGCCAAGCTGTTCCAGTCCAACGACGATCCTTCGGTCTGGACTCTGCGTTGGAAGCACGCGCGGAAGATCGAGGATGAGGAATGACGGCCGCGCGCGTCCGGCCCGCCATCCGGTCAAAGATCGGCATCCCTTTGTTCGCGGAAAATGCGTCTCATCCCTTCGTCCCGCTCGGCGACCAGACGGCCTGCGCGCGCAGCGAAGGTCAGGGGCGGCCATCGGCCGGCGCTTGCGCCTTGCCCTTGACCGCAGCGAGCACGCTGGCAGGCTGGCGGCGAAGTGGAGACAGGCCGGCATGGCATTATGCCGTCCTGCTGCTGGCGGGGGCGCTTTCCGTTTGCATCGGATCGGGCGTCGCTATCGCGCAATCCGTGCCTGTCGAGCGCCCGGCCGCCGCCCATTCCTATGCGGCGCAGATCGCCGAGGCGTCGCAGCGTTTCGGCATCCCCGAGCACTGGATTCGCGCCGTGCTGCGCGCCGAGAGCGCGGGCGACGTGCGCGCGGTTTCGGCGGCCGGGGCGATGGGATTGATGCAGGTGATGCCCGACACATGGGCGGGACTGCGCGTCCGCCATGGCCTCGGCCGCGATCCCTATGACCCGCGCGACAACATCCTCGCAGGCACGGCCTATCTGCGCGAAATGTTCGACCGCTACGGCAATGTCGGCGCGATGCTGGCGGCCTACAATGCCGGCCCCGGCCGCTACGATGAGCACCGCGCGATGGGCCGCCAGCTTCCCGCCGAGACACGCGCCTATGTCGCCGCGCTCGCCCCGATCCTAGGCGGCGCGGCTTCATTGGATGCGCCGTTGCAACCACCGGCACCGCCATCCGATTGGCGCGAGGCACCGCTGTTCGTCATGCGCCCGGACGACACGCGGGCTGCCGCCGCGCCGCCGTCCGAGACGCAATCCGGCGACGGCCGCGCTGCCGTTCCGGCGCGCGACCCCGCCCGTGCGGAGCCGCAGGACGGCAGCATTTTCGTGGCGAGCGCCAGCGACGGGGGAACACCATGAGGGCGGCGTTCCCGCGCTCGGCGGCGCTGGTTTCGGCATCCGGTCGGGCAGGTTTGCGCCCGGCAGGAGGGGCAGAAAAGACAGAAAGGGCGGAGGGCAAGATTAAAGAAGACGGCACCATATCGGGCCGCTTCTGGAAATTATTGTTGTCTGCACACTGGTTAGGTGGCCGGTTCCGGCACCATGGTTTTGAGGGGCCGCGTGCCGCGATTTTGCGCAAAGCCTTGGCTTTGCAGGGTTTCGAGCGGCACCATAGGCGCAGATCGGCCGTTTTCCGGCGGTTTGGGCCGGAGTCGCGCCCTTGAGCGCCGACGACGAAAACCGCTTCCGTCCGAAGCCCGGCCGCATCCGGTCCGACACGCCGAAGGCCGGTAGACCCAAGAGCTTTTTCACGCAGATCAAGAAGATCACGCGGCAGCATCAGGCAGCGGCCTCCCGCGATCCTTCCATGCCGTCATCCGCGCGCCCGTCATCGCCGGGTCGTTCCCGCGCCGTGGTCGCCAGCGGCAAGGGCGTGAAGCGCGGCCGGGGCGCGAGCTTCGTGCGCGCCCGCAATATCTCCGGCCACTGGCATCATCGCCAGCCGGGCAGCCGCCGCGTCATCGTCAAGCAGCGCAGCGTCAGGGCCGCATGGAAGGGCGGCCGTGCCCGCGCGCATCTGCGCTATGTCCAACGCGACGGCACGTCACGCGACGGCGAGCGGGGCCGGCTCTATTCGGCGACAGAGGACCGCGCCGATGGCGACGCCTTCCTTGATCGCGGCAAGGACGACCGCCACCAGTTCAGGTTCATCGTCTCGCCCGAGGATGGCGCGGAGCTGTCGGACCTTACGGCCTACACCCGCGATTTCATGAAACAGGTGGAAGCGGACCTCGGCACGAAACTCGATTGGGTCGCCGTCAACCACTACAACACCGGCCATCCCCATGTGCATGTCATCGTCAGCGGCCGCGACGATATGGGCGGGGATCTAGTCATCAACGGCGACTATCTTTCCGCCGGCCTGCGCGAACGCGCCAGCGAGCTTGCCAGTCTGGAACTCGGCCCCGTCACCGAGATCGAGCAGACCCGCAAGCTGTCGGCCGAAATCGACCAAGACCGTCTCACCCGGATCGACCGCGCCATGGCAGAGGAAGCCGATGCCCGTTTCCTCGACTTGCGCCATGAACCGGCAGAGCCGAGGCGGCAGTTCGAGCGGACGCTGCGTTTGCGCCGTCTCGGCAAGTTGGAGAAGATGGGGCTGGCGACCGAGCACGCGCCCGCCGTTTGGGAATTGAGCAAGGACATGGAGCCAGCCCTACGCGAGCTAGGCGAGCGTGGCGACATTATCCGCACCATGCAGAAGGCGCTCGGCCCGCAGGCAGGCGAACGCGATCCCATGAGTTTCCAAATCCATGACGGAACGCCCGAGACACCCATCGTCGGGCGCGTCATGGACAAGCATCTGTCCGACGAGTTGAGGGAGAACCTGACCGTTGTGGTGGACGGGATCGACGGCCGCACCCACCACATCGCCGGCATCGCGCCCGAGCGGCTGGAGGACGTCCGTATCGGCAGCGTTGTCCAGATCGGCCCGGCCGAGGCAGCAGCCCGGCCGTCCGACCGCACGATCACCGCCATTGCAGAGGACGGCATCTATCGGCCGAGCCGTCATCTGGAGCAGGCCAAGTTCGAGGGCCGCGTTCCGGGCGGCGACTATGAGGGCTATGTCGATGCCCATGTGCGCCGGCTGGAGGCGCTGCGCCGCGCGGGGATCGTCGAGCGGATCGACGCCGACCAATGGCGTATCCCTGACGATCTGGCTAGCCGTGCGGCCGAATACGACGCCAGCCGAGACCGGCAGGCCAGCGTTCGCGTCCTTTCTCCCGTCAATCTGGACAGACAGATCGGATCGGACGGCGCGACCTGGCTGGACCGGCGATTGATCCATGGCGAGACGGCCGACCTTGCCCCGGTCGGCTTCGGCCAGCAGGTGGGCGAAGCCATGGACCAGCGGCGCGAACATCATATTGAACAGCGCGACGCCACCCGAGCGCGGGACGGCCGCGTGTTCTACCGGCGCGACCTTCTCGCCACCTTGCGCGAAAGGGAGGTTGCGCGCGTCGGCGCGGAGATGGCCGCGAGTAAGGGCGTGCCGTTCCGCGCTGCCACGGATGGCGAAAACGTCAGCGGCAAGTTCACCGGCACCGTGCAGCTATCCAGCGGCAAGTTCGCCGTGGTCGAAAAGAGCCATGAATTTACGCTTGTCCCATGGCGGCCGGTCATCGAGCGGCAGCTCGGCCGCGAGGTTGTGGGCGTCGTGCAGGGCGGATCGGTGTCGTGGCAGTTGGGGCGACAGCGAGGAATGGGGCTTTAGGAAACAGCGAATTCGATTTCTGCAACAGCCGGAGGCGTCTGCTGATCGGCCGCCGCTGCATAGAATACCAAACGCAGGTGCTTTTCCTCGTCCACAATGAAGGATGAATGATCGAACGCCACAGCGCCCCGGCCTTCGATCATAAAACTTCGACGACCCTCGCACCGACCATGCACGTCATGTTGGTTCCATAGCGTTTTGAAGGAAGGAGAAACCTGCTCCAGCGCCTCGACGAGCGCAACCATGCTCTCATCCTCGGGGGCTTGCGCGAAATCTCTCCGGAAACTCGCTAATACTTGGGGAGCTTGAACTACCCATTCCAAGATTCGGCCGTTCAAGCGGTCATCCGCGAACAGCATCCACAGCATGTTCCGTTCAGACGCATCGCGTTGCTCGAAACTGAAAAGGCGCTGGGCTGCCTCGTTCCACCCGATCACATCCCAACGAAGGTTCAACACGTAGGACGGGCGTAATGTCAGGTCGTCGAGCAGGCGACGCACCAGCGGTGGCAGTTGGCACCATGCCTGTCCGGCCATGGCGGGCGGACGCTGATGAGCGAGAAGAAACAGATGCCGCCGCTCGATCTCGTCCAGTTTCAGGACACGCGACACGTTGTCGAGAAAGGCGGAGGATACCTTGATGGCGCGCCCCTGTTCGAGCCACGTATACCAAGTGATACCGACGCCCGCGAGCGCGGCTACTTCCTCTCGGCGAAGCCCAGGCGTTCGCCGCCGCTTTCCAACCGGCAGGCCGACATCAAGCGGCGACAAGCTTTCACGCCGCCGCCGGAGGAAATCCGCCAGTTCGGAGCGCGTGCGATCAAGCCGACTATCAAGCGTATTGCTCATAGTAACCCTATAACTTGTTCCATAGTAACAGGTTAAAGCATGTGCCATGCAACTTCAAGAAAAGTGGAGTTGCCATGTCTGCCGATGACCCGACTATCCCTGTCCGTTCCCTTCAACCCGCCGAGAAAGCGCGACCGTCAGCGCTCGCACTCGCCATCCTGTTGCTAGGCGGGTTCATCACCGTTTTCGATCTGTTTGTCGTCAATGTCGCAATTCCGTCGATGCAGGCCAATCTAGGCGTAGGCTTCGCAGAAATCGGGTTTGTTATCGCCGGATATGAACTGGCGTTTGGCGTGCTGCTGATCGCTGGTGGACGGCTTGGCGACCGTCACGGACGCCGCCGCCTCTTCATGCTCGGCATGGCGGGATTCGCTGTGACGTCGTTTCTCTGCGGAATCGCACCTGACGCCACTAGCCTGATCGTTGCTCGCCTTCTGCAAGGCGCAACCGGCGCAATACTGTTTCCACAGGTCTATGCGCTTCTGCGCGTCATGTATGATGACGATGGCCGCCGCCGGGCATTCGGCCTTCTGGGCATGACTTTGGGGCTGGCGGCCATCGCCGGACAGGTGCTCGGCGGCCTCATCGTTGAGAGCAATCTGTTCGGACTTGGCTGGCGGATCATTTTCCTTCTTAACCTGCCGATAGGCCTCATTGCGGTGTTGGCGGCGCGGATCATCCCGGAATCGCGGTCTTCCGATGCTTTGCGCGTCGATTGGCCGGGAATCGTACTGGCAACGATCGGGCTGCTGCTCCTGCTTCTACCCTTGCTCGAAGGTCCGAATATCGGTTGGCCGATCTGGACATGGATCAGCATGGCCGCCTCGATTGTATTGCTGGCGACGTTTCTTGCATGGGAACATCTGGTCGCAAAGCGCGGCGGCGACCCCGCCATTGATCTGACGCTGTTCCGAAACATGGGATTTTCCGCAGGGTCGCTCGTCGTTTTGCTAATCTATTCAACGTCGACATCGCTATTCCTGTGCTTTGCTCTGCTGGTGCAATCCGGCCTCGGCCTGACGCCGTTTGAGGCAGGTATGCTGTTTGCTCCGGCTAGCGTGGGTTTCGTCGCTTCATCGATGTTGGCTCCAAAGTTGGTGGCGCGTTTCGGCAATATCAGTATTGCTGGTGGCGCGCTGATCTATGCAGCCGGGATTGGCTGGTTGATCGTTGCCGCATCTGGTCTCGTTGATAGTGCTGAAGCATTTGCCCTTATACCACCGCTGATATTGTTCGGCTTCGGCCAAGGGCTGTCGATGACGCCGCTGCTCAATCTGGTCATCGGGTACGTCGAGGAAAGTCACGCCGGAATGGCGGCCGGGTTTATCTCGACCATGCAACAGGTCGGCGGGGCATTCGGGGTTTCTGTCGTTGGGATATTCTTTGTCAGTATTCTCGATAGCAAGGCCAGCGAAGGTATCTCCAACGCAAGTCGCTATGCTGACGCCTTTTCCGGCGCGATGATCTACAACCTCGCCGCTGTTGCCGTGGCAGCCGTCCTGATTGCTTTGATCGCGCGAAAAAGTTCCGCCGGTCAATAAGGTGGCGGAAAGCGATGCAGAGGCAGCGTTCAGCACCGTTGATGGATCGCCAATGGGGAGTGCCGACCCCACTGGGGTCGCGTATTCCTCTCGCATCGCTCATCCAGACGCTCGCCGTCGCCGAGTATCTGAACTTCCGCCACGCCGCCAATGCGCTCGGCGTGGCGCAATCCAGCGTCAGCGCCCGCGTGAAGGCGCTGGAAGAACACCTTGGTATCCTCCTGTTCGAGCGTCACGCGCGCGGCGTCCGGTTGACCGAGGCCGGACGCCACTTCGTCGAGCGGATAGCCGCAGGTATCGACCAACTCGACCACGCGGTGAAGACGGCCGGCATGGCGGCAGCGGGAGAAAGCGGCCGTCTTCGCATCGGTATCCATGCCTTGATCCCCCGCAGCTTCCTCGCAAAGCTGATCGGCCAATACCGCGAGGACCACCCCGGCGTCGAAGTCGAGATGACCGAAGGCACGGCCCGCGATGCGGTGATGCAGCTTCGCGCCGACCGGCTGGACGTGGCGTTCGTTGCAGGCGTGCCAGAACTGCCCGACTGCCATTCCCGGCGCATATGGACTGAACCGCTCTCGGCGGTGCTACCAGAGCGGCATCCGCTCGCCGGCCAGTCGGCCGTTACATGGGCCGATCTGGCAGGCGAGACGTTCCTTGTCCGGCATGGCGGCACTGGCCCGCAGGTTCATAGCCATATCGTCCTGCGCCATGCCGGCCGCTGGCCCGCGCCGTCGATCCTGCGCTTCGACGTGGGGCGCGGGGCGCTGCTGTCCATGGTCGGACAGGGCTTCGGCATCACCATCGTCGGAGCGGCCACTGCGCTGTTGCCGACAACGGGCATTGTCTTCCTGCCCTTCGCCGACGAGCCGGAGCCGGTCGCCTTCTCGGCCGTCTGGTCGCCGTCCAACCGCAGCGCCGCGCTGCGCAACTTGCTCACCCTCGCAAGCGCCATGGGCCGGCTAGTCCGCCCTGATTGAATCAGACCGCGATTCGTTTCCGCCAGCCAGCATAGGCGGCAACATAGCCGACGCCCCGAGGCGACCCGTCCTATTTGCCGCCGATAGTATCCGACAGCCCTCCGGCATCCTCTTTCCTGTTGCCCATCCCGATTTTGACTACTCTCTGATCGGCTCCGTCTCTTTTGCCGACTGGAGCCTGCATTGCGCGGAGGCCGAATCCTTTGGGGTCAAATCGCTGTCGTTTTCACCATCGTTCTGGTGATGACGTGGGCGGCGACGCAATGGGTAGCGTTCCGCCTCGGCTTTCAGGCGCAGCTCGGCAATCCGTGGTTCGAGCTGGTGGGCCTGCCGGTCTATTATCCGCCCGCCTTCTTCTGGTGGTGGTTTTCGTTCGACGCCTATGCGCCCGCGATCTTCGTCGAGGGCGGCATCATCGCGGTATCGGGCGGCTTCTTCGCCATCGCCGCCGCCATCTTCATGTCGATCATCCGGGCGCGGGAAGCGCGCAACGTCGCCACATATGGATCGGCGCGATGGGCCGATGACAAGGAAATCCGCAGCGCCGGCTTGCTCGGCCCCGATGGCGTCGTGCTCGGCCGATACGAACGGGACTATCTGCGCCATGACGGTCCCGAGCATGTTCTATGCTTCGCCCCGACCCGGAGCGGCAAGGGCGTCGGGCTGGTGGTGCCGACGCTACTGACATGGCCGGGAAGCTGTATCGTCCATGACATCAAGGGCGAGAACTGGACGCTGACCGCCGGCTTCCGCGCGAAGCACGGCCGCGTCCTGCTGTTCGATCCGACCAATGCCAGATCGTCGGCCTACAACCCACTGCTGGAGGTCCGGCAGGGCGAATGGGAAGTCCGCGACGTGCAGAACATCGCGGATATTCTGGTCGATCCCGAAGGGAGTCTCGACAAGCGCAATCATTGGGAAAAGACTTCCCATTCGCTTCTGGTCGGCGCGATCCTTCATGTTCTCTACGCGGAGAAGGACAAGACCTTGTCGGGCGTCGCCAACTTCCTGTCCGATCCGCGCCGCCCGGTCGAGGCGACCTTGCGCGCCATGATGGACACACCGCATCTCGGCGAGGCGGGCGTTCATCCCGTCATCGCGTCGTCGGCCCGCGAACTGCTGAACAAAAGCGAGAACGAGCGTAGCGGCGTGCTGTCCACCGCCATGTCGTTTTTGGGATTGTATCGTGATCCCGTGGTGGCGCGCGTCACCGCACGATGCGACTGGCGGATTGCCGATCTGGTCGGCAGCCGCCAGCCCGTCACGCTCTATCTGGTCGTGCCGCCTTCCGACATAAACCGCACCAAGCCGCTCATCCGCCTGATCCTCAACCAGATCGGCAGGCGGTTGACGGAGGAATTGACCAGCTCCGGCACGCGCCATCGGCTGCTGCTCATGCTCGACGAGTTTCCGGCGCTTGGCCGGCTCGACTTCTTTGAATCGGCGCTCGCCTTCATGGCGGGATATAAAATCAAAGGCTTCCTGATCGCGCAGAGCCTCAACCAGATCGAGCGCGCCTATGGGCCGAACAATGCGATCCTCGACAACTGCCATGTGCGCGTCAGCTTCGCCACGAACGACGAACGCACTGCCAAGCGGGTGAGCGACGCACTCGGCACCGCGACCGAGCTGCGCGATTCCACCAACTATGCCGGGCACAGACTGGCCCCGTGGCTCGGGCATCTCATGGTGTCACGGCAGGAGACGGCCCGGCCGCTGCTTACGCCCGGCGAGATCATGCAGCTACCGCCCACGGATGAAATCGTGATGGTGGCGGGCACGCCGCCAATCCGCGCGACCAAGACCCGCTATTTCGAGGATGCGCGGTTTCAGGAACGCATCTTGACCCCGCCCGATCTGGCCGCCACTCCGCTGGCGCCCAGCCCATCGACCGATGATTGGTCCGGCCGCGTGGTCGCGGCGGAAAGCCGTTCTGCGACCAATGCCGCAGACGGGACCGAGGGCGGTTCGGCCAGTGCCGGCATCCGTTGCGAGCCGGAATTGCCCGAGCATGAGGAAATCATCGCACTGCCGCCATCGCCAGAACAGGAGTTCGAGCTTCTGGACGACGAGCCGGATGTTGACGCGGCCAAGGCCCGCGCCATGCGTCAGCGCATGAGGATGGTCGCGCGGCAGGTGGCGCTGAACCCCGATGACGGAATCGACCTTTGAGGATACGCCCATGGCAACCAGAACCCGCCTGAATATCTATTTCGACCCCGCGCTCATTCCGCAGATCGAGGCGATGGCGTTGCGCCGCTCGGTGGCGCTGCGCCGCAATGTCTCGAAGTCCGCCATCGTGGAGGCGGCGGTCATGTCATACCTGTCCGGCGATGCCGACGACCAGCTTGAAGCCGCCATGTCGCGCCGCTTGGACAAGCTCGGCCGACAGATCGACACGCTCGACCTAGATCTCGCCGTCCTCGGCGAGACGGTCGCGCAGTTCATCCATTTCTGGATGACCATCACACCGCCGCTTACGGGAGCCGCGCAATCCTCTGCCCGCGCCAAAGGCGCGGAGCGGTTCGAGGGCTTCATGCAGAATCTCGGCCGGCGTCTGGCGACCGGCGACCGGTTCCTCAAAGAGCTGTCGCGGGATATGCCGGGTGAACCACCGTTGGATGGATCACCTGCACGGGACAACAGACTAGACGTATAATCTTGAGCGTATTGTCGATTTTTATCATCATGGGAACTGAAGGTTCGATGTTTTGTCGCACTCTGCGGTCCGCATCCAAAGAAGAGGGCGGTCATGTCTATCATATCTAAGCTGACCTCCGCTGCATCGGCCCAATGGATAAGGAAAAACGCCCTTGAGCGACTGTCTGGTCGTGCGAAGTATTGTGCAATGAACTCTTGGCAATATCTGGTTCATGCTGATCGCATCTCAGACATAGCGCCAACGGTATCTTTTTTTTGCGCTACCCACGCGGTTGAGGAAGCTGTCGCCGCCTTTGTTTGGTCAGCGAAGGCGCACGGTTACAAGGACGTGGCGAATAGCGTCAACGTAAAGGACCATCGTCACAAATCCGTGGTAGTAGAATTCGCGCGTATGGTTGCTGATGATGCCGGACATGCAAAAATGAGCTTTACCCTCCATCCCGAAAAGGACGATTTATTCGCACGAATTAAAAGAGAAGAAGGGCCGGAAATCCACCATCTAAACCTCGGCCTTATATCCTATAACCCTGATGGTGAGGACACAGTCGCAGATCGAGCCTTTGATGCTTTTTTGTCAAATTTTCCAGATGACAAAATGATGGTCAAAGCGATCCATGATCGGGCCGACTTTCGGAACCAAGCCATTTATGCCGGCAAGAACGGCACACCTACGATAAGCGCCGAAGCGCTGGAATTGCAGCTAAAACAGCATTCGGTGATTGCTATTGGATTGATTTGGGCGGCTATGGATATGTCGAGGCATGATGGCCAGAGAGCAGCGTTCGTCGTTCAGGCCCTTGGTGCAGTGAAACGGATTTCTGACAAGCTGTAATGATAGCGTTCAGATAGCGAACGCTACGCGAACCCGTCCTATTTACCGCCGATAGCCGCCGATCACCGCACGCAGCTAGATACTTGTTGAACCGGCCGGATTTCGGCCTCTCTTAATCGACCCCGATCCGGGGATCGCCTGTTGCGTCCCCACCAAACACCGGGGCCGACATGACCACCAACCACCAAAGACCGGAAGCCATCGCGCGCGGCGCGCGCATGTTGCGCACCGCGCTCGGCCCTGCAATCGCCCGGCTGCTCGAAGACCCGGCCGTGGTCGAGGTGATGCTAAACCCGGACGGCCGTATCTGGATCGACCGGCTGTCTGAAGGGCTGGCCGATACGGGAGAGGTACTGCTCCCCGCCGATGGCGAACGCATCGTGCGGCTGGTCGCGCATCATGTCGGCGCGGAGGTTCATCCGCGCAGCCCCCGTGTCTCGGCCGAACTGCCCGAGAGTGGGGAGCGGTTTGAAGGCTTGCTCCCGCCAGTCGTCGCCGCGCCGACCTTCGCCATACGCAAGCCCGCCGTCGCCGTGTTCAGCCTCAACGACTATGTGGCAGCCGGTATCATGTCCGCCGATCAGGCCGTGACGCTACGCGAAGCCGTTGCCTCCCGCGCCAACATCCTTGTCGCGGGCGGCACCAGCACCGGCAAGACGACGCTGACCAACGCGCTGCTCGCCGAGGTGGCCAAAACGGCGGATCGCGTCGTCATCATCGAAGACACGCGCGAGCTACAATGCGCAGCGCCCAACCTCGTCGCCATGCGGACGAAAGACGGCGTGGCGACGCTTTCCGATCTGGTCCGGTCCTCGCTGCGCCTGCGCCCCGATCGCATCCCCATCGGCGAGGTGCGCGGATCGGAAGCCCTCGACCTGCTCAAAGCGTGGGGCACGGGCCATCCCGGCGGCATCGGCACCATCCATGCGGGCACCGGCATCGGTGCGCTGCGCCGGCTTGAACAGCTCATCCAAGAGGCTGTCGTCACCGTCCCGCGCGCCCTGATCGCCGAGACCATCGACCTTGTTGCCGTCCTTTCCGGGCGCGGTTCCGCGCGCCGGCTGGCCGAGCTTGCCCGCGTCGAAGGGCTGGGGCCGGACGGCGACTACCGCATCGCGCATCCCATCCCTTCGGCAATCCCCACCAGCACAGGAGAACCTTCATGATCCGCACTCTTTCGCGTGGATATCGCCGCATCGCGACCGCCGCATCCGCCCTTGCCATCAGCCTCATGCTCGCCCCGGCCGCCCATGCGTCCGGTTCGTCGATGCCATGGGAAGCGCCCCTCCAAAGCATCCTCCAGTCCATCGAGGGGCCGGTCGCCAAGATCATCGCCGTCATCATCATCATCGTGACCGGCCTGACCCTCGCGTTCGGCGATACGGGCGGCGGCTTTCGTAAGTTGATCCAGATCGTGTTCGGCCTGTCCATCGCCTTCGCAGCGTCGAGTTTCTTCCTGTCGTTCTTCTCGTTCGGCGGCGGGGCGCTCGTTTGATGGCGGGCGGTCTCGAACAGCTCGACGCGGTGCCGGGCTTTTCCGTTCCGGTCCACAGGGCGCTGACCGAGCATATCCTGCTCGGCGGCGCACCGCGCTCCATCGCGATTCTGAACGGGACGCTCGCCGGGGCCGTGGGCCTCGGCCTGCGCCTCTGGCTGGTCGGCATCGCCGTCTGGACAATCGGCCATTTCGCGGCGGTATGGGCAGCGAAACGCGATCCTCAATTCGTCGAGGTCGGGCGGCGGCATCTCCGCATCCCGGCTTTTCTGTCGGTGTGAGGGCGCGGCCATGATGAACCTTGCCGAATACCGCCGCACCGCCACCCGGCTTGCCGACTATCTGCCATGGGCCGCATTGGTCGGTCAGGGCGTCGTCTTGAACAAGGACGGCAGTTTTCAGAGGACGGCGAAGTTTCGCGGTCCCGATCTGGATTCCGCCGTGGCCGCCGAGTTGGTCGCCGTCGCTAGCCGCATCAACAATGCCGTGCGCCGTCTCGGCTCCGGCTGGAGCATCTTCGTCGAGGCGCAGCGCAGCGAGGCCGCGACCTATCCCGCCAGCACCTTTCCCGATCCCGCATCGGCGCTGGTCGATGCAGAGCGGAAAGCCGGTTTCGAGGAAGCGGACGCGCATTTCGTGTCAGGCTACTTCCTGACCTTCCTCTGGCTGCCCCCGGCCGAGGAAGCCGCCCGCGCGGAAGCATGGCTCTACGAGGGCCGCGAGAAAACCGGCGTGGACCCGTGGGAGCTGCTGCGCGGCTTCATCGACCGCACCGACCGCGTGCTGGCATTGCTCGACGGCTTCATGCCGGAGTGCCGTTGGATGGATGATGGCGCGACGCTTACCTATCTCCATTCCACTATTTCGACCAACCGGCATCGCGTGCGCGTGCCCGAGGTGCCGATGCACCTCGACGCGCTGCTCGCCGACCAGCCCTTGACCGGCGGACTAGAGCCGCGCCTTGGCGACGCGCATCTGCGCGTTCTGACCATCGTCGGATTCCCGACCGCGACGACGCCGGGCCTGCTCGACGAAATGAACCGGCTGCCGTTCCCGTATCGTTGGAGCACGCGGGCGATCCTGCTCGACAAAACCGACGCCACGCGGCTGCTGACCCGAATCCGCCGCCAATGGTTCGCCAAGCGCAAGAGCATCGCCGCGATTCTCAAAGAGGTGATGACCAACGAGGCGTCCGCGCTTGTGGACACCGATGCGGCCAACAAGGCGCTCGACGCCGACATGGCCTTGCAGGAGCTTGGGGCGGACGTGGCGGGCATGGCCTATGTCACGGCCACCGTCACCGTTTGGGATGCCGACCCGCGCATAGCCGACGAGAAGCTGCGCCTGGTCGAGAAGATCGTTCAGGGACGCGACTTCACCGCTATGGCCGAGACGGTCAACGCGGTTGACGCATGGCTCGGCAGCCTGCCCGGACACGCCTACGCGAATGTCCGGCAGCCTCCTATCAGCACTTTGAATCTCGCCCACATGATCCCGCTTTCGGCGGTGTGGGCGGGGCCGGAACGGGACGAGCATTTCGGCGACGCTCCATTGCTTTACGCTAGGACCGAAGGCTCCACCCCGTTCCGGCTAAGTCTCCATGTCGGCGATGTAGGTCATACCCTTGTCGTCGGCCCCACGGGCGCGGGCAAGAGCGTGCTGCTCGCCCTCATGGCGCTCCAGTTCCGCCGCTATGCCGGATCGCAGGTTTTCGCCTTCGACTTCGGCGGCAGCATCCGCGCCGCGTCGCTCGCCATGGGCGGCGACTGGCACGACCTTGGCGGCGGGCTGACAGAAGGGGCCGAGGCGTCGGTTTCGCTCCAGCCGCTTGCTTGCATCCACGACACCTATGAACGCGCATGGGCGGCGGACTGGATCGCGGCCATCCTCATGCGGGAAGGCATCGCCATCACGCCCGAGGTGAAGGAATATCTTTGGACGGCGCTGACTTCGCTCGCCTCGGCCCCGGTCGAGGAACGCACGATCACCGGCCTTGCTGTGCTTTTGCAATCCAACGATCTGAAACAGGCGCTCCGGCCGTTCTGCGTCGGCGGTGCCTATGGCCGGCTGCTCGACGCCGAAGCCGAACACCTTGGCTCGGCGGACGTGCAGGCGTTCGAGATCGAGGGGCTTGTCGGGACCGGCGCGGCCCCGGCCGTGCTCGCCTATCTGTTCCATCGCATCGGCGACCGGCTCGACGGCCGCCCGACGCTGCTTATCATAGATGAAGGCTGGCTTGCGCTCGACGATGAAGGTTTCGCCGGCCAGCTCCGCGAATGGCTAAAGACGCTGCGCAAGAAAAACGCATCGGTCATCTTCGCCACGCAAAGCCTATCCGACATCGACGGCAGCAACATCGCCCCCGCGATTATCGAGAGCTGCCCGACGCGGCTCTTGCTGCCGAACGAGCGGGCCATCGAACCGCAGATCACGGCCATTTATCGCCGCTTCGGCCTCAATGACCGCCAGATCGAAATCCTCGCAAGGGCCACGCCCAAGCGGGATTATTACTGCCAGTCACGGCGCGGCAATCGCCTGTTCGAGCTTGGCCTGTCCGAAATCGGCCTCGCGCTCTGCGCCGCATCCGCCAAATCCGACCAGACGCTCATCGCGCAGATCGTCGCCGAACATGGCCGCGCTGGCTTCCTCGCCGCATGGCTGCGCGAGCGCGGCGTCGAGTGGGCGGCCGAGCTGATCCCGAACCTCACCAATCGTGCCGACCGACCGGAATCCGCCGCGCCGGCCCGGCTCGATACACACGCCACACAGGAGATTCTTCCATGACCTATCCCAAGTTCGTCGGGGCTTCGGCCCTCGCGCTGGCGCTCGCCGTGCCCGTCGCGCTTTCGCCCATGCTGGCAAGCCCGGCCCATGCGCAATTCGGTTTCGGCCGGATCGTCTATGACCCGAGCAACTACGCGCAGAACGTGCTCACGGCCGCGCGCACGCTGGAGCAGATCAACAACCAGATCACCAGCCTCCAGAACGAGGCGCAGATGCTCATCAATCAGGCCCGCAATCTGGCGAGCCTGCCGTATTCCTCGCTCCAGTCGCTCCAGCAGAACGTGAGCCGGACGCAGCAGCTTCTTAGCCAAGCGCAGAACATCGCGTTCGAGGTCGGGCAGATCGACCAAGCGTTTCAGCAGCAATACGGCAATGTCTCGTTTTCGACGACCGACGCCCAGCTTGTCGCCGATGCGCGCAGCCGGTGGGAGAACACGGTCGGCGGCTTGCAGGACGCGATGCGCGTGCAGGCGGGTGCGGTCGGCAACATCGACAGCAACCGTGCGGAGATGGCGGCGCTTGTCGGCCAGAGCCAAGGCGCGACCGGCGCGCTGCAAGCCACGCAGGCCGGCAACCAGCTTCTCGCGCTCCAGTCGCAGCAGCTTTCCGACCTGATCGCGGTCATCTCGGCGAATGGCCGCGCCGACGCGCTGACCGAAGCGGAACGCGCCGCCGCCGCCGAACAGGGCCGCGAGCAGCGCCGCCGCTTCCTGACGCCGGGCAGCGGCTACCAGCCGGGCAACGCGCAGATGTTCAACGGCAACAACTGACCGGGAGGCTCGCCATGGACGGCAAGATGCTGGCCCGGCTCGGGGCCGTGGTGTTCGTCGCCATCGCCGTCACGGCGACCGCAATCGACATGGCAAGGAAGGACGAGCCTTCCGCGCCAAGGCCCGCATCGGTCCTCCAGCCCCCGGCCGATCCGCTGCGCGAAAGCCTGCGCCGTTGCCAGCAGCTCGGCGAGGCAGCGGCGAATGACGCCGACTGCCTCGCCGCTTGGGCTGAATCCCGCGACCGCTTCCTCGGCCGCTTGCCAGCGCCTGCAGCGCCACAATCCAGCGAAGGGCGCTGACCATGGGCAACACAGGCGTCATCGACAATTTTCTTGGGGTCTTCACCTCTTACATCGACTCGGGTTTCGGCCTGCTCGGCGGCGAGGTTGCCTTCATCGCCACGACGCTGATCGTCATCGACGTGACGCTCGCCGCGCTCTTTTGGGCATGGGGCGCGGATGACGACATCATCGCCCGGCTGGTCAAGAAAACCATGTTCGTGGGCGTCTTCGCCTACATCATTTCCAACTGGAACAACCTCGCGCGCATCGTCTTCGAGAGCTTCGCGGGCCTCGGCCTCATGGCGTCAGGCACCGGGTTTTCCGTCGAAGACCTGATGCGGCCCGGCCGCGTGGCACAAACCGGCCTCGACGCCGGCCGCCCGCTGCTCGATTCCATTTCCGACCTGATGGGCTGGATCGCATTTTTTGAGAACTTCATCCAGATCGCGTGCCTGCTGTTCGCATGGGCGCTGGTCGTGCTGGCTTTCTTCATCCTCGCCATCCAGCTTTTCGTCACCCTGATCGAGTTCAAGCTGACCACGCTTGCCGGCTTCGTGCTGATCCCCTTCGGCCTGTTCGGCAAGACCGCGTTCATGGCCGAGAAGGTCTTGGGCAACGTGGTGTCGTCCGGCATCAAGGTTTTGGTTCTCGCCGTCATCATCGGCATCGGCAGCACCTTGTTTTCGCAATTCACGGCCGGCTTCGGCGGGGCAACCCCGACCATCGACGACGCTATGGCGATTGTGCTCGCCGCGCTGTCGCTGCTCGGCCTCGGCATCTTCGGCCCCGGCATCGCCAACGGCATCGTCTCGGGCGGCCCGCAGCTTGGCGCGGGCGCAGCCGTGGGCACCGGCCTCGCTGCCGGCGGCATGGTGCTTGCGGGCGGTGCGGCGGCTGGCGGTGGGGCCATGCTTGCCGCGAAGGGCGGCGCTGCTGCCCTGTCCGGTGGAGCCGCGGCCGTTCGGGGAGGCGCGACCGCCGCGGGCGCGGCGACCGCTGCCTATAGCGTCGGCTCGCTCGGCCAGTCCGGGGCAGCAGGCGTTGCCTCTGGCCTCGGCGGTGTCGCCCGAGCGGCAGGTTCGGCCGCCATCTCGCCGCTCAAACGCGCAGCTTCCAGCGCAACATCCCGAGCAACCGAAAGCGTCAAATCCAGCTTCTCCGCTGGCGCTAAGGCAGGGTTCGGCGCGTCGGGGGGCAGTTCCACCATGGGCACGGTCGGCGGCGCAAGCGCCGATCCCGCCGCCGCGCCATCCAGCCCGGCCGGCAGCCCGCCCGCATGGGCGCAGCGGATGCGGCGTTCGCAGGCCATGAACCACGGCACCACCATGACCGCCCATGCCGTCCGCTCCGGCGACAGCCACGGCTCCGGTTCCTCCATCAACCTTTCCGAAAGTGACCTCTCATGAGCATCTTCAAACGACCAGCAACCCATTACGGCAAATCGCCGGAACCCGAGACGCCTTATCAGAAGGCCGCGCAGGCATGGGACGAGCGTATCGGCTCGGCCCGCGTGCAGGCGAGGAACTGGCGGCTGATGGCCTTCGGTTCCCTGATCCTTTCGGCGGGCTTCGCCTCGACGCTGGTCTGGCAGTCCGCACGCGGGACCGTGGTGCCTTGGGTCGTGCAGGTGGACAATCTCGGTCAGGCGCAGACCGTCGCGCCTGCCAACGCCGACTATCGGCCGACCGATCCGCAGATTGCTTTCCATCTCGGCCGCTTCATCGAGCAGGTGCGCGCGATCCCGGCCGACGCGATCATTGTCCGCCAGAACTGGCTTCGCGCCTATGAGTGGACCACGGATCGCGGCGCGGCTGCGCTCAACGACTACGCCCGCGCCAATGATCCTTTTGCCAAGGTCGGCCGCCAGCAAGTCGCCGTTGAGGTGTCGAGCGTCATCCGGGCGTCCCCCAACAGCTTCCGCGTCGCGTGGACCGAACGCCATTTCGAGAACGGCCAGCTTTCCAGCACGGAACGATGGACGGCCATCCTCACCATCGTCATCCAGCCGCCGCGCGACGCCGAGCGTCTGCGCGCCAATCCGTTGGGAATCTACGTCAATGCAATTTCGTGGTCGCGGGAGATGAACCAATGAGGACGATCACCCGCACCCCCACAATCGCGGCCGTGCTGCTTTCGGCTACTATGCTCGCAGGCTGCGCCACCAACCGGACGCCGCAATTCAGCTACGACGCCAGCGTGCCGCCGCTGCCGACCGTGCAGGCGGCGACAACAGACAATACGCCCCGGCCGCTGCATGTGCCCCCGGCATGGACCGTGGCGCGCGGCGGAACCGCCGCAGCCACGCCGACCGGCCGCGTCGAGAACGCCAACGCCGCCGCCCGCGTCGAGCCGCGCCGGGAAGGCTACCACAACGCGATCCAGATTTATCCGTGGTCGGAAGGCGCGCTCTATCAGGTCTATGCCGCAGTCGGGCAGATCACGACGATCGCGCTTGAGCCGGGCGAAAGCCTGACAGGCGCGGGGCCGATTGCGGCGGGCGACACCGCCCGCTGGATCATCGGCGACACCGAGAGCGGTAGCGGTGCAAATCGCCGTGTCCATATCCTTGTGAAGCCGACACGGCCGGACATTTCCACCAACCTTGTCGTCACCACTGACCGGCGCACCTACATGATCGAGCTGCGCGCGCGGGAATCGCTCTACATGCCGGCCGTGGCATGGGCCTATCCCGCGCTGCGAGCAGGCCAGCGCCAGACCGTCCCGGCCGCGCCGATCATCCCGGCCGAGGCTGCTCGGAACTATCGCTATGGCTTGCAGGTGCAGGGCGACAGCCCGCCATGGCGGCCGGTTTCCGTCTTCGATGACGGCCGGCGCGTCTATGTCGTCTTCCCGGCCGGGATCGTGCAGGGCGAGATGCCGCCGATTTTCGTGCTCGGCACGAATGGCGAACCGCAGATCGTCAACAGCCGAGTCCACCAGAACGTCCTGATCGTGGACCGCCTGTTCGGCGCGGCCGAGCTGCGCCTTGGCAGCGGCAACCGCCAACAGGTCGTCAGGATCGTTCGCATCAGCCCAACGCAGGCAACCGCCACGCAGCCCGCCAGCGCGACCGGAGAATCACCGTCATGACAGAGGATACCATCACCGATACCGCCGCCCCCATGCGCCTGCGCGCTGAATCGCCCCGCGTCACCCGCCTGTCCCGCAAGATGCTGGCAGGCGTCGGCGCTGTCGCCTTGCTCGGCATCGGCGGCGCACTGATCTACGCGCTCCAGACCCGCGATGCAGGGCCGGGAGGCGAAGAACTCTATTCGACCGAGAACCGGCCCACGGCGGACGGCCTGTCCGGTTTGCCGCGCGACTATACGGGGCCGGTGCTCGGCCCGGCGCTGCCCGGCGACCTCGGCCGTCCGATCCTCGACGCGCAGAACAGGGGACAGCCGGTCGCGCCGCCCGTCATGACGACGCCCGCCGTCGAACCCGAAGAAGAACGCCGCCGCGCCGAGGAAGAAGCCGCACGCTTGAGCAACGTGTTTTTCCAGTCCGTCCCACGCACGGGAGCGCCGGCAGGAACGTCCATGCCCGGCCTTGCAGGACTCGGCCTCGGCGGACAGCCCGCGACGCAGGATCGGCACACGGCTTTTCTGAATGGACCCGTTGACCGACAGACCGTCGCGCCGGAGCGCGTCACACCGCCGGCATCGCCCTACATCCTTCAGGCCGGGGCCGTGATCCCGGCCGCGCTCATCACCGGCATCCGGTCCGATCTGCCCGGCCAGATCACCGCGCAGGTGACAGAGAACGTCTATGACAGCCCGACCGGCAGCCTGCTCCTGATCCCGCAGGGGACGCGCCTCATCGGTCAATACGATGACGGCGTGACTTTCGGCCAGCGCAGGGTGCTCTTGGTGTGGAATCGCCTGATTCTGCCCGGTGGCCGTTCCATCGTCCTTGAGCGCCTGCCGGGCGCGGACGCCAGCGGCTATGCCGGCATTGAGGATGGCGTCGATTATCATTGGTGGGATCTGATGAAGGCCGCAGGGCTGTCCACGCTGCTTGGCATGGGCACGGAGTTGGCGACCAGCGACGAGGACCGGCTTGTTCGAGCTATCCGCGACGGGGCGCAGGATACCGTCAATCAGGCGGGCCAGCAGATCGTGCAGCGCCAGTTGCAGGTTGCGCCGACTCTCACCATCCGGCCCGGCTTCCCGGTCAGGATCATCGTCACCCGCGATCTTGTGTTCGAGCCGACAGGAGGTTGACCATGACGAAACTGAAACTCGGCCCGCTGCCCGACGACAAACCCGTCAAGGTGACGATGGAGCTGCCCGCGCCGCTTCATCGCGATCTGGTCGCCTACGCCGAAGTGCTGGCCCAAGAGAGCGGCCAGCCCGCCGCCGATCCCGTCAGGCTGATCGTGCCCATGCTGGAGCGGTTCATCGCAACGGATCGCGGTTTCGCCAAGGCTCGGCGTCTGACAAAATGAACACCGGGAAAGGGCGCATACCTATCAATTCCACCGAATGTAATCGGCTGATAGCCGCTTGAAATGCGTGCTGGTCGCGCAGCCGGGATTCGTTTCGATGTGGTCAATCAGGTAGGTCATGCACTCTATCAGCCGTTGATTGATAACGTTGGTGCGAGCAGCTTCCAGAGCCTGCTTAGCTTGCGTGCGGCATATCGAGCGACCCAACTGCCCCGAAATCTCATAGTGGGTGAACGCAGCCATAATATGCGGCGCGAACTTATCGCCGCCGAGGTTTAGAATAGCGTCATAGTAGCGCTTTCCACCGGGAGAAACGCCGTCGTTGTAGGATACGCCCCTGCCGATCCGACAAAGTAGCACCGTCTTGAAAAGGCGTTCGGCGAGATTGTCAAAGATCGAGTTTTGATCCGGAACATAGGACCAAAGGTTGGCGGCAACCGGAGCTTCATGATGAAAATTGTCCCAACCGTTGTGCTTATCCAGTAGCTCCGTAATCAGCGTATCTACAATAACGAGGCGTTCAGATGGGGAACGATATGCGTTTCCAGAAACAAGAGCAAAAAACTGTTCCCCAAGAGCATATTTATCCTTGTAGAGGTTGGTGTTGTATCCTTCCAGCACGATCCCAAGCCGGTAGCGTGGCTCATCCGAACAGGTATTCCAGAGCGCGGGCGCAAGGACTGCGATATTCTTTCGTACTCCTTGGTCAGTGTCCGGCGCGACATAGATTCCGAAAACGGTCCTAAGCAGACTTCCGCTTAGGTGGCTTGGCAGTTCTGTAAAGCGGCGTTCAATGGTCTGTTTCGTCGCTGGGTCGAGCGGTGCTGTATGGCTCTTGAGGTTAGCAATAAATGCCTGAACTTGAAGCGCCGCTTCGGTGGGACGGTCGTGCAGAACGTCCTGCACACAGGTCTGCAACCAACCCAGTAGCTCGAAGGCGTTGATGTTGTAGTTGGTTGGGTGAGAGATGCCGATATCGTTCCGCATATCTAGAATATGCTTGAGCTTTTTGTAGGTTGTATCAGAGATAAGCTCTAGTTTTCGGCACGTATCAAGGAGGACAGCATCCTTGAGAGCGGGAAGATCATTTTCAGTCTTGTAGAATTCGCGCGTTTTATTGCCGCCGACAGCGGCGTCGAAGAAAATATCGAGGCCATAAAGCGATGCCTTTTTACGAAGGTCGATCACAACCTCGTTCCAGATTGCATTAAGCGCATAGTCGAACAGGCCGGAACCAGCTCCGATCACAAACTTTGATAGATATCGCGCTTCGCGCTTGACCTCCGCCGGCAGCGACTGGAGGTAGCCGGGAAGATTGTTTGCGATGATCGAGCGCTCTGACGGGTCCGCCATGATGTTCTCATGGGGCAGCCCCACATCACGCAGGAAGTCCACTAGACGCTGGGCTTGCGGATCGACAAGGCTATTTGAAGTGGTGGTCGTAATGTTGCTGTTCATCAACGGGGCCTAAATCACATGACTGCGTTGCTTTGACTCGCTGTCACAGTATCCGCTAGGACAAGATAACGCGAGGCAACAATCGTCAGGGGTGCCGCCAGCGCATAGGCGCAAATGCGGCACGCTACAGGCCGCCGACTGCCCTCCATGGTTCGCCTAATTCCGGGGCCTATAGCGCCCCAGAATACACCAGAACCAAGGAGGATTCCATGTGCGCAGAGCGCCGCCGCGCCCGCAAGGGACGACCGCGACACCCGGTCCCCGAAGCACTTCCCGACGATCTTTTCGACTATGCCGACGAGCCCACGCCAGACGGCCGGGAACGCCGCAGCTCGCCGCTTCGAATCGTCGATGTTGAGACGCTGCCGGTCTTTGACGACTGGCCCGAAAAGGTGCCGATCACCGAGGAAGAACTGCAAATCTTCGAGCGGTATTTCGGCCATGTGCTCGACCGCCTCTTCGGCCCTATCGACCTTGATCTCGACAATCAGAGCTTGCCATCGTTATCTTCGGATGATAACAGTAAGTCATGAGCGAGGATCGTGACCAGAGCCTCGACACGCTTCTGGACCTCGACGGTCAGGTGCTTGTCGTCGATCCCGAGGGCGGCCATTGGGTGAAGTTCATCGTCACCAGCGTTCCGGCCTCGCCGGAGAAGCCGCACGGCCTCGATTATTCGCTCACGCTTCACGGGCCTTCGGGCGAACGACTGGTCGGCTTCGATAACGCCCACCCGGTCGGCCGAGGGAAGCGCGGCGAGCCGATGGACCATCGGCACCGCCTCCAGACCGTGAAGCCCTACGCCTACGAAGATGCGGCCACGCTGCTGGCCGACTTCTGGCAGGCGGTGGACGCGGTGTTGAAGGAGCGAGGCGTAACATGACCACATTGAAAGTCGGGATTGCCGACTACGACGAGATGAAGGCCCGCACCATGCGGATCGCCAAGGGCGACGAAAAGCCGGCGGCGGACGATCCGAAGGTGTGGTTCACATCCATGGAATCCTTCGCGCAGCTCCTTTCCAGCGGGAACCGCGAACTGCTGCGCGTCATCGACGAGCAGTCGCCCGGCTCGCTGGAGGAACTGTCGCGGATCACGGGAAGGGCAAAGCCCAACCTGTCCCGAACCCTCAAGAAGATGGCGAGCTACGGCCTTGTCCGCATGGACCCAGGCGAAGGTCAGAAGCTCGTGCCGAAGGTGCTGCATGATCGTGTCGAGCTGGCCTTGCCCTTGCTCGAACGCCGCACGGCGAAAGGAGGCGCGCTATGAACACTCATTCCCCACACGTCCCCCTGCGCGCCGCGCTCTATCTGCGCGTCTCGACCGCCCGGCAGGCCGAGCATGATGTGTCGATCCCCGACCAGAAGCGGCAGGGCGAAGCCTATTGCGCCTCGCGCGGCTATCAGCTTGTCGAAACCTTCGTCGAGCCGGGCGCATCGGCGACCAACGACCGCCGCCCGGAGTTCCAGCGCATGATAGAGGCGGGCACGTCCAAGCCCGCGCCCTTCGATGTTGTCGTAGTGCATAGTTTCTCGCGCTTCTTCCGCGATCATTTCGAGCTGGAGTTTTACGTCAGGAAGCTCGCAAAGAACGGCGTCAAGCTGGTGTCCATCACGCAGGAAATGGGCGACGACCCCATGCACCAGATGATGCGACAGATCATGGCGCTGTTCGACGAATACCAGTCGAAGGAGAACGCCAAGCATGTCCTGCGCGCCTTGAAGGAGAACGCGCGGCAAGGCTTCTGGAACGGCTCGCTGCCGCCTATCGGCTACCGCGTCGTCGATGCCGAGCAGCGCGGCACGAAAACGAAGAAGAAGCTGGAAATCGACCCGCTGCACGCCGACACCGTGCGGCTGATCTTCCGCCTAGCATCGGAAGGCGACGGCACGTCCGGCCCCATGGGCGTCAAGAACATCGTCAGCTACTTGAACAGGCACCGCATGTTCACCCGCAGCGGCGGGCGTTGGGGCATCGGCCAGCTTCACCGCGTCCTGACCCGTCGCACCTATATCGGCGAACATCGCTTCAATCGCCGGTCCAAGAAAGGCGAGGTGAAGCCGGAGGAAGAAGTCGTCACCGTTGCGGTGCCGCCCCTGATCGACCTTGAGATATTCGAGGCGGTGCAGAAGCGGTTGCAGGTCAATAATCCGAAGGTGACGCCCCCGCGCGTCGTCAGCGGCCCGAACCTGCTGACCGGCATTTGCTATTGCGGCAATTGCGGCGGGGCCATGACGCTGCGCACCGGCAAGAACGGCCGCTATCGCTATTATGCCTGTTCGATCCGGGCACGGCAGGGCGAAACCGGCTGCAAGGGCCGTGCGATCCCCATGGACAAGCTGGACCGCATCGTGGTCAGCCATATCGAGGAAAGGCTGCTGGACCCCGAGCGGATCGAAGACGTGCTCGCCTCGCTGCTGGATCGCCGGCAGGAGAGCTTCGAGCGGCGCAGCCAGCACATTGCAGAATTGAACCAGCGCGCAGTCGAAGCCGACATGCGCCTCAAGCGGCTCTATGAAGCTATCGAAGCCGGTTCACTCGATCCGGCCGAATCCGCGCTCGGCGAACGCATCGCCGGCCTTACGGCGATACGGGATCAGGCACGGGCCGACGCCGTAAGGACCGAGGCCATGCTGAAAAGCTCGGCCCATCAGGGCCTCACAGGGGCGGCCGTGCGGGAACTGGCGAGCGAGGCGCGCACCGGGCTTCGGCTCGAAAAGGGCGGTTATCGGCGGGATCACGTCCGGGCTTTCGCCCAGCATGTCGAGGTCGCGGACGATGCGATCTACATCAACGGCAACAAAAACACGCTGTTGAGGGCGCTAGTCGCCGCTAAGGGAGGGAAATCGGCGGGAACCGGCGTTCCCGGTTTTATACCGAAGTGGCGGAGGAGGTGGGATTCGAACCCACGGATGCTTGCACATCGCCGGTTTTCAAGACCGGTGCATTCGACCACTCTGCCACTCCTCCGCGAGCGCTTAGGCACGATCCGCAGAGCCTTAGCGCCCTTGTCACGATTCTGAAACCCGCGATCTGATGCACAGCGCCCCGACATTTGCCGTTTTTCGCCACCCGGTGCACGCAGGGCTTTCCTGTTTCCGGTCGAAACGCTAGACTGCCCGCAAGACGCCGGGGGAGGTGTGTCCCAATGGTCTGACCATGGGGTCCCTTTCACCTTGGCGCGACGATGAGCAGACCGACAAAACCACACATATAAAATCCGTGCCGTCTAAAAGGCACGACGAAGGGGCAAGATCATGCGACAGACAGGGACCGGACAGCGCCTCGCGCTTCTCCTGACCGCCACGCTCGCGCTCGGCGCATGTCAGGATGGGCAATCCTTTCTCGACAGCTTCAAGAAACCGCAAACAGGCAGCACCGCGACGTCGACCTCGACCAAACTGGTGGAACGTGACGTCGAGGCGCCGGATGTGTTTCAGGTCACCGACAAGGGGCTTTGGGACGGGCGTCCGTCGCTCGGCGGTGTCTGGGTCGCACATTCCGACGTGACCGACCCCGAGCGCGTGATCATCCGCAACGAAGCCAATGGAAAATTCGTCATCGGCGCATTGTTCAAACGCGAAGTCACGGCCCCCGGACCGGGGATTCAGGTGTCTTCCGATGCCGCCGAAGCACTCGGCATGCTGGCCGGATCCCCCGCGACATTGAACGTCACCGCGCTGCGCCGCGAGGAAGTGGCGCAAGAGCCGGAAACCGTGGAGACCATAGCGGAAACCGAAACCATCGCCGCAGCGCCGCTCGACGATCCGATCGCCGATGCCGCCGCCACACTCGATGCGCTCGACGCCCCCTCCGCGCCTGCAACCCCGGCCACTCCCGCCGCGCCGAAAGCCGCTTCCTCGCTCGACAAACCCTTCCTCCAGATCGGCATTTTCTCGGTCGAGGCCAATGCCGAGCGCACGGTCGACATGCTCGGCTCGCAGGGCATTGTCGCCATGGTCAAGCCCGGCACCTCGAACGGCAAATCCTTCTGGCGCGTCATCGTCGGCCCCGCCGGATCGAGCGCCGAGCGCAAAGCGCTTCTCGAAAAAGTGAAAAAGGCGGGCTTCACGGACGCCTATGCCGTCACGCATTAAGGGAGGGGGCGTCACGCCCCCTGTCACATGAACCGCCCGAACCATCTGCACGAATAAGGACCCGCCCGTTTCCATGCTGCGCCTTCTTGCCCTCCGCCTCGCCTTTCTCTTGCCCCTTCTGGGCCTCGCCCTGCCCGCCAGCGCCTTTGAAAGCGCCGCGCGCGCCGTCTGGGTCTATGACCTGACCACGCAGACGGTGCTGATGGAGAAGGATGCGCAGACGCCGCTGCCGCCCGCCTCCATGTCGAAGCTGATGACGGTGAACATGCTGTTCGAGGCGCTGCGCGACGGGCGCGTGACGCTCGACACCCGCTTCTCCGTTTCGACCCGGGCGAAAAACATGGGCGGCTCGACCATGTTCCTCAACGAGACCGACCGTCCGACCGTGGAAGAACTCATTCAGGGCATCGTGGTTCTCTCCGGCAATGACGCCTGCGTCACCGTGGCCGAAGGCCTTGCGGGCACCGAAGACAATTTCGCACGGCTGATGAACGAACGCGCCAAGGCGCTCGGCATGAACAATTCGACGTTTGCCAATGCTTCCGGCTGGCCCAACCCCGGCCAGCGCATGTCGGTCGAGGATCTCGGCATCCTCGCCGTGCGGCTCATCACCGAATTCCCGGAATATTACGGTTATTTCGGCGAACAGGAATTCCCCTTCGACAACCGCGCACCGCAGAACCGGCACAACCGCAACCCGCTGTTGCGCCTCGGCATCGGCGCGGACGGGCTCAAGACGGGCCATACCGAAGAGGCCGGTTACGGCATGGTCGGCTCCGCCACGCAAGGCACGCGCCGCGTCGTCTTCGTGATCTCCGGGCTCGCGACAGATGCCGACCGCGCGCAGGAAGGAGAGCGCATCGTCAACTGGACCTTTCGCCAGTTCGCCGAAAAAACCGTAGCGGAAAAAGGTCATGAATTCGCCCGCGCCAAAGTCTGGATGGGCGATCAGACCGAGGTGGGTCTCGTCGCGCCCGAAGACGTCTCGATCCTGCTGCCCGGCGCACAGCTTGAAGAGTTGAAGGGCGAGGTTGTTTACACCGGCCCGTTCGAAGCGCCGATCACCCAGGGCGACACTCTGGCCGAACTGGTGATCCCGCGCGAAGACCTTCCCGATGCGCATATTCCGCTGGTGGCGGATCGCTCGATTGCCCGTGGCGGCATCGCTCCGAGGTTGCGCACAGCCTTTCTGGTGCTTAAGGACAAGTTGGAGGGACAAACGGGTCTGGCCGTGTCCGAATAACCAACCGCCACCAATCCTGACGGGAGCGCCATGTTCATCAGCTTCGAGGGCATCGACGGGTCCGGAAAATCCACCCAAGCCCGGCTTTTGGCCGAAACGCTGCGTGAAAGCGGCGTGGATGTGATCCACACCCGCGAACCGGGCGGATCGCCGGGCGCCGAGGAAATCCGCTCTCTCGTGCTCGAAGGCGACCCGGATCGCTGGTCTGCGGAAACCGAAATTCTTCTGTTCACCGCTGCCCGTCGCGACCATCTCGAAAAAACCATCAGGCCTGCGCTGGCCGCGGGCAAGGTGGTGATCTGTGATCGTTTCGCGGATTCGACCCGCGTGTTTCAGGGCGTCACCCGCGGCGATTTGCAGGACAAGGTGAATCGGCTGCATGACGAGATGATCGGCGTCGAACCCGATCTGACGCTTCTGTTCGACATGGACCCGGAGATCGGCCTGAGCCGCGCCAAGGGGCGGCAGACCGCAGAAGAACGCTTCGAGGATTTCGGGCTGGAATTTCAGGAAAAATGCCGCGCCGCCTTTCTGGCACTGGCCTCCCGTTACCCCCGTTTCACCGTGATTGATGCAGCGCGCGACATTGATGTCGTGGCCGCAGAGGTCGCGACCCTCGTGACCGCACGGCTGGGCGCATGAGCACGCGATCCCCCCAAGCGCTCGGCGAAATGGACATGGCGCCCGAGGCGGATTGCGCCCCCGGTGCGCCGCATCCTCGCCAGACCGCCACGCTGTTCGGCCAAACACATGCCGAGGCGGATTTTCTCGACGCGTTCAACTCGCACCGGATGCACCACGCCTGGCTGATCACCGGCCCGCGCGGCGTCGGAAAGGCCACGCTCGCCTGGCGCATCGCGCGGTTTCTGCTGGCCCAGCCGATCGAAGAGGACGGCGGATTGTTCGGCGAGGCTCCCTCTGCCCCCGACACGCTGGAACTCGGTCACGAGCACCCGGTCTATCGCCGTTCCGCACAGCTGGCCGAACCACGCCTCTGCCTGATCCGCCGCGAATGGGACGACAAGAAATCCCGCTTCGGCACGGTGATTTCCGTCGAGGAAGTGCGCAAGCTCAACAGCTTTTTCCACATGTCAGCCACCGACGGCGGGCGTCGTGTGGTCATTGTCGACAGCGCCGACGAAATGAACGTCTCCGCCGCCAACGCGCTTTTGAAAACCCTCGAAGAGCCGCCGAAACACGCCTTTCTCCTGCTGGTCTCGCACCAGCCCTCCCGGCTTTTGCCCACCATCCGAAGCCGCTGTCGCGAACTGCGCCTCGGCCCGCTGTCGCCCGAAGATCTGGGCCGTGCCCTTGACGCGGCGGGGTCGGATGCGGCAGACCGCTCGGATGCTTTGGCGGAATTGTCCGCCGGTTCCGTGGGGGAGGCGTTGCGTTTGACCAATCTGGGCGGGCTTGAGGCCTATCATGACATCGTGGCCTTGTTCGCCACCCTGCCCCGGCTCGACCGGGCACAGGCCTTGCGGCTCGCCGAGGCCTGTGTCGGCGCGGCGAACAGCGACCGCTATGAATTGACCCTCGGGCTGATCGACCGTTTCCTCACCCGTCTGGCGCGTACCGGCGCGGGCCGTCCGCCGATTGTCGAGGCCGCCCCCGGCGAGGCCGCGCTCATGCTGCGGCTGTCGCCCGACACCTATGCCGCACGCGACTGGGCGGTTCTGCAACAGGAATTGTCGGCCCGTGCACAGCATGCCAAGGCCGTCAACCTTGACCCTGCGGCGCTGATCCTCGATATGGTATTCAAGATCAACGAGACCGCCAGCCGCATCGCCCGCTAAGGCCGACCCGCTCCGGTCCAGCCACGAACGACAGCAGACCATGAGCCTCCCCAAGATCACCGACAGCCACTGCCATCTGGATTTTCCCGATTTCGCCGACGAACTGCCCGAAGTGGTCAGCCGTGCGGTTGACGCAGGTGTGCACCGCATGGTGACGATCTGCATGCGGCTGCGGCAGGTGGATCAGGTGCGCGCGATTTCCGAGCGCTTCGATCCGGTGTTCTGG
The DNA here is from genome assembly GCF_056498065.1 of Celeribacter sp. SCSIO 80838. The sequence goes on from NZ_JAZKMA010000001.1 coordinate 3,182,638, forward strand.
GCGGCGGGCACGCATCCGATGTCGGCCGCCGAAGAACCGATGGCGACGGTGGACGCGCTTATCGCACTGGCCCAGCATCCGAAATTCGTCGGCATCGGCGAGACCGGACTCGACTACCACTATACGGCCGAAAGCGCGGAGGTTCAGAAGACAAGCCTGCGCATCCATATCGACGCGGCGCGCGAAACGCAGTTGCCACTGATCATTCACGCCCGCGATGCGGATGCGGATGCGATGGAGATTTTGGGCGAAGAATATCGCAAGGGCGCCTATCCTTGCGTCCTGCATTGCTTCACCGCCTCGAAAGACTTCGCGTTGGCGGCGATGGATTGGGGTTTTTACATTTCCATGTCGGGGATCACAGCCTTTCCGCGCTCCGAGGATTTGCGCGACATCTTCCGCGCCGTGCCGCGCGACCGCATCCTCGTCGAGACCGACAGCCCCTATCTCGCCCCGCCGCCGCATCGCGGTCGGCGCAATGAACCGGCCTATACGGCGAAAACCGCCCAGCGCGCGGCGGAGACCTTCGAGATGGATTATGCCGAATTCGCCGCATTGACCGAAGCGAATTTCGAACGCCTCTTCACGAAAGCCAAATTATGAGCGCACGTTTCACCATTCTGGGCTGCGGCTCCTCCGGCGGCGTGCCGCGGATCGGCAATATCTGGGGCGATTGCGACCCGCAGAACCCGAAGAACCGCCGGTTGCGCTGCTCTGCGCTGATCGAACGCGACGGCCCGGACGGCACCACCAGCGTGTTGATCGACACCGGGCCGGACATGCGCCAACAGCTATTGAACGCCGGCGTGTCGCGGCTCGACGGCGTGGTCTTCACCCATTCGCACGCCGATCACATGCACGGGCTCGATGACCTGCGCCAGATCGTGTTCAACATGCGCGAGCGGGTCAAAGTCTATGCCGACAGCGAGACCGAAAACGATCTGATCGCGCGGTTTGGCTATGCCTTTGTCCAGCCCGAAGGCTCGAACTACCCGCCCATTCTCGACCTGTATGCCATTCGCGGACCGGTCACCATCGACGGCCCCGGCGGGCCGGTGACGCTGACGCCCTTGCAGGTCAATCACGGGCAGATCGACGCCAAAGGGTTTCGCATTGGCGATCTCGCCTATATCCCCGACGTGCTGGAGATTTACGAGCCGACATGGGCGCATCTGGAGGGGCTCGACACGTTTGTGATCGACGCTTTGCGCTACAAACCGCACCCGTCGCACGCGCATCTGGAGTTGGCGCTTCAGTGGATCGAACGCGCCGCGCCGAAGCAGGGCGTGTTGACCAACATGCATATCGACATCGATTACGCGACCGTGGCTGAGGAGACCCCGGATCACGTCACCCCCGCCTATGACGGAATGGTGATCGAGATCACAGGAGACCTTTGATGCAGACGCTGATCGAGGTCATCCTTCCGGTCTTTCTCGTCATCGGCTATGGCTATCTGGCGCGCCGGCAGGGCTGGGTCAGCGACGAGATGGTCGACAGCGTGATGAAATTCGCCCAGAATTTCGCCGTGCCGCTGTTGCTCTTCTCCGGCATCGCCAAGATGGATCCCGGCCAGAATTTTCACCCGCCGATCCTGATTTCGTTTTACGCGGGCGCACTCTCAGGCGGGCTGTTTTGCTTTCTTGGTGCCCGCTACCTGTTTGACCGCGACCTGACCGATGCCGTTGCCATCGGCTTCATCGGCCTCTTTTCCAACTCGCTCCTCCTCGGCATTCCGATCACCGAGCGCGCCTATGGCGAGGCCGCTCTGGCGGGGAATTTCGCGATCATTTCGATCCATTCGCCCATGCTTTACGCCATCGGCATCGCCGCGATGGAGATCGCACGGACCCGCGGGCTGGGCCTGTCCGGCTTTGGCCTGATGCGGCAGATCGCGCGCTCCGTGCTGCGCAACCCTATGATCCTCGGCATCATCGCAGGCTGGATCGTCAATCTCGCGCATATCCCCCTGCCCGCGCCGGTCTGGGATGCGGTCACGCTGATGACCAAGGCCGCGATCCCGGCGGCGCTTTTCGGCCTCGGCGGCGTCTTGTTGCGCTACAAACCCGAGGGCGACATGCGGATCATCGTCTGGGCGGTCTTCGCCTCCCTCGTCCTGCACCCGGCGATTTCCTATGGTCTTGGGCATGTCGTCTTCGGCTTGCCCACACCGTCTCTGCGCTCCGCCACTCTGACCGCCGCCATGGCGCCGGGGGTGAACGTCTATCTCTTCGCCAATATGTACGGCGTGGCCAAACGCGTGGCCGCCTCCTCGGTTCTGATCGGCACGGCGCTGTCGATCCTGACCATCTGGTGCTGGCTTGCAATTCTGCCCTGAGACAGGATCAAGCCCACCGACCGTTTGACCTCACGCGCTTTCAGATAGGGCCGCGCGCTTGGGCCATAGAGCCCGGAGGCCACATCGCTTCGCGCGGGCGCACGCAAAATACCTTCGAGCGCAGGGAAAAGACCGAAGAGTTCGGCCTTTGCCACGCGGTCGAAACCGGACAGGGCGAAACGCCCCGGATAGAGGCTTTCGGACAGGGTATTGTTGGCGATGAGCGTGGCGTGGCGCGGCAGAAGCAGGTGGTGATAGGTCACTGCCTTCCCCTTGGCTTTCCCTTTGGCCTTGCCCAGCGCGCGCCGGATGCCATCGCCACCGAAACGTTCGAGATGGGTGGCACGCGCAAACACCCGCTCCCCGCTTTGCGGATCGGGCACGACAAGACCATGCTGAAGCGACACCCAGAGATCGCCCCGGTTGCCCAATGTGCCGTCCCGGATGACGATGGGCAAAAGCTCCGGCTGCGCTTTCAGGATTTCATGGCCCAGATGCCGCTCCCCGTGCCAGAGGATCGGTTGCGGCCCGGCCTCAAGCGTGACCACAAGATCGCCCGCGCGCAGCTCTTCGATCCGCCGCTCACCCGAGGGCGTCATGATCCGGGTGCCGGAACAGAAACAGGGAATGCCCATGGCGTAGCGTTCGGCCCCGCTGTCGACCTGGCTTGGCGCAACCCCCAGGAGCATCAATGTTTCGCCATTCGGGAAGCTCAGAACCGCATTGCCGGAGCCGTCATCGGAGACCGAGACATCCCAGGTGCTGATCGGATTGCCCAGCGCGTCCGTCAGCCCGGAGACGTCGAGCTGATCGTCGTAGAAGCCGTCGCTGTCGGTATCGGTGAAATCCCAATCCGTGATCGTATCGTTGCCGAACCCGTCCAGAAGAACAATCGTATCCGTCCCGCTGCCCGTGGCGATCACATCGTCGCCCGAACCGCCGGTGATCGTGTCGCTGCCCGCACCCCCGTCGAGCGTCAGCCCCGAACCATCGGCGGAGGCGTCGATCGTATCGTCGCCGGAGCCGCCGGTGATGGCCTCGATATTGTCGAAGCTGACCGTGTTGGAGCCATCGGTGACGGTGCCGTCTTCCCAGCCTGTAAAGGTGACGGTGATGTCGGTCGTGACATTGGAGAAATCGAGCGTGTCGAAATCCGTGCCGAGCCCACCGCCGTAGACGGTGTCGGCACCCCAGTTGTCGTAGTAGAGGAAGGTGTCCTGACCGCTTTCGCCCCAGAGCACATCGTTGCCAGCGCCGCCGATCAGCGTATCGTCACCGACACCGCCGTAGATCGTATCGTTGCCCTCGCCGCCGTCGAGCCAGTCATCGCCCGCCCCGCCGTCGATCGTATCGTCGCCCGCACCGCCCTCGACATAATCGCCGCCGAGCCCGGTTGAAATCGTGTCCGCCCCGTCGCCGCCATAGACCGCGTCATTGCCGCTGCCGCCGGTGAAACTGTCGTCGCCCGCCCCAAGGTCGTAGGTCGCCCCCGTCGCATCCGCGGAGGCATCGACCACATCGGACTCGCTCGTGAGTTTGAAATACTCCATCGAGTTCCCCGACCCGGAGGCGGTCGTACCATCGAGCGTATAGTCAAAGGCATTGTCACCCGAGAAGGTCAGCGTGACGCCGGTCGAACCGCTCGCATAGGTGAAATCGACCGTGTCCCAGTCGTCGTCACCGTAGATGTAATCGACCTCGCTGGTCTCGACGATATAGAAGGTGTCGTTGCCCGTCCCGCCCGAGATCGTGTCCGTGCCTGAGCCGCCATAGAGTTGGTCGTCCCCCTCTTCGCCCATAAGGAGATCGTCGCCCGCCTCGCCGAACAGGACATCATTGCCCGCGCCGCCATAAAGCTCGTCATCCTCAGTGCCGCCATAGAGCCAATCGTTGCCGGTCCCTCCCCAGATCAGGTCATACCCGTCGCCACCATAGATCGTATCGTCGCCCGCATCGCCGTAAAGTTCGTCGTCGCCGTCTTCGCCATAGATCGTGTCGTTGTCGTCGCCCCCGTAAACCTCGTCATCGCCGGCCCCGGCCCAGATCGTATCGTTGCCTGACTCGCCGTAGAGCGTGTCGTCATAGACATAGGTCGACCCGGAGACATCATCGATAATGTCATCGCCCGCGCCACCGTAGACCTCGTCGCCATCGGCCTGGGTCGCGCCGCCCGGCCCGTAGTAAATCGTATCGGCGCCATCGCCGCCTTCGATCCAGTCGTCGCCAGCCCCGGCACTGATCGTGTCGTCGCCCGCGCCCGCGATGATCTCGTCGCTATAGGCACCGCCCTCGTAATATTGTCCGAGATCGGGGTCATAGCTTGGCCAGGCAAAGCTGGAATAAGAGGGGTTGGCATCCGCCTCCCCGATGGCTGTCACCTTGTATTCCACACCGGGGACAAGCTCGGGGCTGGAGAGCAGCCCGACAATCGTGCCGTTGATCTCGACGGTGTAGACGGTGAAGGTGTTGCCATCGCCATCCGACAAGGTGATCGACTGTTCGAGGTAGATGCGCCCCGACGCGACCGTCCCGCCGCTGGAATTCGTCACCGTCGCCGTCTGATTGCCATCGTCGCCCTGTTCGTTGAAGGTGTGATCTCCGCCGAAACCGCCGTCGTCATCGCTGATGGTCAGGGTGTGGTAATCGGTCGAGGCATCGAACCCGCTGTCAAGCGACAGGTATTCCCCGACGGTGACAACCCCATCGCCGCCAGAATCCATGATATCCCCGGGGATATAACTTTTGAGCGTATATGTCGTCATGAACCTACGTGCCGCAACGCGGGCGAAGCCGCTTTAACCCGGTTGCGACTCTAGGCTTTCGCACCTTCCAAATGGTGAATGCGGCAAAAATTTCATCTCGCATTTTAGAAAAATCCCGTGTGATCGATCACGTCACAGGCTTTGTCACCGGGAACAAAATCTTGTCCTTTCCAAGAGTTAAATCAGGAAGCTTCGCAAGAAGCTCCACAACGGCAATAGATTTCACATGTTCGGCGCTCTCCTGCCGCAATCGTGCCGCAAAGCCGATGCAAATCGTTAACCAAGAAAACAGACGCCCGGACTGTACCCGTTTCCAAGCGACAGGCCCGGACAGACGAGTACAGGTATCATGGCCGTTTACGATCTCGAGATTTATGATTTTGACCCTGCGACGGTCATAGGCACCACGACGGGGTCCACTTTCACCTATTCCGGTGGCAGTCCGACCGGCACGGCCTCCGTGACCGACAGCGACGACACGCTGGTCGATGACACACTACGCCGGGGCGCGGAAACCGCGACCGCCAACGTGACTGTGGACGGGGTCAGCTCTACCGGCTCGAGCGTCGATGCCGATGCGGTCTGGACCGTGACCGACCTGACCACCGGGGAAAGTTTTCAGGTTGTGCAATTCGTGGTCGATACCGGCTCGGCCGCCGGGACCTATACGCTCTCGGAACAGCCGCTGATCGACGGTCACGAATATCAGGTGACCTATTACAACACCTCACCGGGCGATAGCCAGCGCGGTGGCACCACGAATGAATCCTTCACCTACGCCGACTATGTCTCCGCCGCCTCTCTCGCCGACGGCATCGTCTCCGGCACCTCGGGCGATGACACGATCGACACCAGCTATACCGACACGGATGGCGATACGATCGACACGGAAACCTATACCTCCGGCACGATGCACTGGGACGACCTGAGCAACGGTCAGAACTATATGGATGGCTCCGGCACGCTCGAAGACGCGGGCGTCACCATGACCTTCACCGTCACCGACAATGGCGCCGCGGGGATGGCCTATGACCCGACGGGCACGAGCTATGACGGCAGTGTCTATGTCGATACGGCGAATGGCGAGACCTTCGATTCCGGCAGCTCGTTCTTCCTCTTTGGCGACAATGACGCCAACAACGACGGTGTGGCCGATCAGGGCAGCGACACCATGACCATGACCATGGATTTCGCCGCCACCGACAGCGAAAGCGGGGTGAGCGACGAGGTCTATAACGTCTCGTTCCGGATCAACGATCTCGATTATGCCGATGGCGGCTTCGTCGATGTGATCACGATCACCGCCTACGATGCCGAAGGCAACGAGGTCGAGGTCGTGCTCACCGGTGGCAGCGCCATGACCGTCGATGGCAACACCGTCACCGGCATCACCGCCACAACCAGCACAGACGGCAGCGGTTCGCTTCTGGTCGAGATCGAAGGCCCAGTCTCCAAGATCGTCATCGATTACGACAACGAAGGCGTGAACACCCAGGGCGTGTGGATTTCCGATGTCCAGTTCGACGCCCAGACCACCGATTACGACGACACGGTCGAAGCCGGTGATGGGGACGACACCGTCGCCTCCGGTCTCGGCGACGACGTCGTCTATGGCGGCTCCGGCAATGACACGATCGACGGCGGTGAAGGCGACGACACGCTGTCGGGCGGCGCGGGCAATGACACGCTGATCGGCGGCGAAGGCGCGGACGTCAACTCCGGCGGCTCCGGCATGGACATGATCGATTATTCCGGCTCGGATGAGGCGGTTTCGGTCAATCTCGCCGATGGCACGGCCTCCGGCGGCTATGCAGAGGGCGACACGCTGTCGGGCGTCGACGGGATCATCGGGTCGGATTACGACGACACTCTGATCGGTTTCGACGGTCAGGGTACGGGCAGCGACGCCTACACCAACGTGTTCTATGGCGGCGCGGGCAACGATTATCTCGACGGCGCAGGCGGCGATGACGAGCTTTACGGCGAAGAGGGTGACGACACGCTGATCGGCGGGTCGGGCGCGGATATTCTAGACGGTGGCGATGGCGACGATACGATCTACGCGGGCGGCGGCGATACGGTCACCGGCGGCGAAGGCAGCGACACGATCATCATCGATCCCTCTCAACTGGACGGCAATGCGATCACCATCGTCGGCTCAGAAGACGACAGCGACAACGACGTGCTCGACCTCTCGGGTCTGAGCGAGGATCTCTACCATCGCGGCTCCATCGTCTATGACGAGAACGATCCGGAAAGCGGCACACTGACGCTGACGGATGGCACCGTCATCACCTTTTCCAATATCGAAACCATCATCTGTTTCGCCAAGGGCACCCGGATCGCCACGCCTTATGGCGCGCGCGCCGTCGAGGATCTCAAGCCCGGCGATCTTGTCATCACCATGGACAACGGCATTCAACCGCTGCGTTGGGTGGGCGCGCGCATCGTACCCGCCATGGGTCGCTTTGCGCCCATCGAGATCACGAAAGGCGCGCTTGGCAATGAGGCTGAGCTCATCGTCTCGCCGCAGCACCGCATGTTGCTGCAAGGCTGGCGCTCGGAAATGCTCTTTGGCGCGTCCGAAGTATTCTCCGCCGCCAAACATCTGGTCAATGGCACCACCATCCGCGAACGCGCGGGCGGGTTTGTCAGCTATTATCACCTGATGTTCAACCGGCACGAGGTGATCTTTGCCGAGGGGGCCGCGACCGAGAGCTTCCACGTCTCCGACCACTCGCTGACCGGTGTGGCCGACGCGGCGCGCGACGAACTTTTCGGTCTTTTCCCGGAGCTGCGCTCCATGCCGACACGCCACGGCGACACCGCCCGCAAATGTCTCAAGGCGCATGAGGCTGAGCTTCTGGTGGCGTAATCCCGGCACGTTTAACAAGCCAAAGGAGGTTTGCGTTTTCTGCAAACCCGACTTGTTTGAGATTAATTTGAATTACCAATCATTTTGATGCACATGCAAATCATGTTTCAAGATGAGTCCTCCCCCAAAAGCCTCTTTGGCTTTCAGTTCGTCATGCTGTCGCGGCGCTGGCGCAAGGTGATCCATGCCGAGATCGCCCGCGCCGGTCTGACCGACGCCACATGGGCGCCGCTCGTGCATCTCGATGCCGATGGCGATGGCATCAGCCAGACCGAACTGGCCGAACGCGTCGCCCTCGACACCTCGACCCTCGTGCGGCTTCTGGACATTCTCGCGGAGCGCGGGTTGATCGAACGGCGGGTGAACCCGCAGGACCGGCGCGCACGGCTCATCGTCCTGACCCCGCAAGGCCGCACCGAAGTGCAGCGCATCAAACATCACCTGACCGGGGTCGAGGCCGATCTCCTCACCGGCTTGAGCGAGGCGGAAGTTGCCGCACTCTTGTCCGGTTTTGCAAAAATTTCAGCCCGAGTTGAGGCCTCACTGGAGCACAAATCACTATGAAATCCTGGTTGACTGCTCGCGGTTTCGACACCGTTCGGATGGGCTTTGCCTTTCGCACCGCCCTTGCCGCCTGTGCCGCCTTCGTCCTCGCCTGGGCAATCGGGCTCGAACATCCGCAATGGTCGGCGATGACGGTCTGGGCCGCCTCGCAGCCCACCCGCGGCCAGCTTTGGGAAAAAAGCCTGTTCCGCCTTCTGGGTTCTGTAAGCGGCACCGTCGTTGGCGTGCTTCTGGTGCTGGCGATGCAGATCCACCCGGCGCTTCTGGTCGTGGGTCTGGCGCTCTGGGTCAGCGCCTGTACCTGGATCGGCAATCTGCAACGCGGGTTCGTTGCCTATGGAACCGTATTGGCAGGCTATACGGCGGCGATGGTCTCGCTGCTCGATGCCGCTCACCCGGATCAGGTGCTGCACCTCGGCGTCGACCGTCTCGCCACCGTGCTCACCGGGGTGGTCGTCGCCACCATCGTCGGCTCGATCTTTGCCCCGGCCGCGGCCAGCGGCGAGCTGCGTGAACGGGTCCGTCGCCTGCTGTCGGACATGCTCGACAAAGCCGCCAGTGCTACGCCGACCGAGGCCGAAAAGCGCGCGCTCCTCAATGAGCTGGCCGCCGTCGAGGAGGGCCTCGATCCCCATGCCGCAGGCTCCATCCGCTCGCGTCAGACCATCCGCGCCACCCGAGCATTGCTGATCGCCGCCACGCCGCTTTTGCTCTGGAAACACGGGCCTGCACAGGCCCCCGCCTTCCGCGCAGGCCTTGCAGGGGCCTCCAAAGCGCTGGCCGATCTGGACATTCCCGCCGCGCGTGCGGCCCTCACCCAGGCCGCCGCGACAGAAGGCCTCTCCCCCCGTCTGTCCGAGACCCTCACCGCCGTGGAAGCCGCGCTTGACGACTGGCATGCGCAATCGCACAAGCGTCGCAGCCCGAGCGAGATCGCCCCGCCCGTTGTGCTGCACCGCGACTGGGTCGGTGCACGCGAAGCCGGTCTTCGGGCGTTTGGCGCTCTGCTTCTTTTCGGCGGGCTCTGGCTTGTGACCGGCTGGAGCGTCGGGCCCTTCATGCTTTTGGGGCTTTCCGTGATGATTTCGCTGTTCTCGACCTTCGAGAACCCGGCGCAAATGATGAAATCGGTGTTCCACGGCCAGATCCTCGGCGTCACAGGCGCACTCGCGCTGCGCTGGCTGGCCTGGCCCCTGGCCCAGAACGAGATGCAGATGATCCTGCTCACCCTGCCCTTCATCCTGATCGGCCCGCTTTTTGTCGGCCATCGTCGCACGGTTACGATGAGTTTCGATTACAACATGGTGCTGATGCTGATGTCCCAGCCGCACTGGCCGCTGACCAGCAGCTTCGGCGGCTCCGTCGCAGCGGGGCTCGCGGTGATCGCCGCGCCGATTGCCGCGATGGCCGCCTATCTCATGGTCTATCCCGCCAATCTCAAGCGCCGGATCGACACGGTGATGCAGGCGATGATCCATGACCTGCGGGCGCTTGCCGCCGATCCAAACGCGCTTCAGGCGCGCGCGCATTGGCAGGCGCGGCTTTATCACCGCACCCTGCGCCTCGTGCGCCTCTCGGAGCGCTCGAACCGGGCGCATCTTGCGGCTCTGGATGCAGGGCTTGCGGTGCTGAACCTCGGCCATGCGGCGATGTGGTGTCACCGCATCGTCGCGGACCCAGCCCAAAGCGCGGTCGATCACGCTGCCGCGCGAGAGGCGCTCGGGGAACTGACCAAGATGGGTTCCGCCCCCCAACAGGCTTACGCCGCACTCACGCGGTTGAGCCAGCGGCCGGGGCCGGAAGCGGCGCTGTTTCGCGAGGCTGTGGAAGGGCTGGACACCTTGGGCCCTGCCCTCGCCCGCGCTTGAATCGTCCGTCTTAAGCTGCGTCGACCGGGCGCGGTTTGCCTTCGGCATCGACCGCCACCATGGTGAAGCGAGCCTGAGTGACATGATCGCGCTGCGCCGTATAGGCCCGGCGCGCCCAGACCTCTATGCGAATGACCATGGAGGTACGTCCGACATGCTCGACAGCGGTGTATACGCAAAGCGTATCTCCCACTTTCACGGGCTCCTTAAAGACGATCTCATTTGCCGCGATGGTGACCGTGCGCCCATTGCAGCGCTCGTTGGCGCGGATCGCGGCGGCAAGGTCCATCTGGCTCATCACCCAGCCACCAAAAATATCGCCAGCGGCGTTGGTGTCGGCGGGCATGGCAAGAGTGCGGAGCGTAAGCTCCATCCCATCGGGCGTATGTGCGTCTGACATAATGCGTGAGTCCGTTTCTGATTGTTCCCAATGCAGCCCAGATGGCACAGCGTGAAAGCCGCCTCAATCCCTTGATCCGACACGCAAAGCCGCTTTCACCTGGTCGCATGGCACCCCAGTGCATCCTGAGGCAGAGCCACACTTGCGAGCCGGGATGCAGGCCGAGATGCAGACGTGTCTCGGGTCAGCTCGCACGGCGGGCCACCTCAACCAGATCGCCAAGCATCTGCACCAGGCCTCATGGGTCATGATTGAAAAACTGGAAGCCGGTTTGAAAGCGACCCCGACCGAGGCCGGAGCCGTCGGTCTGGCCGAGCGCCATGTCAGCCGCCAGCTACGCCTCGCCTATCTGGCACCGGAAGTGCTGAAACGCCTGACCTGAGGCCGCAAAGCACGAAACGCAGAGCAAGGCCCGTCTCTGGCGCTCCCACTGTACCTGTGTTCCGTAGCGGAAACCGGATTTGCCCGCGTGAGGTGCCCGCGTTTCCCGCGAGGACAACTGCCGCCTGTTGAACGATGAGTGTCGGCAGATTGGCACCGCACGCTGGACGAAAAATAAGCGCCACGCTGGTCGAGACCATCGGCGGAGAGCGGTCATTTGCGGTCGATTTCCTGATTGGCAGAGATGCGCGGGGAAACGACTGTGCCAAGATCCGGGCGGTAAAAGACGAGAGGACCGATCCCCGCACACGCCTCTTCACATCCGGCGCAGCAAAGGTCACAGTGCAAAGACCGCGCCACTTGGCCAGAGCAGCGGAAAACGTCTGCAAACGCCGCATGCGCCGCACACCGAAAATCCCGCGCGTCGAGGCAAAAGAAAGAACCTGACGCAGAGCATCAGGGCCAAACGGATCATTTCAGGCCTCGTTTGAAACGCTTTCACAGCGCACTCTTGGTCACGTCAAAGACAATCCGACCGCCCTGCTCAGCCGCCTGCCTTCTGTCTCTGCTCCGCCCCTTCTTCAAACGCGGAATTCTGTCTGACATCCCCGCTTTCAGCGAGATGAAGAAACGCCTGAGCCACCCCTTCGAACCCATCCGCAGCGGCCACCGAGGCCGCCGTCAGCAACTCATACTGAAACTCCATCAGATCTGCCGTCTGGGCGTTCTCATGGGATTTTGACGGTTGCACCTGTTTCATGAGGCTCATTCATCTACAGTTGGGTCACATACGAGGTCCCGAAGCGCATTTCGCAACGCGACTTCAAACTCCGGAACCAAGTGTGGGGTCTGTAGAAGGTCATATTTTCAAAGACCCGCTACCTTCCGGGGGCTTCTGCCCCAGATCGCACTGGACCGGACATACAAGAGAAGGCCGCTCAGTCCGGAGGTCTGGAAAATGAGCCGAAGCTCATTTTCCAGTTTGCGAAGGTCTTCCGGCGACATGGTTACGCCTCACCGGAACTGTCGAGCAGACCACCCAGAAGATCGTCCCCACCGGTCAGACCTCCCAGCAACCCATCGGTCGCTCCCCCGAGAAGTCCTCCGACCAGCCCCTCGTCTCCGAGCACCGTGTCGAGCAGCCCGCCAACGAGACCGTCTTCACCGGTGAGACCACCCAAAAGGCCGTCCGTCTCCCCTCCGAGCACGCCACCCAGCAAGCCGTCTTCGCCGGTCAAACCGCCGAGCAAGTCGGTCCCGTCAAGCACACCGCCCACAAGCCCCTCGTCACCCAGCACCGTGTCGAGCAGCCCGCCAACGAGCCCGTCTTCACCGGTGAGACCGCCCAAGAGGCCGTCCGTCTCGCCTCCGAGCACGCCGCCCAGCAAGCCGTCTTCACCGGTCAAACCGCCGAGCAAGTCGGTCCCGCCAAGCAAACCGCCCAGCAAGCCATCTTCACCGGTCAGGCCACCCAGCAGACCATCATCGCCCAGCAGACCATCCAAAAGCCCGCCTTCGCTGCCGCCGGTTTCATCGGTTGCACCGAGCAGGCCGGTGCCAATCAAATCGCCCACAAGCCCATCCGCCCCGGTGACATCCCCGAGCAAACCATCATTGCCGACCAGATCGCCCAGAAGCCCTTCGGAGCCCGTGACATCGCCCAGCACGCCACTGTTGCCCGTCAGCCCACCGAGCAGCCCGGTGTCGGACACCAACGCATCCAGCAGCCCCGTGTCTTCGCTCACGATGCCATCGCCGAGAATCGGCTGCCCCAAAAGCGCAGTTCCGAGGTCGCCGAGCAGTCCATCGGCTCCGACGAGATCGCCAAGCAGCCCCTCAGAGCCCGTGATGTCGCCCAGCAAACCGTTGTTGCCGGTCAAATCCCCCAGCAGCCCTTCATCCCCAATCAGCGGATCCAGGAAGCCCTGTTGCGCTACGTCAGTGCTGTCCGTCGGGTCGGTGCTGTCCGTCGGGTCGGTGCTGTCGGTCGGGTCGGTGCTATCCGTCGGGTCGGTGCTGTCCGTCGGGTCTGTGCTGTCCGTCGGGTCGGTGCTGTCCGTCGGGTCGGTGCTGTCCGTCGGGTCGGTGCTGTCCGTCGGGTCGGTGCTGTCCGTCGGGTCGGTGCTGTCCGTCGGGTCGGTGCTGTCCGTCGGGTCGGTGCTATCCGTCGGGTCGGTGCTGTCCGTCGGGTCGGTGCTGTCCGTCGGGTCGGTGCTGTCCGTCGGGTCCGTGCTGTCCGTCGGGTCGGTGCTGTCGGTCGGGTCCGTGCTGTCCGTCGGGTCCGTGCTGTCCGTCGGGTTGTCATTACCACTGCTGCCACCGGAGGCCAGCAAGCCAAGGCCGAGTGCGCCAAACGCCGCAGCGGCCAGCGCCTGATCGGACATGCCCGAACCCAATCCAGCCGCAGCGATCGCGCCTTCAGCCCCCATCACCGTACCGTCTGCGAAAACCAGACTGTGCAGGGAGTCATTCTCTGCCGGAGTGTAGAAATCATTGACCAGAATCTGCCCTCCGCTTTTCAGGTCAATGATCAGATCATCCCCTTTACGGGTGTAGCGAAGCACATCCTCGCGCAGCACATCGATATGGATGCCGATTTCCTGTCCCGCTTGAATGGAGCTGGTGGCCATGTTTCTGTCTCCTCATTCTTGCCGGGCTTCCAAAACCCAAACAAAAGCATTAGTTACATCTAAAGTATGTATCTTTTCTCAAAAAGACTTAGTCAAACGAATAATTCAAAATCCTACATCAAGAACGCACTGTTTCCAGTTTTGCCCGGCTGATTTCGCCATAAAAAAAGGCCCCGTCATCGACAGGGCCTTTGAGTTTACCGCGTGGTCGCGGATCAGATCAGTCCATCGCCGGTGAGATCGAGGCCAGACAAAAGGCCATCATCCCCGAGCAGACCGCCAACAAGCCCATCATCCCCAAGCAAGCCATCGGTCAGACCGCCCAGAAGACCATCGCCTTCGGTGCCATCGCCGAGAAGGCCGACGCCAAGAAGGTCGCCCACAAGGCCTTCGGAACCGGTGACATCGCCGAGCAGCCCTTCGTCGCCGACGACATCGCCAAGCACCCCTTCGGAGCCCGTCACATCACCGAGCAAGCCGGAATTCCCGGTCACATCGCCCAGAAGACCCCCATCGGCAATCACCGGATCCAACAGGCCGTCTTCGGCCCCAACCGTGTCGAGCACACCGTCCACGATCCCGGAAACACCGCCCAGAAGCCCGTCCTCGCCGCCGAGGAGGCCGCCGAGAAGGCCGTCGTCACCGGTCAGCCCGCCAAGCAGACCATCTTCACCACCCAGAAGGCCACCAAGCAGGCCGTCGTCACCGGTCAGCCCGCCAAGCAGCCCATCTTCGCCACCCAGAAGGCCACCAGGCAGGCCGTCGTCACCCGTCAGCCCGCCGAGCAGCCCATCTTCGCCACCGAGGAGGCCACCAAGCAGACCGTCGTCACCGGTCAGCCCGCCAAGAAGCCCATCTTCGCCACCCAGAAGGCCACCAAGCAGACCGTCGTCACCCGTCAGCCCGCCGAGCAGCCCATCTTCGCCACCGAGGAGGCCACCAAGAAGGCCGTCGTCACCGGTCAGCCCGCCAAGAAGCCCATCTTCGCCACCCAGAAGACCGCCCAACAGACCGTCATCGCCAGCCACGCCGCCCAGCAGACCTTCATCCCCGAGCAGCCCGCCAACAAGGCCGTCCTCACCGAGCACGCCATCAAGCAGCCCGCCAACAAGTCCCTCGTCGCCCAACAGACCTCCCACAAGGGAGTTGTCGCCGAGCAAACCGTCCAACAGGCCGCCGGTTCCGGTGACCCCCGACAGCAGCCCCCCCACGAGCCCGTCAGAAGACAAAAGGCCGCCGACGAGACCATCTTCGGACAACAAGCCACCCACAAGGCCGTCTTCGGTCAGCAAACCACCGACAAGGCCGTCTTCGGTCAGCAAGCTGCCGACGAGACCGGTGTCGCCCAACAGGGCGGAGGTGAGACCGGTGGAGCCGAGCAGACCTCCCAGCAGGCCGCTGCTGTCCGTCAGGATCGAGGTCACGCTGGACAGCGGATCTTCGCTGACCGAGGAACCGTCGCCCAAAAGGCCACTGCCTGTCAAAGTGCCGAGCAGGCCATCCGCGCCGGTGATGGCACTCAGAAGACCATCATTGCCGATCAGGTCGCCCAGCAACCCTTCGGAGCCGGTAATCGCCCCAAGGGTGCCCTCGTTGCCGGTCAAGCCGCCGAGAAGCCCTTCGTCTCCGACCAGAGAGTCGAGTACGCCAGCTTCCGCCATGTCCGTGCTGTCGGTCGGATCGGTACTGTCCGTCGGGTCAGTGCTATCCGTCGGATCGGTGCTGTCGGTTGGATCGGTGCTGTCCGTCGGGTCAGTGCTGTCCGTCGGGTCAGTGCTGTCCGTCGGGTCAGTGCTGTCGGTCGGGTCAGTGCTGTCGGTCGGGTTGTCGTCATCGTCATCATCGTTTCCGCCCGCCTGAACGGCGCCCCCCGCCAAAAGCGCCGCGCCGAACGCGGCCGCAACGGCACCGATATCATCGGGGATGATCCCGGCACCGAGGCCAACCGCCTCTTCTTCGCCGTCGAAAATCCCTTCGACCCCGCTGAAAGACCCGTCCGCCAGCATAAGCCGATGGGCGCTTCCATCGGCCGCCGCCGTATAAAAGTCACTGACCGTAATTTGATCCCCGCTCTTCAACTCGACAACGAGATCGTTCCCGGATTTGACGTAGCGACTGATATCGCCTTTCTGTGCGCCGATCATGACATCGACAGCAGCGTTTGCCTTAACAACGGATTTGGCCATTTTAACATCCTCTGGTGGTTCAGGCCGGGAGCGGCCGAAATATCATTGGGCAGGAGATAGAGCCCTTAGGCGTATGCATATACTATACTTTAGTTCGGTCAATATCCTTAGGGATATATATCACCAATGGATTTAAAGAAATGTTGTAGCAAAACCACGACATAAGCTTGTTTCGCACCAAACTCTAAGCCAATACTAAAGGAGATATGCGACTGTTCACCTCTGCGAAACGATTGCGGCCCAATGATATCCCAAAGCGTTTCACGCTAATCCCCGAACAGACTCCCCTGCGCAGATCACACGGACCAAAATGACAAAAGAGGGCGTTCAGCGTGACCGATTCTCCTGCGCCAGACAAAGGCCAGACACTCCCGGAAACATTTCCCGCAGCGCTTCGGGACACGAACGAGACCCAGATCGCGGCACAAAATGCCACGCGCCCCGTTCTTCAGACCATTGCGCGCATGATCGCAACCGACCGTCGGCCAGCTGCATTGCTGTCGGAAACGGCCAAACTGCTTCTCGCCAACGCCGCAGCCAGGCAACTTGGCCTGAGCGAAGATGTCTTGCTGAACAAACTCGACTGGCCCCTCCTGTGTCAGCAGGCACTGCGGGCGGGCAGTGTGGCCCTGTCCCTCAAGATCGACGCGGCGGCTCACGCAGGAGAACTCGTGTACCTCCCGCTGAACAGTGCGAACGGCTTTCTGTTACGCCTTGCGGAAACGGAGCAGGAGTCCACCTGGCTCGAGAACCGGGCACGCGCGGCGACCCTGCTGCGTGTCGCACATGACTTGCGCACGCCCATCCAATCCCTTTTGGCGATGGCAGATGCGGTACTTGAAAATCCCGGTGACAGCCCGCAGCAGGACATCGACACCACACGCGAACAGTTCCACGCATCTGCGGAACGCGCGCTGGATCACATTAACAATGTGCTTGCAGTCATCCGGGGCGAACAAAGCGCGAGCGGATTGCAGCAAGACGAAGATTTTTGCCTCATGGAAGAGATCCGCGCCATTCTTGCGATGATCTTTCCGATCGCCAATACCAAGCAGACTGAAATCCGGATTCGATTTGAACCGGCAGAAGATATCTGGGTTAACGGCCCCGTGCGTTTCGTCCGTGCACTCTGTCAGAACATCTTCGACAATGCCGTGAAACATGGCGGGCCGCGCGTTGAAATCACCGTACGCTGCGAAGCGCTTTTTGCCACGCCCGCACCCGATGCCCAGACCGGCTGGCGTATCTTTCTCGAAGTTCAGGATTTGGGCGGCGGCCTTCCGGATGACCAAAAGCTGCGCCTGCGCCGCGCACTCGGCCCCAAAAGCATTGATCTGAAGGACAGAGAGGAAACAGTCGAACGCCCCAAGGCAAACCCGGAACGCACCTCGGCAGGCCTGAACGTTCTCGCCCATGCCCTGCATCAATTGGGGGGCCGTATGACCGTGAGGGACCGCCACAGCAATGAAGCGGAGAGCGCCACAGCGAACATGGAGATCATAGGCACGACGGTCACGGCGACGTTCGATCTCAATTGGGCCGAGCCACGCCTGAAAATCGAACCCGAAAAGGGCGGTGCGACGAATGCACTTCTTCAGGGTATCTCCATCCTCCTCGTTGAGGACAGCCCCTCAAGCCGTGACTGGCTCATGCATGTTTTGCGCAATGGCGGAGCAACCGTCTATACCGCAGGCAATGGCATGGAGGCGCTGGCGATCCTGGGCGAGGAGGATCGCCAGAAAGACATCAAAGTCGTCCTGACCGATATGACCCTCCCCTTCATGAGCGGCGTCGAACTGACCCGGCGCATTCGCGACAAACAGAAGCAGGGCCACCTTCATTGGTCTGGCTCGGTCGTTGGACTGACGGCCCATATCGACGAACGCATTCGCAATGCGTGTCAGGCGGCTGGCATCGTGCGCGTCCTCAACAAACCCATTCGCCCACAACACCTTCTAAAGGCCATCAAAGACGCCACGGAAATTACACGAACCCAGAACGCAGCCAACCCCGCGACGGACGCGAAACAAATGGAAATTTCCTCTGCTGGCTGCGGTTTTCTGACACGCGATACGGTTCGTGATCTGATGGATCAGCTGGGGATCGAAGGCGCAAAATCCTTTATGCTGCGGGCCCACGCAGAAGCCCGCGGCATTCTCCAGAGCATAAGAGAGGACGGCATTACAGCAGACACCGGGCGACGCCTTCATGCCGCAACCGGCGCCTGTGGGCTGACCGGATTGTCAGCAATAGAAAAAAACTTGCGGGCCTTGGAACTTGCCGTCGACGAAAGGCGTTCTAACCTTGAAGAACTGGCTTCTTCTCTAGAAAGCGCTTTG
The DNA here is from genome assembly GCF_056498065.1 of Celeribacter sp. SCSIO 80838. The sequence goes on from NZ_JAZKMA010000001.1 coordinate 3,200,981, forward strand.
GACTCGACTTTTAAAGCGATTGAGGAAATAAGCTGACGGCCACGAGCACAAGGGGGTATACATTTTTTAACATTGACACAAAGCACGGCACGGACTGACTCACCAGAAACCATGCCCAAGCCCCTCATATACTTAATATCAACAACAGCGCCCAACCCCATCGCAGAGAGACATGACACAATCTGAACCCAACAAACTTCGCATTCTGATTGCCGATGATCACGCCATGGTCCTTGAGATGTTCAAGCAATACCTCTCAAATCTACCGGACATCGAAGCTCACACAGCGCCAGATCTGGATTCAGCTGTCGCGGAAATCGATCGCAATGGCGCTTTCGATCTCGTGCTTGTCGATCTCAACATGCCCGGCATGAATGGCGCGTCTGGATTGGGAAAAGCTCTGGAACACAATTCCGGTAAACCCGTTGGCCTCCTGACCAGCAACCCCTCCTCGCATGTCGTTTCCGAAATCTTGTCCCTTGGGGGCTCCGGTGTGATCCTCAAGACCGCCTCTCTGAAAGATTTGGCCAATGAAATCCGCTTCATGGCGGCAGGTGGACGCTATGTCCCTGTCGAACTGATCGATCAGAAACGGGTCAAATCGCGCGAGTCCGGGAATGCCTCCTTGTCCGAACGTGAAATGGCTGTGCTCGAGCTTCTGGCCGAAGGCAAACAAAACCGCGAAATCGGTGAGACTTTGGGCATCGCGGAAGCCACAGTGAAGATGCACGTCAAATCCATTTGTTCGAAACTGGGTGCCAACAACCGGACACAGGCCGTGATCGTGGCGCGCGACATGAACCTGATTTGAGACGCCAGAAACGTCTGCACCCTCCCAAATCACAAAGACCAATCGCGGAGCCTGAACTCCGCGGGGTCAATTTGGATCCAAAGGCCGTTGCAAGCCGACGACTGGGAAACGATCAGGCTAAAGTTCACGGAGGGGCGAACTTTGCGGGTCAGCAGCTTGATCTATTCAGTGGTGAGATGAATCATCATCGGCTTGCAACGTCTCGAGTATGCCCATCGGGCAACGGCTGAGGAGGGTCTCGTCACAGGCTCCGATATCCTGAAGCCGGGCACCATCCTCCCACATTTCCGTCGCGATGGCCAAAATACGAATGCCGGGCACCATCCGGCGAATTTGGTAACACACGGCCGCAGTGTCTTCCGGCGACCCGAAGAAATCTTCGTCGATCACCAGTGCCTCCAGACATCCTGCGTATTGGCGCACCGTCTTCAGTGCTCTGCTCTCTTCTTGCGACTGCAAAAGGCATGCGTTCCACCCGGTGCCGGGATGGCTCAATTCATAGGGCAGATGCGGCCAGTCTGCCAAAATCAACATGAGGCGTTCTTGCGGCGCCTTCGCAAAAAGCGCGCCCTGGGTGACGGACGGGATGACAATCTGGGGCTGATACATACCGGATCTCATTTCTCTCGTTCGTTACGGGGACGAATCACTCCCCTTTCCCCATCCTGTCTTTAGGTTAGGTTTGTATCTTAAGTATGTATACTTTTTTCTCTTTTGGGCTGGCATATTTTCTGCCAACAGGTTTTTCTGGAGGCACCCACACAAAGAGAACAGAAATGACCAAACCCACCATCGTCTTCGCCGGCTCCGTCTATCCCGGGCAATTCGGCGGACTCTGCGATTATCTGCGCCGCAGCGGCATGGCGGACACCTATTTCCTCACCACACCGGGACAACGTGATAAGAACCTGCATCGCGGGGCGCATATTCTGGGCTTCACGCCCGACGGTAAAATTGTCGGCCCACAAAGCTATTACTATTCCGCAAAGGTCGAACGCTCCGCGCGCATTTCACGCGGCCTCCTGAAAGCGCTCAAAACCTTCGAAACACATAAAAAGATCGACGTGGTGGTCACACATTCGCTGTGGGGCGCACCGCATTTCCTTTACGATGAGATCGACGCCGCAATTGTCAGCTACATCGAATTCCCGAGCTATCGCGCGCATGGCTGGGACCCGTCCTACCCACCGGACGAGGCGCAGCGGATCGGAGATCGCAACATGGAAATGCTGCATTTCCATCAGGCGCTGCGCAGCGATCTGGTGATCTGCCCGAGCCATCACGCCAAGTCCATGTTCCCGCAGGCCCTGCGGTCGAATATCGAGGTGCAGCTCGAAGGGTTCGACTTCGCTTCCGATCCGGCACCGGAGCCTGCGGACGCCCCGCGCCCCTTCACCATCGGCTTTTCCGCGCGCGATCTGTCGAGCGCGAAAGGCTTCGAGACCTATGTTCGCCTCGTGGACCAGCTTGTCGCGCGCGGCATAGACGCCGAGTTCATCGCTCTGGGAGATGCCGAAGCCACCACCTACGGCTATGAAGCGCAATGGGTCGCACGTCACTACGGCGGGGACGTGGCCTCGTTCCGCGATCACCTTTTGCGCGTCTATCCGCATGCGGCAGAGAAGATCCGCTTCCCCGGCAAGCTGCCTTACGATGAGTTCGTCCGCGAAATCGCCGGGATCGATCTGTTTCTCTATCCGCTCAAATACGGCGTGGCGAATTGGGGGCTGGTGGAAATCCTCGGACGGGGCGGCTGTGTGATCGCCCCGGATCGTGGCTATGCTGCCGAGCTCATTCAGGATGACGTCAACGGACGGCTCCTGCCCGATGACGATGCGGCGTGGATCGCGGAAATCCTCGCATTGATGGACGATCCGGCACGCCGCTACCGCTATGGCACCGCGGCGCGCCAATTGGCCCGACAGGCCTACAGCCTGGCCGCCGTCGCCCCTCGCTACATGCGTTTGTTCCGCCTCGCGATGGACAACCGGCGCGCCCGCTTGGCAGGTTAGAAACGGGTGCTGATGCTGAACCCAAAAGCTTGGGGCGCGTCCCCGTCTTCCTGTTCCAGCGGCTTGGCGAGGTAAAGCGATACAGGCGTGTTCCCGACATCGAGCGTCAGGGTCAGCCCGACACTTGTGCGCCGATGCCAACTGTCGTCAATGCTTCCCGACAGGGTATTGTCCAGCCCCCAGGCCGCCCCGCTATCGATGAAAATGCCGCCGCGCAGAGGGGCATTCCAGACATCGCCGAACTCCTGTTGCAGCTCCAGAGAGCCGACGAAGAACTGATTTCCGCCCAAGGCATCGCCGCTGTCGCGCGGCCCGATCCCGCGCGGCGCAAAGCCGCGAAAGGTGTTCGCACCGGGGAAATAGCGGTCGATCCCCCGCGTGTCGTTGCCGTCCAGCCCGTGGACCTTGCCACCGTTCAGCCCGACCAGAAGGCTAAGCCCCTCCGAGATCGGCAGCGTAGCATTGGCCTGAACCCGGGTGTCGAACAGGCGCTCACCGGAGCCGTAATTCCAGAGGTACTGGTCGAGCCGAAGGCTATATACGCCCTGCCCGCCGAAGATCGGCTCACCGTAGGACAGCGACATATGCAGGAAAGGCTCGGAAATGCTGTCCGTCTCCTCCTGAACCAACAGCGCGCTCGCCCCCGCCTCGACATCGAAAAGCCGATAGTCGCGATAACCGATCCCGGTCTCGATCCGAAGCGCCTCCGACGGGGTCCAGGCGACAAAGACCTCGCCCAGGATTTGCTCCTGCGTGTAGCTGACATCGTCATAGTCACGCCGCGCCGCCGAGAAGCGCAGCCCCAGATCGGTGTGAGCGTCGAAAGCATCCGCGCGGTAAAGCGCACCGGAAATCCGCTCCACCTCGTCATTGTAATCGAGGCTCAGCGTCGCAAAAGTCTTGGGCAGAAAATTATACTGCTCGAAAGCGAGGCTCCCCAGAAGCCCGTCCTGCGAGTCGTAAGCCAGCATGGCTTCGATCTTGCCCGGACGGGTGTTGAGTTCCTGCACCTCGATCACCAACATCTGCGCCTCGGTGTAAAGGCGCACAGTTTCGAACACGCCCGTCGACATCAGGCAGCCTTCGATGGCACGCAACTCAAGCGCGGAATAGGCCACCCCGGCCTCGACGCCACAGGTGGCCTGAATGTCGTCGGCGGAAATGAATTCCTCCCCCCGCACCTCGACGACCTGAGCCACATTCGACCAGGCCGGCAGGCCGGACAACACGGTGCCGCTGAGCACCGCGCAACAGGTGGCAAGCGCACCGAAAGAACCGGGACGGCCAAAGCGAAGGCCTTGTTTGAACTGCAACACGTTGGGAACTCTCTTCGTCAGATGTCGGGAATGGCGCTCACCGCAGACGCGCCTTGATCAGAGGACGGGTCAAATAGCTCAGAACCGAGCGCTTGCCGCTTTCAATGTCCACCTGCGCGAGCATGCCGGGGCGGATGGCGTAATGCTCACCGTAGCGTTCGAGATAACTGCGTTCCGTCCGCACCATGACCCGGTAGAAATCCTGCGGTCCCTGCGCGGTGTCCTCTTCCACCGTGTCCTCGGAAATTTGCGTCACCGTGCCACGCAGATCGCCATAGGTGGAAAAATCATAGGCGGTGATCTTCACGCTCGCGGGCATGCCCGGCGCAACAAAGGCGACATCCCGGGGCAGAACCTTGGTCTCGATCAAAAGCTGATCGTCCGTGGGCGTGATCTCCATGATCGGCTCCCCCGGTTTGATCACGCCACCCAGCGTGGTGACCTCGATATTGTTCACCCGCCCGGCCACCGGAGAGCGCAGTTCCGTGCGCTGGAATTCATCGCGCTTCTGAACCAGATCCTGCTCCAGAGACATCAGCTTGGCGCGGCGTTGGGCCAGATCCTTGTAAGCGTCCTGCACATAGACATTGCGGGTCTCGTTGATCTTGCCGTCCAGTTCCGCAAATTTCTGTTCGAGCTGCAAAAGGTCGATGCGGCTGACCGCCCCCTGCGCGGTGAGCGGGCTGGTGATGTCGATCTGTTGGCGGATCGAATCCCGCTCCGCCTCAAGGGCGCTCAGAGACGCCTCCAGCTTGGTGCGTCGCGCCTCGAAAAGCCTCAGCTCAGTCGCCTCCGCCTCATTCGGCGCGTCCCCGAAATCGAGCACCGGACGTTCCAGCACCTCGGCCTCCAGACGCGCCACTTCGGCGCTCAGGGCCACGATTTCCGACTGGGTCGCAAGAAAGGCCGACTCGGAACGGGTCGGATCGAGCCGCACCAACACCTGCCCTTCGTCGACGATGTCCCCTTCCTGCACCAGAAGCTCGGCGAGGATCCCGCCTTCGAGGCTCTGAATGGTCTGCATCCGGCGCAGCGGGATGACCCGACCGTCGCCGCGGGTGATTTCGTTGACCTGCGCCAAAGCGGCCCAGCCGATCGCAATCGCAATCGACAGCACGATCAGCTTGATCGTCAGGCGGGCCTTTTTCAGAGTCTGCCGACGATAGCTGCCGTCAATGTAGCTGGTTTCGATCAGGTCTGTATGACTGGTGCTCATGTCACAGCTTTAACCGGGTGTTTCTGTACGGAAGTCGCACGGGCGGCGTTGAGGATTTTCAAGAGATCGCCATCTCGTGCCACCCGGCCCTCCTTGAGGACGATCGCCCGCTCGGTCAGGCTCAGCAATTCCCTCTTGTGGGTCGAAATGATCGTCGTGCGCCCTTGCAGCCATTCCTTGAGATGCGCAATGACCTTGGCTTCGGTGACGTGATCGAAGGCGGAGGTGGGCTCATCCAGCAGAACGATCTTCGGGTCCTGCAACAGGATGCGCGCCAGACCGATCGACTGTCTTTGCCCGCCGGACACGTTGCTGTTGCCGGTGAGTTGCAAATCGAGCCCGCGCACATGGCGGCGCACGAACTCGCCCAGCCCGACGGCATCCAGCGCCTCAAGCAGTTCGTCATCGCAATGAGTGCCGTGATCGAGCAGGAGGTTGTCGCGCAGCGTCCCCTGAAACAGGGCCACGCTCTGCGGCAGATAGCCGATCTGGCGGCGCCGGTCGATCGGGTCGATCTGGCTCATCGCGAGATTGTCCAGAAGAACGCTGCCCGTGGCCGGATCGGTCAGACCGGACAGAAGACGCAGCAGGGTCGACTTACCCGCCCCGTTGCCGCCCAGAAGCGCGACATGCTCCCCGGCCTTGATCTCGAGCGCAGGAATGGAGATCACCGGCGGCGCGGAGGGATCGTGACGATAGGTCACCTCTTCGAGCGCAAAGGCCCCCGAAAGGTTGGGCGCACGCACGAAATGGCGGTCCGACGGGCGCTCGACCGGAAGCGACATGATCTTGTCGAGCCCTTCCATCGCGGCGCGGACATGCTGCCAGCGCGCCAAAAGCCCGGAGACCTGCCCCATCGGCGACATGGTGCGGCTCGACAGAAGCGTGCAGGCGATGAGCGAGCCAACGGTCAACTCCCCTGCGCTGATCAGGTAAACGCCGGTGATGATCACCCCGGCATAAGCGATCTTCTGCACCGCACTGACCATGTTGGTCATCAGAGAGGTGATCTCGCGGGTGCGCACGGCGGTGGTTGCCATGGTCGCCGTCAACTGCGCATGGGCGCGTTGCAACCGGCCTTCGGCGCGTGCGGCCTTGACCGTTTCGAGGTTCGAGATGGTTTCAAGCAACAGCCCGTTGAGCGCCGCCCCTTCCCGAGTGTTCTCCCGCGAGGCTGCCGCCAGACGTTTCTGAAGGAAAATCCCCGGCAAAACGGTCAGGATGACACCGGCCAGAACGACAAGAGCAATCGGCCCGCCGATAAAGGCAATGATGCCGACGAAAATCAGCACAAAAGGCAGATCGCAGATCGCGGTCACCGTGCTGGAGGTAAAAAACTCCCGTACCGTCGCGAAATCACGCACCTGATTGGCAAAGACGCCAGACGAGCCGGGCTGATGCGCCAGACGCATATTGGCGACCTTGTTGAACAATTGCGCCGAGAGCCGCAGATCGAGATCGCGCCCGGACACGTCGACCAGAGAGGCGCGCACGATCCGAAGCGCCACCTCAAGCACAATGGCGATGCCCACGCCGCTGGCCAGAATCCACAACGTGTCGAAGGCGTTGTTCGGCACCACCCGGTCGTAGACCTGCATGGAAAACAATGCCGTCGCGATCGCCAGAATATTGGCCGCCAGAGAGGCCAGCATCACATCGCGGTAAACCCACCAGTTTTCCATCACCGGCCCGAAAATCCAGTGACGCCCGTCCTTCTTCTTCTGATCCAGACGGTTGGACACGATATCGAGCGGTTTTGACACGAGAATGCGGCCGTCATAGCGCTCCTCAAGAAGCGCCCGATCCCAGATGGCCCGTCCGCCTCCGGCTTCTGGCAATATGACCTTGGCTTCGCTTTCGGACAGAGCTTCAAGGACGACAGTATGCCCCTCTTTCAGGAACAGCAGAACCGGCAGGCTGTGTGTCGGGAAGGCACTGAGGCTTTCATGACTGATCCGGCAGCTCATATTGGCACGCCGCAGCGCGCTCGGCGCCAGATCCGGGCTCATGCGCTCCCCGGCCTTCGCCGGCAGACCATCGGTGAGTTGCGCCAAAGACGTGGAAACGCCCTGAACCCGACACAGCTCAATCAATCCTAAAACAAGTGGATCTGAAATGAATTGCTCTTGTTTCAAAGGTTCAATCCTCTCTCAGCCTTCATTGTCCAACCGATGACGACAGGATCAATGTCCCCAGCACACCTAGGTCGCGTGCGGTCTCATATTCCGTGCGTTTGCGTTCATCGTAGCTGTCGATCTGGTCAATCTCGGAATCGTAGAGATCGCGTCCCGTGGTCAGCAGATCGATCAATTCGCGCTGGCCACCGATGAACTGCTGCTCATAGGTGTCGAGGACCCGCTGGGATTCCTTGAGTTCCGCTGCGCGGGACATTTCACTTCGACGCAGCATCTCAAGGCTGACAAGCGCGGTGGTCGCCGCATTGGTCAGATCCTTCTCGACCCCGCTCATCGTCGACTGGGCTGCGGCCAAGTCCAGTTCCGCCGCCTGAACTTCACGACGGCCCAGACCGCTTGAGCTCAAATTCATGCTGGTCGCAATCCCGACCGCCGTACGGCTGTTGCCACCATCGAGATCGACACGCCCCTGTGCCTGAAGCGAAATCGTCGGGAAACGCGCGGCTTTTGCGGTCTCGACACCGGCTTCTGCCTCGTCGGCCGCCGCACGGGCGGCAATATAATCGGGAGAAATGCGCACCGCCGTCTTGAGCCGCGCTGAATCCGCGTACATCTCGGCGAAACCAAGCGCGGGAATGTCGGCAACCTCGCCGGGATCGCGCCCGATGAGATAGGTCAGCTGCGCCAGCGCCATCTGTCGGTTGGCGACAAGCTGCGCCATCTGATCCTCCGCGCGGACAATCTCCAGACGTGCGCGTGCGACCTCTGCCGCATCACTCACCCCCGCACGCGCCCGGTCCTCGGCCTGCTTGGCAATCCGACGCGCAAAGGCTTGGTAATCCCGAGTGCGCTCGATCTTGCGGTCCATCACCTCGACATCGAGAAAATAGCCCGCCAGATTGAAGGTCAGATCTTCAACCGCCATTTTCAGGTCGGATATCGCCTGGACACGAACCTGAGACGCCGCCTTGATTTCGCTGCGGATCAGCCCCCAGTCGAAGAGGACCTGCGTGACTGTGAGCGAAACGCCAGCCCCATCTCCATCGGTCGTACTGCTCTCCGCCGAAAGGCTGATCGAGGGGAAATACTCGTCTCGCGCGGCTTGAATTTCGATCGTCCTGCGACTGACTTGCTGGCGCAGCGCATTGACTTGCGGATCTTGTTCGGTCGCGATCAGAGTGGCTTCCTGAAGAGACATCTGCGCGAAAGAACTCGCACTCGACATCAACAAAACAGTGGCCGACGCAGCGACACCCAGCGCGGTGCGCAGGCAACAGGAACGAAACATTCGGGAGCTGCCATATCGTTTCATAAAGCGTTTTCCGCGAACAGATCAGACAGCAGGTCGGAACCGGCACCCGTCAGATTTTCGAATAGAACATTGATTTCAGAGGATGTTTCAGAAACCGCGTCAGCAAACCCGACGCCGCTCTCATCCCCCTCGATCGCCACCAGACTCTCCTCAAGCTCACTTGCCGCCAGCTCATCGACAGTCGAGTTTTTTTGGCTGCTGCCCCGCAAGGAGCTGTCGTCGAAAAAATCCACGGTGCTTGACGTCGCCAGCCCGGCCAATCCGGCCCCCACCAGCAACAGCGGATCGGTTCCCTCATGTGCGGCGGTCCCTGGTGCCTCGCCCGATTGCGGTTGCGTCTCGTCAGACGTCGATACGTCGTCAAGGACATCCGCAACAGCCTGCAACTCGGGCTCGGGCGCCATCAGCCCGGTCACCAACACATCTCCGGTTTCGGTCACCAAACGGCTGTAGTCTCCGTCTTCGCCCATCACGAAGAAATCGTCGATCGCAAGAGAGTCGCCCGAGGTGAAATGAACAGTCAAATCCGCGCCATTTTTTTCATATCCTGAAATATCTTGGGCAGATTCCAACAGGAAGATTTGCTGCGGCTCCTCAAGGTAAAGACGTGACGCGACCTGTCGCTGGGCCACCCCACCATCCCCATAACTTCGCAACACAACCTCAACAGGCATTGATCTCTCCGGCCCCCAGTATCTCACCATCACACCAAAATCATCGCATCGCGCTTACGCTGCACACATAAAAGGCGTATCTTGGAATCACCTATTAACAGGTTCCCGCTGATCTTGGGATAGGAAAACTATTCTAATGGCTGGAATATAAATTCTTTACATACAAATGGCATAAAACACTTCGCGGAAGCAACACAATAAGAATTGTGGGCATTATATTCCTATACGTAAGATTAGCTTAGAATCTTCAAACGTCACCCTCGTCACCGACACCAAGCCCCGACAGCAAAGTTTCACCATCGCCGAAGAGCACGCCAAGCGCCTCCTCCACAACCGTATCCCCAAGAATGCTGTCGGAACCGCTTTCACCAGCTCCCCCATCCCCATCGAGAAGCGTCTCAAACTCACTATCTGCACCGAGAATGTCGCCCGTACCGAGCCCAAGAATGTCGCTCAACAGGCCATCGACCTCAGGGTCGTATTCCACAGCCGAACCCTGACTGTCTGTCGGATCGATGATGCCACCGTCCACAAGCATCCCTGCGAGACTTTCAACACCGGCAAGGCCCGCGAAGAGATCATCGACGACATCCCCCACAACCGCCGACACATCTTCAAGCGCAAGGCCGAAGGGATCGTCATCCCCCAGAAGCCCGGCCAAAAGCGTGTCCTCTCCTCCCAAACCCCCATCAACGGTGCTTGCACCGAGCAGGCCATCCAGGAAGCCATCATCATCGCCGTCAATCAGGTCGGACACACCATCGCCAACGGCATCCAACGCCTCCCCGACCGCGTCGACAACCGTTTCCGCAGCGTCGACCACAGTGTCGACAATCACATCGCCCGAACCAGCAACCTCATCCGTGACATCGGCAACGACTTCGTCCACGGCGGCGGCAGTGTCTTCACTGCTCTCACTGCCCCCAAGCAAACCACCCAAAAGGCTGCCTTCACCCAACAATGTTCCGACGAGCCCATCCTCGCCGAGCAAGGTTCCGACAAGGCCATCCGAACCAAGCAATGGATCGAGAAGCGGAATATCTTCGACCAGCTCATCGAGAATCCCGTCCTCCCCCACGATTCCATCGAGTACGGAACCGACAAGACCGTCTTCACCGACCAGCCCCGCGACGAGGCCGTCTTCTCCGAGCAGCGGATCGAGCAGCCCCGTCAAAAGCCCATCATCGCCGAGGAGATCGCCCACAAGCGGAACGTCTCCGAGCAAATCGTCCAGAATGCTGTCATCGCCGAAGAGCCCGCCCAACAGGCCATCGTCACCGATCAGAACTTCGACCAGCGCGTCGATCAGCCCGTCTTCGCCAGCAAGGCTCTCCAGAAGCCCGCCCTCGCCGACCAGCGCATCCAGCACACCATCCTGACCGAGCAGATCGGACAAAAGCCCCTCGTCGCCCACCAGAACGCCAAGCAGCCCATCTTCGCCGAGAAGACCGCCGAGAAGGCCATCTTCCCCCAAAAGCGCGTCGAGCAGATCGTCGACGAAGCCTTCCTCGCCCAACAGACTGTCCAGCAAACCGTCTTCGCCGACAATCCCATCCCACAGACCGCCCACGATGCCGTCATCTGCCGTGAGGCTGTCGAGCAGGTCGACTCCGTCTTCTGTTGCCGTCTGGGTCCAGAATGTGGTTGCGGTCAGGGAGGGGGCTCCCCCGTCTTCACCGGCGTCTTCCGGCAAAGAGGCGGCGACAGGAATATCCGCGGCTGTTTTGATCGCACCTCCGGACAGCGCGACACCGTCCGCCGCCGCGTCCAGAGCCTCCGCCAGACTTGTTTCATCGAACAAGTCGCTCTCGGAGCCTCCCATCAGCGTCCCGTCGTTCAAATCCGACAGAACCCGAACACCCTCTTCGACCGCGGCGTCAGAGATGGACAGGGACGATGCAGCCCCCTCATCGGTGGAAAACATCACCGTATTGGGGGTGCCATCTCCGGACGTGACAGAGGCCGCCAGAGCACCAAGCCCGCCAGACTGCGCCGCCAAGCCCATGCCGATCGCGCTGGCCGCAACGGAAAAGCCCGTTTGCCCGGAGCCACTCGAGGGCGAAACGCTCGAAGCGCTCGGGATAGAAGCGGCAAGGGTGGACGCGACTTCACTCGCCCCCTTACGCGCCCCAATGTCGCTCGCAGTCTTTTCCTTCGCCACTATCAAGGCTCTCCATTCTAAGTGATCGTATCTCACCGCACCAACGGCTCAGACAGACCAGCTCCGCGCGCCACCTCCCACCACAAACGAATCCGAAAGCGGCAAACACAGAACTATTACAGTCGATAGTATGTATAAATCTATCCCTTTGCAACACCATGCTCAACCTGAGCATGTTACGGCGATAAACGCATAAAAATTTATGTACTTTTCAAGAAAAACAAACGGAAATCCGCGCAAGCCTGTGTTCTTTATCATGCAAAGGCAGCAGCACCGGACGGGTATCGCCCCAAGCAGGCCGTCACAAAACCCGTTACGATACGAGTGACAATCCAGATCATTGCGCCCATCACAACGTAAAAACGTGCATCCCCGAAAGCATCCAACGCGACGAGCCCGAACAAACCCGCTCCAATCCAGAAGGTACGGATAATATAGAGGAAATGGGCATCCAGGATCGAATTTTCTTTTTGTGACCAATAGGCTGCAACCACTCCGGCAAGTGCGACGACCGGGACAACAAGGCCTACGGCCATAAAGCCATAAAGGATTTTTGCTTTCACAAGCGCATCACGACCCTCAGTCCCCCCATCATTTCGGGAGGAGAAACTGCTCCTCAATCGCATCATCAAAGGTCACCGCCTCCACGGGAATACATACTTTTGATAATGTACAACTAAAGTATATTTTCAGGCAATTCATAATTTCGACCACAGAAACACGCCGAAAGCGGAGCGCGCATTTCGGGGGTCGGTTTCAAGGAAACGGATTCACGGAAAATACCGCGGCAAGCCGAGGCCCCCATATCCCCACGGACGAGGCCGGGCTTTCCCGGACACAATTGCTCTTTGCCGCCCGTCTCGCCCTATCCTCCAGTGCGAGAGCCATCCCGGCCTTGACCTCAGGCCAGACGTCCCGACAGCAGCCGCCTGTCACCCGCAGAACAAGGGGCGGCAAGGGGACAAGGCCCCATGCCTGCTCATTGAAGATCATACAGCAAAAGTTCTTTGCTCACCTCGGCGAACGGATTTCGAGCCGCAAATCAGGTATGAAATCCGCCCGCTTTCCGGTTCACACGAACACCAGAGATCCAATTGGCTTGCCCTCGAGACGCATCCGGCGCAACGCCCGGTAGGTCGCGAGGTTTTCTTCGATCTCTTCCGGGGTCAGGTCGAGTTTCAGCGTGGCGCGGGCATCGTTTTCGCGCCCATCCAGCCCATAGACCAGCGCCAGATTTCCTCGCACATAAGACGCGGCAGCGGGGTCTTTCACCAGTTCCTGAAGGATTGCGGTGCCGCGCAGAATATCGCCGGACAGCGCGAGAGACAGCGCGTAATTGCTCCGCAGGATGAAGTTCGTCGGATAAAGCTGCAACCCGTCCTCATAGACACCTTACGCCTGCTTGTGGCGTGACAGCGTGTCGAGCGCGACACCTTTGCCGGTCAGCGCCGCCACATTGGTGCGGTCCACCCGAAGCGCCTTGTCATAGGTCTCGAGGGCCTGTTCGGAATGGTGCATCGCGAGATAGACACGCGCCAAAGTCGTCAGGACCTCGGCATTGCCCGGAGCAAGCTCATGCGCCCGCAACAGCACCGCCTCCGCACGGCTGTTCTGCCCCATGCGGGCATAGCTGTTCCCGGCCCCCAGCAAGGCCGGCACCGAGGTCGGATCGATCACCAAAACCTTTTCAAACAGCCGCGCGGCAGTTTCATTGTCGCCCGCCTCGGACGTCGCCTGCGCCAGCCGTAGGGTTTCCGAACCGCCACCGCTCGTCGCCTGGGTGGCCGTCTCGGTGCCAAGCGTACAGGCAGACAGGCTGAGGGCGATAAAAATCGGCGCAAGCAGTCGGGTCATGTGTGTGATTGGGCGCAAGAGTCTACTCCGGTCGGCGATAGGTCATTGAGGATAAGTGAGGCAGGTATCCGCCCCACGACAGAAGATTGTTTTGTTCCCGGCAAGCGATGCACTTCATCTGACCAGCATGACCTTTCCACAGGACACACCTTCAAGCGTCAGGTCCGCTTCTCCGACACCAATGCCGAGAAGATTGAGAAGGGCGTCGAGCACCGCATCGATGGGAGTCAAAAGCGCAGTCAGCAACATGTTCGGCAAGGTGGTCAGGATCAGGTTTACCAGTGCGACCACCGGCGCCAAAAGCAATTCGAGAATCCCGCCCAGAAGCGACTGGCTGTCATTGCTGACGCTGATCTCGAGGTTGTCCGGGTCCAGAAGGCTGGCCACGGTCGAACTCAGCAACCCCTCGACGCCATAGGTCTGTGTCTCGCCGATCTGAGACACGAGAAATTCTGTTTCCGGCTGTTCGGAGATCCCCGTCGCAACATGGGATTTGATGTTCAGGGAGAACAAGTCGATGGTGATCAACAACAGGCTCAGTTCCAGATCGAGAAACTTCGCGGGTTCCAGCAAAGCGGCGTCCAGCGGGGTCGTCGTGTCCTCGAAGGTCGGCGCATCGAATTCACCCAAAAACAATTCGAGCACATGGTTGCCCGTCGTGCCGGTCATCGGCGCAAAGCCCGTGTCGAACCGCGCCACCACATCGTCCGCATCCCCGGCGTCGCAATTGAGATCCGTCAGCGTGGCCGTGGCGCTCGCAATCTCGGCATAAAGCGGCAGACGCAAAGACAGCACGGATCCCCCTTCTCCTATGCCATCCAACAGGCTCGGAGACAGATCGAGCAGCAACTTCAGCCGAACCTGCGCCGTATGCACCGTGGCCCCACGATCCCCCAGCGTGATCCAGCCGGACCCCGCCTCACGCTCCCCGACAATCAATGCCAGATCGGTGTCCAGAACACCCGGAATGTCGAGGTCGACACTCGCCTCGATATAATGGTCCTGATTGAGAATCTCGACGCTCGTCATCAGGAGGTCGAGGGCGGTCATGGAAATTTCCCCAAGAATATCCTCGAGTTGCAGCGCGATATTGTCGCCATCGACTGCAATCAACTGCGACGCATTGAGAGTGCTGGACACCACACCATTCAGAATGGCGGTCAGCACATCGGTCGAGCCCGACACCAGCCCGGTATCCAGCAGCGCCCCCGCCACATCGAGCAGGTCAATCTCGGAATTCAGAATGTCTTCATAGCTCGCGGCGGTCAGGTCGATCCGGTTCGCCAGAGCATCGGTGAAGGTCAGCAGGTCGATATTCGTATTGGCAAGGGCCTCGTAATCGAGAGCCGTGAGCGTCAAAGAGGTGCCCAGAAGCTCTTCGAGCAACGCGTTCAACAAGCCCTCATCGAGCGACAACAGGCGCGAACCAAGGCTGAAGGAGGCGAAATCGAACCAGGCCGCCGTGGCGGAGGCGCGCAAAGGTGTGCTGTTCGTGCCAAGAAACAGCGATGAGAAATAGAGCGGCGCGTCATCCGTGAGGACGACCTCCGCCGCATTGGTCCCGGTGTCGGTCAGATCCCCGCCGGCGAACCGCGCCTCGGGCGAGACGGCAGCGTCATAGAGGTATCGACCATAGGTCAGGCTCTCCAGATCGGCGGCAGCCAGCGCATTGCCCTCCAGCGTCTCCTGCGTGTTCAGCGCCGGGCTGTCGTCGAGATTCAACACGGCACTCACCGCCGCCATATCCGCGCGGGTTTGCAGGGTTTTCTGGTCGAAATAGAGCGAGCCCAGATCGACCCCCAAGGCCAGAAACCCGATCGCCACGGTCATGAACAGCGCGACCACGATCGCAACCGCACCGCGCTCATCGCGATGAAAGCGATGTACACGCCCCTCAATACGCAAGGTAACTGCTCCGGGTGATGTCGGCGATCCCGATGCCAAGGAACTTATCCGCCACCTCGACCGCCGTGCCGCTCAGATCGTAGGTCAGCGTGATCCGCAATGCCGTGACGGTCAGCCCGCTCTCCGTCACCGTTTCACTCGGCGTCACGGTGCGGGAAATCTTGTCGGCGTCCAGAAAGGCGAAGCGCTCTCCGGGGCTGTTCAGAAAGCTGTCCGCCCGCAGCACGCGGTCGGCCATGAACGGCTCGCTCACCGAATAGCGCAGCGCCTCTGCCGCGAATTGCTGGAGGCTGTTGGCGATGGCGAAATACTGGCCGAACGCGATTGTGTTTGCTATGACGGCGACCCTGATTGCAGGCGTCGGCTTTGCCTTCGACTTCTTGCTTAGAGCAAAAGACTATCCGCAACTTTCAATGGTCATGCTCGCAGTCATCGCTCTGGTCATCGCCGGGTTCTCCTTTCTCTACGCGATTGGCATATCCTTCATGCTGGGAAAAAGTTCACAGAAGACAATGACAGAAGAAAAACCACAGATATTTTCAAAGGCATGGTTTTGGCGTGGCCTGCGCCTCTCCGCGACCTTTGTCATCATGATGGTATTTTTGGGATTTGGCTGGTTTTTGCTCAACTTTTCCATCGACAATTTGTCAAATTCTCTTGGGGCTTTGAGAGATTATCTGATGGCCCAGATGAGCTAACCATCATAAACAGACGGGCTTTATAACGTTGATTTCAGAGCCCTTTCCAACATCAGGAACCACTTCCCAATTCGCGTCCCCGGCCATTGACGCCCCATCCGCAAAATTTCGTTTAGGGCAGGCCCACCCTGCCCCACCTTTTCACGGCCTGCAAATCGTACATCAGAGTTTCGAGAAAGCCGGCCCGCCACAACGGAGTACCCTTCCCCCTGCCCCTGAAAGTCTTTGGAGCAGACGTCTCAAAATATCCGCAAACTGCGTGTTTTTGTGACAGTAAAGAATATTTACCGAATATTCATCAAAACCCATTTGCCACAGCGGGCGCCACATGCATTCTTGGGTCAAATGTATCGAGGTCAGGGAGAGAGAATTTTGCTTTCCGCTCTGGCATCATGTCAAAGGTTTGGTCGCGCTGGCTCAGAATCCGTATCTGCGCGCAATTTGAAGGGACTATTATGTTGAACGAATTTCCAAGAGACTTTTCGATAAAACAACGCACAGCGCTGATTGCCTCCGCTTCGGTTTTGGCTCTGATGCTCGGCCTCGGCGGAACGGCGCAGGCCGCCGATCTCTACTGGGACGGGACTGCCGACACGGTTGGGACAACCGATGCGGACGGCACTGGCGGCACTTGGGACACGGGCGTAGAACTTAACTGGGATACGGCGGACACGGGAGGCACCCCCTCAGCATGGACCGCCGGCGACACTGCCAATTTCGGTGGTCAGGACGGCGGAACTGTCGACATCGTTGCCGGTGGAGTGGTCGTGGATAACATCACCGTTACGGCAACAGATGACAGCGCCACAGACTACACACTGACCGGCCCGGGCGAGATTTCCGCCGCAGATAGCGGAATGACGCTGACAATTAACGATGGCCAGACACTCAATCTCGACACGGAAATCAATGATGACAGCGGCGACGCCACCCTCGCCGTAAAAAGTGATGGCGCCGGAACAACCGGGACGCTGAACCTCTCAGGGAGTGGCAGCCTCGATTTCGATACGATCGTCATCTCGGGCGGCGCAAGTGTCAATAATAACGGAACAATAACGACGGACAACACCACCTTCGTTGCGGCTTCTATCGGAGAAACCACGTCTCTCACCAACAGCGCCACAATCAATGGCGACATCGCTGTCAACGTCGGTGGCACGGGGGTCGCCTCCGTCACCAACGCCTCCGGCGCTACGATCGACGGCAACGTCACCGTCGGCTTTGGCGATGCGACATTGAGCAACTCCGGCGAAGTCACCGGCACGCTGACGAACTCCGGCACCGGGTCGAGCAACGCGGGCACGGTCGGCGCGCTGGTCAACTCCGGCGGCACCTTCGACAACAGCGGCACCGTCACCGGCAGCACCTCGGTCTCGGGCGGCACGGTCACCTCCTCGGGGGATCTGACCGGCGGCGCGACCGTCACCGGCGGCGAGCTCAACATCACCGCAGGCACCTCGGGCGACATCGACAACCAGAGCGGCACGCTCGACATCGACGGCGGCGACATCGGCGCAATCACCAACGCCGACACGCTTGAGCTCGGCGGCGGGACTGTCGCCTCCGTGACCCAGAGCACAGGCTCCACCACCGTCGATGGCGACACCACCGTCACCGGCACGACCGACATCAACGGCGGAACCTTTGCGGTCAATTCCGGCGCCACCCTCACCGGCAGCGTCGATCTCGATGCCGCCGCCACCTCCGGTACCATCTCCGGCACGGTCGACGGCGACGTCACCAGCGCCACGGAGGTCGATGTGGCGAGCGGTGGCGAAGTCACCGGCACGCTGACGAACTCCGGCACCGGGTCGAGCAACGCGGGCACGGTCGGCGCGCTGGTCAACTCCGGCGGCACCTTCGACAACAGCGGCACCGTCACCGGCAGCACCTCGGTCTCGGGCGGCACGGTCACCTCCTCGGGGGATCTGACCGGCGGCGCGACCGTCACCGGCGGCGAGCTCAACATCACCGCAGGCACCTCGGGCGACATCGACAACCAGAGCGGCACGCTCGACATCGACGGCGGCGACATCGGCGCAATCACCAACGCCGACACGCTTGAGCTCGGCGGCGGGACTGTCGCCTCCGTGACCCAGAGCACAGGCTCCACCACCGTCGATGGCGACACCACCGTCACCGGCACGACCGACATCAACGGCGGAACCTTTGCGGTCAATTCCGGCGCCACCCTCACCGGCAGCGTCGATCTCGATGCCGCCGCCACCTCCGGTACCATCTCCGGCACGGTCGACGGCGACGTCACCAGCGCCACGGAGGTCGATGTGGCGAGCGGTGGCGAAGTCACCGGCACGCTGACGAACTCCGGCACCGGGTCGAGCAACGCGGGCACGGTCGGCGCGCTGGTCAACTCCGGCGGCACCTTCGACAACAGCGGCACCGTCACCGGCAGCACCTCGGTCTCGGGCGGCACGGTCACCTCCTCGGGGGATCTGACCGGCGGCGCGACCGTCACCGGCGGCGAGCTCAACATCACCGCAGGCACCTCGGGCGACATCGACAACCAGAGCGGCACGCTCGACATCGACGGCGGCGACATCGGCGCAATCACCAACGCCGACACGCTTGAGCTCGGCGGCGGGACTGTCGCCTCCGTGACCCAGAGCACAGGCTCCACCACCGTCGATGGCGACACCACCGTCACCGGCACGACCGACATCAACGGCGGAACCTTTGCGGTCAATTCCGGCGCCACCCTCACCGGCAGCGTCGATCTCGATGCCGCCGCCACCTCCGGTACCATCTCCGGCACGGTCGACGGCGACGTCACCAGCGCCACGGAGGTCGATGTGGCGAGCGGTGGCGAAGTCACCGGCACGCTGACGAACTCCGGCACCGGGTCGAGCAACGCGGGCACGGTCGGCGCGCTGGTCAACTCCGGCGGCACCTTCGACAACAGCGGCACCGTCACCGGCAGCACCTCGGTCTCGGGCGGCACGGTCACCTCCTCGGGGGATCTGACCGGCGGCGCGACCGTCACCGGCGGCGAGCTCAACATCACCGCAGGCACCTCGGGCGACATCGACAACCAGAGCGGCACGCTCGACATCGACGGCGGCGACATCGGCGCAATCACCAACGCCGACACGCTTGAGCTCGGCGGCGGGACTGTCGCCTCCGTGACCCAGAGCACAGGCTCCACCACCGTCGATGGCGACACCACCGTCACCGGCACGACCGACATCAACGGCGGAACCTTTGCGGTCAATTCCGGCGCCACCCTCACCGGCAGCGTCGATCTCGATGCCGCCGCCACCTCCGGTACCATCTCCGGCACGGTCGACGGCGACGTCACCAGCGCCACGGAGGTCGATGTGGCGAGCGGTGGCGAAGTCACCGGCACGCTGACGAACTCCGGCACCGGGTCGAGCAACGCGGGCACGGTCGGCGCGCTGGTCAACTCCGGCGGCACCTTCGACAACAGCGGCACCGTCACCGGCAGCACCTCGGTCTCGGGCGGCACGGTCACCTCTTCGGGCACTCTCACCGGCGGCGCGACCGTCACCGGCGGCGAGCTCAACATCACCGCAGGCACGTCGGGCGACATCGACAACCAGAGCGGCACGCTCGACATCGACGGCGGCGACATCGGCGCAATCACCAACGCCGACACGCTTGAGCTCGGCGGCGGGACTGTGGCCTCTCTCGACAACACCACGGGCAACGTCACCATGACCGGCGGTGAAATCACCGGCGATCTCGACAATGCCAACAGCATGACAGTCGAAAGCGGCACCTTGTCGGGCAATGTCAACAACTCCGGCACGCTCAATGTTGCGGTTGATCAGACCGTGGGCGGCGATATCGACAACTCCGGCACCCTGGCCCTGACCACGGACGGCATCACAGTCGGCACCAGCGGCACCTTGACGACTTCGGGCAATGTGACCACGGTCGGCACCGGTACGCTCTCGGCAGGCACCATCGTGATCGACAGCAGTGCGACATTCAATGGCGGCACAGATCTCAACGGTTCGGTGGTGCTGGACGGGGCCATAGAGAACGCGGCCACGCTTTCCGTCTCCGGCGACATGACACTGACCGGCGATCTGACCAACACCGGGGGCCTGAGCTTTGATGCCATCCTGGATGCAGGCGGCAATGCGATCACCAACGATGGCGGCAGTTTTGACGTCAACGCGACGGGAGGGATCACCAATGGCGGCGCGCTGACCAATCAGAACGGCGGGGCCATGAGCTTTGCCGATGGCAGCACCAGCACCGTCGCCAGCACGACCAACACCGGCAGCGGCAGCGCGCTCACAGTCGATGGCACCCTCAATAGCGCGGGCGGGATCAGCAACACCGCAGGCGCCACTCTGACCGTCGGGGCGACCGGCGCGCTCACGGGCAATCTGACCAACAGCGCGACCTTTGATCTCAACGGCGGGTCTGTCGGCACGGTCAACAACGTCTCGGGCGGCACCATGACTGTCACCGGTGGAGGCAGTGTGAACGGCACGCTGACCAATGCCGATACGCTCGACATCACCTCCGGCACACTCACTGTCTCCGGGGGCAGCAGCAACAGCGGCACGGTCGACATCGCCAGCGGTGCGACTTTGGACTCCGATCTCGACAACAGCGGCGATGTGACCCTGACCGGCGAAATCGACGGCACTCTGAGCAACCAGAACGGCGGTACTGTAACCGTGGACGGGGCTGGCTCGGCGATCACTGGCACAACGAGCAATGCAGGCGATCTGGTGATCGACGACGGTGCGGTTTTGACCGCAGGCGGCACGATGACCAACCAGAGCGGCGGTTCCATCGCTCTGGCGGGCGATCTGGTTGGCAATCTGGTGAACGCAGCCGGCGGCACGATCGATACGACGGACGCAGAGGGCCAGATTGACGGCACGCTCACCTCGGCGGGCACGGTGACCGTGGACAGTGGCGAAACCCTAACCGTGACCGGGTTGACGACACTTCAGGACGGATCGCAAACCACGCTCAATGGCACGTATCTTGGCGACATCACCCTCGACAGCGGCGCAACGATGGATGTGGGGGCCAGCGCAGTGCTCGGCTCTGACACCAATCTGAGCACGATCCAGAACGGTGGCGACATGACGCTTGGCGGCGATGTTTACGGCGATCTGACTGTGTTGAGCAGCGGCACAGTGGTGGTCTACGACGATTTCATGCTGACCGGCACCCTGACGAACGCGGGCGATATGACGGTTGAGACCGATCAGACCATTTCGGCAGGCACCTCGGCTGAGATCACCAACTCAGGCACTCTCACGCTTTACAGTGGCAGCGCGATTGTCGATCTGGTCAACACCTCGGGAGGCACCACCGCTTTGGTCAATGAAACCAGCGGGGCCTCGAGCACGGCAACAATCGCATCGCTCGACAACTCCGGCACGCTGGACCTGGCCAACGGCGTCGACACCGATGTTCTCAACATCACCGGGGATGCGGCGATCAACGGTACGGTGGAAATGGATGTCGATCTCTCCGAAGGCTCATCCACCGGCGATCTTATCGCGGTCGGTGGAGATCTCTCCGGCTCGGTCGTTCTCAGCTTCAGCAACACCAGCGACTCTTTGGGAACCATCGACGCAGGCGGGATCACGGTTCTGACCTATGGAGGCAGCTCCACGTTGACGATCACCGACACCAGCGGGCTGGAGACCTCCGGCGGTCTGGTTTACTCGCTCACCGATACCGGTGCGGGCAGCTATGTGATCGAAAGCTCGGTTTCTGACGGCGTCAGCGCCGTGGCCTCCTCGGTCGGCCTCATCCAGTCTCTCATCGGCTCCGTTGTCAACCGCCCGACCTCGGCCTTCGTGGCTGGTTTCAACCCCGGCGAAAACGAGCCCTGCGGCTTCGGCAGCTGGGCACGCGCGACCGGGGGCAAGGCGGAAGCCGACGGCAATTTCACCGACGTGGGCACCGGGCGCAGCGGCAGCAGCCCGCTCAGCCTGAACTATGGCGGTCTGCAGGCGGGCGGTGACTATTCCTGCTTCGGCGGCCACTTCAACGGCTGGAACCTCTCGTTCGGCGGCATCGTCGGGGTCAACACCGGTTCCTCCAAGAACGACGTCTACAGCTTTAGCGCCCTAACCGGCACCTCTACCGACACCGTGGTCAGCCGCACGAAAACCGATTTCGATCAGACCTATGTCGGTGGCTATGTCGTGGCAGAGAAGGATCGCTTCTTCGCTGATCTGCAACTGCGTCTGGAAGATACGGCCTTCACCTCGACCAACAGCGCTGTCGCGGGGTCGAGCGGCACCGATCTCGGGCTGACGAATGCGGAATACGACAACACCGGTTACACCATCTCTGGCTCCATGGGCTATGTCTTCCCTGACATCGACAAACGCGGTCTGAACTTCGTAACGACCGCCGGGTTCTCCTTCACCAGTTCGGAAACCGATCCGATCAACTTTGACGACGGCTCTGTGCTCGAACTCGAAGATGGCGAAACCCAAATCGGTTTCCTCAGCGGTTCTCTGTCAAAAACCAAGGTCGCCACAGATCAGAAGAGTGCGCTCAACTATTTCAGTACGCTCACGCTCTATAACGACTTTGCGGACGACCGTCTGGCGACCTATATCGACAGTGCGGGCGACACGAGTGACATTTCCCTCGAGACTCTGGGCGCCTATGGCGAGTTGTCGCTGGGCATGAACTACACCCGCCTGCTGGAAACGGGTGATTTCGGGGCTGCGAAAATGCTGAACGCCACCGTTCGTCTTGACGGGCGCAAGGGGGAAAATATCGACAGCTGGGGCATCACCGGCCAGTTCCGGATTCAATTTTGATCTGACATGCTTAATCTGACATGGCCCGTTTCGGCGGGCCGTGTCGCTTCAAAGAAAACACAGACTTATTCTGCGGATGAACACGGCCAACTCATTTCGGAAACTTGGGGCTCTGCCCCCGGAACAGTTTGACACCGTGCCCCCGGACGGTATTCGATTGACGAGATGAACGATGCAGTCCGAGATCGGACACCGGAACAACAAAACACCGGGTAAAACCAGATCGAACACCACAACACGGCGCAGGACAGACAGGCGTGAAGACAGGGAAACCATGATGGATAGTGAACTCGACAGCGAACACACCATGCCCCCAAAACGCAGCTTGCGGATCGACAACCCGCAAGCCCTTTATCGTAGCATGCCGGAAGTGGGGATTTTCACCAAACACCGCCCGAACGAGCACGAGGATGCGCTCGGCTATCTCGAACGGCTGCGCAGCTCGACCACGCCGGAAGATGCGGTGACCTATGCCGCCTTCGCCGCCGAGCCGAAAATGGCGATCTCATGGGGCGTCGATTGCGTGCGGATGAACCAGCCCAATCTCTCTCCCGAAGACAGCCATCTCGCCAATGCGGTGTTGCAATGGCTCGAATATCCCGGCCATGAGACCCGCTGGCATGCCATGCAAAGCGCGCTTTTCGCCCCCCGGCGCACCCCCCTCGTCTACCTTGGCCTCGCGGTGGGCTGGTCCGGCGGCCCCATGGCGCCGAACGACCCCTTGGCCGTCCCCCTCTGGCGGACCCCGAAAGCGGTGAATGCCGCGGTTTTGTCGTCGATTGCCACGCTCGGGCTCGATCATCGCTCGGTGAGCCTTGCCCGCGTCCTCGATCTCGCGGCAGGATTGTTCAGAATCTATTAAACGCCACATCTCATAAACGCCAAGTCCGAGAGGCATCCCTCCTCGGAACGGACAGGCCCAACACTTTGAAGACCCTATGCAAAGCCTGACATTGCGCATTGAAAACCACGCCACTCTGCCAAACGGGGGGCCGGTCTCCCTGACCCTGTCGGGCGGCACGGCGCAGGTCGGGCGCAAGTCCGGCATGGATTGGGTCTTGCCCGATGCCTCGCGTCACATCTCCTCGCACCATTTCGATGTGAGCTTTCGGGATGGGCGCTATTACATCACGGATGTCTCCACCAATGGCACCTTCCTGCATGGCGAACGCTATCGGCTCGACAGCGCGCATGAAGTGCAGGACGGCGATCGCTACACGGTCGGGCAATATATCATCCGCGCCACACTCGACGCCGGGGCGGCCGCTGGCCTGCCAGACGGGCTGCCAGTCGGGCTGCAAACCCCTATAACAGGCCCGGCCTCCGGCGCACCGCATGGCGTCTCTGTGCCGCCCTATCAGGCCGAACTCGACGATTGGGCCGATCTGATGCCGCAAACCCCGGCGCATCATCATCCCTCAGGTCTGGGGGGCCAGCCGCCGATCCCCTCACCCGGCCAGATGCCGCCGCCAGCGCACGCCCCGGATATGCGGCCGGATATGGGATATGCGCCCTACGCGCCAGAACCCGCCCTCCCCGAGACGCCACCCGCGCCACAACCTTTTTACGGCCAGCCCGTCCCGCCGCCCCCCGCGCCTGACATCCCGTCGCAGCCGCCCAACAGCCAGACCGCGCAGGACCGTTTCCTCGCCGCCTTCCTCGAAGGCGCCGGGGTGCCGCCGCAGACCGTGCCAGACATTCCTCCTGAGGTGCTTGCGCGTATGCTCGGCCAATGCGTCCGCATGTGTACCGACAACTTCATGAAAATGCTGACGGATCGTGCGGCGGTGAAGATGTTCTTTTCCAAAGAAGAACGCACCATGCTCAACGCTGCGGGCAACAATCCGATGAAATTCATGCCGGACCGTGACGCCGCCTTTGCCGCCATGTTCGTGACCCCGCGCGATGGCTATATGACCGGGCCCGACAGTTTCGCCAACGCGCTGACCGACATTCGCCAGCATCAGGCCGCCGTGGTCGCAGCCCTTCAACCGGCGCTGGCGGATATGCTCGACGGGCTGTCCCCCGACGAGATCGAAGCCACGACCGAAGGCGGGCGGTTAAGCGGCAAATCCAGGAAGTTCTGGGAAGAATTCGTGCAGCGCTGGGACGACAAGGCCTCACGCGGTGAAAACGGCATGTTGGATTCATTTATAGACGCCTTTTCAAAGCATTATGCCGATGCGTTGCGTCGGATGTGACGGCATGGCATGTACAGAATGAACGCGAGTCAGGGTATGAGGGAGATCGGTATATGAGTCTGGATTGGGTGAACAAACCACTGGCCGACGACAGCCCGGCAGGTCCTGACCTCTGGGAGGCCGACGACGCTGAATACGGTGATTATTACTTCTCCGCCCTCGACCGGATCGACATCACCTATGTCAAACCGGGGATGGACAGTACCACCGTCTTCGACCCTGCGGATGTGGATCTGAAGAGCGAACTTGCAAGTATCGATGCGCTTTTGAAACGCAGCCGCGACTTGCGGCTTTTGTCGCTTCGGGCACGTTGGGCAATCCTCGCCGGGAAACTCTCCCCCTGCGTCGAAAGCGTCGAAGCGATGGCCGATCTGATGGCAGAGATGCCCGAACATGTGCTGCCGACGCTCGAACATGGCCCGGCAGACCGGCTTGATGCCTTCAACGATCTGAGCCATCAGGAAACCATGCTGCAACCGCTGCGGCACCTGAATTTGGCGGGCACCCCCACCACCTTCCGGCTTGTCACCGTCGCCCGCGGCGAGATGACGGCACGCGAGGACGAGCAGGACGTCGAATTGGGCGCCTTGATGCGCGAGTTGAGTTTCGCAAAGGAAGAAACCCAACAAGACCGGCTTCTTTTGAAGCGGTTCCGCAATGTTCTGCATCGGATCAACGGCGCCATCACCAGCGGGCCGAAGCCACAATTCGCACCGCTCGACAGCCTTCTGTCGGATATTCTGGCGCTGCTCGACGCCGCCGTGCCTGATCAGGCCCCGGCACAAGCCCCTGTGGCCCCTGAGACGCCGGAGGCACACGCGGATACTTTGCTTGCGGGCCCGTCGACCGAAGCGCCGATGATGGTACCTACGCCCCCGCAAACCGAGATCAAATCGCAACAGGAGGCCGCCGCTCGTCTGCGGGCGGTTGAGCAATATTTCCGCCATTTCGAACCCTCTTCGGCGGCGCTCCTTCTGGTGACGCAATCCCGCATGCTCTTGGGCAAATCGCTCATCGAGGCCTTCGAGGTCTTGATGCCCGACACCGCCGCACGCGCCGCGATCAATTTTGCCGAGGACAGCGGGTTTCGCCTGAGCCATGGCCATTTGCGGGCCCTGTCCGATCAGGCCATGAGTGTAACAACTCTACCTCCCGTAGCTGTTACTCCCGAGCCGGAGACCGCCGCCAAGCCCGAACCCGAGCCCGCACCGGAACCGGTGCCAGAGCCGGAAGCTCCACGCAAATTGTCGATCGACGAGATCCTCGGCATGCACGAATCGGGAAGCGCCGCACCGAAACCTGCGACCACCATGTCTGAACCCAAACCTGAGCCGCAATCCGCGCAAACCGCTCCGGTTACGACGGGGAAAGTTCCTGCATTCGTTCCCCTTGACCCGAAAGATGAAGATGCGCTGATGACAGAAGCTGCGCGCTTCCCGGTGCTCACTTCGCAGGATGCTCAAACACAGCTGTTGTCTATAGAGAGCTATTTTAGGGCCGTAGAGCGCTCTTCCCCCATTCCGATGTTGCTTTCAAAGGCCCGTTCTTACATCGGAAAAGACTTCGAAACCTTAATGCGCGAGCTGATTCCGAGACAACCCTGACGTGAAAGCTTCATGAAGTGTGGGCAATTATGCCATTGACATATCAGCCTTCTCCGGGTCTCAATCTTCGGTAGAAAGTTTTGGAGGAAGTGATTTATGGCCTCAGATACGGGCAGCGGACACATTCGACGTAATCGTCCACCTCGGGTGCATATCGCCTACACGGATCCGATCGACTCTCAGAAGGAAGTCGAGCTTCCTTTCGTGATGGGGGTGATGAGCGACCTGTCCGGCAACACGCCCGGCGTTGAGAAGGCCCCTGTGGATCAGCGCGAATTCGAAAAAGTGACGAATTCCACACTCGACAGCTACATGCAGAAAAAGGTCCAACCGGGCCTGAGCATGATGGTCGACAACAAGCTGAAGGACGGCGAAGGTCAGAAACTCGGCGTGTCGCTTCGGTTCAACTCAATGGACGATTTCGAACCGGCGCAGATCGCGAAGCAGGTGCCTGCCCTCAACGAGCTTCTGGAAGCACGTCAACAATTGGCCGATCTTTTGCTCTACATGACGTCGAAACCGAAGGCGCAGGAGCAGATCAAGGAATTGCTGAACGATCCGGAACGTCTCAAGGTGCTTGCCGCTCAAGCGAAAGCCGAGGCTGACGCCCGCAAGGCCGCGGAAGCGGCAGAGACGCCGGAAGAGTGACAATCGCATGCGGCCATTGCGGCGCCGCATTTTTACAGGGAGCGTGACAATTGGCAGAAGAAGCCCAGGTCGCATCGGGAGAACAGAAGTCCGCGCTGAGCGAACTTGAAGATTTCTCCGCCATTCTGAAACAGACGATCAACCCGACGACAGAGGTGGCCGAAAAAGCCATTGACAACGCGCTGGCCACAGTGGTTCAGACGGCCGTTGCCGAACAGACCATCGTCGACGATGACGTGATCGACACGTTGCAGGCGATGATTGCCGGGCTCGACCAACAGTTGAGCGCCCAGGTCAACGAGATCCTGCATGCCGAAGAGTTTCAGAAACTCGAAAGTTCCTGGCGCGGTCTGGCCTATACGGTCAACAATTCGGAAACCGGTGCCTCGCTTCAGGTCGAGGTGATGAATGCCTCCAAGTCCGAACTGGCGTCGATGATGAAACGCTATCCGGGCGCCAAATGGGATCGCTCGCCGCTCTATCGCCAAATCTACGAGCGCAAGATCGGCACGCTGGGCGGTGCGCCCATCGGGGCCATCGTGGGCGACTATTATTTCGACCATTCCTCTGCCGATGTCGCCCTGTTGAGCTCGGTGTCCAAGATCGCCGAAGCCGCACTTGCGCCCTTCATCGCCTCCGCTGGTCCGCGTCTTCTGGGCTTAGAGAGCTGGAACGACATTGCCAATCCGCCGGATGTCGAAGACCTGTTCACCGCCTCTGACTATGCCGGCTGGAATTCTTTGCGCGAGAGCGAAAACGCCCGTTTCCTCGGCCTCACCCTGCCCCGCGTTCTGGCCCGCGAACCCTATGGTCCGGACAGCGCCATGACCGTCGAAGAGTTCAACTTCGTCGAAGACACGGACGGCCACAAGGGCGAGAAATACGCATGGATGAACGCGGCGCACGCCATGGCTGTGAACATCAACCGCGCATTCAAGGAATACGGCTGGACCGTCCGCATCCGCGGCGTTCAGTCCGGCGGCGAAGTGACCAAACTGCCGACCCACCATTTCGACACCGGCGCAGGCGAGACCGATCTTAAATGCCCGACCGAAGTTTCAATCGACGACCGTCGCGAAGGCGAGTTGTCGAAAGTGGGCCTTCTGGGGCTCATTCACCGTCAAAACAGCGACAAGGCCGTCTTCCTCGGAGGGCAGTCGCTATACAAGCCGAAGAAATACGTGGACCCGGAGGCGACTGCATCGGACAACATGTCCTCACGCCTGCCCTATATGTTCGCGATTTCTCGCTTTAGCCATTATCTGAAGGCAATGATCCGCGATCAGATCGGATCGTCGGCAGATAAAGATCAAATCCGGAAAAACCTGCAAAGCTGGATTGATCAATATGTGACGCTCAACCCGGAAAATGCCGATGAGCGTGAAAAGGCGAAGAAACCTCTGGCTGCCGCCAGGGTTGACGTGGTCGAGGACGAACTCAATCCCGGATATTATATGGGCAAGTTCTTCCTCAAACCGCACTTCCAGATGGAGGGAATGGACATTGGGATGAGCCTCGTGTCCAAAATCCCGCCTGCCAAGTAATGATTAACTAAGGAACTTAAAATGGCTGTCGATATCTTTCTCATTCTCGACAAAATTAAAGGCGAATCCGTGGATGCAGTGCATGCGGGCTCGATCGATGTGACCGCATGGTCCTGGGGCATGTCCCAGTCCGGCACCACCCACCTCGGCCCGGGCGGCGGCTCCGGCAAGGTCAACGTGCAGGATTTGACCGTGACCAAATATGTCGACATGGCGACGCATGAACTTCTGAAGTCCTGTGCATCCGGTCTGCATATCGCGGAAGGTGAACTCATCGTTCGCAAGGCTGGCAGCACGCCGCTTGAGTATTTCAAAATCAAGATGACCGACATCATCATTTCCTCCTACACCACCGGCGGCTCCGGCGATGGTATGGACCGTGTGATGGAAACCGTGACCCTCAACTTCGCGAAATACGAAGTGACCTACGCCTCGCAAAAAGCCGACGGCTCCAAAGGTCCGGAAGGCACTGCGGGCTTCGACATCGCGAAAAACGAAGCGGTGTAATCCCCTTCGTTCGAATAGTGTCATGCGCTGCCCTTCTCGGGTGGCGCATCGACCTTTTAATGACGACAATCCCGTTTTGTAGAGCGCCCGCCCTTGACCTCCGCCCCATCTTCATCCCGGCGGCAACAGTCGCGCCAGATCCACGACCGGTCGCGCATTGCGCTGATTGATGTGTTTCGGCTCGCCTTCGAGGAAAAGGACGCTCGCGCCTCTCACGTGGTGCACCGCGAAAGGGATAACGTCACCCTGACCTCCGAACTGTCGCAACGCTCCAACGCCCGCCGCCTTGGCGTCGATGAGGAGACTTTGCGCGCGCATGTGCGTGATCACCTGTCCATCCTGATGAACACCATTCGCCTCGATGCCACAGTCGACCTTTCCGATGCGCCTCATGTGGCGCGCTCGGTGGTGAATTACGGGTTTCAAGACCTGTCCAACATGTCGCGAAAAGACCTGATCGCGCCCTATATTTCCCGCTCGATCAAGCAATCCCTGCTCGATCATGAGCCCCGCCTCGTCAAACAGTCGCTCAACGTCAAGGTAGAAGCCATCGAAGGCGATGCCCGGCAACGTATCGCCGTCTTTGTGAGTGCCGATCTGATCGCAGACCCGGCCGACATTGCCATCGAGTTTCAGGCCGATGTCGATCTCGGCGCTGGCAAATGCATGGTCGACAAACCGAAACGTGCCGCCTCATGAAGGACGCATTCAAGATAGCCTACGAGCGCGAGCTGGCGCTTCTCAAGGAACGCGCCGCGGCCTTTGCCCTCGAAAATCCGGGGCTTGCGGAGCGTCTTGGCGGATTGCTCGAAGAGAACCTCGATCCGTCGATTGCCGGGCTGTTGGAAGGCAGCGCCTTCATGGCCGCCCGCGTTCAGCTCAATATCGATCAGCAATTTCGCACATTCAGCCGCGAGTTGCTTGAACAACTCTTCCCCGACGCCACGGCCCCCCTGCCCTCCGCAATGATGGTCCGCGCCGCAGTGCCCGGCAAACCCGGCGATGTGGCTGAGGGCCGCGAGATCCCCGTTGGCGCCTATATCGACAGTTCTTTCAGCCAGGCAGAGCGCCGCACCACCTGCCGCTACCGTTTGGCCGAACCGCTCACACTCTGGCCCTTCGCGATCCCGGACGCGACCTATCACAGCTCCGCGACGCCGCTGAACGCGCTTGGCTGCGACACGCCCTCGGGGGATCAGAACAGCATACCACGCACCGAGGCCGGTCTGGTGTTCACCCTCAAACGGGGCGACGGTGGCCCGCTCGAAGAGCTGACCTGTGACAGCCTGCCGATCCATTTCACTGGCGCGATGCGCGAAGCCATGGCGCTTTACGAACAGGTGTTCAGCCAGCTCACCCGCATCACCCTGCGTTGGGAAGATCGCAATGGTGACCCGGTGCTGCGCCGCCTGCCGCCCGAGGTGCTGGCCCAGGTCGGTTTCGGCGGCCCCGGACTGTTTGGCCACGACGAGTTGCTGTTCCCCGGCATCTCCACGCTGTTGGAATATTACGCCTTCCCGCGCAAATTCCTCGGCATGATCTTCACCGACCTGTCGCGCCATCTCCGGGGCATCAAAAGCCACTCGGTTCAGGTGATTTTCGAATTCTCCGCCGTGAACAGCCATCTGAGCACACGGTTTTCCGAGGCGGACCTTGGCCTCTATTGCGCCCCTGCGGTCAACCTTTTTGAAGACGATGCCCAGCCGATCACCCTCAACAACCGCCATCATCGCTACCCGGTGACACCGAACCGCACGCCGGTGATGAATTACGAGGTGCACCGCGTGCTTGGCGTGCGGGCGCAATACGAGGGCAATCGCGAGCGCGTTGACGTGCTGCCGCTCTATGCCTTGCCAAAGGGCCATTCGACCACGCGTCAGACGCTTTATTACACGTTGGAACGGGACAGACGTCGCCTGACCAGCGAAGAGCTCCGCGCGGGCGGGATACGTTATCGCTATGAGGGCACCGAGACCTGGATCACGCTCTATCAGCCCCCCGAACAGGACGAAGCCAACCTTCTGTTCCTGCGGACACTTTGCTCGAACCGGCATTTGCCAGAAATCCTGCCGATTGCAGATGCAACCTTTCAGCTGCTCGAGGATCGCAGCGTGCATCTCAAACCCGTGGCAGCGCCGACCAAACCGCGCGAGGCGGCGAGCGAGCTGGACCGCGAGGCCGGGCATCGCAACCACGCGGGCGACAATTACTGGCGCCTCATCTCGCTTTTGAACCTCAGCCAGCGCGGCTTTACCGGTCGCGACGGCAGCGGCAATATCGAGGCGCTGCGCGAGGTTTTGCGGCTGTTCAGCGATGTCTCCGATCAGGTCACCCAAGCCCATATCAACGCGGTCCACGCGATGAATGTCCGCCCGATCACCCGCACGCTGCGCCGCCCCGACGGTTATCATAGCGCGCGCGGCATCGAAATTCGCCTGACGCTGGACGAAACGGTGATCGACAGCGGCGGGATGATCACGCTCTCGGCCATTCTGGATCGCTTCTTCGCCGATTACGCCGCCGTCAACAGCTTTACCCAGCTCACGCTTCTGGACCGCACCGGCAAGTTGCACAAGACCTGGCCGCCCCGCTCCGGATCGGGGCCGCTTCTGTGAGCGAGAAGACGGAAAAGGCCCGCGCGGAGCGGCGCAAGGGCTGGGGCTTTCTCACGCTCATGCGTCATCTGGAGCGGCGTGCGGGCAAGAAACCCCGTGTCGGCGAGAACCTTCGCCTGCGCGACGAGATTGCCGATCTGGGACAGGACCCGTTCCAGCATTTCCCCGACAGCGATCTCTCTGACGTCGATCTCGCCGCCAATCCGCCGGTGGTCCGCCCGCGTTTTCTCGGCCTCTTTGGCCCCTTCGGTCCGATGCCCTCCGCGATCACCCGCGAGGCGGCCCATTGGCAGGCCAACGGCGACGCTTCTTTCGTGCGCTTCGCCGACATGCTCACCGCGCGCTTCCAACAGCTTTTTTACCGAAGCTGGTCGGACGCCCGCGCCATCACCCAGTTCGACCACCCCACAGGCGGGCGCTTTCCCGATCAGCTCCGGGCTTTTACCGGCGATGCTGGTCTGCCGCATCGCGACCGGGGTGTCGTCGACGATACGGTGCGCGTGCGCTACACCGCGCTCACCATGGGCAGGGTCAAAAGTCCGATCAAGCTGCGCGAATTGCTCAAGGCGCATTTCAATCTCCCGGTGCGGGTCGAGGAATTTGTCGCAAGCTGGCTGCCCTTTGCGCCCGAAGACCTCTCGCATCTGGGGCAACAGGGCATGACATTGGGCCAGAATATGCGGGCCGGACGCCGGGCGCGGTCGCTGGGCGAGACACTGACGCTGCATCTCGACTGCCGCGATATGACACAGTTCAAGGGGTTTCTGCCCGGTCGACCGCAGGCGCGCGAGCTTCAGGATCTCGTGGCGGGGTATCTCGGGCCGTTCTTCGACGTCAACGTGGCACTCTGGTTGCCGAAAGGCGCGATTGCGCCGGCACAATTGGGCCAGAGCATGGAGCTTGGCTGGATGAGTGCGCTGCCGCTGGGCGTGCAACCGACATCAAAAATCACGGATGGCAACCGGGTACAGGTCTGCCGGTTCCGGATCACACAGGACATGACGTAAGGGCCGAAATGGCCCGAAAAGGGTAATAGGGACAAGATATTATGGCTGCGGAAATTCAGGTCGAAACCTATGCAGGCAAGCTCAATCGCACGGGGTATGACGCGTTTATCAAGGCGATGCGACAGGCGCGTGGCGAAGGCCATCGTCACGTCGATCTGCTGCATTGGCTCTACCATGTGGTCTCCGATCCAAAGAGCGACATCTCGGTGATGATCGGCGAGTTTGGCCTCGACCGGGCGCGGGTTTTGACCGATCTGACCAATGCGCTCGGACGGCTCGACAAGAACGTCACCGAAATGCCGGTGGTCTCCGAGATCATGAGCGCGACGCTCAACAACGGCTGGGTTTACGCCACGCTGTTGTTTGGCGAGGCACAAATCCGCACCGGGCACGCGCTTGTCGCGATCCTGTCCCATGGCGAACGCAAACGTGTGTTGCAACGGCTCTCGCCGGAACTGGGCGATCTCTCGCCCGAGCGTGTGGTGAGCGAAGGCCCGCGGGCGTGGTCGGCCTCGGACGAGGAAAACCTGCAACCGATGGACGGGTCTTCGATTGGCGCAGGCGGCACCTCAACGGAGGGCACCGAAGGCCCGGGTGCCTCCACCGCCCTTGGGCGCTTTGCCAAGGACATGACAGCGGCGGCGGACAGTATGGATCAGATCGTGGGCCGCGATGACGAGATTCGCCAGATCGTCGATGTGCTTTTGCGCCGTCGCCAGAACAACCCGATCCTCACTGGTGAGGCGGGCGTCGGCAAGACCGCCGTGGTCGAAGGCTTTGCCCAGAGGCTCGCCAAGGGTGATGTGCCTGACAAGCTCAAGGGCACGAAGCTTTTCGAGCTGGACATCCAGTCGATGCAGGCAGGCGCCTCCATGAAAGGCGAATTCGAGCAGCGGCTCAAATCCGTGATCGACGAGGTGCAAAACTCGCCGACCCCGATCATCCTCTTCATCGACGAGGCACATACGCTGATCGGGGCGGGCGGGAACGCCGGCACGGGAGACGCCGCCAACCTGTTGAAACCGGCCTTGGCACGCGGCACATTGCGCACCATCGCCGCGACCACATGGTCCGAATATCGCAATTATTTCGAGAAAGACCCGGCGCTGACCCGCCGCTTCCAGCCGGTGAATGTGGACGAACCGGATGTGGCGCGCTGTACCTATATGCTGCGCGGCATCCTCGGCCCGATGGAGGCACATCACGGCGTGCGAATCTCCGATGAAGCAATCGTCGCCGCCGTCTCGCTGTCGCATCGCTACATCCCGGCGCGGCAATTGCCGGACAAGGCGGTGTCGCTTCTGGATACGGCCTGCGCGCGGGTTGCGGTGTCACAAGCCGCCCTGCCCGCCCGGATTGCCGATATGCGCGAAAAACTGCGCGAGCTTGAGGCAGAGATCGCCTCGAAAACCGCCGAGCGCGAATTGGGCCAGACCGATGAAGAGCGCATCCTTGAGGCCGCCGAGGAGAAACAGAAGATCGCCGACGAGCTGGTCGGGATCGAAGCCGCCTATGAGGCGGAAAAGGCACTGGTCGACAGCATCCTCGAACTGCGCGCCAGCCTTGGCACAGACGAGGCCGAAGACGTCGATCCGGCTGAGGTCCGCGCCGATCTGGCCGCCAAGCTCGCGGAACTCGAAGGCGCCAACCCCGACGAACGCATGGTCTACGCCCATGTCGATGCGCAATCCGTGGCCTCGGTGATTTCCGACTGGACCGGCATTCCGGCGGGCCGCATGGTGCAGGACGAATTGGAGGCGGTTCTGACGCTGGCGGACCGGTTGAAAGAACGTGTGATCGGGCAGGATCACGGGCTTCAGACCATCGCCAAACGCATCGAGACCTCGCGCGCTGGCCTTGCGAACCCGGAAAAGCCCATCGGGGTCTTCATGCTCTGCGGCCCTTCGGGCGTTGGCAAAACCGAAACCGCTCTGGCCCTCGCTGAAGCGCTTTACGGTGGCGAACAGAACATCATCACCATCAACATGTCCGAATTTCAGGAGGCCCATTCCGTCTCACTCCTGAAAGGCGCGCCTCCGGGCTATGTCGGCTATGGCGAGGGCGGGCGTCTGACCGAAGCGGTGCGGCGCAAGCCTTATTCCGTGGTGCTTTTGGATGAGATCGAAAAGGCGCACCCCGACATTCACGAGTTGTTCTTTCAGGTCTTCGACAAGGGCATCATGGAGGATGGCAACGGGCGGCCGATCAACTTTAAGAACACGCTGATCCTGCTGACCTCGAACGTTGGCACCGAGGTGATCATGGAGATGGCCGAGGACGGCAACACCAAGCCCGATGTCGATGAATTGTCCGCTGCGCTGAAACCGTTTCAGCTCGATGTCTTCCCGCCCGCGTTGTTGGGACGGATCGTGTCGATCCCCTATTTCCCGCTGGGCAATGAGGCACTTGCGGACATCACGCGTCTCAAACTCCGCTCGGTCGCCAAACGCCTCAAGGCCTCGCACAATGCCGAACTGGTCTATGGCACGGATGTGATGGATTACATCACCGAGCAATGCCGCGACCCCGACAGCGGCGGGCGGATGATCGACAATATCATCACCAACTCCATCCTGCCGGAACTGTCGCGCCATGTGTTGGAGCGCATGGTCTCGGGCGAGGAGTTTGCGACGGTGACCGTCGAGCATACAGACGACGGTTTCACCTACACGTTCTTTTAAGCTGCGCTATGACATCCCCGGACCATCGCGTTTAGGGCGTCACGGCGCAGTCCCTGCACTGGACCCGGCTCTCATACCCGGGGCCTGAATATTTCTCTGTGTTTTATGAATAACGAGGCAAAAATGAATCTGTTGGATATCGGCAAAGCCATTCTCGAAGGCGTCGCCCAGCTTCCCCAAGACCTGTATTACGCCGGACGCCGCGCCGTAGAGGACAGCGGGGCCTTTGGCGAAGAGGCGCAGCGCAACAATGCCGCTGAATATGATCGCGTAGGCGACCTCATCCTTTCGGCGGTCAAGGATCGCAAGATTATCACCCGCGTCGTGCAGATCATTGTCACGGATTTCATGGATAAACTTCCCGATCCCTTGCAGGACAAGATGGTGGATAAGATAGCGCTTTCCGGAATCCAATTCGCCTCGAAACAAGCGGCAAAACAGGTGCTTACCACCTATATCGCCGAAGCCATTTCGATCCACATCTTTACGAAATTCATTGCCAAGCGCACCGCAAAGATCGGCGTCGGTCTGGTCCTCACGGCAGCCCTGCTCTACGGCATGGTCGAGCGCGCCTCGAATGCCTCGCAACGGTTGCAAAGAATTAACCCGCGTCTTCACAATCGGCTGATGACAGCCAAGCTCGACATGATCTATTTTATTGTCGAAGATGCCATGGCGCCCTTTGTCACCATGGATGCCATGCGCCTCCAAAACCCACAGCAGTTCGAGGCCTTTACCAATGATCTGATCGAAAAACTGCAATGAAACATCTGGCCAAATTTTTGCGTCTTGTCGCCTTTTCAGTCTTTCTTCTGGCCATTGTGTGCGGTGCGGTGGTCACCTTCGTGGTCGTCAATGACACAGGGGCGTCGACCTTCCTGGCGCTTTTGGCCAGCGCGGCGGTGATCGCCGTGCCCTCCTTGCTTTACATTTTTCTGCCGTCCTTGATCGGTCAGAAAGACGATTAAAAAATGCCCCCCAATTGGGGGGCACCACCCGGACAAAACCTGAAATCAAAACGGCGCAGCGCCTACGCCAGATCGTTTTCCGCCAGACATTGCTGTAGCATCGCTTCGAGCGTGCGAAGCTGGGTTTTCAGCTCGGCGAATTTGCGGCGGAACTGAAGTTTCAGCGTGAAAGTGCGCGTGTCGATGGAGACCTTCTCATCGAAATAGGTGTCCATGCTTTTGTTCAGATTCTGGTCGTAGGTCTGAAGCGCCACGAGCCCCTTCACCCCGTTCATCACTTTGCCGAGCCCTGTGCCCCATGACGCATCGCCTTCTTCGGCGGCTTTGGCAATAAGATCAGCGGTGCCGATGATCTGGTCGCGCGCATAGCCCATGGCCATATTCTGTGTCTCGGACTGCGCCTGTTGCGGTCCATTGACCGCAATCTCGCCCGCCCCCACGAAAGAGCCGCCGATGAATTTCCCGGCCT
This sequence comes from Celeribacter sp. SCSIO 80838, assembly GCF_056498065.1. Next base: position 3,238,116 of record NZ_JAZKMA010000001.1, read on the forward strand.
GCCCCGCCGCCGAGTTGGTCGGGATCGCAGACACACCCGTTTTCGCCATGCTGGTCAGGGCCTGCGACGCCGATTTCTGCCCGGCGTGCCATTCCGCCGCTGTGCCGGAAATCTGGATCGCGTTCACGCCTTGCGACGCCACGGTCGCCGCCTGCTTCATACCGACGATTTCAAGCACATTGGCCCCCACATCGAGAAAGGCGACACAGCTGTCCTTGATGATCGACGCCCAAAAGACGCCCTTATTGGCAAAGCTTTGTTGATCGAGCGCGCGCAATTGCGCCTCAAAGTGCTGTTCTGCGGCAGAAATCGTGCGCTGAAGATTGGCGGTTTTCGATGAAATATCGCTACAGGACTGCGGCCTCAGCACGTTTCCGGCATGATTGATCTGGCTCGCGGCCGGGGTTGCTCCGGGTTGAACACTGGCACCTGACATATTGAGAATCCTACTGGTAAAAATTTGTTTTTATAGAGGACCTTATCGCCCCTTCTGTCAACCGGCCCCATGCTGTTCGACAGCCCTAAAAACCCGATTGAGCGAAACTTCGCACAGTCTTCACAAACGGTTCAAAAGCCCATCCACCGCCGAGACATATCGCTTGGTTTCGGCGGTCAGAGGCACGCTCGGCGTCGCGGCCTGTGCGACCACCGGCCCAATGCCCGAGACGTTCATTTTGCGATCCGCCCAAGCGGCCATTTGCGACACGCTCCACCCTGTCAGGAATGGATTGGCCCGCACAACGGCGGGACCCATCACCTCCAGAACAGAGGCATCGGGCGTTTGCGTCGTCGCCTTAAGTGCCACATCCGCCCCCGCCGGTCCGAGGAAATGCGCCAGATAAAGCCGCCCCGGCGTGATGACATGGCCGCGCGCGCGCAGATAGGCCTCATTCTCACGCGCCAGATTGGTCACCATTTCCCGGCTCAGCGCCGGGTCGAAACGCAGTTCCAGAAGTGCGGCGCGATCAAGGCTGCGCACCAGATCGGGGCGATAGGTGTTCATCATCCTGATCCATGTTCCGTCGATGAACTGCCCAAGCCCGGTGGCCGAGGAGCGTGTGTTCTTGGCCCGCGCATTGCCGGCACTTTCGACCCGGATGATGCGGTTGACCAAAGCCTCCACGGCTTGCGAACCATGGCTGCTGCCGGTCGGATCGATGGCCTGTCCGTTCAGCCGGATTTCGAAATGCAGATGCGGGCCGGTCGAGCGACCGGTGGTGCCGACATAGCCGATCAGGTCGCCCGCCTGAACCTCATCCCCCACCTTCACCCCATCGGCAAAGGCGTTGAGATGTGCATAGCGGCTCTCATATCCATTCGCATGTCTGAGCCCGACAACATTGCCGTAAGCGCCGGAAAATTCCTCCCGGATCACAGTGCCCGCCGCGGCGGCATGGACCGGCGTGCCCACCGGCGCGCCCCAGTCGAGCCCGTCGTGATTGACGGTTTTCTTCAGGATCGGATGGAACCGCGGCCCGAAGCCCGAAGTCTTGGTCCCCGCCACAGGCACGATGAAACCGGGCAAAAGTCCGCCACCGCCGCCATAGGCCGGGCCCTGCGGTTTCGAAGGATCGAAACATGCATAGGGTGCATCTTCGCGCGGTCCGCGTGTCACGTAGCATTTCAAATCGAGTTCCGGTCCGGTCAGCGATGCAAAGGCGATACGCCCAGCCGGGAGATCCGCCCCCTCCTCGGCGTAGAGAATGCGGATCCGGTCCTTTTCGTCGACAATCTGGTCGAGATCCTGAACCCGCGCCAGCATCACAAGCAATTCGCCGACAAGATCGGAAGGCATCTGGTGGCGCAGGGTCAGCGAATAGATCGCGTCCTTGAGCCTGAGCTGACCTTCGGTGCCACGCGCCGCCAGGGCGCGGTTGGCGAGAGACCGCAGATCTCTGGAGAACCACGGATCTGCACCGGAGACAAAGCGGCCCGGACGCGGCTGTACCAGCGTCATGAGATAGCCGTCCGGCCCGTAGATCGACATTTGCAACAGCCGCGCCTCGTAGCGCGTGTCATCGAGCCGCATCGCGACCAGACTACGGGCGGGCAACTCCGTAAGCCGCTCAATCGCCAGCCCCGCCGCCTCCGCTTCGCGGGACAGGGCCGCAAGGACGCGTTCGATCTCGGTGTCGGAGAGCCTCTGCGCCGTCAGGATGTCGGTGAGCTTGCGCGGCTCCGGCACATCTTCGAGCGCCTCGCGAAACAGCGACTGGCGCTCAGGGGACGGGGTGCTCAAGGCCGAGGTCGTGGTGTTTTCGATCACCGTCTCGATATAGCGCACCTCCTGCGCTTCCACCGTGCCGCTTGCGCCGATGACCTCCCCCCAACTGCCGCGCCCGTCCTCGACATCCACCTCGGTGCCTGCAGAGACCTCTTCGGGCAGGCCGACATCGACGGAAACCTGTTGCGCCCCAAGCGCGATGCCATCGGAGCGGCGGGCGTTGAAAGCGGCCAGATCGGCGCTGGAGGAGGGAATGGAAAGTTGCACCCTCTGGTTGCTGTCAAACAACGCGTCCTCAAGCTGGTCGAAATGCCGCCCCGCCGGAAACCGTCCGGGTTCAAGCGACACCCCGGCCACCAGACGGCGCTCGCCAAGATTGGCGTTGCCTTCGGGCAGGGTCAGGATCATCGGCGCGCCCCGGATGTTCAGAAACGCCTCGGCCCCGGCTGCAACGATTTGCACGGTTTCATCAGCGGTTTCACCCATCTGCACCAGAACCGGCTCCTCCGCGTCTGGTGCAGGCCCGGCATCGGGCCGCAGGACGATGACCGCAATCCCGCCCATAAGGGCAATCCCACCAAGCCCTGCACCGATCCGGCGCATCAACCGGCTGCGTCGCCGTCGGGCAGCCTGGCGTCCACTGCCTTTGAAATTCGGATCGACCTCGATTTTCATCCAAACGCCTTAGCGGAACACGCCGACACCGCCGCCGGAAATCGACGGCCCGGAGCCACCGGAGCTGCTGCCAGAGCTACCACCTGAGCTGCCGGAAGAGCCCGAAGACGCGCCGGACGCAGGCCGGCTGCCGCTGCCGGAGGGACGGTTGCTGCGCGTGTTGGTCTGCGCCGCCACGACACAGGTGGTGTCGCCGCCCAGCACAATGCTGCGGAACAGCTCTACTGTGGCGGTCGACCCGAGACCGTTGTCGTTTACCCCGCTGGTGCGGAAATACTCCGTCGCCGCGCGCCGCGAGCCAGCCCCCCAGTCGCCATCAATCGACGAACGGTAACAATTCATCCGCTGCAATTCCTCTTGCAGCGCCACGGCAACCCGGTTCACCGGCGGATCGATATGGCCCTGGCTCACCAGCGCACGAAACATCTCAGGGTCGGAGGTTCGAAGCGCATTGCGGCTCTCGACGTCATTATAGGGAAAGGCAAATTGCGCCACGGTTTCCGGCATCAACCGCTCGATGCCATAGCTTTCCTCCGTCCCGGAGGCCACGCGCCCGAGGATAATCGAAGGGGCGGGAAACCCGGCACGCGGCGCGATGGCTTCGCCACTTTGCGCCTCTGGCACAGTCGTGAAACGGATCAGCCGGGGCAGCTCTGCAGCAGGCTCATAGGCCACAACCAAAGGCGACTCTCCGGGCGCCGGGTCGAAGGTGATCGGACGCGCATCGAAACTCTGGGCGTGAAGACCGGAGCCAAATGTCAACAGAAGGATGCTGCTTAGAAAACGCCCACCGACCAAGCGCGCAGTCCGGGCACGTCCTGTGACCCTTCCGTTCTCTTCGGACTTTTGCACCGCCGTCCCTCTTCACGCCTGGAATAGATTACGTTTCAAATACCGCTCCACGATAAGCGAAACGCCTCGGGTGCGGCAAGCCCAGCGCTTAGAAAACGCGCGAAATTTACCGCGCCTCTTATCGGGTCTGGATGTAGAAGGTCCAGCGCTCGGAGCGCCGTGTGTCGACTTCGAAAAACGGGGCGCTGAGATAGCCGCGCACGAGACAATCCTCATGCCCACGAATGCGAAATTCGCCCGGATCGAGACACATCTCCGTCGTGCCCGAAACCATCGTCTTGTTGAACACGTCACGGGCGTAAAGATAGACAAAGCGCGAGGTCAGATCGTCCTCGATCACATCCGCGCATTGGTTCGGCCCGATGGTCCACCAACCAGAGGTTTCCCAAGCGTCATAATCCCACTGCCCGATGGCAAGATTGACCACATCGAAGGTTTGGTTGCAGACCTGAAAGCGTGCTTCGGCGGGGCTTACAAAGCAGACTGCGACCACCGCGCCTAAAAGCCGGGGCACAGCATGTCTGGAAATCGCTATGCGGCGAAAACCTTGGCGGGCGCGAAAAAAACGGCATCTCACATGCGACATTTCCGCCACGCGACCTTCCCATCAAACCAAGAGTTTTACCACAGCCTGCCTACAACATCTGGTAAACTCTATGCAACACGGCTCATCTTAGGGCAGGCTGGTAAGGGCGACGGTGCCATCTCGTGGAAAAAATCTTATAAAATCAGATTCTGTTTATGCTTTCTGTAAGTAGTTGTGCTAAACTTGAGCTATGAAACAGCGTATTTTGTTCTTTATGGGAGCAGCCAGTCTGTCTGTCGCTTCTGCGTTTGGCCTTTCATACAGCCATTGTCTGATCAGTGGATCGGAAACCATGTCTTGTATCGACCAGTCTGCGACGATTCCCCGTTTAACTCCTGACGTGATTACCGGAAATATCCCGCAAAGTGCTGTTCTGCAGACGTCCGAAAATGTCATGGATAGCGTCACAACAACAGTATCTCATGTGCGTGCAGCGTCGACGGATACAGCCTCGGCACCCTCTGTCTCTGACCCCTTATCCGTCATGGCACATATAACAGTAGAACCAGTCACCAACGCGACCAGAATCACGGAGACGCAACGGGCGAAACACGGTATGACTGTACTTTACAGCGACACACCACTTACCTCCACCGAACAACAGCTCCTCCCCCCCATGTCGCCCGAAATCGCCCCCTACGGCGAAACCTCCTTTGTCGATCAAGTCGGAGAGGCTGCGGTGCCGAATTATCTGATTGGTGTTTATCGCTGATATCGACCGTAAGCGACGGTCAAAATCCAGACGAGCCTGTTGACTCCTCGGCCATGTGGACCGCTACTACAGGCAGTGTTTCTTTCTTGGGGGCCTCTGTGTCTTTTTCCACCGTACTGGATTCATATATTTTTTTCAAGTTTTACGCCCACAATGGCACCCTCCCCTCCCATCTCGCGCTCAGAGGTCGCTCATGAGTTTCAGCATTTTCCAAATCGTCGCTGTCACGATCTACATCGCCCTCGCGGCCCTGTCCTTTTTCACCGTCAGTGTGGCGATCTACAAATTCACGCAATTCGCCCGCATGGGGGTCGGCAAACGCAAGGCGGCTGAGAAAATCCTCGACGACTGGCTCTCGGGAAAAGTGGACAGCGCCGTGCAAGCCGCCTCGAAACGCGACTCGATTCTGGCGCGCGTGTTGCAAGCCGCCTTCTCCGGCGTGCGGGCCCGCCCAAGCGATCTGACCTATGCCGAGGAACTGTCGCGCCAGACCGCGATCATCGAACTGGCGCGGATGAGCGAACGTATGCGCTCGCTCGATATGGTTGTGCAAGCGGCGCCCATGCTTGGGCTTTTGGGCACGGTCATCGGCATGATCGACGCCTTTAGTGTTCTGTCCCAGACCAATGGCGCCGTGGACCCGACACAGCTCGCCTCAGGGATTTATGTGGCGCTGTCGACCACCGCCGCCGGTCTCGCCATCGCTCTCGTCGCCTTCTTCGTCGCAACCTGGTTCGAAAGCCGGATCGACCGCGAGCGCAACATGATGGAAGCGCTGATGTCGGCCTCCATCCACGGCCGCGTTGATCCCAAAGCCAAGGCCGCCTGAGTTCGGACGAGCATCATGAGCATCCTGATCTCCAGCCTGCCCGTCCGCAAACGACGTTACAGGTTCGCCCTGACGCCGCTCGCGGACGCTATGTTTCAGCTTCTGATCTTTTTCATGCTCTCCTCGAGCCTCACGCCCTATTCGCTTCTCACCCTGCAAAGCGCACCGTCTGAGACCGAAGGGGAGGCCCTACCCGAGGACACCACCGCCCTGACCGCCGATCCCGACGCGGCCCCCGATGCGCCTCTGGCCGGGGCTGAGGTCACGGTCTGGCGCCTTCTCGAAGGCCATGTCGCCGTCGACGGGCAGGAATTTGCCACGGATCAGCTTTCGGATCTGGCGCAGGCGCTCGGCCAGCAGGACGCACAAGGGCAGCTTGTTCTGGCGATCACCGCCACGGCACGGGTGCAGGATGTGGCGACAGCCCTCTCCGCCCTCGAAGGCGCCGAAATCGCCGGGGTTCAGATCATTCGGGAGGCGCCATGAAAGGCCAGCGCCTGCATCCGCCGGAGCTGAAGATCAAGCTGGATTCCTCTCTGGCGATCGTCAACATCGTGCTTTTGCTGATCTTTTTCTTTCTCACCACCGGCTCGCTGATCGGCGCAGGGGAGTTTCAGGTCCGCTTGCCCGAGACCGAAGACCTGCCGCTCGATCTCCTGCCGAAACCGCTTTTGATCGTTGAAGGCGATGGGGCCATGATGCTGGATGGCGCACCTGTTGTGCCCGGCACGTTGAACGATCTTCTGATCGACCACCCGGTGCTGCATGTGCTGGCCGACCGCGAGACGCGCGCGTTTGATCTCATGGATGCGCTCGCCGCCGAACAGCTCATCGCGGTAGAAATTCGCCTCGTGACCCTCCACCGTTCTGCGGAGGACGGAGTGTGAGTTTCCTGCCCTATGACCGCATGAAGCCCGGTCAATGGGCCCTGCCCTTCACGGGCTCTCTGCTGTTTCACGGCGCGGCTTTGCTTTTGTTGTCAACGGCCTCTCTGGCGATCATCCCCCCGAAAGAAGATGAACCGGAGCTGGTGATCAGTCTCGAAATTCTCGATCTCGAAAACTACGTCGACACCGCCCCCATCGCCGAGATTCCCGAAGATATTGCCTCAGAAGAAGACGCCGAAACCAATCTGGACGGTGCCCTTGAAGAGGCGGCGGAGCCTGCGCCGACGGGCGAGGACGAGACGCCTGTTTCTGAGCCGGACATCGTCGAAGTGGACACTGGCGAAGAGAAAACTGCCGAGGAAAACATCGCAGAGCCAGATCCTCGACCGCTCCCTGTGGCGCCCGAGATTTCCGAGCCGCAAGAGGGGCTTGCATTGCCCACCGAACAAAGCCTTGTGCAGGACAATTTCGTCTCGCCCTTGGCCGAGGCCGGAGGCTATGCGCCCTCGCCTTTCTCAGGGGATATTTCGCTCGAAACACCGGACAGCCTGTTCACTCAGCCGCCGCTGCCCGACAGCCCGTTGGATCTGGCTGCCCTAGAACCTCCCCGCGTGCCCACCAGTGTGCCGCCGCGCGTGCCTGAGACCGGAGAAGAGGCCGAGCCCACCACACCGCAAATCGGCCCCACAGGCCTCGGTGCGCCCCTCGCCAATGCCAGCGCCGCCGATCTGACCATCGGTCAACTCCTGACCCGCATCCGCGCCAACGAAACGCCGCGCTGCACGCTGGCCCTGCCCCGTCGCGGCGCGGATGGGCAGGTCGGTCTGTCGTTGATCGGGGCGGATCGCAACGCACTCGACACCTACAGCGCGACGATACTGGAGGGTTTCGGGACCGTGACGCGGGTGCGCGAAGAGATCGACCCCCGGCAATGCGCCGCCCTCGACGCGGTGGCCCTGACAGCGTCTTATCCCGCCGCACGCATCGGTTTGAGCCTTGCCTCAACCAACCTGGAAAGCGGCGACACCATCGAAGCACAGGTCTCCGGTGCGGGCGGGCTCGATATTGCGGTGCTCATGATCGACGACAATGGCGTGGTGCAGGACCTGTCCCGCTTCACCACGATTGAGAATGGCATTCCGATGATTTCCGCACCGGTGGCGCGGGTTGGCTCTGGGCGCAAGACCCGGCAAATCCTGATGGTGCTGGGCAGCGAAGACGGGCCCTTCGGCCTGACCGAAATGGACGGACGCAGCGCCGAAGACGTCTTTTCCGCGCTCGATCACGACCGCTTAGAGCAAAGTCGCTTTGCACTCGTCAGTTTCGATCTGCGTTAAAGCGGAGCGCGCGTTTCGACTTTACGTGATAAATCGAGTTAAAGTCGAAACGCTTTAGTGAAATCACGGCGTGATCGTCAGCGCCCCCACAGCGACATAGCCCGCCGCGTCCTCCGCCATTTCCCGACCGATCAACGGCAGGATCACACTGGCCTCCGTGCCATCCTTCATCGCGCCCGCACGAACCGAAGCGGCTTCGGAAGCCGTGGCGACGATGACATAGACGCCGGGTTGAGCCGACGGCAGGCGAAAGGAGAAGCGGCGCGTGTTGCCAATCTGCGCGTCGAGCTGGCGCGAGAGCGAAAACACCCGCCCGTTCGGCGCGACGATAGAGAGCCAGATCTGGCGATCCTCCGTGCCCCGGATCGTGCCTTCGACCCCTGTCTGGCGCGAGACGCGTTGCGCATCGAAGCCAATGGCAATCGGCGCGCGCCCTGTCCCTAGAAAGGGCTGGGCCAGGCTGAGCGCGGCGCATTGCGGTGTCGCGATTACGGTCTCGCTGATCTCCGGCAAAGGCCCGAAAGGCCAGTTTTCCGTCAGCCCGGCAAAGGCCGTGCCGCTATCACTGAGCGCATCAATCGGTCCTGATTGTGTGTGTTGCGAGGCATAGGCGCAGGCGTCCCCGGCCTGCACCGCCAAATGGCCCGCGACCGTGGTCTCATCACGTCTCAACCCGCTGCGATCGAGCTCTATTCCGGCCTCGATCGGATGACTGCGCCACCAATAATAGGCCCCGCCCCCAACAGCCGCGGCAAGAAGCGCGAAACTCAGGGTCAGGGCCAGACCGCTGCGGCTTTTCGGCTCCGGCGGTTCTTCGAGGTCAGGGATGTCATCAAACCCTCTGGCCGTGACGTTTTGCAGGCCCAGATGGCTTGCCGTTGGCCCGGATTGCAGCCCCGGAACCGCGTGGGTAGTCGGCGTTGGGGCAAACCCTCCCATTCCGGTGCCCACCCCCGCTAAGCTCCCGCCCATCCCAGTCAGCGTGCCAGTCAATGTGTTCGCCGCCCCGGTCTGGCCGCCTGAAATCATGTCGAGCCCCGCAATCACGGATTGCATATCCGGCATCCGCTGCGCCGGATTGGGTTGCAGCATAGCGTAGAGCAAGGTTTGAAACGGTCCCGGAATGCCGGAGAGATCGGGAATGCTTTGACGTTTTTGCACGGCGTCAACGATGGTATCGCCCATCTGCGGCGCCTTACCGGTGAGCGCTGCGATCAGCAAAAGCCCCAAAGAATAGACATCCGAACGCCCATCTGCCTCGCCACCAAAGGCGCCGATCTGTTCCGGAGAGACAAATTTCAGCTTGCCCGCGAACTCATTGCCGATGGTCACATCCTTGACCTTGGAGGAGCGTGAAATACCGAAGTCGATCAGCACGCCACGGGTGATGTCGCCATCCTGAAGCATGACGTTATCCGGCGAGAGATCGCGGTGAATGACCCCGATCTCATGCGCCCGACGCAACCCGTCGGCGAGCCGCGAGAACAGGCGACAGGCGTCCTCCGTGCTCAAAGCGCCTTTTTCGCGCAGATGATCCGAGAGCTTCGTGCCCTCGATGAACCCCATGACCAGTGCATGAAGGTTCATCCGCTCGTCTGGCGGCACATAGGCGAAATAGCGCACGATGGCCGGGTGATGCAGCTGGCGCAGGGTGCGCGCCTCGCGCTTGAACATCTGTTCGACCTTCTGATCCTCGGCCATTTCCGGCAGGATCACCTTGATCGCGACGGGTTCACCGGTGCCGATTTCCTCGCCTCGGAACACCCGGCCCATACCGCCCTGATCCAGCGCGCTTTCGACCCGGTACATGTTGTTGATCACCGTGCCGGGTTCGAGCACCATCACCGGGCGGGGCGTCGCGGAGGACGCAAGTCCGGCGGCACCGCTGGCCGCACCGGCGACGACAGGTGCGGCAACACCGGCGAGTACCGTCGCGTCGGGAATGTCGGGAGGTGTCTCTTCGCCGGACGACGCAGGCACCCCGGCAAAAACCGTCGCCTCCGGGTTCGCGGTCGAGGCGGTCCCCGGCAGGCCCGGCGAGGGCAAGGGGGTCAGGATCGTCTTGTCGTCCGCGACATCGGCCGAAGGTGTGATTTGGGGCGCGAAGATTGTCGCCTCATCCTCGGTCTCCACAGAAACGGCCCAAACCGTGCGTTCGTCTTCTTCCCCGGTCTGCTCCGGCTCAGCATCCGGCTGAACCGGCACCTGTTCCTCTGAGGGCGGGATCGTCTTTTCGTCTTCGCTCATAGCGTGCCCTCGAATTCCGGAAAGGCCCAAAGCGCCTCCTGACGATCCGGCGGAGTTTCATGACACCGAAACAGAACAACCGAAATATTGTCCTTGCCACCGCGTTCCACGGCCGTGGAGACAAACTGCGCACACAGGCTGTCGAGATCCGCGTCCTCAGACGCCGCAAGGACCGAAGCGATCTCGTCATTCTCATAATATTCCGTCAGCCCGTCCGAGCAGATCAGGAACAGATCCCGATCGTGCAAAACATCCTCAACCACATCGCATTGCGGAATGTCGGTGACCCCGATGGCGCGGGTGATGACGTTTTTGCGCGGCCAGTTGGCGGCTTGATCTTCGGTGATCGACCCGGCATCCAGAAGCGCCTGCACCTCGGTATGATCCCGACTGATCTGCATAAGCTGCCCGGCACAGAACCGGTAGACCCGGCTGTCGCCGGACCAGACACAGGCGAACCGGTCGCCATGGATCAGCACTGAGGCCAGCGTCGCCCCCACCGTGCCACCGCCCAGCGACTGGGCATGAGCAATGATGCGCGCATTGGCCAGTGAAAGCCGTTCCATGAAACGCACCTTCAGATCGTCAAGCGACACAGGGACGCCCACGGTTTCGAGCATCCCGGTGATGGTCTGGCTGGCAAAATCCCCCGCGGCATGGCCCCCCATGCCATCGGCCACGACCCAAATGCCGCTGTCCGTGAGACAGAGCGCACTGTCCTCGTTGATCTTGCGCACCCGTCCCACATCGCTTTTGAGCGCACTGTCGAAGCGAAAACGTCGTCCGAGATCCGTCATGTCCGATCCTCTTCACTGGAGGCTTGAGTATGGTCTGGCCCCGTCTCATCCTGCAAAGGTCGCAGCCGCTCCGTGAGCAGCCAGCCAAGCGCATCCGCCCCCGGCAGCCCATCACATGCCAACCACCCGGCGGCGCGCGGCCCCTGTTCCGGGTGCCACCAATGGCTGCGCCGAAATTCGGCGCGCTCAGCCTCGACACCTGCGGCATCTTTCAGGAGCCGCGCCAGATCGCCATCGTTGCGCTGGCCCCAGATCGTCCCACTCAGCCCCTCTTCCCACATGAGCGCAGGAGAAGATGGCAGGTCGAGGCCTTCGAGCAAATCCGCACCGCCGCGAAACCCGCCCTCGGGCGGTTGCACCCCGGCGATATGCGCAAAAATCGCATCATAGATTGCCTCGTCATGGCGCGGATCGGTCGGCGGCACTCCGGCATGGCCCTCGCCCTCCGGGTCGGTCACGCCAACCAGAAGCGGGTATTGGCGGCCCACCCGATCCCGCGAGGGCAGGAAAAGGCCATAGGCCGGCACGCCCAAAACATCCGGCCCGATCCAGAACCTGAGCACCGGCGCGCTTTGCCAGATCACCGGCCAGCCGTCGCCCAGACTGTCGCGCAATGCGGTCAGCACCGGCTCCAGCCACTGGTCGAGGCCGGAGACCAAGCCCCCCGATCCCCCGTAGGAGAGAAAATCGCCAAAGGCGGGATGTTTGCCGTAAAGAAATGGGATCACGAGAGCGAGACCTTGAGCAGGACTGGTTAAAACGAACGGTTATTCCAAAGTTGTGGGACAAGAGAAATCGCGCAGTTCCTTCATCAGGAACGGCACAGTGATGCTATCAAATTCGAGTCGGAAAGAGACCGGGCGCCCACCGACATTATGGGTCACATCGACGCGACTGCCCGACGGACGGGCCACACCGGCGTTGATGAACTCCGCCAAAGCCCAGCGTCCATCGGCAAAGCGCAGACCATTGGCGGCGCCACGTTTGGCCTTGGGCAGGAGCTGGAACACCACTTCCGTTACATCGTCTGGCCAGGTCAGCGAGACCCCTGAGGAATTCGGGAACAGCTGAGCCTGACGCCCACCAAAGGACATGGCAACGCTTTCGACGGTCTCGGAGGAGGCGCGCTGCGACAGGGTGAAACTCACCGAGGGCTTCATGCTGCCCGGTTCGAAAAACGCCTGACGGATGCGCTCGGCACGACCGAATTGCGCAAGCGTCGCGGGAGCCAGCCGGTCCCCGATGTCGCTGTCGTCGCGCGGCACGATCTCACCATCGGGACTGCGTTGGGTGTATTCACGCAGATGGGCATCGTAAAATTTCTCCATCCTCCCGCCGTAGCCGAAGAACTCGCCAAAGGCGGCGGTCGAAATATGCCGTCCGTTCGTTGAAAAGGGGAAAGCGCCAGAGACGTTCTGAGTGCAGAAGGTCGTCACCTCCTCAGACAGAAGGCGTTGCAGTTCTTCCATATTGGCATTGGTGGTTACGGTCAGGAATTCACGCTCGATCTGGTTGACAAAGCGCACCATCGTATCCGGGTAAAACGGTACGCCCTGCGTCAGCTTTCCAAGCGCGCTTTGCAGACCCATGTTGTTGAGCGTCTCGCCTCCGCTCGCGGCGAATTTGCGATCCTGCAACAACTCCTCAAGGCTCGCCAGCACCGCATCAATCGGGCGTTTGCGTTGATCCGCATCGCCTTTCACCAGCGCGTGCCATTTCTCGAACCGGCGTTCGATATTCTCGATCTGCCGCCGCTCTGTCGGGGCCGTCGCGGAGGGCGCGGCGCGTTCCTGGAACTTGGCTTTGTTCTTGAGCGCATTGAGGAAAATCCGTTCGAAAGACCCTGAACGGCGCTCCACAGCGCTGAATCCCGCATTCGACAACTCGCCGCTCATGTCGCCGGAGGCCAGCGCCTCGGGCGAGATTTCCATGTTCTCGACAATGTCGAGGAATCGGCTCAGACGTGTTTCGCGGTCCACCATCTCGGCGAGTTTCAGAACCGGCGAAGCATAGGGGGCCGCGGCGATGGTGAGCGAGGTATATTGCCCCGACGGATCGGCCATCGGCACCAGTTCGATCCTGTCCAGAATGCTTTGCCACGCATCCACGAAATCCGCCTGATAGAGCGCATGAATATCGCGGTTCAGACCGACAAGCTGGGTCTGATAGTCCGCCTTGCCAGGCTCGCCCAACACCCAGCGCTCCTCGTCGAGACGGCTCTGCGCGGAGGCGAGTTCTTCCTTGAAGACGCCCCAGTAGCCCGAAAACGTAAAGAGCCCCGGCACAGTCAGATCGGAGAGCGCCGTGCCGTCGACGGTGCGCAGCACCTGATCGACCTGTGTGTCGGACAGCTGTTCGTAAACATTGAGCGGCGACATACCCGCCGCCTGCCCGAGGATCGAGCTATAGGCCTGCCGCGCCAGAGGCAAGGTCGCGATCTGACGCTGGGCGGTTTCCACCAGTTCCTTGTTGGGCTGAAGCGCGGGCGTCACCCGATCATCGAGCGCCAACATGGCGTCAAGGTGATCGTTGATTGCGCCATAAGCCACTTCGAGCCCCGGTTCGGAATATTCCCGCGCCCAGGCTTCGGCAAACCACGACTGGATCGCGGTATCGTCGCCCTTGCCGGGTTGCGCCTTGGCGACCAGCAGGTAGACCTTGAGCGCGCGGTAGGCCTGTTCGTAATCCTGCGTTGCCAAAAGCTGTGGCAAGGTGTTTTCGAGCTGCAACATCATGCGCGGGCGGAGCATGTGTTCGAGCGCGTAGGAATAGCTCTCGGTGGCAGATTTTCGGATGCTGTCACGCCGCGACAGGCCCATGCGCTCGACAAACGGCTGCTCCGTCGTATCGCCATACCCGCCCGGCAGGTTGCGCACGGTGTTCAACGCACCAAGCACCGGACGCGTCGCCGGATCGGTGATGATCGGCTCGGCCAGAATGTCCTGCGCCTCGACCGTATATTGGTTCATCGCCGCATTCGCCTGTCGCACCAGCGTGGCGTTTTGCCAGAAACTATAGCCGAAAAGCCCCATCGCGCCGAGACAGACCGTAGCGATCAGCCCCGTCGCGCCCGTGCGCAAAATTCGGCGGCGGCGCATGGATTTGAAATCATATCCGACCCAATCGCGCTCGGCGAAGATCACCTTTTTCAGCAGGTCGTGCAGGAAATAGCTGCGCCCTTTGCCGGACATGAAACCGGGTTGGAAACCCGCGTTCTGATCGTGGCCCGAGGCCATCGCGCCCAGCACCTGATCGATCGGAGTGCCTTCTTGTGTGCCGGAGGTGAAATAGAACCCGCGCAGAATGGCATGGACCTCTTCGGGTTTTTGGAAAATCCGGCGCAGGAAATCGGTGAGATTGCGCTGCATCAGCGCCATCTGGCCGGGGAATCCGAAAATCGAGATGCGCGCGACCGGGTCGTGTTCTTCGTGCAGACGATCGGTGACCTCGTCGGAGAGCCGCGAAATCAACTTGTCGAACTCGGTCGAGACCTCTTTATAGGTGTCTTCCTTGCGGTCACGGGTCTGGAAGGTGACGCCCCAGACACGGCGACGACGATCCTCACCCAGAGGCCCGAAATAATCCCGGAAGCCGGCCACGATGTCGGCCTTGGTGAACATGACATAGACCGGCACGTCGATGCGCAGGGTCTTGTTCAACTCGGCCAGACGCTGGCGCACGGTCAAAGCATGACGCTCCAACTGGGCCGCATCGGCGGTCATGATGTCTTCGCAGGAAAACGCCAGCAAAACGCCGTTGACCGGCTGGTCCGAGCGGGCCTTCTTGAGTTCCGTCAGAAAGGATTGCCAGCTTTCGCGGTCGGCCGTGGCATCGCTGTCCTGGGTCGTATAACGGCCCGCCGTGTCGATCAGAACGGCGTCTTCGGCAAACCAGAAATCGCAATTCTTCGTGCCGCCAAAGCCCGCGACGGCCTCTTTGTCAGTACCCGGAAAATCCAGACCACAGTGCAAAAGCGCCGTCGTCTTGCCCGCCCCCGGCGGACCGATGATGACATACCACGGCAGATCGTAGAGATAGGTCGCACCGCCAGATTTCTTGAGCCGCCCGAGCGCCTCTTGCATCCGTTCGGACAAGATGTCGCCATCTCCGGGGGTGACAAGCGTTTCCTCCAGAGCTTTTGACGCTTTTCTACGACGCAGATATTTGATCAGAGCCGACAAAGCGATGGCCCCGAGAATGAGCGCAATCAGCCCGCCACGGGTCCATGGCGACACCAACCAACTCACGCCGGTCATCCGCAGCCCGAACCAGATCGCAAGGCTCAGGATCACAACGCCAAGGGTCAGGATCGGCAACCGGAGCCATGTGTAGCTCCAGAGCTTCCGTGGCGAAACGCCGAATACTCTCATATCTTGCTTTCCTGTTGCAGGAGAATTTCGACCCTGCGGTTCCTGGCCTGCGCCTCGCGCGTGCCGCTCGTGTCAATCGGATCGTTCGGCCCCACGCCCACCACGCTCATGCGCGACGGATCGCCAAGGCTTTGCGCCAAGACATCGCGCACCGTGGTGGCGCGCGCCTCCGACAGTTCTTCATTGGTGCGATACCGCCCGGTGCCGCGCAGCGGGATGCTGTCGGAATGGCCCTCGACCACAATCTCGCCCGGCTCACCATCCAACGTCTGACCAATGCTTTGCGCCAGCGCGGTAAAATCCGAGGTCAGATCGGCGGAGCCTGAGCCAAAGCGCAGCACATCGCCGACACGGATCATGATGTAATCGCCTTTTTCCGCCACACTCAGAGCACCGCTGTCGATCTCCGAGGCCAGCGCACCACGGATGCGGTCGAGTTGCGCCGTATCCACCTCACCCACATAAGGCGTTGCGGAGGCGGCAAAGCTCTGGCCCTCGATGGCGACGGTGGCGTTCGGGTCGTTGAGACGCAGGATCGCGGCCTGTGCCGCATTGGTGTCATTCGACAGAATCCACGAGAGCGTCGCAAACAGCGCCACCACCATGCCAGCCCCCATCCCGGCCACCACCCAGAGCGGCATCCCGACACCATTGCGTTTGCCGGAAAAGATCACCGGCAACCAGTTGATCGAGAGATCGGGTTTGGGACGTTCCACCACGGAGCGCAGCCGTTGGTAGACCTCGTTGCGCAACCGCGCCAGCATCGCCATGCCATTGGGTTCCGTGCGATATTTGCCCTCGAACCCGAGATAGAGACAGGTCAGCATAAGCTCCAAAAGATCTTTGCGCTGCGCCGGATAGGCGATCACATGTTCGAGCCGGGCGAAGAACCCGATACCGGCGGAACGGTCGTTCAGCAACTCGGCCGCCATGGAATATTGCTGCCAATAGCCCGGATCGCTGCCGGGAATGGTCTGCACGATGTCATCGGCGGTCGCCGCCAGCGCATAGCGCGCAACGTCGATGTCCTCCGGCGGCACGCTCTTTTCCTGCGCCTTGCGGACGAATTCGCCGATCTCGCGAATGACGTGATCGCGCAGCGGGATCGCCTGCATCTCGACCATGCCGGTGCGCAGACGCCCGAACAGCACCAAAAGGTCCGAGGCCGCTGCAAGAATCGGGTTGGTCGATGTGCCGATATCCAGCCCCGAGCCTTTGAGCGCGTCCTGAAAGGAAATGCGCGGCACGTTGCCTGCAAAAGCTGCGGCCTCTGCGGCGGGGGGCACCATCGGGAACTGCCCGTCTGTGCCAGCACCCGCAGGATATGCCCCGCCATATTGGCCCGGCTGGGCCGGATATTGCCCCTGCCAGTTCGGCTGGGGAGGCTGGCCATAGGCGGACGGTTGAGCGTATCCGCCCTGCCCATGTGCAGGTTGACCGTAGGATGGCTGACCATAGGCGGGTTGCTGCGGCGGATAAGGTACCGCTGAAGGCTGTAGTTGTTGTGGCGGATAGGAGGGCGATTGTTGCGGCGCGCGGCCTTGAAACCACGTGCCCTCCCCCGAGGACGGCGGCGGGGTCTGAGGCGGGGCGGGTTGCTGCGGCAAGCGCCCGCCAAACCATGTGTCATCTGCGCCGGAGGCCGGAGGTTGAGGCGCATGTTGCTGCGACGAGTAAGCCTGCGGCGCGGGCTGCGGATACCCCTGCGCAGGCGGAACATGCGCCTGTTGCGGCGGCACTTTCATCCCGAACATGGTGCTGTCAGACGCGCCTCCGACAGGCGGTTGCGCGGGTGGCGGCGCGTAAGGTGGTTGTTGTGGAGCATGCCCCGCAGGCGGCACTGGAGTATTCTGCGCCACAGGTGGCGCGGGCCACCCCGGTTGCGCGGGAGGCTGCTGTCCGGAAGGCGGTTGTGACGGCTGAGGCGTGGGGCTTGCCGGCGGGATTTTCTGACCGAATACCGTGCGGTCGTCGTCATCGTCACTCATTCAGCGCTCCTCGGGGATGGCCCACAATTCCAGCTCCAGCCCCGGCCAAGCGCCCGCGAAATGCATGCCGATGGCAGGCGCAACCGAGAAGTCACGCCACAGCGGGCTGGTCTTGTCGACGAGAAAATAAACATGGTTGGCGACCACGCGAATCTGCGGCGGCGGGTTCGGAATGTGAACCAGCGGAATGCCGGGCATGTTGTTGACGATGATCTCTTTCATCCGGGTCGAGGGGCCGAGTTTGCACAGCTGCGGGAATTGGCCCTGAATCTGGGTGAGCGGCAAAGCGGCGGAGACCTCGACGATGAAGGTCGCATTGGCAAAGAGATTCGGATCGTCCACGAGCGCCGCAAAACTGTTCTCGCGCCGCAGTTCCAGCGGCAGACGCAGCGCCCGCCCCAGATCACGGGACAGGAACCGGCGGATGTCATCCACCAGCGGCTTGAACGTTTCTTTGGGTTTGTCGTGGCGGTAGCTGTACTCGCGTGCCCTGCGTGCGCCATCCTCGAATGTCGACAGCTCGCCCGCGAAACCCACGAGCAATTCATACAACCGTTCCGGATGCACGGCAGGCATCGCCTGAATATGTTTGAGCTGCGGCAGCACGCGGTTGAGGACTATCAGCATGAGATAGTCCTTGTCCTGCATCCCGCCGCCGGAGGTCGGATCGGCGGCATAGCGCGCCAGCACTTCGAGCCGGGCCTCGACCGCGCCCATGACCGCTTTGAGAAAGCCCGCATAGGCCCTGTGGCACGAGATGATCAGCCCCACGGGCGGCTCGGTTTTGTCCAGCGTGACGACCGCACCATCCTGCACATCGACGATGCGCCCAAGCGGAATGCATTGATAGCCTTCGCGCGGGCTGTCGCGGATCACCAGTTCGAGACGCGGCACAGCGACCTCGATCTCGTCTTCTGTACGCGACACGGCGGTGACATCGGTCACCCCCTGTTCCTCGGCGAGAATATAGCGGGTGCTCATGTCCTCGAGCATGCCGACTTCGCGCTCGTTCTGTGGAATATTCGGCACAGTCAGCCAGATGGTTTTCCCCGTCGCGCCCTCATTGACGAGGACCTCACGCGGCAGGGGACTTGTGTGTGGCGCGTCGAACGGCGTGCCATCCGGCATGATGCCGGACACGTTTTCGAGCTCCAAACGCCCTTGGCGAAGCTGGCTTTCATCGAAAGACATCTCGGCAATACCCCAAGGAAAGGGCGTAATCTGAGCAGTCCGATTGGCAATCAGTTTCTCGACGTATCTATCGGATTGTTGGAAATGCTGAGGCTTGATAAAAAGCCCTTCTTTCCAAGCCACTTTGCTAAATCGAGACATGGCCTAGAACACTCCCCAAAATCAAAAACATGCGCCAAAATTGCCGTATTGTGGCGAATTTAACGGGCGCCGATCCAGAAGGTCAAGGATAGGTTGCAGGGGGCGGCTTTCCCCATTGCAATTTACACACAAGTTCTTCCGCAACACGGAAATGGCCCTGCCCCTTTTGACATTCGCGATTTCCGGTCGTCTCACGCGTGAGAGAGGTGGTCGTGGAATTTCGACCCGTTGTCAGAGTGAAACACATGATGAAAAAGACGATCCAGAATCGCCAAGAGAAAGAACCACTCGCCTGAATTCAAAGCCAAAGTCGCATTTGAAGCGATTCGTGATAAGCTGCCGCTGGCGGAACCATCAAAAACGTACGGCGTTCATCCGAATATGATCAGCGGCAGGAAGCGCGCGGCGATTGTTCACATTGAATAGCCCCGTATCGTGGACGCCTTCTTGACTAGTTTGGAGACAAGGGGGCCAAGATGAGCAGCACCAAATTCAGCGACGATTTCAAACAAGATGCCGTCGCGCAGATCACCGAGAGAGGTTACCCGGTCAGGAAGGTGGCCGAGCGTCTTTGTGTAAGCCACTACTCGCTCCGCGCATGGACGAAGAAGGTCTCAAAAGCGGCTTTGGCGCTCCTTGAAGCAGGAAGCCATCTATCTTGAAGAAATCACCGATGGTTTCCACGCCCGGCGGGTGATCAACAGATGGATAACCTTCTACAATACCGAACGTCCCCATCCTTCCCTTGAGCATCGAACGCCGAGGGAGGCATATTGGCACGGTCGAGAACAGAAATTGGCAGCATGACCCGAAGGGCAACGAAGTAAAACTTAAACCGGTTACACGTCAGAAACGCTGCCAAGCTGTCCAGAAAACTGGGACCACCTCACCCCTCGAACCGCATCAGAACCAGAACGTCCTTGCCGAGTGCTGTGGTAAGACGCCCCATGCGGGAGGTTTGCGAAAAAAAAGACATGTGGGAAAACCAGTGAACTATGAATGTATTAGGGCAACCTTAGTTTCGTGAAGGCTGAACTCAAGGGGAAAAGGGAGGGGAAAAGGGAGGGGAAAAGTATCCGTTGCCACCCACTGACGTTCGGTGGGACAAATCTAACTGCCTTCCTCAATCAATCTCTGAAACCACACTTGAAGCGCTTTCGGCAATGGTGCTGACATGCTCAATCTTCCTGAAAAGGATGAAACACAAATTAGTCCGGCCGCCCCCCCCATTCAGGCTTCTCGCGCGATGCCTTAGCAAGGCTCTCCGCTATCAATCCGATACATGCGTGCCGCTATGCCCGAAGGCATCAACTAGACTGCGAAGAGAAACGTGCCACGGATAAGAGACAATGATCCACAAGAACGAAGGAAACCGAGCTTGATCCAAACGCACCGTTAGAAAGGCAGCATGTTATGCTGGCGCATCAGAAACCGTCAGCGTCATCGCAACACGCGCCTTCGTCCGGTCATCCCCGGCCAACAACAGATGCTTCCCCGGCAGAGCAATTGCTTGCACAACGGCGAGAGCGAGCATGACGACGCCTGTATCCCCGAAAGTCAGTGCTAAATGGCTATAGCGGCACTCCGGTGAAATGCACCCTTTGAGCCGCAGGTAACAATGCGCAAGCTCGGAGGCCCGATAGCGCCCATTTGTCCAATCGGTACAGATGTGATCGACGATTGCGTCCTGGCCCGAAGGCTCGAGTGCCTGGTACGCCGCCTCGCTCTGGGCAGCATAGGTGCTGTGGCCGTCCTCGAGCGCGCCGATGGGCTCGAATTCGTGCGCGGTTCCGGTGATATACGCAACGGGCGCATGGTGAGGCCCAGGATCGAGCATGAGCGCCACCCCGGCCTCGCCCGGCACAGCACTATAGGGCTGTTTTGCGCTAAAGAGGCGCCCTTTGGCCGCCCGCGCGGCAAGCCTCGTGCGACAGGCAAAACTTTCCCCACCGAGCACCAGAAGCGGCCGCCCCTGAGAGAGCGACCAGGAATGATCGTGGAGCGCCTCGGCGAGCCCCGTCGCTCCTGTCGCATGGACGGTCACTTGGAGCGCAGTGTGTCCGCTGCGGGCGTTCACATCGGCCATTATCTCAGCCGCTAGCGCACTGATCGCTTCCTCAGAAAGACCTTCCTCTGGAGCAACCGCGGGCAAGAGGATCGCGACAGAGGCCCCTCGCGCATCGAAGGCGCCCGGCGCAGAGGACAGGAGGTCGTCAAGCGCTGCGAAGGCCAGCCGCCGTGTCCGGAGAAGCGCTTGCGCTCCTGCCTCGGGTTCGCCTGCAAAAGCAGCGAGTTGCGGCGCATAGGTGTCATCCAGAAAGCTGCGCAGCCGTCGGTAGGCTGGCCGTCCCTCCGCCAGTTTCGCCGCGGTGGCCGCGCGCGTCTCACCAAAGACGGTCGACACGCCGCACGCCGTCAGAGCCAAAGGCCCCGTCTCAATCCGCATCGCGCAGTCCCACCCCATCGAGATCGCCGCCACACAGCGCGGCGATCAAAGCGACGGGGCCGAGCGCGCTCTCTTCCCAGCCCGTCACCACAAGACGCTGCGGGGTTTGCAAGACCAGCTCGGGATCGGCCTCGGCAAATCCGGCGGGCGGGCCATCGGCAAACACGCCGAGACTCTGGAGCGCAAGAAACCCGTCCTCAAGCGCGGGCGTGAGCTCTGCGGCGCGCGGAAGATCGAACAAGAGCCGCTCTTTTCCGGCCTCGCGCCCCGCACCGGTATGGTTTCCGAACTGATCCATGAGCCGCGCTGCGCCCGCCAGCAAGGGCGCTGTGGCGGGCATAAGCGCCGCATCGAAATCGACCAGCGCGCCCTCCCCCGTCACAAGACAGCTCAGGGCCTCGTAATCGGTGATGAAACGGGGAGAAAAGGCCTCACGCGCGGCCTCTTCATCGCCCTCCATGAGATCGACAAGCCGCTCGAATGCACCGGGCGGAAGGGTCGCAGCACTGGCCAAAAGGCGCAGCACGCACCAAAGCGCGAAAGGATGCAGCGGGCCGCCCTCGATCCGTACCCTGAATGCATCGCCCTCCTGCGAAAGCGTAGCCGTGACGGGGGAGGGAGCGCCGAGGGAGGCAAAGCCCGCGCCGAACAGCCCCCCGAGCATGCTGACGGGCCATTCGAGCGCGTCGAGGATCGTCAGCGCCCGCCCCTCGGTCAGAGCTTCGGGGGTGAAGAGGCCACGGATCTCGATGCTTCGCAGCGCCTGCGGGATCTGGGACGCAATATGCAGGCGCCCAGCAAAAACGTCGGCGCGGTCCATCATGCGCCCTCCTCCTTGAAACGGTCGACATAGGCCTCGGCCTCGCGCATGCGATCCTTATCGGATGTGTCATGGCCCGGTGCCGACATGAGGCGGATCGACCGGGAGGCCAGCGTCGGCTCAAGATAGGCCCGCGCGGCGATATAGCCCGCGATCGGTTCGCCCGCGTTCAAATCGCCCCAGACCGGCGCAGGGCTGGCGGTCACAACGCGGTGCCCCGCCCGCTCTTCCACCGCACCTCCCTGCGCAACCAGCGCGGCCAGTTTTGTCTCCAGCCCCTCCTGGGCATCGGCACGGGCGCAGAGATCCGCCCCGAGGTACGTCCGCCAGCCGATGTCGGGCAGCCCGGTTTGATAATCGAACAGCTCCGCCTCGGGAATGGTCGCTCCTTTGGCATCACGGCGCTGAGAGAGGCGGCGCATCTGCACAAAGGGCGCGTCATAGCGCACCTCCCGCGACAACAGCTCCATCGGCGCCATGAGCGCGGTGCGAAAGCGCAGATGGGCAGGCGGAAGTTTGTACTGGCCGAAATCCCCCGGTGCCATGGCAAACCCGTAACCACAGACCCCGGCAACAAGTGGCACCCCGTCCATGATCTGATGCAAACGCGCGATCAATCCCATCGCGGCAGGATGTTCGAAGGGCATATCGAGCCCGATGAACCCCGGCCCGCCGGGAAGATGGGACAGGGAGAGTGCAGGCAGGCCCGTCTGCCTCCCGACGCCCCCTGTCCTTTCGGCGGACGCTTCGAGGTAGCGATGTGCGGGCATCCCCGCCGCAACGGCGGCCCGCGCTTCCGCGCGTTTTTTGGGCGTGGCCCGGGTCAGACGAACCCATTTGCCTGCCGTCGGTTTGATCAGCGTCAGATAGCCGATCTCCCCGCCCAGGTTCTCCATCACCGCGTCGAAAACCGCCAAGGCCGCCGCGCCGCAGTCCGGCTGGTCGAACCCGCCTTCTGTCCAAACACAAAAGCGCAGTGCGGGAAACGCCACCTGATAGGCCGTGGGCGTGCCACGTGCTTCGAGTATATCCATGCTTTCCTCTTGTCTTTTCTGCGACCGACTAGCCCATCGGCACCGAGGCGCCGCGTCCCCGATCACAGCCGCATGTGGCATTGTCGACCTCAATCACCTTGCCATCCGTCACCTGTTCATAAAGACGGCGCTGATCCGGTGACATCTCATCCTGATACCCCGGCGCATCGAATTTGAAATCGTAAATATCCTTGACCGCACCGTCCGCATCGAGCGTGGCGAAATCGGGCTGAATCCGTAGCGCGTTGTCGAGCATATCCACCGCCCCGTCGATGATATTGTAGACATCCATCGCCGTCATTGCCACATCGAGCCCCGTGGCAATCTGGCCCAAAAACGGCACGGCCCGAAGCCAGAACCGTTTGCCCATCGACTTGAGACGGTTCACCCCTGCCCGGCCGATCGCGCGTGTGACCGCCCGTTTCATCGCCTCGCGCAAACCGCTCTGGGTGTAGAATTTGCGCCCCAGATCGAGCGCTTTGTCCCCCGCCGCATAAAGGGTGCGCTCCGCCGCCCCGATAGAATTTCCGAGCGCACGGCGCAGCGGCGATCCCGCGCTGTCGAGGGCGGCGTTGACCTTGTCGCGGGCAAGGATGGAGGGCCGTTTGCAGCCCGGTTTACCGCGGCATTTCTGCCATTCCTCCCGCGCCTCGCAAAAAATCTTGCACAGCGCATCCATCACCGGATCGCCCGAGCCGAGCCCCGCCTCGCGCTGGCCCGAGTTGCCGCAGATCGTGTTGCGGTTGTTCATGAAAAGCTTGTCGCTGAGACGGCAGATGTTGTTGCCTTCGGCGTAGACGTTGGGAGAATAGGTGATCCAGTTCGACTGTTTGAGAAATGTGCCCGAGGCCACCCCGCCCATGGAGCCGCCGCCATCGCCCGTGCAGGAGGCAAATTCCGAGGGGCTCGTGGCAATCATCTGTCCACCGTCGGCCTTGACCGTTTTGGTGCCTTTGACGAGGCTGCCGTTGTCCGCTTTGATCGAATACGGCACAGGGTCGCCTTTTCCCGGCGTTTTGCACACATCGGGGGCGGAGTTCATATGGCTGCCGCCCGAGCCTTTGTGAGAGATGGTCAAACCATTGACCGCAATCGTCACACCCATGGATCAAACCTCTCGAATGAGGGATGGAGATTTGTGGAACAGCCCCGCCGCCCCGGCCGGAACGCGGAAGCCCTGCGCGTGGTCCAGTTCGACCACGGTTTCGCTCACGGCCACATCCTCGTCGGCCCGCGCGAGCGGCCAGGCCGCGTGGTAGAGCACATGAACCTGCATCGTGTCGAGATCCACCTCGACGCGCTGGAGCCGTGCCTCGGCGGGCAGCCAACGGCCCGAGAGTTTGGTGTCGCACCGCAGAGAAAGCAGCGGAAGCGGATAGACCCCCGGCGCATCGAAGGGGCCGGTGGTGGCGAAACCGCCTGCTTCCAGCGCGGCGCCCGGCGCGAAAAGATCGCGTGACAGGCGCTGATCGGGCGGCGCCGATTGCCAGTAGTCCGCCGACATATCCTCGGGAAAAAGCGGTGCACGGCGGCGTTCCCAGTTGGCATCATAGGTGCCGCCAAGCGCGCGGCGCGCCTCCCAGAGCGGGGAAATCGGACCGAGTTGCGCGGGCGCCGTCCCTGCGCCCTCTGTCGCACCCTCCCTTGCCGGGGTCTGTCCGGCGATATAGACCACGGGTGGGCTCGCCTTGGGATCTTCCGACACATTGCGAAAGCCCCGCCCGAGTGGATTGAGCGGATGCCCCGGCCCGCCGTATCCATGCGCCCCGTCAAGACAGAGCAAAGCGGGCGGCGTGTCCGGGTCGGCTCGCACACGGATGCCGGAACCGCCGAAACCGAACGTCAGATTGCGCTGGTAGCAGAGCGGCGGATGCACTTCGAGAAACTTACTCCAGTTCCCGATCCGCAGACCCAGCGCGCGCGGGCGGCGCTCCTCGGCGTCCGGCATGCGCGCGGCGGGCTGATGGGCATGAGCGCGGACAATGAGATCAACACGCGGACGCGGCGGCGTGAGATCGGCATCGCGCGCGAGCACGTCCCCCTCGGCGAAGACGAAAGAGGGGGTGATCGGACGCTGTTCGGGGTCGAAAAGCGGCAAGGCTCCGTCCCTGAGGGAGAACCCCGCCACCAGCCAAAGCCCCCAGAAGCCCGC
Organism: Celeribacter sp. SCSIO 80838; assembly: GCF_056498065.1. The sequence continues at coordinate 3,263,404 of NZ_JAZKMA010000001.1, forward strand.
ATTGTCGGGGGTCCGATAGGCGCCGGTCTCCGCCGGAAAGGGGGTATGGTTCGTCAGCGTCCACATTCAGTTCAGATCTATCCTTCCGGCCAGAAGCCTGAGCGCTCCGGCGCTGTCGACCGTCACCTGTTCGCCCCGGAGACGGATATGGCCGTCCGGATAGAGCGCAATGGAGCTTTCTCCCGCCGAAATGACCGTCGGAGCGTCGGTGTCCCGCACGGCCTCCTCGACGAGCCCAAGCACCACCGTCACCGGCGCGTCCCCGTCATTCAGGTCCTGACAGACCGCCAGACGCCCCACGTCCGAGGGCGACAGGCTGCCGGCCAGAAGAACCCGCGCGTTGGTATCAGCAAGCCCCACGGCGCCATTCGGAGCAACACTGATCACACAGCGCAGGTGAAACGATCCGATCCGGTCCATGTGCCGCTCCATCCACCCCGGCCTACTGCGCTTGTACGGCGCCAAAATAGGCCGTCAGGGTTTCGAGCAGGATTTTCTGGACATAAGACCCATGCATCGAGGTGCCCTCCAGATAAAGATCGGTGCCTGCGGGCGCCACGGTGACGAAAGACAAAAGCTGCCCGTCCTTACCATAGGCCAGCATCACGTCGAGTTTCACCAGAGCCTTGGCCTCTCCCAGTTCGACGCGAAAGGTGTAGAGCGCGTTGAAGGCGGTCGTCTGCGCGAGATCGCCGATGCGGCTGACCTCCACGGGCGCCAGTGTAAAGGGCTGATCGGGCGCCAGTTGGCCGAGCGCCATATGCGCCATCGCTGCCGCCGTATCGGCCAGATCGTTAAAGGACGCATCGCCGGGCGGACCGTTCGGAAGATCGGCGGGGGCGGGCACTGACGCGATCATCGCGGCCAGATTGCCCTTGGCATCCGCCGTGTCGCGCCAGAATGAGAACACACCCTTCGCGCCCAAATCCAGCGGTGCGTCGATCTCCTGCCAATGCACGGGGAAACGCGCGATCCAGGGCGCCCCCGAGCGTGTCGCAAGGGCGCGGACCGGCGCGTCATCCCCGACCAGAGGCGTGTCGAGGGCGGTCTTGAATCTGAGGCTACCGACCATTTTCGCCATGTCTTCGGCGTAGTTTTCGAACCGTTCAGCCTCGAAGCGCTGGCGCAGGATCAAAAGCTCCTCCCCGCGACGCCAGACGGAAATCCGGTTGACCATCATCGCACCGCTCGCATCGGTGCCGCCAAGCACCTCGCCGAACATCGGATCGGGCGCGCTTATGCCGAAATCGGTGGAAGACCAGACCCGCGCGAGCAGGCGCGCGTAGCTGACCGCGAGCGCAACCCGATCGGGATAGAGCGTGGCCCGGTAAAGGCGCACCTCATAGCGATCGCGTTCGAGCGGATCATAGCCGATGCGGACCTGTTCGAAGGAGGAAAACAGCGCGGCGGGCGCAAATTCGACGGGCACATCCTGGGCTTCGCTCCAAAGGAAGCGCTCGGGCACCCATGTGCTGAAGTCGAGCGCCTCGCCGTCGAGATCGAAAGCGGTGAGGCCCTTGGTTTCGCTCAAACGGGAAAATTTTTGCGCAGCAGCGCCCTCCCCTTCAGCCCTGCCCGTTTCCGCCCCGGTATTCTGCGTATCAGCCATGCTGGCCCCCGCAACGCTCATCAGCGCGCCGACCAAAAGCGCCGCCCACGCCATATTCCATCGCATTCGAGTCCATCGCATCGCGCCCCGCTCCTGTCATCAGTCGTTCCAAATCGCATTCCACCCGCTTTTGATCCCGTTCCAGATCTTGTCGAGCCCCACAAGCCCCGCGCGCGCCTTCACGGACGCCCCGAGTCCCAGCCCGATCTTCGCTCCGGCTTCGGCGGTCGCACGGCCTTTCTCATAGCCGACCTCCCCGTCGACACCGGCCTGCGCACCGATCTGGCCGCTGACCTCGCCGCCGACCATAATACCGATGTCCCAGCTTTCCGAAAGCTCTTCGAAATCGTCTTCGGCCCAGCTATTATAAAGCGCGATCAGAGGGTTGGCGACACGTCGCGGGGTAATGTAGATATCGCCCCCTGCGCCGATTTCCACGAGGTTCACCTCCGCCCCAAGCTCGCCTTTGAGCGTGGCCTGTTCGGGAGAGAGCACCAGTTCGACATCGCCCTTGGCATCGCCCGAAACGACCGATCCGCTCACATCGCCCGCCACAAGACCGCTGTCGTCGCTCTCGATCTTGCCCTCGAGGAAGGAGCCGCTGACTTGTGCACCGGCGCCCGCTTTGAAACCGTCATTGCCCAACTCGAAACTGGCGGAGGCATCGCTGTCCGCGCCCAGAACGCGGCCCGAACCGGAAAAGAAATCGCCCTCTTCGCCGAAGCTGCCGTCTGCGACCGAGACGTCGAAGAAATCCTTGCTCGCCTCGGCCTGAGCCACGGTGAATTCCGCATCGCGCCACTTGCCGGCGAAATCATTGTCCGACCAGTCTGTGCCGTCGGGATTCCTGCGGGTGTAGCCGGAGGCGAGATACTCGCGCACGCCCCTTTGCGATCCGCTCCGCACCCCCAGATCCTTTGTGCCGCGCGACACCTCCCCGCCCGAGAAATCCCAGATCTTTTCCTCCTCAGCGGGCGCCGGATCGGGCGCCTCTGGCACGGTGACATTGGCCGGGGAAGCCAGCGCGAAATCCGTGGCGACACAGATACCCGCGTCTCCTGCGGGTTCGAAGAATGGCAACGCCATCGGAGGGTGCCACCCTTCGGCGCTTTGCGTGCCTTCAAAGGGAAACTTGCTCTGCAGACGCATGTCCGAGCTGAGCATATCCATGAGCGACGGCAGCCCGTCCGGAACATTTTCCGGCTTGAGCACCCGAGGGCCGAAAAGAGGGGTATCCTGCGCCATCCGCCCCGCGCCCTCAGTTGAAATCGATCTTGTCAGCGTCGAGTTTGATATGCTTGCCCTTGAGGACGATATCTCCCTCCTTGGACATGGTCAGAGTGGAATTTTCCCCCACCTTTATGGTGATTTGATCGCCCACGCGCAGCACCTGTACCTGTCCCACATCCGATTCCCAACGCCCGCGCACCAGCGTGCTCATGGATTTGCCAACAGTTGTCTGAAACGCCTGCCCGACGACGATGGACTTGGCCACACCCACGATTTCGGAGGACGCGACATTAACCACTTCGGATTTGTTCTTTTCCACGAACATCTGGAAGTTGCCCTTTCCGAAATTGAGCACATCTGGAATTTTGATTTTTTCCATCACATCGCCCAATTTCGAGAACAACACCTGCGTCTTGTTCATCAGGGCACGCGACAAGGGGTTGCTGCCGACGGCAATCGACATGTTTCCGGAAATCACTTCCGAATGATCGCCCCCGACCTGGATCGACTTATCCTGTCCCACAACCTCGCTCTGGTCGACCTCGACCCGTTTGGAGCGGTCGTTGAGCACCTGAATGTTCATATCCTTCTGAGCATGAAGGAACACTTCCTCCTCCCCCCTTTTGTCCTCAAACCGAAGCTCGTTGAACCCTTCGCCCTCATGCGTATCCGTCCGGAACGTGCTGCGCGTCTTATGTTCCGGCAGCTCATAAGGCACCGCATTCTTGCCGTTATACACACACCCGGTGACCAGCGGTTTGTCCGGGTCGCCGTCCAAAAACTCGACCACAACCTCCATTCCAATCCGAGGGATCACCATGCCGCCCCAGCCGTTGCCCGCCCAGCTCTGCGACACACGGCAGCGCATCGAATAGGCCGCGTCGAGGTCCCAGTGGAACTGCACCAGAATGCGCCCGTATTCGTCGCAGTCGATCTCGCCGTCGCCCACGACCACCGCGGTCTGAGGCCCTTTCACATCGGCGCGCGCGGTCTTCAGCTCCGGCACCAGAGGCGCGTCGGCGGGCAGCAAAACATAGCGCCCGGTGTAGGCATAGCCGTCGCCGACCTCGCCGCCGGAGCCGTAATTGTCCGACGTGTAGCTGTGATGCGCCACGAGGCACAGATAGTCCTCCCCCGTTCCCGGCAGAGGCTCGCCGCCAAGCGTCACCCGCAGCCCCGCGCCAAGCGCAGGAATATCGCCCTGCGCCTCAAAGCGCCGGTCCTGGCCGGTCTCGCCCTCCGACCGCAGCCGCGCGACCACATCGCCACGGCTCTGATCGAGGTAATCCCCCGGCCAGTCAAAGCTTTCGATCTGACCCTGAGCATAGCGCGAAGAAGATGAAGAATTGGTTTCCATCGCCGCGGTCGGCGTCTTGAAATTGTAATCCGTCAGCCGCACAGCCCCCGTCGTGATCCGCCGCGCCGGTCGCCACTCCCAGAAGTGCTCGATTTCCTCCTGGTGGTGGCCGTCATAGGGCTTGAACGGGCGCTCGCCGATGGTCGCGTGGCTCTCGACAATGTCAGTCAGAACCATCAGGTGCGAGCCGCTATCCTGTTCAAAATGATAGGAAATCCCGTGTCGCTCCATAAGGCGCGCCGCAAAATCCATGTCACTCTCGCGATACTGAACGGTGTATTCGAGCTCCGGGTAATCGCGCGTCAGCCGGGTCTCCATCTTGCCCGCCGAGGCATAGGCGCCGAGGAGCTCGGTGAGGATGTCGACCACGGTTTTATTGTGGAAAATCCGCTGGTTGCGGCGCAAAGAGGCGAGCCAGAACCACGGCTTGAGCGTCAGGCGATAACGATGCCCATTCTCGCCCGCGCCCATCCAGCGCGCTTCGGAAATGATGCCATCGAAAGGCTTGTCCGAACCGTCATGGGTGCGCAGCGTGACAGTGGCGTGAGTGCCCAAAAGCGCATCGAAATCAATATCATCGGCGCTAGCGAGACAGTCGACGTGGTAGGTGAACAGCCCGTTGACCCGCTCCTCGCCTTCAAAGCGCATCAGGACCAGAACGTCCTCTCCAAGCGCGGTGGTCAGGCGACCCATGCGGGAGGTTTGCGAGAAGAATGACATGCGGGAAACCACTGGACTATGAATCTATTAGGGCAACCTTAGTTTCGTGAAGGCTGAACTCAAGGGGAAAATGGAGAGTGTGGTACCACTTAGGAACGATAGGTGTCGAAGGTTACAGATCCGCTTGAGGCCTGACCTGCCACGGGATTTTTCCTCCACCATCGATTAGAGTCCGACCCAACATGAGGACGGACAATGAAACGAACGAGATTTACGGACGAACAGATCATCGGTATCCTGACGGAGCATGAGGCAGGGGCGAAGTGCGCAGACCTGTGCCGCAAGCACGGCATGTCGGAGGGCACTTTCTATAACTGGAAAGCCAAGTTCGGCGGCATGACAGTGTCGGAGGCCAAGCGGCTGAAAGCGCTCGAAGATGAGAACGCGAAGTTGAAGAAGCTGCTTGCCGAGCAGATGCTGGACCTCGCCGCGATGAAAGAGCTGGTTTCAAAAAAGTGGTGACGCCTGCCGTGAAGCGCGAGGCGGTCGCGCATCTGAAGGCCCGGTTCGGGCTGTCGGAACGGCGGGCGTGCCGGATAGCCGGAGCCGATCGCAAGATGGTTCGCTACCGATCGCAGCGTGTGCCTGACACTGTGCTACGTGGCAGGCTGCGCGAGTTGGCCAATGAGCGACGTCGGTTCGGCTACCGGCGGCTCTTCGTGCTGTTGCGCCGCGAGGGCGAGCCTTCCGGCATCAATCGGATCTATCGGCTCTACCGCGAGGAGGGACTGACAGTGCGCAAGCGGCGGGCACGGCGCAAAGCCGTGGGAACACGGGCCCCGATCCTGGTCGAGGTCCGCCCCAATGCGCGCTGGTCGCTGGATTTCGTTCACGACCAATTCGCGAATGGACAGCGCTTCCGGGTGTTCAACGTGGTCGACGACGTCACCCGTGAGTGTCTCGCCGCGATCCCGGATACCTCCATCTCGGGGCGGCGTGTTGCCCGTGAACTCTCGGCCCTAATCGAACGCCGTGGAAAACCCGGAATGATTGTGAGCGACAACGGCACGGAACTGACCTCTAACGCCATCCTGCGGTGGTGTTCCGAGCACCGGATCGAATGGCACTACATCGCACCCGGCAAACCGATGCAGAATGGTTTCGTGGAGAGCTTCAACGGGCGGATGCGCGACGAGCTGCTCAATGAGACCATGTTCCGCAACCTGGCTCATGCCCGCGTCGTGATCTCGACCTGGGCCACCGACTACAACACCGAACGCCCGCATTCAGCTTTGGATTACCAGACCCCGGCTGACTACGCGCAGACACTGACCACCGCAATCGCCCGCCCCGCTGCGCGAGATGAAAGCTCCGCGCGTCGGGCGATTGCTCAACCCGCGCCGGATGGCGTAAATATCAACCGGGCTCAAATCGTAGCTGGATGAAAGTTCAGTGGCTGGTCAAACTGAGCAAGCCGCCCGCATTGCCGGGGTTCTAACGCTCTGGGGCGACCTGAACGCGCCGGAGGTGACACCGGAGGCCATGGGCTGGGGCGTCACCTTGGCTCAATTCTATCTCTCCGAGACCAAAAGGCTTGCCGAGGCCGGTCTGGTTTCTGAGGAAACCCAGAAGGCCGAACGCTTGCGCAAGTGGCTCTTGGAAAGCTGGCCTCACGATGAAATTTTGCCGAGCGAAATTTTAAGGTACGGGCCTAACTCCCTGCGAGAACGCAAAGCTCTTACAGGGCCGCTCGACATGCTAGTAAAGGCGGGGCACTTAGTGAAGCTAGGAGCCGGGACGATCATTCGCGGATCGCGGCGCAACGGAGCCTATGGGATCGTGAAAACCGTGGGCGACAATTAAGCCCCCTGCTATTCCCGCTATTTTCGCTATTCTGCCCCCAAAAAATAGCAGGAATAGCGAGAATAGCGGCGCCCCCCTCAGGTTCCCCCGATCATCCGAGCATATGCCGCCGCCGCCTCTCCCGGGTCTGTCGTGGTCAACTTTAGGTCAACTTGCTGCTGCACGACTTCGGCTCGGACCTCCACGGCCTTTAGCTTCGGGCATTGGTAAGGCAGCAAATCGAGCGCGCGCTCCCAAGATGGGTTTTCCTGAAATTCGCGGATCATCCACCCGAGAGGGTCACAGCTTCGCGCTGCAAGCCTGTCTGCGGCTGAAACGGACCTTTTAGGGCGTGCCATCCTGACCTCCAAGCCTTCGCGCAACCGAGGGTATTATGGCACCCCAAACACTAATTTCAATCGCTTAGGCCGGTTTAGGGTATGCTGCTTCGGTATAGCACCTGCAAGCTGGGGGCGCAGAAGGCAGAGGCAGGAGGCGACGCCCCGCTCAATTCAAGCATTCGCAATTCAGGCAAAGCCAATTCGGCAGAATCGCGCAAAACCAGACGGGCAAGCCGTCGCAACTGATTGCAGCCAAGCGCAAATTATATGGCGGGTTTGTTGGCGGGCATCCCACCATCAAACTCAAATTATTCAATAATTTCAAAGGGTAATGGCGGACAGGAAGGGATTCGAACCCTCGAGACGGTTCCCCGCCTACACACTTTCCAGGCGTGCGCCTTCGACCACTCGGCCACCTGTCCGAGGCCGTCTATAGTGGAGGTGCTAAGGGGGATGCAACCCCCGGAATGACAGAAAATGAATGTTTTTTGACGCGCGCTTCGGAAGGCCTTTTTTCCTTGGCCTGGCCACGCGAAAAACCACACACAAAGTCCGGAACTGCCCCTCGCTCAATCGAGCAGAATCGTCACACGCCGGTTGTCCCGGCCCTTTTTCTCGATCTTGCCGAACCGGATGCGCCCGATTTCCGAGGTGCGCGCCACATGCGTGCCGCCGCAGGGTTGCAGATCGACCTGATCCGCCCCCTGCCCGATCCTGACAAGCCGCACCCGGCCCTGCCCGGTCGGTGACATCACCGACATGGTCTTGACGATCGCCGGGTTGGCCAGCAATTCCTCATCGCTGATCCAGTCGTCCGAGACCACCAGATCGCGCTCGATCAGCGCGTTGAGCGCCTCTTCCAGCGCCTGTTTGTCGGCGGGCGGTTCGTCCATCTTGAAATCCAGACGCCCCTTCTCCGATCCGATGGAGCCGCCCGTGACCGGCAAAGGGATCACCACGGACAGAAGATGCAGCGCCGTATGAACCCGCATGTGCCGGTGGCGGCGCATCCAGTCGAGCCTCTGTGTCACGTCCGCGCCAATCGGTGGCAGCGCAGCGGGTTCAGAGGGCACAAGAATGATCTCCGCCCCCTCGCCTTTGATCGCCGTCGCAATCGGCAAAGTCCTGCCCGCCCAATCGAGCCAGCCACTGTCGCCGGGCTGGCCGCCGCCTGTGGCGTAAAAGATGGTCCGGTCGAGAATCACGCCCCCCTCGGGCGTATGGCCCGTCACCGTGCCGTAACTCTCCTGAAGATAGGCGTCCTTGCGAAACAAAGGCTCCGTCATGCGGTCTCCCCGTCACCTTCCCCGTCCCCCTCATCGGGTTCCAGATCCGTCGGTTCGAGCAGCGCTGTCTCCGGCACAACGACCGGCGCCGCCTCTGCCTCTGCCGGGTTACGAGCCACTTGCAACGCCTCCGGGTTGCGCAGCCAGATGTCGCGTTGGGCAAAGGGAATCTCGATCCCCTCTTCGCCGAACCGCTTGGCAATCGCATGGTTGACGTCGTTTTTCACCACCATCATATAGGTGACATCCCGCAGGATCGCCCGGATCTCGAATTCGAGCGCATCGGCCCCGAAATTCAGAAACAACACCTGCGGCTTGGGATTGACCGTCACCATCGGCTGGTCTTCGATGATTTCCTGCAAAATGGCCGCCACCCTGCGCGTGTCCGTGCCATAGGCAACGCCCACCGGGATGATGACCCGCCCGATCTGGTTGCCGCGCGTGTAGTTCGTCACCTGATTGGAAATCAGATCGGCATTGGGCACGATCAGGTCGGTCTTGTCAAAGGTCTCAACCCGCGTCGAGCGCACGGAAATGTCCTTGACGATCCCCATCGAGCCATTGCCGAGGTCGATCCAGTCGCCCTCAGAGATGGGCCGCTCGATCAAAAGGATGATGCCGGAGACAAAGTTCTGCACGATGTTCTGAAGGCCGAAACCGATCCCGACCGACAGGGCGCCTGCGACAATCGCCAGAGCCGAGAGATCGATCCCGGCGGCAACGATCGCCATGATGGCCGAGAGCACCACACCGACATAGCCCGCGCCCGAGACAATCGCGTTCTGGCCGCCCTTGTCGATCTTCGTCTTCGGCAAAACCGCCGTGGTGAGCGCCGTTTTCAACAGCCGCGTCAACCCCATGCCGATCACGAAGACCACCACAAGGGTGATGAAATTGGTCGGCGAGATGGTCACGCCGCCGAAGCTGATCCCCTCGCGCAACCGCGCCCAAAACTCCCAGAGCTGATCCTCCCGCATTCCCCAAAGAAGCGCGAAGATCGGCAATGAAGCGAGCACGATCAGGAAGGACAAAAGCACCGGCACAAGCGCGTCCTTCGCACCGTTCGGCTGACGGGTCACAAGCGCATAAAGATCGTAGCCCAGACGCGAGAGGATCGCGACAAAGCCCAGAAGACCGATGGAGCGCAACAGCGGAAACACAATCCCCTTGCTCGCATTCATATACCCTGCCGCCGCCAGCAAAAGCGCCACGACTGCGGCCAGAAACACCACCCGCGCGATGATCCGCAGGATGAGCTGGGCAAAGCCGTGCTCCGTCTCCGCCTCACTCTTGTCCTCCTCACTGCGCGCATCGCCCGGGGTCAGGATACGGGCCAGCCGGATAAGCGCCAGACAGGCGATCGCGACCAGCGGAAAGGTCAGAACCGCCAGCGTCGATTCGCTGTAATCGTCGATATCGGCAAGCTGGATGAGCGCATCGTTGAGCACCGCCATGATGCCCGCGAGCGTCCCCATAGTCGTCGCCTCGGCGCGTCGCACCGCACCGAGATCGAGAATCGGCTCTCCCGCCCCCGTCGGATAGAACAGCCGCCCGGCGATCCAGCGCCAGAAGAAATAGGCCAGACCGATTTGCGGAATGGAGCCGAACACGATGATGCCACGCGGCCCCAGAAGCCCGGACGCCCCCGCGGCAAGCGTGATCGCGATCAGGCCGGCGAGCGGCACCACGATCTGACCGATCGAGGCGAGAAATCCGGTGACGCCCTTGCCCGCATCGCCCGAGACGCGTTTGCGCACCCAATCGGTCAGCCGTTCCGACCACAACCGCCCCCGCGCCACCAGCACCAGCGCGATCACAAGGTAAAAGACAATGGGCGCCGTATTGCTGCGCAGGGTCTGCTGACCGCTCTCCGAGCGGGCCGCCTCCGACACCGTGGTCCAGGCCGTCACCGCGGATTGCCCCAGCGCCTTTACCGCCGTCGGCCAAAGCGTCGGGTTGAGCGGGCTCTGCGCACGCTGCATCAGCACATCGGCCTGCCGCTCAGTCAGCACCTGATCGATCTCGGAAATCAGCCCGTTGGCCCGGGTATAGGCCTCCTCGGCGGTTTTCACCGGCGCTTGCGCCGCTTCGAGTTGCTTGTTCAGTTCCTTGCGCCGCTGGGCGATCTCCGCGCTTTCGGTTTCCCCCTCGGCAGGCGCCGCGCCCAGGGCCTCGATCTGGGCCTTGAGCGTGTCGATCCGGGTGCCGTTGGAGTCCTCCGCCGCCAGAAAGCTTTCGCGCCAGATCACCAGATCGTCGCGCAATTGCTCAAGATCGGCGCTGCTCGTATCGCCATCCCCGATCTTGGTCTCGGCCGCGCTCGCGGCCTTGTCCCATTTGGTGTAATCCGGCGACGAACTGTCCTGCGCGCTGGCTCCAAGCGGCAGCGCGAGACAGAGGATCAGGAGAAGACGGGTCAGAAACTGTGCGATCATACCCCTTCATATACGTCAGGCAGAACGCGCGGTCCACGGTCTAGCCATTCGGGCACAGGAAGTTGTTTTTCCTTGAGGAACTCGGGGTTGAAAAGCTTGGACTGATAGCGCGTGCCGTAGTCGCAGAGCACGGTGACGATGGTGTGCCCCGGTCCCATCTCGCGCGCCATGCGCATTGCGCCCGCAACGTTGATGCCGGACGAGCCGCCGACGCAAAGCCCCTCGTGCTCCAGAAGATCGAACACCACCGGAAGCGCTTCCTCGTCGGGGATTTGATAGGCGAAATCCGGGGTAAAGCCTTCGAGATTGGCGGTGATCCGCCCCTGCCCGATGCCTTCGGTGATCGAGCCACCGGACGATTTCAGCTCGCCCGTGGTGTAGTAGCTATAGAGCGCGGCGCCCATCGGATCGGCGAGGCCGATTTTCACGCCCTTGGGCTGAAGCGCCATGCCGGTGCCAGCAAACGTCCCGCCGGAACCGACCGAGCAAATGAACCCGTCGACCTTGCCGCCGGTTTGCTCCCAGATCTCCGGCCCGGTGGTTTCGATATGCGCCTGACGGTTCGCCGTATTGTCGAACTGATTGGCCCAGATCACGCCGTTCGGTTCGGTCTGTGCAAGTTTAGCGGCCAGACGTTCGGAATAGCGGACGTAATTGTTCGGATTGGAATAGGGTGCAGCCGGGACCTGAACCAGCTCCGCGCCCGCGAGACGGATCATGTCTTTCTTTTCCTGCGACTGCGTCTCGGGGATCACGATCACCGTGCGAAAGCCCAGAGCCGAGCCCACGAGCGCCAGACCGATGCCGGTGTTGCCCGCCGTGCCCTCGACAATCGTACCGCCGGGTTTCAGCGCGCCGCTCTTCAAAGCGTCCTGAATGATGAACAGGGCCGCGCGGTCCTTGACCGACTGGCCGGGGTTCATGAACTCCGCCTTGCCGTAAATCTCGCAGCCCGTGGCCTCCGACGGGCCTTTCAGCCGGATGAGGGGCGTGTTGCCGATGCTGTCGATCATATCGCGTTTCAGGGCCGAAGGAGCAGACATAGCTATATCCTTTAAATCTCGCAGTCCCTGAATGTGTAGGACGCCCATTCCCCAAACTCAAGAGAGCCGCAAAGAGAGAGGGAGGGCGTTCCGGTTTTTCGCACCATGTCGGAACAGGTGTTTCCATTGGTCAGACGGGAGAATGAGTATTTTCGCCATCGGAAAGCCCGATCAGCGCGGCGTGAGTCTCAGCCAGATGCCGTCTTGCGAGCGCACGGTCAGATGGGCGACGGGCACGGGCGTTTTCCCGGCCACGGTTTCGATCCGAAAGGCGCGCAGGATAAGCGCAAGAAAGAGCGGCCCCTCGACCATGGCGAACCCGGCGCCGGTACAGACGCGCGGCCCGGAGGAAAACGGGATGAACGCATCGCGCAGGCAGGCCTTGCCATTCTCGGTTTTGAACCTGTCCGGGTCAAACTCATCGGGCCGTTCCCAGAAAATCTCATGCCGCCCGAGATGCCAGGGCGAGAGCACAATCTGCGCGCCTTTCGGCACGTCGCGTTCGCGAAACCGCACCGGGCATTTCGCCTCGCGCACCATCATCGGCACCGGCGGGTAGAGCCGCAGGGTCTCGCGGAACACATCCTTGATAAAGCGGAGTTTCGACAGATCGGAGAAAGACGGCGCGTCGGGCAGACTCAACGCCTCCTCCGCCGCGCGGGCCTGAATCTTCGGGTTTGCGGCCAAAAGCCAAAGCGCCCAGCCAAGCGCCGTGGCGGAGGTTTCATGCCCGGCGAGGAAAAAGATCGCCACCTGATCGACCATTTCTTCGGTGTCGAACCGATCTCCGGTGACCGGATCGGCGGTGGTCATGATCTTGGTTGCCAGATCGTCGGGCGCGGTGCCCACTTTAATCTCCGCCATGCGTGCCGAGGTCAGATCGGTGATCAGCTTGCGGATCGCTTTCGCCCCCTCGCGGGTTTTCTTGCGATGGAACCTCGGCAACCAGTTCGGCAGCGGGATAAAGGCCGCGATGTTGAGAATGGGCTGGGCGCGTTGATAGCCCTGAAACTCGTCGAACACCTTGGCCGCCGCCTCATGCGTGATCGGGATCGAGAAGAGCGTGCGGAAAATCACATCCGCCGCGCCCTCCGAGGCGAAGGGTTCGATGTCGAAAGAACCTTCTTGGGTTTTGAGCCGCGCCACCATCGCCTGCCCTGCCCCGAGCATTGCCGGAAACGTATCCTTCAGCCGCCCGCCCTCAAAAGCCGGGTCGATGATGCGGCGTTGTTTCAGCCATGTGTCGCCATTGGTCAGGAACACCGAATTGCCCAGAAGCGGCCGAAGCCCCTCCGCCACGCGCCCGGATTTCGGGAAGTTCATCGGCTCCTCATTGAGCACGCGTTTTACGAGCGACGGTTGGTTCACCAGAAAACTGCGGAAAAACGGCGTTTTATATTCCGCCATCCAGGCGCGATAAAGCTTGACCGGTTGGGCCGACAGGATGTCTTTGCGGAAGAGTTTAACGTAATTGCGCAGGCTGGTTTTCTCGGGGCGCGGCGTTGGTTTCGGCGGGATCATGGCGCCATATCCTTGAATCTATTGGCCGGTGTGCCGATCCGCGAGGGGCTTGGCACGGCCCCGGCAAAGCGCGCTGCCAATGTCTCGCCGCCCGCTGTGATCTTGAAATAGTCGTACTCTCCGGGGCAATCGAAGGCGCAAAGATACTGAAAATGCAGGCGGAAGAAGCGGCGTTTCAGGCTGGCCTGTTTTTCTGGGCTGAGCGTCTGGGTGAAGGCCGCCGAGATCACGAGGGGCCATTTCTGATCCGCGGGCGCGACGCCAGAGACCTTGATCGGATCGCAAAGCGCGAAAGAACACGGATCGCCCGGTGCCGTCACATCGAGCCAGAACAACTCGTCACGGGTCGACAGATAGGCCAGATCACGGCGCAGAACCTTGGCCTCCGGCAAATAAGACACCATCGGCACGACATGGCCGAGGCTGAGGAAGGACAGCACCGGACCTCGCTCCGGCACCTCGCCTCTGCGGATCAGATCGGCCAGAATTTGGATACCAAGATGCGCGCCGGAGCTGTGACCGACCACCAGAACCTCATCCCACTCCTCCGTCAGCGCCACTGCGATCTCGGACCGGAAGTCCTCCATCCGCGCACGCAACGCGGGCGGATCGGCGCCGCGCCAACGGGCCGAAAACCCGTAGTCATGCATCAGATAATAGGCGAAAATCTTGCCGTCTTTCGCCTTGAACCAGCGCAAGAGCAGATAGGCCACGAGCAGGCCCGGCACCAGACCGATCCAGGCGCTGCCCAGCAGGCGACCGATCCATGTGACCAGAGCAAGCACCAGGATCGCGATCAAAAGCTGCGCCAAAAGCACCCCGATCGGATAAAGCGCGGCAATCACCGGCCCGCGCCGGAGCTTCATCAACCGAAACAGAGCGCCGGTGGAAATATAGGTCCATGCGGTGCGCGCGAGGATCAGATAGGTTCGGAAAATCCCCGCCTCCATGCTCTGCTGCACGATGTCGGACCACACGAGAACGTCAATCTCGCTGCGGGTCTGCTGGCCGTCCATCTCCGCTTCGACGGACCAACCGAAATTGCGGCCCTTTTTCGGAGAAAGGCTGAGCGTATAGCCAGAAATCTCCGCCTGCGCCGCGCCTTCCTTGCGGTAAAGCTCACGGTAACGGCGCGGCGGAATCGGATCGTAGCCCGGGATGTAGAACACCCGGCGCCGCGTCACCTCTTTGCCCTGCTCGCTCATACCGAAAACCTTCAACGTTTCCGATAACCTAGCGCGGGTTTTGGGCGAAATTAAGCCCTATTAACCCAATTGGCTGAGCGCCGGGAAGGTTTCCAAAAGCCAATAGGATAGGCGCGAAAACGCCCCGGTGACCATCAGCAGACCCACGAGCAGCAACAGCCCGCCCATGATTTTCTCGATCAGCCCCATGTGGCGTTTCAGGCGGTTCATCACACCGACCGCGCGGGTGATGAAAATCGCCGACAGGAGGAACGGCAGGCCAAGCCCGATGGCATAGGTCGCAAGCAGGGTCGTGCCGCGCGACACCGAGCCTTCGGAGGCGGCCATGGAGAGGATCGCACCCAGTTGCGGCCCGATGCAGGGCGTCCAGCCGAAAGCAAATGCCAGCCCGAGGATATAGGCCCCGAATGCCGTGCCGCCCTTGTCGCCCGCATCCAGCCGTGCCTCGCGGTCAAGGATGGAAATGCGGAACACCGACAGGAAATGCAGGCCCAGAATGATGATCACAACACCGGAGATACGCGAGAAAAGCACCTGATTTTTCAGGAAAAACATCCCAAACGCCGAGGCTGTGAAGCCCATGAACAGGAACACGGTCGAGAGGCCCAGAACGAACATCAGCGCGGGCAGGATCGCCTTGCGCGAGCCTTTGCCGCCGCCCGTGAGCTCATTCATGGAAATCCCGGACATATAGGCGAGATAAGGCGGCACGATGGGCAGAACGCAGGGGCTCAGAAACGACACCATGCCCGCGGCGAGGGCCACGAGCATCGAAGGCAGGAGCGTTGCGTCAAAAAGATCAATTCCGAACATGTGAGCCTCATGCCAGAAAACCGCCGCCCCGCCTAGCGCCTCCTGTGTCGCAGCGCCTCACATTCCCGTTGGGGGATGTTTCAGTGGCTCACACGGTTCCCAAAGCGACAACAAAATGAAAAACGGCCGGGACAGACCCGGCCGTTTTTTTCAGTCCTTTCGGGACGCTCAGCGGCTCCACCAGCCCCGGCGCTTCGGCTTGTCATCCGCCTCGGGCGCGGCTTCCGGCTCACCCGCCTCTGCCATTTCCGGCTCGGGCGTTGCCTCTTCGGCAACCGGTTCCACAACCGGCTCCACCGGCAGTTCCTCTGCAACAGGCTCCGCGATCACCGGCTCTGCGACCGGTTCTTCTGCAACCGGCACAGAGTCTGCGGGTGCTTCGGCGACAGGCTCGACGATCTGCTCGGCAACCGGCGCTTCCGGTTCTGCCACGGCCTCGACAGGAGCTTCCACCGGAGCCTCCGTCACAACTTCTGCCGCAACCTCAACCGGCGCTTCGGCAGCCTCAGCCTCAGCGGCTTTCGCAGCCTTTTCGGCTTCGATCTCCGCTTTGGTCCGGCGCTTGCGCTTCGGTTTCGGCTTGGCGTCCGCGTCAACCGGCGCAGCTTCCTCGGCGCCAGTGGCCTCCCCGACCGCTTCGCCTTCGGCAGCTTTCGCGGCTTTTTCCGCCTCGATCTCAGCCTTGGTCCGACGTTTGCGACGCGGCTTCGGCTTGGCTTCGGCCTCAACCGGAGCGGCGTCTTCACTCACCGCATCGGCCGTCACATCCGCTTCGCCCTCGGCGCTGTCGTCTTCCTCGGAAGCGTCATCGGCGCTCTCCTCAGAGCCGTCCTCGGACCCGGTCTCCTGCCCGTCGACCGTATCGGTTTTCTTGCGACGACGACGACGGCGACGGCGTTTCTTCGGCTTCTGATCGTCGCCATTGGTCTCTTCCGAAACCTCTTCGGACACGGTTTCCGAAGCGGTTTCCGTAGCCTCGGCCTCGTCTTCCACCAGATCCTCGTCCTCGATCTCCTCGTCGTAATCCGCCATCAGATCGGCAGAGGCGGAGATCACGGGGGCGACCACTTCGGGCACCACGCGGGTTGCCGTCTTGAACCGCTCCATGGAGAAATCCGGCGAGATCAGGAACGGATCGGCTTCGATCCGCACCGCCATGCCATAGCGCGTCTCGATCTGGGCGATCTTTTCACGCTTCATGTTCATCAGGTAGTTTACGATCCCGACCGGCGCCTTGAGCAGAACCTCACGGGAGCGTTTGCGCGTCCCCTCTTCTTCGATCTGGCGCAGGATCGTGAGCGCCATGTTGTCGTCGGAGCGGATCAAACCGGTGCCGTGACAATGCGGGCACGGCTGGGTCGTGGCCTCCAACATCCCCGGACGCAGGCGCTGACGCGACATTTCCAACAGGCCAAAGCCCGAGATGCGGCCCACCTGAATACGCGCGCGGTCGGTTTTGAGTTTGTCTTTCAGACGCTTCTCGACCGCCGTGTTGTTGCGGCGCTCTTCCATGTCGATGAAGTCAATGACGATCAGACCGGCCAAGTCGCGCAGACGCGCCTGACGCGCCACCTCTTCGGCGGCCTCAAGGTTGGTCTTGAGCGCTGTTTCCTCGATCGAGCCCTCTTTCGTGGCCCGGCCCGAGTTGACGTCCACGGCGACCAAGGCCTCGGTCACGTCGATCACGATGTAGCCGCCTGATTTGAGCTGCACCACCGGGTTGAACATCCCGGCGAGGTAGCTTTCCACCTGATAGCGCGCAAACAGCGGCAGGCTCTCGCCATAATGCTTCACGTTCTTGGCATGGGACGGCATGATCATTTTCATGAAGTCCTTGGCCTCGCGATAGCCGCCATCGCCCTCGACGATCACCTCGTCGATGTCTTTCGAGTAAAGATCGCGGATCGACCGTTTGATCAGGTCGCCCTCTTCGTAGATCTTCGCGGGCGCCACCGATTTGAGCGTCAGCTCGCGGATCTGTTCCCACATGCGTTTGAGATAGTCGTAATCGCGTTTGATCTCCGTTTTGGTGCGCTGTGCGCCCGCCGTGCGGATGATCAGACCGGCGCCCTGCGGCACTTCAAGTTCGCCTGCGATCTCTTTGAGTTTCTTGCGATCTGCGGCATTGGTGATCTTGCGGG
This sequence comes from Celeribacter sp. SCSIO 80838, assembly GCF_056498065.1. Next base: position 3,280,887 of record NZ_JAZKMA010000001.1, read on the forward strand.
AAATGCCACCGCCACGCGCGGTGTTCGGCATCAGCACGCAATAGCGACCGGCCAGCGACAGGTAGGTGGTGAGCGCCGCGCCTTTGTTGCCGCGCTCTTCCTTGACGACCTGCACCAGCATGATCTGGCGCACTTTGACGACTTCCTGGATCTTGTATTTGCGCGGACGCGGTTTGCGACGCGGGCGGATCTCTTCGGTGGTGTCGTCGTCGGCAACGCTTTCGATGCCGTCATCGGCCTCTGCGGCCTCCGCATCGTCTTCTTCTTCGTCGTCTTCGTCGTCGCTCTCGGGCGCGTCATCCTCAGAGGTTTCGTCTTCAGAAGTTCCATCCTCGGAAACAACCTCTTCCGCGACGGTTTCCGCCTCAACCTCTTCCGGCTCTTCGACCGGCGTGTCATGCACGGTGAACGCAGGCGACGTGCCCTCTTCGACAGAGCCCCTGTCCTCAGAACCGGTGTCCTCGACCACGGCCGCATCCGTGATCATCGCGTCGGCCTCGGAGGCCTCCGGTTCGATCACATCCATGCCTGCCACAGAGGCGCCATCCTGATCGGCCTCGTCGAGCGAAACTTCACGGGTTTCGATCGCATCCGCGGATTTGACCTCCTCGGCACGGGTCTTGGACCGGGACCGGGACCGCGAGCGACGCGAGCGCTTCGGCTTTTCCTCTTCCTCTTCCTGAGCCTTGGCATATTCCAGTTCCTCAGCCAGCAGCGCCTCACGGTCGGCCAGCGGGATCTGGTAATAATCCGGGTGAATCTCGGAGAAGGCGAGGAACCCATGACGGTTTCCGCCGTAATCCACGAACGCCGCCTGCAAGGACGGCTCGACGCGGGTTACCTTTGCGAGATAGATGTTGCCAGCGAGCTGGCGTTTGTTTTCCGATTCAAAGTCGAATTCCTCGACCTTGTTTCCGTCGACCACCACAACGCGGGTTTCCTCCGCGTGGGTGGCGTCGATGAGCATTTTCTTTGCCATTGAATCTGTCTTCCGGCACCCGAAACGGGCGCACCTCCGTGTCCGAAGATGACGCGTTGATCCGGGTGATATTTTGGGGCGTGCAGTGCGGGCAAGACGGCGGGGGCGCTAGCGCCCGCTCTGTGCTCTGATCTTGCCTCTGCGCGTTGCATCGCGGTTCTTCTCCGGCGCTTAGCGAGGCATCTGCCCCTCGGCGCCCGTTCAAATCCCTCTGACCTTGTCTATAAGGCTTCGGGCGGTTCGTGCCGGGGGTTTTGTCATGCCTCCGACGGTATCGGTCTGCTCTGCGGGGAAGCCTCGGGAATGGCCCTGAGTTCCAACACACGCATGCAGCGAATCTGTCTTACGCGGTTTCCGGGACGGCCAAGCGCCCGACGGACCTGCGTTCTTATATCAGTAGTGATGCATCTGCCTTTAGACAACACGCAAATTCATCGAAACGCCATTTTCGCCTCTGGTGACGGGCTTTCCGGCGGATTCGCCTCAAATTAACGGCATAATGGTTAACACTCCCTTGCGCATCTTCGCCTTCACGCCGCGCCACCATGCCCTGCCTTGTGCAAGAGAACAGAGACCGAGTGCCGCGCTGCACACAAGTCACTATGTTCATTTTCAATCAGAAGATATATTTAAACTACAGAAATTAGCAAAAAAGCGCAGAACCCCGCGCATCCCGAAAGGACATATCATGACCCGTATCGCTCTTCTGGTCGGCTCGCTCCGCAAGGACTCCCAGACCCTGAAACTCGCCAAAGCCCTCACCAAACTCGCACCTGCCGACATGGAATTCGATTTCGTGCAGATCGGCGACCTGCCCTTCTTCAACGAAGATCTGGACACCCCACCGGCAAGCTGGACCCGGTTCCGCAACGACATCAAAGCCGCCGACGGCATTTTGTTCGTGACGCCGGAATACAACCGCTCGGTTCCCGCCGCGATCAAGAACGCGCTGGACGTCGGCTCGCGCCCCTATGGTGCCAGCGTCTGGGGTGGCAAACCGGCCGGGATCGTGACCGCAAGCCCCTCCGGCCTCGGCGGCTTCGGCGCCAACCACCACCTGCGTCAGCCGCTGGTGTTCCTGAACATGCCCACCATGCAGCAGCCCGAAGCCTATATCGGCAACCTGTGGAACCTGTTCGACGAAGACGGCAACATCGTCACCGAAGGCACCGAGGCTTTCCTGAAATCCTGGATGGAGGCCTATGCGAAATGGGTCGCGGATCACATCTGAGGCACTCCCCCGACCTCGGATGTGGAAAGGCGCTCCGTGACGGAGCGCCTTTTTTCGTTTCATGCGTGTGAATTACAGGTAATCCGAGCGCTGCAAACCGTATTTGGCCATCTTCTCGTTCAGCGTCCGGCGCGGCAGGCAAAGCTCGTCCATCACCGCCACGATCGACCCTTTGTGCCGCCGCATCGTATTGTCGATCAGCATGCGTTCAAACGCTTCGACGTACTCTTTCAAGGGCTTGCCCTCAGTCGTCATCGTCTGCTGTTCCGGTGCGTCGCTTTCCGACAGGAGAAGCGAGGTGATCGAGCCAGAGCCACGACGGCTTTGCAGCACGGAGCGCTCCGCCACATTGATCAACTGGCGGATATTGCCCGGCCAGGGTGCTTGCAACAGTTGCGCTGCCTCCTGCGCCGAAACCTCCGGCGCGTCGCAGCCGTATTCCTCGGCAAACTGTTGAGACAATTGGGTAAAGAGCAACAGGATGTCCTCGCCCCGCTGTCTGAGCGGCGGCGTGGTGATCTTCATCGCCGCAAGCCGGAAATAGAGATCCGGGCGCAGCGCAGACTCGCAGGTCCGCCCCTGTTCCTGAAGGTTGCAGATCGCAATGACGCGGGTTTCCGGCGGCGTGCCCTGCTCGTCCATCCATTTCAGCAACCGCGCCTGAAGCGGCATCGGCATCGCCTCGACATCTTCGAGCACAAGCGTGCCACCCCGCGCCTCCTCGATCAGCGGCTGAATCTGTCCGTCCGGGTCCGGCCCAAAGAGCCGTTTCGTCAGGTCCGCCTCATCGCGCCCCGCACAGGCGAAGGTGATGAATTTCTTCGAGGCCCGCGTGCCCACGGCATGAAGCGCATGCGCCACAAGCGTTTTTCCGGTCCCCGTCTCGCCGTCGATCAAAACATGCCCGTCGGCCTGACCGAGATCGAGAATGTCCTCGCGCAGACGCTCCATCACCGGACTTGCCCCGATCAGCTTGTTCATGATCCCGGTGCCGTCCGACAATTCGCGGCGCAGCATCCGGTTGTCGAGCGTCAGTCGGCGCGCATTGGTGGCTTTCTTCGCCAGTTCGGTCATCCGGTCCGGGTTGAACGGTTTTTCGAGGAAATCGAACGCGCCGATCCGCATCGCCTCCACCGCCATCGGCACATCGCCGTGGCCGGTGATCATGATCACGGGCAACCCGCTGTCGACGCTCATCAGTTTTTTCAGAAACTGCATCCCGTCCATCCCCGGCATCTTGATGTCGGTGATCACCACGCCCGGATAATCCGCGCCCAGCGATTTGACCGCGTCCTCGGCACTCGCAAAGGTTTCGGTGTCGAACCCCGAAAGCGCCAGCCATTGGCTGATCGACTGCCGCATGTCCTGTTCGTCATCGACAATCGCGATTTTCATTGCCGTCGCCATGGTCTCTTCCCTTCTTCTTCCGGCCCTTATCGGACCTTGAACGTGTGGACGGGATCATTCCGCCGCGTGTTTCGCCTCTTCCGACAGAGGCAGCACCATTTCAAAAGCCGCACCGCCCCCCGGACGGTTGCGCGCCATCAGCCGCCCGCCCAGTTCGGTGACGATCCCGGACGAGATCGCAAGCCCGAGGCCAACCCCGTCGCCCGGAGCCTTGGTGGTGTAGAAAGGCTCGAACAAAGTGTCGAGGTCTTCGATCCCGGTGCCGTTGTCACGCACGGTCACGCTTGCTTGAGTGCCGCCCGCGACACCGCCGGTCACGAGGATCTCGATCTGCGGCTCGTCCGAATTCTTCGAAGCGTCGAAAGCGTTGCGCAACAGGTTCACCAAAACCTGCTCCAACCGCACCCGGTCGCCATCGACCACCACCGGCTCCGGCGGCAGGCTTCGGATGATCTCCACCGCGCCCTGTTTGAACTGCGGCTCCATCATCGACAATGCCGAGGACACGCACTCACGCAAGTCGATCGGCTGCAACTGATCCGAACCTTTGCGGGCGTAGGATTTCAACTGTTTGGTGATCGCGCCCATGCGTTCGATCAGATCGTCGATCCGCCCGAAGGACGCCAAAGCCTCCTCGGAGCGCTTGCGCTTGATCAAAAGCCGCGCCCCCGCGAGATAGGTTTTCATCGCCGCCAGAGGTTGGTTCAACTCATGGCTGACCGCCGCCGACATCTCGCCCAGAACCGCAAGTTTCGAAGATTGCGCCAGCGTCTGCTCGGCGACCTCAAGGCTCTTCTCCGCGCGTTTGCGTTCGGCGATCTCGCGTTGCAGCGCGGCGTTCAACTGGCGCAGCTCGGCGCTTTCGCGTTGGAAAAGCCCGGCCCGCGACACGGCGCGGCGCGAGGTCAGATAAAACGCCCCCGCCAGCAGAATGGCAAAGCCCATGATTTCCAGCGCCAGAACCCCGTTCACCGCATCGCGCACCGAGGAATAGGTGGTGAACGACGTCATCCGCCAACCGCGAAACGGAATGCGGCTTTCCAGACGCATCACCGCCTCGCCGCCCAGATAGGCCTCATTTGGGTCCGGGGACCAGTCGGTGGTCAGTTGAAAGGCGCGCTCGATGGCGGTGGGCGCATCGCGGGCGGCAAGCGCCTCCGTCTCCGACTTCGAGCGCCAGCGCGGCTCCGTCGACAGGATGATATTGCCCTCGGAATTTACCACGATGACCGCATCCGAAATCCCCGCCCAGGTCTTTTCGAACTTGGCGAGATCGACCTTGACCACAATCACCCCTGCCAGCGCACCGTTCACGTCGATCCGGCGCGAATAGCTGAATTCATAGGCGTTATTGTCCAGCGCCGTGGTCTTGAAAATCGTGTCATTCGAGCGCAACGCATCGATGAAAGACGGCGACTGGCGATTGTTCGCGCTCAAAAGCGAGCGATCCGTGGCCGCCACCACCCGCCCGCTTTCATCGAGCAATGTGATCCCCGCCGCGCCGATCTCGTCGACATAGGCGATCAGATGTTGCGAGGTTTGCGAGAAATCCCGCGAGGTCAGCGCCCCCACAAGGATCGGGTCCCGCGACAAAAGGATCGGCACGATGGAATTGCGCTGCAACTCGCTCATCAGGTTGCCGGCATAAAGCGCCTGACGCACCTCGGCGCGGTTGCGTGTCAGCGTGGTGTAGCGTTCGGTCAAAAGCAGATTGCTGACCCAGATCACCCCGGTCGCCACCGCGACAAACCCCACAAGCGCCAGCCGTCCGGCCCAGCCCATGGTGCGCGCGCGTCTGGACCGCCGTCCGGCACTCCGTTCAGCCCGCTGTTTTCCCCCGATGATGTCGCGTTCGCTCATGCCGCCCAGATTACGCCCGCCGCATGCCCCGCCGCAAGGGGCCGCCGCACAGCCTCGCTCCCCGCATGCGCAGGGTTTGCGTCGATTTGAGCAAATTCCCGCCTGTGCGGCAGGGGTTTAGGCGGAAACAGGTCAGCCAGAACCTCAGGCCGAAACCAGAGCCTCCATCAGCGAGGTAAAGAACAGCTTGCCGTCCTGATTGCCATGCTGGGCCTCGGCGGCGCGCTCCGGGTGGGGCATCATGCCGAGCACCCGGCGGTTCTCCGAGAGAATGCCCGCGATGTCGCGTTTCGAGCCGTTCGGGTTGTCGAGATACCGGAACGCCACACGGCCCTCGCCTTCGAGCATATCGAGCGTCTCTTCGTCGGCGGTGAAATTGCCGTCATGGTGCGCGATAGGAATGCCGATATGCTGCCCTTGGGCAAACGCCGAAGTATAGGGGCTGTCGGTGGTCTCGACGGCCAGCGGCACGGTCTTGCAGATGTATTTCAGCCCGGCGTTGCGCAGCAAAGCCCCCGGCAAAAGCCGCGCTTCGGTCAGCACCTGAAAGCCGTTGCAAATGCCAAAGGCATAGCCGCCGCGCTCGACATGGGCCTTGAGCGAGGCCACCACCGGCGAATTGGCCGCAATCGCACCGCAGCGCAGATAGTCGCCATAGGAAAACCCGCCCGGCACACCCACCACATCGACACCCGCCGGAAGCTCGGCATCCTTGTGCCAGACCATGGTGACATCGGCACCGGCGTTTTTCAGCGCCATATACATGTCGCGGTCGCAGTTGGATCCGGGGAATTGCAGAACGGCGGCTTTCATCGGCGAAACTCCTGTTCGGGCTGTGCGGAGGGCTGTTTAGGCGCCTGATACGCCGGGGCGGCCTTCGGATCAAGCCTTCAAACACAAGAACCGGGACCCCGGCCCCGTCTTATTCCGGCCAGACCACCCTCGGGATGATTTTCGTGTCACAGTCGTCATCGACGATCCCAAGCTCAAGCCGGTAGACGAACCCGTCGAAGCGCCACCGATCGGTGCTGAAACAATCGCCGATCCCCCGCCCCTTGTAATGGCTCTCAAAGCCATCGGCATAATCCAACAGCTCCCAAAGCCCGAATTCATAGTGGTCCTCTCCCAAGTGACGCCCCGCCGCGCGCACCGGCTCCACACCGTCGAGCAGAGGCCCCAGAAGATAGACATTCGAGCCGACGTTATAGGCTGCCGTCCAGCAGGATTGCGCCAGAACCCTGATCTCGGGATGTCCCTCCACATGCTTGATCCCCGCCGGGTCGTCATAGCTGGACATCTCCCAGTCTTCGCACATCTCCGTGGTGATCTCGCGGGCCCGCGTCTCAAGTGCGGCCCAATCCGGTTGACGCCAAGTGAGCATCCGGGCCGGGGGCACCCCGCCCTGCTGCTCCTCGACCCAAAGCACACCGGCCTTGATCCCCGCCAGAGACGTCCCCTCGCTGAACCCTTCCTCCTCGGGCGCAAACTCGATCACCGCCCCGTCGAGCAACGCCTGCGGAAAGGGAAACTCCACCTCCTGCGGCCAATCCACACGCCTGTCGTCAATCTCAAGATGACCGTTCTCCGGCGCCATCTCCAACACCATGCCACCCTCGACGCTCAGCACCCAAGGCCCGCCCCGGTTGCTTCGCATCAGGGCCAGCCACGGATAGGCGCGCGGCAAAAGCGTGCAATAGTCCGGGCCGCATTCCGCCTGCCATTGCTTGTGGTGAAACCGGGCGATCTCGTCGGCGCGGGCCGAGCCGGGCAAAACCGCGCCTGTGGTCAGGAGGGCACAGACAAAGGCGGAGGCGGGATCGCGGAAACGCATGGGAACACCCTGTCGCAACGGGAAATGACCCGTCCTTGATACAGCCTCCCGACCGTGGCGCAAGCCTCATTGCCCCCGGCTCACCGCGTCACCCGCACCTGCCAGCAATTGTTGCGCGCCGAGCGAATGTCGACAAAGGCAATCTCGTCGCGCGCCAAAAGCTCCGCGCAATAGGTCTCGATCTCCGCCTGCGGCGTCACCCGCCCGGTGCCATAGACAATGCGTTCGTCGATGTTATAGCCCTTGATCAGGTACTCCGGCGAGCTGGTCAAAACCTCCGGCAGCCCCTCGCCGCGATAGGGCGCGCAATGCGCGGCACAGAGGAAAATCGGCCCGGTCTCGGCATAGGGGCTGACCTGCGCAAAAGGCCTATGCGCACAGATCAACATGCCATGCCCCTTGGGAATGTTGCACAGGCAATGACGGCAGGGCGCGGCATCATAGGGGTTCAGAACGAATTCCGGCACTTGTCCGTTGGCATCGGGTTTGCCCAGACGCAGCGCATGGGCGGTGAGGGTCGGCAGTCCTTGAAAGATCATCGCGAAAACTCCTTTTCCTGTCTTTCCAGATAGAAAAAGCCCCGCATCGCGGCGACCCGGATCTTGTGCAAAGCGCCTGCCCTTCCTCTTCGCCTCCCTCCTGCGCACCGATCCTGTGCCTGAGCAAACAGAGCGCCCCCTTGCCCCACCCTGCCCCGACTTCTTACGTAGATGGCAACACGCTGCCCCTTCCGGGCAGTGACGAAAGGATATGTCATGAAAACCCTCGGTTTCCTCTCCTTCGGCCATTGGGCCCCCGAGCGCGGCTCGGCGGTGCAAACCGCCTCCGATGCTTTGCTGCAATCCATCGACCTCGCGGTCGCCGCCGAAGAGCTTGGCTTGGACGGCGCCTATTTCCGCGTGCACCACTTTGCCCGCCAACTGGCCTCCCCCTTCCCGCTTCTGGCCGCCATCGGCGCCAAGACCTCGAAGATCGAGATCGGCACCGGCGTGATCGACATGCGCTATGAGAACCCGCTCTACATGGCCGAAGACGCAGGCGCCGCCGACCTGATCGCGGGCGGGCGGTTGCAGCTTGGTCTGAGCCGTGGTTCGCCCGAGCAGGTGATCGACGGCTGGCGCTATTTCGGCTACCAGCCCGCCGAGGACGAAGACGCCTCCGACATGGCCCGCCGCCATGTTCAGGTGTTTTTGCAACAGCTCGAAGGCCGGGGGTTCGCCCAGCCGAACCCGCGCCCGATGTTCCCGAACCCGCCGGGATTGCTGCGTCTTGAGCCGCATTCTGAGGGGCTCATTGATCGCATCTGGTGGGGCTCCGGCTCGAACGCCACGGCAAAATGGGCGGCCATGCTCGGCATGAACCTGCAAAGCTCGACCTTGAAAGACGACGAGACGGGCGAACCCTTCCACGTCCAGCAGGCCAAGCAAATCCGCGAATACCGCGAGGCGTGGAAAGCCGCAGGGCACACGCGCAAACCGCGTGTTTCGGTGAGCCGCTCGATCTTCGCCCTCGTGAACGACATGGACCGGATGTATTTCGGTCGTGGCGGCAAGGACAGCGACCAGATCGGCATGATCGACCAGACCCGCTCGATCTTCGGCCGCGGCTATGCCGACACGCCGGATCGTCTGATCGAGCAGCTCAAGAAGGACGAGGCGATTGCCGAAGCCGACACGCTTCTCCTGACCGTCCCGAACATGCTGGGCGTCGACTACAACGTCCATGTGATCGAAACGATCCTGAAAGAGGTCGCACCGGCGCTGGGCTGGCGGTAAACTGACACGTCACTCAGGTCACAGAACAAAAAAGCCGCCCTCAACCGGGGCGGCTTTCTCATTCCAATCCTCTGATCCCTCAGAGAATTTCGATCTTGTAGCTCTCGATCACCGTGTTCGCCAAAAGCTTGTCGCACATCTCGGTGATGGTCGCTTCCGTGGTGCCATCGGCCAGGTCCAGCTCGATCACCTTGCCCTGACGGACCTCGTTGACGCCCTCGAACCCAAGCGCGCCGAGCGCGTGTTGCACGGCGGCGCCCTGCGGGTCGAGAACACCGGTTTTCAGCATGACAAAAACGCGGGCTTTCATGAAGTCGTTCCTCTCAGTGGTCCCTTTGACGCTATTCGGGTCGCGCCTTCCGGGGCTTTCAATTGATGATCTTGGGCGAGTCGACGTCTTCGATCGGGCCGTTCGTCGGCAGAACGCCAAGACGACGCGCCACTTCCGTATAGGCATCGGTCAGCGAGCCGAGGTCGCGACGGAACACGTCCTTGTCGAGCTTCTGGTTGGTCTCGATGTCCCACAGGCGGCACGAGTCCGGCGAGATTTCGTCGGCCACGATCAGGCGCATGTAATCGCCGTCCCAGACCCGGCCGATCTCGATTTTGAAATCCACCAGACGGATGCCAACGCCATACATCACACCCGACAGGTAATCGTTGACCCGCAGCGCCAGCGCCACGATGTCGTCGAGATCCTGTTGGCTCGCCCAGCCGAAGGCAATGATATATTCTTCCGGCACCAAAGGATCGCCCAGCGCGTCGTCCTTATAGGAGAACTCGATGATCGGACGCGGCAGACGCAGCCCTTCCTCGAGACCCAGACGTTTCGCCATCGAACCCGCGGCATAGTTGCGCACAATCACTTCGAGCGGCACGATCTCGCACTGGCGGATGAGCTGCTCGCGCATGTTGAGGCGTTTGATGAAGTGGTTCGGAATGCCCAGAGCGGTCAGACCGTTCATGAAGAACTCGGAGAGGCGGTTGTTCAACACGCCCTTGCCCTCGATGGTCGCGTGTTTCTGCGCGTTGAACGCAGTCGCGTCATCCTTGAAATACTGCACCAGAGTGCCCGGTTCCGGACCTTCGTAGAGCGTTTTCGCTTTGCCTTCGTAGATTTTCTTGCGGCGCGCCATGGGGCCTCCAAAGCTAGTGGGGCCGGGAATCATTACGACCGGCCACTTCAGATGCGCTCTTTAGGGCAAGGCAACGCCGGGGGCAAGGTGGCCGCGCCCCTCATGGCCAAGAGTTCCTCCTGAAATTCCGCCTGACCCCGCATCGGACCTGCCCGACGTTTCATCAGGACATTGATCTACATCCTTGCCCGATCCCGCCTCCGAGGGCATAATTCCAAACAAGAGGTTTAAGAGGAGGAGCCTGCCATGACCACCTTCGACGAACGCGAAGCGGCCTTCGAAAGCAAATATGCGCATGACGCCGAGCTTCAGTTCCGCCTGGAGGCGCGCGCCGATCGCAAACTCGCGCAATGGGCGGCCGAGAAACTCGGGAAATCCGCCAGCGAGATCGAAACCTACACCGCCGAGGTGATCCGCGCCGATCTCAAAGAGTCCGGCCCGGAAGACGTGATCGCCAAAGTGGCCGCCGATCTCGGGCCTAGCACCACCGCCATGACCGTGCGCGAAAAATACGCCGGTTTTCTGGCCGAAGCCAAAGCCGAACTGACCGCCAGCTAACGCTCCGGCGACAGCTATCGCTCACCAAAGCCTCACCTCAAAGTGACAGGCGCAAGGGTCCGTATCCCCATACGGACCCTTGTTTTTCTCCGCACATCTCCGACATGTTCAAGACACCCGCCCCCGGCTCCGGCCCCCAGCATCCCCCAAGGACAGCGGCCCCGGCAGAGGACGGGCCACAAGAAAACCTGCCGCACGAAAACAGACCACAAAAAAACAGACCGCTGTGCCATGATCCTCGCCCGGTCGCGCCACAGTCAAGGCGGTCCGCTTTAATCGAATCTTGGGAAAGCGCGCTTATGCCTGACAGGACCGTAGATGGGACTCCCCGCTGCGACCCCGAAACGGCCCAGAAGAGGAGCACGGGTCCGATGCAACACAGTCCGATCGAGATCGAGAAAGCCCTCGACCTGCCCCAGCGTCCGGACGCGCCGCCAGCCCAGGCGCAGCCCGCAGATCCTGCGGGCCTGCGCAAACTCATCGGCAAACAGGCCCTGCCGCTGGCCGTCATGCTGTTTTTCGGCTGGCTTCTGTGGGAAAAGGTGGCGCATCTCGACATTCACGCCGTGCTCGCCACCATCGCCGGTATCGCCCCCCTGCAATGGGGCATGGCCGCCCTCGCCACATTGGGCAGTTTCTGGGCCGTCGGCCAATATGACCGTGTGCTCCACGCCCAGCTCGGCACCGGCATTTCCGACCGCGCCGCGCGCAAAAGCGGCATCGTCGCCATCGGGCTTGCACAATTTTTGGGCTTCGGCGCGCTCACCGGCACGCTGATCCGCTGGCGCATGCTCCCCGAACTGACGCTCTGGCAGGCCGCGCGCCTCTCCGCCGCCGTGGCGCTCTCCTTCCTTGCGGGCTGGGCCGTGGTCGCCGCCGCAGCCCTGATGTTCTTTCAACCGGAACTGCCGTGGATCAAGACGCTCGCCACCGGCGCGATCCTTCTGGCCGCTACCATGGCGATCCTGTCGATCTACCCGCCCCGGCCGCTCGTCCGCGTCCCCTGGCCGTCGCTGCGCACCATGGCGACCGTGATCGGGCTGGCCGCCATCGATACGATCTGTGCCGGTCTCGCGCTCTATGCGCTGCTGCCCGAACATCTCCACCTGCCTCTGGGCCACACAATCTCCGCCTATCTGTTCTCTCTGGGCGCCGGTCTCATCGCCTCCACCCCCGGCGGTCTCGGGCCGTTCGAGGCGACGCTCACCTCGCTTCTGCCCAATGTGCCGCTGGAACCGCTTCTGGGCGCGGTGGTGGCCTTCCGTCTGGTCTATTACGTCATTCCGGCGTCGATCTCCGCGCTCGTCATCCTGCGCGGGCCGCGCAAAAGCAATCTGGCGCAGGAGCCGAAACTGGTCAAAACCGACCCCAAGCCCTTCCTCTCCCCCCAGCTCGAAGTCCAGATCTTTGCCGCGCCGCGCGCCGAGGCCGGGTTGCTCAGAACCCGCGACTTCTCGCTTCTGACCGCCAGCGACGGCACCGGCCTCGGCCTTGCCGCGCCCATCGGTCAATCGCTCGTCATGCTCTCCGACCCGCTCGCCGCCCGCGCCTGTCCCTCCGCCACGCGCGAGGCGCTGGCCCGCGCCGCCGCCCGGCGCTACCGCATGCCCGCGATCTACAAATGCGGTGCGCGCATGGCCGCCTCCGCCCGCGCCGCCGGCTGGCGCGCGCTCCCCACCGCGGAAGAGGCCTGGCTGCGCCCCTCTGAATTCTCCCTCGACGGCTCGAAATACCGCCAGCTCCGCCGCATTCTGCGCAAAGCCGAAGAGGCGGGCATCCGCACCACAGAGGCCAGCCATCACCACCTGCCGCTCGATCAGATGGACCGCGTCGCCGCCGAATGGTTGCAGTTGCGCGGTCGTGAGCGCGGCTTTTCCATGGGCACATACGATCGCGATTACATCTCGTGCCAACGCGTCTTCCTCGCCTGGCAGGGCAGCAATCTCGTGGCCTTCGTCAGCTTCCACGAAAGCCGCAGCGAGATGACCCTCGATCTCATGCGCTTCGGCCCCGCCGCCCCCGACGGCACGATCCAGCTCCTGATCGCCGCCGCCATCGAGAGCGCCCGGGCGCAGGGCGTGCCGCGCCTGTCTCTGGCTGCCGTGCAGTGGCAGGGCGAGGACAGCGATCCGCTCATCCGGCGTCTGCGCGCGAAATTCCTCGCCCGCTCCGGCGCCGCCGGTCTGCGCCGCTTCAAAGCCGCCTTCGCGCCGCATTGGGAAACCCTCTATCTCGTCGCGCCTTCCCGCATCGCGCTGGCGGTCTCCGCCATGGATGTGCTGCGCCGGGTCACTGCGCCGCCGCCAAAGCCCACCGGCAACCCGATGAAGGCCGCCCGTTTCGCCACCCACAGCACCCTGCGCCTCTCGCGCCTGTTCCCCGGCCGCCACCGCTGAGTCAGGCCCCCAACGCCAATGTGTGCCGTGCCTCATGATCTTTATGACCTGATTGAATTTGATAAATCGGGCCAGACGTGGCACATCAGCCCAAACGCCCGGCGGTCTCCCGTCCGGGCGGTCCCCTTTTGACCCCGCGCGCACCCTCGTGCCGCAAACCTCCGGAGGCCTCATGACCGACGCCCTGACCAAACTTCTCGAGACCCGCGACTGGCTGATGGCCGATGGCGCGACGGGCACGACGCTGTTCAACATGGGGCTCTCCTCGGGCGACGCGCCGGAGCTTTGGAACGTCGACAAGCCGGAGAACATCGAAAAGCTCTATCAGGGCGCGGTCGATGCCGGGTCCGACATCTTCCTCACCAACTCTTTCGGTGGCACCGCCTCGCGCCTGAAACTGCACGGTGCCGAAGACCGTGTGTTCGAGCTGAACAAGGCCGCCGCCGAGATCGGTCGCAAGGTCGCCGATGCCGCGGGCCGTCCGGTGATCGTCGCGGGTTCCATGGGCCCGACCGGCGAGATCATGGAGCCGATGGGGCCGCTCTCCTACGAGCGCGCCGTCGAGATGTTCTATGAGCAGGCCAAGGGTCTCAAGGCGGGCGGAGCCGACATCGCCTGGATCGAAACCATTTCCTCGCCCGACGAATACAAGGCCGCCGCCGAAGGTGCCGCCAAGGCGGAGCTGCCGTGGATCGGCACCATGAGTTTCGACACGGCGGGCCGCACCATGATGGGCGTCACCTCGACCGAACTGTCGAACATGGTCGAGAAGCTGCCGACCCCGCCGATTGCTTACGGCGCGAACTGCGGCGTCGGTTCTTCCGATCTGTTGCGCACCGTTCTGGGCTTTTCCGCACAGGGCCATGACCGCCCGATCATCGCCAAGGGCAACGCCGGCATCCCGCGCTATGTCGACGGCCATATCCATTACGACGGCACGCCCGAGCTGATGGCCGAATATGCCGTCATGGCGCGCGACGCCGGCGCCCGCATCATCGGCGGCTGCTGCGGCACCACGCCCGAACACCTCAAGGCGATGAAGCACGCGCTGGAAACCCGCCCGCGCGGCCCGCGCCCGACGCTTGAAGAGATCGCCGAAAAACTCGGCGGCTTCTCCTCCGCCTCGGACGGCACCGACGACAAGGGCCCGGCCAAACGCGAACGCTCCGGGCGTCGCCGCCGCTGAGATCATGTCGGGTCTGCGGTCAAAACAGAGAAAGCTGGTCGCCCGGTTTCGGCGGCACGGCAAAGAGGTCGGCCCTGAGACCCGGCCCCTTTCGCGCAAGCCCGGTGCGGGTGAGCGCGATCTCGAAACGTTTGGCCATCAGCTCCGCCCATTCGCCCTCCCCCTTCATCCGCTTACCGAAGCGCGGATCGTTGAGCTTGCCGCCTCTGAGCTCGCGCACCCGATTCATCACCCGTTTGGCGCGATCCGGCACATGGGTCTCAAGCCACTCCTCGAACAGGGGCGCGACCTCCAAAGGCAGCCGCAGCATGATAAAGGCCGCACTGCGCGCACCATGTGCCGCCGCCGCCGTCAGGATCGCCTCCAGTTCGTGATCGGTCAGCGCCGGGATCATCGGGGCGGCCATGACATGGGTCGGAATGCCCGCATCGCTCAAGGCGCGGATGGTCTTCAGCCGTCGCGCGGGCACGGGTGCGCGGGGCTCCATCTGCCGCGACAGGCGCGAGCCCAGCGTGGTGATCGAAATCCCCACCTGCACCAACCCTTTGCGGGCCATGGGGGCCAGAATGTCGATGTCGCGCTCTATGAGCGTGCCCTTGGTGGTGATCGTCAGCGGGTGATTGTGATCGCGCAGCACCTCCAGAATGCCGCGCATGATCCGGTCGCGCGCCTCAATGGGCTGATAGGGATCGGTGTTCGTGCCCATGGCAATCGGCGCCACATCATATCCCTTGGCCGAGAGTTCTCGCGCCAGAACCTCCGCCGCGCCGATCTTCCGCGTCAGCCGGGTTTCGAAATCGAGACCGGCAGAGAGGCCGAGATAGGCATGCGAGGGCCGCGCGAAACAGTAGGAACAGCCATGCTCACAGCCCCGGTAGGGGTTGATCGAGCGGTCGAACGGAATGTCGGGACTGTCGTTGCGGGTGATGATCTTTTTCGGGCGCTCGTCCACCGTGGTGGTGCCCAAAGTCTTCGCCTCGACCTCCGCGTCCCAGCCGTCGAGAAAGGTCTCGCGCGCCAGCCGTTCGAACCGGCCGGAGGCATTCGACCCCGCCCCCCGCGCTTTCGGCACAAGGCCGAGCGGAAGCGTGTCGGAAAAGAAAAACGTGGATTCGTGGCTCATGCTGCGACACTAGAACAAAATGAGAACACTTGCCAAGAGCGCCTGAACGCGACCGGCCCGAATTTCCAGACGAAAGGAAACGCCCATGTCTGATGAAGACGATCTGATCCTCTCCGAACTCGATGACGGCGAGCTGACCGAACAGATGATGGACGACCTCTACGACGGTCTCAAGGAAGAGATCGAGGAAGGCGTCACCATCTTGCTCGACCGCAAATGGACGCCTTATGACATCCTGACCAAGGCTTTGGTGCCCGGCATGGCCATCGTCGGCGACGATTTCCGCGATGGTATCCTCTTCGTCCCCGAAGTGCTGCGCGCGGCGCAGGCGATGAAGGGCGGCATGTCGATCCTGAAACCGCTTCTGGTCGAAACCGGCGCACCCAAGATGGGCAAGATGGTGATCGGCACGGTCAAGGGCGACATCCACGACATCGGCAAAAACCTTGTGGCGATGATGATGGAGGGCGCGGGTTTCGAGATCATTGATCTCGGCATCAACACCGAGGCCGAAAACTACATCGGCACCGCCGAGCGCGAGGGCGCGGACATCATCGGCATGTCGGCGCTTCTGACCACAACCATGCCCTACATGAAAACGGTGATTGAATCGCTTCATGAAAAGGGCCTGCGCGACAAATACATCGTGCTCTGCGGCGGCGCGCCGCTCAACGAGGAATTCGGTCGGGCCATCGGCGCGGACGCCTATTGCGACGATGCGGCGATTGCCGTCGAGACCGCGAAAAAACTCGTGCACGCGCGGCATAACCAGTTGTGAGCGACATCTCCCGGATAAGCGATGAGGCCCTGACGGATGCAAACCTGCGCGATCAGGGCCTCGCGCAGACCGGCACAGGCAAGACCCTCGTCATCGCCTGTGGCGCGCTGGCGCGTGAGGTCTTGGCGATCATCCGGCTCAACGGTCTGGATCACCTGACGCTCACCTGCCTGCCCGCCATCCTGCACAACGACCCGTCGAAAATCCCCGCCGCCATTGAGCGCGCGATTGACGAACATCGTGCGGATTACGACCGCATCCTCATCGCCTATGGCGATTGCGGCACCGGCGGGCTGTTACAGGCGTTGTGCGACAAAAAGGGCGTCACCATGATCGACGCCCCGCATTGCTATGCGTTTTTCGACGGGATGGACCAATTTCCCGACCGTGACGAGCCGACGACCTATTACCTCACCGATTTCCTCGCCCGCCAGTTCGACGCCTTCGTCTGGAAACCCTTGGGCCTCGACCGCTACCCGGACCTGCTCCACGCCTATTTCGGCAATTACGAGAAACTCGTCTATCTGGCGCAAACCGACGATCCGGCCCTCACCGAAATCGCCAAAACCTGCGCCGCCCGCCTCGAATTGCCGCTTGAGCGCCGCTTCACCGGCTACGGCGATTTGCAACGCTTCCTCGGAGCCTGACGCCCCCCGGACCAGCGTTTCCTTTGCTGCAAAATACTCGAAAACGGCGTCAGGGTCGCTCTCTGCCTCCGGCTCAGACCGCTCGCTCCGCCGTCTCCATGATGCGTTGCACCATCGCCCGCAAGCCGTTCGAGCGCTGCGAAGACAGGTGTTCGTCAAGCCCGAGCCGCGCCAGCTCCGCATGGGCGTCCGTCGCCAGAACCTCTTTGACCGTCAACCCGGCAAAAAGCTCATGCAGGATCGCGATCAGCCCCTGCACGATCATCGCATCCGACGCGCCCTGAAACTCGAACTTGCCATCCTCGATTGTCGGCACCAACCAAACCTGAGAGGCACAGCCCTCGACCTTGGTCGCAGGCACTTTGAAGGCGTCGTCCAGCGGCGGAAACGCCTTGCCCATCTCGATCACATGGCGATAGCGGTCTTCCCAGTCATCGAGAAACTCGAAGGTTTCGACAATCTCTTCAAACTCTTCGCGCGCCATGATCCACTCCTTGAACCGCTCCTGTCGTCCCGCAAATCCTTACGCGTTCGCCCGGAAAAGGTCCAGCACAGCAACCCGCCCTTTTCAACCTGCCGCTTTTCGGGTAGCCCTTTGGACGTGGACGTGAAAGGGAGAGGCCGATGCGGCGTCAGGTGATCATTTCAGGGCTGGTTCTGTCGCTTCTGGCGGGCTGCGCCTCAGTGAAAGAGTCGCGGTTCAACCCGCTCAACTGGTTCGGAAAATCCGAACCCGTCGCGGTCGATGCGAACGGCCAGCAGGTCGTGACGATCAAATCCCTCGCCCCGAAGAAAGGCTATCCGGTCTTCGTCGACACCCGGCCGCTCGCCCCCACGATCAGCGACGTTCAGGTCGTGCAATCCGCCTCCGGTGCCATCGTGACCGCCACCGCCGCCCTGCCCTCCACCGGCTATTTCGACGCCGAGCTGGTCCCCGTGGCCTCGGAGCGCGCCGACACGCTGGTGCTCGAATTCCGCCTGCGCTCCCCCGAAGGCGCAGCCCCCGCCGGCACAAGCGCCCAGCGCAGGATCACCGCCGCGCGCTCGCTTTCCTTTGACGCCATCGCAGGCATCCACACCATCATCGTCAAGGGTGCGGACGGCGCACGTCAGGTTCGCCGCTGATCGCCCCCGAACCGCTTTGACAAACGCGGAAACCCGGACCATCTTGGCCTCAAATCAAAAGTGAGGCGCGCGCATGTCCGGATTTCCCCGCAAGATCATCATCGACACCGATCCCGGTCAGGACGACGCCATGGCGATCCTTCTGGCGCTCGGCTCGCCCGAAGAGATCGACCTTCTGGGCATCACCGCCGTCGCCGGAAACGTGCCGATTGCGCGGACCTCGGAAAACGCCCGCAAGATCTGCGAAGTCGCCGGGCGGCCCGACGTCAAGGTCTTCGCGGGCTGTGACCGCCCCCTCGCGCATACGCTCGTGACCGCCGAACATGTTCATGGCAAGACCGGGCTCGATGGCATCGAACTGCCCGCCCCCACCATGCCGTTGCAGGCGCAACACGGCGTCGATTTCATCATCGAAACGCTGCGCTCGGAGCCCTCCGGCACGGTGACGCTCTGCCCCATGGGGCCGCTCACCAACATCGCGACCGCGTTTGAGAAAGCCCCCGACATCGTCGCGCGTGTGCAGGAAGTGGTGCTCATGGGCGGGGCCTATTTCGAAGTGGGCAACATCACCCCCGCCGCCGAATTCAACATCTACGTCGACCCGGAAGCCGCCGAAATCGTGTTCAAATCCGGCGTCAAACTGACCGTCATGCCCTTGGACGTCACCCATAAGGTGCTGGTCACCGCACCGCGTTTGCAGGTCTTCAAGGACTTCGGCAACCATCTCGGCGATGTGGTCGCGGGCTGGCTCGATTTCTTCGAGCGGTTCGACATCGAGAAATACGGCTCCGAAGGCGGCCCGCTGCACGATCCGACCGTGATCGCTTGGCTGATCCGCCCCGAACTGTTCTCCGGCCGCTTCATCAATGTCGAGATCGAGACCCAATCCGATCTGACCCGCGGCATGACCGTCGCCGATTGGTGGGGTGTCACCAACAGATCCGCAAATGCGATGTTCATGAATGAGGCCGATGCCGAAGGCTTCTTTGCGCTTCTGACCGAGAGGGTGCGACGTTTGGCCTGACCTGCCGAGTATTTGGACAGCAAAGGAAACGGACTAGATAAGCCCCATGACCCAATTCGACAATTCCTACGCCCGCCTGCCCGACCGTTTCTTCACCCGCATCGCGCCGGAACGCGCGCCTGCGCCCGAAATGGTGCTTTGGAACGCGCCTCTGGCCGCTGAGCTGGGCGTCGCCGATTGGGATGCGGAGATTTGCGCGGGCAATGTCATTCCCGACGGTGCCGATCCGATTGCGCAGGTTTACGGCGGGCATCAGTTCGGCAACTGGTCGCCGCAGCTTGGCGACGGCCGCGCCGTGATGCTGGGCGAGGTGGTCTCGGACAAGGGGCGGCTCGACATCCATCTCAAAGGCGCGGGCCGCACGCCCTATTCGCGCAATGGCGATGGCCGGGCGTGGATCGGACCGGTGCTGCGCGAGTATATCGTCAGCGAATTCATGCATGCCGTGGGCGTTCCCACGACCCGCGCCTTGGCCGCCGTCAGAACCGGCGGGCGGGTTCAGCGCGAGCGCGCCTATCCCGGCGGCATTCTGGTGCGCGTTGCGGCCTCGCATATCCGCGTCGGCACGTTTCAATATTTCACCGCCCGCGAAGATTATGAGGCGGTGCGCCTTCTGACCGATCACGCCCGCGCCCGGCATTTCCCGCAGGCCACGAATACGCTCGAATTCTATCAGGAGGCGGTGCACGCACAGGCCCGGCTCATTGCGAAATGGATGGGCCTCGGCTTTGTCCACGGCGTGATGAACACCGACAATATGGCCGTCTCCGGCGAAACCATCGACTTCGGCCCCTGCGCCTTCATCGACGGCTACAGCCCGAAAGCGGTCTACAGTTCCATCGACACCCATGGGCGCTATGCCTATGAGCAACAGCCGAGCATGGCGCACTGGAACCTCGCCCAGCTCGGCTCCTGTTTCGTGCCGCAGCTCGAAGACGAGCTTGGCGGGCAGCAACAGGCGATCGATGCGCTGACCGAGGTGCTGAATTCCTTCCCCGATCTGTATCAGGCGGAATGGCGTAAAGTCTTCGGGGCCAAACTCGGCATTGCGGATGCCAGCGAAGACGATCTGCCCCTGATCCAGGATCTGCTCGGGCTGATGGCCAAGGACGGGGCGGATTTCACCAATACCTTCCGCGGCTTGCTCGACGGTTCCGCGCGCGACTGGCTGCTGGACCGGGACGCGTTCGACCACTGGTCCGTACGCTGGGCGGAGCGCCGCGCCCCCGCGTGGCAGGAGATCGTCGCCGGGGCCAACCCCGCCGTCATCCCGCGCAATCATCGCATCGAAGAGGCGATTCAGGCCGCGCTCGAAGGCGACGACAGCAAGGCGACGCGTTTGGCGGAAGTTCTCTCGCACCCGTTCGATCTTGCGCAGGCGGATCGCGATCTCTGCCTTCCGCCGCGCGAGGATCAGATGGTGCACATGACCTTCTGCGGCACCTGAGCGTCACGCCCGGCGAAACACGCCGGGATAGTCGCGCACCAGCCCGTGTTCATCGACCTCGATCTCGGCGGCAAACCCGCTGGAGAGCCCCTCGTAGAGATACCGGTCCGGTCCGAGGCAGGTGTAGCGCTGCGCCACCTTGCGCGGCAGGAACAGCCCGACGCCCTCTCCCGGCGGCGGCACATAGGCCACCTCGATCTCCCGGCTCTCCCCTGCGGCAAGCCCGAGCCGCCGGATCGGCAGCATGTTCGTCGCCGGAGTCACGGCGATGTCGACATCGAGACAGCCCTCAAGCGTCGGCAGCGCCGCATCGCGCGCCACATCGTGCCAATGCCCTGCCCCATCGCTCGTCACATGCAACTCAGACCCACCGACAGATTTGACCCAAACCTCACGGGTGTAAAACGCCGCATCGGTCACGACCCGGTATTGCACCGCATAGGTCGGGGACTGCCCGCCGCTCAGCGCCGCCGTGAGCACCGCCCCGTCCGGGCCAATCGAGACATGACAATGCTCCGCACCCTCCGCCTCCCAGGCGTTCCACCGAACCGCGATCCGTACAGACATGAGGACCTCCCTTGGACTTACTTGTCCCGATACTTGGCAAAGAACTTTCCGTTGCGTTGGATAAAATCCCGGATCAGCCCGGCAAAAGGCGCCCCCCGGTCGCGTTTGAGATAAATGACACCGGACAGCGCCCCGATCAAACCTCCCCCCGCGTCGACAATCAAGTCCCACATCGTGTCCTGAAGCCCGGATTTTTGCATATTGGTGCCGAATATCTCATCCATGGAATATTCGAAAATCTCCCAGAGCGCCCCGATCGACATGGCAAAGCAAAACGCGAACAGCCCCATCGCCCAAGGGGGGGCCGCATAGCGGTCGCCCTGGAACAGCATGAAGATCGCCACAAACCCGACAAGCCCGAAGCCCAGCGCCGAGCCGCCGTGCAGCACCACATCCCACCACCAGTAGCGATAGTAGAAATCGTCGACCTCACCGAGAAACAGCGTCGCAAAGAGGAACAGCACGATCCCGGCCATGAAGCTGCGCGGGATATAAATCTGAAACCGTCGCGCAAAGGCCATCGGCAAAAGCGTCAGCCCAAACGTGCCCAGCGCGATGAAAGCCGTCGAATAGGGCCCGGTCACCAAGGAGACCACGAATTCCGACAAAAGCGCCAGCCACACCAGCCGCATGACAATCGGTTCCCGACGGAATCTCTGAAATATCTGACGCATGGGCCTCTGGTCCTGATGAAACGGCGGCTTAGGCTTCCTATCTTAGACACATGACCCCGAAAGTGGAAACACATGCTCTGAGGCTCGCCTCCTACAATCTGCGCAAATGTCGCGGCACCGACGGTCGGCGTGCGCCCGGTCGCATTCTCGACGTGATCAACGGCATCGGCGCGGATGTGGTGGCCCTGCAAGAGGCCGACATGCGCCTCGGCCCGCGCCCCGCCGCCCTGCCCGCGCGGATGATCGAGAGCCACACCGATTTCATCGCCCTGCCCGTCAACACCTCGCCCGTCTCCGTCGGCTGGCACGGCAACGCCATCCTCGTGCGCAAAACCGCCACGGTCGAGGCCGTGCATCGTCTCGATCTGCCGGGGCTTGAGCCGCGCGGGGCGGTGGCCGTCGATCTGCCGGATCTGCGCGTCGTGGGCGTGCATCTGGGGCTTCTGCGCATCTCGCGGCAAAAACAGCTTCACGCCATCCGCGCCCGTCTCGCGACCCTCGATCCGCGCCCGACCGTCATCCTCGGCGATTTCAACGAATGGTCGCAGACACAGGGGCTCGATCCGCTGAAGGACGCCTTCGAGATCACCGCGCCGGGTCGCTCCTTCCACGCCAACCGCCCGATGGCCGCGCTCGACCGCATCGCGTTTTCCGACCGGATCGAGATGCGCGACGCGGGCGTCGTGCAAACCGTGCTGTCGCAGCGCGCCTCCGATCATCTGCCGGTCTGGGCCGACCTGCGGCTTCCGTCCTGAGACCCGCCGCCCAAACTCCCCTTTTCCCGACAGATCAGAGTGCTACACAGGACAGGTCTGTCCTCCCGTGAGCCTTTGCCATGACCGTTTTGCAACTCGCCTCTCTCCTGATCGTCCTCGCCGGGGCGTTCGGCGCGATCAACTACCTGTTCCTGCGCCTGCCCAGCACCATCGGCATTCTCGTCGTCTCCCTCGTCACCTCTCTGGCGATCATCGGCGTGGACCTTCTCTTCCCCGCCACCGTTTTCGAAGAGGAAATCCGCGCCACGGTGCAGGAGTTCGATTTCACCGACACGTTGCTGGAAGGCATGCTCGGCCTCCTGCTCTTCGCGGGCGCGCTGCATGTCAAACTCGAAGACCTCAAGGACCAGTGGCTCCCCGTCATCCTGATGGCCACCCTCGGTGTGGCGCTCTCGACCGCCGTCGTCGGCATTGGCTTTTCCTGGCTCACCGGCATGCCGCTTCTGATCGCGCTCACCTTTGGCGCGCTGATCTCGCCGACCGATCCGGTGGCGGTTCTGGGCGTCCTGAAGGACGCCAACCTGCCGAAAAGCCTTGAGACCAAGATCGCGGGCGAAAGCCTTTTCAACGATGGCGTCGGCTATGTCGTCTACCTGATCCTCGTGGGGCTGGCGTTCGGCGCAACCACCGGCCATGGCGGCACCGGCGAAGAGGAAAACATGGCGCTCATGGTCGGAAAGCTGTTCTTCCGCGAGGCTGTGGGCGGCGCCGTTCTGGGCCTCGTCCTCGGCTGGCTCACCTTCCGCGTCATGCGCCTCATCGACGATTATTCCCTCGAAGTGCTGATCACGCTGGGGCTCGCGTTCGGCGGCTATGAGCTGGCCGTGGCGCTCGGCGTCTCCGCCCCGATCATGGCGGTCTGCGCCGGGCTTCTGATCGGCGATGTCGGCACCAAATACGGCATGTCGGAGGAGACGCGCAAATATGTCGCCGCCTTCTGGACCATGGTCGACGAGATCCTCAACGCCGTCCTCTTCCTGATGATCGGCTTCGAGGTCTTCGCCGTCGTCTTCGACATGGTCACCATCAAGGCCGCCGCTTTCGCCATCGTGTTGGCGCTCGTCGCCCGGCTCATCTCCGTCGTCGTCCCCGCCGTGATCCTGCACAACGTCTCGCCGTTTTCGCGCGGTGCCGTGCCGATCATGACATGGGGCGGGCTCAAGGGCGGCATCTCGGTCGCTCTCGCCCTCTCGCTGCCCGACAGCGAATGGAAACCCGTCATCCTCGCCGCGACCTATGTCATCGTCGTGTTCTCGATCATCGTACAAGGCCTGACCGTCGCGCCTCTGGCGAAACGTGTGGGCCGTGAACCGGAGCTTAAGATTTGACCCGCTATCTGACCTATGACGTCTTCACCGACCGACCTTTTGGCGGCAATCCTCTGGCCGTGGTGCCGGAGGCCGCCTCTCTCCCGGAAGACCAGCTTCAAAAGATCGCCCGCGAGTTCAACTATTCCGAAACGGTCTTCCTTTATCCGCCGGAAGATTCGGCCAACACCGCGCGTCTGCGGATTTTTACGCCCACGATGGAAGTGCCCTTTGCCGGTCATCCGACCATCGGCGCGGCGGTGGCCCTCTCCGAGTTGGGCCATGGCCCCGATCTGCGGCTTGAGTTGAAAGTCGGTCTGATCACGGCGCAGGCCGAAAACGGCAACGCACGGTTCACCGCCCGCCAGCCGCTCGAAACTCTCGCGCATCCGGATGCGGCGCTGGTCGCCAGTGCGCTCGGGCTCGAGATGGCGGATTTCAAGAGCGCTCCGATCATGGCCGGCATGGGGCTGGCGTTCACCTTCACCGAACTGACAACGCGGGAAGCCCTGTCGCGCATCGCCACCGATCTCGCGCATTTCCGTGCGGGCCATGCACGCTATCCGATGGGGCTCGATTTCGCGCAGGCCCCTTACTGGCGTGACGGAGAAACCGTGCATCTGCGCATGTTCGCACCGCTCGACGACATTCCCGAGGACCCCGCCACCGGATCGGCGGCGGCGGCACTTGGGCGGTTGCTGTTTGAGGCGACGAGAGAGGATTTGTCCTTTGATATCCATCAGGGCGACGACATGGGCCGCCCCTCGCGCGTCGCCGTTTCCGTGGATGCCGGGAGCGTCACCATCGGTGGGCAGGCCATTCGGATGATGGAAGGGGCACTGGTGTTCTGAGGTGATCTTTCGGTTCGTATAGCCGACCTCTTCCCGCATCCTTCTTATGTCGGCGGGCCTCTCTGCACGCTCTCAGTCTTCTGATCATCGCGCCACTCTTCCACGTCCGCGCGGCTCTGTTTCGGCTCCCTCTGCGCCACGCGCTTCCGTCTCAGAAAGTCCTGTGTCTCGTCCCCCTTTCCACGCCTTCCACGTCCTAAACGTCTCAAAAGGGGTCCGACAAAAGTCCGACGCAAAGCCGACGCTTTGCCGACAGGTGGTTTACGCCCTCAGCCCCCCTCACTGCGCCCCTTTGAGGATCAGTCGCGCGGTGGTGGCAAAAGCCACCTCCGCATTGGATTGCTCGTAGATCCCGCGGACATCTTCGGGCAGATCGTCGAAAAATGCCGGGCGCGGCACCGCCAGTTGCGCCGCGCCCTGAAGCGCGACGACCAGCGCATGGACGAGCTCGAACGCCTCCGTGCTGCCCATCGCCCGCGCCACGGCCATCTCGGTCGCAAGCCGCATCCCCTCGCCGCCCACCGCACGTTTGGTGGCGATCAATGCCTCCTCGCTCAGGTTCGCCTCGATGATCGTGGTCAGCCGCGCCATCAGCGGCAGGAACAGCGGCACCGCCTGTGCTTCCCGCATCATCGCGTCGATCAGCGCCGCGTCGTCCTCGAGGGCCGGTGTCACCGCCGTGACATAGGCCCTGAGCGCCTCGACAAAGAGCTGGGCAAACAGTTCTTCCTTGGTTTTCACGTAGAGATAGAGCGTCCCCTTGGCCAGCCCCGCACGTTTCGCAAGCCCCGACATGGTGACCCCGTCGAACCCCGATTCTGCGATCATCTCTCGTGCTTCGGACAGGATAAATGACCTTCGGTCAGTTTTTTCCGCATTCGTGCGCGCTCTTTTCTTTTTTTCTGTCAAAGACATAGATCCGAACTCCTTTTCGCGACGCATCTTTGCGCTTTACAAATGACCATTGGTCATTAATTAAATGACCAATGGTCATTTATTGCATGTCCCGCCCTTACAAGTCAAAGAAAGCCCGTCCGATGTCCAGCCCGCAAACCGATCCGAAAGTCATTCTCATCACCGGTGCCTCCTCCGGCATCGGGCTGCAAACCGCGCTCGATCTGTTGCACCAGGGGCATATCGTCTACGGCTGCGCGCGCCGCATCGAGATGATGGAGCCGATCCGCGCGGCGGGCGGGCATGTGCTTGCGCTCGATGTGAGCGATGACGACTCGATGTGCGACGCGGTGGACGAGGTGATCCACAGCGAGGGCCGCATCGACGTTCTGGTCAACAACGCGGGCTTTGCCACCTATGGCGCGGTGGAGGATATTTCGATGGACACCGCCCGCCATCAACTCGAGGTCAATATCCTCGGCCTCGCGCGCATGACACAGCTCGTGCTGCCCAATATGCGCAAACAAAAATCCGGGCGGATCGTCAACATCTCTTCCATCGGCGGCACGATCCACACCCCCTTGGGCGCCTGGTATCACGGTACGAAATTCTTCGTCGAAGGCTTCACCAACACCATGCGCCTCGAGGTCGAGGACAAGGGCATTTACATGGTGCTGATCGCACCCGGCTTCATCGACACAGGCTTCTCCGCCGTTCTATCTAAGGAATTGGATCACAACGAAAAAGAGCGCGCCTATAAGTCTCTTTATGACGGATTGCGGGGCGCCAGCGCGGTCCCCGGATCGTCGCCCGCAGTGATCTCGGCAGCGATCTCGAAAGCCATTTCGGACGTGAAACCCAAAACCATCTACCGCGCCGGGAAATATTCGAAACTTCTTTATGTTTTGCGCCGCCTCCTGCCACATCGGATGTTCGACCGGATGATGCTGTCGAAGATCAAATAAACCGCGCGACCGACAGGGGTACAAATGCGGGCTGGACCAATCCCTCCCGTTTTTTTACCTTTGGCTCGATGACGACCGCCGGAGCCTCCATGTCTGACACGATCCTTTCCCGCTGCGAGGCCAAGGGCCTGCGCCTGACCGAACAGCGCCGGATCATTGCCTCTGTGCTGGAAGAGGCCAAGGATCACCCGGACGTCGACGAGCTCTATGCCCGGGCCTCCGAGAAGGACAAGCGTATCTCGCTCGCCACGGTGTATCGCACGGTGAAGCTCTTTGAAGAGCGCGGAATTCTCGAAAAGCTGGCGTTTGGAGATGGGCGCGCGCGTTACGAGACCGCCGATCGGGATCATCACGACCACCTGATCGATCTCGAAACCGGTCATGTCATCGAATTTCTCGACCCGGAGATCGAAGCGCTTCAGGAACGCATCGCCGAAAAGCTCGGCTATGAACTCAAAGGCCACCGGTTCGAACTTTACGGCATCAAGAAAAAGCGCTGAGCGCTTTCCCGCATCCCCCGTCTGCGGCTCTGCGCAATTGCCAGAGCGCCGCGCACAGGGCATTGCGGAGAAACGCATTCCAAGGACAGCCCCATGCACAATCTGCGCGCCATCCTCATGATCATCGGCTCCATGGCGTTTTTCACCGTGGAAGACATGTTCATCAAACATCTTTCCGGTTTCATGCCGGTGGGACAGGTGCTTTTGGCCATTGCGGTGGCGAGTGCCGGGATTTTCCTGCTCTGGGCGCTCTTGCGCCGCGATCCGGTGTTTGTCACCCGCAACTGGCGGCCGCTGATCCTCATTCGCGCCTCGACCGAGGCCGTCGCCTCCGTCTCCTTCGTCACAGCCCTCTCGCGGGTCGAGATTTCCACCGTCGGCGCGGTGTTCCAATCCATGCCTCTGGTCGTCACGCTGGGCGCTGCGGTCTTTCTGAAAGAACAGGTGGGCTGGCGGCGCTGGAGTGCAATTTTTGTCGGTTTCATCGGCGTGCTGATGATCATCCGTCCCGGCGTGTCAGGGTTCGAACCTCAAGCGCTCTGGGTGCTGGTCTCCGTCGTGGCCGTCGCCACGCGCGACCTGATGACCCGGGTGATGGACGCCGCCGTCCCCTCGACCGTCGTCTCTTTTCAGGCCTTCCTCGCCGTGATCCCCGCCGCGATGCTGAATCTCTGGCTCTCGGGCGCAGCTCCGATTTCTCCGGATCTGCCGCTTGTGTTCAAGACCCTGATGGCGATTCTCGCCGGGGCTGCGGGCTACACGCTGATCGTCGCCGGGATGCGGCTAGGCGATGCCTCCGCCGTCACCCCCTTCCGCTATTCGCGTCTGGTGTTCACCATGATCGGCGGTATTCTGGTGTTCCACGAACGTCCCGACCTGATGACGATCCTGGGCTCCGCACTGATCATCGCCTCGGGGCTTTACAGCTTCCTGCGTGAACGCAAACGGGCGCGGCTGGATCGCGAAGCCATCGCCGCCGATCTCGAGGCCCCCCGCCTCTGAGAGCGCCCGTTTCCGCGGCAATTTTCCGGCAATCGTTACAAAACCGTTGCACGTCGCGGCCTTACGTCTGTTTGCAGGCAAAGAGACGCACAATGTTAGCGCATGCATTGTTGACCTGCCCGTTCCGACTGATATTCAGACACCCGACTGGCCCGCCAACCAAATTGCAAAGGGACTAAGCCATGAGCACCATCATCGACATCATCGGTCGCGAAATCCTCGACAGCCGCGGCAATCCGACCGTGGAAGTGGACGTCATTCTCGAAGACGGCACCATGGGCCGCGCCGCCGTGCCCTCGGGCGCTTCGACCGGCGCCCACGAAGCCGTGGAAAAACGGGACGGCGACAAGTCCCGTTACATGGGCAAAGGCGTGCTCGAAGCCGTCGCTGCCGTCAACGGTGAGATCGCCGAAGCCCTCGTCGGCATGGACGCGACCGAACAGGAAGCCATCGACGCCGTGATGATCGAGTTGGACGGCACCCCGAACAAAGGCCGCCTCGGCGCCAACGCCATCCTCGGCGTCTCGCTGGCCTGCGCGAAAGCCGCCGCTGACTACTCCGCCCTGCCGCTTTACCGCTATGTCGGCGGCTCCTCGGCCCGCGTTCTGCCGGTCCCGATGATGAACATCATCAACGGCGGCGAGCATGCCGACAACCCGATCGACTTCCAGGAATTCATGATCATGCCGGTCTCGGCAGCGAACGTGAAAGAAGCGATCCGCATGGGCTCCGAAGTGTTCCACACGCTGAAAAAAGAGCTGTCGGCTGCGGGATACAACACCGGGATCGGCGACGAGGGCGGCTTTGCGCCGAACATCTCCTCCACCCGTGAAGCGCTGGATTTCGTGCTCGCCGCGATCAAGAAAGCGGGCTACGAGCCGGGCGAAGACATCTACCTCGCCCTCGATTGCGCTTCGACCGAGTATTACGAGGGCGGCAAATACGAGATGAAGGGCGAAGGAAAATCGCTGACGTCCGAGGAAAACGCCGACTACCTCGTCGAGCTCTGCAACGACTACCCGATCATCTCCATCGAAGACGGCATGGCCGAGGACGATTGGGCCGGTTGGAAGCTTTTGACCGAGAAACTGGGTGACAAGGTTCAGCTCGTGGGCGACGATCTCTTCGTGACCAACCCGGAGCGTCTGGCGTCGGGCATAGAGCAAGGCGTTGCCAACTCCATGCTGGTGAAAGTGAACCAGATCGGGTCCCTGTCGGAGACCCTCAAAGCCGTCGATATGGCACACCGCGCGCGCTACACCAACGTGATGTCGCACCGCTCCGGCGAGACCGAAGACGCGACGATTGCCGACCTTGCTGTGGCCACCAACTGCGGCCAGATCAAAACCGGCTCCATGTCGCGCTCCGACCGGATGGCGAAATACAACCAGCTGATCCGCATCGAGGAACAGCTTGGTGCGACGGCGGAATACGCCGGGACGTCGATCCTGAAGAAATAAGCGTCAACGCTTGACGACATAGAGAAAGCCCCGCCAGATTGGTGGGGCTTTTTATTAATCACTTTGGACGCATCATGCCCCGAACCGCCCTTTTGCTCTACATCTTGGCATTGCCGGTTCTCTACGACAGTGTCGAGCGGCTTTTCTATGTTTGGGGCATTCTGACCGAAGAGGTGGGCTGGCTCCAACAAAGATACCTCGATGCTCCTTGGCTCAGCACGGCTCACTTACTACCCGGCATCCTGTTTTGCCTCACCGGGCCTCTGCAAACCATCCCCGCCCTGCGATCCCGCCCACTGCGGTTTTGGCACCGGCTTTCCGGCTACATCTATAGTCTCAGCGCCATATTCTCCTGCTTCGCCATCATGGTCATGGTCTTCACCTTTCCGGCGGCTGGTGGCG
Organism: Celeribacter sp. SCSIO 80838; assembly: GCF_056498065.1. The sequence goes on from NZ_JAZKMA010000001.1 coordinate 3,310,788, forward strand.
GGCTGACCATTTTGGGCACCTATGCGATCTGCCTGGCTCTGCTCCTGTCCCTGACCCTCGCGCTGTGGGCCATCCGTCGTGGGGACGTCAAAACGCACCGGCTGTTCATGATGGCCAGCCTGACCCTCGGGCTGACCGTGGCCACGGCACGCTGGATTATCTATGGCGTCAACCTTGTGATCCCGGTCGAGTTCACGGTCGCCTTCGCCCCGGCGTCCATCGCCGCTCTGGCCATCAACGGCGCAATTTATGGTTGGGTTTTCCGCAATGACCTCAAGAGCTTCTTGGCGAAAACCCGGCTTGCATTGCGCAGGTGATCCCACTTGCACCTCCTCGCCGCATCCGTCACTCTCCCCCCATGACCAACGCCCAAAGCCCCCTCCCCGACGGCCTCCACGACCTGCCCTCCGGCAAGCTCGCCGCCATTGTCACCTATCTTGAGATGTTCGCGCGGCCCACGCCGCGCCCTGTGCCGGAGCAGCCTGGGTTGGAACTGATCCACCATAAGGCGCCCGATCTCGATTGGTATCGCGCGCTTTATCGGCGTGTGGGTGAGGATTGGCTTTGGTTTTCACGGATGTATATGCAGGACGCCAAGCTCTCCGCGATCCTGACCGACCCGGATGTGGAGGTCTATTCCGCGCGCAAGGATGGCGTTGACCTCGGGCTTTTGGAATTGGATTTCCGCGACCCGGACAACACCGAACTGGCGTTTTTCGGCCTCGACACCAGTCTCATTGGCGGCGGCACCGGGCGGTGGCTCATGGAGCACGCTTTGAACAAGGCCTTCGCCCGTCCGATCAAACGGTTCTTCGTCCACACCTGCACCCTCGACAGCCCGCAGGCCGTGGGCTTCTACATCCGCTCGGGATTTGTTCCCTATGGCCGCGCCATCGAGGTGATGGACGATCCGCGCATGAACGGGCCGCTGTCCGAAACCGCCGCGCCGCAGATTCCGCGCATTTAATTCCCCTTTTCTTTCCGCCACATCGCAAGGATGATCGGCAAAAAAGAGGAGATCGCCATGGGCCCCGTCACCCGTGCGGAAAAACAGGTCGGCCTGTTCACCGCCCTTTATGTCATCGGCTTCACGCTCTGGTTCTTTGCCATCGGGAATTTCGAATTCGTCATCTATGTGGTGACCATGCTGATCCTCATCGGCCTTGTCGCAACCAGCCTGCGCAAGGTCGAGTACCCGCCAAAGCTGCTTTGGGCGCTCTCGCTCTGGGGGCTTTTGCACATGGCGGGCGGTGGCGTGCCGGTGAACGGATCGGTGCTCTATACGCTCGAACTCATTCCCTTCGTCAGCGATGGAGAGATGACCATCCTGAAATACGATCAGGTGGTGCATTTCTACGGCTTCGGCACCACAGCTTGGCTGCTGTGGCACATTATGACCCACACCTTCCCGGTGCTCAAAGGCACGAAAACCGCCTTCGCCCTTCCCGCGCTCGGCGCGATGGGGCTGGGTGCGGTCAATGAGATCATCGAGTTCAGTGCCGTGCTGATGGTGCCCGACACCAATGTCGGCGGTTATATCAACACCGCGCTCGATCTGGTGTTCAACGCGGCAGGCGCGCTCTGTGCCATGGTTCTGGTGACGCGGATCAACAGAAATCCTGACGCAAAAAAGGCCCCGTAAGGGACCTTTTTCGCACCGGTTCACTTGTGAAGAACCCTTTGCCCCCCTTACGGACAGGGCGCCGTGTAATAGGTGCCATCGCCATTGGAATAGGCGCAGGTCGCGGAATTGGTGTTCTTGGCGACCATCGACCCGGCAGCGGCACCGCCCAGCGTGGCCAGCACTTTCCACTCATCATTGGACCCGAGCGCATCCGCGGTCAGATAGCCGAGCCCGGCCCCGGCGGCCGCACCGAAGGCGGTGCTGGTGTCGGTGGTGCTCATGGTGGTACAGGCAGCAAGCGTCGGCGCGGCGAAGGCCAGCGCCAGAAGAATTTTCTTGGACATGGAGGTCTCCCGTTGTCTTTATCTCTGAGGGGACAACGCCTCGGGCGGCATTCGGTTCCCGTTTTTCTTCTGCGACACGGGAAAGCCTCCAGGATCATGCAAGCCGACGAGATCATCGCCCATCTGAACCTCGCCCCGCATCCAGAGGGCGGGCATTACCGTCAGACCTGGATCGCGCAGGCCGAAGCCGGAGATCGACCCGCCGGGACCTGCATCTATTTCCTGCTCAAGGCCGGAGAGCACAGCCATTGGCATCGGGTCGATGCCACCGAGATCTGGCATTATTACGCGGGCGCGCCCCTGATCCTGTCCCTAGCTGAGACAGAGGCCGGTCCGGCACGGGACCTGATGCTCGGCCCGGAGCTCGGGGCCGGAGAGACGCCACAACTCATCGTGCCTGAAGCGCATTGGCAGGCCGCGCGCACGACCGGCGCCTGGACTCTCGTCGGCTGCACCGTCTCCCCCGGATTTCGCTTCGAGGGGTTCGAACTGGCCGCCCCGGGCTTTGACATTCCGCACTGATCAGCCGCGATACACCCGCCCGACCAGTGTCGCAGACAGGAAAAAGGCCAAAGGCCCCACCCCCATCGACAGTAAAAAAGCGATCGGCCATGCCGTGATGTAATGACCCAGCCAGTCGCGCACCCAGCCGGGGCGAAACCCCTCGCGCAGTCCGGGGATAAACTCGCTCATGATCAGGGTCATCAGAAATGCCATGAAACAGGAAATAAACCCTTGCGCCGCGAGAATGGTCATCTTGTCTTTCTGCGTTGCCGGTCGTCCAGCATCATGCACCCCTCATCGGTTATGAGGCGGGAGGCGCGCATGAAAAAGGCACCCGTCTCCCGCAGGATATGGATGCCGTGGGATCTTGCGACAAACTCTCGGGTGCTCCGAGGGGCGGGATAACCAACCGCCCTGACATTTTTCGGCAAGCCCGGAGATAGCCGGACCCACTGAGCCGGTCAAGAGAAGCCGTCTGAGCCAGCTTTATACGCTTAAGGGGAAAAACTGTGACCAATTCCCCACAAAATTCGCCAAATGGTAAGGTTTTCCGCACTCGCAAAAAACTGACGTTACGTTAACCTAAGCACGTTAACAAGTGTCGGGTGGAACCTGTGACCGCTCGTTTTTCCAGTGTTCCGAGTATTTGAGGCACTGGCAGGCCAAGAAGCGGGCTTGTCCCGTTCGAACCTGCCAGTCGCCCGTTTCCATCCATTTGACGAAGGCGCTGTATCGCGCGCAATGCTCAGACCGGCTCATTCGGACGCGACACGCGTCCACCGCCGATGGCCGCACGCACGCCGGTGGTCGAGGGCGCAGAGGTCGGCAGGCCACGCAGCACGCGCACCGCGAGATAGGCAAAGGCCTGCGCCTCCAGCATATCGCCATCGAGCCCGACCTCTTCGACCGGCTGAACAGGGCAATCCACTCCCGCCGCGATCATCGCCATGAGCGTGGCGTTGTGCCGTCCGCCACCGGTCACATAGAGCGCCGCAGGGGGCGTCGGGCAATGCTCCATCGCGCGGGCGACCGAGGCAGCGGCAAAAGCGGTGAGCGTGGCGGCGGCATCGGCATCGGACAGGAGGGATACGGCGTCGAGCACGCCATGAAAATCGTTCCGGTCCAGAGATTTGGGCGGCATCTTGTAGAAATAGGGATGCTCAAGGCCTTGGGCGACAACCTCCATATCCGGCTGACCGGCTGCGGCCAGCGCACCGCCCGCATCATGGGTTTCTCCCCGTCTCGTCCGCATCAGGTCGTTGACGGGGGCGTTCGCCGGGCCGGTGTCGAAAGCGAGAAGCGCGCCCGGAGCCGCGGGATCGGCGAGCGCCGGGTCGATCCACGTCAGGTTGCCGACCCCGCCGAGATTGAGAAACGCCACCGGTCCCGTCGCACCGATGTAGCGGGCCAGAGCATGGTGATAGAACGGCGCGAGAGGCGCACCCTGCCCGCCCATTTCGACATCCGCCGTGCGAAAATCCCAGACCACCGGCACGCCCGTGACCTCGGCCAGAACCGCGCCATCTCCTGCCTGATAGGTGCGCCCCTCGTCGGGAGCGTGGTTCAGAGTCTGACCGTGAAACCCGATGAGATCGAAGCCCTCAAGTTCGGAAAGTGCCTCTGCATGGGCCGTCTCAATGAGTTCGGTCAGGGCCTCGGAGGCCTGCCATGTGCCGAGCTCGGCGCGGAACATCTCCTGCTCCGCCGGGGCATAGCCGCGAAAGGCCGTCTCGCCGAACTCGAAAATCTTGACCCCGTCGGTCTTCAAAAGCGCCACATCGACTCCGTCGAGCGACGTTCCCGACATACAGCCCGCAACCCACAGAGGCACCGCTTTGCTCTTAGCACTCATCACACTCTTTCCCTTTGGTGCGTGCCCCGATATATCAGGCCGCGACCGACCATTGAATGGAAAATGTGAGAGATGACCTACCATCCCAAATCGGAATTCCTGCGCGTGATCATCGAGCGCGGATTTCTTGCCGATTGCACCAATTTGCAAGAGCTGGACGAAGCCCTGAGCAACGGGATGGTGACCGCCTATATCGGCTATGACGCGACCGCCGCGTCGCTGCATGTCGGGCATCTGTTGAACATCATGCTGCTGCGCTGGTTCCAAAAGACCGGCAACAAACCGATCACGCTCATGGGCGGCGGCACCACGAAAGTGGGCGACCCGTCCTTCCGCTCCGATGAACGTCCGCTTCTCAGCCCGGCACAGATCGACGACAACATCAGTGGCATGCAGAAAGTGTTTGCCCGCTACCTCGATTACCACCACGGCGACAACGCGGCGCTGATGCGCAACAACGCCGAATGGCTGGACGAGCTGAACTATCTCGATTTCCTGCGTGACATCGGGCGGCATTTCTCCGTCAACCGGATGCTGTCGTTTGAGAGCGTGAAATCGCGCCTCGACCGCGAGCAATCGCTGTCCTTCCTCGAATTCAACTACATGATTTTGCAGGCTTATGACTTTTTGGAGCTGAACCGTCGCTATGGCTGTTTGCTTCAAATGGGCGGCTCGGATCAGTGGGGCAATATCGTCAACGGTATCGACCTGACGCGGCGTGTTCTGGACAATGAAATTTACGGCCTCACGACGCCGCTTTTGACCACCTCCGACGGGCGCAAGATGGGCAAATCGCAAGGTGGCGCGGTCTGGCTCAACGCCGAGATGCTCTCGCCCTATGAATTCTGGCAGTTCTGGCGCAACACCACGGACGCGGACACGGGCCGGTTCCTCAAGCTCTACACCGACCTGCCGGTCGAGGAATGCAACCGTCTCGGGGCGCTCGAAGGCTCCGAGATCAACGCGGCGAAGATCATCCTCGCCAATGAGGTCACGACGCTGCTGCACGGCGCAGAGGCCGCGAAAGCCGCCGAAGCCACCGCGCGCGAGGTCTTCGAGAAAGGCGGCGTGGGCGATGACCTTCCGACCGTGGAACTGAGCGCGGACGAGATTGGCGACGGGATTTCCATCGTCCAGCTCTTCGTCAAAACCGGCCTCGCCGACAGCGGCAAGGCGGTCAAGCGCCTGTTCTCCGAGAATGGCGCCAAGGTGAACGACGTCGATCACAAGGACGCGGGCCTGATGATCACGGCGGACATGCTCAAGGAGCCGATGAAGCTTTCGGCTGGCAAGAAACGCCACGCGCTGGTGGTGCTCAAGGGCTGATACCACATCCAATTCTGTTGCAAACCGCGCACGGAGCGATCCGCGCGCGGTTTTGTGATTTCAGGACCTTTGATCTTCATGGATTTTTTCCGTTTTCAGGTGCAGAATAACCGCATGAAAAAAATAACCGTCTTCCCTCTGATCCTCACCTGCCTCGCCAGCGCGGCGCAGGCCGATCCTTGGCTCACCGGCGATGGCTGGATTGCACTTGGCGCCTCGACCGTCGAGGAGCAGGACGTCTGGCTTGGCGGCGATGGCACATGGACGACCGCCTGGGACGGGCTGGGGCTCAGCTTCGGGGCCTTCGGCACGCTTGGACGCAGCCACGAAACCTATGGCGCACTGAGCTACAGCCTTGGCTCCATGCGTATCGAGGCCGGCAATCCCCGCCCCGCCTATGACAGTTTTGCGCGCCCGCTGATCGCCGATGTGATGTTGCCGGAGGCGCTCGCACGCACCGACAGCGGGTTCAGCCGATTGACCGATGGCGCGATCACCGAGGACAAGTTCCTGCCCTACGGGCTGCGCTATGCGAACACCGATCTGGCCGTTTCGCTGCATTACGTCGACGACTATGACACCGCCGTGCTGGGCCTCGGGGGCGGCTGGGATGCTGGGGCATGGCGGATCGAGACGGCACTGGAATATGTCGATGGCGACAGTTCCGATGCCAACGCGAAACTGCAAGGCAGCCGGACTTTGGGCGCGGGTGCTTTCACCGGCACGCTCTCCTATAACGAGGCCAACGATGCACCGACCGCAATGGAACTGGCCTATCGCCACAGGCTGAACGACCGGGTGGCGTTGACCGAACTGGTCGCCGTGCCGATCAAAGATCCGGAGGACGGGGTCGCGCTTCTGGGGGCGAATATCTACCTCAGGGGCAGCACTTCGCTTGACGTCTCGGGCGGCTATGGCGATGGCGACGGGCTGGCCAATGCCGCGATCCGGTTCGAGTTTTAAAAAAGGGCGCTCAACGGCGCCCTTTCTCATATCCCAAGTCGGCTTTCGCCGTCAGTCCGTGACCTTCACCGAGGTCATCACATCCGGCTGACCGATCACGGCACCGTTCGGACCGGTGCCCTTCTTGATCGCATGCACCACATCCATGCCCGACGTGACCTTGCCCACCACCGTGTATTGGCCGTTCAGATGCGGCGCGGGCGCGAACATGATGAAAAACTGCGCATTGGCGGAGTTCGGGTTCTGGCTGCGCGCCATGCCCACGACGCCCTCGTCAAAGGACTGATCGGAGAACTCGGCTTTGAGGTCCGGATAGTGCGACCCGCCGCGCCCGGCCATCTGCATGGAGAAATCGGGCGCGCCCATCTTGCCGTATTGCACATCGCCGGTCTGCGCCATGAAGCCGTCAATCACGCGGTGAAACACGACATTGTCATAGGCGCCTTCGGAGGCAAGTTTGGTGATCTGTTCGACATGGCCCGGGGCCACATCCTCGAACAGGTCGATATGAACGACGCCATTGGCCTCGCCTTCGACCGTGATGTCGAGCCCGGTGGCAAAAGCCGGACCCGCCGCGAGCACGGCAATCAGCGTGAGCGATTTAAGCATCGGCTGCCACTTTCACGGAAAGCATGGCGTCGGGCACCATCGGCGGCTCGCCACGTGTGATCTTGTCGACCGCATCCATGCCGGAGATCACACGCCCATAGACCGTGTACTGGCGATTGAGGAAGTGGTTGTCGGAGAAGTTGATGAAGAATTGCGAGTTGGCGGAGTTCGGGTTTTGCGCCCGCGCCGCGCCGATGGTGCCGCGATCATGCGGAATGCCGGAAAACTCAGCCGGAAGGTCCGGCAGATCGGAGCCGCCGGTGCCTGCACGGCGCAGTTCGAACTCTTTGGTCTGGTTGCCGAATTTCACGTCGCCGGTCTGCGCCATGAAACCGTCGATCACACGGTGAAACACCACGCCGTCATAGGCGCCAGCGCGGGCAAGCTCCTTCATCCGCTCGCAATGTTTCGGTGCGATGTCGGGCAGAAGTTCGATGACAACATCCCCGCCGTCGAGCGTGATGATGATGGTGTTTTCGGGGTCCTTGATCTCGGCCATGAATGCCTCCTCCGGGTGGGAATGGGTCAAAATTTTGCACAGTTTAGTGCGCGGATGCATCAAGGGAAAGACCGATCTGCGCCCATGCGCCCGCGACGCGCTCACGCCCGGTTGACGAAGCGGTGAGGAGCCGTCAAACAGGTGTCGACAGATGCCCAACCTTCTTAACAAGGACTTTTCGATATGGCCTGGAAAACCCTCGACGACATGGATCTCTCCGGCAAGGTGGTGCTGACGCGCGTCGACATCAACGTGCCCGTCAAGGACGGCAAGGTGACCGACGCCACCCGGATCGAGCGGATCAAACCCACTATCGACGACATTCTTGCCAAGGGTGGCAAGCCGGTTCTTATGGCGCATTTCGGGCGTCCGAAGGGGCAGGTAGTGCCGGAGATGAGCCTCGGGCTGATCAAGGATGCGGTCGCCGAGGTTCTGGGCGTGCCGGTGAAATTCGCCACCGATTGCATCGGCGGCCCCGCGAAAGAAGCCGTGGAAGAGCTTGGCACAGGCGAGGTGTTGTTGTTGGAAAACACCCGCTTCCACAAGGGCGAGACCGACAATGACGGCCAGTTCGCCGCCTCTCTCGCAGCCCTTGGCGACGTCTATGTCAACGACGCGTTTTCTGCCGCGCACCGGGCGCATGGTTCGACCGAAGGGGTCGCAAAACTCCTGCCCTCCTGCGCCGGTCGCCTGATGCAGGCGGAACTTTCGGCGCTCGAATCGGCGCTCTCCACCCCGGAACGCCCGGTCGTGGCCGTGGTCGGCGGCGCGAAAGTGTCGACCAAGCTCGATCTTCTGGGCAATCTGGTGCGCAAGGTCGACTATCTGGTGATCGGCGGCGGCATGGCGAACACTTTCCTCGCCGCCGAGGGCGTCGACGTGGGCAAATCGCTCTGCGAACACGATCTGGCCGAAACCGCGCGCGAGATCACCAAGAAGGCCGGCGAAGCGGGCTGCGAGATTGTCCTGCCGGTCGATGTGGTCGTGGCACGCGAATTCAAGGCCGGGGCCGAGAACGAGACCGTCCCCACCACGGAATGCCCGGCGGATGCGATGATCCTCGATGCCGGTCCGAAATCGGTCGAGAAAATCTCTAAAATTCTTGACGGTGCGAAGACGCTGATCTGGAACGGACCGCTCGGCGCTTTCGAGATCGAACCCTTCGACATGGCGACCAATGCCGCAGCGCAAAAGGCCGCCGAACTGTCGAAAGCGGGCAAGCTCGTTTCCGTTGCCGGAGGCGGCGACACGGTTGCGGCGCTGAACAAGGCGGGGGCCGCCGACGACTTCACCTATATCTCGACGGCGGGCGGCGCCTTCCTCGAGTGGATGGAAGGCAAGGAACTTCCGGGCGTCGTCGCCCTTGGATAAGTTTGGAAAGCCCGCTTCGCGCGGGCTTTTTCATGCCCCGCTCCAGGGGTATGTCGGTTATGAAAAAGCGGTTTGCGCCAGATCATGCCATCGGCCCGAAAAAGGGCCTAGCTTCTGGGCGAAATCGCCCGTTAGCGCCACCACATGACAGAAAATCAAGGCGTTAGCGCCACCACGATTGCGACCGAATGCCGGGCGGGTTAACCCGGTCAGGAACTCCAGAATTCCCGTACGCGGGACAGATTTGAGCCAAAAGAGGAAAGACATGTCCATTCAGGAAATGACCGCGAAAATCGGCGAAGGCCAGGGCTTCATCGCAGCACTCGACCAGTCGGGCGGGTCCACCCCGAAAGCGCTGAAACTCTACGGCATCGAGGAAAACGAATATTCCGGCGAAGAGCAGATGTTCGACCTGATCCACGAAATGCGTTCGCGCATCATGACCTCTCCGGCCTTTACCGGTGAGAAGGTGATCGGTGCGATCCTGTTCGAAATGACCATGGACCGCATGGTCGAGGGCAAGCCGACCCCCTCCTATCTCTGGGATGTGAAGGGCGTTGTGCCGTTCCTTAAGATCGACAAAGGTCTGGAAGCCGAAGAAAACGACGTGCAACTCATGAAACCGATGCCGGGTCTCGACGACCTTCTGGCCCGCGCGTTCAAACTGGGCGTGTTCGGCACCAAAGAGCGCTCCGTGATCAACGCCGCCAACCCCGAGGGCATCAAAGCCGTGGTGGATCAGCAATTCGCTGTCGGCGATCAGGTCATCGCCGCCGGTCTGATGCCGATCCTCGAGCCGGAAGTGACCATCACGATTGCCGACAAGGCCGAGGCCGAAGCGATCCTGCGCGAAGAGATCCTCAAACATCTCGACGCCATGCCGGAAGACAAGCAGGTGATGCTGAAACTCTCCCTGCCGACCGAAGCGAATTTCTACAAACCGCTGGTCGACCACCCGCGCGTTCTGAAAGTCGTGGCGCTGTCCGGCGGCTATGCCCGTGACGAAGCCAACGACATCCTGTCGAAAAACACCGGCATGATCGCCTCCTTCTCCCGCGCGCTGTCCGAAGGGCTGAGCGCAAAACAAAGCGACGAAGAGTTCAACGACACGCTCGCGGTTGCCGTGGACGGCATCTACAAGGCCTCCATCGCGGGCTGAACCGCCGCGAACCGGATCGCAGTCCGATCGAACAATTGGGCGTCCCTCAGGGGGCGCCCTTTTCGTTTCAGCATTTTTTTGCGGATGATTCGTTTTTGGGATTCACAGAGAGAATCGCCTGTGTCATAAACAGGTTACGGAGGCGATCCGCCAAAGAGAAAGCCCCGTGAGGCAGAGCAGGTGACCGAACCCAACGTGGTCAGGCACCTTTCATACAAGGTAAGAAGCCTATCATGGCTCATCCGCGCAAACGCCCGTCGCTGACTGTGCTTCTGTACAGTGGCGTCATGGTCACCCTCGGTGGCTATTTCACCTTTGCCGCCGTGCAAGGGGAATACGGGCTGTTTCGCCGTTTGCAGATCGAGGCAGAATTGTCTCAACTGCAAACGGTGAGCGGCAAGCTCGACGATGAGCTTGCGGTGATGCGCAACAAGACCCTGCGCATGTCCGACACCTACCTCGATCTCGATTTGCTGGACGAACAGGCGCGCGACATCCTCGGATATCTGCGCACCGACGAGATCGTCATCCGCTGACATCCCCTGCCCCGAAAGGCAAAAGATGACACAGAGAGACAGAGAATTTACGCCCCTCCTCACCCGCCGCCGCATGATCCTCGGCGGGGCTGGCCTGTTGACACTTTCGGCCTGTGGCAGCGGCTACGGCGGCGCGCCTGCGAACCCGGAAGATGCCTGCGCGATCTTCCGCGAGCGGCCGCATTACCAAAGGGCGCTTGAGGCCTCCGCCCGCAAATGGGGTGTGCCGGTGCATGTGCAAATGGCGCTGATCTATCAGGAATCGACCTTCCGCGCGACCGCCCGCCCGCCGAAACGCTATGTGCTGTTCATCATCCCGAAAGGCCGGGCCAGCTCGGCGCGGGGCTATGCGCAGGCGCTCGACGGCACATGGGACGATTACGTCAGCGGGCCGGGCCGCGCAGGTGCCAGCCGCAGCAACATCCGCGACGCCACCGATTTCATCGGCTGGTATGTCTCAACCAACAACGCCGCCTTGGGGATCGCCAACACCGACGCCCGCAACAGCTATCTGGCCTATCACGAAGGCCGCACCGGCTACGCCCGCGGCTCGCACAACGGCAAGACATGGCTTTTGAACACGGCGGACGGGGTGGCTGCACGGGCGGCGCGGTATGAGGCGCAGATCCAATATTGTCGGTAATAGCCTGAGATGCCCTTAGGACCTTTCCCCTACAGGGCGTAAGCTTGGGCCATAGCGATTGCCTTCGGGCTCGCCATCTCGGGCGAGCCAGACGATACCGAGGATGACAGCACCGAAGCACCCGAGCATTGAGAAAATGATAAGCACCCCTGGCGGCTGAGGAACGCGCACAGTGCCAGAGAGCCCCGGGGTTGCCGCCAGTATCTCGGCCGCAACCGGCACATCGGTTAGGAACCCGAAGAAAGTGATGCTCATCAGAGCAATCACCACCCCAAAGATCAAAGCAAGGTGCCAAGCGGCGCGACCGGTATCATGCAGCCGTCTGCTTATGGCCGCAAGCCATGGGATGAGCACCACAGGGCCGAACAAGTTTGAAATCGGGCCGGCACCATATAGCGTCTTCGTCTGAAAACTCTGGGACATCGCTTTCGATGAAGTGCTTACGACGAGACGAGTCTCCGTCACCGGTCCAAAGATGACTACATCGGCGACAGAGACCACAAGAGAGATAAGAAAAAGACCAAGGATGAATTTCCAAAACTCGTCGCGCGAAGCACGCCCCGAGAAGACGAAATATTTCCGAAACCCAACCTTCACGGCCTCAACAATTGTCATTCCGTACCCCCAATAATGATTACCCCAGCGTCGCGGGCACGGATATCAAATCAGCATCCAAAAAAACAGTTTCCTTCCAAGAAAAACTAACGCCCCAAGACCTCGCGCAAAAGCGGAAATTTCCAAAGTTGGTGCAATTTGAATCACCTGGACACCCGCCATTCCCTAAACGCATAGCTGCCTCCCACGGCGCATAGCAGAAAATTCGTGCATTCAAGCCCCGCCTCCTTTATCGTATAGTTTAACACTAAACTATCAGCCGTGATCTTGGAGGAGGAGGCCTGATGGCACCCCGTAAAACAGCATCCAAACCGGCGAGCACGGCAAATGTGTCGAAAGACGAGCTGCTCGCCTATTACAAAGACATGCTTCTTATCCGTCGTTTCGAGGAAAAGGCCGGCCAGCTTTATGGCATGGGCCTCATTGGCGGGTTCTGCCACCTCTATATCGGCCAGGAAGCCGTCGTGGTCGGGCTTGAGGCCGCCGCGAAAGAGGGTGACAAGCGCGTTACCTCCTATCGCGACCACGGCCATATGCTGGCCTGCGGCATGGACCCGAACGGCGTGATGGCCGAGCTGACGGGGCGTGAGGGCGGCTATTCCAAGGGCAAGGGCGGCTCGATGCACATGTTCTCGAAAGAGAAACATTTCTACGGCGGTCACGGCATCGTCGGCGCGCAGGTTCCGATTGGTGCGGGGCTTGCCTTCTCCGACAAATACAAAGGCAATGACAACGTGACCTTCGCCTATTTCGGCGACGGCGCGGCCAACCAGGGCCAGGTCGCCGAGACCTACAACATGGCGGAAATCTGGGACCTTCCGGTGATTTTCGTCATTGAAAACAACCAATACGCCATGGGCACCTCGACCCAGCGCTCGACGAAATCCCCGTCTTACTGGGAACGCGGCGCGGCCTATGGGATCGAAGGCGAGGAAGTGGACGGCATGGACGTTCTGGCCGTGAAAGAGGCGGGCGAGCGCGCCGTGGCGCATTGCCGCGCGGGCAAAGGGCCGTACATTCTTGAGGTCAAAACCTATCGCTACCGCGGTCACTCCATGTCCGACCCGGCGAAATACCGGACCCGCGAGGAAGTGCAGAAAATGCGCGAGGAACGCGATCCGATCGAAGCCGTGCGGTCTATCCTTCTGACCGGCGGCCATGCGTCTGAGGAAGACCTCAAGGCCATCGACAAGGACATCAAGGCCGTGGTCAACGAGTCTGCGGAATTCGCGAAAGCCAGCCCGGAACCGGCGCTCGAAGAGCTTTGGACCGACATTTACGCGGATGAAATTCCGCCGCACAGCGCCTGATCCGGAGGAGATACGACCATGGCAACCGAACTTCTGATGCCCGCCCTCTCTCCGACCATGGAGGAAGGCACGCTCGCGAAATGGCTCGTCAAGGAAGGCGACACCGTCTCCGCCGGCGACATCATCGCGGAAATTGAAACCGACAAAGCCACGATGGAATTCGAGGCGGTCGACGAAGGCATCGTCGGCAAGATCCTTGTGGCCGAAGGCACCGAAGGTGTGAAGGTCAACGAGGTGATCGCGATCCTCGTGGAAGAGGGCGAAAGCGCCGACGATGTGGCGGCCCCTGCCCCGGCAGCCGCTGCCGCCGCTCCCGTCGCAGACGCGCCGGCAAGCACCCCGGCGAAAGCCGCGGCGCCTGTCGAAGTGGTCTCCAAAGCCTCCCCGGATTTCCCGGAAGGCACGAAGATGAAGACCCAGACCGTGCGCGAAGCGCTGCGCGACGCCATGTCCGAAGAGATGCGCCGCGACGAGACCGTTTTCCTGATGGGGGAAGAGGTCGCCGAGTATCAGGGCGCGTATAAGATTTCCCAAGGTATGCTGGACGAATTCGGCTCGAAACGCGTGATCGACACGCCGATCACCGAGCACGGCTTTGCGGGCATCGCCACGGGGGCGGCCTTTGGCGGGTTGAAGCCAATTGTCGAATTCATGACCTTCAACTTCGCGATGCAGGCCATCGACCACCTGATCAACTCCGCCGCCAAGACGCTTTATATGTCCGGCGGTCAGATGGGCGCACCGATGGTGTTCCGGGGTCCGAACGGCGCCGCCGCTCGCGTGGGCGCGCAGCACTCGCAGGATTACGCCGCTTGGTATGCGCAAATTCCGGGGCTGAAAGTGGTCATGCCCTACTCGGCTGCCGATTACAAAGGCCTGATGAAAACCGCGATCCGCGACCCGAACCCGGTGATCTTCCTTGAGAACGAAATTCTCTACGGCAAATCCTTTGAGGTGCCGGACATTGAAGATTTCACCATCCCCTTCGGCAAGGCCCGCATCTGGCGCGAGGGCACGGATGTGACCATCGTGTCCTTCGGGATCGGTATGACCTACGCCTTGGAGGCCGCTGACAAGCTGGCCGAAGAGGGCATTTCCGCCGAGGTCATCGACCTCCGGACGCTCCGCCCCATCGACTACGACACCGTGCTGGCCTCCGTGATGAAGACCAACCGCTGTGTGACCGTCGAAGAAGGCTGGCCGGTCGGCTCCATCGGCAACCACATCTCTGCCACGATCATGCAACGCGCGTTCGATTATCTTGACGCGCCGGTGATCAACTGTGCTGGTAAAGACGTGCCGATGCCCTACGCCGCCAACCTCGAAAAACTCGCGCTTGTGACCACCGACGAAGTCGTGGCTGCCTGCAAAGAAGTGACCTACCGCTAAGGAGAACCCGTTATGGCTATTGAACTTTTGATGCCCGCGCTGTCTCCGACGATGGAGGAAGGCACGCTTGCAAAATGGCTCGTCAAAGAGGGTGACACGGTGTCTTCGGGCGACGTGATTGCTGAGATCGAGACCGACAAGGCGACCATGGAATTCGAAGCCGTGGACGAAGGCGTCGTCGGCAAAATCCTCGTGGCGGAAGGCACGGAGGGCGTGAAAGTGAACGCCCCCATCGCGATCTTGCTTGAAGAGGGCGAAGACGCCTCTGCGGCGGCAACCGTTGCGGCAGCGCCTGCTCCGGCGGCAGAAGCACCGAAAACCGAGGCGGCGGCTCCGGCACCCGCTGCTGCCCCTGCCCCGGCAGCACCGGTTGCGGCCTCCGGCGAGCGCATTTTTGCTTCGCCGCTCGCGCGCCGCATCGCGGCCCAAAAGGGTCTGGATCTTGCGGCGATTGCGGGCTCCGGTCCGAAAGGCCGTATCGTGAAAGCGGATGTAGAGAACGCCACCGCCGCACCCAAGGCCGAAACGCCGAAAACCGCAGCCCCTGCTGCGGCTCCGGCAGCCCCGGCTGGCCCGTCGGCGGATATGGTCGCCCGGATGTACGAAGGCCGCGTCTACGAAGAGATCAAGCTCGACGGCATGCGCAAAACCATCGCCGCGCGTCTCTCGGAAGCCAAGCAGACCATCCCGCATTTCTACCTGCGCCGCGACATTCAGCTCGATGCGCTGATGAAATTCCGCAGTGAGCTGAACAAGCAGCTCGAAAGCAAAGGCGTGAAGCTTTCGGTCAATGATTTCATCATCAAGGCCGTCGCCAACGCGCTGCAAGAGGTGCCGACCGCCAACGCCGTTTGGGCCGGTGACCGTGTGCTTCAGATGAAAGCGTCCGACGTGGCCGTCGCGGTTGCAGTCGAAGGCGGGCTGTTCACGCCGGTGTTGAAAGACGCCGACATGAAATCGCTCTCGGCCTTGTCGAAAGAGATGAAAGATCTGGCCACCCGTGCGCGCGACCGCAAACTTGCGCCACAGGAGTATCAGGGCGGGTCCTTCGCGATCTCGAACCTCGGCATGTTCGGCATCGACAATTTCGACGCCATCGTGAACCCGCCGCATGCCGGTATTCTGGCCGTCGGCACCGGGGTGAAGAAACCGGTGGTTGGCGCGGATGGCGAGATCAAGGTTGCGACCGTGATGTCTGTCACCATGTCGGTGGATCACCGCGTGATCGACGGGGCTTTGGGCGCGGAATTGCTCAAGGCCATCGTCGAGAACTTGGAAAACCCGATGACCATGCTGGCCTGATTGGCCTCATCACCAACATCGAAAAGCCCTCCGTCCTCGGGGGGCTTTTTCTTTGCGATCTGATCCGTCTCAAATCCCCCTGCCCCCCGCCCTGATAGAGTGTGCTTGGGATGTCTCCGGACCGTAGACATCGTGATGTCGCGGACGGTTTTTACAAAGGAGGCCCATTATGGACTGGTCAAAGGAACTCGAAGGTGTGCAAAGCGCCATGATGGCGTTCGGGCAAGGATCGCCTGCGGTCGGGGAAGGCTTTACCGCCCTGCACCATGCAGCGACCGCCGAAGGGGCGATCCCGGTGAAGCATAAGGAGCTTCAGGCGCTTGCCATCGGCATCACCAAGCAATGCATCAACTGCATCGGTTTTCACGTCAAGGCCTCGATCGACGCCGGGGCCACGCGCGAGGAAATCGCGGAAACGGTCGGCGTCGCGATTCTGATGGGCGGTGGCCCGTCCTTCATGTACGGGATCAAGGCGTTGGAGGCCTATGACGCGCTGAAGGGCTGAGGCATCGGCCCGCCCCGATGCTCATGCGCTCCCCGTGGTTTCCTCGGAGAGTGCAAAGTCTTTGCGAATGGCGGCGATCCGTTCGGGGTCGGTGATTTCGAGATGGGTGAGGTAGAGCAGCTTGTCGTGGCCTTTGCGAAGCTGCATGTTGTCCCCATGGTTCACCATGTAGAGCACCGCCGGGAACGGAACCGGAGCCAATGGATAGCCGAGGCGTTCGGATCTTTTCGCGTAGTTCATATGCCCCTTGCCAAGCATGCGCATGTAAAACACCGGAAAGGCCTGTTTACCCCAGTCAACCGCGAAAAACGCGCAGGAGCCACAGTGTTCCCAGAGATCATGCTCCCCGCCGATCGCCCGGCCCATCGGCGCGATGCGCCCGCTCGGCGCATCCACCATATAGCCCTGTTCGATCAGATAGCCGCGCCCGTTGTTGTCCTCCGCCACATAGCGGAACAGATCCGGATGCAGCAGATCGTCGGCGTCGAGATGCATGACATAGCTGAACCGATCGAAGCGGCGCGCCGCATATTCGGCCATCAGCCGGGCCTTCACCCGCTGATCCGAGATATTCGCCGCGCCAGTGTGGGGTGGCGCGGGCAGGAAATGGTAGCCGTCCTGATCAGGGAAATTCCCCGGTCGGTCTTGCGAGCACAGGATCACTTCGAAACTCTGGTACGACTGCGCCCGGAGCGAGGCCAGTGTGCCCTCGAGAATGTCGCACACCTTCTGCCAGTCCTGCGCCCGCGCCTTGCCGACCAGCGGGATCATCACCACGATCAACGGCGCGGGATCGGGCCGGTGCGGCTTTGCGAAAACCCGTCGATAGCCCGATGCGAGCAAAGATTTCACATCCATCGTGACGTCGTCCGTCTGCGTCTCAGCCCCGATCGCCGGTGCGCGCACCGATGAGTTGGTTCATCGAGATCGACGGCTGCGAGCAGCCCGCCTCGCCCACGACCTTGGCCGGAACCCCGGCCACGGTCGTTGCGGGCGGCACTTCGTTCAGGACGACAGAGCCCGCCGCGATGCGCGAGCAGCAGCCGATCTTGATATTGCCCAGCACCTTGGCCCCGGCCCCGATCAGCACGCCATCGCCGATCTTCGGATGACGGTCCTCGTCCTCTTTACCAGTGCCGCCGAGCGTCACGTCGTGCAGGATCGACACGTTGTCACCAATGACGGCGGTCTCGCCGAAGACCAGCGCATGGGCATGATCGAGGAACAGCCCCTTGCCGATCCGGCAGGCCGGATGGATGTCGACGGAGAACTGTTCGGACATCCGCATCTGGAAGAAATAGGCCAGATCGCGACGACCTTCGCGCCAGAGCCAGTTGGAGACGCGATGCGCCTGCGTGGCTTGGAAACCTTTGAAATAGAGCAAGGGCTGGATGTAGCGGTGGCAGGCCGGGTCGCGATCATAGACCGCACAAATGTCGGCGCGCGCGGCCTCGGCAATCGAGGGATCGGACGCATAGGCCTGATCGGCGATCTCGCGGATCAGCTGTTCGGACATGTCGCCGGAGGCGAGTTTCTGCGCGATCCGATAGGCCAGCGCATCCTCAAGCGTCGCGTGATGCAGGATACAGGCATGCACCAGCCCGCCCAGAAGCGGCTCCTCCGCCACGGCCTCGCGCGCCTCGGAGACGATGCGGCTCCAGACAGGGTCGAGTTCTTTGAGAGTGGTGCGGATCTTGGCCATGCGCGTGTCCTCTTTTTCGGAAGCCTACTATAGATAGGTCCACTTGCCAAAGCGCAAGTGCACAAGACAGAAAAAAGCCCCGCGCAATTCTGCACGGGGCTGTTTCAGGGACCTTTGGCCCTCACTCCGACGGCAGCGAGAACTGCACACAATGGAGGGCCAGACGGATCACCCCGCCCGCATCGAAGTTGCCGCCCTCGCCGGTGAGGATCAGATCCTCGGAGCCATAGTAGGTCAGCGGATTGCCGGTCAGCCCGCGTAGCCAGCTTCCCTGATTAAGCGACAGACCGGACCCGTAGCGGTTCGACGAGGCGGCCACACCAAGGGAAAACCCGGTCAGCCCGGTGCCGGTGATGTCCGAGAGAACCCGCCCGGTGATGCCATAGACCACCGACTGGCCGGGGATGGCATAGCTCACGGCGGAGGTGGTGCCCGCGGTGAGCGTGTGATCCACCTCGATCACCTTTTGCACCATGCCCGCCCCATGAGCCGAAAGCGTGATCAGGCCCAGCACCCAGTCACGGCCATCGAACCCGGCCCAGCCGTTCTGATCGGCGACATAGGCGCGCATGCCGGGCGTGGCGGACACGAAAGCCCAGCCGCCATTGACGTAAAGCGCGATGGAGCCATCCTGCCCAGCCCAGGCGTTGACCGCCGAGACCGGCACGCCATAAGCGTCACCTTCCTGCGGCGTGGTCGGCGGCGTGGTCTCAGAGACGGAAGCGAGCGTGAGCTGCATCAACCCGTCGAGACGGGCCAGCGCCTCGTTCATGGTGACATGTTTCTGCGCCTGAGAGGCCTCAAGCAACGGCAGGGCGAAGCGGGGTGTGTCAGTCATGGATCTCGATCTCCCGGAAGAGGCCCACCCCGAAGCTGTCGGAGATTTGGGCAACGTGGATGTCATAAGCGCCGGTCACACCGTCGCTCGTTTTCTGTCCGGCCGTGTAGGTCCAGGCCGGGCTGGTGACGGTGGTCTCGCGCAGGACAGCCCCGCCCTGCATCACGCGCACGAGATACAGTTCCGCAGCCTCGCCCAGCGGCACCTCGTAGGATTGCCAACTGTCGCCGTCGATCCGGGTGCGCCGGACCCAGCTCACCTCTGTGCTGCCGCCACTCGTCACGCTGGCGCGAAGATGCGCAGGCGCATAGGGGCGCAGGCCGATGCCGTCGAAGGCCTCAACATAATGCTCGTAGCTCGGATCGTCATAGCCCCGGCTGGCCGGGCCGATGCGGTAATGCCGGGCAAGCCCGCGCGCGGATTGCGCGATGTCGATCTGCCGCAGCGTGCTGTCCAGAAGGACGAAGCGCGATCCGATGGGCCAGCCGGGCGTCAGACCGCCCGTCCCAAGCCCATCCGAGCCCAATTGCCCGCGCAGCCTGAGCGTCAGATCGTAGGTCAGCGGCGCGACCAGATCGGCCGTGGCGAACTGGAACACTTCCCAATTGGCCGAAGTGCCATCGCCGATCACCGCGACATTGGCACCATTGAGCACATCGAGCATCTCGGCGGAGGACAGCTCCCCCTTGGTCAGCCTGACCCGAAGCGCAGCGCCGCGATCCCAGAGACCGGGCGTGGCCGCCTCCAGCGCCGTCAACGTGACCCCGATGGTGGACCAGATCGGCAAGAGCGTGTTGAGCTCATAGCCGCTGTCGGAGGCCGAGGCATAGACCGCCGCCGATCCCGGCCAGGGGTCCGCCGTCACCGCGATATGCGGCGCATAGGGCACCTCACTGCCGGTCAGAAGCGGCAGGTCGAGAAACAGCGGATAGACCGGCACGGGGGCGGAGAAGGCCTTGGCCTCGACGATCTCCTCGACCGCCTCGGATGGCTCATAGATCTCCTGTTCGACGCGAACCGCCTCGATCTGTTGCTGCGCGCCGAGGGTGACGTGGTCGATCCGGTAGCGCAGATCGCCCTCCGCGCTCCTGAGCGTGATCACATCGCCCGCGCCCACCGCCATCAGCGAAGGCGGCAAGGCGAACCGCGCCGTGTCGCGCGCGACGCGGGATTCGGACAGCCAGCGTTCGGTGATCTGCCGTCCCTCGGCCCGGCTGAGCGCCAGAGGCAGTTCGGAGCGCGAGATCAGCCGGGTTTCCTCATCCGGGAAAATCGCCTCCTCGGAGCGCGCGCCATAGTCGTCATCGGCATCTACGAAGGTGAGCTGTACCCGCCCCGCGACCTCGGCCTCGGGCGCGCGCACGCGTTCCAGAATGCCGTCGAGTTCCTCGCTGTCAGCCAGTTGGTCTTCGTTCAGGTCGAGCACGGATTTGCCATCCCGCGACCGGAACACCAACTGCCCCTCACGCTCGATCGCTTCGAACCCATAAGCCAGCATCAGGGGTTGCAGCGCCGACCGCGCGCCGGAAATGTCGGAGACGCTATAGCCGCGCAAGACGCCCCAAAGCTCGGTGGTATCGATCTCGTCCACCCCGGAGCGCGCACAGATCTCGGCCACCACATCGGCCAGAGAGCGCGCAGTGGAACGACCGTTGAGCCAGTGTCCCCGGGCATAATTGTCGCCATCCGACCACACGGAGGTGGTCGCCGGAAAAGTCGGGTAAGGCCGCGCATCCCAGGCCCAGAGATGGGCCCGCGTCATGTCGATCATCGGCCCATTGTAGACATCGGAGATCGGGTTATACGTCGCATCGCCCCAATATTCGATCATCGCCCGGACATATTGCAGCTGGATGAAATCGTCGCGCCGCCCGTTAGAATAGGCCGGAAGCGCGCTTTCCGAGGATTTCGCATCGAGGAACTTGTTCGGCTCGTTGGTGCCCTTGTCGATCGCGGCGCAACCGAATTCGGTGAACCAGATCGGTTTCGACCGCGGTTCCCATTGGGTCGGTGTCTCGCTCCGCACCCCATTGATCCGCTCGTGGTGATCGTTCTGCCACCAGCCGCGCATGTCCTTGTAGCGATACACCCAATCCTCGCCATAGGCGCCATCGGTGATCGGCGTGCGGATCTGGGCCGCGTCATGATTGTCATGCGCGTAATACCAGTCGTAGCCCTCGCCTCCCTCGATATTGGATTTGAGGTAGTCGAGATTGTAGATCGAACCCCAATCCGCATCGAGGTGATCGTCACCCTCGCGCCAGTCCGACAGCGGCATGTAACTGTCGATGCCGATGAAGTCGATATTGGCGTCGGCCCACAAGGGATCAAGGTTGTAATAGAGATTGCCGTCGGCCTGATAGCCGAAATATTCCGACCAGTCGGCGGCATAGCCGATCTTGCACGCGGGGCCGAGAATGGCGCGTACATCGGCCGCGAGCTGGATCAAATGATCCACCGCCGGAAATCCTGAGACGCCGCGAATGCGGGTGAGAGAGCGCATCTCGGAACCGATGCAAAAGGACTCGACGCCCCCCGCCAGTGCACAGAGATGGGCGTAATGCAGGATCATCCGGCGGAAGGAAAATTCCGCAGGGCCGGTGTAGGTTACGGTCCGGTTCTGTGGAGTGAAATCGCTCACCTGTGCCGTGCCGAAAAACGCCGCAACCTCGGCCTCGGCGGCGGCGGTGCCGTCCGTCGTGCCCGCCACACCGGGCGCCAAAGACGTGGTGATCCGCCCACGCCAGGGCAAAGCCGGTTGCTCTTCTGCGCCGATCCACGGATCAATCAGCCCGTTGCCCGCCATCTGATCCATCAGGATGAACGGGTAGAACATCACCTCCTGCCCCGCCTCATGCAGCGCCCGGATCGCCTGCACCACCGACTGATCGGTCGGCGTGCCGCCATAGATCACCCGATCCTCCGCATCGCGCGGGATCGTGGTCGCGGTGGCGCGTGTCAGCCCGGAGACCTTCCACGCCATATCCTTGGAGTCGCGTGCCGTTTGTTCGACCTTGGGCTGAATCTGACATGTGCCACAGCGTAGATCGTTCCCGAACCACGACACCACGAGAGAGGTCGAACCACAGTTCGGCAATTCCTCGGTCATGGTGTCGAGCGAGGTGGTGAAATCGCTCTGCCCCGAGGCGGAATTCATGTTGGAGACAAGCACACCGCCCGCCCCGTCCTTCAGATACACCAGCTCGGTCGCCAGCGCATATTCGCCGGTGCCGGGGATCATTGCCACGGCGGGCACCAGATGGGTGAGATCGGAGGGGTCCTCGGCCTGATCCGCGCGGATCACCTCGAAAGTGAACTGCGGCACGCGGTTGCCGAAGGGCGTCAGCTCCACATCCTCGAGTACCACATAGGCGATGCCGCGATAGGCCGGCACCGTCCCCGCGCCCTCGACCGCCTCGATCTTGGCATCCGGCAACTGGTCTTCGGAACCGGTGTAGACCCGCATGGTCAGAGTACTTTTGTCGATCTCCGAGCCATCGGCCCAGACCCGGCCCACACGAATGATCTCGCCCTCGCAAAGCGCCACGGCGAGCGAGACGGAATAGCTGTATTCCTTCACCGTCGTGCTGGGCGCGGTGCCCTTGCCGCCCACCTTGCTTTTGGAGGTGTTCTCCTGAAATTCCGTCGCCCAGATCACCTGACCACCGACCCGCATCCGGCCATAGACCTGCGCCACCGCCGTACCTTCGGAGGCACCGGTGAGGCGAAACCGTTCGACCCGTCCGGTTTCGACGGTCTGGCTGCCGACGCCCATCAGGCGTTGGTCGATGGCCTGACCGATGGTCGCGCCGATGGCCCGGCCGATGACCACGGAGGAAAGGCCAAAAATGCCACCACCGACGGAAGCCCCAAGCGCTGCGCCTGCGGCGGAAAGTACGATCGTCGCCATCAGAGTTCTCCCTCGCTGTCGTGAACCGGTGGAAAGGCGAAACACCGGACGATCCGACGACGCCAGGGCGCGCTCAGGGCATTCTCGAGAACGCCATGACCGCTATAGGCATGGATAAATGTCGGCGCGTCCCCGGCCCGGCCCAGCACACCAAGATGCTTGGCCACCGCGCCCTGCCGCATCCGGAACAGCAACACATCGCCCGAGACCATCCCGGCGAGCGGTTTCTCGATCAGGATGGACTGCGCGGCACGCAACAGGCTTTCGTCCCGCTGCGGTTCGCTCCAGTCTGCCGTATAGGCCGGAATCCCGATGGGTTCGGCACCATACACCTCGCGCCAGATGCCGCGCAGCAACCCGAGACAATCCGTCCCCGCCCCCTTGCAGGAGGCCTGATGCAGGTAGGGCGTCCCGATCCAGCCCCGGGCGCGCTCCGCAATCCTCAAATCCGTCATCTGCCTCTCCCTCAAAACGGGTTCTCAAAACTGCTCAAACCATCAAACAATCCCCCGGAGCGGCTGCTGCCGTCGTTCTTGCCGCTGCGCACCGGATAGGACGCCAGCCAATCCTCCCCCGGAATATGCGGGAAGCCCCGGAAATTCAGGAAGTTGTCGAACTTGAGCCGACAGGTCGCCGCGCGTTTGTCACAGCCCGCTTCGATGCGGATCGTGTCGCCCGGGGCAATCTCGGCGCGCAGCTCTTCCCAAAGCTCGACCCTGCGACCATCGGCGGAGAGACGATCGTTCTTCACGAGGCCCACAAGCCCCGCCGCCGCGCCCGTCAGCACCGTGAAACGGCCCCGCTCGAACCAGCGGTCGTCAAAGCCGGTGAGATCGGCGAAAGCAAAGATCTTGCCCTTTTCGACACTCTCGACCGCCACTTCGGTGACATAGCCGGGCTGCAACGTGTCAAAGCCACAGCCCGTGCCGCCCAGAATGGCGGAGCACCCGGCCTGATAGACCCGGCCCTGAGGCTGGTTCAGCTCTTCGGTCAGGCCGCGCAGCTCGGCGCGAAATCCGCCCGACACACGGGCGATCTCGCCAAAGCTGCCCTGAAACAGCAGCGCACGTTCAGAGACATCGGCCCAGTTCACCAGCCAGGAGCGCACATGCGCCCCGTCGAACCGCCCGGCGCGGATGTCCTCCTCGGTCACCGCCGCCGCGGAAAGCGCGCCCAGCGCCTCGGTGTTGTCGACCGAAAGCCCGGTGGATTGCTCAAGCGCATTGGCGGTCAGGCCTGTGTCGGCCTTGAACGTCACGCCCTCGAACGTCAGGTCGTTGTCGTGATCGGTGAACCCATAGGTCTCGCCATCACGCCGCACCAAGGCCCAGGCCCGGCACAGCGTCGTCACGCCCGAGGCGAGATGGGTTTGAAGCTCTTCCGAAAAGGCCATCAGACACGCACCTCCACGACCGGTACATTCGGCACCTCGCCCGCCTGAAACGAGGAGACCGACGTCGAAATGCTGGAGGTGTCGAACCGCACCGGCACATCAAATTCGAAGCCCGCAGTGATTTCGGCCCCGCCGGTCGGCGGCGTGCCAAAGGTGATCAGCCCGGTGGTGGTGTCCACCTCCCATTCGACCGCCTCAAACGCCTGCTGCCCGCCGACGCCGATCAGAACCGTGCCCAGCACCGGCTTCTTGATCGGACGCACATAGGCGGTCGCGCCGGAGCGATAGGTTTTCGAGAGCTGAAACACCGTGGTCTCGCCATCGCCCTCGCCGATCACCTGATCCTCGAAACCGGTCGCCACCGACGGCTTGCAGGTCTTGTAATCCGACCAGTCTTTCCATCGAAACCCGTACAACTGACCCTGACGCGCCTCGAAAAACGCGATCAGCACCTCGATGTCGTCGAGCGAGCGCATGCCCAGCCCCGCGTCATAGCGACGGCGCGAATGCGCCCAGGGCGTGTTGCGCTCCTCGAACCCGTTCGCGAGCGTCACCACATCGGTGCGCCGCTCCGGTCCGCCGACGGAGCCAAAGCTCAAATTGGCCGGAAATCTCACATCATGAAAACCCATGGTCTGCCCTCCGAATGGCGCCTTAAATGTCCGATTGCGTTACTGGTTGCGCGAACCACGGCCCAAGGCCCGGCTCAACTGAGCGGCCACCTGCGACTGGCTGCGCTGGAAGCCCGCGACATCGGGCGTGGTCACATTCATCGTGATATTGACGGGCCGCGACGACCCGGAGGCCTGCACCCCAAGTTTGCCATTGGCACCCCGACTGAGCGGCATGATCGCCTCCGCACCCGCCTCTCCCATCAACCCCGTGGCACCGCGCATCGGGAAATAGGTCGGGCTGGACACCACTCCACCGTTCGCGAAGGGCATCACCTTGCCCTGCGCAAAAGCACCGCCCTTTTCGAAGGGCAGAAAGCTCTGGATGAGGCCCTCAAGCCCTGAGCCCAGCACCGACCCAAAATGGCTCGTCACCGGCGTCACTGCGGCGTTGTAAGCCGCCATCAGCATCGACTGCCCAAGCCCTTTCAGCGCCTCTGCCAGCGTGTCGCCGTCGAACACCAGACCGTCGATCGCCTTCTTGAGGCCGCGCGAAATGCCGCTCTCCAGTTTGGAGACCTCTCGTTGCGTCTCCGCCACCGTCGCCTGAAGCCGTAGCATTTCCTGATTGAACGCCGCCGCCATGGCCTCGGCCCCGCCGATGGCGCTCTCCATCTGTTCGACCCGATCCTCGAAGGTGCTCAAGCCGTTGATATCCGTGCCGTTCAACTCGTCAGCCATGATCTTGCCCTTTCATTCCATCTTCGTCGGGAAAGGCCTTCGCCAGTTCCTCAAGCCGCGCGCGACCCATCGGTGCGGTGCCGCTGCCCGCCCCCAGCATGAGCAAAAGCTCGGCGGGGGTGAGCGCCCAGAACTCGGCGGGCCTCAGCCCCAGCCCCTTGATCCCGAGCCGCATCAGCGCGGGCCATTCGAACCCGCCCTTGTCCGAAATCATCCCCATGACGTTCTCCCTTCGCGCTTACGCGGGCACCGTGAAGGCGCGCGCGATCAGCTCTGCGCCCACGCGGGCCGCCTCCAGCGGGCCGCCCGCGATCTCCGCGGTCAGGATGTCGTCATAGCCGCCCTTCCAGCCGCCGCCCCGGAGCCCCGCCACGACGATGCGCAGCACATCCGCCGAGGAAAACCGTCCTGCCTCGTAGCGCTCGACAAGCGCCACCAGCGTGTCGACTTCGAGCCCGGCCTCCAGTTCGGCCAAAGCCCCGAGGGTCAGTTTGAGAACATGGCGTTCGCCGTTCAGCGTCAGTGCCACTTCGCCTTGGAAGGGGTTCGCCATGGCTTACACCGCCGTGAAGCTCAGCGCGCCCGCGGACGCCATCGCCAGCTCATAGGTCGCCTCGCCATTGTACGAGCCCGCGTATTCGATCGAGGTGATCATGAACGCGCCCTGCACCGTCCCGAAATCCGGGATGATGACCTGAAACTCCGGCACTTCGCCGTCGAAAAAGATCTGGCGCGCGCGCTCGTCGGTGCTTTCGTCCTTGAACACGCCCGAGCCGGAGATCGTGGC
This sequence comes from Celeribacter sp. SCSIO 80838, assembly GCF_056498065.1. Next base: position 3,337,321 of record NZ_JAZKMA010000001.1, read on the forward strand.
GCTTTTCACGCCCGCACCGCCCAGAAGCTCGCGCCAGCCGCCCGAGCTTTCGAGCGAGGTGACATCGACGCTTTCCGCGTTGAAGGAAATCCGCGTGGCACGCAGCCCCGCGATGGTTTCAAACGTGCCGGACCCGTTCATGTCCAGCTTGATCAGGAGGTCTTTGCCGTTTTGGGCAGCCATGGTCGTTTACTCCGTCTTGGAAAATCAGTTGTCTTCGACGCGCGCGCGGAATTTCAGGTCGATCCTGCGCACATCGCTGTCCTGAACGCGCCGGGCCTTGGCCGACACGAACCAGAGCCCGACAAGCGTGCCCCGCGACAGGGTGAGATCGGCATCCACAAGGATGTCGGAAATACTGGCAGCCACCTGTTTCGCGGTGAGAAACCCCGCGCTGTCGGACACGACCGACACGGTAAACTCATGTCGCGCGCCATGCCCGGTCTTGTCGGAGGCGTCGGTGACATCCTCCGGCCCGAGGCTGACATACAGCGCCGGGATGGTGCCCGCAGGCGCCGCGTCATAGATCGCGCCGCCGACCAGCCCGTCGAGCGTCGCATCCGCAACAAGCGCCTGATAAACCGCCGTCTGAAGGGCCGCCGCCACGCCGTAGCTCATGACGTCACCTCCTCACGCGCATTGCAGGTCAGGTAATGGCCCTGCGCATCCGTTTCGGTCACGGCGAGAATGCGAAACACCCGCCCGCCCTCGACAAAACGCTGATCCGGTTTCGGACGCCGTTTCGAGCCGACCGGCGCACCGCGCACCACGATCTTCATCGGCACGCGCGAGACGGTGAGGAAATCCTCGGAGGTCTCGGACCCCGTCCCCGCCTGAATCGCCGCCCAGAGCGCACCGAGCTGAACCCATGTTTCGACATAGCCGCCCGCGCCGTCAGAGGTGCGTTGCGCCTCCTCAAGCACCAGCTTGCGATTGAGATGCACCACCGCCGACATCAGCTCCGCCCTCCGAAGAGACGCAGGTTGCGATAGCGCTCCAAAAGCGTGCTGACACCGAACGGCATGGTCGCCTCGCCCACCGCCGTCTCGTGACGGTGCTCGTAGTAATGCGCGGCCAGAAGAAACACCGCCTGCGCCAGATCGGCGGGCAGAGCGCCCCAGGTGTCGGCAAACCCGGCGGTGAAGGTGAATTTCGCCTGCCCCGCCACCGGGATCTGCGGCAGGACAAAGCCGGTCGAGACCACGCGCGGCCGGTGCATATCCGGTTCCAGCATGTATTTCGCGCTGTCCACCGTGGTCTCGGCCCCAAGCCGATCCACGATGACAAAGCTCGCCACAGCCGTGACGGGCGCCACCGGCAAGACCTGCGCGCTCAAATCGCGCCATGCGGTGACCGTGTAAAGAAAATCGCGGGTGATCAGCACCTTGTTGGTGCGCGCCTCGACCGCGGCCATGGCCGCCCGCAGAAAGCTTTCCAGAACCCCGTCCTGAACCCCGTCGTCGTCAAACCCGGTGCCCAGTCTCATATGGTCCCTGAACTCAGCGACCGGCAGCGCCGCCGTGGCCACCTGGGTCTGCTCCATCAACATCATGGTACAACTCCGTATCCGGGCCCCCTGTTTCTCGAAAACGGACGCGCGATCCCCCTTGCTGCTCGGACGGAGGGGGAGCTGCTAGACAACACGGGTGACATGGACCGCGCATCCGCCGCCCCGGCCCATCAAGGCCGAGGCAAGTCGTTCAGGGAAATCAGGCGGTGCCGAATTTCAAAAGCTTGATCGCCGCAAAGTCGGAGACATCGCCACCGACGCGCTTGGTCGCATAGAACAGCACATGCGGTTTCGCGGAGAACGGATCGCGCAGGATGCGCACGTCCGGGCGCTCGGCCACGGTGTAACCCGCATGGAAGTCGCCAAAGGCAATGGCGGCCGCGTCGGATGCGATGTCCGGCATGTCTTCGGCGATCAGAACCGGGTAGCCCATCAGGCGGGCCGGCTCACCGGCGGCCAGACCATCGGACCAGAGGAAACGACCGTCCGCATCCTTGAGCTTGCGCACTTGACCCGCCGTTTTGGAGTTCATCACGAAAGTGCCGTTGGCGCGGTATTGGGCGCCCAGCGCATAGACCAGTTCAACGATGGCATCCGCCGGATCGGTGGCGTCAAAGCCGCCATCGGTGCCGGTCACGATGTAGCCGAGCGAACCCCAGGCCCAGCTGTCGTTGTCGATCTGGGTGTGGTTCAAAATGCCGGTCGGCTTGTCGACGCCGTCGCCATTGATAAAGGCAGACGCCTCGGCGGAGGCGAACTTGTCGGCGATACGACCCGCGAGCCAGGCTTCGATGTCGAAGGCGCTGTCGTCCAGAAGACGCTGGGAGGCTTTCGGCAGGGCGGAAAGCTCGTAGAGCGGGATCGAGATGCGGTCGATGGTCGGCGTCGCGGTCTCGCCCACGGTGCCGGTCTCGGTGACCCAGCCGGAGCCCAGATCGGTGGTGTCGATCAGCACGTCGTAAGAGGTCGCTTCGACATTGACGACATTGGCAATCGAGCGGATCGAGGCGGTGGATTTCAGCACCGATTTGATCGCGTCGGAGGTCTGCGGATCGACGAGGTAACCGCCATCGCCATTCACTGCGGTGGACATGGATTTGCCCTCAAGCGCCAGCCCGCGCAGCGCATCGTCATCGCCATTGCGCACATAGGTGGTGAAGGCCGATTTGTGGGACATATCCACCTCTTGCGCGGCAGACAGGGCCGGACGTGTCAGATTACCGGCGTAGGTGTGAGATTTACGATCAAGCATGGTCAGTCGCTCTTCCTGCTTTTGAAGTTTCGATTTAATATCGATCTGAAAGTCGTTGAGATCACTCACAAAACCGGCCAGCGCGGTCTTCACCTCACGGGTCAGATTTGGGGCCATATTCGTGGCCAATCCCGACTGTCGGGCCACTCTTTCGGGGTTGCTCATCCAAACATTCCTTTGTCCTGATGTTGGGTTTCGCGGGTGAATGCGCTGGCCTCAGTCATCTCCAAAGCCACCTCCGGCCAGCAGCTTGCGGGCGCCGTTCAAAGCATCCGCGAGATCGCGCAGCATCCGCTCGGCCTGAAGGGCATCCGCGCCCTTCTGCTCCGCACTGAGCCGCGCTTCCGGCAGCATCGGGAAGGTCACCAAAGACACCTCCCACAGCTCCAGCTCCGACAAAAGGCGTGCGCCTTTCTGATCCTTCTGGGCGCGCAGCGTCCGGTAGCCGATCGACAGACCGTCAATCGCCCCCGCCTCGATCAGCGCCACCGCCTCGCGACCCTTTTGCAGATCGGTCAGAAGGCGTCCTTTGACATAGAGACCGCGCGCATCCTCGCGCACCTCGTCCCAGATCCCGATGGGCTGCGCCGGGTCGTGCTGCCACAGCATCTTGACCGAGCGCCCCTTGGCCTTCAGCGCCGCCAGGGATTTGGCATAAGCGCCCTTCATCACCATGTCGCCGCCAGTGTCGCGATGCCCGAAGAGCGAGGCGTAACCCTCTATCTTCACACCGTTTTCAACCTTCACCCCTTCGCCCAAACGGGCGAATTTATGCTCAAGGCCGCTGTAGAAATCCTTCTGCATCTCAGTTCCCTTCCTCGGGCATGTCCTCGGAGCTTTCCTCCTCAAACGGCAGTTCCGGTTCGTCCTCGGTGTCCTCGAACTGCTCCTCCTCCAGCACCTCCTCGCACACCGGCTCAGGAAGATCGGGCATCAAAGGCGGCAGCCCCAGCATCGCCCGCTTCTCGTCATCGGTGAGGAAATCCGCGCTCGCGATCCGGTTCCATTGCGCATCGCGCTCCGTCGACAGCGCCGGCACCTGATCCAGATCGGGTTTCAGCTCGACCGCCTCGCCCGTCATCTCGGACAGCCAATGCCCGATCGCCGCCGTCACCTTCTGCACCAGCGGCAGAACGGTCAGCCGGTAAAACGCCCGGTTCGCTTCCTGATAATTCGCGTAGGTCATGTCGCCCGGAATGCCCAAAAGCATCGGCGGCACCCCGAAGGCCAAGGCGATCTCGCGCCCCGCCGCTTCCTTGGTTTTCTGGAATTCCATATCCGACGGGCTGAACCCCATCGGCTTCCAATCCAGACCGCCTTCCAGGAGCATCGGCCGCCCGGCATTGCGCGCGCCCTGATGATGGCTTTCCATCTCCGAGAGCAGGCGGTCATACTGATCCGCGCTCATCGACGCATTGCCATCCGCGCCCTTGTAAACAATCGCGCCAGAAGGCCGCGCGGCATTGTCCAAAAGCGATTTCGACCAGCGCGACGCCGCATTATGCACGTCAATCGCTGTCGCCGCCGCCTGGATCGGGGACAACCCGTAGTGATCATCAGAGGGGTGAAACGCCTTGATATGACAAATCGGAGAATGACCTTCGACCACGTCAAACCGGTGCTTGCGCCCGCTCACCGCATATTCATAGGCCACCGGCCAACCATCCGCGCCAGGCACCAGATTCATGCGATCCGAGCGCAGCACATGCAACTCCTGAGGCACCTGCCCCCATTCGCCAACCGCTTCGAGATAGCCATTGCCGGACAGAAGGAAATGCGCATAGAGCGCCTCGAACAACTCGGCCCGCCCCTGCGCCGGGTTCGGACGGGTGATCACCTTCAAAAGCGGATGCTCTTCGAACCGTTCCGCGCGGTTCTGCAACACCAGAGGCAGCGCCGCCGCCGCTTCCGCGATCAGCTTGACCGCACGAAACCCGACCGGGTTGCCGGTAAAGCCCACACGCGTGAGGCTCACCGTATCCCGCGGGCTCCACGCCACACGGCCAACGCCCGAAACCGCCGCAACAACCGGCCCGGTCGCCGAGGCTTTCGTTTCGGGCATCACCTCTGCGCCCCGTTTCAGAAAGTCAAACACCATATCCGTGTCTCTCCTCATCTTCCGGTCCAATTTCTCGACCTGCCAATCGCTCAAATCCTTGCTCCCGGACGGGGGACCAGCGCAGACATCCGCCGCGTCCAGCCCGCACCCGCCCGGGTCGCTCCCGATCGGCGCAGCCCTCGTGAGAGCCATCCGCGCCTTCGGTGAAATGAGTTCTAAAGGAGAGGGTAAAAGAAGTTCTGAGCAGGGCGTGCGCTGGGGAATGCCGCGCGCAACACCTTTCAACGCATTGTTTTATTGACAAAAATTCACCTCCAAAAGAAAAGCCCCACCAAATCGGTGAGGCTTCAAATCGGCGCGTGTCAAAAAACTAACCGCCCAATGTCCTGATCCGTGGCCGCCCCGCCCCGACCGAGGGCAGGATCATCAGCTCATGCACCGCCCACACGAGCGCATCCAGCCGGTCCGGCGACCCCGGCGCCTGATAGCCCTGCGCCGTCATCTTGATCATCTGGTCCTCCAGATCGCCAAGCCCGCGCGTGTGGATCACCCGCCCCTGATCGTAAAGCGCCGCCACCGGTTCCGCCCGCGCCGCCTTGCCGCGTGTCGCGCGCACCGATTTATAGGGCACCAACGGGTCAATCTGCCGGATCACGGTTTCCACCAAATCGCCGCCCTGATTGACCTCCGCCACGATCTTGTCCCCCTCCCAACGCTCCAACGCGTGGATCGCCGCCTCGGCCCAGACCGTCGGCGAGGAGGCCGACACAGAGGCATCTTCCAACACATAGGCGCGCCAGTCCTGCGGCGGGCCTTGCGTCACCGCCCCCACAACCAAGATCCCGCATTCGTCCGACCCCTTGTGCCCGGTCACCGGCGGGTCGACTGCAACGACGATCCGGTCCAACTCCGGCACGTCCTTGACCCGTGTCGCCTCGATCCGCGCCAGAGACCACAAAGCCCCCTCTTCCTCATCGAGCAAAACCCCATCCAATTCCTGCCGCCCCAGTCGCGTGCCTGCGTAACGCGCCTTCACCTCTTCCAAGAAAGACGCCGCCAGATTGGCCGCGTTCGCCTCGGTCGGCGCGTGCGTCGTCACGGTGGAACTGCGCCCCAAAAGCGATTTCAGAATCCCCACATTTCTGGGCGTGGTCGTCACCACCGCACGCGGATCACGCCCGAGCCGCAGCCCGAATTGCAGCATATCCCAAGCCTCCTGCGGCTTGCGCCATTTCGCCAGTTCATCGACCCAAGCGGCATCGAATTGCGGGCCCCGCAACGCCTCCGGATCATTGCCGGAAAATACCGTCGCCTCCGCGCCATTGGGCCAAACCAACGTCCGCCGCGTCGCCGACCAGTTCGGCCGCCGATCCGGCGGCGAGCAGGCCAAAATCCCGCTGTCACCGAACACCATCACCTCGCGCGCCTGATCGTAGGTCTCGCCAATGAGCGCCACGCGCTTCGCCCGCCCCGGCTGCGTCGCCCGGCTGCCCTCGACCATCGCGCGCACCCATTCGGACCCGGCCCGCGTCTTGCCCGCACCGCGCCCGCCCATGATCACCCATGTGCGCCACGCCCCCTCGGGCGGCAATTGATGATCGAGCGCCCAGGCCTCGAACAGGTAAGGGAGCGCCATCAGCGCCCCCTCCCCCAAACTCTCCAAAAACTCACTCTGCTCGGCGTGCGGCCTTGCAGCGAGCCAGCCGATCAAGGATCTCAGATTTTGCGGCGTCGAAGTCGATCGCTCCGCCGCCGAGTTCCCCACGTTTGCGTTTTTCGTCATCGAGTTTCTGCCTTTCCGTCACCGCGGCCAGTTTCGCGCGCATCAGGTCGGCGATCAGAGGTTTCACCTCTTTTCCCGCCGTCTCGCCCGTCAAAAGCCTGTCGATCACATCGTCCAGCGCCAAAATCGCCCAAAGCAGGCTCTGCTTCACCGACGCCTCGATCTGATCCACCGTTTCGAACTCATCCCCCACAGATGAAGTCACTTTCATGGTCTTCGCCTCTCATGCTTGGTCAAACCTCCACACGAGAGACGCAGGCGCTTTCCCGAGGACCCCACAGTCCCCTTCGATGGTTCCCGACACCCCCTCAGGTCCCGAAACGGCCATCGCCCACGTCTTCCAGCACCTTCGAGAGTGTCGCAAAGAGGGTAAAATTGGTTGAAACCGGCGCACGGCGGGGTCTTCACGCGCGTTAACACTTTCCACCTTCGGCCTGCGTCACCCAAGGGCTTGTCAGACCCCGGTTTTTCCCGCATTTCTCAAAACCGACGAGGAGACAGCACCATGGCCAGCGCCCTGCACGACAGATTGAGCGAGCTTTACGAAGGCGACACCGACCGCGCGCATCTGTTCCGCTATGTGCTTCTGACTTTCGATCTTGTGACGATCCTCTTCGTCATCGTCACCTCGTTTTTCGTCCATCCGCTCTGGGTCGAGATCACCGATCTGGTGTTCGGCGTGCTGATCCTCACGGATTTCTCCGCGCGGGTCTATGTCACCCAACACAAGCTGCGCTATCTCTCCCGCCCCTCGACGCTCGCCGACATCGCCGCGATGGTGTCCTTTCTCGCGCCCCTCGCCGGCGAAGGCCTCGGCTTCCTACGCATCCTGCGCACGCTCCGGCTTTTGCACACCTATCAGCTGATGAACCGGCTCCGGCAGGACGTCAAATTCTTCCGCAAACACGAAGAGGTCATCGTCGCGGCGATCAACCTTCTGGTGTTCATCTTCGTGACCACCGGCCTGATCTACGCGCTCGAACACGGCCACAACCCGATGATCCGCAACTATGCGGACGCGCTCTATTTCACCGTCACGACGCTCACCACCACCGGGTTTGGCGACATCACCCTTCCGGGCACCTCGGGGCGGATGGTTTCCATCGCGGTGATGTTCTTCGGTGTGACCCTCTTCCTGCGCCTCGCACAGGTGCTGTTTCGCCCCACCAAGGTGCGCTACGAATGCCAGAGCTGCGGGCTGCTGCTGCACGATGCCGATGCCACCCATTGCAAACATTGCGGCGCGGTCGTGCATATCCAGACCGAAGGGCTTTTGTGAGCCTCCGGCGGGAGTATTTTTCGCAGCAAAGGAAACCTATTCGACGGCGGTCCCGAACAGCGTGACCACGGCCGCAAGCGCCGTGACCCCAGCAAAAAACGCCTGTTGCCACAGAGTTCTGCCCTCACGCCGCGCCAGCATCACGGCAATCGCCCCCTGCACCGTATAATAGGCCGCAAAGGCCTTGGACGCCCATGAGATGATCTGAAACACATCGAGCGCCCAAGTCAGAACCAGCCCGAGCGCCACCAAAACCGCATAGCCCACCTTCACCGGCACCCGGCCCTTGGTCAGCTCCTCGACCAGCCCACCCGAACCGGAGGTATCCGCCACCGCCGCCGAAAACTGCGCCGCAAGGGCGGCGATCACCAGCATCGCGGGCAGGATCGGCGCGACGATCCGCATCATATCGATGATCGCGGTTTCCGAGGTTTCGATCTGATCCGGGCGAAACACATAGGCCATGAGCACCACATAGACCATATAGATCGCGGTCGAGACCCATTGCGCGAGTTTCATCGAGCGCACCCGTGTCGCCGCATCGTATTCCTCGCCGAGATAGCGCGAGGTCTCGAACCCCTGCACCGTCACGATCAGCCCGAACAACAGGCTTATGCCCGCCCAGCCCGTCAGGCTCGGGGCCGTCACGATCAGGTTGCCACCTTGCGCTTTGCCCGCGAAGAACCACGCCAGCCCCACCAAAAGCCCCGCGATGATCGCGAGTTTCAGCCCGACAGAGACCTGCTCCATCCGCTCCAGCGCCTTGAACCCGCGCGTCCAGCCCACGAGCAGGATCACACCGAACACCGCAGAGGTGACGATCCGCCCGGCGAATTGCGTGTCCCAAGGGGTGAGGCTGACGGCAAAAGCGCCCAGAAGATTGAGGTAGTAGGCGACCGAAATCACATAGGCAAAGGCCAGCGCCCAGGACGCAAGCCGCTCCATCCCCGCCGTGCGCGGGCCGTGCTCCGCGCGCGCCAGGGACGCGATATTGAACCGCACCGCCGCGCCGACCGCATAGGCCAGAGCGCACAGAAACGCCATGGCCAGCGGCGTCCACGCCCCATACGCCTGCGCCAGAATCGGCCCCAAGACGAGAAACCCCGACCCGATGATCGACGCCAGAGGCGTAATCGTCGCCTGCCAAAGCTGCGACCGTGCCAGCTTCGGCCAGCTCAAAAGCCCCGCGATCGAAACCGTCGCGATGAGGATGGCAATCGTTTCCATCGGCACTCTCCCAAAGCAAAAGGCGCGACCCGGGCCGCGCCTTTTCCAAGCTGTTTCAAAACGTTACTCGCTGGCGCGCTGCGCTTCGATTTCCCGCCATTTGGCGACATTGGCATTGTGTTCGGCCAGCGTTTCGGCAAACGCATGTCCGCCCGTACCATCGGCGACAAAGAACAGATACGGCGTCTCATCCGGATCGACCGCCGCCTGCATCGCCTCAAGCCCCGGATTGGCAATCGGCCCCGGCGGCATGCCCTCGATCACATAGGTGTTGTACGGGCTGTTCGATTGCAGTTCGGACTGCCGCAGGCCACGCCCCAGAACACCGACCCCATTGGTCACGCCATAGATCACCGTCGGGTCTGTTTGCAGTTTCATGCCGCGTTTCAACCGGTTCTCGAACACCGAGGCCACCTGACGCCGCTCTTCGGCGACACCGGTTTCTTTCTCGATGATCGAGGCCATGGTCAGCATTTCCTCGGGCGTATCGAACGGCAGCCCGTCCACCCGCGTCGCCCAGACCGTGTCGATGCGTTGCTGTTGCAGCGCCACCATGCGGGCGATCAGATCGTCCACATCGGCGCCCTCGCGCACCTCGTAGCTGTCGGGCGCAATCATACCCTCCGACGGCATCTCATCCGCTTCGACCGACCCGGTGAGGAAATCCGCGCCCTTCAGGCTTTCGACCACCCGCCAGACCGTCGCCCCCTCGGCCACCGAAACCCGATAGCGTGTGTTCGCATCGGCCCGCACCCTGGTGTAGCCCTCAGGCACGGCATCGCCTTCCTCACCCTCGGGACCGGGCTGGAACTCCGCCGTCTCGACATAGCTCTGGGTCGTCGGGTCCAGCTCGCGCACCTGCATCAGAGCGCGGTTCACACCGATGCGGTAGACCACTTCGGTGCCACAGGTCGAGGCCCCGCCCCGCGTGATGATCTCGACGATCTCCTGCATCGAAGACCCTTCGTCGACGAGGAAAGCCCCGGCCTTAAGCTGTTGCGATTTCTCGGTATAATCCGCCCCGATCCGGAAAACCGACGGGTTGGTGATCGCCCCCTGCCCGGCCAGATCCTCAGAGACGCCGCGCATCGTGGAGCCCGAAGGCACCCGCAGACAGATCGCCTGATCGAGCGGCCCTTCCGCCACATATTGCCGCTTGCCCCAGGCAATCGCCCCCGCCAGAGCGACGAGGACGACGATGAACAGGGTCAGCGCATTCGAGGCGATGGATCGCCACATATCAGCCGTCCACCTTCTTCAGAACCAGCGAGGCGTTGGTGCCGCCAAAGCCGAAGGAATTCGACAGCGCCACGTCGATCTTGCGTTCCCGCTTGGCATTCGGTGCCAGATCGAGCCGCGCTTCGACCGCAGGATTGTCGAGGTTGATCGTCGGCGGCGCCACCTGATCGCGGATCGCCAGCACGCAGAAAATCGCCTCGACCGCCCCCGCAGCCCCCAGAAGGTGGCCGATGGAGGATTTCGTCGAGGACATGGTCGCAGTGTCCGCCGCATCGCCCAGAAGCCGCTCGACGGCCGCCAGTTCGATCACGTCCGCCATGGTCGAGGTGCCATGCGCGTTGATGTAATCCACATCCTTCGGCTCAAGACCGGCACGCGCAAGAGCCGCCTGCATCGCACGGTAACCACCATCGCCATCCTCGGACGGCGCGGTGATGTGATAGGCATCGCCCGACAGGCCATAGCCCACAACCTCGGCGTAAATCTTCGCGCCACGCGCCTTGGCGTGTTCGTATTCTTCCAGAATCACGACACCCGCGCCCTCGCCCATCACGAAGCCGTCACGATCCGCATCATAGGGCCGCGAGGCATGGCTCGGATCGTCTTTTCGCTTGGTGGACAAGGCTTTACAGGCGTTGAACCCGGCAATGCCCAACTCGCAGATCGCCGCTTCCGCGCCGCCCGCAACCATCACATCCGCGTCGCCCAGCATGATGAGACGCGAGGCGTCGCCAATCGCATGCGCCCCCGTCGAACAGGCCGTCACCACCGCGTGGTTCGGTCCTTTGAAACCGTAGCGGATCGACACCTGACCGGAGATCAGGTTGATCAGCGAGCCCGGAATGAAGAACGGAGAAATCCGCCGCGGGCCTTTTTCCTTGAGGATGATCGCCGCATCGGCAATCGACGACAGGCCCCCGATCCCCGAACCGATCAGCACGCCGGTGCGCAGACGATCTTCCTCGTCCTCGGGTTTCCACCCGGCATCCGTCAGCGCCTGTTCGGCGGCGGCCATGCCGAAAAGAATGAAATCGTCGACCTTCTTGCGGTCTTTCGGGGCCATCCAGTCGTCCGGGTTGAACGTGCCGTTCGTCCCGTCGCCGAATTTCACCTCGCAGGCGTAATCCGTCGCCAAATGGCTCGCATCGAACCGCTGGATCGTCCCGGCGGCGGACTCGCCTGCCAGAATTCGCGTCCAGGTCTCCTCCACACCGCAAGCCAGCGGCGAAACCATCCCAAGTCCAGTGACAACTACTCGGCGCATCCGTGCCCCCTCAATTTTCGTCTGCGTTTTCTTACACGGCTCCGCCCCCCGATGGAAGACCGAGACAGCCCCCGCACCGCAAATCGGCGGAGGAATGGTAACCAGATATTGAGGGTTTCGGGCATATCAATAGGCAAATGCGCAATTATGGCCCCGATATGCGGCAGGTTCGCCCCCTCATTTCCCGGTGTCGGCTCTGGCTGACGCTTCTGCTCTGCCTCGCTCTCCTGCTGAGCGGCCCCTTTCTGCGCAGCGCCGCCGCCGATCCCTCCTGCGGCCTCGAAGACTGGCTCACCGCACTCAACGACAGCGCCAATTCCTATGTCTCTGCCCTCGGCACGCCCGGCGAACACGACAGCGCGCGCCAGTTCCGCACCGAGATGGAGCGCTACGGCCGCGATCGTCTCCTGAAACAGATCCGCGAGGCCGATCTCGGCGCCAATGAAAAGCCGCTGATGGATTTCATCTCCTCGCGTCGCCATCTTCTCGATCTGCAACAGGACAACTGGGACGAAATGGCGCAACGATATGGCGACGATCCCCGTTTTGACGCGCAGTCGGTCAGCCTCTCGCGCTATCTCGCCGCCACGCCCTGCGACCCGACCGCGCCCGATCACCTCAATGCCACGGAAGAGACCGAAGAGACCCTGACGACCCGTCTCGCCGACGGCCTTCAGGAGATCGTGGACATCGCCGCCGCCCTCACCCGCAAGGAGGTCGAGCCGCCGCCGCTCGATCCGACGAATTTCGACGAATTCCGCCCGGCGCGGCAGGTGGCCTCCCGCCAGCCTCCCCCTGTCGTACCGCTCAGCCCCTCCGGCAACGTCGCCTTCGTGCTCGGCCTGTTCACCTTCATCACCGCCATCTCGGCGTGGTTCTGGATGCGCTACAGCATCGTGCAGCGCCGCGCCATCCGCTATCCCTGCGCGCTTCCCGTGGTGATTTTCGATGGGCTCCTGCCGGTGATCGGCGAGCTTCTCGACATCAGTCAGGTCGGCTGCAAGATCGAAAGCAGCCATGAGCTGCACGAGCGTCAAAAAGTGCGCCTGACCTGCGGTCCGCTCGACCGCAAGGCCCGCGTGATCTGGCGCAACAACCATTTTCTCGGGTTGCAATTCGATCGCCAACTGACCGAGGCGGAGTTCAAGGCCCTGCTCGGCCCCCATGCCGCCCAGATCGCTGCGGAGCGCGCCGATGCGCTGGCCTTCGCCGCTCTGCCCCGGGACGCCGATCCTGTGCCTGCCGCCGTCGCCTCCGCCCCGGCCCCCGACCCGGCAAAGGAAAACGACGCCCTCCCCGCCCCCGCGAGCGAACCGCCCCCCGATCTCGCCGCCTGAGCCTGCCACATCCCCCGACCGCAAACAAAAAAACGGCGCGCTCATTCGAGCACGCCGTCTTGAAATCTTGCCCCTTGCGAGGCCGACCGGTCAACCGATCAGGAAGCTTCGGTGATGAACTTCACCGCGTCGCCGAAGGTCTGGATGGTCTCGGCAGCGTCGTCCGGGATCTCGATGCCGAACTCTTCTTCGAAGGCCATGACCAGCTCGACGGTGTCGAGGCTGTCAGCGCCCAGATCGTCGATGAAGGACGCGGTTTCCGTCACTTTGTCTTCTTCCACGTCGAGGTGCTCGACAACGATCTTTTTCACGCGATCTGCGATGTCGCTCATGTTCTTTCCTCACAATTTCGGGCCCGATGCCCAATTTAGATCCGGCCCTCGGGCCACTCGTTCTACATGCCGCCGGAACCGGGTCATTGCAACCCCCGTCCTCGGGTCATGCACCACGCAAACAGCTGGCAAACACCTGTCCACGCGGCTCAATCTGCGCTGCTCATAGCACAATCCACCCCGGTGGCAAATGTTTTGTGACGCCACGTCGGGAAGGGACTTATGCGCTCAGAGCATAGCCATGCCGCCATTGACATGAAGCGTCGTCCCGGTGGTGTACCCCGCCTCCTGCGACGCAAGATACAACACCGCCGCGGCGATCTCCTCCGGCGTGCCCATCCGCGCCGCCGGAATCTGCGCATTGATCTTGTCCTTCTGGTCGTCCGTCAGCTTGTCGGTCATCGCTGTCGCGATGAACCCCGGCGCCACACAGTTCACCGTGATGCCCCGCGTCGCCACCTCATAGGCCAGCGATTTCGACATGCCGACCATGCCCGCTTTCGACGCCGCATAGTTGCCCTGCCCCGGATTGCCGGTCGCCCCCACGATAGAGGAAATATTCACGATCCGCCCCCAACGCGCCTTCATCATGCCGCGCAGCACACCTTTGCACAGCCGGAAGGTCGAGGTCAGGTTCACGTTCAAAACGCTGTCCCACTCGTCGTCCGACATCCGCATGAACAGGTTGTCGCGCGTGATGCCCGCGTTGTTCACCAGAATATCGACAGAGCCCATCACCTCGGCCGCCTGTTTCGGCAGCGCCTCGACGCTCTCCTTGTCCGACAGGTTGCACGGCAACACATGCGCCCGCTCACCCAATTCCGCCGCCAGCGCCTCCAAGGGCTCAACCCGCGTCCCGGACAGCGCAACCGTCGCCCCCGCGTCATAAAGCGCCTTGGCAATCGCGCCCCCGATGCCCCCGGACGCACCCGTGATCAGCGCATTTTTACCAGTCAGATCAAACATTTCACTCTCTCCCGAAGCATCCTGCTTCTTTTGTCTCTCAATATCCCGGGGTGAGCCGCGCCCTTTGGCGCGGTGAGGGGCAGCGCCCCTTCTTCCCCCGGCGGGGCCGCGCCCCTTACTCTTTCAGCTTCGCGATGTCCTCGGGCGTCCCGATCGCGGTGCACTCGATGGATTTCTCGATCCGCCGCACCATGCCCGAAAGCGCTTTGCCCGCGCCGATTTCCCAGATCCCGGTCACGCCTTCACCGGCCATATAGGCCACGGATTCGCGCCAGCGCACGGACCCCGTCACCTGCTCGACCAAAAGCGCCCGGATCAGCGCCGGATCGGTCACCGCAGAGGCGCGGACATTGGCCACCAGCGGCACGACAGGTTCGGAAATATCGACATCGTCCAAAGCCTCGGCCATCACATCCGCCGCAGGTCCCATAAGCGCACAGTGGAACGGTGCGGATACCGGCAAAAGCACCGCGCGTTTCGCGCCCTTCGCCTTGGCAATCTCGACGGCGCGCTCCACGGCCTCCTTGTGACCGGAGACCACAACCTGCCCCGGATCGTTGTCATTCGCCGCCTGACACACCTCACCTTGGGCCGCCTCTTCCGCCACCTCTTTCACAGTGGCGAAATCGAGCCCCAGAAGCGCCGCCATCGCGCCCACGCCAACAGGCACAGCCGCCTGCATCGCCTGACCGCGTGTGCGCAGCAGCCGCGCAGTATCCGCCACGGAGATCGCGCCCGCCGCCGCCAGTGCGGAATATTCGCCAAGCGAATGCCCTGCAACGAAAGCCGCATCGGTCACCGCAAAACCTTCTGCCTCAAGCGCCCGCATCGCCGCCAGCGAGGTCGCCATCAGCGCCGGCTGGGCGTTCTGCGTCAGCGTCAGGGTTTCGATATCGCCGTCCCAGATCAGCGAGGACAGCTTTTCGCCAAGCGCCTCGTCCACCTCGTCGAAAATGGCTTTCGCCGCCGGATAGGCCTCGGCCAAAGCCTTGCCCATCCCGATTGTCTGGGCGCCTTGCCCCGGAAACACGAATGCGCGCGTCATGCCCGCCCCTCCACATGTCTGTCTCTGTCGCACACGGGTCTAACGATCCCGCGCCGCGACGGCAAGGCAACACAGAGGGAACATGGCCGGAAACAGGGGGAAACGCACCTCCCCCTCGGGATCAGCGCAAGGCCCGCGGCAGACTTCGCCGCCCCGCCACCGGTCTCGGCCCGGGCATGACGCGCGGCGGCTGCTCCGGCTCTTCGGGATGCAGATCGCCATTCAGATCGTACCAGACCTCGCGCATCAGACGTTCTGGGCCAACGAACAGCGGCATGACCGCGCCTGTTCGCCCGTAGCGCAGATTGAGCCGTGTTCGATGCCCGGCACCGGGCAGACGCCGCAGGAACACCGATCCGACCTCGGCAAAGCCGATCACCGTGTGCAACCGGATCTCCGATTTGCGGTTGCGCCAGACCACCCGAAGCTCTCCGCGCTGCAAATCGACCTGCACCTCCCGCGCCAGACCCCGCTCAGCCAAATGGCCCAGCCCCAGTCCCGCGACGCCAAGGGCGACCGAAAGCCCGGCCTTGATGCCCAGCACCGTCAGCGAAAACGTCGAGCCCGGCCACAACCAAAGCCCCGCCATGCCCATAAAACACAGAACCGAGCCGATCTGCGCCAAACGTTCGGCGCGCGCACGCGCAGGTCCCATGCCGTCGTCACGCTCAAGGCTATAGCCCCAACCCCGTTCATGCCGGGCGATGGTCCCGTTTCCCGAGCGCCCGCCGCGCCCTGCGTTGACCGGGCGATCGCCCTGCCTCTGAATTTCCGGATCGGAAGAAAGGATCATGCCTTCTTTCCTTTATTGTTGTCTCATCCACCTGAGGTTGCAACATCATGGTTAATCTGGGCGGGATTGTGGCCCGCAAACGGAGATTTCGCGCCATTGCGCTCTGCCGTCGTTGCAACCAGTCTCACAAGCCCGCCCCCCCCGGAAACACGCTGCAAAATATCGCCGCGAACCATCGGGAATTCGCCCTTGCGCCAAAGCGCGGGATGCGTATAAAGGCGCATCCTTTTCGCAAGACACGTATGAACCGCGCAGTCTCTCGTGGACGGGCCGCGAAAAGGCCAAATGCCCGCCCTATGAAATGCGCTTGAAATGAACTGGAGTCTCCATGCCGCTTTACGAGCATGTCTTCATCTCGCGTCAGGATCTGTCCAACGCGCAGGCCGAAGGTCTCATCGAACATTTTGGCACCGTCCTTTCGGACAACGGCGGTAAAGTCGTCGAATCCGAATACTGGGGCGTCAAAACGATGGCCTACAAGATCAACAAGAACCGCAAGGGCCACTACGCCTTCCTGCGCACCGACGCCCCGTCGGATGCCGTTCAGGAAATGGAACGCCTGATGCGTCTGCACGACGACGTGATGCGCGTCCTGACCATCAAGGTCGACGCTCATGAGGAAGGCCCCTCCGTCCAGATGCAGAAACGTGACGACCGCGAAGAGCGTCGTCCGCGTCGTCAGTAATCTTGTTTGGAAAGGACCTAACCCATGGCCACTAAACCGTTTTTCCGTCGTCGCAAAGTCTGCCCGTTCTCCGGCGAGAACGCGCCCGCCATCGACTACAAGGACACTCGCACGCTCCAGCGCTACATCTCCGAGCGCGGCAAGATCGTCCCGTCCCGCATCACCGCAGTTTCCGCGAAGAAACAACGTGAACTGGCTCGCGCCATCAAACGTGCCCGCTTCCTCGCCCTGCTGCCCTACGCCGTGAAGTAAGGAGTAAGCACATGCAAGTTATCCTTCTCGAACGCGTGGCCAAACTCGGCCAGATGGGCGATGTCGTGTCCGTCAAAGACGGCTACGCCCGCAACTTCCTGCTGCCGCAGGAAAAAGCGATGCGCGCCTCTGAAGCGAACATCAAAGCTTTCGAAGCTCAGAAAGCTCAGCTCGAAGCCCGCAACCTCGAAACCAAAAAAGAAGCCGAAGCGGCTGCTGAGAAACTCAACGGCGAGAAATTCGTCGTGATTCGCTCCGCATCCGATTCCGGTGCGCTCTACGGCTCCGTCACCCCCCGTGACGCCGCCGAGGCCGCAACCGCCGGTGGCTTCTCCGTCGACCGCAAACAGGTCGTCCTGAAAGCCCCGATCAAAGAGCTCGGCCTGCACGAAGTGCACGTCCTGCTGCACCCGGAAGTCGACGCAACGATCATCCTGAACGTTGCCCGCTCCCTGGAAGAAGCCGAACTGCAATCCGCTGGCAAATCCATTCAGGAACTTGCCGCCGAAGCCGAAGCTCAGGCCGAATTCGAGATCGCGGAACTCTTCGACGACATCGGTGGCGCCGCCTCCGACGACGACGATTTCGCCGCTCCGGCTGCCGAGGCCGAAGAAGAGTAATCTTCTGCTCCCTCACGACATTGAAAGCCCCGCCCCTTCGGCGGGGCTTTTTCTATGTTCCAGAGCCTGCGTGAGCAGGGTTTCGCCGATCCGCCTTCGCCACGCTTGGCAGAGGCCGCAAAACATGGTCACTGGAACGAGTTGAAATTTCCTAGAGCTCAAGAATGACAGCAGTCGCCCGCCGGACCTTTCTCTTGTCCGCCCTCGCCCTCGCCGCCTGTGGCAATAAGGCCGAAGTTTCCCGTGCCGTCGGATTTAACCCCCCGCTCTATCCCAACGAGACGCCGCAATTGCGCGCGCAGATCAACAAATGGGCCGATCATTACGAAATCCCGCGCGAGCTGGTGCATCGTCAGGCGGTGCGTGAAAGCACCCACAACCCCGCCGCGCGCAACGGACCCTATTACGGCCTGCTGCAAATCCTGCCGCAAACCGCCCGCACCATGGGCTTTCAGGGCGAGCCGAAAGACCTTCTGAACGCCGATGTGAACCTGAAATACGCGGGCAAATACCTGCGTGGCGCCTATCTCGTCTCCGGCGGCGACATCGACAGCGCCATGGGCTGGTACGCCCGCGGCTATTACTACGAGGCCAAGAAACAAGGCCTGCTCTACGAGACCGGCCTGCGCAGCTAAGCGCTTCTTTTGTCCGGAAATATCCCGGGGGTGAGCGAAGCGAGGGGGCAGAGCCCCCTTTTCTTTATCCAGACAACACCCAATAAAAAGGCCGCCTCCTCCCGGAAGCGGCCTTTCTTGCCCAAAGCGGCTTTGAGGATCACTCCTCGGTCGTCGACACCAGCTTCCAGAGCACCCCGCCGATCACCGCCCCCACGAGCGGTGCGACCCAGAACAGCCAGAGCTGGCCCAGCGCCGCCGTCTCCGCAAACAGCGCCACACCCGTCGAGCGCGCCGGGTTCACCGAAGTGTTGGTCACCGGGATCGAAATCAGGTGGATCAGCGTCAGGCCGAGACCGATGGCGATCGGCGCGAACCCCGCCGGAGCGCCTTTCGACGTCGCCCCGAGGATGATGAAGAGGAACCCTGCCGTCAGGATGATCTCGATCACCAGCGCCGCCACCATCGAATAGCCCTGCGGCGACAGTTCACCGTAGCCGTTGGAGGCGAAACCGCCCGTGCCCGCGAACCCGGTCATGCCGGAGGCGATGACATAGAGTGCAGCGCCCGCCAGGATCGCTCCCACGACTTGCGCAATCCAGTAGACCGGCAGTTCAGCCGCCGGGTGACGGCCCGCAACGACCAGCCCCAGCGTCACCGCCGGGTTGAAATGCCCACCGGAAATATGTCCGACCGCATAGGCCATGGTGAGCACGGTCAAGCCGAAGGCCAAGGCCACACCGGCATAGCCGATGCCCACATCCGGCACACCGGCGGCATAAATCGCACTGCCGCACCCACCGAAGACCAGCCAGAAGGTGCCAATGCCTTCCGCCAAAATTTTCTTAATCATCGCAAACATCTCCTGTTCAACCTGATTTGGAGTAACAGTTGCGCGCGACAGAAAAAGGGGGAATTTCGGCCGAAGACACCCCTAACCCTCTGCACACAAAGGGAAATTACCTTACGTCAAGCAAGCCCACGAAAAAGGCCGCCTCCTCACGGAAGCGGCCCTCTGTCCCTCGCTTGATGCGAGATGCCCTGTTCGGGCTTATCTTATTCTTCGTCGAGCGCTTCGACGGCTTTTTCGAGATCCTCTTTCGAGACCTCTTTTTCCGTCACTTGGGCGTTCTCGGCGATGTAATCGACCACTTTGTCCTCGAACAGCGGGGCCTGGATCTGCTGACGCATCTGCGGGTTTTGCTGAACGAATTCAAAGAACTGACGCTCCTGACCCGGGTATTGACGCGCTTGGGTCAGCACGGCCTGAGTGAACTCGGCGTCGGTGATCTGAATCTCTTGCTTCTGACCGATGTCAGCCAGCAGAAGACCAAGGCGCACGCGACGTTCGGCCAGTTTGGTGTGCTCTTCGGTGGTCTCGATCTGCGGGTGATCGTGGCCGTGCACGTCCGGGTTTTCCTCGTGCCAGAGCTGGTGAGCGATCTGGTTGGCTTCGGCTTCCACGAGGCTCGGCGGCAGCTCGAAGGACACTTTCGTGTCGAGCTGGTCGAGAAGGCCACGTTTCATGATCGCGCGGGCGGCACCGGCATATTCGGCTTCGAGACGCTCGGTGATCTGGTTTTTCAGCGTGACGAGATCCTCGACACCGAATTTCTTCGCCAGCTCGTCGTCGATCTCGGCGGCAACCGGGGTTTTCACGGCTTTGACGGTGCACTCGAAGGTGGCGTCTTTGCCGGCGAGGTTGGCGGCGCCGTACTCTTCCGGGAATTTCACTTCGACGTTTTTCGCATCACCGGCTTTGGTGCCGACGAGCTGATCTTCGAAGCCCGGGATGAAGGAGCCGGAGCCCAGAACCAGCGGGTAGTCTTCCGCTTCGCCGCCTTCGAAGGCTTCGCCATCGACGAAACCTTTGAAGTCGATCACGACCTGATCGCCATCGGCAGCAGCGCCGTCTTTGTCTTCAAAGTTCTGCGCGGTGGCCGCGAGGTTTTTCAGCGCGTCTTCGATTTCCTCGGCGGAGGCTTTCACCACGAGCTTCTCGAGCGTCACGGTGGACAGATCGGCTTCCGGGATCTGCGGCAGGGCTTCGTAGGTCATGGTGACCACGACGTCGTCGCCCTCTTTCCACTCTTCGCCGCCGTCCATGGTGACGTTCGGCTGCATCGCCGGTTTGTCGCCAGAGGCTTCGAAATGGTCGTTCATCGCCGCATCGACGGTTTCCTGCATGGCTTCGCCGAGAACGCGCGGGCCGAATTGCTTTTTCAGCAGCGCCAGCGGCACCTTGCCTTTGCGGAAGCCTTTCATTTCGACTTCCGGTTGGGCTTCCTTGAGCTTGGCATTGACTTTGTCGTCCAGCTCGGCGGCGGTGATGGTGATCTGATAGCCGCGCTTCAGACCTTCGTTCAGGGTCTCGGTGACCTGCATCTTGGCGTCCTTCTTACGTCTTGTACGTCCAGTCGGGCCGCAACAAAGGCGACCGTGTAAATCAGTCGCCCTTCTAGGCGGTCAAAGCCCATCGTGCAAGGCGATTCCGTCCTCGGCGTGCCCGTCCCCGTCCAGTTCACATCTGGCGCGATCACGCCCGCTTCGCGTCCCGGTTTGCGCCACATCAAATCGCAAAACATACTTTAAAGATATATCTTTCAAGACCAAAGATTCGAACCGGCAAAGACATGCGCGACCTTCCCGACACCTTCTCCCTGCCCCAGCGCCTCCTGCATTGGACGATGGTGGGGCTGATCCTTCTGAACCTGCTGTTTCCGCAAAAGATGTGGCACCTGTTCATTCCCGGGCTCGAACGCCCGATCTCCGTGCACATCGCCATCGGTCTGGCCGTGCTGCTGCTCGCGGTGCTGCGCCTGTTCCTGCGTCTGGGCTTCGGCGTACCACCCGAACCTCTGGGCGCGCCGTGGTTCTTCCGCGTTTTCGCCCGCACCGGGCAGTGGATTTTCTACCTGTTCTTCTTCGCCATGCCGCTCACCGGCCTTCTGACGCATTACGCCCATCTGCCCTTCGCGCTCACGCTGCACACAAGTGTGATCCAGCCGCTGTTCTGGGTGTTGATCCCGATCCACGTCTCGCTGGGGATCGCACATCAGTATCTCTGGAAGACCGACATGCTCGGCAAGATCCTCCGCGGCTGAGCCTCACGCCCGTCTGGCGCGCAGCTCCGACACGATGTGCGACACCAGCACGCCGACAATCGCCAGCGCCAAAAGCGCCGCAATCGGTCGGTTGACGAAATCGAGCGGGCTGTCGACACGCGCCATCGCCGCGCGCAGCTTGACCTCCATGATGCCGCCCAGCACCATGCCCAGAATGATCGGCACGGTCGGCAGGTTCAGCCGCTTGAGCACCAGCCTCAGCACCCCGAACACCGAGGCGATGGCACAATCCACCACCGAATTGCGCAGGCTATAGACCCCCACGAAACTCAAAGTCAGCACCATCATCCCCAGAAATCGCGTCGGAATGCGGATCAGCCGGATCAGCCAGTTCGACGACACCAGCATGAACAGGATCACGATCACATTGAGGATCAAAAGCGCGATATAAAGCGCGTAGATGAAATCCATCTGCCCCTGAAACAGCGCCGGCCCCGGCACCACATTGTGCACATAGAACACCGACAGCATCATCGCGGTCAGCGCCTCGCCCGGAATGCCCAGCGCCAAAAGCGGGATCATCGCGGCGGCGGGCACGGCGTTGTTGGCGCTCTCCGAGGCGACAAGCCCCTCTTCCGATCCCTTGCCAAACAGCTCGGGATGGCGCGAGCGTTTCTGCGCAAACGTATAGCTCATGAACTGCGCCGTGAACTCGCCCACCCCCGGGATCATCCCCATCAGCACACCGAAAAACGACCCGCTCGCGGCGATCTTCTTGTGCTTCAGGACCCCCAGCATCTCCTTGCCCATGTCGCCCTTGATCGGTGCCGCATCCGGGGCGCTCTCCTTGTCGACCAGAAGGCTCAGCGCCTGCGAAATCGCAAACAGCCCCAACACTACGACAATGAGATCCAGCCCGGAGGTCAGCCAGCCCTGCCCAAAGGTGAAGCGCATGGTGTATTTCACCGGCTCCATGCCGACGGATTGCAACAGGATGCCGAACCCGGCCATCATCCCCGCCGCCGCCACCTGCCCCCGGTGCGCGACGATCACCAGAACGATGCCCAAAAGCGCCGCAAGGAAAATCTCCCGCGCCCCGAACATCGGCGCGATCTTCGCCAGCACCGGCGACAACACGATCAGCGCCAAAATCGACAGGATGCCGCTGAAAAACGATGCGCCATAGGCCAGCCCCAGCGCCTTCGTCGCCTCGCCGCGCTGGGTCATCGGATAGCCATCATAGGTCGTCAGCGCATTGACCGCCGTCCCCGGCGTGTTGATCAACACCGCCGGAAGCGAGCCGCCGAACATCGACGAGCCGTAGATGCCCAAAAGCATCACCAACCCCACCAGAGGCGGCATGGCAAAGGTCGCGGGCAGAAGGATCGCGATCGCCACGGCAGGCCCGACGCCCGGAATGGCGCCGATGATCACGCCGCCGATCGATCCGATCAAAAGCGCCACGAGCACATCGAGGCTCATCAGCATGTGCAGGCCGGAAAGAAGCGTGTCCATCGGCGAAATCCTTAGAAATTGACCATCATGAAGGTGCGGATGCTGTCGGGCAGATAGCCATAGAGCGCGCCTGCGGGCACCTTGACCTGAAGCCCGGCCTTGAACACCGCGACCACGGCAAAACCGAACGCCGCAGCCCAGAAAAAGCTCCACGGCGCGCGGTAGCCCAGCCGCAGCACCAAGAGCACCGCAAAGAGCATGGTGGCGGGCAGATAGCCGATCACCGGCACAAGCCAGACATAACAGAGAAACCACGCCACGAATTCGAGCGAGCGCAGCCAATAGAGCAGTTCCGCCCCGCGTCCCTCCTGTCGGGTCGAGACCACGGAACTCAAAAGATGCACCGCGCCGAAACCGACCATCATGATCACGCCGACCCCGGGCCAGAAGGCCGGTTGCGCGAAAAGCACCGTGTTCGGCACCCATGTGGTCTGGCGCGGCATTACAATCAGAGTGGCCAGCGCAAAGGCCATGAACGCCAGCGCGAAGACCAGATCGCCGGGGCGTCTTTCACGCCGCAAATGGGCTGTAAGCGATGCGAGTCGTGCCATATCCGGCCTCCTTGTCGGGGGCTGTCCACAAGGCCAGCCCCTTGTTTCTTTTGTGTTTAGTCGATGGCAGCGCTGATGCGGCCCATGGTTTCGACATCCGCTTCCATCTGTGCCTCAGATGCGGCAGCGTCTTTCCAATAGATCAGCGCCCCGGTTTGCGCCGCAAGCTCTTTGGCGGCGTCCGAGGTCACGACCTTCTCGGCCACGGCGGCGATTTTCTCGCGCACCTCATCCGGCGTGCCGGTCTTGAGGAACAGCCCGTTCCATGTCGACAGGTCCAGCTCCGGCAGCACTTCCCCCACGGTCGGCGTGTCCGGCAGGATCGAAATGCGATCTTCGGTCACCGAGGCGAGGAAGGTCAGCTCGTCCTTGCAGGGCATCACCAGTTGCAGCGTGGTGTTGATCACATCCGCATCGCCCGAGGCCAGCGTGTTGCAATCGAGCGCATCGAAAGCCGCGTTCGAGGAGAACTCGAAACCGAGCGTTTTGGCGATGGCAAAGGTATGCCGCGCGGGCGTGGTCACGTCGCCGAAATGGCCCAGCGTCACGTCGTTTTCCTTGGCGTAAGCCGCCAGCTCTTCCAGCGTGTGATAGGGCGCATCGCCCTTGGTCGCGATCACGAACGGATAGGTCACGAAAATACCGACCGGCTCGAACGGTGTGCCTTCGAGCGGCGGGATGCCGAGATGCGGCCCCACCAGCGGCACGTCGACCACAAAGGAGCCGACCGTGTACCCGTCTGCCGGGGCCATGGCCACCTCGACCGCGCCCGGGAACGGGCCGCCGCCACCGCCCGGCTTGTTCACCACGGCGGCGGGCACGCCGTAGGTCGCCTGGAATTCGTCGGCGATCATCCGGGTCAGAATGTCTTCGAGATCGCCCGGCGGGAAGGGCACGACGAATTCGACGGGTTTTTCGGGATACTCGGCGGCGGCCGCGACGGGCAGAGCCGCCAGAGCGGCAATCGTGCCGGATTTCAGAAGCGTTTTCATCAAGGTCTCTCCTGTCTGCGCCATGGTGCTGTGTCTGTGGGCCATCTTTGGCATCGGTGTTTTGGGGTCCGACGGAAGTCCGACAAAAGTCCGACGCAAGTCAGACCGGGTTTTGCCCGGATTGGACCCGTTGGCTGGCATGACATCAGCATGGCAGGAGACCGACAATCCGCCATTGCATTTTGTGCCATATTTCCGATAATTTACGCGACATCATTTCGCAAACGGACGGAAAAATAATCACATGGCGCGCCAAACGCATGGCTATGCGGCGATCCGCAGCACACTTCTGGCCTCGGTGCTCGACCGGCTGATGGCGCGCGGCGTGGCGACGAAACCGCTTCTGTCGAAACACGGGATCAGCCTTGATATGTTGAAAGATCCCTATGCGCACCTGTCGATGAACGAATATGTCAGCTTCTTCGAGAGCGCCGCCGAACTGTCGGGCGATCCGCATATCGGCGCGCATATCGGGATGGACATCCGGGCAGGCGATCTCGGCCCGATGGGCATTCTTTTGTCTTTGTCGCGTTCGATCCATGTCGGGATTGATCGGATTGCAAAATCCGCCGCCGCCCTGCAAAGCGGCACGGAAATGACCTTTCTTCTCAATGGTGAAGACATGGTCATGTCCTATCAGATCGAAGACGCCCGCATCTGGCCCCGCCGTCAGGACGCGGAGTTTTCGCTGGTCTCGACCGTGCAGGTGATCCGCGACAATTTCCTGCGCCGCTGGTCGCCGCAGCAGGTGCATTTCGAACATGAACAACCCGATAGCGACATGTTTTTACGGCATTTTTTTCGTTGTCCGATCCTTTACGGTCAGGCCACGAACCGGCTGGTGATGGAGCGCGCACCGCTGATGGAGCTGTACCGCGTCGAAGACACCGCCCTCGTCAGCATGCTGGAGCGGCATATCGGCGATCTGATCGAAGCCACCCCGCATGAGAGCACTTTGACCGATGCCGTGCGCGCGATCGTCACCTCTTCTCTCGGTCTGCGCCCGATTTCCGTCGAGCGCGTGGCCGAGACTTTGGGTCTGTCGCCACGCAATTTGCAGCGCAAATTGTCGGAGGAAGGCACCAGCCTGCGCGATCTCGTGGACGACATTCGCCGCGACCGGGCGACCACGCTTTTGTCGGATGGCGACATCCCCGTGGGCGAGGTCGCCGCAGCCCTCGGCTATGCCGACGGCACCGCCTTCTGGCGCGCGCACAAGCGCTGGTCCAAGCTCACGCCACGTGAAGTGCGCTCTGGCAAGGGCTATCGGTTCTAGGCCGGGTTCAGGTCGGGCTCAGCTCGGTTTCTGGCGGGACTGCCGGGGGCATCTGCCCGGAATTTGCGCGCAAAGGCAACGCAACGCGCGCCGATATGGCGTAAAATATCGAAAAATTGGCACGTCCTGCAATGGGCTTTCGGGCGCTTTCCTCCGTTACTCAGAGGAAAGACCGTATTGCGAAAAGGACCGACGATGACCGACTTGCCCAAAATCGATTTCATCTACCTCAACGAACAAGACATGATCAAAGCCGGCGTCACCGACATGGCGGCCTGCGTCAATACGATGGAAGACATGTTCAAGCTGCTGCATTCCGGCGATTACCGGATGGCCGGGGCGAATAACGACAGCCACGGCGCGATGGTGATGTTCCCGGAGAACTCGCCTTTTCCGACCATGCCGAAACCGACCGCCGACCGTCGCTTCATGGCGATGCCGGCCTATCTGGGGGGGCAATATTGCACCGCGGGCGTCAAATGGTACGGTTCGAACATTGCCAACCGCGACAAAGGGCTGCCCCGTTCGATCCTGATGTTCACGCTCAACGATGCCGACACGGCCGCGCCTCTGGCCTATATGTCCGCGAACCTCCTGTCCGCCTATCGCACCGGGGCGGTGCCCGGCGTCGGCGCGCGTCATCTGGCGCGCAAGGACAGCAAGGTGGTCGCGGTTCAAGGCCCCGGCGTCATGGGCAAAACCTCGCTCGCGGCTTTCATGGCGACCTGTCCCAAACTCGACACGCTGAAACTTCTGGGCCGCAGTCAGGGGTCCATCGACCGCTTTGTCGACTGGGTGAAAGAAACCTATCCGCAGATCGCCACGATCGAGATCGTCAGCGACCTCGAAACCCTGGTGCGCGGCTCCGACATCGTGACCTATTGCGCTTCGGGCGAGACCGGCGATGTGTCGAAATATCCGATGGTGAAACGCGACTGGGTCAAACCCGGCGCCTTTCTCGCGATGCCCGCCTCCTGCGACATCGACGAGGGGATGCAGGCCCCGGACGTGCGCAAGGTCTGCGACAACATCGGGCTTTACGAGGCGTGGTTCGAAGAACTGCCCAAACCCGCCCATGTTCATGTGCCGGTGATCGGAGTGAAGTTCCTCGACATGATCCATGAGGGCACGATGGACAAAGACACTCTCGAAGACCTCGGCGACATTTGCGCGGGCGCGACCCCAGGGCGGCAAAGCGAAGACGAAATCATCATCCTCTCCGTCGGGGGCATGCCGGTCGAGGACGTGGCCTGGGGCACGGTGATTTATCGCAACGCGCTTGCGAAAGGCATCGGCACGAAACTCAATCTTTGGGACGAACCCGTCCTGCGC
Source organism: Celeribacter sp. SCSIO 80838 (assembly GCF_056498065.1). Next base: position 3,364,309 of record NZ_JAZKMA010000001.1, read on the forward strand.
TGAGCTTTTCCTTGCGGAGGACACGCCCTTCGTCCTCCGCCCTTTTTTCAGGATCACACATGACCCAAATCACCAAAGTCAAAACCGACACGAAACTCGAAGAGATCAGCAGCTATTCCCGCATCGTCATGGTGGACAACTGGATTTTCGTGTCGAACACCGCCGGACGCAACCCGGAGACCAAGGAAATCCCCGAGGGCGTTCTCGAACAAACCGAACAGGTGTTCGCCAATATCACCCGTGCGTTGAACGCCGTAGATGCGGGTCTTGCAGATGTCATTTCCACTCGTGTGTTCATTCAGGACCCGGCGGATACCCCCGCCGTGATGGGGCTTTTCGGCGAAAAATTCTGCGGCGTCGATCCGACGACCAACGTGACGAATCCGCCTCTGGGTTCTGCCCAGTACAAGGTCGAGATCGAAGTCACCGCCTATAAAGGCGCGGGGGCCGCCGATCAGACCCGTATCACCCTCACGCTCTGACCGCCTAAGGACCCCAGATATGGCCCCCAAGATCACCCCCATCACCACCTCCGACACCCTGCCGAAACAGACGACCGTGGCCATCATCGGCGGCGGTATCGTCGGGCTGTCTGCGGCCCTGACACTGGCCGAACGCGGCATTCCGGCGGTGGTGCTGGAAAAGGGGCGCATCGCGGCGGAGCAGTCCTCGCGCAATCTCGGATGGGTGCGGAAAACCTCCCGCGCTGCCGCCGACATTCCCTTGGCGCAACAGGCGGATAGACTTTGGGCCGAGATGCCGCAACGCACGGGGCAGGATGTCGGCTACCGACAAAACGGCATCATGTTCGTCGCGGGCTCCGACAAGGAGATGGAGCTGTACCGGGGCTGGTATGAGAGCGTGCAGGGGCTCGACCTCGACAGCCGTTTGCTCAGTTCCTCCGAGATCGACCGCATGGTACCGGGCGGCACGGCGACGTGGAAAGGTGGGGTCTATACACCGTCTGACGGTTATGCCGAGCCGACACGGGCCAGCTCCGCGATTGCCAAGGCGGCGCAGGGCAAGGGCGTCACCATCTTCGAGAATTGCGCCGTGCGCACAATCGAGACCAAAGCCGGGTGCGTCAGCAGCGTGATCACAGAGCGCGGCGAGATCGCCTGCGATCAGGTCATTCTGGCGGGCGGTCTGTGGTCGCGGCGTTTCTTGGGCAACATGGGGATCGCCCTGCCCGTCCTGCCGCTCATTTGCTACGCGTTTCGCACCACTGCCTTTGACGGCCCGACGGAGATCGCCGTGGGCGGCCCGGACTTCTCGTTCCGCAAGCATGCAAGCGGCGGCTATGTCATCACGCACCGCGCCGCACTTGGGTCGCCCTTCGTATTGGATCACGCGCTGATCGGAATGAAATATCTGTCCACACTGAAACACACGGCGGGCATGATCCGACCCATTCTGGGAAAGCCGCTGATCGACGACCTGAAATTGCCCCGCCGCTGGAAAAGCAGCTCCGTCTCGCCTTTCGAGCGCGCCCGTGTGATGGACCCGCCCGCCAGTGACAAGATCAACGCTGAGGCTTTGAACAATATCCGCAAGGCCTGGCCCGCTTTCGAGCAGGCCGAGATCGCGGAAAGCTGGGCCGGGACCATGGACATCACGCCGGACAACAATCCGGTCATAGATCGGATCGCCACTGTTCCGGGCCTCACGATTGCCACCAGCATGTCGGGGCATGGCTTCGGCACGGGCCCCGCCGCCGGGCAGCTTGCAGCGGAACTGGCGACCGGGGAGGTGCCCTGTGTCGACCCCTCGCCCTACCGCTTTGCCCGGCTGTAAGCCCGTGCCGAGGCGGCCCACGCCTCAGGTCTGATAATTCGCCAGAACCTCCCGCGCATCGACCAGCGCTTTCGACAACGGGATTTTCGGATCGCTGATCAGGTCGAGATCGAGCGATTGCCGCGAGCTCATGACTTTGCGCGCCTCGGCAATGTCGCGGGGATTGTCGATGGCGATGCAGCCGACAAGGGTCGCTCCCGACAGGAACAGACAGCTCTCCCCCTTCCCCGCACGGCGCAGGAACTGGGTCGCGCCTTCGGGGCAATCCCCCAGCATCTGCACCCGCGATTTGCCCTGCACACTCCAGAACCAGCGCGGTTCGGGTTTCTGGCGCGGCTGCGATGTGAGCTGAGCCGCCACATTCTGGGCCGACTGGTTGGCATATTGCCAGCTCTCGCGCCGCATGCCGTCGACACCGCGTGCGCAATCGCCGATGGCGTAAATCTTCGGATCGCCGGTCTGGTTCTGCGCGTCCACAACGATCCCATCGGCGCATTCAAGCCCGGCCTCACGGGCCAGACGGTCATGCGCCGTCATACCGATGGCTTCGATCACCAGATCGGGCATCAACCGGGTCTCACCGATCTGGATGCTGCCGTCTTCCCCGAAGCTCGGCACCTCACCGAGATGCAGAGTGACCCCCGCCTCCGTCTGAATCTCCACGAGCCGTTCCGACAACCAGACCGGAGCCACACGGGCACAAAGCCGCGGCGCGGTTTCGATCAGATCGACCTTTGCACCGAAAGACCGCGCCGTCACCGCCGCCTCGGTGCCAAGCCAGCCACCGCCGATCACCACCACGGAGGCGGCGTCCGTCAGACGCGCCCGGATCGCATCGGCATCGTCGCGCGTACGGATGGCAAAGGCCTTCTGCGCCAGCGCCTCCGGCAGAGGCAGGCGACGCGCCTGACCGCCGGTGGCGAGGATGAGATGGTCATAACCGATCCAGCCCGCCGCCGTACGCACACGGCTGCCCACCCGGTCGATCTCCAGCACATCGCAGGACAGCCTGAGCGAAATGTCGAGCTCTTTGGCTTTCTCGGGATCGAGCGCCACCAGCGCGTCGAAGCCCACGGTTTCGGTCACATACCCCTTCGACAGTTCGGGGCGTTCATAGGGCGGATGGGCCTCGTTGCCGAGGATCTCGATTGCCCCCGCAAAACCAAATTCGCGCAGGGACACGGCCAAAGCCGCCCCCGCCTGCCCGGCACCGACGATCACAACGGTTTCCATGGATTTGTCCCTCTTCATATCGGCCATTCAGTGCTCTAAGGTATTGTTCAAGTGAAAGGAGAGATCAGTGTCTCAAAGTGCCAAAACCCAGACGAAACGCCGCCCGACGGGCCGCCACAAGGGCAGTCCGCTGAACGAGCAGGATTGGGTCCAGGAGGCGCTTCAAATTCTGGTCAACGAGAATGTCCGCGGCATCAAGATCGACACGCTCTGCGACAGGCTCGGGGTCACGAAAGGCAGTTTTTACTGGCATTTCAAGACCCGAAGCGAATTGCTCGGCGCGATGCTGAGCCACTGGCGCAAGAAGATGACTCTCAACGTCATCCGCTCGATCTCCATCGCGGGCGACGATCCGCGTGCCCGTCTCACCAGCCTGTTCTCCCTGCCCCGGCGCAAGAACTCGCCCGCCTTCGCCCAGATCGAGACCTCGATCCGGGACTGGGCGCGACGGGTGGAGATTCCTCGCAAGGCGGTGGCCGAGGTCGACGAGATTCGTTTCGACTACATTTCGAAACTGTTTCGCGACATGGGCTATGCGCCCGAGGAGGCGCGCAAACGCGCCTACCTCGCTTATTGCCTGATCATGGGGGATTCCATCCTGCACAGCTCCCTCGACCCGATGAGTCAGGAAGAGTTCCTTGAGAAGGCGCTCGCGATGACTGCGGGTCTGCCGAAGGATCAGGCTTAGGTCCGACATTACGCCGTCTCTTTCGCTTTGATCATGTCGAGCGCCACGTCGACGATCATGTCTTCCTGGCCGCCCACCATCTTGCGTTTGCCAAGCTCGACGAGGATCGCACGGGTGTCGAGCCCGTACATATCCGCAGCGCGTTCGGCATGGCGCAGGAAGCTCGAATAGACCCCGGCATAGCCCAGCGTCATGGTCTCGCGGTCGACCCGCACCGGACGGTCCTGCATCGGGCGTACGAGGTCTTCGGCGGCGTCCTGAAGTTTGAACAGATCACAGCCATGGCTCCAGCCATAGAGATCGGCGACGGCCACGAAAGCCTCCAGCGGCGTGTTGCCCGCACCCGCCCCCATGCCCGCAAGCGAAGCATCGACCCGGTAGGCACCATGCTCGACGGCGGTGACGGAGTTTGCCACGGAGAGCGACAGGTTTTCGTGCATATGCGCGCCGATCTCGGTGTCGGGGTTCAAAGCCGCCTTATAGGCCTCGATCCGGGCAGAAACGTCCTTCATCGTCAGACGCCCGCCGGAATCGGTGCAATAGACGCAATCCGCGCCATAGCTTTCCATCATCTTCGCCTGTTCGGCGAGTTTTTCGGGCGTGTTCATATGCGACATCATCAGGAAACCCGAGACATCCATGCCCATCTCTTTTGCCGCCCGGATGTGCTGGGCTGCGACATCGGCCTCGGTGCAATGGGTTGCGACCCGCACGGATTGCACGCCCAGATCGCGGACGCGTTTCAGATCCTCGATGGTGCCGATGCCGGGCAGCAGAAGCGTCGTGAGCTTGGCGTGTTTGACCACTTTCGCAGCTTCGGAAATCCACGCCTCATCGGTGCATTTGCCGAACCCGTAGTTAAAGGTCGAGCCGGTGATGCCGTCGCCATGCGCGACCTCGATGGCATCCACGCCCGCCTCGTCCAGCGCCTGCGCAATCGCGCGCACATGGCCCAGATCGTATTGGTGGCGCACGGCGTGCATGCCGTCACGGAGCGTCACGTCCTGAATATAAATCTTGGTCATGTCACGCGGCCTCCTTGACCCAATTACGTTTGATGGCGAGGCGTTCGGCGGTGCGGAGTGCTGCCGAGGTCATGATGTCGAGATTGCCCGCATAGGCCGGCAGGTAATGCGCCGCCCCTTCGACTTCCAAAAACACCGTGACCTTCAGCCCGGTGAAGTCGCCGCCCATCTCGGGGATGTGCAGCGGCGCGTTGTTGCCGACATGCTCGATCTGCACCTCTTGTTTGAGCCGATAGCCCGGCACATAGCTTTGCACCTCTTTCTCCATCTCGCGGATCGAGGCACGGATCGCGTCCTCGTCCGCCGTGTCACAGAGGCAATAGACCGTGTCGCGCATGATCATCGGCGGCTCTGCCGGATTGAGGATGATGATCGCCTTGCCACGGGTTGCCCCGCCAACGGCCTCGATGGCGTGCGCGGTGGTTTCGGTGAACTCGTCGATATTGGCCCGCGTGCCGGGACCTGCGGATTTCGAAGAAATCGAGGCGACGATTTCGCCGTAATGCACTTTCGAGACACGGTTGACGGCGGCGACCATCGGGATCGTCGCCTGCCCGCCGCAGGTCACCATGTTGACGTTCATTTCGGCCAGATGCGCGTCGATGTTGACGGAGGGCACCGTAAACGGACCGATGGCGGCGGGCGTCAGGTCGATCACCTGTTTGCCGTCGGCGATCAGAACCTCGGAATGGCGTTTGTGGGCGCCTGCGGAGGTCGCGTCGAACACGATGCGAATATCGTCGTATTCCGGCAGGGCGCGCAGGCCCTCAAGCCCCTCATGCGTGGTCGCAACGCCCAGACGCTTGGCGCGGGCGAGACCGTCGGAGCTTGCGTCGATGCCGACCATGGCCCCCATCGCCAAGACGTCAGAGGTGCGCATGATCTTGATCATCAAATCGGAGCCGATGTTGCCCGAGCCGATGATGGCGCATTTGATCTTTTCCATTGATTATTCTCCAAATCCTATGGCGGTTTCGCCAAATCCTTCGATCTCTGCGGTAAAGCGCGCGCCGGGGGTGGCCGCGACCATCGGCCCCAAAGCGCCCGACAGAACCACGTCGCCCTCGCCCAGAGGCCGACCGGCCTTGGCCATGGTGCGCGCCAGCCACAACAATGCGTTCAACGGCGAGCCGAGACAGGCACGGCCCACGCCTTGCGATACGACCTCATCGCCGGAGCGCATCTCCATGCGGCAATTCAGCAAATCCGCATCGGTCAATTTGCGCGCCGACGGGCCGAGTGTGAAAAACGCCGACGACGCGTTATCCGCCACGGTATCGACGAATTTGATGTCCCAGTGCGCGATCCGCGAGCCGACGATCTCGAACGACGGGACCACATATTCCACCGCACGCATCGCCTCGGCCATGGTGCAATCGGGCATTGAGAGATCGCGCCCGATCACAAAGGCCAGCTCGGCCTCCGCTTTCCACTGCGCGCCTTCGGACCAGGGCAAAACTGCGCCATGGGCCAGATCCATATCGGCGAACAACATGCCGTAATCCGGCTGATCGACGCCAAGCTGCGCTTGTACAGCCGGGTTCGTCAGCCCGATCTTGCGGCCCACAAGACGCCCGCCCGCTTTGAGCCGCGCCTCGGTGTTGATCTCCTGAATGGCGTAGGCGTCTTCGCCCGTCATCACCCGGTCCCGGATGGCGGGGATCGGCGTGGCGCTGGCCTCTGCGGCGCGCAAAGCCTCTGCAATCTGTTGCAAACTCATGCCAGTTCCTTTGTTTTGGCGAAACGTGTGGCAAGGCTTTCGCCCGCCGCTTGGTAGCCTTTGGCCAGTTCATCGACGATCTCGGCCATGGGAGCGATCTTGTGGATCTGGCCCACGCCCTGCCCCGCGCTCCAGACGGTTTTCCAGGCCTTGGCCCCCGAATGCATATCGCCGGAAAAGTCGATCTTCGCCTCGGCTTTCATGTCATCAAGATCGAGCCCGGCGGCAGCCACAGAGGCTTTCATCCAGTTGCCCAAAGCGCCGGTGATGGCTTTGGACGCGATCAGATCTTCGATCCCGCTGTCGATCACCATCTGGCGGTAACCGTCGCCGATCAGGCTCTCGGAGGCCCCCAGAAACCGTGTGCCGACATAGGCGAAATCCGCGCCGAGCATCTCGACCGCCAACACGCCTTCGCCGGTGGAAATTCCGCCGCCGACCGCGATGGGACCGTCGAAGAACTGGCGCACCTCATCGAGGAACGGCGCCATCGCATAGGTGCCGGTGTGGCCGCCCGCGCCCGCACAGACAAGCACCAGCCCATCCGCGCCTTTCTCGATCGCCTTGCGGGCATAGGTGGGGCTGTTGACGTCCGCAAAGACCAACCCGCCATAGCCATGCACCACCTCAGTGACGCGATGCGGGCCGCCCAGAGCGGTAATGACGATCTCGGGCTTGAACTCTTCCACAAGCGCAAGCTCGTCCTCGAACCGGCCATAGCTTGTGTGAGTGATCATGTTGAAGGCAAAGGGAAGTTTCTCCGCCCCCAAGGCCGCATGAATGGTTTCGAACCAGCCGCGCAGGTCCGCAATCGTACGCCCGTTCGGCCCCGGAAAAGCCCCCATGATGCCCGCGCGTGCCGCGGCGATCACCATGTCGGGGCCAGACACCAGAAACATCGGTGCAGAGATCACCGGAAGACGCAGCCGCGCCTTCAGGGCTTCGATCTGTTGACGTGCTGTCATGTGGTTTTCCTCCTGCGCCGTCCGCGCACCTCGATGCCCCCGTCGGAGCGTATGATTTCGGAAGTGACAAACCGGCTTTCCTCGCGCGACGCGAGCGTCACATAGAGGCTGGCGTGATCTTCGGGTTCCGAGAGAAACCCGAGCGGCACATTGCGCGCGACCATGTCCTCGAAGCCGTCGAGATCGGCGAGCGCGCGGGTGTCTCCCGGCAAACCGCCAAGCCCCGTGCGCGTGCCGCCGGGGGCGACCGCGTTCACACGAATTTCGGGAGCCAACTCATAGGCAAGCTGTTTCACCGTACCAACGAGCGCATGTTTCGAGCTGACATAAAGCGCCCCGCCGCCACCCGCGAAAAAGGACGAGGACGAGAGCGTGTAAACGATGCTGCCCCGGCTTTCGCGCAGCGCATCGACCGCCGCGCGGGTGCCCAGAAGGTAGCCCAGCACGTTGACGTCGAAGAGCTGACGATAACGGTCCTCCATGTCGGCGCCTTCGATGCTCTCGAACGGGTCGGAGAAATCGTAGACGCCGGCGTTGGGCACCAGCACGTCGAGCTTGCCGAATTGGGTCACGGCCATCTCCACGGCCGCGACATTGTCGTCCCAGTTGCGCACGTCGCCGGTGACGCAGGCGACTTTGTCACCGTGCATCGCCACCAGATCGTCGGCGTCACTGTCCGAGCGCACGAGCACGACACAGCGCGCGCCTTCCGCGATGAACCGGTCGACGACGGCGCGGCCAATGCCTTTGCCGCCGCCGGTGACCAGTGCGGAATATCCTTCGAGACGCCCCGCCATCAGAAGAACGTGTTCAGGTTTTTCGACAGAAGCACGTTCTGCACGATGAACACCCGACGGCGCAGCAGGCGATAGCCGCCATCGACCGCACGCAGAACGTCTTCGCGACGGCCATGAACGATGTCCTGATCCGCCTCGTTGCGGTTGCGTACATTGGTGAAGGCGGAATGCACGGCGAACAGCGTCGGATCGTCGGTGGCGTTCACCTCGATGTTGGAGATCTGATGCAAATGCCGGGTCTGCGGGTTGTCGGCCCAGGCGGAAGGCTCGTTATAGCGCTTCACCCGGATTTCGAGTTCCTTCCAGGAGTCGTCGAAATAGGCCGCCTCGCCATAGGCGAACATGCCGCGCGGATCATCACGCCGACGCGTCTCCATGTCCGGCATCCAGTAATGAATGCCCGGGTCGATGAAGCGCTCAAGCCATTCCTGATAGCGTTCGGCATCGAGGAAACGGACCTCGGCATGGAGCCAGCGGGTGATCGCACGTTCGGTTTCCAGATCGACGGGGCTGTCGAGATCTGCGAAGGGTTTGGAAATATCGAGAAAATCGAGCATCAACGTCACTCCGCCGCCTTGTCCGCTTTCTGCGGCGGCGCGGTTTCGCCGTTTTGCAGATCGGTCCAGTTGTCATATTCCATGAATTCCGCCCACCGCGTGTAGAACAGGCGCTGGTTGGCATCGTTCATCGAGCCTTTGTGGATATGCCCCGGCAGGTCGCGTTCGAGATCGGCGCTTTCCATACCGAGCGCGTAGTGCAGCGGCTGCTGTTTGGTGACAAAGCCCTGATTGACGCGGGTGGAATATTCCCAGTTCTCACCGTCATCCATCTCGAAAACCCCGCCCGGCGAGAAGGTCATCATCACGCCTTTGCGGTAAAGTTCCTTGATGTGATCGGGGGCGTTTTTGTTCACCAGTGTCCAGACGACCAGCTCGATCTTGCCCGGCCCGCGCGGGTGCCAGACGCGGAAGGTGTTCTGCCCCGGCAGGAAAGAGAAGTTCGGAAACACCGTACAGGACGAGATCGCCCCGATGGCCCGCGAGCGCAGCTCACCCAGACGGTCTTTCGCGGTCTCGGACAGTTCGTAGACGTAATCGACCAGTTCCGGGTAGCCCAACGTGCGGGTGTTGCCGACCTTGTCGAGGTTGGTCTCAATGCCGTGGCCATAGACGGAGGCCTGAAACGCCAGTTCCTCGTAACGTTTGCCGAGATCGACACCGCCGCCAAGGATCGCTTGCGCGCCCGACTGGTGCGTCCAGAAGGCATGGAGGATGTCGCCGACAAAGTTCTCCGCCGGGAATTTCCAGTTGCAGTCGATCTCCGACTTGATCGCGCCGCCGATGAATTCGGTGCCGCCCTCGTCATTGTCGAGCATGATGTCGAGGTAGAAGGTGAACGGCCCGAAGAAATCCAGAAGCGAGGGCGCGTTCGGATCGAAGGTGCCGAAAATCAGGCCCTTATAGCTGTCCACCTGCGCCACAGGCGTGAGGCCGATCTGGGCCTTTTCGAAGTTTTCATCCTTCTCATAGACCTTGCCATCGGTGCCGCGCAGGCCGCCGTCGATGCCGAAAGACCAGCCGTGGTAATTGCAGATAAACCCGCGTGCCTTGGTGCCCGCATCGACCATGCAGACCCGGTTGCCCCGGTGCGGGCAGGAGTTGAGAAAGGCTTTGACCGTCTTGTCGCGCTGGCGCACGACGATGACGTCATCTTCGCCCATCGAAGTGCGGATGAAATCGCCCGGATTGGGGATCTGACTCTCATGCGCCAGGAACAGCCACGACCGCGCAAAGATCTGTTGCAGCTCGGCCTGATAGACGCCTTCGTCCACAAAAACGCTGCGGTCCACCTGAGCGCGTTCGCGATCCACAAGCTTGGCGTAGTTCGGGTAGCTGCCGGCCTTGGGATAGACCGGGGCCATGTTCGGGCGACCGGATTTGCCGCCGCTGCATCCATCGTTACACATGTTCGGGTCCTCCTGTGAGGGTGGCGAAAACCTTGCCGTCGCGGTCTTCGCATTTGAAGAAAGAGAGATTGGGGCAGCCGACGGGCGGGTTGTGCACCTTGCCGGTGTCCAGTTCGAATTCGGCGAAATGCACACCGCAGACCACACGGCCGTCTTCGAGCCAGCCTTCGGCGAGGCTCTCGTCGGCATGCGGGCAGCGGTCGGGGAAGACGTAGAGCTGGCCTTCATGACGTGCGATGGCGATGGCCGGGAAATCGGCCACATCGACGCGAAGAATTTCGCCTTCGCCGATGGCAGAGCTGTCGCAAAGTTCGATCATGCCGCGACCTCCAGTTCGGCAAAGCCCATGCCCGTGACCCAGCCTGCGACCGGCTCATAGCCGATCACGCGACCGCCCGCGGCGCGGGTGGCGGCCATCGCGCAGGCATAGGTGCGGATTTCCATCGCGCCGTTGCCGCCATCGCGCAGGATTTCCTCATCCGTGAGCGCCAGCATGGCGTCCTTGTCGCCACGGGTGACGATGTCGAGCACCTTTTTGTCGAATTCCGGGTTCACCTCGCCCATGCGCTCGTCGCCCACATGGTGCGAAATGCCGCCGGAGCCGATCACCACCACGCGCTCATTGCCCGGATAGCTCGCCACCGCATCGGCGATGTGCTCGCCCAGATCCCAGGCGCGTTTCATCGGCAGGTACGGGTCCACACCGCAGGCCAGCATGACCGCGACGATGGGGATGTTCTTGCCGGTCGGTTCCAGCATCAGGTGGTTCGGCACGGCAACCGAGTGATCGACATTGAGCGCGCGGCCCACGGTCCAGTCAAACCCGGTCTCGCTGCCCACCTTGGCGATATGTGCGCCGAGCGGGCCATGCGAGGGCAGCGGCTTGCGTTTGAGACCCGGAAGCTGATCCACCGGACCTTCGATCTCGCCGGTGGAGATCACATAGGGCGGCAGGCATTCAGTACCGAAGAGTATGTAGTGGTCACACCCAATCACGATGGCCGCGTCGGCCTCAAGCTCCTTGATCCGGTCGGCCATGGCGGCATAGGCAGCATAGCAGGCGTCGGATTGCTCTTTCGAGGCACCTTCGGGGTTGAAATACATGACAGGATTATGCGGGGCGACAAAGCCCCCGACGATGGTCGCCATAATTACGCCTCCTCGCGTTTCATGATTTTAAGATAATCGCGGTTCGATTTCCCGGCCTGAAGCCAGAAGCCCCAGGTCAGCATGGTGTTCACGCCCAGATCGGCCAGCTCGCGCACCTTGTAATTCAGGATCAGCCCGCGCTCGTCTTCGGCCAGTTGATAGCGGCTCAGATACTTCTCCGGGTCTTCGGCGAATTTCTTTTTATTCGCGCCCGAGGTGGAGAGATCGTAAAGGACCTTTTCAAGCGTGTTGCGGCTCATGCGTCACCTCCGAGGAAGTCTTTGACCAGTTTCAGGAATTCGGCCTCACGTTCGATCTGGACCCAGTGACCGCATTTGCCAAAGGAATGCAGGTCGGAGTTTTCGACCCATTGATGCATGTCGAGCGCGCGCTCATACGGCACCACGCGGTCCTCACGACCGTGAAGGATCAGGGTTTTATGCGTGACCTTGCGCAGAAGCTTTTCGGGAATGCCGCGCACGATCGGATTGTCGCCGGTCGGCGGAGGCATGAGCTTGCGGAAAGCTTCGAGCGCGCCGTCACGGGTCGCGGCCTCAAAACGGGCTTCGATCAGGTCCTCGGTGATGATCGTCTCATCATAGGGGAAATAGCTGATCGCACGGCGCATCGACGGCATGGTGCCATCGAACTCGCCCTGCGCGCGCAAACCCTCGGTGATCGGGAAATGGCCACAGGGCGTGCCCAGAAGCACCAGCCGGTCGATCCGGTCCGGGTGATTGATCGCGGTCATGAGACCCAGAGCGCCGCCAAAGGAATTGCCGACGACGGAGATTTTCTCGATCTCCAGCGCATCGAGAATGCCGACGAAATGCTCGACCCAGAGCATGATGTTGTACTGCGTGTCAGCCTTGAGCTCGGTCGCACCAAAGCCCGCGATGTCGGGCGCGATGATGTCGAAGCTTTCGGACAGCGGCGCGATGACCTTGCGCCAGTTGGCCCATGCCGACACCCCGGCCCCGGAGCCGTGCAGCAGCGCAACCGGCTTGCCCTCGCCTGCACGATACAGGTTGGTCTTGTGATCGGCGGCTGTCAGCGTAAGCGTTTGTACGTCTGTATCGAGCATATTGCCCTCCTATTTCAGCAAATACGGCAGCGTGAGCGAGATCGCAGGGACGAAGACAACGAGCAGAACCCGCGCCACATCCGCCACGATGAACGGCACCACGCCACGAAAGATGTCGGTCAGCTGCACATCGCGCAGCACGGCGTTGAGGATGAAAACATTGAGGCCGATGGGCGGCGTGATCAGGCTGATCTCGACGACGACCACCACGAGCACCCCGAACCAGATCGGATCAAATCCGAGCGACACAATGAGCGGAAAGAACACCGGCACGGTCAGCAGCATCATCGAGATGCTTTCCAACACACAGCCCAGCACCACATAGATCAGGATGATGATGAAAATCACCAAAAGTGGCGGCACGGCCATGGCCTCGATCGAACCGACAAGCGCTTGCGGCACACGGGCGACATTGACGAGATTGGCGAACAGGAAGCTGCCGATCAGGATCATCATCAGCGACACGGTGGTGGAGATGCCGTCCGCGAGCGAGGTCTTGAGCATCTGGAACGTCAGCCGCCCGCGCAGCGCGGCGATCAAAAGCGCTCCAAACGCGCCGATGCCCGCACTTTCCGTGGGCGAGAACAACCCGCCATAGATGCCGCCCATCACCACACCGAAGAGCAAGATCACAGACCACACGCCGGTCAGCGCCTTGACCCGTTCGGACCAGGTCGGCTTTTCGCCCGCAGGTCCGGCTTTGGGATCGCGCAGCACGGTCCAGAACACAGCACCTGCATAAAGGAACATCCCCATGATGCCCGGCACAATGCCCGCCATAAACAGCGCACCGATGTCGGTTTCGGTCATGATGCCATAGAACACCAGTGCGATGGAGGGCGGGATCAGGATGCCCAACGTGCCACCCGCCGCGATGGAGCCCGTGGCCAGAGGCGTGTTGTAGCCATAGCGTTTCATCTGCGGATAAGCGATGCGCGACATGGTGGCCGCCGTCGCCAAGGACGAGCCGGACACCGCGCCAAACCCGCCACAGGCCACGATGGTCGAGAGCGCTAAGCCGCCGCGCAGATGTCCGACGAGGGCATAACAGGCACGGAACAGTTCCTCGGCGATGCCGGAATGCGCGATGAAAGCGCCCATGACGATGAACAGCGGGATGACCGCGAATTCATAGGTCAGAACGGTTTCCGAGGCGATGATACCCACCTGCGAAAACGCGGCGGTCCAGCCTTGGAATGCCGCAAGCCCAACAAGGCCGACAAGCCCCGTCGCCACCGCAATCGGCGTGCGCAGGAACAACAGCACCATGAGGGCGAGAAATGCCAAACCGATGATCATTTCAGGTCCTCTTTGCGGGCTTGGAGTTTTGGGATGACGGCGAGTGCCGTGCTCAGCGCTGCCAAAGCGGCGAAGCCTGCGTAGACCGCGAGCGGCAACCATTTTTCGAGCGGCAGGAAGAGGAAGGTCTCATGCCAGCGCTGCATCTGAACGGCCTGACGGGCCACATAAAGCGCGACGATGGTGAAAAAGACGACTTCCAAAAGCCAGACCCCGCCCGCACGGATGCGGTCGAAGCGCGGGAAGCGGCTCAGAAACCCTTCGATCAGGTCGATGCGGATGTGATCGCGGGTCCAGTTCATACCGATGAGACCGGCATAAACGGCGACGCCCAGAAGCAACCCGACCAACTCGTAAGCAAAGCCCAGAGGGCTCGCGAACACCACCCGGCCGATGACATCGACCGCAGTGATCACGACGAGCCCCACAAGGGCCACTTCCGCAAGAATGCGGAAGGGCCACTGGGCATATTTCATGAGATCATGCGGGTGCATTACTGGCTCAGCCCTTCGATCTCGGTGTTGTAAAAGGCCACAGCCGCCTCAGCGTCGATGCCGAGCCCGGTCGCAGTCTCTTTCCACGCATCCAATTCGCCCGAAAAGGCCTCTGCGATCTCCGCCATGAAGGCCTCAGAGGCGGTGACGTAATCCTCGCCCAAACGCTCCTTGAACGCTTCCCCGGCTGCGATGTCGTTGGACTGCCACAGCCCGCCCATGGTCTCAGACAGCACCTCGCCCGAGATCTCCATGATCGCCGCCTGATCCTCGGGGCTGATCTTGTCCCATTTGCCTTTGTTCATGATGACAAAGGCGGAATTCGAAAAAATCCCGCCCGGCACGCGGGTCACGCCGTGGACGTCCTCATCGACCTTAAACCCTGTCACGAGTTCGTCGGAAATCACCGTCCCGTCGACGATCCCGCGCGACAGCATTTCGCGCAGCTCGGTCAAAGAGCCAGAGACCGGCACGACGCCCTGTTCCTGAAGCACGCGGCCCACAACCGGCGTCGGCACGCGCATCTTTTTGCCCTTGAGATCGGCCATCGAGGTGACGGGGGCTTTGCGCATCGAGATATTACCACCAGCGGTCACATGCATGGCCAACGTCACGACGTCGCTCTGCATGCCGGTCGGTTCGAAATATTCCTTCCACAGCCGCCAATAGGCTTTGGACGACACACCGGCATCAACTGTGATGAATGGCAGCTCGACCATCTCGGTCAACGGGAACACCCCCGGCGTATAGCCATGCGGCCCCCATGCGATGTCGGCCACGCCGTCGATCACGGCCTGATAATTGCGGTTCGGCGGCGCGAGGGGTTTGGCGGAGGCCTGAACCTTCACGCGGCCCTCTGTGACCTCTTCGATCTGCTCGAACCACTTATAAAGCCCGTCGGCCTGCGACCAGTGCCCGCTTGGGAACCATTGGTTGTAGTTAAGGACCAGAGCGTCCTCAGCCAATGCGGGCATACCCGCAATTGTGAGGGCTACGGCGCTCAAAGCGCCTTTCAAAAGTGTGCGGCGTTTCGGTTGTGCAGTCATGTCTGTGTTTCCTCCCTTTGAACACAGGTGGGTATCAATCGTGTGCGATTGGCCAATTCAGGCCCTTGAGATCAGGCGCTCACCGTCTCTAGCGGCTCTCTCGCGCGCGCCTTCAAAGCCATCCGGTCCACTTTTCCGGCGGGCGTTAGCGGCAGTGCGTCAAGAAACTCCACTCGGCCGGGCAGTTTGTATTTGACGAGGAACTGTTTGCTCTCTTCGCAGAGGCCCTCTTGGTCGATCGCGTAGCCATCACGCAGCGTCACATAGGCGACGACGATCTCGCCGGAGCGTTCATCGGGCGCGCCAACGACGCAGACCCCGGCAACAGACGGATGCGACATGATCGCCTCCTCCACTTCACGCGGGAACACGTTGAAGCCTTTGTGAATGATCACGTCTTTCTTGCGATCCGTGATCGTCAGAAAGCCCTCGTCGTCGATCACGCCAATATCGCCGGTGTGCACCCAACCGTCGCGCATTACGAGGTCTGTTTCCTCGGCATTGTTGCAGTAGCCGGGCATGATATGCGGCCCTCGCACGCGGATTTCGCCCGCCTCACCACGTGGCATGGACCGCGTCCCGGTCTCCAAGTCGACGATATCGACGTCGGTATTCGGTACGGGTTTGCCAGCCGCACCCGGACGATGGCCCGACTCTTCGGTGTTGACCGCAATCGGCGCAACCTCGGTCATGCCGTAGCCCTCGTAGATCGTCAGCCCTGTGAGTTCTTTCCAACGACGATGCACTTCGACTGGATAGGCCGCGCCGCCACCTGGACAAACCCGAAGCGAGCTCAGATCACGTTTGTCGAGATCCGGGTCGGCCATCATCGCCTGATAGATTGCGGGCGGTCCGCCGCCCAACACGGTGACTTTTTCCCGTTCGATCAGATCGAGCACATCCGCCGGGTGAAACCGTTCCGGTACAATAGACGAACCGCCGGATTGAAGCGGCAGACAGATGCCAGCAAGGAAGCCGTAAATATGGCTATAGGGCGCGATGGGCAGAAACACCTCCGCCTCTCGCATGGGCCAGCCCCATTGCATACGCGCGCCAGCCTCAACCAGTTTGCGATGGGTGTAGAGAATGCGCTTCGGCACACCCGTGGTGCCGCCTGAGAACAGGTAGGTGGCCGGCTCGTCGCCCTGCCCGCAGGCGCTTTCCCGTGCGCTGTCGGTTGCGATCCACGCCGCGATCAGCGCCTGATCGACGACAATCGCCTGTTCGTTGAATTCGAGCACATGATCCGAAAACACCATTTCCGGCATCAGGGTATTCATCAAAATCGCGCCCGATTTCCGTGGCATCGCCGCGTTCAACAGCGCCGGGCGCGCACCCGAAAACAGTACTCCAAGGTATGTTATGAAGAAATTTGAACCGTTGCTCATGAACATGGCAACGTCCTTGCCGTGCAGGCGATCTCCGTAGGTTTCGGAAAAGCCTTTGACGGCCTTCTCGGCTTCCCCCCAGGTCAACCTGATTTGTTTATCCGTGATAAACAGGCGATCCGGGTGCGTAATTGCGCCGTTTTGAAAAATTTCCACAAGGCTTCCGGCTGGCAGGGAACCCTGCCAGTCAAGCAAATCAAGCGATGTCATGTGCGTTCCTCCCGCTATGAGAGAAGACCATACACAGGGATTCGATTCCGTCAATACTCTAAAGTACTGTCAATTGTCCGAAGCCCCGTCACTGTTCGCCTTGACCGGAAGAGATGCGCAGAACCTCAACTGCCCCGCACCTATGGAAGTGCCTTGGAGCGCTCAGAATCTCGGCGCGATCACCGAAAAACATTCAAAACACAGCATGGACAGAGTTTTACGGCCCTTCAGGACACGCCCCTTATAGGCTGGAAAGCCCACGGCACGCGAAGACGGGGAAGGCAGCCAAACGAAAGCGCCGGAGAAGAGGTGGGACTTCTTGAAACGCACCAGGCCCCCAAGGAGCACATCGCGCGGCAGGCCAATTCAAGATGGTGCGGGTGGAGGGACTTGAACCCCCACGCCTTGCGGCGCCAGAACCTAAATCTGGTGCGTCTACCAATTTCGCCACACCCGCGTTGGCGCGCTGATAGCAAAAGTGCAACATAAGGAAAAGGGCCAATCGCCCGCATAAAGGCCAGCCAAGAAAATCCTGTCCGTTAACACAAAATTACCATATTCTCGGGACCATATGAGGCAGAGACATTCAGAGGCCCTGACATGACCTATAAAGGCAGCGGGCACGACCACGAGCATGACGACGGGCGCAATCCGTCGAAACGGCTCCGCGTGCGTGGCATTTTACCCAATTACGACAAGGGCTTGCCCCTTGGCACCAAGGTGATGACCGCCGATGGCATCCTGCCGGTCGAGTTTCTCGAACCCGGGGACCGGGTGATCACGCGGTCGGGCATGCGGACACTTTTGGGCATCGACACCCCCGCACCGAAGCGGTTCAAGCTGAGCTTTGAGCGCGAGGAAGTGATCTATGCCGACGGGCTTATGGTGATGAGCGAAACGGGAATGCCCTTCGCCGCCTGATTTTTATGCAGTCCGAGCGATGTAAAAAGCCGCCCCTTCGAGGCGGCTTTTGTTTTGAGTATTTTCCGAAGCAAAGGAAACCAAAAGTCAGAGCCCCAGCGCCCGGAAGACCTTTGGCAATTCTTCAGGCAGGTCCTCAGCGATCAGGCCGGGACCGAAGCTGCGGGCCGCTTCGACATGGAGCCAGGCGGCGGTTTCCGCAGCATGATGTGGGGCAAGCCCGCGCGCCATGAGGCCGGTGATCAGCCCCGCAAGGACATCGCCGGAGCCAGCGGTCGCGAGCCACGGCGCGGCACGATCATAGACGGCGGCGTTGATCGAACAGCGCCCGTTCGGCGAAGCGATCACCGTATCGGGGCCTTTGAACAGCACGGTACAGCCCGCGCGTTTGGCGGCCTCGCGCGTCGCATCCACTTTACTATAGGCAGGGCCTTTGGAGGGGCGCTCCGCGAGTTTGGCGGCGAGGTCGGGAAAGAGGCGTTTGAACTCGCCCGCGTGAGGCGTGAGGACGCAATTTTCATGCAGGTCGGCAAAGCCGGTTTCGCTTTCGGAAAGTGCTGTGAGCGCATCGGCGTCGAGCACGGTGGCACGTTTGGCGGCGAGCGCATAGGGCAGGAACTCCCGCGCCCGTTCGACGCCGAAACCGGGGCCAATGCAGAGCGCGTTGAGGCGTTTGTCGGTCAGCACACGCGACAGGATTTCCGGCGTGTCGATTTCGGTGAGCATGATGGCGGTGATCTGGGCGGCGACTTCTGTGACGGCCTCGTGCGGGGTGCCGAGGGTGACGAGGCCCGCCCCGACACGGAGAGCGGCGCGCGCCGCGAGACGCGCGGCACCGGTTTTGCCGGAGAGACCGGAGAGGATCAGGGCGTGACCGTGGGTGTATTTGTGGGCGCTGGTCATTGTTTCCTGAGGCCCCCAAAAGACGCGTTCGCAAGCTTGGCAGCTTCGACATGCCCTTCCGTCAAGCCGATATCAACGACCACGGTTTTCCCACAGGCCTCGGGACCATCCGCCAAGACATGCCCGAGCTTCATCCGGTGAAAGCTGACTGTCAGATTTGACATGATACAATAATCAAAGGGATTGTCGTCCACACCTAGGTACCGTCCGCTGTCCGCACAGACGCCAGATGGGATGTCTACCGAGACCACCTGAGGAAGGCCATATTCTGCCGAAGCCGCTTGCCAATAGTTCAGCTCCATTTGAGTACGCGGCAACGCATTGAAAGGACGCGTGAGACCAGTACCAAACAACGCATCAACAGCAAGCACTGTCCCCGGATGGTCTTCGCCGTATCCATCCATTCCTTCATCTGTCAGCGGAGCAACCGCCCCCAACTCCCGCCACCGCTCATAATTCGCCTTCGCGTCCGGCGGGAGTTTCTCAGGATCGCCATAGAGAAACACCTCCACCTCCCAGCCGCGCCCTTTCAACAGGCGCGCGATGACAAACCCGTCGCCGCCGTTGTTGCCAGGCCCGCAGAGGACAACGGCTTTATACGAAGAGAGCGCCAGTTCCGGCCATTCCTCGAAAACCGCCGCGACGACGCCCGCGGCCGCGCGCTCCATCAGTTCCAGCCCGGAGACCTCCCCGCTGTCGATGGCCGCCTTCTCAACGGCGCGCATTTGTGCACTGGTCAGCAATTCTGCCATGTTTTGCCTCAAAAGTTTTCAAAATGCCCTTTTTAAACTCGCTTAGCACAAATATTATGCATGCATATGCGAATCCTGTGGGCGTTTTACGCCCCCTCAGGTTAGTCGATTGTGACCGCATAAGAGAAATGGTCTGACAGTCAGCGAACGAAGTTTAGGGAGTCGAAGGTCCATGAAAAAGATCGAAGCTGTGATCAAGCCCTTCAAGCTCGACGAAGTGAAAGAGGCGCTGCAAGAGATCGGCGTGCAAGGTCTTTCCGTGGTCGAGGTCAAAGGGTTCGGGCGCCAGAAAGGCCACACGGAGCTGTACCGCGGCGCGGAATATGTCGTGGACTTCCTGCCGAAAGTGAAAATCGAGGTCGTCCTCTCCGACGATCAGGTCGACGGCGCCATTGAGGCGATCGTGACCGCGGCCAAGACCGACAAGATCGGCGACGGCAAGATTTTCGTCTCGCCTGTCGAACAGGCGATCCGTATCCGCACTGGCGAGTCTGGCGAAGACGCGCTGTAAGGGAGGCGCCGGGCGTGTTGCAGGGGACCCTGGCCACACGCCTCTCGCCACAAACGCAATAACTCAACCAAAGGGATAAGGTCGAATTATGAGCATCCAAGACGTTCTCAAGACCATGAAAGACGAAGACGTCCAGTACGTCGACGTCCGTTTTACCGACCCGCGCGGTAAGCTGCAGCACGTGACGCTGCGCCACACCGAAGTGGACGAAGACTTCTTCGAAGAAGGCTTCATGTTCGATGGGTCCTCCATCGCCGGCTGGAAGTCGATCGACCAGTCCGATATGAAACTGATCCCCGATCCGGAGTCCGTGTACATCGACCCGTTCTATGCCGAGAAAACCCTCTGCGTGCACTGCACCGTGGTCGAGCCGGACACCGGCGAATCCTACGACCGCGACCCGCGCGGCTGTGCACAGCGCGCCGAGGCCTACCTGAAATCCTCCGGCATCGGCGACACGTTCTACTGCGGTCCGGAAGCCGAATTCTTCCTGTTCGACGACGTGCGTTACGCCGTCACCCCGAACAAGGTGGCCTATGAGATCGACGCCGACGGCGCCGCCTGGAACACCGACGCCGAATTCGAAATGGGCAACCTCGGCCACCGTCCGGGCTACAAGGGCGGCTACTTCCCGGTGAACCCGTCCGACGACGGCCAGGACATCCGTGGCGAAATGCTGACCACCATGGCCAACATGGGCATGAAGGTCGACAAACACCACCACGAGGTGGCGACCTCCCAGCACGAACTCGGCATGATCTTCGGCACGCTCACCGAGCAAGCCGACAACCTGCAAAAATACAAATACGTGATCCACAACGTGGCTCTGGCCTATGGCCGTTCCGCCACCTTCATGCCGAAGCCGATCAAAGGCGACAACGGCTCGGGCATGCACGTGAACATGTCGATCTGGAAAGACGGCAAGCCGCTCTTCGCTGGCGACAAATATGCCGATCTCTCCGACGAAGCCCTGTGGTTCATCGGCGGCATCCTGAAGCACGCGAAAGCGCTGAACGCCTTCACCAACCCGTCCACCAACTCCTACAAGCGTCTGATCCCGGGCTTCGAAGCTCCGGTTCTGCGTGCGTATTCCGCCCGTAACCGTTCTGGCTGCGTGCGTATTCCGTGGTCGGAATCCCCGAAGGCGAAACGCGTGGAAGCCCGCTTCCCCGATCCGTCCTCGAACCCGTACCTGTGCTTCGCGGCCCTGCTGATGGCTGGCCTCGACGGCATCAAGAACAAGATCGATCCGGGCCCCTCGTCCGACAAAGACCTCTACGATCTGCCGCCGGAAGAACTGGCCGAGATCCCGACCGTCTGCGGTTCGCTGCGTGAAGCGCTCGAAGAGCTGGAAAAAGATATGGACTTCCTGCTTGCTGGCGACGTGTTCACCAAGAGCCAGGTCGAAGGCTACATGGACCTCAAGTGGGAAGAGGTTTACGCCTTCGAACACACCCCGCACCCGGTCGAGTACGAAATGTACTACTCCTGCTAATCGGCAGCGGTTTTCAGAATTTGGAAAGGGCTCCCTCTCGGGGGCCCTTTTCTTTTGCTCGCTTCTCTGGCTTTCTCCCTCCATGATCCACCTGCGCGCCCATCATCTCCTCTGTCTGCTCACCTATGTCGGCAAGGGCTATTCCCCCGCCTTCGTCGCCGGATATAACCGGATCGTTACGCGGTTAAACGCGGGCGAGGAGGTCGAAATCGTGGAGGGCCCGGACGACATCTGCGCGCCCATTGCCTGTGACCTGCACGAACATTGCCACGGCAGTTCGGTGATCTCGCGAGACGCTTTGGCGGCGCGGGATGTGGGACGTATTCTGGGAGTAAGGATCGTTCCCGGCGCACAGATACGGCTGCCTCCCGCCACGACCGCGCGGCTCAGGGCGGCTTTCGCGCGTGGAGCGATACGGCACGCCTGCTCCGGGTGTGAGTGGGAACAACTTTGCAGCACGGTCGCGCGGGATGGCTTCCCCGCCGTCCTGCTGGACTGAGGCCATGTCATCCGTCATCAAGCGTCTCTGTGACAGCGCGCCTCACGGGCGGAAGGACCAGTCACGCCCTGCGATAGGTCGAGCGTGACTGATAATCCTTGCGCGGGCCCTTGACCCGCCACTCTGCCGTCCAGAGCGGCCAGTCCGAGAAATCATAGCGCACGGCATAGGCATCCGGGGCGCAATCGTGATCGGCTGCGGGTGATGCGGCGTTCGGATCGAAACGGTGAAAGAACCGCCCGTCGTCGAAGAATACCGCGATCCCATCCGGATCGCTCCGCCAGAAATAACGCCGCTCCGCCGTAAAGCCCCCTTCCCACCCCGGCAAGATCAGCGTGCCGCTCTCGGTACAGAGCAAACCATCGTCCTGCGGGGTAAACCGGCAATAGCCTTCAAGTCGGGCCGTGCCGCCCGCCAATGCATCCTCAATGTGTCGCGACAGTCGCCACGCGCCCGCGAAATCGTTCAGTGTGATCATGCCGCCTTATAGCCCGCTGTGCCGCTCCTTGGCGAGACGCTCGAGCGCGCTGGCACTGTCGCGCACCGCCTGCACCTCTTCATGGCTCCAATGACGGCGATGGGCATCAACCGCGGAAATCCCGCCAAACACCCCTCCCCGAAACCGGCAGGGCACGCCGATATAGGCCATGATCCCCATCACGGTCACAGCCCCCGTATCCTTGATCAGCGGATGCACGAGCGTGTCATCAACGACAATTTCGCGACCGAGGTCCACCACGAGATGCCCAATGGTGTGCTCCGGCATCAGAACCCGCTCAAGCGACCGCCCCATCGGGTGATTGGTGTTGGCCAGCACCTCGAGTTGGATTCCGGCGTCTGAAGGTTGCGCACGGTAAACCAGCACGCCGGAAGGCGCGATCTGCGCATGGAGACCGAATGCGATCTCCCTCACCTGAGGGTCACCATAATCAAACACGAAAAGATGGCCATCCCGAAAGCCGAAAAGCACTTGGCAACGAGCGTGCGACGCGGGCCGGTTGCGAAAGGCTTCTCCTGTCCGGCAATCTACCACGCAAAGCCTCAGGTCCCAACGTGTTTTGCGCGGGCTCCGGCTTGCGCGCGAAGCCCCTTCGCCGTAAGAGACCCGCAACGCGTTCTGTATAGGAAAGGCCTGCCGATGATCCCCCGTTACGCCCGCAAAGAGATGGTCGACATCTGGGAACCCGCCACCAAGTTCAAGATCTGGTACGAGATCGAGGCCCATGCCTGCGACGCCCAAGCGAAACTTGGTGTGATCCCGCAAGAAAACGCAGATGCGGTTTGGAAAGCCAAGGATGTCGAATTCGATGTCGACCGCATTGATGAGATCGAAGCCGTCACCAAACATGACGTCATCGCCTTTCTCACCCACCTCGCCGAACATGTCGGCTCCGAAGAAGCCCGCTTCGTCCACCAAGGGATGACCTCCTCGGACGTTCTCGACACCTGCCTGAACGTCCAGCTCGTGCGCGCCGCCGATCTCCTTCTGGCGGGCGTCGACAAGGTTCTGGCCGCGCTCAAGACCCGCGCGCTGGAGCACAAATATACCGTCCGCGTCGGCCGCTCCCACGGCATTCATGCCGAACCGACCACCATGGGCCTGACCTTCGCGCGTTTCTACGCCGAGATGGATCGCAACAAGAACCGTCTCGAAAAAGCCAAATGGGAGATTGCCACCGGCGCGATTTCCGGCGCGGTCGGCACCTTCGCCAATATCGACCCGGCGGTCGAAGAGCATGTCTGCGAGAAAATGGGCCTGCGCCCGGAGCCGATCTCCACGCAGGTCATCCCGCGCGACCGTCACGCCATGTTCTTTGCCACTTTGGGCGTCATCGCCTCCTCGATCGAGAACATCGCCATCGAGATTCGCCACATGCAGCGCACCGAAGTCTTGGAAGGCGCGGAATTTTTCTCCATGGGCCAAAAAGGCTCCTCGGCGATGCCGCACAAGAAAAACCCGGTTCTGACCGAAAACCTCACCGGGCTGGCGCGCCTCGTGCGCATGACCGTGGTGCCCGCGATGGAAAACGTCGCACTCTGGCATGAGCGCGATATTTCGCACTCGTCTGTGGAGCGCGGCATCGGCCCGGATGCGACCGTGACGCTCGATTTCGCGCTCAACCGTCTCGCCGGTGTGGTCGAGAAGATGCTGATCTTCCCGGACAACATGCTGGCCAATATGAACAAATTCCCGGGTCTGGTGATGTCGCAGCGCGTGTTGCTGGCGCTCACCCAGGCCGGTGTGTCGCGCGAGGATGCCTATACGATGGTGCAGCGAAACGCTTTGAAAGTCTGGGAAGATCGCGTCGATTTCCGCCAACAGCTTCTGGCCGACAAGGACGTGGTTGCGGCCCTTGGCGTCGACGGGATCAATTCGAAATTCGACATGGACTACCACACCAAACACGTCGACACGATCTTCAAGCGGGTTTTTGGCGAGTAAACTCGCCGGGCTGGGCGTTTGGCGAATAAGCCCGACACAGCGCCAAGTGCAAAACCCTGAGAAAATCACCGTTTCTGTGATACGATCTCCCGAAGGCCACCACGCTTTCGGGAGATTTTCATGTTGAAATACACGCTTCTCGCCTTTGCCCTGCTCATGCCCCTTTCCAACCCGCTCGCGGCACAGGATTTCACCTGCCCCCATGAACAAAAGCTCGCGTCCTGCGCTGAGGGTTACACTTGGGATAAGGAAACCGGCACCTGCGTCGAGCAGATCGTCGGATAACACACAATTTTCGGCAAATTTCCGTCCGTTAGTCACCTCCCGTTAAGCCTCATCGACGATGTTGGGCTGAACCAAAGACTGAATCGCGAGTGAGGCGCGTGTGGACGGATTGCCGCAAATGAATGACATGGGAAGCCTGCCCGATCTCGGGAACTTTGGCGCAATACCGGATTTTGACCTGCCCTCGCCCGTGTCGCGCATGCCTGCACGACTGTCGAAAAAGGCCAAAGCCGCGATCATCGTCAAATTGTTGGCCGCGCAGGAGGTCAAACTGCCGCTTGCCAGTTTTCCAGAGGAAATGCAGGTCGAACTGGCGCATCAACTGACCGAGCTGCGCTATATCGACAAGCATACGCTGACCTCCGTCGTCGAGGAATTCCTCGAAGAGATCGAGGCCATTGGCCTCTCCTTCCCCGGCGGGCTGGAGGGCGCTTTGAAAGTGCTCGATGGCACGATTTCCGCGACGACCGCCTCGAAACTGCGCTCGAACGCCGGGTTTTCTCTGACGGGCGATCCGTGGCAGCGCATTGCCGACGTGGAAATCCCCCGGCTTTTGCCGATCCTGCAAGAGGAAAGCGTCGAGGTGGGTGCGGTGCTTTTGTCGAAACTCAAGGTCTCGAAAGCCGCTCAGCTCATGTCCATGCTGCCCGGCGAGCGCGCCCGCCGTGTCGCCTATGCGATCTCTCTGACCTCCGGCGTTTCCCCCGAGGTGGTGCAGCGCATCGGCATTTCGCTCGCGGCCCAACTCGACGCCCAGCCCTCTGCCGCCTTTCCCGAAGAGCCGCCGGAACGGGTCGGCGCGATCCTCAATTTCTCGTCGTCGAGCACCCGCGACGGGGTGCTCGAAGGGCTCGATGAAACCGACAAGGATTTCGCCGACGAAGTGCGCAAGAACATCTTCACCTTTGCCAATATCGCCCCCCGCATCGACCCGCGCGATGTCGCCAAAGTGGTGCGTGGTGTCGAGCAGGATGTGCTGATCAAGGCGCTCGCAGGCGCCACCGGCGAGGCGGCAGCCTCCACCGAGTTCATCCTCACCAACATGTCGAAACGCATGGCCGAAAGTCTGCGCGAAGAGATGGACAATCTCGGCAAGGTCAAGGACAGCGATGCCGAGGAGGCAATGAACGCCGTGGTTGCGGGCATCCGCGATCTCGAGGCCACCGGGGAGATTTTCCTTCTGACCGGCGACGACTGAGACCGCTCACCACCCCGACCGCACAGTTCGGCGGCGATTTGATCGTATGGACAAACCCGCCGCGCGCCCCTAGCGTCGCGCGATGATCTGGTTTTCCCGCCTGCCCGCGCAATCGCGTGGCATCCTCTATATGCTGATGTCCGTCACCGTGTTCTCCTCGCTGGACATGACCGCCAAGCTCCTGGGCCAGCGGATCGATCTTTCGCAGGTGCTCTGGGCGCGCTACGGTGGCCAGCTTCTGGTGCTGGTGCTGATCTTTGCGCCCCGGCTGACACGGGCGCTCAGAACCGAACACCCTTGGCTGCAACTCGCGCGCGGGCTGATGCAACTGGGGGCCGCCGCCTGTTTCTTCAACGCCATCCGCACACAAGGTCTGGCCGAAGCCACCGCCGTCGCCGATCTGGCCCCCGTACTGATCACACTCGGCGCGGCACTTTTGCTGGGCGAAAAAGTCGGACCGCGCCGCATGGCCGGGATCGGGGCGGCTCTGATCGGCGCGCTGATCGTCATTCGACCGGGTGCTGCGGTATTCTCCCCGACCTCGCTCTGGCCCTTGGGCACCGCCGCCTGTCTGGCGGGCTACGCTCTGGCCACCCGCTATATCGGCCTCAAGGAAAGCCCGCTCACCGGACTTTTGTATTCCGGGCTGATCTGCACCGGGATGATGAGCCTGATCGTGCCGTTTCGCTGGGTCACCCCGGACAGCACCGCCCTGATGCTCATGGTCCTGATCGGTTGTCTCGGCACAGTCGGTCAGTTGATGATGATCCGCGCCTATGCTGTCGCCGAGGCTTCGGCAATTGCGCCGTTTTCCTATGCCGGATTGCTCGCCGCGTCGGGCTGGGGGCTGCTGGTCTTCGGCACGGTCCCGGACGGCTGGACCGTCCTCGGTGCCCTTGTGATCGTGGCCGCCGGGCTCTATGTCTGGCACCGGGAACGCAAGAGCGGCACGGCAGACCCCGTGCCCGAGGAAATGGGGCAGCCATGAAGATCAAACGCGGAGAGATCGAGGGCACGTTGGGCCAGTACCTTGGCAACCTCGCCACACGCGGTCTCTTGTCCATGGCGCTCGCCCTGCCCTATCGCAGCCGCGTGCGTGCCATGGGCTGGTTCATGGCACATGTCTTTGCGCCACTCGCGGGCTACAACACACGGGTGCGCGCCAACCTGCACCATGTTCTGCCGGAGATGCCGGAAGCGGAGGTCAAACGCCTGATGCGCGCTGTGCCGGACAATGCCGGGCGCACCCTGATCGAGATCTATTCCGGTCCCGAATTCATCGCCCGGATGAAGGACATCCGTTTTGAGGGACCCGGCGCGGACATCCTGCGCGAGGCGCGTGACAACCGTCGCCCCGTGATCCTGCACACCGGGCATTTCGGCAATTACGACGTGCCGCGCGCCGCCCTCATCGCCCATGGCTATGACGTCGGGTCGCTCTACAACCCGATGAAGAACAAATTTTTCAACGAGCATTACGTCAAGGCGATCGGCACCATCGGCCAGCCCCTGTTCCCCCGCGGACGTCGGGGCTATGCGCAGCTTTTGAAACATCTGAAATCCGGCGGGATGATCGGGTTTCTCTCGGATGTCTATGTCAACCAAGGCGCGCTCCTGACGTTTTTCGGCCAACCGGCACCCACCGCCCTGTCGGCCGCGGAACTCGCCTTGAAATACGACGCGCTTCTGGTGCCGATCTATGGCGTGCGGCTTGAGGACGGGCTGAATTTCCGGGTTCAGGTCGAGGCCCCGGTGCCGCATACCTCGCCCGAAGAGATGGCGCAGGCGCTCAACGACAGCCTCGAGGCGATCACCCGCCAGCACATGGAACAATGGTTTTGGATTCACCGCCGCTGGAAACCCGAGCAACAGGCACGCAGGCAGGCCAAGCTTGAGGCCCAGCGTAAGGCGGAACGGCTTCGGGATCAGGAGACCTCTGACGAGGGCGATCGCTAAGCCCTGTTAAGGCTTTAATCGAGACGGCTGGCGGCGAGGATCGGTCCGGGGCCCGTGGGGGTGGCAGCCTGAAGGATCACCGCAACGCTTTCCGGCCCGCGCGCATCGACGGTCAACGCCAGCGGTGCCATGCCGTTCCACTCCGCAAGCGGACGCCATTCGGTGACGATATTGCTGTAATCGACCACCTGCCCGGCGTTTTCGCCACGCTCGATCATCACCCGTTCATGCGGATCGAAGCGCACGACCTGAAGCCGCATCGCGCTCGGCAAAGGCCCCTCCGGTACGGCGGTGATCGACAGGCGTTCACCCTTGCGGGTCACGGTGAGATCGACCGGCGCGGGCGGCACGTTCATCTGGCGCATCACCATATCGGCGAGATGCATCGGCTTGGCGCCGACAAGAAAATCCGCGCCCTGCACGATGATCTGCGGCGTGTAGATCGTGCGTTTACCGATGGCATGGGCGTAGGATTTCTGCCGCAGGGTGAATTGCGGCTGGGCAAAATGGTCGCTCCAGCCGATGTAATCCCAGTAATCGACATGCAGCGACAGCGGCAGAATGCCCTCGCGTGTCGCCAACTCGCGCATCATTTCGTCGGCGGGCGGACAGGAGGAACATCCCTGCGAGGTGAAAAGCTCCACCACCACGAGATTGTCGTCCGGGTCGGCGAGCGCGGGCATGGCGGAGAGCGATGCCAGCATGCCAAAGGCCAAAAGGCTCCCACGGGATCGGGGGAGGAAATCGGTCATGGCTGCCAGAATCTGTCGCATAGAGGCTCCGTCGGTTGCCTTACAGGTCTAAGCCGGGATGGGCGCCGAGGCCAATCAAGGAATTGCGAGATGCTGTTACAGGGCATTGAACGTGCCGTGAAGGCCACATGCCACTGGCAACGATGCCAGAGACACAGGCGACGGCTCAGCCCACTCCATACCCTCGCAGATCACGCCCAGACCAAAACACGACATGTCAAAATACGACATGTCGCAATGTGATGTGAGCGCGATCAACGATACAGGAGGCACAGCCGCGCACAACGTCACGCAGAGGAGAGGATCACTGTGTAAGGCGCGATAGGATGTCCTCCGTCAGCTCGACTTTGGCATAGCTGGCCGCCAGAGGCGCCATGATCGCGGCATGCACCATCTCCGAGGGCACATCGACGCCACCATGCGAAACAGAGGCGGCGGCGCAGGCGTCCTGGGCGACGGTGACCCTATAGTCCAAATCCACAGCGGCGCGTACGGTCGCATCGACGCACATCTGGCTCATGGCGCCGCAGACGATCAGATGATCGACCCCGGCCTCGCGCAACAGCGCGTCTAACCCTGTGCCCACGAAACTCGACGGCCGGGCTTTTGTGACAACCGTCTCGGAAGCAAGCGGCGCGACCCCCGCATGAATCTCCGCACCGGGGGTATCCGGAAGGAAGAACGGCACCTCTGACGACGGCATCACATGTTGAATGTGCACGACCGTCATCCCCGCATCACGCGCCGCCGCGAGAAGCTTTGCAGCCTCTTGCACCGCCGCATCCATCGCCGGAAGCGGCATTTTACTCCCGGGGAAACTCGGAAAATAGTCGTTTTGAATGTCGATCAGGATCAGGGCGGATGTGGTCATGTGGGCCTCCATGGGAAACTGGTGGAAATGTGTCTGTCCTTGGCGGTTTACACGCGACTGAGGCGGCTCTACGATTGGCGTATATGACAAATGATATGCCAAATACGCCAAACATTGCCCTCATCGCCTATGAAGGCGCGCAGCAATCCGCCCTGCATGGGCTGGGGGAAATGTTCGATGTGGCCAACAGGCTTACCGACAGCTCCCCCTCGCGTCAGATCAGCCACAGGTTGTTGACCCCCGCCTTATTGGACGAGACGCAGAGGTTCGATGCCGTGATCCTGCCTCCGAACCTGACCGGGGTGCGAGGCGAAGGGGACCGCCCCTTGCACGAGTGGCTCAAACGCCAACACAATGCGGGCACGATCATGTGCTCGGCCTGCGCGGGCGGCTATTGGCTTGGCTATGCGGGCATTCTGGATGGCCGCCCGGCGACCACGCATTGGGCGCTTGAGGCGGATTTCCGAGCGATATTCCCCAAGGTCACGCTCACCCCCGAACGCATCCTCGTGGATGACAACGATGTGGTGACGGCGGGGGGCGTCATGGCCTGGGTCGATCTCGGGCTACACCTCGTGGGACGCTGGCTGGGTCCGGCGACGGTCTCGCGCATCTGTCGTCAGATGTTGATCGACCCGGCGGGGCGGGAACAGCAGACCTATCGCCGGTTCAGCCCGAACATGAGCCACACCGACCAGAGCATCCGCAGTTTGCAGCTTTGGATGGAGAGCCACTCCGGGGAGGATATGTCAGTGAGCGCATTGGCGCAACGCGCCGGGATGTCCGAACGCTCCCTGCATCGGCGTTTCGCGAAAGCGACCGGCCTCTCCGTGAATCGCTATGTGCAGGAATTGCGGGTGGAACGCGCGAAAGGGTTTCTGGAACTAACGTCCTTGCCCGTGACCACGATCTGTTGGCAACTCGGCTATCACGATGTGCCCGCCTTTGCCCGTCTGTTCAAAGCCGCCACGGGCGTCAGCCCCGGTGCGTATCGCCATCGGTTTCAGATCATGGCGTGATCACAAAAAAGGGGCGACACCTCAGGTGCCGCCCCATTTTACTCTCGTCTCTGACGGATCAGAAATGCGCGGATTTCGCCGTGCTCGGCACCTGAAGCGGCGGTGCGAATTTGGTCAGATCAATGCCCTCGACCGCCTTCTTGTACTCGTCGAGCGTCGGCGTGCGGCCCAGAATGGCGGACAGAACCACGACCGGGGTCGACGCGAGAAGGCTTTCGCCTTTCTTCTCGGCGCTGTCTTCCACGACGCGGCCCTGGAACAGGCGGGTCGAGGTCGCGAGCACGGTGTCGCCCTTCTCGGCTTTCTCCTGGTTGCCCATGCAAAGGTTACAGCCCGGGCGTTCGAGATAGAGCGTGTTCTCATACTCGGTGCGCGCCTGCGCTTTCGGAAAGAGATCGTCGAACTCGAAGCCGGAGTATTTCTGGAGCACTTCCCAGTCACCTTCGGCTTTCAGCTCGTCGATGATGTTGTAGGTCGGTGCGGCCACCACGAGCGGCGCTTTGAACTCGACCTTACCGGTCTCTTTCTCCAAGTTCTTGAGCATCTGAGCGACGATTTTCATGTCGCCCTTGTGCACCATGCAGGAGCCCACAAAGCCCAGATCCACCTTCTTCTCGGCACCGTAATAGGAGACCGGACGAATGGTGTCGTGGGTGTAGCGCTTGGACACGTCGGCGTTGTTCACGTCCGGGTCGGCGATCATCGGCTCGTCGATCAGGTCGAGATCGACGACAACCTCGGCGAAGTATTTCGCACCTTCGTCCGGGGTCAGCGCCGGTTTTTCACCGGATTTGATCTCGGCAATCCGTTTGTCGGCTTTGTCGATCAGGCCCTGAAGCGTTTTCGCCTCGTTGTCCATGCCCTTGTCGATCATCACCTGGATGCGGGATTTCGCCAGTTCCAGCGAGCCGATCAGCGTGTCGTCGTTGGAGATACAGATCGAGGCTTTCGCCTTCATCTCTGCGGTCCAGTCGGTAAAGGTAAAGGCCTGATCGGCGAGCAGCGTGCCGATGTGAACCTCGATCACGCGACCCTGGAAGACGTTGTCACCGCATTGTTTGAGCATCTGCGCCTGAGTGGCGTGCACCACGTCGCGGAAGTCCATGTAATCTTTCATCTGACCTTTGAAGGTCACTTTCACGGACTCGGGGATCGGCATGGTCGCCTCACCGGTCGCCAGCGCCAGAGCCACGGTGCCGGAGTCAGCGCCGAAGGCCACGCCTTTGGACATGCGGGTGTGGCTGTCGCCGCCCACGATGATGTCCCAGTCGCTCACCGTGATGTCGTTGAGCACTTTGTGGATCACGTCGGTCATGGCGTGATAATGGCTCTCCGGGTCACGCGCGGTGATCAGGCCGAATTTGTTCATGAAGGACATGAGTTTGGGGATGTTGGCCTGCGCCTTTTTGTCCCAGACAGACGCGGTGTGACAACCGGACTGATAGGCACCGTCGACGGAGGGCGAAATCACGGTTGCGGCCATGGCTTCAAGTTCCTGCGAGGTCATGAGACCCGTGGTGTCCTGAGAACCGACGATGTTCACTTTGACGCGCACGTCGGACCCGGCCAGAAGCGGCTCTTTCGCGGTGACGCCCACAGCGTTACGGTTGAAGATTTTCTCAACGGCGGTGAGGCCCTGCCCCGCTTTGGTGATCTCTTTCGAGGGCGCGAAGACGGCAGGCGCTTCGACACCGATGATTTGCGCAGCGAGGGTCTGGAGTTTCTTGCCGAAGACGACGGCATAGGAGCCACCGGCCTTCATGAACTCGACCTTCTGCGGCGTGAAGGCGGAAGCGATGTCCGTCAGCTCGGTGCCGTCCGCGTCGTAGAGCTTTTTGGTTTTGGAGTTGATCGTCAGAACCTTGCCGGTCTCGACAGAGTATTTCTGCTCAAGGATCGGATCGCCATTCTCATCGAGCACGGGTTTGCCGTCTGCATCGGTTTTCTTGACCCAGTTCTTGAGATCGAGCCCGATGCCGCCGGTCACGCCCACGGTGGTGAGGAAGATCGGCGAAATACCGTTGGTCCCGGCCACGACCGGCGCGATGTTCACGAAGGGCACGTAGGGGGAGGCTTGTTTGCCAGTCCAGAGCGCGACGTTGTTCACACCGGACATCCGGGACGAGCCCACACCCATGGTACCTTTTTCCGCGATCAGCATGACGCGGGCGTCCGGGTTGGCTTTTTGCAGCGCCTGAATTTCGGCCTGCGCCGCCGGGGTGATCATGCATTTGCCGTGCAGCTCGCGGTCAGAACGCGAGTGCGCCTGGTTGCCCGGGGACAGAAGGTCGGTCGAAATATCGCCTTCTGCGGCGATATAGGTGACGACTTTGATCTCTTCGTCGACCTCCGGCAGCTTGGTGAAGAATTCGGCCTTGGCGTAGCTTTCCAAGATGTCTTTGGCCACCGCATTGCCCGCCTCATAGGCGGCTTTCAGGCGGTCGGTGTCGGCTTCGTAGAGGAAGACCTGCGTCTTGAGAACGTCACCGGCTTTGGCGGCCAGAGCGGCGTCGTCGCCCAGCGCGATGTCCAAGAGAACCTCAACAGACGGCCCGCCCTTCATGTGGGACAGCAGTTCAAAGGCGAAATCCGGGGTGATTTCGGCCACGGCAACTTCGCCCAGGATGATTTTCTTGAGGAAAGCCGCCTTCACGCCCGCCGCCGAGGTGGTGCCCGGCAGGGTGTTGTAGATGAAGAAGTTCAGCGCGTCCTTGCGGTCGTCGCTGCCCGTATCTTCGATCAGGGTGATCAGCTCGGCAACCAGCGCGCCATCGTCGATGGGCTTCGGGTGCAGACCCTCGCCTTTGCGCGTTTCAATCTCGGATAGGTAGTCGGTGTACAAGCTCATGACGATCCCTGACAGTTGGTGACAGAAAGTAGAGAGGACGGGTCCGAATGCATCCCGGAAACCCGACTCTCAAATTTGTATGCAAAAGTATACCAAGCGAAATCCGCTTGCAAGACGTTCGGCGACGGCAAAGCATATTCTGCGCGATTTTTACAGCCTTTCTCTGCCCCAAAACATCCTTTCTCCAGGAGCCTCCGCCTCAGGGTGTCCCGCACTGTGCGTGTGCGCTCAGTGTCATGGACAAAACGCCCAAAAGGACTAAGTTTCACACAGCACCACGCAGGCGGAATCATGAGATCCCGCCACGCAGTTTCACATATCCGGAGGTCCAAATGACTGTTGTTGTCGGTCAAGATACCGCAAAAACCCGCCGCGAGCTTGAGGTGAACGGACAGAAAATCGCCTATTATTCGATCCCCGCCGCGCAAGACGCCGGCTTTGGCGATTTCTCCAAACTCCCCGCCTCGTTGAAAGTCGTTCTGGAGAACATCCTGCGGTTCGAGGATGGCGGCTTTTCCGTCTCCACGGATGACATCAAGGCCTTTTCTGAGTGGGCCGAGAAAGGTGGGCAGAACCCGCGCGAGATCGCCTATCGCCCGGCCCGCGTGTTGATGCAGGATTTCACCGGCGTCCCCGCCGTGGTCGATCTGGCCGCCATGCGTGACGGCATTCTGGGTCTCGGTGGCGACGCCAAGAAAATCAACCCGCTCGTCCCCGTCGATCTGGTGATCGACCACTCCGTGATGATCGACGAATTCGGCAACCCGCGCGCCTTCCAAATGAACGTCGACCGGGAATACGAACGGAATATGGAGCGCTACCAGTTCCTCAAATGGGGTCAGACCGCGTTCGAGAACTTCCGCGTCGTGCCGCCGGGCACCGGGATTTGTCACCAGGTGAACGTGGAATATCTGGCCCAGACCGTCTGGACCGACAAGGATCAAAACGGCATCGACGTCGCCTACCCCGACACACTTGTCGGCACCGACAGCCACACCACCATGGTCAACGGGCTTGCCGTTCTGGGCTGGGGCGTTGGCGGGATCGAAGCCGAGGCCGCCATGCTCGGCCAGCCGATTTCCATGCTGATCCCCGAGGTCGTGGGTTTTAAACTCACCGGCGAGATGGTCGAGGGCACCACCGGCACGGACTTGGTGCTCAAGGTCGTCGAAATGCTCCGCAAACACGGCGTCGTTGGCAAATTCGTCGAATTCTACGGCGAAGGTCTCGACAAGCTGCCGCTCGCGCAACGCGCCACGATTGCCAACATGGCGCCGGAATATGGCGCAACCTGTGGCTTCTTCCCGATCGACGCCGAAACCCTGCGCTACCTGCGCCAGACCGGCCGCGACGAAGACCGCATCGCTTTGGTCGAAGCCTATGCGAAAGAAAACGGCTTCTGGCGCGGGGCGGATTACGAACCGATCTACACCTCTACCCTGCATCTCGACATGGGCACCATCGTTCCGGCCATCTCCGGCCCGAAACGCCCGCAGGACTATGTCGCCCTCACCGAAGCGGCCTCGTCTTTCGCGAAAGTGGTCGCGGATTATCGTGGCATCGACGTCTCCGACGCCGCCAAAGACATGCTGGACGAAGGCCCCGCGGCGACGAAATCCGTCGATGTGCGCAAATCGCAAGCCGTCAAAGGCAAGGATTTCGATCTGCATGACGGTTCGGTGGTGATCGCCTCGATCACCTCCTGCACCAACACCTCGAACCCCTATGTGATGATCGGCGCGGGTCTTGTCGCCCGTAAAGCGCGCGCGCTTGGCCTCAACCGCAAGCCTTGGGTGAAAACGTCGCTGGCGCCGGGGTCTCAGGTGGTGACCGAATATCTTGAGGCGGCCGGTCTGCAAGAGGATCTCGACGCCATCGGCTTTAACCTTGTGGGTTATGGCTGCACCACCTGTATCGGCAACTCCGGCCCCATCGCGCCCGAGTTTTCCGAGGCCATCGCGGAAGGCGATCTGATCGCCACCTCCGTTCTGTCCGGCAACCGCAACTTCGAGGGGCGGATTTCGCCCGACGTGCGCGCCAACTACCTCGCCTCCCCGCCGCTGGTTGTGGCCTATGCTTTGGCGGGCGACATGAACATCGACCTCAGCTCCGAGCCGCTCGGGCAGGACAAGGACGGCAAGGACGTCTTCCTCAAAGACATCTGGCCAACCAACGCCGAAATCTCGGAACTGGTCGACAAGACCGTGACCCGCGAAGCCTTCCTCAGGAAATACGCCGATGTGTTCAAAGGCGATGAGAAATGGCAGGGCGTGAAAGTGTCTGGCGGCGAGACCTACGACTGGCCGCCAGAGTCGACCTATATCCAGAACCCGCCCTACTTCCAGGGCATGGGCGCGGAGAAAGGCACGATCCAGAACATCGAGAACGCGAAAGTGATGCTCATCCTCGGCGATATGGTCACCACCGACCACATCTCGCCCGCCGGTTCGTTCAAGGAAAGCACCCCTGCGGGCAAATTCCTCACCGAACACGGCGTGCCGGTCCGCGAGTTCAACTCCTACGGCTCGCGGCGCGGCAATCACGAGATCATGATGCGCGGCACCTTCGCCAACATCCGCATCAAGAACGAGATGCTCGACGGGGTTGAAGGCGGCTACACCAAAGGCCCGGACGGCAAACAGACCTCCGTCTTCGAAGCCTCCATGGCCTATCAGGCCCAAGGCACGCCGCTCGTGGTCTTCGGCGGCGAACAATATGGCGCAGGCTCCTCGCGCGACTGGGCCGCGAAAGGCACCGCACTTTTGGGCGTCAAAGCCGTGATCGCGGAGAGCTTTGAGCGGATTCACCGCTCGAACTTGGTCGGCATGGGTGTCGTACCGTTCGAATTCACCGGCGACGACACCCGCAAAACGCTGGGCCTCAAGGGCGACGAGACCATCACCATTCTGGGCCTCGACACGGTCAAACCGCTTGAGACGCTCGACTGTGCGATCACTTACGCGGACGGTTCGACCAAGACAATCAAGGTCAAGTGCCGCATCGATACTCAGCCGGAGATCGAATATATCGAGAACGGCGGCGTTCTGCATTATGTGCTTCGCAACCTAGCGAAATCGTAAGAAAAACGCCTATAGATGACACGAAAGCCCCGTCGAAACGCGGGGCTTTCGTTTTGAGTATTTGTGCAACAAAGGAAACGGGTTAGGTTTTCCTTAAAAAGGAGAACGGGATGCGGATTGGAACGATCTTGGCGGGCGGGCTGATGCTTTGGGCTCAGGGGGCTTATGCAGACTATGAGACCTGTGTCGGTCTTGATGCCAATACGCGCCCGGTCGAGGTGGTCGACGCCTGCACGGCAGTGCTGGCGACAAAACTGTCGGAGTATGAACGCGCGGAAGCCTTGGCCGCGCGCGGGGTGGCGTGGCGGCAACTGGGCGAGAACGGCAAATCTCTCAAAGACTTGCGACAGGCGAAACGTCTTGAGCCCTCGCACAACACGCAGCGGATGCTGGCTTGGACCTGGCATGAGCTTGGCTATGACAAGACCTCGGAATGGCTTTACACGCGGGTTCTGAAAGAAGCGCCGACGATGCAGGGCTATCTGTCGCGCTGTGTTGTGCGGCTTGATCTCGGCAAGGATGAACTGGCGGTTCAGGATTGCGGCGAAGCGATGGATCGTGACAGCGAAAGCGAGGACGTGACCTATTTCTACGCCCGCGCGCTGAATATGACGGATCGGGCGCAGGATGCATTGGTGGTCGCCGAACGGGGGCTGGCGTTTCATGCCAAGACCAGCGCGCGGCTTTATGTGCAAAAGGCGATTGCGCTGGTCGGTCTCGACCGTGTCGATGAGGCGATTGCGACCGCCAGGGCCGCACAGAAACGGTTCCCGCAGGACGAAAGTCTCACCAAGTTTCTGGCGCTTGCCGAAGACTGGTAATTAGTCTGCGAGGCGGATCGGGCGTTCGTCCAAGGCGGCGGCCTGTTCCGGGCTCAGCGCCTCGGGCAGCACCACCTGCGTGTGGATGGTAAACACCACCGCACGGGTTTCCGGCAGGCGCACGAGGCTTTGGCGTTCGACCCGGATGTATTTCGACGTGTTCGTACCATGGCGCAGCTCGCCCTCGGATCGCGGATCGCAAAGATGCGCATCCGAGCGTGAGGCGGTGCCGCGCATCAAACCGCGCCCGACCTGCACGCCGTTCATCATGCGCTGCACGCGGGAGGCGAGATCGGGCGTGTAGACTTCAATCGGTTTGTGAATGCGGAGCATGGGCTTCATGAATTTCTGCGGCAGACGCCAGCCGGAGGGGAAACAAAGCACCCCGCCCGTGAGCACGCTTTCATCGGTTTCGCCCGTCGGGTCGGGCTGCATCAGACAGATGTCGCATTGCAAAAGCCGCCCCATCGTCTGCATCGGGTGATCGCGGTCAAGCGGCACTGTGACACCATCGGGGCGCGTTGCCTCCGTATCGGTAAGCGCAAAGCCAAGCCCCGGCAACAGAGCGAGCAACATATCGAACAGTTCCAGCGCGGCGGGCCGGGCGCTTTCATCGAGGGCCACAACCTCCTCCGGCCGCGTCAGGATCAGATGATCGCGAAGCGCCATTTGTGCGCCGTAAGCCGTATCGACTTCGAGCCAGTCGGAAAGCTCGAACGGGATCACCCCCGGCAACCGCGCCGTGCGCGGGTCGGCCCAGGGGGCAAAGCTAAGTTTTGTCTGTAGAATCGGGTCCATAACCGGATGCTGCGCCGGTTTACGCGGCATCGGAAGAGGCCAGTTGGACGCTTCCTTGAGACCAGCCGCTCAGTTCTTGAAAACCGCCTCCAAATCCGGCACGGTGAGCAGGAATTGAGCGTCGGAGCCGACATAGTTGTCGCCATGCAGACGCGCGATGGGTTGATAAATCTCGGGGTTCACATAACGCCCTTCGGCATCGAGACAGTCGCGACGCACGTGCATCTGAACCACCTCGCCGATCACCAAAACCCGGTTCGGCCAATCGAGAAGCCGCTCTGTCCGGCATTCAAACACACAGGACGCGCCCTTAATTTTCGGTGCGGCAATCATCGCACATGGCTCGGTCTCGACGCCCGCCAAAGCCAGCTCATCGACGCCCGAAGGCACCGGCAAACCGGCGATCAGCATGGCCTCGGACAGCGCCATATCCACCATGTGAATGGCAAATTCGCCGGTGCGGCGGATGTTGGCGGCGGTGTCCTTTTCCTGCTCGGGTTTCGAAGCAATCCCAAGAACCAACAGCGGCGGCTCGGAGGACATCACGTTGAAAAAGCTCATGGGCGCCGCGTTATGCGAGCCATCGGGATTGACCGTCGTCACCAGCGCAATGGGCCGCGGCCCGACGAAATTCGTCAGCAAACGATAGCGGTCGCGGGCGGGAAGCGTGGTGAAATCGAACTGCATCTCATGTCTCTCTGGCCGGGGTGTGGCCAGAGAAGCAGAGGACGATGGGAAAGTCCATCAGGCGGAGATCAGCCCCATCTCCTGTGCGGCCTCGGCATCGAAGGCCACGGACTGCGCAATGCAGGGTTGCGCC
The DNA here is from genome assembly GCF_056498065.1 of Celeribacter sp. SCSIO 80838. The sequence goes on from NZ_JAZKMA010000001.1 coordinate 3,403,139, forward strand.
CCGCAACGTACCACCCAATCGCGGATCACCGGCACGTCGGGCGTGGCCTCGGGGAACCACAAGAATGGCGAGGCAATCAGAAGATCAGCCACGCTATAACGATCCCCCAAAAGGAAGTCGCGCCCCTGAAGCCCCGCCGCCAGATAGGCCACCGCCTCCGGCATACCGCGAAACGACGCGGTCAAAACCGGATGCGCCAGCCCTGCAAGCTGGTGCATATAGACCGGCTCCAAAACATTGCCGTACCAGAACAGCCAGCTCAGATAGGCCCCCCTCCCCGGCGCACCGACCTCGGGGGCAAGACCCGAGAGGAACCGGTCGGTGAGATAGAGCAGGATCGCATTGCTTTCCCGGATCACCTCGCCCTCTTCCGTGATCAGAAGCGGCACCTTGCCTTCGGGATGCGGATTCTTCGGGTCGCGCCCGCCGGAGCCGTTCTGGCGCGGAATATCGGTCAGGCGAATATCCACCCGGTCGAGCGCATCGAGCGCCATCAACAGGGCGATGATCCGCGAACTGCGGCTTTGCGGGGCGTGGTACAGTGTCAACATGAGACGTCCTTTCTGGGCTATGCAACTGGGGCCGAGCATGTCAGGCTCCTACTGTCAGAAACCGTCAGCAGGGCTCTGGCATCTTTCACCGCGAAAGGAGGCCCTATGGCCAAGTCGGATCGTCTGTTTCGCCTGATGCATCTCATGCGCAGCCTGCGCCCGCCGGTGACCGCCGGAGATCTGGCGCGCGAGTTGGGCGTGTCGCAGCGCACGCTCTATCGCGACATCGACACGCTTCGGGTCTCGGGCGCGCGGATCGAGGGCGAGGCGGGTTTTGGCTATACGCTGACCGAGGATTACGCCCTGCCGCCACAAAGCCTCACACAAATCGAGATCGAGGCGCTGGTCCTTGGCCTCTCGGAGGTGCGCCTGCGGGGCGATCCGGCGCTCTCACAGGCGGCGCGCGATGCTCTGGCTAAAATTACCGCCAGTTTGCCCGAAGAAAAACGAGCACAAATCGAATATTCCGTGGGCTTAGTTCATCGGTATTTGCCACAAAAACAGTACGAAGCCGATCTTTCCCTGATCCGACAAGCCTGTTGGCAGGAACGTGCGCTCAGGCTTGGTTATCGCGACCGGCAGGGCCGCGACACTCTGCGCGAGATCTGGCCGCTGGCCATTGTCTATCTCGATGAGGAGCTGATGTTGCTCGCCCATTGCCGGTTGCGTGGGGCGTTTCGCCAATTTCTTGTCGGTTCAATCCAGTCGCTCGATTGGGCTCAAGACTCCTTTCGTCCACACCGTGTGACGATGCTGCGCGACTATATTTCCGAACTCCGAACCCGATACGCGATCTCCCCCTATTGCGAAGAGGGGCGGAAAATCATGGCCGAGGAAAGGCTCACAGCACCGCTTTGACGGCCTCCGGCGGTCGTCCCAATGCAACGCCCTTCTCGGTCTCGACCACCGGGCGCTCCATCAGCCGCGGATGTGTCGCGATGGCATCGAGGATTGCCTCAGGATCGGACTTGGCCGTGATGCCGAGCTCTTTCGCCTCCGCCTCTTTCGCCCGCAGAAACGCACTCACGGGCAGGCCGGAACGGCGCACCAGTTCCGCAAGCGTCTCCCGCGACACCGGCGTCTCCAGATAAAGCACCACCTCGGGCGTAATCCCCTCCGCCTCGATCAGACTTAGCGTTTCGCGCGATTTCGAGCAGCGGGGATTGTGATAGATGCGTGTCATGTCGACCTCTTTTCAGACCTTTTTCGCGGCGCACCTCTGCGTGCGCGCGCCCGGGAACAAAGAAGAAACAGAATGTTTCCGATCCACCTCGATTCAGGTGATGTCCAATTAACCTTTACCGCCTATTGCTAGAGGCATGAAACAGATCTTTGCCGACATCCCCCTTCCCGCAACGGAACTCCTGTTGCTGCTGTCCTTCTTCATCTTGATGATGAACGGCTGATCCGCAGCAGGACATGAGACACGAGCCTTGCGGCACGCCCCCGGTCCGTCGCATCTCCGCCTCATAATCTTCCTGAACAGTCTGACAGTTGAAACCCTCCCACCCCGGGCGTAATGTCGCAGGGATTTTACGATTTGGGAGGACAAGATGTCCGAAAGAAAACAAGGCTTTGACACCATTCAGGTGCATGCGGGCACCGCCCCAGACCCGGCCACTGGCGCGCGTCAGGTGCCGATTTACCAGACCACCGCCTATGTGTTCAAAGACGCCGACCACGCCGCGCGTCTGTTCAACCTCGAAGAGGTCGGTTACATCTATTCCCGCCTGACCAACCCGACGATCTCCGCTTTGCAAAATCGCATGGCAGCACTTGAAGGCGGCGCAGGTGCCGTGTGTTGCTCCACCGGTCACGCGGCTCAACTCATGGCGCTGTTCCCGCTGATGGCACCGGGCAAGAACATCGTCGCCTCCACCCGGCTCTACGGCGGCACGCTCACCCAATTCACCCAGACATTCAAGCGCTTCGGCTGGTCCGCAACATTCGTCGATTTCGACGATTTCGATGCGGTGCGCGATGCCATCGACGACAACACGCAGGCGCTGTTCTGCGAAAGCCTCGCCAACCCCTCGGGGGCGATCATGGACCTCGACGCGCTGGCCGAAATCGCCAATGCGGCAGGCATTCCACTGATCGTCGACAACACCTCGGCCACACCTTACCTGTGCCGCCCGATCGAACATGGCGCGACGCTCGTCGTGCATTCGATGACCAAATTCCTCACCGGCAACGGCACGGTGATGGGCGGTTGCGTCATCGACAGCGGCAAATTCGACTGGGCGGCCTCCGGCAAGTTCCCGTCGCTCTCCGAACCGGAACCGGCCTATCACGGTCTTGATTTCCAAGACACTTTCGGCCCGCTCGCCTTCACCATCCATGGCATCGCCGTGGGGCTGCGCGATCTCGGCATGACGCTGAACCCACAGGCGGCGCATTACACGTTGATGGGGATCGAGACCCTCAGCCTGCGCATGCAGAAGCACGTCCAGAACGCGCGCGAGATCGCCAACTGGCTCGAAGGCGACGCGCGTGTCGAGGCGGTGACCTATGGCGGTCTGCCCTCCTCGCCCTATTATGATCGGATGACCCGGATCTGCCCGCGCGGCGCCGGTGCGTTGTTCACCGTGGCCTTGAAGGGCGGCTATGACGCCTGTGTCGAGACCGTGTCGAAGCTCGAACTGTTCTCCCATGTGGCGAACCTCGGCGACACCCGCTCGCTGATCATCCACCCGGCCTCGACGACCCACCGCCAACTTTCCCCGGAGGATCAGATCAAAGCGGGCGCCGGTCCGAACATCCTGCGTCTGTCGATCGGGATCGAGGATGCCAACGATCTCATTGCCGATCTGGATCAGGCGCTGAGCTGATCCCCGCATACAGGCAAAAATGCAAAACCCGCCGGAGTTCGGCGGGTTTTTCTTTGCGACAACCTATTGTTTACGGGACAATCGCCAACCGATCCAAATGACCGCCACGGCGATAAGGAGCAGCACCCAAAAAGGCCAGAAGATAAGCATAATCAACAGCATGTCTCCCGTAGATTGCGAGCAACCCGTGGTGTTCATGCCGCAGCCCATGGCGATCAACCAATATGTCCCATAGGCGATCAGCGGGATCAGAACCGTCCCGAACACCATGAGGAAGGCGCCAAACCTCTGTTTCACTCCGCCGCCTTCGCGATCTCCGGCTTGATATATTTCTCCGCGATCTCCGCCGTGATCGGCCCGGCGAACCGGTAGGCGATCTTGCCCTCGCCGTCGATGATATAGGTCTCCGGCACACCGTAGACGCCCCATTCCAGCGCCGTGCGGCCCGGTTCGTCCTGTGCGATGGCGGCATAGGGATTGCCCAACTCTCCAAGGAATTTCAAGGCGTTGCCTGCCTCGTCCTTGTAATTGATGCCATAGATCGTGATGCCTTCCTTGGCGAGCACCTCGAGTTGCGGGTGTTCGACCCGGCACGGTGCGCACCACGAGGCCCAATAGTTCACCAGCTTGACCTTGCCGTCGCGCAGCATCTCGTCGGTGAGCGGCGGCAGCTCGCCCAGCGGTGTCACCGAGGCAATGGAGGGCGCATCGCGACCGATCTGCGAGCTTGGCAATTGCTGCGCGTCTTCGCGCCCCATACCGAACATGAAAAGCCCGGCGAGACCGGCGAAAAACACCAGCGGCAGGGCAACGAGAGGATTGATCTTAGCCATGGTTGCGGCGCTCCTCGGCCTCTTTCAAAAGACGTTTCATTTTCGCGGAGCGCGCCAGTGAGCGCCAGATCAGCCCTGCCAACAACAGCAGCGTCACCCCATAGGCCATCAGGACATCGCCCGCGTATTTCCCCAGATCCGGCATCATTGCTGCGCCCTTTCCCGCATGTCCAGCGCGTGCAGACGGCGCGCACGAATCTCCGTCCGGGTGCGCAAAAGCACCAGCGTCACGAACAGAAGGATGAACCCTGCAATCGCCACCAGCGCCGGATACCAATAGACATCGGCCACGTTCTCTTCGGCATCCATCGACAGCGAAGCCCCTTGGTGAAGCCCTTGATTCCAAAAGAGAACCGCATAACGCGAGAGGATCGCAAACACCGAACCGACAAGACAGAGCACGGAGGTCAGATCGGCCGCCGTGTCCGGATTGTCGATCGCTTCCCAAAGCGCCATATAGCCGAGATAGAACAGCAGCAGGATCAAAAACGAGGTCAGCCGCGGGTCCCATTCCCAATAGGTCCCCCACATCGGCTTGCCCCAGATCGCCCCGGTGAACAGCGCGATCAGCGTCATGGTCATGCCAATGGCGGCGGCGGATTTCGCGGCCAAAGCCGACACATGATGACGCCGCACGATCCAGATCAGAGAGGCGACGAGCATCATCGCCCAGATGTTGATCGCCATCATCGCGGCAGGCACATGGAGATAGAAGATCTTCACCGTCGCACCCTGACGATAATCATCGGGGGTGAAGAAAAAGCCCCAAACCAGCCCGGTCGTGAACATCACCGCAGCGAGCACGGCGAAATAGGGCAGCGCACGGTCGGTCCACCACATGAATTTCCGTGGATTTGCCCATTCCCAGAAGGCATTCCAGTTGATGGCCATAAGCTGTCTCTCTCCCCAATGATCCGCGCCAGCCTAAGCGGAAGCGCGACACATCTCAACTCACCTTAAAGCGACACGAATGGCCGCCGCTGCGGCAAAGGGCAGCAAGGCCACGGCCCCGAGCGTGATCCCCGCCTGCATCGCAAGCGGCGTCCCGACGAGAAAGCCCCCGGCCCCGCGCCGCACCACCTCCGCGCCGAAAATCAGCGTCGGAATATAGAGCGGCAGGACCAGAAGGCTCAAAAGCAGCCCGCCGCGTTTCAGCCCCACGGTCAAAGCCGCCCCGAAAGCGCCGATGAAAGACAGCGCGGGCGTGCCGATCAAAAGCGTCACGATCAGCCAACGATAAGCGGCGCTGTCGAGATGCAGCAAAAGGCCGAGCGCAGGCGCGGCGATCACCAAGGGCAGACCCGTGGTGATCCAATGGGCAAAGGCCTTCATCGCGACGACACCTTCAAGAGGGATCGGCGCGGTGGCCAGAAGATCGAGCGAACCGTCTTCGAAATCGAGCGCAAAGATGCGGTCGAGCGACAGAAGGCAGGCCAGCAAAGCCCCGACCCAGAGAATGCCCGGCGCAATGGCCGAAAGCATCTCCGCATTCGGCCCGACGCCAAAGGGCACGAGGGTCACGAGGATCAGGAAGAACCCGAGGCCAAGCCCGAAACCGCCGCCCGAACGAAACGCCAGAGTGATGTCACGCCAGAACAGCCGGATCATAGGAAACTCTCGTCAAAATCATTGCGAATGACATCGTGGCGGGCCTTGTAGGGCGTCACATCGAACACGGTTTCCTCGAAGCCGAGATGAATATGCGTCGCAATCACCGCCGCACCGCCCGCGTCCACATGGGTTTTCACGGCGTTCGCGAAAAGCTCGACGGAGGCCACATCCAAGGACACGGTCGGCTCATCCAGCACCCAGACCGGACGCCCCGTCACCATGAGCCGCGCCAGCCCCAAACGGCGCTTCTGCCCGGCGGACAGGTTCCCGGCGGGGCGATCCCGCAAGGCCTCCAGATTGAAATCCCGCAACGCTGGCGCAATGTCATGCCCGCCATAAACCCCGGCCCAGAAGGCGAGGTTTTCCGAGACGGTCAACGTCGCCTTCAACCCGTCCGCATGGGCCGCATAGGCCACCGCATCGGGCGCCGCCTCCACCGTGCCCGCATAAGGCGGCTGAAGACGTGCGAGCGTGCGCAAAAGCGTGGTCTTGCCCACCCCGTTCGGTCCGCGCAGCACCATGATCTCGCCCGGAGACACGGTGAAATTCAGCCCTTCGAGGACCGGCATACCGCCCCGGGAGACGGTCAGATCTTTCACGGAAATCAAACTCATGGGCGCCTTTTTAAAGCGATTCTAAAATTTTGATCTGATCCGGATCAAACCGGAAGCAATGCCACCGCGACGCGACGCCCCTCAGAGGCCAGCACATTATAGGTGCGCGCCGCCGTGGGCGTGGCCATATGCTCAAGCCCCAACCCCGCCGCGTCCATCGGCGCGCGGAAGGCTTGCGGCAGATGGGTCATCTCCGCACCGGTGCCGACGATGACGAAATCGACCCTCGCACGGATTTCCAGCAACGCTTCGGTGTCGGCGTAGCCGCCCCATGGAATGACCTGCTCGCCACAGATCAGCACCGCCCCCTCATAGACCTTGCCGCCGACACGAAACATGTTCGGCCCGTAACCATCGACCGGCACGGCATCCTGAAACGGCATCTCGTTGAACTGCATGGCATCCTCCTCTGGCGAAAAAGGCCCGCGACACGCGCGAGCCTCTCCTTTGTGCTTAAAATACTCAATCCCGCGCGCGCGTCAAACCGCGCTGCCATCAGTTTGAATGCCGGGGGTCGGCTCTTTCTTGTCCCAGTCGCGTTTGACGCCGAGCCACAACAGGATGTTGGAGGCAACGAACACCGACGACCAGGTCCCGACCACGACGCCAAGCGTCATCGCGAAGACGAAGCCCCGGATCACGTCACCGCCCAGCACCAAAAGCGCGATCAGCGCAATCAACGTGGTGCCCGAGGTCATCACGGTCCGCGACAGGGTCTCGTTGATCGACATGTTGAGCACGCTGCCAAGATCCATCTTCTTGTACTTGCGCAGGTTCTCACGCACCCGGTCGAACACCACCACCGTATCGTTGAGCGAATACCCGACGATGGTCAAAAGCGCCGCGATGATCGTCAGGTCGAACTGGATACCGAAGAGGGCGAAAATCCCGATGGTGATCACCACGTCATGCACAAGCGCGATCACTGCGCCCAAAGCGAACTGCCATTCGAACCGCAACCAGATGTAGAACAGCACAGCGACGATGGCGGCGGCCACGGCCTCAACGGCAGTCCAGATCAGCTCGCCCGAGACCTTCGGCCCGACGGATTCGACGGAGGGGAAGGTGATCGACGGATCGACCACTTTCAACGCATCCTCGACCTTTTGCACGGTTTCCGGCGTAATCGCCTCGACCTCGTCCTGGGCCTGAATGCGGATTTGCGACACATGCTGGTTCTCGGCGAAATTCGGGTCATAGACCTCGGTGATCGACACATCGCCAAGATCCAGCGTCGAGAGCGCGGCACGATATTCGCCGACATCCACGGCGGATTCGGACTGGGTCCGGATCGTTGTGCCACCCTTGAAGTCGATGCCGAAATTGAGCCCCAGCGAAATGAAGGACACCAACGCCACCACGACCATCACGGACGACAAGCCGAAGGTGATCTTGGAGCGTTTGAAGAAATCAATCGCGGTGTCGGCGGGCACGAGATGCACGCCCTTAAGCGTCCAGCCCTTGCGGTTTTTGCGCCCGTACCACATCAAAACCATCGCCCGCGTCACATAGATCGCGGTGAAGACCGAGGTGATCAGACCCAAAGTCAGTGTCACGGCAAAGCCCTTGACCGGACCGGAGCCCATGACGAACAGGATCGCAGCGGTGATGAACGTCGTGATGTTGGCGTCGACAATGGCCGAAAGTGCCTTTTCATAGCCAAGCTCGATCGCCCGCGCGGTGGATTTCGAATTCCTCAGCTCCTCGCGGATGCGTTCGAAAATCAGCACGTTGGCATCCACCGCCATCCCGACCGTCAGCACGATCCCCGCGATCCCCGGCAGGGTCAGCGTAGCGCCGATGGAGGACAGCAAGCCAAACAGAAGCCCGACGTTGATGATCAGCGCGAGGTTGGCGAAGATGCCGAAGAGGCCATAGGCCACCGCCATGAAGATCAGCACGGCAGCGAAAGCGACCATGGTCGCGACTTTACCGGCCTCAATGCTGTCGGCACCGAGCTCCGGCCCGATGGTGCGTTCTTCGAGGAAGTTGATCTTGGCCGGAAGCGCCCCTGCGCGCAGCAGAACCGAAAGCTCGGTCGATTCCTCGACGGTGAAGGAGCCGGTGATCTGGCCCGACCCGCCGCGGATCGCATCCTGAATGCGCGGCGCGGAAATGACTTCGTTATCGAGCACGATGGCAAACAGCGCGCCGACGTTGGCGGCGGTATAATCGCCGAACTTGCGCGCACCGGTCGGATTGAAGCGGAAGGTCACCGAAGGCCGCCCGTTCTGGTCGAAGGCGGGTTGGCTGTCGGTCAGCTCGTCGCCCGACACCACGGCGGTCTGTTCGAGAATATAGTAGATGCCCGGCTCGTTGACCGAAGGCGCGATGAAATTGCGCGCGCCGGGGGCCTCATCCGGGTTGGTGGTGCGGCCCACAACCGGGTTGAAGGTCAGTTTTGCGGTGGTGCCGATCAGCGATTTCAGCTCGGCGGCGGACCCGATGCCCGGCACCTGAATGAGGACGCGGTCTTCGCCCTGACGCTGGATCGTCGGCTCGCGTGTGCCGACCTCGTCGACCCGGCGGCGGATGATTTCCAAGGTCTGCTGCATCGTCCGGTCGTCGGTCGCGGCCTTTTCGGCGTCAGACAATTGAACCGTGATCACGTCATTGACGGCAGACACCGCAATGTCCTTTTCGCCCGCTGCGGTCAGAGAAATCACGGAGGTGCCGAGTTTGCGCACCGCTGCCAACGCGGTTTCCATACCGGAGGATTCCGAAATTTGCACCCGCAGCTCGCCCGCAGGCGCATCCAGACGGCGGATCGTCCCCACAGTGTCGCGCTCGTCGCGCAGCGCGTCACGCACCTCCGGCCAAAGCGCATCCATGCGCGAGGCATAGACCTCCTCGACCTGCACCTCGCCCAAGAGATGCGCGCCGCCGCGAAGATCGAGACCGAGGTTCACCAGAGAGGAGGGCAGGAAAGACGGCCAGGCATCGCGTGCCACGGCACGCTCCGGGGTCTCGCCGGACTTCTCGATCGCCGCGATGGCGTCGTTATGCCCCTCGACCCGCGGATAGAACGCGTTGGGCAAGGCGGCGAGAAGACCGAGGGCCACGAGCCCCCAGATGACGATCCGTTTCCAGAGAGGCATTTGCAACATGGGAATGTCCTGAGACGTCTTTCAAAAGGGAAAGGCCCGCGCGGGTGGCGGGCCTTGTATGTTCACGCGCGCAGATCAGGCGTCCGCAGCGGGTTCGGTTTTGGAAACCACATTGGCGAGGGTGGCTTTCTGCACCTTCACCTTCACGCCCTCGGCGATCTCGACCTCGACGAAACCGTCTTCACGCACCTTCGCCACCTTGCCCATGATACCACCGGCGGTCACAACCTCGTCGCCACGGCGCACGGCTTCGATCATCGCCTTGTGCTGTTTCATCTTCTTCTGCTGCGGGCGGATCATCAGGAAATACATGATCGCGAAGATCAGGATCAGCGGCGCGAAAGACATCACCGGGTTGGGGGCGGCACCTGCGGCCTGCGCATAGGCGGGGGTCACGAACATCTGTTGGTCCTTTGTGTCACGTGTGTGTCTGTGGGGGCGGGTCTTCCCACCCCATGAAAGTCGCCGCGCACCCTATAGGCGGGATTTGGCCTTGTCCAGCCGGGCCCGACCTTAGGTCACGCGCTCGTTAGAAGCTTATTTGAACCGCCCGCCGCGCTGGATCACTTCGATCTTGTAGCCATCCGGGTCGGTGATGAAAAAGAACTTCGCCACGCGCGTGCCTGCGGGAGCGAAATCGACGATCTTACCGGGAGTGAGACCTGCCTCTGACATCCGCGCATGTTCGGCGTCGAGGTCCTCGACCGACACGGCGAAATGCCCGTAGCCAGTGCCAAGATCGTAAGGCTCAGTGGTACCTTTGTTGATCGTCAGTTCAAGCTCGAACTCCGAAAGCGGGTTCGACATATAGATCAGCGCGAAATCCGGGAAATCGAGCTTATCGGCCACCGTGAGCCCAAACGCCGCCTCGTAAAACGCAACCGAGCGCGCCTCGTCGAGCACGCGGATACAGGAGTGAATGGCTTTGGCTGGCATGGGTCCCTCATCGTCGGTTTTTGCTTAGATGTGCACAAACCGCTCCAAGAGCAAGGGGTCGAAGCGGATTCCCCAAGTGGATTGCCCGAAATCCCCCTTCCCTCCTCTCTTCCCCTGTTGCATAACCGCGCCCAAACCAACCAACCCCGAGGACCAGTCCGATGCATGACATCAAGGCCATTCGCGAAAACCCCGAAGCGTTCGACGCTGCCATGAGCCGCCGCGGCTTGTCCGGGGTGTCGTCCGAGCTTCTGGCCCTCGACGCAGACCGCCGCGCCAAGATTGCCGCCGCCGAGGAGGCCAAGGCCGAGCAGAACAAAGCCTCGAAAGAGGTCGGTGCCGCCAAGGCGAAAGGTGACGAGGCAGAATTCGAGCGCCTCCGCGCGCTTGTCGCCGACAAAAAGGCAGAAATCGCCCGTCTCAATGACGAGGCCAAGGAAGAGGACGCGCGCCTCGCCGAGATGCTGATGGCGCTCCCGAACGTGCTTTACGATGACGTGCCGGTCGGTGCGGATGAAAACGACAACGTCGAAATTCACCGCTGGGGCACGCCCGCAACCTTCGATTTCACCCCGAAAGAGCATTACGATCTGGCCGGTGTTGTCCAAGGCATGGATTTCGAAGCGGGGGCCAAAATCTCCGGTGCGCGGTTCGTCGTGCTCAAAGGCGCGGTTGCGCGCATTCACCGGGCGCTGGCGCAATTTATGCTCGACACCCATGTCGACAAACATGAGCTGACCGAAGCGATCACCCCGGTGATGGTCCGCGAAGAGATGATGTATGGCACAGGCCAGCTGCCGAAATTCGGCGAAGACAGCTACAAAACCACCAATGGCTGGTGGCTGATCCCGACCGCCGAAGTGACGCTCACCAACCTCGTCAATGGCGAGACGGTGAACGAGGCCGACCTGCCGATGCGCTACGCGGCGCACACCCAATGTTTCCGCTCTGAGGCGGGTTCTGCGGGCCGCGACACCGCCGGCATGCTGCGCCAGCACCAGTTCGAAAAGGTCGAAATGGTCTCCATCGTCCACCCGGACGACAGCGAGGCCGAACATGCCCGCATGACCACACAGGCCCAGAACATTCTGGAGGCACTGAACCTGCCCTACCGCACCGTCAAGCTCTGCGACGGCGACATGGGCTTTGGCATGAAACGCACCCATGACATCGAAGTCTGGCTGCCCGGTCAGGACAAATACCGCGAAATCTCCTCGGTCTCGACCGCAGGCGATTATCAGGCGCGCCGCATGAACGCCCGGTTCAAACCGAAGGACGGTGGCAAGCCCGAGTTTGTCCATACGCTGAACGGCTCCGGCCTCGCGGTTGGTCGCTGCCTGATCGCGGTCCTGGAAAACGGCCAGAACGCCGACGGCTCCGTCACCCTGCCCGAGGTGCTCTCGCGCTACCTGAACGGCAAGCTGACGCTCACCGCCGAAGGGCAACTCGTCTGAGTTTCCTTTGCTGCGAAAAATACTCAAAACAAACGGCGCCCTTTCCGGCGCCGTTTTTCGTTCTATATCAGCGCCATGACCAAAACACGCCTCATCGCCCTCCTGCATCTCGCCGCAGCCCTCGCCTTTGCCATCGCGGGGCCTTTGCTCGCCCCCGATTTTCGCGGCTATGACCCGGATGCCTTCCCGATCCCCCAAGGCGACGCCCCCGTCGGCCCGGCGGGGTACGCATTCTCAATCTGGGGCGTGATCTACATCTGGCTCATCGTCTCCGCCGTCATCGGCCTCAAACGCCATGACGCGCCAGACTGGATCCCCATGCGCCCGCCGCTTATTCTGGCACTGTTGATTGGCACGCCATGGCTGACCGTCGCCACGATGAACCCGGTGATCGCGACCGTTCTGATCTTTCTCATGCTCTTTTGTGCCTTAATCGCGATGGTGCAGGCCCCTGTGCTCGACCCTTGGCTCGCCCGCGCGCCCACAGCACTGTTCGCAGGCTGGCTGACGGCAGCGTCTTTCGCCTCTCTGGGCTATATCGGTGCGGGCTATGGCATTGTTTTGGGGGGTGTCGGCTGGGCCTATCTCTGCCTCATCGGCGCGCTCGTCGTGGCCTATGTCGGAACCCGCCTGCGCCCCGACGCGCCGCTTTACCCTTTGGGGGTTGCATGGGCGCTCGTGGCCATCGTGGTGAAAAACTGGGGCACGGAATGGGGCGTTGCAGCACTCGCTGGATTGGGAACGATCCTGCTTCTGTCCCTGAGCGTCAGAGCGCTCAAGCGACAGAACACACCCGCCTGAGCATCACCTCATGGTCCCTGACCATGCGAAACCCGTCGCTGATGGCCTTTTTCCCCTCGTGGAAATCCAGCACCGTCATATCTGACAGCTCGGCGGAAAGCATCACCTGCGGCGGTTCTCCTGCCATACGAGCGCGACGGATGTGATCGGTCATGATGTCGATGGAGGTCGACAACACATCGAGATAACCTGGCGCGGGTGGCGTGTCCGGAGTCGAGGGTGTCGGCCAGAGCCCCTTGAGCGCTTCCGGCAGGCGGGCCTGAAACGCGGTCAAGCCACCGTTTGGGACACGTGCATCCGGTGCCCGCCAAAGCGCGCCGTCGAGCCGCGCGTTCGGGTTCACGGCAATCACCACATCGGCCCCCATGGCCCGCGCCAGAGACACCGGCACCGGGTTCACCATGCCCCCGTCCAAAAGCCATTTGCCCTGATGATAGAGCGGCGAAATGATCCCCGGCAACGCGGCAGAGGCCCTGACCGCCCGGTCGAGCGGCCCGTCCCGCAACCAGACCTCGCGCCCGGTCTCAAGATCGGTCGCCACAGCGGCAAAGGGCCGGTCGAGCTCCTCGATCCGTTTCGGCAGGCCGAGCCTGTCAATCAGCGCCATGATCTCGCGCGCCTCGACCAGACCGCCACCGGAAAACCGAAGATCCACCAACGACAGAAACGAGCGCCGTGTGATCGAGCGCGCCCAGTCCTCGAGCGCATCGAGCCGCCCACCGGCATGGGCCGCGCCGACAAGCGCCCCCATGGAACACCCGGCGATCACATCCGGGCGAATGCCGATTTCGGCCAGCCCGCGCAACACGCCGATGTGGCAAAACCCGCGCGCGCCTCCAGACCCTAACGCCAGTCCAATCTTCGGGCGTCTGGACATATCTGCCTCCTCAGCCAAGCGCCGCCTTCGCGACTCGGGTGACATTCTGGGACAGCGGGCGGGCCGTCGTCAAAAGATCCTCAAGGCTCATCCAATCCACAGCCGCAGCATCGTCCGCCGCCACCGGTTCCCCGGAGATGTAGCGGCAAGCGACCGCCATGAGCAGAAAATGATGGTCCGGCACAATCAGTTCGACATGGTCGATCACCGCGCCCGGCGCAGCCACCACGCCGGTTTCTTCGAAAAGCTCCCGCGCAGCCGCCTCGGCCAGCGTTTCGCCAAATTCCACATGCCCGCCCGGAAACCCCCATGTGCCGCGCGCGGGGGCTTTGCCGCGTTCGACCATGAGGAACTTTCCGTCTCTCTCGCAGACGGCCAGAACGGCGAGTTTCGGGCGCTCACTCATGACGTGCCCTGGCGCGTTCGAGAAGCGGCTTGAGGTAGCGCCCGGTGTGCGAGGTCGCGACCTCGACCACCTCTTCGGGCGTGCCGGTCGCGACGATCCGCCCGCCGCCATCGCCACCCTCGGGGCCGATGTCGATCAGGTGATCGGCGGTCTTGATCACGTCGAGATTGTGCTCGATCACCACAACGGAATTGCCCTGATCCACCAACTCATGCAGCACTTCCAAGAGCTTGCGCACATCCTCGAAATGCAGCCCGGTCGTCGGTTCGTCGAGGATGTAAAGTGTCCGCCCCGTCGAGCGTTTCGACAGTTCCTTCGAGAGCTTCACGCGCTGCGCCTCGCCGCCCGACAGCGTCGTCGCCTGTTGCCCGACCTTGATGTAACCAAGCCCAACGCGCATCAGCGCATCCATCTTTTCGCGGATCGAGGGCACCGCCTTGAAGAACTCCTGCGCGTCTTCGACGGTCATGTCCAAGACGTCGGCAATCGACTTGCCCTTGAACTGCACCTCCAGCGTTTCGCGATTGTACCGCTTGCCCTTACAGGTCTCGCATTCGACGTAAACGTCTGGCAGGAAATGCATTTCGATCTTGATCACGCCATCGCCCTGACAGGCCTCGCACCGCCCGCCCTTGACGTTAAAGCTGAACCGACCGGGTTTATATCCGCGCGCTTTCGCCTCCGGCAGGCCCGCGAACCAGTCGCGGATCGGGGTAAAGGCGCCGGTATAGGTGGCCGGGTTCGAGCGCGGGGTGCGGCCGATCGGGCGCTGGTCGATGTCGATCACCTTGTCGAGATGCTCAAAGCCTTTGATCGTCTCACAGGGCGCGGGCGTCTCGCGCGCGCCGTTCAGTTTCATCGCGGCGTTCTTATAAAGCGTCTCAATGGTCAGCGTCGATTTCCCGCCGCCCGACACGCCCGTGACCGCGACGAATTTGCCAAGCGGGAACTCCGCCGTCACGTCTTTCAGGTTGTTGCCCGTGGCTTTCACCACCTTGAGCACCTTGCCATTGCCCTTGCGCCGCTCGGACGGCACGGCGATCTCGCGGGTACCGACGAGATACTGCCCGGTGATCGAGGCCGGGTCTTTTTCGATCTCCTCCGGCGTGCCTTTGGCCACGACGATCCCACCATGAACGCCCGCCCCCGGCCCCATATCGAAGACGTAATCGGCCTCGCGGATCATGTCCTCGTCATGCTCGACCACGACCACGGTATTGCCCTGATCGCGCAGGTTCTTGAGCGTCCCAATGAGACGGTCATTGTCGCGCTGGTGCAACCCGATAGAGGGTTCATCCAAGACATACAACACGCCCTGAAGCCCGGACCCGATCTGCGAGGCCAAGCGAATGCGCTGGCTCTCCCCGCCCGACAGCGTGCCCGCGTTGCGGCTCATGGTCAGGTATTCGAGGCCCACATTGTTCAGGAACCCAAGCCGTTCGCGGATTTCCTTGACGATGGCCCGCGCGATCTCCTGTTTCTGCGGCGAGAGCGTGTCCATGACCCCGTCGATCCAGGCATAGGCCTCCTTGATCGACTTCTCGACCACCTGCCCGACATGCAAGCCCGCGATTTTGACCGCCAGAGCTTCCTCCCGCAGGCGATAGCCGTGGCAATGACCGCAGGGCCGGTTGTTCTGATAGCGTTCGAATTCCTCGCGGACCCAGTTGCTGTCGGTCTCGCGATAGCGCCGCTCCATATTGGGGATCACCCCCTCAAAACTGCGCTCGATCTCATAGACCCGCCCGCCATCGTCATAGCGGAATTTGATCTCCTCCTCGCCGGAGCCGTAAAGGAACACCTTCTGGATCTTCGGGTCGATATTCTTCCAGAGGGTCGAGGGTTTGAACCCGTAATGTTTCGCAAGCGCTTCAATAGTTTGCAGGAAGTACGGCGTCTTGCCCTTGCGCCAGGGTGCGATTGCCCCGTCGGCGATTTTCAACGCCGCATCGGGCACAACAAGGCGTTCGTCAAAGAACAGCTCAACGCCCAAGCCGTCGCAATGCGGACAGGCACCGAAGGGCGCATTGAAGGAAAACAGACGCGGTTCGATTTCGGGGATGGTAAAGCCCGACACCGGACAGGCGAAATTCTCCGAAAACGTGATGCGCTCCGGCGCGCCCTCTTTCGGAGCGGTCTCCAAAATGGCAATGCCGTCGGCCAGATCGAGCGCTGTGCGCAAGCTGTCCGCCAGCCGCGTCTCCAAGCCTTCGCGCACCACGATCCGGTCCACCACCACGTCAATGTTGTGGCGGAATTTCTTGTCCAGCGTCGGCGGCTCATCCAACTCGTAGAATTCCCCGTCAACCTTGACCCGCTGAAAGCCCTGCTTTCTCAGCTCCAGAAATTCCTTGCGATATTCACCCTTCCGATCCCGCACGATCGGCGCCAGAAGATAGCCGCGCGTACCCTCCTCCATCCGCATGGTGATGTCGACCATGTCCTGCACCTGCTGCGCCTCGATCGGCAGGCCGGTCGCGGGCGAATAGGGCGTACCGGCGCGGGCAAACAAAAGCCGCAGATAGTCGTAAATCTCCGTCACCGTGCCGACGGTCGAGCGCGGGTTTTTCGAGGTGGTCTTTTGCTCGATGGAAATCGCCGGGCTGAGGCCCGAAATGTGATCCACATCGGGCTTGCCCATCATATCGAGAAACTGCCGCGCATAGGCCGACAGGCTTTCGACATAGCGCCGCTGACCCTCCGCATAGATCGTATCGAAAGCCAGAGACGACTTGCCCGATCCCGAGAGCCCGGTGATCACCACCAACTCGTCGCGCGGGATGTCCACATCCACATTTTTGAGATTGTGCTCGCGCGCACCGCGCACTTCGATGAATTTCAACTCGGCCATGAAGACACCCCACTCGGATTCTGCCCTCATATCTAGTGGAGGCCGCGCGGTGTTCCAACAGGAAATTGAGAACACAACAAGAACAAGTGTACCCCCTGCCCGGTTTTTCACCAATCACGGCTTTGCGACAGCAGCGCTTCGAGTTTCGGTGATTTCATCACAGACGCCCCATTGACCTCTGTCTAGAACAGGCGCAATCAACAAGAAATGACTGCGAAGGAAAGCTGACATGTTTGGATTGTTTGGCGGCGGCTCGAAAATCTCCGTCGAAGAGGTCAAGGCGGGCATGGCCAAAGGCACCACCGTGCTCGTGGACGTGCGCGACGGTATGGAGCTGCATATGTCCGGCACCGCGAAAGGCGCGCTGCATATCCCGTTGCAGGAGCTTCAGGCGAAATGCGATCCCAAATCGCCCTCCTGCCTGCCGCAGATGAAGGACACCAAGACCACGAAAGTGCTCTATTGTGCCTCCGGGGCGCGGTCGTCCGGCGGCGTGCGTCTTTTGAAATCTCTGGGACATGAGGATGTGCAGAACCTCGGCGGCTTGCACAACTGGGTCTCCGGCGGCGGCGAAATCGTCAACGTCTGAGACGGGTCACCAAAACGACAAAAGCGGCCCTTGAGTGGCCGCTTTTTTTGTTGGATCATCCCCGTCTTATTCCACGGTTTCCGACAGCGTGCCCTCAAGCTTTGCGCCATCCGCGCGGGTCGCGGTGTTGGCGGACACCTTGTCCGGCCCCATGTAGAGCGACCGGCGCGCGGTGAACCGCGCCGCGATAAACCGCATGAACTCGGTCACGCGCGGCACATGGCGCAAATCGGGATGGGTCAGCACCCAGATCGGGATGTGGTCCGAGAGGGCCAACTCCGGCACGCGCACCAGAGCAGGATCGGAAGAGCCCAGAAGATGCGAGGTCCGCACCATGCCCATGCCCTGCCGGGCAAAGGACATCGCGGAGACCATATCGTCGGTCTTGAGCGCCACGCGCGCGGGCGGCAGGTCGGAGAACAGCCCCGCCGGCGCCGAATTCACCCAGGTCGAAAACGCGATATAAGGCAACGGCGTCTCTGCATCCCGGCGCTCGATCGTATCCCGATATTGCTCGACAAATCCGGGCGAGGCGAACCAGCCCGCACGTTGCGGCGTCACCATCCGGCCCCAGAGGCTTTCTTCGGGCGATTGCGTGACCCGGATCGCCACATCGGCCTCGCGCCGGTGCAGGTTCAATACCTCGGTCGCGCCCAGAATCTGGATGTCGATCCCTGGATGCAGGGCTTTGAATTCCTTGATGTCTTCGGCAAAATGATCTTCCGCCATCAGGGGCGGAATGGTGATCTTGAGCTCGCCTTCCTCGGTCTCGTCACGGGCCGCGAGCGCCATGTCGAGCGCCACCATGCGCGCCTCGACCTCTTCGGCATGGGCAATGGCCACCTGCCCGGCTTCCGTCGGCTGAAGCCCGGAGGCCAGCCGCGTAAAGAAGCGCACGCCTGCGGCATCCTCCGCCTTGGCGAGTTGTCGCGAGACGGTGGCATGGTTCACACCAAGGATGCGGGCGGCCCCCGAAAGCCCGCCCTCACGCGCCACCGCGAGAATATATCGAAGAGAATCCCAATCCGTCATGTGCGTCAGATTACATGACCTACATTTCTGCACAAGAGGGGCGCAGATAATATCACCCATCACACATATTGATGCATGAATGGGTTGCCCTGTGCGGAAAAGCGGCCCACCCGGGCCGCCTTCTTGTCACGTATCGCTCAGATATGGAGCGCCCGGCCATAGGCCGCGAGCACCGCTTCGTGCATCATTTCCGACATGGTCGGGTGCGGGAAGACGGTTTCCATCAGGTCCTCTTCCGTGGTCTCAAGTTGCCGCGCGATGACATAGCCCTGGATCATTTCCGTGACCTCGGCCCCCACCATATGCGCGCCCAAAAGCTCGCCCGTTTTCGCGTCGAACACCGTCTTGATCAGCCCCTCGGCCTCCCCCATCGCAACGGCTTTGCCATTGCCGATAAACGGAAATTTGCCAATCTTGACCTCATAACCCGCCTCTTTCGCCTTGTCCTCGGTCAGGCCAACAGAGGCCACCTGCGGGTTGCAATAGGTGCAGCCCGCGATCGAGTTCGGCTTGATCGGATGCGGGTGTTTCCCGGCGATCAGTTCGGCCACCATGACGCCCTCGTGCGACGCCTTATGCGCCAGCCACGGTGCCCCCGCGATGTCGCCGATGGCATAAAGCCCCTCGACACCGGTGCGGCAATATTCGTCCGTGACCACATGGGTGCGGTCGATTTTCACGCCCGCTTCCTCAAGACCAAGCCCTTCGCAATTGCCGACGATGCCGACCGCGGAAATCACCGTGTCGAACTCCATCGTCTCGGTCTTGCCGCCCATTTCGATATGCGCGACGACGCCCTTGCCCGGCGTGCGGTCGAGTTTCTTGACCATCGCCTTTTGCAGGATCTTCATCCCCTGCTTTTCGAACTGCTTCTTGGCGAAGGCGGAAATGTCTTTGTCTTCAACGGGAAGCACGCGATCCATCACCTCGACCACCGTCGTGTCGGCGCCCAGCGTGTTGTAGAAAGACGCGAATTCGATGCCGATCGCCCCCGACCCGATGACCAGAAGTTTCTTAGGCATCCGTACCGGTTTCAAAGCGTGGCGGTAGGTCCAGACCAGATCGCCATCGGCCTCAAGCCCGGGCAGCTCGCGGGCGCGCGCGCCAGTCGCGACGATGATGTTTTTCGCTGTGAGCACCTCGGTGCCCTTGTCGGTTTTGACCTCGACCGTGCCTTTGCCGGCCAGCTTGGCCTCGCCCATGATCGAGGTCACTTTGTTCTTTTTGAACAAGGCCTTGATCCCACCGTTCATCTGCGCCGCAACGCCGCGAGACCGCTTGACGATGGCGTCGAGATCGAAGGAAATGTCTTTGACCGAGAGGCCGAATTCATTGGCGCGGTGCATGCTGTGAAACACATCCGCCGAGCGCAACAGCGCCTTGGTCGGGATACAGCCCCAGTTCAGGCAAATCCCGCCAAGATTTTCGCGCTCCACGCAAGCGACCTTGAGGCCAAGCTGCGCTGCACGAATGGCGGCCACATAGCCGCCGGGGCCCGCGCCGATGACCACGAGGTCGAAAGATGTGTCAGACATGAGGAATCCTCCCGAAACCAGTTTAGAGCGTCCCGCCACGGCCGGCAAACCGGCAGGCGGCAGAAATTAGTTTGACGCTAAACTATCTTGGGAGTCGGAGCAACGACCGGCTGAACCTCTTGCACGAAAGGCTGCATCCCGCTCAACGCATAGCTTGAGCAGGAAACGCATAACTTCATAATTTCTCTTTAGAAATCAAATGTCAGGCTGCGACAGGCCCCATCTCACGCAACAGCGCCGGATAGCCCCCCCGGCTCAGAAACGCCTGTTCGCTTTCCGTCGTGGCCCGTGACAGGGCCGCATTGCGATAGGGGAACCGCCCGAACAGACGGATCACCTCGCGATGCGCACGGGCATGCAGAAGGTTGCTATCCTCGCCCTTGAGACGTTCGAACATCAACCGCACGCAGCGCTCCTGATCGGTAAGGCATTCGGAATGCATCAGAGGCAGGTAAAAGAACTGCCGCGCCGGTGCGTCGATCCGCAGATCCCAACCCTTGTCCAGCGCCGCCTTCGCCGCCGCAAGCGCCGCCCGGTCGGAGGCAAAGGCCTGCCCCGTGCCACGGAACATGTTGCGTGACATCTGATCGTTCAGGATCACATAGGCCAAGGCCCCCGAGGGGTAGGTCAGCCAGAGCGAATAGGCCCCCTCCTGCGCCCTTTGCCAGGTCACAAGAAACGCGTCCCGAATTTTCTGATCGAGCGCCTCATCCACCCGATACCAATCTGCTGGGGCCAACTCATCGAGCCAAAAGGCCATAATCTGTTCCGGGCTCTTCTCTTGCCCCCTGATTGCGGCATCCTGTGCTCCGGTCTGTGTGTGCGCCATCGGCCTCGCTCCTTTCGACGGCTTGTCTTTACGAAACCGTTACAAAGCTTCGACAGCAAAGCAAGTTCATTATCTACGACACGACGTCACTTTTCCAAATGTTGCCGATGGACATCAGGACGCCGACGCATTCGACCCTTCTTCCGCCCGCTCAATGGCCACTTCCTGCGCCACCTCTGCGGCCACAGGCGTGGTCGAGGGCATCACGGGAACGTAGCTCGCGCTGTCTTCCACGGCAATCGCAGGCCGCCGCGACATCCGCCAGAGCGCATAGAGCGCAACCCCGGCCATCAGCACGATCTGAAACAGCCAATAGCCGCGCGGCCCGGTGACGCTCATCAGCCACCCGGCAATGAGCGGCCCCCCCACGGCCCCGATCCCGTTGATGAAAATCAGCCCGCCCGAGGAGGCCGCCATGTCTTCGGGCGCGAGATAGTCGTTGGTGTGGGCGATCAGCAGCGAATAGAGCGGGCTCGACATACCGCCTGCGACAAAGCCCGCGACCAATGCAAGCATGTAACTGCCTGCAAACATCGCGCCTAAAGCACAGGCCAGCGCCCCCACGCCCGCCGCGGCAAAGATCACCCGGCGACGGTCGGAATGATCCGAGAGCCAGCCGATCGGCAGCTGGAACACCAGTGCCCCAAGGTAGATCACGGCCACGAACATGGAGATTTGCGACAGGCTGAAGGCCGCCTGCCCGCCGTACACCGCCGCCATGGCCATTTGCGACGCAAACACGCCGCCCATCAGGAACATGCCCACACAGCCCAGCGGCGAAGCCTTGAACAGCTGGCGCAGGGTCATCGGCTTGGTGGTCTCGAAAGCCGGAGTGGGCGTCACCGACAAAAGGATCGGCGCGAAGGAGATCGACACCAGCACGGACGGGATGATGAAGAGCACAAAGCCCGAGGGATCGCCCTGCGACAGGATCCATTGCGCGAGAATGATGCCAAGCGTCTGTACCAGCATATAGGCCGACAGCACCTTGCCGCGCATCTCATTGGTGGTGGAATTGTTGAGCCAGCTTTCGGCGGTCACATAGACGCCGGAGAAACAGAACCCGAGACCCACGCGCAGCGCGGTCCAGACCCATGGGTTCGTCACCACCGGAAACAGGATCAGCGCGGCGGAGATGAACGAGGCCAGTGCTGCGAACACCCGTACATGGCCGACCCGGCGGATCAGCAGCGGCGCGGCCTGCGACCCGCCCAGAAAGCCCGCGAAATAGCCGGACATGACGATGGAGATTTCCAGCGTCGAAAACCCTTCGGCCACGCCGCGCACACCGAGCAGCGTACCCTGAAGCCCGTTGCCGATCATCAGGAGAAGAATGCCGAGGAGCAGGGGCGAGGTATTGGCAAGAACGTAACGCATAAAAAGAGCCTAGGGGGATTCGGGACAGGGGGAAACCGGGTGAGGGAAACCGGGTGCAGAGGCGGCAGGGCGCCCCGCCCCGGACCGGGCGGATGTTCGCGTTAAGGTTAATCAGGTTAAGGTTAACGCTTTAAGAAGGTCTGCGGAGGGCTGTTGGCCGATCACGGTTCCTGCGGCAACAGCAGAGACGCGTCACCATAGGAAAAGAACCGATAGCCCTCGGTCACCGCATGGTCATAGACCTGCCTCATCCGCTCCCGCCCCATCATCGCCGAGACCAGCATCATCAGCGTCGATTTCGGCAGGTGGAAATTGGTCATCAACGCATCGGCGACGCGGAACTCATAGCCCGGTTTGATGAAAATATCGGTCTCGCCCAGAAACGGCGCGATCACACCCGGCGCAGGGGCCGCACTCTCGATAAGACGCAAGGCCGTGGTGCCCACCGGGATCACCCGCCCGCCGCGTTGCTTCGTGGTGTTGATTTCGATGGCGGCGCCTTCGGACACCTCGCCCCATTCGGAATGCATCTTGTGCTGCGACACGTCATCGACCTTCACGGGCAGGAACGTCCCCGCACCGACATGCAGCGTCACATAGGTGAACTCGACGCCCTTCTCGGCCAGCGCCTTCAGAAGCGGTTCGTCGAAATGCAGCGAGGCGGTGGGGGCAGCAACCGCACCGAGGTTCTTCGCCCAGACCGTCTGATAATCCGTCTTATCCTGTTGATCCGCCTTGCGTTTCGCTTCGATATAGGGCGGCAGCGGCATCGAGCCTGCCGCATTCAGCGCCCGGTCGAAATCCTCCCCCGTGAGGTTGAACGCCACCACGGCCTCGCCGTCTTCCTTGGCGACCAACGTGGCGGACAGATCGTCGGAAAACCGCACGTCCTCGCCCTCTTTGATCTTTTTCAATGGCTTGATCAGCGCCCGCCACTGCCCCGGCACCGATTGCGGCTCCAGAAGCGTGACCTCGATCTTCGCTTCCTGATAGCCCTGCGCCGTGTCGCGCCCCCGCTTGCCGGTCAACCGCGCGGGCAGCACCTTGGTGTCATTCAGAACCAACCTGTCGCCGGGGCGGAACCAGTCGAGCAAATCCGTGACATGCCCGTCCACGATCCGCGTGGGCGTCGCCACCAGAAGGCGCGCGGACGAGCGCGGCTTGGCGGGACGCGTGGCAATCAGCCCCTCGGGCAGATCGAAATCGAAATCGGACAGTTTCATGGAATGCCTCAGAGCTTGTTTTGATCACATTATTGATCGCCGGCGGGTTTCTTGCGGAAAATATCCCGCAACGCGCCCGGGGTGAAAAGGGACAGCGGGTTGACCCCGACCGCCGGATGTTTCGCCGCGCCGGTGAGCGTGTAGGTAAAGCCGAACAATCCTTCGCCCTTGCGCGATACGACCTGCCCCAGAGCGTTGATGAAATAGACCGGCGACACCACGCCCTGCAAATCCACCACCCCGGCGGCGCTGTCATAGAGCCCTTCCATGGAAATGCCAAGGGAGGGCCCTTCCGCCGTGCCGCCCCGCACCGTCAGCCGTCCGGGCTTCATGGTGAAATCGCTCTGTACATGAGTAAAAAGGATCCCGCCGCCACCCGTCATCTGTTCGATCAACCCCACGACCGAGACCGCCGAGAGCAGTTCCGCCAGCGAGGGCGCGGAGAGCACCCGGATGTCACCGACCACCACCCGCCCGTCGTAACTGCCTTTTTCCGCCAACGCCGTGAGACCGATGTTCAGCGTCCCGCCCGCAGCACGTTCCAGAAGGCCCGAAGCCTGCACCACCGCGCCCGCGTCCTTTGAGGTGGCGGTGATCGTCGGGCCGTAGGGTCCCGGGCTCACCGTCCCGGTGAGCGGCCCCGTGCCGTTGAGCAGGCCGCGGAACGATCCTGTCACGTCGCCGGACGCCGCCGACAAGCGCGCGGAAAATTCGGTCAGCTCCTGCCCCTCGGCAATCCGGAGCCTGTCGAGTTGCACCTCGATCGGCACAGCTGCCGCCGACGGCGCGCCCGCACCGGAACCGCCGAATGTGGCCCGCGGCAGGTTCAGCGTCCCGCCGGTGATCGCCACCTTGACCGGGTTGCCCTTGCCCTGCCCGATCAGCGCCAAAGGCACATCGAGCCAGCCGCCCAAACGCACGCGCCCGAAAGACAGCCGGTCGAACTGTCCGCCCGCAGTCAGCGTCACCCGTCCCTGCGTGGCCTCAAGCCCGGCCCCACTGAGCGACAATGTCGTGATCTCCGGCTGTGCTCCCGCCGTACCTTCGAGGCTCAAAAGCCCCTTGGTGCCCGCCGGTTTGCCCCAGCCCACAGGCGCAAAGGACAGGCGAAGACCCGAGAGATCCGAGCTGAGCGAGAATTTCGGCGGTTCTCCCTTGCGCAGCGCAACCGAGAGATCGCCCCAGGCCTCTCCCCCCACCATACCCGCGGGCAATGCGATGCCGAAGGTGTCGAGCAGCGCCTGATTGATCCGCGCCCGCCCGGTTATATCGGAGATGCCGCGATGTTCCGTCCCGAAGGCCTTGCGCCACTGCCCCGCCATCTGCGCCGTCCCGATGCGCGCCTCGCCCGCCACCGAAATCCCCGAAGGATCGACCGTCAGCCGCAGCTGATCCGCAGAGAGCACCTGCCCGGGCATGAGCTGCTCGGAAGAGACATCGCTCAAAACCCCGTTCAAGAGATAATTCACATCCGACGGCATCACCTTCTGGATCAGCGGCAAGGCAATCTGGCCGTGCAGCTCCGCCTGCCCTTTGGCCACATCCGGACCGAAACTCGCCTCTTGCAACACTGAAAACGGCGGCTCCGCCATCAGAGCCATCCCCGCCTCGATGCTGGAGCGGGTCGCAAGCCCGATCTCGATCCGCGCCGGTTTGGCGTAAATATCCGGGATACGCAGGGTGGTGCCCGCCACCTCGACCGCCCCGCCCGACGGGGCGGTGATCGCGCCGCCTGCCATGGTGATCGCCATCGCAGGCCCGAAAATCGCCCCGTGCCCCGATCCGCCCTCGACCGGCGGCTGGCTTTTCATGAAGCGCAGGTCGAGATCCTCGAAATCCCAGTCGAGCGCCAGCACCGGCTGGCTTTGCCCCGGGTTGAACCGCAGCGCCAGATCGAGATCGCGATAGGTCGCGCTTTGAATATTCTCCGCCATCCAGCCCCGCGTCTTGGACACGGCGGCGGGCGGCCAGAGCGCCAGAAGCTGTGCGAGACTCATCTCCTCGACGGACAGATCGAGCCCCGCCTGCCAGCCGTCGGGCGTGGCCTCCGCCCGCCCCTTGCCGCGCAGCCAGAGATCGCCCTCGGGCGTCGTCTGCCCCAGATCGAGCTGACCGATGGCGAGCCGGAAAGGCGCCAGCCTCAGCCGGACATCGACCACGGCCTGATCGAACACCAAGGGCGCGTCGAACATCCCTTCGGGGGCCACTTTGAGTTCGGAAAATTGCCATTGCCCGGTAAAGCTCTGCGGCCAGTTGTTCTCGAAATCGCCCAAAAGCACCTGCCCCCGCCCGGTCATCTCCAGCGCATCGGTGGCAAGCCGCAGCTCGGGGAAATCGATCCGCTCGCGCTTCGGGTCGTAGTCGAAATAACCGCGCGCGCCCTCGAAGGCGATCGGCTCCGCCCCCTCGCCCGCCACGATCCGCCCCGGCGCAATCGCCAGCGAACCGGTGTATTGCGACAGTTGTCCCTGCGCGTCGACCTCCGCCCGCATCGAGGCCGACAGCGGCGCATCGACCACCGAAAGGAAGGACAGCGCCGGGCTTTGCAGCGCGAAATCGCGGGTCGGCGCGCGCTCCATATTGAGCGAAATCGTCGTCGCCAGAGACCCCTTGGCGGAGGCAAAGCCCAACTCGATACGCGACAGCTCTTCCGTGCCGTTAAACAGTTCGAAATCGAGCGCCATATCAATCAGTTGTTCTGTGTTCTTCAACACGATACCGGCATCTGTCGCCTGCCAGATCCGGCCCGAATGCGCATCCTCCAGCGACACGGTGATCTCGCGCGCCTCGACCCGGGTGATCTCGGAAAGCGGCGGCCTCGAAAAGGCGGTGTCGATGGCTTCGAGCACTTCGATGCCCGACCCGGCCACCCCCTGCGTGCCACCGAAATCGAGCGCGAATGTGCCATCGGCGCGCCGCCGCACGGTGATCTGCGCCCCCGAAAGCCGCAAGGTATCCGGTTGCAACCGTCCCGATTTCAACGCCTCTTTCGATAGCACCGCGCGCAGACTGTTGAGCCGCCCGATCTCCGCCCCGGAGCCGTCGATGATGCCGACATTACGAGCGGTGACCCGCGGCACGAAATTGCGATCGACCACGGCGTCGATCTGGCCGATGGAGACCTGCGGCCCGTCGAGCTTGTGGTTGATCGCCGCTTCGATCCGCACGGTCAAAACCTCGGGAAAGGTGATCACCCGGCCCGTAAACGCCAAAACCGCGAGCGCCGCGAACAGCGCCAAAGCCAACATCAGCGCAACCGTCCAGATCCCGATCTTGTGATGGGTCTTCAAAGGCTTGCGCTTGCGCGGCTCGGGCGTGCCCGGCGGCTCTGCGGCGTGGTTTTCGGTCTCGTCGGACAAAATCGGCTCGTTGATTTTCCTGCGCGTCGTCTTGCGGGGGCGACTGTCGGTTTTATCTTGTCGCAAAGCGGCCTAAAACGAAAGCCAAGCGCAATGCAACTCCCTGTGAAACTCACACATGCCTGTTGAGAGGAAAACCCCATGATCGACGCCGGTACGATGGCCCCCGATTTCACCCTGCCCCGCGATGGGGGCGACAGCGTCACCCTGTCGGCGCTGCGTGGCCAGAAGGTGGTGCTGTATTTCTACCCCAAGGACAACACGCCCGGCTGCACCACCGAAGCGCTGGATTTCACCGCGCTCAAGGATGAGTTCGCCGCAGCCGGTGTCGCGGTCTTCGGGATTTCCAAAGATTCCGTGAAGAAACACGAGAATTTCTGCGCCAAGCATTCCCTCGGCATCCCTTTGTTGTCCGATGAGGACGGTACGGTTTGCGAAGACTACGGCGTCTGGGCCGAAAAGCAGATGTACGGCAAGAGCTTTTGGGGCATCGTCCGCTCGACCGTGCTGATCGACGAGACCGGTAAGGTCGCGAAGGTCTGGGACAAGGTCAAGGTCGCGGGCCACGCAACCGAGGTGCTCGAGGCCGCCAAGGCATGAGCCTCACGCTTGCCCGCATGGCAGAGGAGGTGCTGCGCACCGCCGATGGTCGGGAAAAGACCGCGCTGTCGCATCGCTACGCGACGATGTGGCGCGACAGCCGTGCGGCAGGCCCCCCGATCCCGCTCGGTACGGCGCATCCGCCGATGCAACCCGCCCGGCCCGAAAAGCCAGAGCAACTCAACCCGCGCGACGTGCCGAAACGCAAGCCCGGAAGCCCGGAGGGGCGCAAGGCGATCCTGCATGCCATTGCACATATCGAACTGAATGCGGTGGATTTACACTGGGATATCGTCGCTCGCTTTACCGATATCGACATGCCGCTCGGATTTTACGACGACTGGGTGAAATCGGCAGACGAGGAAAGCAAGCATTTCAATCTGGTCTGCGACCGGCTTGAGGCGATGGGGTCGTTTTACGGCGATCTGCCCGCCCACGCCGGGATGTGGCGCGCCGCCGAGGACACAGCGGAGGACATCATGGGGCGGCTGGCAGTCGTGCCCATGGTGCTTGAGGCCCGCGGGCTCGACGTCACACCCGGCATGATCAAGATTTTTCAAAATGCGAAAGACCCGGAGACGGTCGCAGCCCTTGAGGTGATCTATGCCGAGGAGGTCGGCCATGTCGCCTATGGCGCCAAGTGGTTCAACTTTCTCTGTGGCCGACAGGGGCTTGATCCAAAAGACGAATTCCACGGTCTGATCCGGCGCTATTTCCCCGGCGGCACAAAGCCGCCCTTCAACGAGGAAAAGCGCGCCGAAGCGGGGCTTCCGCCGGATTTCTACTGGCCTCTGGCCGATGAACTGCCGCCCGCGTGGAGCTGACGGTTGCGGCGTGACACGCAGGGCCTGCGGCGGCCATCGCAGCCCCACGCAGATGCGCCGAATTGTTATCGATAACATCGGCAAAAAACCGCCCATATCCTGAGCTTTCCGGCTGGAATCCCCCGCATCCCGCCACAGAGGGGGCAAAAAAGTTGCCCCGCTGATCCCGCTTCGCTAACAGGGGTCAACCGCTTTCGAGTGACGGACATGAAGCTCCGCATGAGACGGATCGTCCTTGGTTTTGGACCGGGCGCGACGCGCTCCCGTCCGAGGGTACATGGTGCAAAGCGGCGCGAGGGAACGGGATAACAGAACGGCAACGACAAGACGATGATCAGAAAGCTCAACCACCTGCTTGAGCGCAGATTCCCCGAGCGTCGGGTGTTTCTGCGGTCCGACAACGACACGCGGTATCTCCGGATCACGCCCCTCACCCAAGTGGTGGCCCTCACCGGATCGACGGTCTTCGCGACCTGGATGATCATCGCCACGGCGATCCTCCTGATGGACAGCATCGGCTCCGGCAATCTGCGCGAACAGTCGAGCCGCGATCTGGTCCTGTTCGAGACCCGCGTGGCGGAACTGGCGCACGAGCGCGACATGCGCGCCGAAGAAGCCGCCGCCGCACAGGCCCGGTTCAACACCGCTCTGGCCCAGATCTCCGACATGCAGAGCCAGCTTCTCGCCTCCGAGGAACGCGTGCGCGAGTTGGAAAAAGGCGTCGATGTGGTGCAGACCAACCTGCGCCGGGCGCTCAAGGATCGTGACGCCGCCGAAGACGACAAGGCTCAACTCATCGCCCAACGGGACGGCGGCACGGCGGCGGCCAATGGCATGAGCGCCGAGGAGGTCGAGGCCACGGTCGACGTGCTGTCCGCAGCCCTCGCCGACACCGCCGCCGAGCGCGACGAGATGGTGATCGCCGCCAATCAGGCGGTCCAGATGGCCGACAATCTGGAGACCGATCTCAAGCTGATGGAAGAGAAGAACGACCGGATCTTTTCCCAGCTCGAAGACGCCGTGACGATCTCCGTCGCGCCGCTCGACAAGATGTTCAAATCCGCCGGCATGGACCCCGCGCACCTGATCGCCACGGTGAAAAAGGGGTATTCCGGTCAGGGCGGCCCGCTGACACCGATCACATTCTCCACCAAGGGCGGCATGATCGACCCGGATTCGATGCGCGCCAATGCGATCATCGACAAGATGGACCAGCTCAATCTCTACCGTATCGCCGCCCAGAAAGCCCCTTTCGCCCTGCCCCTGAAAAATGCCTTCCGCATGTCCTCTCCCTTCGGACCGCGCTGGGGCCGGATGCATGAGGGGCAGGATTTCGCCGCCGCCTACGGCACCCCGCTTTATGCCACCGCCGATGGCGTCGTGACCTTCGCGGGCTGGCAATCGGGCTACGGGCGTCTCGTCAAGATCCAGCACGAATTCGGCATCGAAACCCGTTACGGCCACCAATCCCAAATTCTCGTGAAAGTCGGGCAAAGGGTCTCGCGTGGCGAACAAATCGGTGCTATGGGAAATTCTGGCCGCTCGACCGGCACGCATCTTCACTATGAAATTCGTGTCCAGGGCAAGGCCGTCGATCCGATGACTTATATTAAGGCTGCCAACGATGTTTTCTAAAAGCAGAATCAACGAACCGGGCCCGAAACAGGGCGATGACGCGAAGAAACCCGAGGCGGCGGCCGCGAAGCCCCCTCTGCCGAAGACCCCTGCGCCCGATTTCGCCGCCCCGTCCGCGAAACCGAAACCGCCGGCCTCCGTGCTGTCTTCCGACCTGACCGTCGTGGGCAATCTCAAGACCACCGGCGACATCCAGATCGAAGGTACGGTCGAGGGCGACATCCGCGCCCACCTGCTGACCGTCGGCGAAAGCGCCACGATCCGCGGCGAGGTGATCGCCGATGACGTCGTGGTCAATGGCCGTATCGTGGGCCGCGTGCGTGGTCTGAAAGTCCGCCTGACCTCCACTGCGAAGGTCGAAGGCGACATCATCCACAAAACCATCGCCATCGAGAGCGGTGCGCATTTCGAAGGCTCCGTCCAACGTGCCGACGATCCGCTCGCCACAGGCGCGAAACCGGCCCCGTCGGCTGCGCCCGCTGCGCCGCAGACATCCGCTGCCGTGTCGAAAGCGACCGCAGCCGCCAAAGGCGAATAAGCCTTCCGGCACGAGAATGCGAAAGGCGGTCTTCGGACCGCCTTTTCTTTTGCCTTGTCCCCCTTCCCACCGCTCCCCGTCATGGTTTTTCTCAGTTTCATTTATCTTATCCTCGCCCTTCAGCTCTATTTCGGCTGCCCGCCCTTTTACGGAAAATGCGTCGCCCTGCGCCCGATCCGCTTTGCGACACGGAACGAACCGCCCCTTCCGATCATGGCCTTCACGGCGGCAGTTGCGATCTTTGCGCTCATCCTTCTTCACAGCCTGATTCAAACGCCCTTCTTGCTCTGGCTTGTCCCCATGATCGCCGCAATCGGCGGCCTCTCCCTCCGCCGCGCCCTCAAACGGCAGAACCGAGAGCAGAGCCTCTGGTTTCTGAATCCGCTCTCCGCCGCCTATCCGCTCTGGCTTTTCGATCTTTGGACCCTCGGCCTGACCCTCATCGCAGGGCTTCTCATTCTCTCTTGAACAGCCCGCGCGCCTCCGCCATCGTGGGCACAGACAACCCGGAGTCCCCATGCCCGCCGAAGCCCTGCGCCAGCTTGAAAAAGTCGCCAATCTCTATCTTTCGGATTTTCGCATGGGGCGGTTCGACGAACGTCGCCTGACCGCGATTTTCGACGAGGGCATTCCCGGCGAGCCGGGGCCTGCCCAGACCGGCAGTTCGGTGATCGACGACATCCTGGGGCCGGTTTCCGCCATCGAGGTCCGCCCCGGCTCGCGCCGCTTTACGCTTCGATTCGACGAATACGTGTCCTTCAAAATCACCGACGAAAGCCAGATGAGCAGCGATCCGGAGGCCTCTGAGAGCCACGCTTCCCTGTTTCGCGAAAACCCCTCCGCCGTCTTCCTGCGCCACGTCAAGCAGGGGCTGCATTGGGAGGACGACCGCATTCCGCTCTATCACTACTGCGTCGTGGCGCTGAACCATGTGCTCGAAGTCGTGACCTCCCTGCCCCCCGATGCGGAGATGCAGATTTTGGGGCCTGACGATTTCCCCGAAGGCACCGACGTTTAACCCATGGCTCTCCCGACAAATCCGGCGGCCCTGAAAGCGGGCAATCTCAAGGGCGCGCTCCTCATGGTGCTCGCCATGTTCCTGTTTTCGCTTGAGGACATGGCCGTCAAAACCGTGGCGGCACATCTTCCGGTCGGCCAGGTGCTCACCTTCTTCGGCGCGGGCGGCATGGCCGTTTTCACGGTCCTCACGCTCAGGCGGCGCGAGCGGCTGATCCATCCGGTGATGGCCGAACGCGTGATGTTGATCCGCGCTGCATTCGAGGTCACAGGGCGTGTGTTCTTCACCCTGTCGCTGGCCTTCACCGCGCTCTCCACCACCTCCGCCATCCTACAGGCCACACCCCTGCTCGTCGCGGCAGCCGGTGTGGCACTGTTTCACGAGCGGGTTACTTTGCTTCGCTGGGCCTTGATCGCGCTTGGCTTTGTCGGCGTGCTTCTGGTGATCCGCCCCGGTCTTGACGGGTTCACCCCGCTCTCCATTCTCGCTGTTCTCGGCATGATCGGATTTGCCGGGCGCGATCTCGCCACCCGCGCCGCCCCCGCCGTCTTATCCTATGCCCAGCTCGGCGTGACAGGCTTTGCCGCGCTCGTCCTCTCCGGTCTGGCGCTCACGCTTTGGAGCGGCGGCTGGCTCCTGCCCACCCTGCCCGATCTGGCGGCACTTGGCCTTGCCGTGGCCGTCGGGGTCGGCGCCTATACCGCGTTGACCATGGCCATGCGCATGGGTGAGCTGTCCGTGGTGACACCGTTTCGTTATGTGCGGCTGCTGTTCGCGATGATCCTTGGCGCGCTGGTGTTTGGCGAGCGCCCGGATGCGTTTGAGCTGATCGGCGGCGCGGTCATCGTCGGCACCGGTGTCCTGTTGATGCTCACCGCGCGACGCTGATCAGATCAGCGCCCTCCGGTACAGATGCCATGTCGCATGGCCAAAGACCGGCAGCGCCACGAACAGCCCGAGAAACAGCGGCAGCATCGCGACAAAGGTCAGCCCCGCGATCAGCCCGGCCCAGACCAGCATGACAAAGAGGTTCTCCCGCACCACCCGCAGCGAACAGAGCATGGCGGTGACGAAATCGACCTCGCGCTCCAACAGATGCGGCAGGGACGTGACCGTCAGCGAGAACAGCACAAAGGCCAGGACCCCACCAACACCCAGCTCGACCGCGATCATCGTCAGACCGTTGGGGGTCAGGAAGACCTCATAGGAGGAGCTGATATTGGTCATCACCGACAGGCCCATGAAAAGCGCGAAGATCATATGGGCGAGGAAGGACCAGAACAGCACATAGATCACGATGATCGCCCCCATCCAGGGGATTTGCCGGTCCCGTTCGGCGGCCACCGAACCGAGGATCTTGCGCCAGTCGAGCGCCTCGCCACGCTCCATCCGGCGCGACACCTCGTAAAGTCCGACGGCGGCGAAGGGGGCGAACATCGGGAAGGCCAGAGACACTGCGAAGGTCCAGAGCACCGTCCCTGCGCCGAAAATCGCAAAGCCGAGCCCGATCAGCACATAAATCCCCGCGAAGAAACAGCCAAAACCGGGCGCGCGCCGATAGTCGTGCCATCCGTCGCGCAGCGCCGCACCGAGATTCGAAAGCGTCAAACGCGCCACATCGGGCAACGGGGCCGCCGCCACCGCCGTCATATCTGTCATTGAGGTCTCCTCCCTGGAAATCTCTTTCCTGCCGGACTTGCCGCCCGATCTTTCTCAAGGAGATGACAAAATGTCGCAGCCTGTCAAGCATCGCCCCCGCCGCAGCGCGGCAAGGCAGGAGACGGATTTACAGCGGCGTGCGGCTCAAAAGATAGGACAGCGGCACCATCGTCACGGTCGCGGCACGGTTGCCCAGCGACCATTCCGCCAGCGCCTGAAGCGTCTCTTTGCGCGAGCGGCCCAAAAGCACGACCGTCTTGCCGGTCCCGGCCTGAAACGCCGCCTGATCGAGGAAACGTTTGATCGCCGCCACATCCTGCCCTTGCCCGTCGAGATCGCGGAACACCAGCGCTGCGGGCGCCTTGGCGCGCTGTGCTTCCTGCTCCATCGCGTTCAGCCCGCGCGGGAAGGTCACAAGGCCCCGCCCGCTGTCCTGCGCGGTGGCCACGACCTGCGCGGCCACCTGACGCGAGGTCTGGAACGTGCCCGACGGCACATCGAGGAAACCGATCGACACCGGCACAAGCTCTTCCGCCTGCGACAGCGTCACGGCGGCATCCTGCGGCGTCGCCCCCTCCGGCAGGCCAACCATCGCCATCACCTCGAGCCCCTTGTCGCGATAGGCCATGGCGCGCGCCCCGGCCTGTGTGGCCAGCGCATCGACTGCAAAACTCACCGGGAACGGCAGCTTCGCAAGTTCCTTGTCCTCCGGGCCAAGCTCGGCAATGTCCATCAGGATCACGCTCATCACCGGCCCCGGCGGGGTGGCGGTGTAATTGGCGGAATAGGCCAGCAGAGCAGGCAGATCATCCGCCACGACCAGCGGAGCGCTCGCCTCCGCATTCGAGGAAGAGATCGACGGCAGGCGCGTGGAGACGCGGCTGTCCGTGCGGTCGGTGAAACTGCCGACCTGATGGCCGGGCATCGCCTCGGCGGCAGGCCCCTCTTCGAGCGTGGCATTCGGAGCGGCTTCCATTTCCGCGCCGTCGAGCGTGATCTCCGGCGCTTCGGGCGCGACATCCGTCCCCTCGGGCAGCAGGGCCGTGCCCGGCAGCGCCTCTTCGGCGGCGGGCAAGCTGTCGGGGGTGGAGGCTTCTGGAGCCATGGCCTGCGGCGGGGTCAGAACCGGATCGCTTTGCGTGCTCACGACCTCGCCCATCTCTCCGGCTTCGGGGGTTTCGAGCGCCTCAGGCATGGTGATCGCCGGGGCCTCGGCCGCTTCCTCGGACACCTCCGGGCTGGCTTCGGACCCGTCCAGCGCCTGCATCTCCGGCTGCGCTTCGGCGCGATGCGGCTCGGCGGCGGGCGCATCGGGCGTCACCTCGGTGGCGCTCTCCGTGACGCTTTCCGTCCCGGTCGTCGGTGCATCCGGCAGGTTTTCCGTCACAGCGGGGGCAGGCACAGGCGTAAGGTTGACCGGAGCGACAACTTCATTGGCCAGCGTCAGGATGCCGAACCCCACGATCGCTCCCCAGATCACTCCAGTCAGAACTCCACGCCCCATTGCGCACTCCTTGCCTGTTGCACGCCGCCTTTGCGGCCCTTTTCAACCGCGTGAGAGCCAAGGCATCCCCTTGACCCTCTGCGGTCCTTGTGAACATGTATAACCCGGCTTAAAGGCAGGATCATCCCCCTTTGAGCGCTTTGCCGCCCTCCGTGCGCATGACCCTGCCAAGGCGGCCATATTTTCCGGCGTTTGCACGCACGTAAAGGACTGCGACCATGCTGCTTCTGATCGATAACTACGACAGTTTCACCTATAATCTCGTGCATTACATCGGCGAGATCGGGTGGCAAGCCAAAGTGGTCCGCAACGATGCGCTCAATGTCCAGGAAGCCATGGCGCTGCGCCCCACGGGGATCGTCGTCTCGCCCGGCCCCAAAACGCCCACCGAGGCGGGCATCTGCGTGCCGCTGATCCATGCCGCAGCCGAGGCGAAGATCCCGCTGTTCGGCGTGTGTCTCGGCCATCAGGCCATCGGCGAGGCCTTCGGCGGCAATGTCGTGCGCTGTCACGAGATCGTGCATGGCAAGATGGGCGAGATCTACCATGAAGGCAAAGGCGTCTTTGCCGGACTGCCCTCGCCGCTTCAGGGCACGCGCTATCACTCGCTGGTCGTGGACCGCGCCACCCTGCCCGACTGTCTCGAAGTCACGGCAGAGCTGAAAGACGGCACGATCATGGGGCTGCGCCACAAGGAGCTGCCCATCGAAGGGGTGCAATTCCACCCCGAGAGCATCCGGTCGGAACACGGCCACGAGATGTTCCGCACCTTCCTGAGCCAATTGAAAGAGGACCAACCGGCATGAGCGATGCGATGAAACCCCTGATTTTCGCGGCCTCCGAAGGGCCGCTGAGCCGGGCGCAGGCCGAAGCCGCTTTCGAGCTTCTGTTCAACGGCGAGGCAACGCCCGCACAAATGGGCGGGCTATTGATGGCGCTCCGCGCGCGGGGCGAGGCCGTCTCCGAATATGCCGCCGCCGCCAAGGTCATGCGCGATCACTGCGTCCATGTCTCCGCCCCCGAGGGCGCCATCGACATCGTCGGCACCGGCGGCGACGGGCTTGGCACGCTCAACATCTCCACCGCCTCGGCCTTCGTCGTCGCGGGCGCGGGCGTCACGGTGGCCAAACACGGCAACCGCAACCTGTCGTCGAAATCCGGCTCCGCCGACGCCATGTCGGTCAACGGCATCAATGTGATGGTCGGCAAGGATGTGGTCGAAGAGGCGATCAACGAGATCGGCATCGGCTTCATGATGGCCCCCATGCACCACCCGGCGATGAAATATGTCGGCCCGGTGCGGGTCGAACTGGGCTGCAAGACCATCTTCAACATCCTCGGACCGCTGACCAATCCGGCGGGCGTCAAACGCCAGCTCACCGGCGCTTTCGCCCCCGACCTGATCTGGCCGATGGCGGAAACGCTGCAAATGCTCGGCTCGGAAAAAGCCTGGCTGGTCTATGGCCACGACGGCATGGACGAAGTGTCGATCACCGGCGCGACCTCTGTGGCCGCGCTCGACAATGGCAAGATCGGCTCGATGGAAATCCACCCAGAGGACGCCGGTCTGCCGGTGCATCCGCTGCGTGACATCCTCGGCGGCACGCCGGAGGAAAACGGCGCGGCGATGATGAACCTTCTGAAAGGCGAAACCGGCGCATACCGTGACGCCGTGCTGATGAACTCCGCCGCCGCCCTCGTCGTCGCTGACAAGGCCGCGAACCTCAAGGAAGGCGTCGAGATCGCCGCCGAGAGCATCGCCTCCGGCGAAGCGCTCAAACGCCTGCAAGCTCTGGCGGAACTGACCTCTCGCCACTGAGCCTTTCGGCTTTCTGATGGTATAAAATACTCACGGCGCGCCCTCTCACCCGGGCGCGCCGTTTTTATTTGAGTATTTATCGCACAAAGGAAACGAAAAAGGGGCCCTAAGGCCCCTTAAACTTGTCCAGATCGAACATCCAGTTACTTCGTGATGATCTCCGGCCCCATCAACGTCGTGGGCAGGTAGGTCGAGATCCATGGCACATAGGTGACGAGGATCAGGAAGACGAAGAGGATCGCGAGGAACGGCAGCGCCGCACGCACCACGGACATCATCGGCATGCCCGCAACCCCCGAGGTCACGAAGAGGTTCAGCCCCACCGGCGGCGTGATCATGCCGATTTCCATATTGACCACCATGATGATGCCCAAATGGATCGGATCGACGCCCAGTTCCATGGCGATCGGGAACACCAGCGGTGCAACGATCACGATCAGGCCCGAGGGTTCCATGAACTGGCCGCCGATCAGCAGGATGACGTTGACCATGATCAGGAACATGATCTTGCCGAAGCCCGCCGACAGCATGGCGTTGGCGATTTCCTGCGGGATTTGTTCGTCGGTCAGCACATGTTTCAGGATCAGCGCGTTGGCGATGATAAACATGAGCATGATCGTCAGCTTGCCCGCGTCAAAGAGCGTGTGGCGCGTGTCCTTGTGGAAGAAAGCGGTGATCAGCGCATGAGGTTTCGCCAGCAGGGATTTCGGCCCGGTGCCATCGCGATCCGCCAGCGGCCCCATGTCGCGATAGACGAAGGAGGCGACGAGGAAGGCGTAGACGGAGGCCACGGCGGCGGCTTCGGTCGGCGTGAAAATCGCGCCGGTGATGCCCGGAATGCCGTAGATGCCGACCATGATGATGACGATGAGCATCAGACCCCAGAAGGCTTCGCGGAAGGAGCGGCCGATCTCAGACCAACCGGCCCATTCGCCTTTCGGCAGGCTCTTGACCCGCGCGATGACATAGATCGCCAGCATCAGCATGGTGCCCGCCAGAAGGCCCGGAATGACACCCGCAAGGAACATCCGGCCAACGGAGACGTCGGTGGCCGAAGCGTAGACCACCATCACGATGGAGGGTGGGATCAGGATGCCCAAAGTCCCCGCGTTGGCGATGACGCCGGCGGCGAAGTCCTTGGTATAGCCCATTTCGCGCATCGCCGCGATGACGATGGAGCCGATGGCGACCACGGTTGCGGGCGAAGAGCCGGACAGAGCGGCGAAGATCATACAGGCGAAGACGCCCGCAATCGCCAGACCGCCGTGGAAGTGACCGACGCAGGCGATGGCAAAGCGCACGATGCGTTTCGCCACACCGCCCGTCGACATGAAGCTTGAGGCGAGGATGAAGAACGGGATGGCCAGAAGCGTGTAATGCCCGGCCATGGCCTGATAGAGCGACTGCGCCACGGAGGCCAGGGAGGTGTCCGAGAACACCAGCAGGAAGATCATGGAAGAGAGGCCAAGGGAGACCGCGATCGGAACCCCGATCAGCAACAGGCCCACCACCATGACGAAAAGAAAGACGACGTCCATTGGGATTATTCCTCGTATTCGCCGTGCGCCACGCGCTCGACTTCATCCTCGGCCTCGTGCGAGACGATGAGGCTTGCCTGTTTGCCCGTAACGATGCGGATCGTGGCCTGAACCACGCGCAAAAGCATCAGCGCCGCCGAGAAGGGGATGATGAAATAGGGGATCACGCGCGGCAGCTTGTCATAGCTGTCGCCATAGTTGATCGCGCCCTCGAGCCAGCGAAAGATGCCGAGCATCGGCACCTGATCGGTGACGTAAAACGCCCGGTCCCGCACACCTTCGGTGAAGCCGAGCGGGAACCAGCGCCCCTCGGTCGGCTGCAACGCGGCAAACGGCGCCCAGTAATCCCACGCGCCTTTCAGAAGCATCACGGAATAGACGATACAGGCCAGCGCCGAAAGCACCGCCATGAGCCGCTGCCCGCGCGTCGGAAGCACGTTGATCAACGCGTCCACGCCCAGATGCGAGGTCTTCTTGAACCCGTAGGAAATTCCCAGAAGCACGAGCCACGCGAAGAGGATCAGCACCACTTCGAGGCCCCAGATCAGGGAATGGTTGAACACGTAGCGCAGCACCACGTTGACGAAGGTGATGAGCGTCATCACGCCAAGGATCGCCGCGATGACGTTTTCCTCGAGCCCGTCGAAGAACTTCGCCACCGCCGATTTCGGCAGGTTGTCCTGATATTGTGTCATGGAGATTGACCCCTGTTGTCCCTCATTCCGATCCGCGGTCCGGGACCGGAGACATCCGCATCGCGCGGATGAAACCCGGGCCCCGCACGGGGACCCGGGCGCGTTTCAGGCTTAGTTTTGCGCGTTGATGTCCTGCGCCAGCGCGATATTGTCCTTGCCGACACCGTCTTCGAACTGCGACCACACCGGAAGCATCGCATCGACCCAGTCCTGACGCTGTTCCGGCGTCAGTTCGCGCACTTCGGTGCCCGCCGCGATGATCGCCTGACGGCTGTCTTCTTCGATCTGCTCGACGGCGGCGTTCCGTTCGACCGTGACCTCATGCATGATGGTCGCAAGCTGATCGCGGATTTCCGGATCGAGCCCTTCCCACCAGTCGACGGAGGTCACGACCAGATAGTCGAGCACACCGTGGTTGGTCTCGGTGATCCCGTCCTGCACCTCGAAGAATTTCTGGCCGTAGGTGTTGGACCAGGTGTTTTCCTGACCGTCCACAACGCCGGTTTGCAGCGCCCCGTAGACCTCGGAGAAGGCCATCGGCTGCGGCGAGGCGTCGAGCGCCTTCATCTGCGCCACGAGCACGTCAGACGGCATGACGCGGAATTTGAGACCCGAGGCGTCTTCCGGCTCGATCAGCGGCTTGTTGGCGGAGAACTGTTTCAGGCCGGAGTGCCAGAATTCAAGCCCCTTGAGGCCGCGACGCTCCATGGACGATTTCATTTCCTGACCGGCGTCCGAGTTCTGGAACGCATCGACGGCGCGCATGTTCTTGAACATGAAAGGCAGGTCGAAAATGCCGAAGACCTTGGTGAAGGCTTCGAATTTCGACAGCGACGGCGCCGCCATCTGCACATCGCCCTGAAGCATGGCTTCGAGCACCTGATCGTCATTGTAGAGCGTGGAGTTCGGGTAGACCTCGACACAGACCTTGCCGTCCATCTCATTGTTCACGCGATCGGCAAAGAGCTGGGCCGCGATGCCTTTCGGATGTTTGTCGGAGTTGGTGACGTGGCTGAACTTGATCACCATTTCGCCTGCGTCACAGCCTGCGGATGCGAAAGCGGTGGTGGCGGTCACGGAAAGCGCGAGGGCGGTGGCGGCGGTTGCCAGAAATTTCATGTCTGTCCTCCCATCATGAAATCATATGTCGGTGGGCGATCGGGCGGATTTCGCCCGTTTCACTCTGCGACAGAGGAAACAAATCCACCCCCGACCCGGCAAGTCTTCCTGCAAGAAAGATGAAACTTTCTTGAAATCGCTTTTTTTTCAAAATGTTGCACAAGATAGAATGCGCATATCTGCCATGCGTCAAACGCAAGTGTGCGATTTCCCGCACGCAAGAAAATTACCTATGTGCGGAAAGTCACACATATCATCCGGCCTGAATTTTCCGACACCTGAGTCGGCAAAGAGCCGCCAGAGCTTACTCGGCGCACCATGTGGCACGCAGCCCCTCGATCACCTCGGTGGGCACAGACTCGGACGAGAGATAGTCCGACTCCGCAAGCCAGCTCGAAGACTGCGGCGTCTCGCAATCGAGGCTGAGCACACCATGAAACTCGCCCAGTTTCCCCTGCCCTTCGACATAAAGCCGATGCGGCTGCCCCGCATAGCTGTCGAGGGCGACAAGCTCCTCTGCGGCCCAGAATTGTTTGTAAACACCTTCCATCGGCTGGGTGTAGGAAAACCTTGGCGCATCCGCAGCCCAGCCCGCCGACACAGATGCGAAAACCGCTGCAAGGCCTCCCACGATGCTCCGAATGCCGCGTGTCATGATCCGGGCGCTCCCCTGATGTCCAAAGCCTCTCACCGATACTCCTCCGCCTTCACCCCATGCCGCGTCAGCTTGTCGTAGAATGTCTTGCGCGGCAGTTTGAGGCCCTTCGCGGCCTCCGTCGCATTGCCCTTGTGACGTTGCAGCGCAGCGATCAACAGCGACCGTTCGACCTGAGCCAGTTGCTCCGCAAGCCCCAGCTCCTCCTGCGCCTCGCCCTCGGTCAGCCCCATGGCGAACCGCATCGCCGCGTTCATCAGGGAGCGCGCATTGCCGGGCCAGTCCTGCGCCATCAGCCGCGAAATCACATCGGGCGTGATCTCCGGCACCGGCAGGTCGCTCTGCTCGCAGGCGATGTTGACGTAATGCCGGAACAGCACCGGAATATCCTCGCGCCGCTCGCGCAGCGGCGGGATGCGGATCACCGCCGCCTCCAGCCGGTAGAACAGATCGGGCGAGAACCGCCCCGCGCCCGCCTCCACCGAGAGATCGGCATAGGTCCCGGCGATGAGACGCGGCCGATCGTGGGTTTCCAACAACTCCAGAAGCGCGAATTGCGCCGGGCTGGTGAGTTGCACGATCTCATCGAGGAACACCGATCCGCCCTCCGCCTGCGCAAAAGCCTGCACCAGCGTGTCGGGCGTCATCGCCGAGGCGGAGAATTTCAGGAAAGGTGCCATCGACCCCGCCGACAAAAAATGCACCACCTCGGCCATCTTCGCCGTCCCCACCCCCGGCTCACCGGTCACCAGAACGTCGGAGGCCGAACGCGCCACGGCACGCGCCGCATCCCGCATCTTCACCGACATCTCGGAGGTGCCGCGCAAAAGCCGCGCGGCGGCATCGCCCTGTTCGACCTGACGCTTCAGTCGCCGGTTCTCCAACACAAGCGCGCGGGTTTTCAACGCCTTCTCGACCACCGCGATCAGGTCCTTGGGCGCGCAGGGTTTTTCCAGAAAATCGAACGCGCCCGAGGAAATCCCCCGCACCGCCATCGGCACATCGCCCTCTCCGGTCAGCAGGATCACCGGCAGTTCCGGGTCCACCTTCTGGGCGAAGTCCAAAAGCGCAAAGCCGTCCTTGCCGGGCATGCGGATGTCGGACACCACCACACCGGGAAACTCGCGCGAAATGTGATCTTTGGCCTCGATGTAACTTCCCG
Organism: Celeribacter sp. SCSIO 80838; assembly: GCF_056498065.1. Next base: position 3,444,721 of record NZ_JAZKMA010000001.1, read on the forward strand.
CCAGCGTCGGCACGAGATCGGCCAGTTCCAGCGTCTGCCCCAAAGCCTCGCGCACCGAGGCGTCGTCATCGACCAGAAGCACGCGTTCAATATGTGCCATCATGGACCTCCTGTCCGCCCATAGTCCCGCTGACATCGGCGGGCTGCAATTCAATGGTGAATACCGCGCCGCCCTCGGGGCTGTTTTCGCCCCGAATGCGCCCGCCGAAACTCTGCACCAACCCGTAGGAAATCGACAGGCCCAAACCCATACCCTGCGCCGCGCCCACCTCTTTCGTGGTGTAGAAAGGGTCGAAGATTTTCTCCGGCTCGGCGATCCCCGGCCCGCTGTCCGCCACCGTAAGACGCGTCGGGTCTCCCCCTAAAGCCCCCTGAGACAGGCGGATCGTGATGCATTTGGTGTCCACCTCCGCCATCGCATCGACCGCGTTCGACAAAAGGTTCATCACCACCTGCTGAAGCCGCACCTCACCGCCCCGGACCCAGACCGGTGCCCCCGGTGCCCAGTCGAGCGTCACGCCGCCGCGCGAAATTTTCGCCTGCGTCATCTCGATCGCCGCCTCGATCACCCCGGTCAGTTCGACATTGGTCGCGGTATCCGGCTCCTGACGGGCAAAGGCGCGCAGGTTCTTGATGATCCGCCCCATGCGCCGCGCCAGTTCGGAAATCCGCCCGAGATTGTCAGCCGCCTTCTCCGGCTTGTCGCGCTCCAGAAACGCCTGGGCATTCTCGGCAAAGGACCGGATCGCCATCAGCGGCTGATTGAGCTCATGGCTGATCCCCGCCGACATCTCGCCCAGCGCCGACAGTTTCCCCGCCTGCACCAGATCGGCCTGCGCGCGTTTGAGCCGCGCCTCCGCCTCGTGGCGTTCATGCACCTCGTGCTGCAACTCCCGGTTGGCGATCTCAAGCGCCTCGGTCCGCGCCGCCACCCGCGCCTCCAACCGTTGATTGGCCTCCGCCAAGGTGCGCCTGCGCTCCATGGCGAAAAACAGAAACGCCGCGAAAACCAGCGCCAGCGCCGCCGCCAGCCCCGCCTGCAACCCGGCCTGCGCGATCACCGGATGCAGGTCCAGCAAAAGCTCGGCGGTCAGCCCGACCACGGGCAGCGGTTTCGTCAGATGCAGCACGGGCGACGGGATGTAAGGCCCCATGTCGTGGGTCCAGATATCATGCCCTGACAGAAGATGCGTCCTGCGCAGCGACAACGCCCCGCCAGACCCGCCGCGCAGCACAAGCTCGGAGCGGTTCGCCACGAAAATCACGCCATAGTCATCGGTGAAATAGATCGCAGACGGCTCCGACGGCCAACCCCATTCCAGCAATCCGATATCGACGGAGATCAGCACAGCCGCCACGGGCGGCCCTTCGGACGAGAACACCGGGGCGGCAAACATGTAGCGACGCCGTCCCTCAGGATCGACGAAATGCGCGATGCCCAGCGCCCCGTCCAGCGCCCGTGTCAACGCCGCCTGCGCACCTTTCGGCAATTGCCTCTCCCCCGCGCTCGCCAGCACCCCGCCCGTGGTCGAGACCACCATGATCGACGACGCCCCGGTCTTGTCCACCACCCCCTGCAACAGCGCATCGGCTTCCGGCGCCCCGTCACCGACAGCCGCCGTGACCCGCGCCGTCACCGTCGGATGATCGGACAGGAACACCGCCAGCTCGCGGTAGCGTTGCAGCCCGGTGGTCAAACGATCGGCGGAAAGCGTCAGATCGGACGTGCCCCGCGCCGCCGCCTGATCGAGGGCGGCACGAAAGGCAAAGCCGAACACGCCCAGCCCGAAGATCGCCACAACGATCAGCCCGGCCAGAGCCGTGAACACCCGGCGGCGGGCGGCATGGCGCTCGACCTCTTCCGAGGGCGCACCGGCATGAGGCGGTTCCTGTGTCGTCATGTCCGGGACTCTAGAAACTCCCGCTTGCAAAGGGAAGCGCTTGCGATCACCTTCGCCGCCATGAAACGCTTCGCCCTCTCCCCCTCCGACCCCGCTTTCGTGCAAGATCCCTACCCGTTCTACGACCGCCTGCGCGCGGGCGGCAAAATGGTGTTTTGGGAAGACCTGAACCTGCCCGTTGTGGCGGGCTATGACGGGGTGTCTATGGCGCTGCGCGACAACCGCTTTGGCCGCGAAGCGCCTGAGGGCTTCGAACCCGACATCCCCGCCCATCTGCGCGCCTTTTACGACATCGAAGATCACTCGATGCTGGAACTCGAAGGCGAGCGGCACACAAGGCTGCGCTCGCTGGTGCTCCGCGCCTTCACCTCCCGGCGGATCAAGGCGCTGATCCCGGATCTGGAAGAGATCGCCAACGATCTGATCGACCGTTTCCCGGCGGGTGACTTCGATCTCATGCCGACTTTTGCGAAAATGGTGCCGGTGCGGATCATCTGCCGCCTGCTGGGCGTGCCCGAGGCGATGTCCGACCAACTCCTGACATGGTCCAATGCCATGGTCGCCGTCTATACGCCCGGACGCACCCGTGCCATCGAAGAGGCCGCGTCCAAAGCCGCCACCGAGTTTTCCGATTTCATGCGCTCCTACGTCGAGGAGCGGCGTTCCAAACCCGCCGATGATCTGATCACCTCGCTGATCGCCGCCGAGGAGGACGGAGAGAAGCTCACCACCGACGAGTTGATCACCACCTGCATTCTCCTGCTGAACGCCGGTCACGAAGCCACCGTCCACAGCCTCGGCATCGCGGTGAAAACCCTTCTGGAACAGAACACGCCGCGCGAATTCCTCTCCGACGAAAAGATCGACGGCACCATCGAAGAACTCCTGCGCTTCGATCCGCCGCTGCACCTGTTTCAACGCTGGGTCTACGAGGACACAACCTTCCTCGGCCAACCGCTCAAACGCGGCGACAAGATCGGGCTTCTGCTCGGTGCCGCCAACCGCGACGACGACACATGGGACGATCCCGACCGCTTCGATCCGACCCGCAAGGTGAAACAGAACACGTCTTTCGGCGCAGGCATCCATTTCTGCGTCGGCGCACCGCTCGCCCGCTTGGAAATGCGCGTCGCCCTGCCGCTCCTGTTCGACCGCTGCCCCAACCTGCGTCTCACCGAACCGCCAGTTTACGCCGACACATGGCATTTCCACGGCCTCGCACGTCTCAGGGTACGCACCCAGGCTTTCTGATGGCCCAAATACTCACGGCGCAACAGTGAGTATTTACCCCATCAGAAAACCCTCAAAGCGCGCCCTTTGCCATCTTCCCTTAACCGCCCCCGCAAGGTATCTCTGCCCCATGTCCAACGTTCTCGATAAAATCAAAGCCTATAAGCTCGAAGAAGTGGCCGCGGCGAAGCACTCCGTGAGCCTCGCCGAGCTTGAGGCCGAAGCCTCCGCTCAAAGCCCCACGCGCGGCTTTGCCAAGGCGCTGCAACGCGCCGCACAGACCGGCTACGGGTTGATCGCGGAGGTCAAGAAAGCCTCTCCGTCCAAAGGCCTCATCCGCCCGGATTTCAACCCGCCCGCCATCGCCCGCGCCTATGAGGCGGGTGGTGCCACATGTCTCTCCGTTTTGACCGATGCGCCCTCATTCCAAGGCTCGCCCGAGTTTCTCAAGGCCGCCCGCGCCGAGGTCTCCCTGCCGGTTCTGCGCAAGGATTTCCTCTATGACACCTATCAGGTGGCCGAGGCCCGTGCCTGGGGCGCCGATGCGATCCTGATCATCATGGCCTCCGTCGACGATGCGCTGGCCGCCGATCTGGAAGACGCCGCTTTCGGTTACGGCATGGACGTTCTGATCGAGGTGCATGACGCAGAGGAGCTTGAGCGCGCGCTCAAGCTCAAATCCCCGCTTCTGGGCGTCAACAACCGCAACCTCAAGACCTTTGAAACCACGCTCGACACCACGTGCGCGCTGTCGAAACTCGTCCCGGCGGATCGCACGCTGGTCTGCGAAAGCGGGCTGTTCACGCCTGCGGACCTCGCCGATATGGCGGGCTATGGCGCGCGCTGTTTCCTCATCGGCGAAAGCCTGATGCGGCAAGACGATGTCGAGGCCGCGACCCGCGCGCTGCTCGCCAATCCGGTTACGGCATAATGGCGGAGCTGACGCATTTCGACGGCGAAGGCCACGCCCATATGGTCGATGTCTCCGGCAAGGCCGTGACCGACCGGCTGGCCACCGCCGAGTCCGCCATAAAAATGACGCCGGAGACACTGGCGCTCGTGACCCAAGGCACCGCGAAAAAGGGCGACGTTCTGGGCGTGGCGCGGCTGGCGGGCATCATGGGGGCGAAACGCACCTCCGATTTGATCCCGCTCTGCCATCCGCTGCCGATCACCAAGGTGACGCTCGATCTGGAGCCGGACGAGGCCCTGCCCGGCATCCGCATTCGCGCCACTGTCAAGACCTCCGGCCAGACCGGCGTTGAGATGGAGGCGCTGACCGCCGCCACCGTCGCCGCCCTGACCGTCTATGACATGCTCAAGGCCGCCGAGAAGGGCATGGAGATCGTCCAGACCCGCCTTCTGCGCAAGGAAGGCGGCAAATCCGGGACTTATGAGGCCAAGTAAATGATCACCGTCGCCGAAGCGCTTGAAAACGTGTTCAAACTCTGCCGCCCGCTCGGCACCGAACGCGTCTCCCTGCGCGAGGCTTCGGGTCGGGTTCTGGCCGAAGATGCGATTGCCATGCGCGACCAGCCGCCCTTTGCCTCCTCCGCGATGGACGGTTACGGCGTTGTGACCGATCATCCGACCATTGGCGATACGTTCAACGTCATCGGCGAAAGTGCCGCCGGGCATGGCTACACTGGCCCGATGGGCGACAGCGAGGCCGTGCGGATCTTTACCGGCGCGCCGGTGCCCATCGGCGTCACGCGTGTGATCATTCAGGAAGACGTCTCCCGCGACGGCGATGTCATCACCATCACGGAAACGCTCTCCGGGAACCGCAACATCCGGCCCTTGGGCGGCGATTTCAAATCCGGAGACCGGCTGGCCGCCCCGCGCCGCCTGACGCCGCAGGACATCAACCTTCTCGCCGCGATGAACATCCCCGAGGTGACCGTCACGCGCCGCCCGGTCGTGGCGCTCATCGCCACTGGCGACGAGCTGGTGATGCCCGGAGAAACGCCCGGCCCCTCGCAAATCATCGCGTCCAATTCCTTTGGCCTTGCCGCGCTGATCGAAGCGGCGGGCGGTGTCGCCCGCATGCTGCCCATCGCGCCGGATGACGAAGACATGCTGGCCGCGACCTTTGCCATGGCCGAGGGGGCCGACATGATCGTCTCCATCGGCGGCGCCTCCGTCGGCGATCACGATCTGGTCGGCAAGGTGGCCGAAAAACTCGGCCTCGCGCGCGCCTTCTACAAGGTCGCCATGCGCCCCGGCAAACCGCTGATGGCGGGGACGCTGAACGGGGCGGTGATGCTCGGCCTGCCCGGCAATCCGGTGTCGGCCATGGTCACGGCCCAGCTTTTCCTGTTGCCTGCGCTTGCCGCGCTTTCAGGGCTCCCCCCCGCCCCGGCCTCACGCAGCAAAGCCTTGCTGTTGCAGGACATTTCCGCGAACGGTCCGCGCGAACATTATATGCGTGCGATCCTGACCGAGGACGGCGTGCGTCCCTTCGAGCGTCAGGACAGCTCGCTCATGTCGATCCTGTCGCAGGCCAACGCGCTTCTGCTGCGCCCTGTCGGCGATCCGGCGCGCAAGGCGGGCGAAACCGTCGACGTGATCCGCCTGTAAAAAAACCGTCTGTAAAAAACCGTCTGCTCCCGACAAAATTAACTCCGTTTTAACCAAGCTGCACTCAACTCTCCTCAAAGGCGCAACAGATCGCTTTCTGGTGAGACGGAGAGGAACATTGACACATTTCGGGAACAGCGGTAGAACATTTTCAGAACACACGCAAAAACCCGTCTGGGGACTGACGGAAAGCGGTGGCCCCGTGGCCTTTGGTCGGAAACGCGTCGGGACGGGCATTCCTCCCTCCGCCACCCTGACCAGAATGCGCATTTCCGGTCCCGTGGCTCCCGTGCCGGTGCATTACATCCGGCGCTCAGACACAGGCTGGGTCACACAAGAGACAAACACCCTCTCGATGGCCGCGCCAGACCAGAGGACGGGACAGAGGAATGAGCCGATGCTGACGAAAAAACAGCTCCAGTTGCTGGACTTCATCAACACCAGACTTCAAAGGGACGGGGTTCCGCCCTCTTTCGACGAAATGAAAGAGGCGCTCGACCTGCGCTCGAAATCCGGCATTCACCGGTTGATCACGGCGCTTGAGGAACGCGGCTTCATCCGCCGCCTTGCGCACCGCGCCCGCGCCATCGAAATCGTCAAACTGCCCGAAAGCCTCGGGGGCGCCCCCACCGCGCCGACCGCGGCCCAGTCTGGCGGTTTCACGCCCCGCGTGATCGACGGCGACCGCCCGGATCACACGCCCCCCGCCGCGATGGAGATCGAGGCGGTGACCGCGATCAACCTGCCGATCATGGGCAAGATCGCCGCCGGTCTGCCGATCGAGGCGATCTCCGACGGAGCCATGAACGTGGCCGTGCCAGGGTCGATGCTTTCCGGTCGCGGCAATCACTATGCGCTTGAGGTCAAAGGCGATTCCATGATCGACGCCGGGATCAACCATGGCGACATCGTGGTCATTCGCGAAACCAGTCAGGCCAGCAACGGCGACATCGTCGTCGCCATGGTCGAGGGCTACGAGACCACGCTCAAACGCTATCAACGCCAGGGCAACATGATCGCGCTTGAGGCGGCGAACCCGGCGTTCAAGACCCGCGTCCTGCCCGCCGATCAGGTTGAGGTGCAGGGCAAGCTTGTGGGGCTGATCCGCAGCTATTGAGGCTCAACGCCCAAACGTCAGGAACCGCCACAGTCAAATGTGGCGGTTTTCTCATGCTCACGGTGCGCCGCGCAAAGCCAGACGCCCCATCCCGGTCCCCGCCTCATGGAAACGCAATCCCATGGCGGCGGGCAAAAGCCCGGCCCTCACCTCCCGCGCAGAGGGCGCATGCGCCCCACGCAACGCCGGTGTATTCCAGAGCCGCAGGCCCGAGGCGGCATAGGCGGTGCGGATCGTGACCGTCCCGCCCGTCTGGGATACCGCAAGCGAGCCGCTCTGCCGCAACATGCCGAGATCGGCCAAAAGGCATCCCTCTGGCATATCCCCGTCCCAAAGCTGGTTCACAATGACCAGATCGGCCTCGGCGCAGGCCGCCCGCACCGCCTCCTGCCAGCCACGCCCGGTGACATGGCGCACCCGGAGCGGCCCGACGTCCAAGGGCGGCATGGCGCGCGCGGCCGCCATCGCCTGATCCGGCAGATCGCCGTCATTCTCCAGCCAGACCGTTGCGGCAAACCCGCTGCCCTGCGCTTTCGACAGCGCGCGTCCGTCCAGTCCCATCCGTCCAACCAGCGCACCGTCGTCGGAGATCAAAAGCGCCGGACGTTCGGCCACGCTCCAGAGCCAGAAGCCCGAGAGCACCGCGATCAGCCCGACATGCTGCGCCCGCCCGCGCCAGAGGATGACGAACAGCGCCCCGAGCGCGATCAACGGCAATGTGGCGGGCGGCGGCGACGGCAAACGACTGACCGCACCCTCCCATGAGGACACGGTCTCGGCCACGAACAGAATCCAGCGGATGCCCCAGCCCATCACCGCCAGCCCCAGCGATTGCAGCCCGATGGGCGTCAGCACCAGCGCCAGCACCGCCGCCGGGATCACCATCGCCCCCATCAAGGGCACAGAGACCACATTCGCGATCAGGCCGAAATCCGCGATCCGGTTGAAATGCGCGGCGGCGACCGGCGCGGTGGCGATGCCCGCCACGCCGGAGGAGATCACGACCGTCGCGATGGTTCTGAGCCACGACGGCCAGGACCACATCAGCCGCAACCGCCGAATGATGGAGAACACCGCGACCAGCGCCGTGGTGGCGGCAAAGGACATCTGGAAACCGGGTTCGGGGAGCACTTCGGGCTGGAGCGTCAGCAGGATCAACGCCGCGATGGCGACCGTGCGCAGCGAAATCGCCTGCCGGTCCAGCAGCACCGCGATCAGGATGACCGAGACCATGACAAAGGCCCGCTCGGTCGCGACATTGAACCCCGACAGCGCCAGATAGAACGCCCCCGCGAGGAGCGCCCCCCCGGCCGCCAGTTTCTTGATCGGCCATTTCAGCGCCGCGCCGGGGATCATTGCGAGGCCCAGCCGCAGAGCAAAGAACACCACCCCGGTCAGAAGCCCCATGTGCAACCCGGAAATCGCCAGAAGATGCGATAGATTGGCACCCCGAAGCGCCTCCGCCGTGTCCTGTGAAATGCCCGCGCGATCCCCGGTCAGGATCGCGGCGGCGAAAGCGCCGGTCTGGCCGGGCAGTTTGGCTTGCAGATCCTGCGACACCACCTGCCGCAACCGGTGCACCCAGAGCGCCGGGCTGGGGTCGACGGCCGCGGCGCGCAGCACGGGCGTGCGCGTGTAGCCCACCGCGCCGAGGCGGTCGAACCACGCCATGCGCTGAAAATCGAAGCCGCCGGGTTCGGTCGGCCCCGGCGGCGGCGAGAGATGCGCGGTCATGGCAAGCCGAAGCCCCGGTTCCGGGACGACAAACGGCTGATCGCCATGCAGCGAGATGCGCACCCGCACGGGCGTGCGCCCCGGCGCCGTATCGCGCAGCACCACCCGGTCGAGCGTCAGGCGCAGCGCATCGGAGGCGGAGCGGTCGATCTTGATCACCCGCCCCTCCACCGGACCGTAATAGCGGTAATTCAGCACCGGTGCGGCGACACTCTGCGTGCGAAACCCGGCGATAAGCAGCCCGGCCAGCACAAGCAGAAGCGCGATGACAAAGGGCGCAATCTGCGGCGGCACACGCCAGAGCAGCAGTCCAAGTGCAACCGCACAGGCCAGCCAGACCACCAGCAACGCGCGCGAGGGCTCATCGGGCAGCGCGAAGAACAGGCCGATCCCCATGGCGTAAAACACCGGCGTCCAGAGGAACAGCCGCCCGCGTTGACCATCGACGATGTCGAGGGGGATCTGTGCGAGTTTCCTGAGGGCGCGCACCCTTGTTTCCCCTTCCGCCTTCCCTTATGCCCGGTGACAAACAGCATCCGCCAACATGGTTACCAAAAGGTTAATCTTCCCATGTCCGATATCTCCGCCGCCAAACCTGTCGTCACCCGCATCGCCCCCTCGCCGACCGGCGATATGCACATCGGCACCGCCCGCACCGCGCTGTTCTCCTGGCTCTATGCCCGCGGCCGTGGCGGCAAGTTCCTCTTGCGGATCGAAGACACGGACCGGGTGCGCTCGACCGACAGCGCGACCAAGGGCATTCTCGAAGGCATGGCATGGCTCGGGCTCGATTACGATGGCGAAGCGGTGAGCCAGTTCGAGCGCGCGGAGCGGCATGCCGAGGTGGCCCGCGAGATGTTGGAGATGGGCAAGGCCTATAAATGTTTCTCGACCCAGGACGAGATCGAAGCCTTCCGCGAAGAGGCCCGCGCCAAGAAGGAAAGCACGCTGTTCCGCTCGCCCTGGCGCGATGCCGACCCGTCGAGCTACCCGGATATGCCCTATGTGATCCGGGTGAAAGCACCGCGCGAAGGCGTCACCGTGGTCAAGGACCGGGTGCAGGGCGACGTGACCTTCAAGAACGATCAACTCGACGACATGATCCTGTTACGTTCGGATGGCACACCGACCTACATGCTGGCCGTTGTCGTCGATGACCAAGATATGGGCGTGACCCATGTGATCCGCGGGGACGATCACCTCGCCAATGCCGCACGCCAGATGATGATCTACGAGGCGATGGGCTGGCCGGTGCCGGTCTACGCCCATATTCCGCTGATTTTCGGGCCGGACGGCAAGAAAATGTCGAAACGCCACGGCGCAGTCGGCGTGAAGGAATATCAGGCCATGGGCTACCCCGCATCGGGCATGCGCAACTACCTTGCCCGCCTCGGCTGGTCGCATGGCGACGACGAATTCTTCACCGACGATCAGGCCAAGGATTGGTTCGATCTCGATGGAATCAACAAGGCCCCGGCGCGGTTCGACACCAAGAAACTCGAAAACATCTGCGGCCAGCATCTCGCGATCATGGCGGATGCTGAAATCTTGAGCGAAATCGAGGGCTACCTTGAGGCGGCGGGCGAAGCGGCCCTGACATCACAGCAAAAAGAGCGACTGGGCGCGGCGCTCGATTGCGTCAAGGGGTCGAGCAAGACTTACCCTCAACTCCTTGAAAAGGCACGTTTTGCACTGGTATCGCGGCCCGTCGACATGGATGAGAAAGCGGAAAAACAACTGGGGTCTGTATCCAACGGTATACTGGAAGAATTGACGCCGCACCTGCAAAGTGCTAGCTGGGAGCGCGACGCATTGGAGGAGGCTGTCGGCCGCGTGATGGAAGCAATGGAGCTCGGGTTCGGCAAGGTCGCCGGCCCCTTGAGATCCGCCCTCGCCGGCCGCGCCGTGACCCCGAGCGTGCTCGACATGATGCTTGTTCTTGGCCGCGAGGAAAGCCTCGCCCGGATCGCGGATTTCATGACGATCAGCGCACAAGCGGCGTCGCAAGAGGAGTGACCGGGGCGTTCTAGAGACGGTCACGTGCGAAATTCAGGCCGGAACCCCGTTCCGGTCAGACCCCGAAGTCCCGGCGCAGCCTGCGCCCCGGCTCAGGGTCGGAATTGGTCCCTCCCGATTTTGCGGGACGGGTCAGCCAAGACGGTGTCCGGGATCCGCCCGGGCGTCCGCGTGACCACCAGCGGAACTTCCGCCGCCTGCAAAAGCAGCGTGGGGAAGTCACCGCCAACCGAAGGAACGACCATGGCAGACACTCAGAAGACTGCGACCCTGACGCTCGACGGCAAATCTTACGAGCTTCCCGTCCTTTCCCCGACCGAAGGCCCCGACGTCATCGACATCCGTAAGCTCTACGGCCAGGCTGATGTGTTCACCTTTGATCCCGGCTTCACCTCCACCGCCTCCTGCGACAGCTCGATCACCTTCATCGACGGCGAAGAAGGCGTGCTTTTGCACCGCGGCTACACGATCGGCGATCTGGCCGAGAAATCCCACTTCCTCGAAGTCTGCTTCCTGCTGCTCTACGGGGAACTGCCGACCGCAGCCCAGATGGAGAAATTCGAGAACACTGTGACGCGCCACACCATGGTGCACGAACAGATGCTCAAATTCTTCACCGGCTTCCGTCGTGACGCCCACCCGATGGCCATCATGGTCGGTGTCGTCGGCGCCATGTCCGCCTTCTACCACGACTCGATCGACATCGCCGATGCGCATCAGCGCGAAGTCGCGACCATTCGCCTGATCGCGAAAATGCCGACCATCGCCGCGATGGCCTATAAATACACCATCGGCCAGCCGTTCGTGTATCCGCGCAACGATCTTGATTACGCCTCCAACTTCCTGCACATGTGCTTCTCGGTTCCGGCCGAGAACTACGAGGTCAACCCGATCCTGTCGCGCGCCATGGACCGTATCTTCACGCTCCACGCCGACCACGAACAGAACGCCTCGACCTCGACCGTGCGTCTGGCCTCGTCCTCGGGTGCCAACCCGTTCGCCTGTATCGCGGCCGGTATCGCCTGTCTCTGGGGCCCGGCACACGGCGGCGCCAACCAGGCCTGCCTCGAGATGCTGCGCGAGATCGGCACCGTGGACCGCATACCGGAATACATCGCCCGCGCGAAAGACAAGAACGATCCGTTCCGCCTGATGGGCTTCGGTCACCGCGTCTACAAAAACTTCGACCCGCGCGCGACCGTGATGAAACAGTCCGCCGACGAAGTGCTTGAACTTCTGGGCATCGAAAACAACCCGACGCTTCAGGTCGCCAAAGAGCTTGAGAAACAAGCGCTGCAAGACCCGTATTTCGCGGAGAAGAAACTCTTCCCGAACGTCGATTTCTACTCCGGCATCATTCTCGAAGCGATGGGCTTCCCGACTGCGATGTTCACCCCGATCTTCGCCCTGTCGCGCACCATCGGCTGGATTTCCCAGTGGAAAGAACAGATCGAGGATCCGGCGATGAAAATCGGTCGCCCGCGTCAGCTCTACACCGGTCACGCCCTGCGTCCCTATGTGAACGTCGAAGACCGCGGCTGATCTTTCTCAGCCTTGCAAATTGGAAAACCCGCCGGAAACGGCGGGTTTTTTCTTGAGTATTTGCACCATCGGAAAGCCCTCAGGCGAGAGAAATCCGGCGGCGGCCAAGCCTCATCCCGTCGCGCATATTCAGGCCCAGAAGCGTGATATTCGTCGCGCCCGCGAGCAATTCGACGCTCTGGATCAAATAATAGACCGCCCCGCCCTGCCCCTGCATCGCCAGCGGCACGAGGATCAGAGCCGAAGGCACGAGAAACACCAGACCGTTGAACGCGATGATCTTCATCCGTTTTTGTTTCGCGGCGATCAAAGGCCCGCGCATCCGCTGGCCGAGACGATTGCCCGAAAGCCCCGCCAGGATCAGCATCGGAATGAGCGCCAGAAGCCCCCAGGCGATGGTGAGCTTGGTCAGGGCGATCACGTATTTGTCGCCGATGATCAGGGTGATAACCGTGGCGCTCCAGTTGGCGAGCACGATCAGAAGCCCGGTCGCGCCGAAAAGCGCGTGAAGTTTGGGAAGGAAAGTCGGCATGATGAGTCTCCATTTACATAGCTTGCTATTTATTATTGAATAGCTTGCTATCTTGTGAAAAACAAGTCCCATGGCAGAGACACAAAAAGAAACAGATTTCACCCGCACCGGGTCCGAAGGCTATCAGGTCAACCTGATGGCCCGCCTCTTCGCCCGCGCGCTTCAGGCACAGATCAAGCCTCTGGGGCTCTCGACCGGCACGTTTCCGGTGCTTCTGGCGCTTTGGGAGCGGGAGGGGCAGACCCAGCGCGAGCTGGTCACGGAGCTGGGCGTCGAGCAGGCGACCATGGCCAACACCCTGTCGCGGATGGAGCGCGACGGGCTGATCACGCGCCGCGCCCATGAGGCGGATGCGCGGGTTCAAACCGTGTGGCTCACGGAGCGGGCGAAGGGGTTGGAACAAGCGGCGACGGCGGCGGCGGGCGAGGTCAACGACCGGGCCATGGCCGGGCTGACGGAGCAAGAGCGCCAGACCTTCGCGGCGCTCCTGTCCCGTGTGATCGGCAACCTGTCAGATCATTGAGAGGGCGTTAACGCCCCTCGTATTTCGGTCTGCGCTTTTCAAGGAACGCCAGCACGCCCTCCTTGAAATCCCGCGTCTGGCCGCAATGGTTTTGCAGCTTCGCCTCAAGTGTCAGTTGCTGCTCCAGCGTATTGTCATAGGAGGCGTGCATCGCTTCCTTGATGTGGCGATAGGCCACCGTCGGCCCCTTGGCGAGATGTGCCGCACGGGCCTGCCAATGCGCCACGAAATCCGCATCCGGCACCGCCTCGTAGATCATGCCCCAGCGCTCGGCCTGCGACGCCGTGACCTCATCGGCGAACAGCGCCGACCCCATGGCCCGGGCCATACCGATGGTGCGTGGCAGGATATAGGTCCCGCCCGCATCCGGCATAAGACCGATGCGCGAAAACGCCTGAAGGAAGATCGCCGATTGCGTGGCGATCACCACATCGCAGGCCAGCGCCAGCGACGCCCCAGCCCCCGCCGCCACGCCGTTGACGGCTGCGATCACCGGCACCGGACATTCGTGGATCGCGTAGAGCATCGGCTCGTATTCGTCGCGCAGCGTGCGTTCGAGATCGGCCGTCGCCGCGTCCACCCCGTCGCCGAGATCCTGACCCGAACAAAAGGCGTTGCCCTCCCCGGTCAGAACGATCACCCGCGCAGATCGCCCGGCATCGCGCACCGCATGGGTGATCTCGGCGCGCATCTGGGTATTGAGCGCGTTTTTGACCGCCGGACGGTTGAGCGTCACGGTCGCGATGTTGTTTTCCAGCGTGAAGCGGATGGTTTCGTACTGCATGCGCGTCTCTCTCCCTGTTTGTGCCCAAGATAAGAGCTTGGCGGGTAAAAGGAAGAGAGACGCTCCGTCAAATGCGCTCAGAGACCATAGAGAGACGAGGTCCGATCCGGCACGCTCGGATGGGCACTGCGGCGACGGAGCACCTCGCGGATCACCGCCTGCGCCGTGGCGTCGGGCCTGGCCCCAAGCCGGACATAGCGCGATCCGTCGCGGTTGCGCTCCAGAAGCCCGTCTTCGATCAGCGAGCGCCGGATCTGCGCCGGGTCACGGAAGGCGGTCATGCCGTCGAACAGTTCGGAAATCGTCCTCTCGCTGAACACGGTACGCGGCGGCACCTGCGCCCAGAGCGCCCAAAGGCAATGCTGGCGCACCTTGCGCTTGGTGGACCAGCTTTCCAGAAGGCCTTCGGGCGTAAAGCGGGCGAGCGCGCGGGAGACGGCGCGGCCCTCGACCGGCTCGACCGGGTCGGTGCCGGTTTGCGTGGCCTTGAGGTGCTGGAAATTGCGATACCCGCCCGCGCGGGCGATGGCATTGAGCAAACTCTGATGGCCGGGGATCGCGCCGCCATCGAATTCGGATTTCAGCACCCGCGCAAAGGCGGACACATCGGGAAGGGTGAGGGAAATACTCTCACGAGTCATCGGTTCACTCCGTGGATCGCGTCAGATGTCGTGCGGGGAGCTGCCCTTGGCCCACGCCTGAGACGCGCGGAAAGACCGGAAGGTTTTATAAGAGCAGGTTCAGCTTACCCAAAAAGGCGGCAGCGACTCGGTGAACTGCGGACCGTGCGGACTGTATAGAAAACCCGCCGCTTTGTGTCCAGCGGCGGGGGTCCCGAGTATTTGCAGCAGCAAAGGAAACGCAAAGCGGTGCGTTACTCCTGCATCAGGCTCTCAAGCCGGGTCTTTTCCTCGTCGGTCAGCTCCGGGACGACCTCGCTCTCCCGACCGCGGCGGCGGATGAAGGAAATGCCGATGCCCAAAGCGAGGATCAGCATCACCGGCCCCGCGATCCAGAGCACCTTGTTGGCGCCATTCATCGTCGGTTTCAGCAGCACGAATTCGCCGTAGCGGTCGACCACATAGTCCACCACCTCATCGTTCGTATCCCCCGCCACGAGGCGTTCACGCACCAGAAGCCGCAGGTCTTTGGCGAGCGTGGCGTTCGATTCGTCGATATTCTCGTTGCGGCAGACGAGGCAGCGCAGGCCTTGGGAAATATCGCGCGCACGGGCCTCCATCGCCGGGTCCGGCAGCACCTCGTCGGGTTGAACGGCCAAAACCGGCGTGGCGATCAGAAGTGCGAGGGCAAGAAGCAGACGTTTCATTCGGCGGGCACTCCCTTCGCTGCGCCATGGGCTTTGCGCGCGCCGACGCCGACGCGGTAGCGACGATCCGTCAGCGACAGCAGCCCACCGAAGGCCATGATGATCGTGCCGCCCCAGATCCAGTTCGCCAGCGGCTTGATATAGGTGCGCACCGCCCAGCCGCCGTTCGATTGCACATCGCCGATCACCAGATAGACGTCACGCAGAAAGCCGTTGTCGATGCCCGCTTCGGTCGTGGGCATCTGCGCCACCGGGTAGTTGCGTTTTTCCGGGTGGAGCGTGGCGACTTTCTTGTCGCCCTCGAACACGCCCATGGTCGCCATGGTGGTGATATAGTTCGGCCCCTGCGCCCGCTCGACCTTTTCCAGCGCGATGGTGTAGCCCGCAACCTCGAAGGTTTCGCCGACCTGCACCACGCGGATGTCTTCGACCGTCCAGGCGGTCAGCCCGGCGATCCCCGCCATGGTGATGCCAAGCCCGCCATGGGCCAGAAGACGCCCCCAATCGGCTCGCGGCAAACGGGTGAGACGGCCGAGATTGACGGTCTTGCCGGTGCGCAGCAAAAGATCCTGCACCGCCCCCGCCAGAAGCCATGTGCCAAGCGCGATGCCGATGGGACCCAAGAGCGTTTTCTGGGTCTGGATCGACCAGATCAGGCCAAGAACGGTGAAGGCGAGGATCATCGAGGGGATGAGTTTTTTCACGGTCGCCCCCATCCGCGCGCGTTTCCACGGCAGGATCGCCCCGATGGGCAGAAGGATCGCGAGCGCGACGAAGAAGGGCGTGAAGGCGGCGTTGAAGAAGGGTGCGCCGACAGAGAGTTTACGCCCCCAGAAGGCTTCCGCAATAAGCGGCCAGATCGTGCCGATGAAGACGACGAAGGACGACACCGCCAGCAGGATGTTGTTGATCACCAGGGCGCTTTCACGGGAGACCAGCGAGAACACGCCCTTGGCCTGCATCGCATTGGCCCGGATCGTGAAAAGCAAAAGCGCGCCGCCCATGAAGATCGCAAGGATCAAAAGAATGAACACGCCGCGCTCCGGGTCGTTGGCGAAAGCGTGGACGGAGGTGATCACGCCCGAGCGCACGAGGAACGTCCCGATCAACGAAAATCCGAAGGCCATGATCGCCAGAAGAATGGTCCAGCTTTTCAGCGTCTCGCGTTTCTCCACCACGATGGCGGAGTGCAGCAAAGCGGCGGCAAAAAGCCATGGCATCAGCGAGGCGTTTTCGACCGGATCCCAGAACCAGAATCCGCCCCAGCCCAACTCGTAGTAGGCCCACCACGAGCCAAGCCCGATACCGATGGTCAGGAACACCCACGCCGCCAAGGTCCAGGGCCGCACCCAGCGCCCCCATGCGGCGTCGACACGACCTTCGAGCAGGGCGGCGACGGCGAAGGAGAAGGTCATGGAGAGGCCGACATAGCCGAGATAGAGAAACGGCGGATGAAAGGCCAAACCGGGGTCTTGCAACAGCGGATTGAGATCGTCACCGTTCATCGGCGGCATGGCGAGGCGCAGGAACGGGTTCGAGGTAAAGAGGATGAAGGCGAGGAAGGCGACGCCGATCGAGCCCTGAACGCCGATCACCCGCGCCCGAAGCGTCGCCGGAAGATTGCCGCCGAACAGGGCCGCCGCCCCGCCGAACAGCGCAAGGATCAACACCCACAAAAGCATCGAACCCTCGTGGTTCCCCCAGACACCCGAGACCTTGTAAAGCATCGGTTTGAGCGTGTGCGAGTTCTCGACCACCACCTTGAGCGAAAAGTCCGAGGTCACGAAGGCATAGGTCAGCGCGCCGAAGGAAAACGCGATCAGCACAAGCTGGATCATCGCTGCCGGTTCGCCCACGGCCATCATGGCGCGGTTGCCGCTCTGCGCGCCCCAAAGCGGCAGGACGGTCTGCGCCAGAGCCACGAAAAAGGCCATGACGAGGGCAAAATGTCCGAGTTCTACAAGCATAGGCGCCTCCCTGTTGCAGAAAGGTTCTACCCGCTTGGGGGCGCTCCGCCAATGGCCTGCGCGCGGATGTCGCAAGGAAATGATGTCACACAGAGGAAAGGGGCCACCCCTGGCCCCTTTCCGTCTCTTCCCACCGGCTTTTGACCTCAGAGGATCAAAAGCACCCCAAAAGAGACGCTCACCGCGCCCGCGACCGGCCAGAGGAATTTCAGCCCCGAAAGCCCGAACGTGCCCTGTATCACCGAGAAGTGAAGCACCGCGCCCGAGATCAGGAGCGACAGGAACAGGAACAATGCGACCGTCTCCACGCCCGTAACCGGCCCCAAAACCGTGCTCTGTGCCACCTGCATCGCCCACCACCAACCGGTGGTCAGACCCGATCCGGCCCAGCTCAAAGACATGCCCAGCGCCAGAGGCGTGGCCCGCACCTGCCAGAGCCACAGAAACGTGCCGGAGATCATCAGCGCCATCAACGCGATGGCCCCGAAGCTCAGCACAAGCGCCTCCGCCACGCCGAACATCGCCACCGCAACCGCCAAAGCGCCAAGCACGACGCCATAGAGAGTAAGAACCTGTTTCATTGCTTCAACATCTCCTTCACGACCGCGTCGAGCGCATCCGCCGCTTCCCGGTTGCGCCGGACGGCTGCGGTCAGGGCCTCTCCCAGCCAAAGCTCCCGCAGCGCCGCTTTTAATCCGCGCCAGACCATCCAGCCCCTCCGCATCACGATCCTCCACATCACGATCCTCCTCGGGGCAAACGCTCCCGGATCATCGTGGTCATCTCGATCAGGATCTGCGTGTTCTTATCCAGAACCCGCCGCGTCGCCTGATCCTTTTGCAGGTCGCGATAGAGCAGGAAAAACACCATGAGCACCCAAGGCCCGTGTTCGGCCAGCGCCCCAATCAGAGCATCACTCATCACGTCCCTCCCTCCAGGCCGCAAGCGCCGGGTTCGGGGCCTCGGCGCCCGGCAGATCGACCTGCACATCGACAGGCGCGGCACTCCACCCCGAGCCGGACGGAAGCCCCTGCCCCTGCGCCCCCGCATCGAGCGCCCGGAGCGCTGCGATATTGGCCTGAACCACCGGGGCCTGCGCCATGGTCGAGGCAACAGAGCGTTGGAATTCCTGAGATTTTACCTGATAGCGCGCCCCGAAATAAAACGACACGATGGTGCCCAACAGCCACCACAGCGGCTCCGGCACAAGCGCGATCCCCTGCATCCGCGAGGCAAACCAGATCGGATCGACCATGGCCGAGACGCAAAGCCCGATGGTGCCAAAAGCCATCAGCGGGCGCGGCACCCGGTTCAGCGCATCCATGAACCGGTCGAAATAGCCGGTGCGCGCCGTCGCGAATTCGCCCGCGAATTGCTGCATCGCCGCCGAGCGATAGCCCGCTTCCCGCGCGCCCGCGTTTTCCTTGTTCTCAAAGAACACTTCGGCCGTGTCCTTCACCACATTGCGCCCGTCGCCGAACAGCGCGTCGAAAATCCGCCCGATCAGCCCCATGCCGCCACCCGAGCGGCGTGCTCGGCCTCCGTCAGGTGATAGCGCGGGGAAATGAACTCTTCGGCGCGGGTGATCCAGCCGCCCTTGCCGCCATCCCGGCGTTTGGCATATTTGCGCGATCCCGGACGGCGATCCGCCAGCGCGTAATAGTAATTGCGACGGGCGATGCCGTAAGCGTCCGCAAGGTAATTCGGCGCCAGAGACTGGGCGATAAACGCCGCCTCGATGGTCTGCGGCCCGACCGCCCCGTCGATGGCGATGCGCTGCCCCATGTCATTGAAAAGCCGCTGCAAAATCCGCACCGCATTGGCGCCCGTGTTGACATACATATCGAACACGCTGGCTTGCAGCACCGGCGGCAACTCGTCGATCCGCGGGCCTTTGAAATAATGCTCGACGAAAATATCCCGCGCCTTGTCGCGCGTCAGCCGTTTGACATCGGCCTCGTCGATCCGCCCGTTGCCATCGAGATCGAGCCCGATCCGCTGCATCGTGCCAAGCGTCACCCCGTATTTCGTCGCCCCGCCCGGATCGTCGGGGTCATTGACGTAACCGCCCTCGCGGGCGACGATTTCCATCGCGATTTGCTGTACTGTTTTCATCGGCCTCAATCCCACCAAATTGATGAGTTGAGGCTGACGCAAAAAGGTTAACGCCGCCGGAGTTGGGCGTTCGGACAGCCTTTTAAAGGCAATTAACCGTCTTTAAACGCGGGAGAAAAAGCCCCGCATCGTGAAGAGGTTTCAGTTCTCACTCGCGCTCTTTGCGCGCATTCTGTTTGGCTTCGAACGTCTCCCAGACCTGCATCCGCCCCTTTTGACGCGCATCCGCAAGCCAGAGCTTCTGACGAACATCCGGCACCTCCATGGATCTGTATGCTCCCCCTGAGAATTTCGCCCAGTCGATTGCGAGGCCCTGCTTGACCATCTCAGCCGACAAGTCCCGCCCATCGGGCAGGTAACACCGCGCAACCGTGCGGCCATGACCGTCCACATCTGTCACCTCGGCGCGTATGGACTGACCTTTGCAAAGTTTGACCAAGGCCCATTTCGCTTTTTTGCCATAAGGATGGTTAAGCTCCGGCGCATCGACACCAAAGAGGCGAACTTGGGTCTTGGCAATGGTCAGCGTATCACCATCGACGACATAAGCATTCCCCCGCAAGATCGGCTTTTCCAAAGCCTCTCTGGCCGTTTTTTCATTGAAGGGTGCAGGCTTCGGTGTTGGCCGATAGAGCGGCTTAGGCTCTGCCGGTTTAAACGCGCGACGCACGGCACGCCTCGCCTCTTTCCTGGCATTGCGAATGAAAAGACCGCCAATGACGATGGCCACGGCAAAAAGAAATTCAAACATGCTTCATTCCCCCCGGAATAGGAGGAATTGAAGGGGAGATTTCTTAAGATTTCAAGAAAAACACTTGCTGCGCTTGCAGCAGCACAACAGTGGCTCAGCTCTCCGGCTCTTTATAGACCCCGGTCTCTTTCAGCGACTCCATCACCTCTTTCGGCATATAGGTCTCGTCGTGTTTCGCCAGAATCTCGGTCGCCACAAAGGTGCCGCCGACCATCGACCCGGTGCCGATCATCCCCTGGTTTTCGCCGAACAAATCCGGCAACACGCCCTCGAAGGTCACTGGAATGGTCTCCGCCCCGTCGGTCACCGAAAAAGTCACATGCGTGCCTTCGCCCCGCACCAGAGTGCCGTCTTCGACAAGCCCGCCCAAGCGGAAAATCTCGCCCGCGCGCGGCGGTTCGGCCTTCACCTTCGACGGGTCGCGGTAGAGGTTGATCCCGTCGCGCATCGCATAGCCGATCATGCCGGTGGACAGCGCCAGCGCCACGGCGGCGACGGCAAAGACCTGAATGCGGCGCGTCTTTTTAAGGTTTTTCAAACCGGCCATGGGATCTCCTCCTCAGCTCCCTTACGGATACATGGGCACATTCATGAGACCCATGGTCTCATCGAGCCCCAGCATCAGGTTGGCGTTCTGGATCGCCTGACCGGACGAGCCTTTGGTCAGGTTGTCGATGGTGCCTATGACGATGGTGCGGCCCGGAATGCGGTCCTCCACCACGCCGATGTGACAGAAATTCGAGCCGCGCACATGTTTCATCGCGGGGGCTTGGCCGAAGGGCAGCACATGGATGAAAGGCTCATTCAGATAGGCGTCGGCCAGCGCATAATGCACCGCGGAGGCTTCGCCCTGCACGTAAGCCGTGGCAAGGATGCCGCGCGTCGCGGGGATCAGGTTCGGGGTGAACTGGATGCGCACGTCGCGGCCCGCGATTTTGGAAAATTCCTGATCGAACTCGCCCAAATGCCGGTGTTTGCCGCCGATGGAATAGCCGAAGGCGTTGTCTTCCAACTCACCGAACAGCAGGTGTTCCTTGAGCGAACGCCCGGCACCCGACACGGCCACCTTGAGATCGAGAATGATCTGGTCCAGATCGATCACCCCCGCCGCAATCAAAGGCCGCAGGATGAACTGTCCCGTCGCCGCGTTGCACCCGGTCCCGGCCACAAGCCGCGCGCCTTTGATCTCATCGCGGTAGAATTCTGTGAGGCCATAGACCGCCTCTTTCTGGATCTCCACGGCGGAGTGCGGCTTGCCGTACCATTTTTCGTATTCGTCCGGGTCGCGCAGCCGGAAATCCGCCGACAGATCGACCACTTTGGTGGTCGGCGGCAGCTCCTTGATCACCGCCTGCGAAGTCGCATGCGGCAGCGCGCAAAACGCCAGATCGACGGCGGAGAAATCAATATCCTCGATCTTGCACAGCGCCGGAAGCTCCATGTGACGCAGATGCGGGTAGACCTCCGCCATTTCCATCCCCGCCTTGCGGTCACCGGACAGCGCCACGATCTCCATCATCGGATGGGTCGCGATCAGGCGAACAAGTTCCGCGCCCGTATAGCCGGAGGCTCCAAGAATGGCGATTTTATAGGTCATGGTGGTCATCTCTCACATCGGCCCTGCTGCGCGTCCTCGCTCAAACAGGCGCCCTCAACTTAGAAGGATTCTGAATCTATCGCAATTGCGACGGGTGGGCGCAGGGCAAACGCCCCTCCCCGAACCCCGTCACGCCTTGATGAACTCGACTTTTCGTCGCAGGAATTGCGTCGCTCCGCGCGACACCTTCGCCGGGTCCCCGGTGGTCAGGAACATCGTCTCCGTCCCCGACCCGACCATCTGCGGATGCCGCGTCAGGTAATCCGCGAGCGACGAGGCCACCAGATTGGCCTGTGAAAACACTTTCACATCCGCACCCAGCGCCTCCTGAAAGGCGTCCTGCATGATCGGATAATGGGTACAGCCCAAAATCGCCGCATCCGGCGTCGGCATCTTGCGTTTGAGCGCATCGACATGCGACCGCACCAGAGCGTCCGCCAAAATCATGTCGCCCTCTTCGATGGCATCGACCACGCCGCCACAGGCCTGCGCCTCGACATCGACGCCAATGGCGCGAAACGCCAGCTCGCGCTGAAACGCACGCGACGCCACGGTGGCGGGCGTCGCAAAAAGCGCCACATGTTTCACCTCGACCTCGCGCGGCGGCGAATTGTCGCCCCATTGCCGTTCGGTCAGCGCCTCGATCAGCGGCACGAAAACGCCCAACACCCGCTTTTCGCGGGGAATCCAGCTTTCCTGCATCCGCCGGAGCGCCGCCGCCGAGGCCGTGTTGCAGGCGAGGATCACGAGATCGCAGCCCGCCTCCCAGAGGCGTTCCACCGCCGTCGTCGTCAGGTTGTAAATGTCATCGGCAGTGCGCACCCCGTAAGGCGCATGCGCATTGTCGCCGAAATAGACGAAGGGCACATCGGGCAGCCGCTTCTGAACCGCATCGAGCACCGTCAACCCGCCCAAACCACTGTCAAAAATGCCGACTGCCATATCAATCCCGATCCTTCAGACCTTTTTGCGCCCGGTTCGCACCACGGGCTTTGACGATAGTGAATAGGTCTCGGCGCACAGAAAATCCATCAACTTTTTGCTGTCCCCGCGGAATTCGGCCAGCCGCTTCGGCGCGGTCCGATGCGCTCACTGCCCTGGGCAGTTTGCCTGCGATCAACCCTCTTTGCCCGAAATCTTTGCAATTGCTTCATATCTTCGCGTCAATTTGTGGTAGCGCAAGGCAATCCCCTTGCGGTCTGAGCAAAAACAAAGAATGAAGCGGCCAAAATACCTTTTCGGGCTAAGTTTCGTGTAAACTGTCCGAAAGAGGAGGAGGAGCAGGTGACGGGTATGGATTGGGACAAGCTGAGAATTTTCCACGCGGTGGCAGATGCCGGATCGCTCACCCATGCGGGGGACGCCCTGCATCTGAGCCAGTCCGCCGTCTCGCGGCAAATCCGGGCATTGGAGGAATCGCTCTCGACGACGCTGTTTCACCGCCACGCCCGCGGGCTGATTCTCACCGAGCAGGGCGAGTTGCTGTTCGAGGCGACCCGCGCCATGGCGAAACGTCTGGACGCCGCCGCCGCGCGCATTCGGGACAGCGAGGAAGAGGTCTACGGCGAACTGCGCGTCACCTCCGCCACCGGCTTCGGCACGCTCTGGCTCGCGCCGCGCCTCTCGAAGCTTTATGAGAAATACCCCGAACTCAACATCGATCTGATGCTTGAGGAGCGTGTGCTCGACCTGCCGATGCGCGAGGCCGATGTCGCAATCCGGATGAAAGAGCCGTCGCAGGCCGATCTGATCCGCAAGCGCCTGATGAACATCCGCATGCGGCTCTTCGCGACGCCGGAATATCTGGCCGAGCACGGCACCCCGGAAACCATGGACGATCTGACCAAGCACCGGTTGATCTGTCAGAACCCGAATGCCCATCAGGTCGCCGCAGGCGCCCGTCTGGTCGAGGAACTGAACGATCACAACATCCGCTCGAAGCTCTTCGTGAACAACTATTTCGGCGTGTTGCAGGGCGTTCTGAACCATCTCGGTGTCGGCGTCCTGCCCGATTACCTCGTGGAAACCTCACCGCACCTCATCCGCGTCCTGCCGGAGGTGGAAAGCGGCGAAGTGCCCGTGTTCCTCGCCTACCCCGAAGAGCTGCGCCACTCGAAACGCATCGAGGTGTTCCGCGATTTCATCATCGAGGAAATCAACGCTCACCGCCGCGTCATGCGCAAGGACGAGTTGCTCTGAGCCCATGCCGGTTGGGATTGGCACGCGATCTGCGCCAATCCCGGCAAGGGGCCCCGGCAAGGGCTATGCAATTTCCGCATGGCGGCATTGCAATGCATGCGCAGAAAACCCCTTGAACGATTCACAAACCGCCCTTAAATGCAGCAATGAAGCCGCCGATTGAGGCAACTCATCGCGGTTTCACCTCCCTGTTGGACTTGGGCCGAGCTTTAGCTCGGCCTTTTTTTTGCTTTTCTCCCGGTTTTGTGTCGCCCGACGGACCGCACGGTCTCCCCACCCGAAAACCCCGGAAAACCGCCGCAAAGGCACACCAACAGACGCTTTAGCCCCTTTCGCAAAACCGCCAAACGTCCTAAGAGGGCGCGGTATGACGCTGCCGCCCACGGGGGACAAGCCCCGGGGACATTCGAGGGGACACTCATGACCGAACCCGCCATCACCGAAGAGATCATCGCCGCCCACGGTCTCAAGCCGGAAGAATACGCCGAGATCCTGCGCATTCTGAACCGCGAGCCGAGCTTTACCGAGCTGGGCATTTTCTCGGCCATGTGGAACGAGCACTGTTCCTACAAATCCTCGAAAATCCATCTGCGCAAACTGCCGACGACCGGCCCGCAGGTGATCTGCGGCCCCGGCGAAAACGCGGGCGTTGTGGACATTGGCGACGGTCAGGCCGTGGTCTTCAAG
This sequence comes from Celeribacter sp. SCSIO 80838, assembly GCF_056498065.1. Next base: position 3,469,323 of record NZ_JAZKMA010000001.1, read on the forward strand.
ATGGAAAGCCACAACCACCCCTCCTATATCGAGCCCTATCAGGGCGCTGCGACCGGTGTCGGTGGCATTCTGCGCGACGTGTTCACCATGGGCGCACGCCCCATCGCCGCGATGAACGCACTGTCCTTCGGCGTCAAAGACCATCCGAAAACCAAGCAACTCGTCCATGGCGTCGTTCAGGGCGTCGGCGGCTACGGCAACTGTTTCGGCGTTCCGACCGTGGGCGGCGAAGTGCGCTTCCACGCCGCCTATAACGGCAACTGCCTTGTGAACGCGTTCGCCGCGGGTCTCGCAGACGCCGACAAGATTTTCTACTCGGCCGCCTCCGGCGTCGGCATGCCCGTCGTTTACTTGGGCGCGAAAACCGGCCGTGACGGCGTCGGCGGTGCGACCATGGCCTCGGCCGAATTCGACGACAGCATCGAAGAGAAACGCCCCACCGTTCAGGTCGGCGACCCGTTCACCGAGAAATGCCTGATGGAAGCCACGCTGGAGCTGATGCAGACCGGCGCGGTGATCTCCATTCAGGACATGGGCGCGGCGGGCCTCACCTGCTCCGCCGTGGAAATGGGCGACAAGGGCGGGCTTGGCGTGCGTCTCGATCTGGAAAACGTGCCGCAGCGCGAACCCAACATGACCGCCTATGAGATGATGCTCTCCGAGTCTCAGGAGCGCATGCTCATGGTCCTGAAACCCGAGAAAGAGGCCGAAGCCCGCGCCGTCTTCGAAAAATGGGACCTCGATTTCGCCATTGTCGGCGAAACCATCGAAGAAGACCGCTTCCTGATCATGCACAACGGCATCTGCATGGCCGATCTGCCGCTCTCCACGCTCGCCTCCTCCGCGCCGGAATACGACCGCCCCTGGGTCCCGACCCCCGAGGCCGAACAGGTCGCAGACGTGCCGCAGATCGACGGGATCGACGGTCTCAAAGGCCTGATCTCCTCGCCGAACTACGCCTCCAAAGCCTGGGTCTATGAACAATACGACACCCAAGTGATGGCCGACTCGGTCCGCACCCCCGGCCTCGGCGCCGGTGTGATCCGCGTCCATGGCACGCCCAAAATGCTCGCCTTCACCTCCGACGTGACGCCGCGCTACGTGCGCGCCAACCCGGTTGAGGGCGGCAAACAAGCCGTCGCCGAAGCCTATCGCAACCTCACCGCCGTCGGTGCATTGCCGCTCGCGACCACCGACAACCTGAACTTCGGCAACCCCGAAAAGCCCGAGATCATGGGCCAGTTCGTCGGCGCGCTCGATGGCATCGGCCAAGCCGTGTCCTTCCTCGACATGCCGATCGTCTCCGGCAACGTCTCTCTCTACAATGAGAGCTACGGCGAAGGCATCCTGCCGACCCCGACCATCGGCGCCGTGGGCCTCATCGCCTCGGAAGACGACCTGATCGCCGGGCTGGCGAACGAGGGAGACATCGCCGTGCTCGTGGGCGAGACCAAAGGCCTGCTCGGCCAATCCGCCCTCCTCTACGAAGTGTTCAACCGCGAAGACGGCGACGCACCGCATGTCGATCTCGCCGCTGAGAAACGCAACGGCGAATTCATCCGCGCCAATGGCAAGCTGATCGGAGCCGTGACCGATCTGTCCGACGGCGGGCTCGCGCTTGCAGCCTTCGAGATGGCCGAAGCCGCCGGTGTCGGCGTCACGCTCGACGCGGACGACACCGCCACGCTGTTCGGCGAAGATCAGGCCCGCTACCTCGTCGCCTGCTCCTTCGATCAGGCCGAGGCCCTGATGGCCGCCGCCGCTCAGGCCGGTGTGCCGGTGGCGACCGTCGGTAAATTCGGCGGCGACGCGGTGAAATTCGGCGCCTCCGCGGCCCCGCTCGCCGAGCTGTCCGCCATCTATCGCGGCACCTTCACAGAGATCTTCGGCTGAGTTTCCTTTGCTGGACAAATACTCAAAGAAAGGCCCGCCCCACTGCGGGCCTTTTGCTTTATGAGAAACACATGACAATCACGCCCAATCTCTGGCCCGATCTCACCTCCGACTGTTCCCAATGCGCAGCACTCTGTTGCGTGGGCCTGACACTCGACAAGGGCGATCTCTTCTCCTTCGACAAACCGGCGGGCATCCCCTGCCCCAATCTCTCCGGCCATCTCTGTTCCTGCCACGACCAGCTCGAAACCATCGGCAACCGCGGCTGTGTGCTCTACGATTGCGCGGGCGCGGGGCAACGCGTCACGCAACTTCGCTTCAACGGCGAAAGCTGGCGCGACGACCTGACACTCCTGCCCGCCATGCTCCGGGATTTCGACCGGCTCAAACCGCTGCACGAGCGGATGAAGCAACTGGTCGAGGCCGCAGCCCTCGACCTGCCCGAAGGTCTCGAAGCCGAACGCCTGCGGCTCCTGCGCAAATGCGCACGGGCTTGGGCCGACACCGAGACATTGGCCGCCGATTTCGACGCCTTTCTCGACGCACTTGCCCAAAGACCCGGCGCCTAAGCCTGCCCGACAGAAGTCCGACAAAAGTCCGACGCAAATCCGACAGGCAAAAACCGCTCTGCAAAGCCGCACAGAGCCCCTCTCCGGTTTGAGCGCTTGCAGCCTCTCCGCCCAGAGCTTACATTCCATTCCGACCCAATCACGACGCTAAGGAGCGCCCTTCATGGCCATCACTGCCTCTGACATCGAACACCTGATCCGCGCAGGTCTGCCCGACGCCAAGATCATCGTTCAGGGCGACGACGGCCAGCATTTCGCCGCCGAGGTGATCGACCCGTCTTTCAAGGGCATGAACCGCGTCCAGCAACAACGCGCGGTGAACGCGACTCTCAAAGCCCAGCTCGAAAGCGGCGAGCTGCACGCGCTGGCACTCACCACCCGCGCCCCGGAATAACGCACAAGCGCCCCACGGGGCGGCGAAAGGACATTGATATGACTGCACAAGACACCATCCAGACCACTGTCGATGAAAACGATGTCGTTCTCTTCATGAAGGGCACGAAACTCATGCCGCGCTGCGGGTTTTCCTCGAAAGTGGCCGGGATTCTCAACTTCATGGGCGTCGATTATCTCGACGTGGACGTGCTCTCCGACGAGGAAATCCGCCAAGGGATCAAGGAATTCTCCGACTGGCCGACCATTCCGCAGCTTTACGTCAAAGGCGAATTCGTCGGCGGCTGCGACATCGTGATCGAGATGACGCTCTCGGGCGAACTGGACCAGATGCTCGCGGACAAGGGCGTCGCCTTCGATACCGAAAAAGCCGACCAGATCCGCGCCGCGAACGCCTGATCCGAACGCTTACAGAACCACGAAAGGCGCGATCATCCCGCGCCTTTTTTGCTGTCTTATCTGATCATTAGTAGGTCGAAAACCGGCACTCTTCGGCGATCACGCGGACCTCGTCCCCGTACTGAAACACCAGCCGCGTCTGCCCGTCCGGGCCTTCGAAATAAAGATATTCCTGCGCGTCTCCGACGTAATGGGTGAAAAGCGAGATCCCGTCCGGTGTCGCGCCTTGCGGATAAAACACCAGAAGCCGCCCTTCGACAAAGAGGATCACATAGAGATCGCCAGTTTCCTCGATGGGCAGGAACACGCGCGGCAGCGTCACGCCACCTGCGCAATCGTATTGCCCCTCGACAATATCCTCCGCCTGCGCCGCACCTGTGAGGGCAAGGCCCAAACCAAGTGCCGCGAGCCAGCGCATCACACCTCGCCCAGCGTATCGGTCACGCCCAGACGCTCCTCGAACGCCGCCGCCATCGCCTCCGCCCGCGCCGCCATTTCGGCCAGTGTGTCGGTGACATCGGCGGGCACCACCGGCACCTCGATCTTCTGCGGTTCCGGCTCCGGGCGCGCCCGCATCTCTTCGATCAGCGCCTCCTGCGCGCCGAGCTTGCTTTCGAGCGCGCGCATCTGTTCTTCCATCCCGGCGGTCTTGTCCGCGAGCATCAGCCCCGCCATCAACAGCATCCGTTCAGACGGCAACCGCCCGATCTGGCTCGACAAAACCGAAGCCTCATTGTCCAGAAGCTCGGCGGCGGATTTCAGGAAATGTTCCTCACCGGACTGACAGGCCACATCGAATTCGCGTCCTCCGATGGAGATTTTCACTTCGGGCATCGCTTATACCTCCTCGCTCGACGGCACCGCCGCGCTGCGTGTCATCACCGCGCGCAGCTCCGTCAGGAGCGCATCGAGCTCCGTCACATCTACATCGCGCGTCGCCTTGAGCGCCTCAAGTTCCGCACGCATGCCCTCGTCAATCAGGCTCGCATCGCCCAAGCCCTCGGCATTCGCCGCCCGCAGCGCCGCGTTGTTCTCGCGCAGCTGCGCGTTCACATTACGTAGCTTCTGCATCTCGCGGTCGTGGTCCATCAACTGACGGCGGAGTGTTTCCACCTCGTCTTCGAGCGCCGCGACATGGCTTTCCTGACGGTCATGGATCGCCTTCACCCGCGCCTCGAGCTGGGCGTTGGCGCTCTGCTCCTCGGCCAGCGCATCGTTCAGCCGCGCAACCTCGGCCTCGAGCACATCGCTCGCGACTCCCCCCTCGACCTGCGTCTGCGCCGCTTCGGCTCGCTCTTCGGCCACCGCCACCGCGCGCCCGATCCGCTCAAGCGCGGCTGTGATCCGGGCCTCGAAATCGGAAATCTCGCTCATTGCCACCTACTCACATTCTGCCTTGTCATCACGAGCCCCTCTCCCAGCGCCTTGCCTGAACTCTGCCTAAGCCCCATGAAAGCCGAAACTTCCTTTGTCCTCAAGGGCGAAGCGCGCGGGCCTCATGTTCTCTCTCTTGATTCGCAAGACTATCTCATGAGGCCGGATTTACCAACATGCCTCCTCAACCGGGCGCGGAAAGCCCCCCGCCACCCTCCACATGACCATGTTCAATAGCGTCGCAACCGCACCTCGCCGCTTGCACTTTGCCGTCACATCGTTATCAGGAGGCCCGAAAGGCCGGAATTTCCGTGGATTCCACAGGGTCCGGCCCCGTTTGGGAGCCTAAAGGAGATCCGCCCGTGGATATCGCAACCCTGCGCGAGGCGCACCCCGATCACTGGATGCGTGCCGCCGCCATTCGTACCCTGACCCTCGATGCCGTCGCCGGTGCCAATTCCGGTCACTCCGGTATGCCGATGGGCATGGCCGATGTGGCCACCGTGCTGTTCGGCAAGCATCTGAAATTCGATGCCTCCGCACCGCTCTGGCCGGACCGCGACCGGTTCATCCTGTCGGCAGGCCACGGCTCCATGCTGATCTATTCCCTGCTCTACCTCACCGGCTACAAAGAGATGCCGTTCGAGGAGATCAAGAACTTCCGTCAGATGGGCGCGAAAACCGCCGGTCACCCGGAAAACTTCCTCTTGGATGGCGTCGAGACCACCACCGGCCCGCTCGGTCAGGGCATTTCCAACGCCGTCGGTTTCGCCATGGCCGAAGAGAGCCTGCGCGCCCGGTTCGGTACCAAGCTTCAGAACCACTTCACCTATGTGATGGCCGGTGACGGCTGTCTCATGGAAGGTGTGAGCCAGGAAGCCATCGCGCTCGCCGGGCGTCAGAAGCTCTCCAAGCTCATCGTCTTCTGGGACAACAACAACATCACCATCGACGGTACCGTGGACATCGCCGACCGCACCGATCAGGTGGCGCGCTTCAAAGCCGCGGGCTGGCATGTTCAGGCCATCGACGGTCACGATCCGGAACAGATCGACGCTGCCATCGAAGCCGCGAAGAAATCCAAGAAACCGTCGATGATCGCCTGCAAGACCCATATCGCTCTGGGCCACGCCGCGCAGGACACCTCCAAAGGCCATGGCGCGCTGACCAACCCCGAGCAACTCGCCGCTGCGAAAGCCGCTTATGGCGTGAACTGGGGCGCTTACGAGGTTGCGCCCGAGGTGAAAGCCGAATGGGAAGAAATCGGCTCCAAAGGCCGCCATGAGCGCGTCGAATGGGAAGCCCGCTTCGAGGAGCAATCCGAGCGCCGTCAGGCCGAGTTCAACCGCGTTTTCGCGGGGGAAGCACCGAAGAAGCTCTCCGCCACGATCAAGGCGTTCAAAAAGCAGATCTCCGAGACCGCGCCGAGCTTGGCGACCCGCGCCTCCTCGCAGAAGGTGCTCGAAGTGATCAACCCGATCATGCCCGAGACCATCGGCGGCTCCGCCGATCTCACCGGTTCGAACAACACGCTCACCGGCGACATGGGTGTCTTCGACGAGACCAACCGCAAGGGTCGTTACGTGTATTACGGCATCCGTGAGCACGGCATGGCCGCCGCGATGAACGGCATGGCGCTGCACGGCGGTATCCGCCCCTATGGCGGCACCTTCTTCTGCTTCACCGATTACGCGCGCCCGGCGATGCGTCTGTCGGCTCTGATGCGCATTCCGGTGACCTATGTCATGACCCATGACTCCATCGGTCTGGGCGAAGACGGGCCGACGCACCAGCCGGTCGAACATCTCGCGATCTGCCGCGCGACACCGAACACGCTGACGATCCGTCCGGCGGATACGGTCGAAACGGCTGAGGCCTGGGAAATTGCCCTGACCTCGCAGAAAACGCCCTCCGTTCTGGTGCTGACCCGTCAGAACGTCCCGACGCTGCGGACCGAACACAAAACCGCCAACCTCGTTTCGAAAGGTGCCTATGTGCTGGCCGAAGCCGAGGGCAAGCGCGACGCGATCCTGATCGCCACCGGCTCCGAAGTCGCCATCGCCATGGAAGCTCGCAAGATCCTGCAAGAAAACGGCATCGGCACCCGCGTGGTGTCCATGCCCTGTATGGAGCTTTTCGCCGAGCAGGACGAAGCCTACCGCCGCAAAGTGCTTCCGGCAGGTCCGGTGCGCGTCGGCGTCGAAGCCGCGATGCGCGCGGGCGGCTGGGACCGCTGGCTCCTGGGCGAGCGTGGCCGCGAAGCGAAACAGGCCTTCGTCGGCATGGACCGCTTCGGTGCCTCCGCCCCGGCCGAAGAGCTTTACGAGAAATTCGGCATCACCGCCGAAAACATCGTGGCTCAGGTCAAGGCCCTGCTGGGCTGATCTCAGCCTCCGCGCAGGTTTTGAAAACGCCCGCTTCGGTGGGCGTTTTCGCGTTTCCGCCCCCGTTTCCGGCCCCGATTATGACCCTGATCATGGCGCGATCGGGCGTGTCGTGGCACACTAGGACATGGCGGAAAGGAGGACTGTCATGCGTATTCTCTTGATCCTTATGAGCCTCGGAATTCTGGTCGGTTGCATGGAACCTGCGCCCACCGAATATCCGGTCAGTCACGAAACCTGCGCGCCCGGCGATCCGGTGCAAACGCTCGATTCGAACGATTGCAAACTGCCCGGCATGTGAGTTGAAATATGACGGGTTTTCTCTCGGGGGCCTTCGGGTCCCCGAGATGGCGTTGAGTTGTTCTCATCTTGTTATCGCTAAACCGCCTCTTTTGGTGATGTTTGCGCGAACATGTTGGCGTTAAACACTTTTCCAAAACGGCACACCGCCGTATACCGACCTGCAACTCCCCTCCTCAACAGAACATCAGCCGGAGACGCAATATGACCATCAAACTCGGGATCAACGGATTTGGCCGCATCGGGCGCTGCACGCTCGCGCATATCGCAGAGGCCGGGCTGAACGAGATCGAGGTGGTCAAGATCAATGCCACCGGTCCGATTGAGACCAACGCGCACCTGTTGAAATACGACAGCATCCATGGCCGTTTCGGCGGCACGGTGTCGGTTGAGGGCAACACGATGGATCTGGGCAATGGTCCGATCCAGGTGATGTCGACCTACAACCCGGAGGAGCTGGATTGGGAGGGTGTCGATGTGGTGCTCGAATGCACCGGCAAGTTCAACGATGGCCACAAAGCCAACGTTCACCTCGAACGCGGTGCGCGCAAGGTGCTGATCTCGGCGCCTGCGAAAAACGTCGACCGCACAGTGGTGTTCGGCGTCAACCACCGCGACCTGCGCGAAACCGAGCGGATGATCTCGAACGGCTCCTGCACCACGAACTGCCTCGCGCCGCTCGCCAAGGTGCTCAATGACGCCATCGGCATTGAGAGCGGCATCATGACCACGATCCACAGCTACACCGGCGACCAGCCGACGCTCGACCGTCGTCACAAGGACCTGTACCGCGCCCGCGCCGCCGCCATGGCGATGATCCCGACCTCCACCGGTGCCGCCAAGGCGATCTCCGAAGTGCTGCCGGAACTGGCGGGCAGGCTCGACGGCTCGGCGATCCGCGTGCCGACGCCGAACGTCTCCGCCGTCGACCTGACCTTTCAGGCCTCCAAGGATGTGACCGTCGCCGACGTTAACGAGATCGTGCGCGAAGCCGCCGAAGGCCACATGCGCGCCGTTCTGGGTTATGACCCGGAACCGAAAGTCTCCATCGACTTCAACCATACGGTTCAGTCCTCAATCTTCGCCCCCGATCAGACCAAAGTGATCGGTCGCACCGTGCGCGTGCTCGCCTGGTATGACAACGAATGGGGCTTCTCGGCACGCATGGCCGATGTGGCCACTGCCATGGGCCGGCTCTGACCCCTTATAGGCCAGACCAGACGCCCTTCGGGGCGGGGGAAGAGGAGCCCCCGTCCTGTCACATTTCTTGGCAAAGCCATGAGCCCCGCAGGCTATCCTGCGGGCATAATTTCTCTTTTTTTGATCTGCCCCCTTTTTTTCTTCACACCCCTGTCGCATTGTGCCCCCAAGACAGACGTTAGCGCGAGAATATGACCAATCAGATTGCCCTGGGCCTCGCCATCGTGATTTTGATCGCGCTCGGCCTCGATTTCGGACTGACCGGGGGTGCAGGATCTTTGTTTCTGGCCCGGGAATGGCTTCGGCTGCTCACCTGGATCGCATTCTGGCGCTGATCGCTGTCATGGGACCGGTGACGGTCGCCTTATACATATTTGCGCAAGGGGCACGTCTCCTTGCGGATCACATGAGATGGGACAGGGTCCCGTCAGCCAAAGCGTCAAGGAGGTGCTGTTATGGCCGTGAAAGTCGCAATTAACGGATTTGGTCGGATCGGGCGCAATGTGCTGCGCGCCATTGTCGAATCGGGGCGGACCGATATCGAGGTGGTGGCGATCAACGATCTGGGTCCGGTGGAAACCAACGCGCACCTGCTGCAATTCGACTCTGTGCATGGTCGCTTCCCGGTCGAGGTGAAATTCACCGAAGACACGATCGACGCCGGTCGCGGCCCGATCAAGGTGACCGCCATCCGCAACCCGGAAGAGCTTCCGTGGGGGGATGTCGATATCGCGCTGGAATGCACCGGCATTTTCACCGCCAAGGAAAAGGCTGCCCTGCACCTGAAGAACGGCTCCAAACGCGTTCTGGTCTCCGCACCCGCCGCAGGTGCCGACAAGACCATCGTCTTCGGTGTGAACGACGATGTGCTGACCGCCGATGACATCATCGTGTCGAACGCCTCCTGCACCACCAACTGCCTCTCGCCGGTCGCCAAGGTGCTCAACGACGAGATCGGGATCGTGAAAGGCTTCATGACCACGATCCACTCCTACACCGGCGACCAGCCGACGCTCGACACGATGCACAAAGACCTGTATCGCGCCCGCGCCGCAGCGCTTTCGATGATCCCGACCTCGACCGGGGCCGCCAAGGCCGTGGGCCTCGTGCTGCCCGAGCTCGCCGGCAAGCTCGACGGTGTCGCAATCCGCGTGCCGACGCCGAACGTCTCCGTCGTCGACCTGACCTTCGAGGCTGCCCGCGAAACCACCGTGGAAGAGATCAACGAAAAAATCCGCGCCGCCGCCAACGGCCCGCTCAAAGGCATTCTCGGCTACACCGACCGCAAGCTCGTGTCCTCGGATTTCAACCACGATCCGCACAGCTCGATCTTCCACACCGATCAGACCAAAGTCATGGAAGGCACCATGTGCCGCATCCTGACCTGGTACGACAACGAATGGGGCTTCTCCAACCGTATGGCGGACACCGCCGTCGCGATGGCGAAATTCCTCTAAAACCGATCAGGCGGGGTGAAAACCCCGCCATGACATCACCCTCGCGCCTGAAGCGCAGTGCAAGCGTTTTGCATCGCCTGAGACAGATTCAGCCCTCAGACAGGCTGAGCGAAGCCCGTTTATCCCGCGCGAACGGGAGACAAACGCCCCGGGGAGCCCTCCGGGGCGTTTTTATTGTCATGGGACCGCTCTTGAAGCTTGTTCCCCGCAAATCGCATGTTATCTGATCCATAAGCCTCCCGCATCCCCACCTCCCTTTTCTTCGTCCAGCCACAGGTTCCATGCCCAGCCTTTCCACCATTCTCAGCGAATTCATCACCCTCTGGGTCGTCATTGATCCGATCGGCACCCTGCCCGTCTTCATCGCCGGGACTGCGGGCCTGACGCCCCGCCTCGCGCGCATGGTTGCCGCCCGCGCCGTGATCATCGCCTGCCTGATCCTGCTCGCCTTCATCCTGCTCGGTCAAACCGTTCTGGATGCACTCGGGCTCGGGCTGCCGTCTTTCCAGATCGCAGGCGGGTTGGTGTTGTTTCTCTTCGCGCTCACGATGATCTTTGGCGATGGCAAACCCTCGCATGAGGCGGCTCAGGTCGAAAGACCCCATAGCGACAAACAGGACCAGGCCCGGCGCGTCTCCGTCTTTCCTCTGGCCATGCCTTCGATTGCCTCTCCGGGCGCGATGCTGGCCGTCGTGATGCTCACCGACAACGACCGTTTCTCCTTCGCTCATCAGGCGATGACAGCCTCGATCATGATCGTCGTCCTGTTCATCACGCTTTTGATTCTGATGGCCGCACAGCCAATCCTGCGCATCCTCGGAGAAACCGGCGCCGCGATCATCTCGCGCGTCATGGGCATGGTGCTGGCCGCCGTGGCGGTGGACGTCGTGCTCAAAGGCTTTGTCTCCATCGGCGTCATTCCGGCGTTTTGAGCCCCCGTAAGTCCGCGAGACATATTGCGAAACAGCAATGCGTTTCGCGCAAAACCCATGCGCAAATCGCATATCGAACTTGGTGAACCGGCATTGGTGTTGGCGCTAAAATGAGTGCATATCAGAGCCATCGAAACGCTCATGCCCTGAAAGGACCGGCATCATGAAAACGCTTGCTTCCCTCGCCGCCGCCGCCCGCAAACGGGCCGCCTATCGCCGCACTCTGGCCGAGCTTGACAGTCTCTCCGACAAGGTCAAAGCCGACCTGAACATCGACGCCGCCCGCGCCCGCCAACTGGCGCATGAGGCGATCTACGGCTGAGACGCCTGCACCCGCGCATGAGAAGGCCCCCAAGCGGGGCTTTTTTCATGCCTGACGCTGTTCGGCCCGGCGAAGGCTCAGCGCCCGAACTTCGCCAAAAGCCGCTCCTCCACCGCTGGTGACACGAATTTGGAAATCTCGCCATCGAGACGGGCGATTTCCTTGACGAGCTTCGAGGCAATCGCCTGATGCCGCGCATCGGCCATCAGGAACACGGTCTCGATATTGTTGTCGAGTGCCCGGTTCATCCCAACCATCTGATATTCATATTCGAAATCCGCCACGGCACGCAGGCCGCGGATGATGAGCGAGGCGTTCACATCGCGGGCACATTGGATCAGAAGGTTCTCGAACGGATGCACCACGATCTCGCATCCGGTGTCCGCCGAAAAACCCTCGGTATAATCCTTGAGCATCTCGACACGCTCGTCGAGACTGAACAAAGGCCCCTTGTCGCGGTTGATGGCCACACCGATGACAAGCCGGTCGACAAGCGCACAGGCCCGTCGGATGATGTCGCCATGTCCATGGGTCACCGGGTCGAAAGTGCCGGGATACAAGCCGATACGCATGGGATCTTCCTCCTCTTCCTCTGGCGCACGCAACTATATTGCAGGTGCGAAATCAAGAGGATTGGGGCGCGAACGCCCCGTCACCCATGATAATTTTCCCTGTCTCCCGGCGTTTCTCCCGACTTGGGCCGGCTTAATGCCCCATGATCATGCCTTCGAGCGCGGTGTTCTCCATGGCGAGCTGATCGAGCCGCGCCTGGACCACATCGCCGATCGACACGAGGCCGATCATCTCCTCGCCCTCCATCACCGGCATGTGACGGAAGCGCCCGGCGCTCATCCGCTCCAGCACGGCCAGCGCGGTGTCGTCCGCCTTGCAGCTCACCAGCTTGCGCGTCATGAAATCCGCCACCTTATGGGTCAGTACCTCGGCTCCGGTCCGGCCCAATTCGCGCACGATGTCACGTTCCGACAGGATGCCTTCCGGGCGTTTCGCATCCGTAGCGACGATCACCGCCCCGATCCGGCGGGCGGACAAAAGCTCCGTCGCCTCTCCCACCGTCATATCCGGTCGAATGGTCACGGTTTCCGCAATCGCCTTGGCTTTCAAAATTTGTCCAACGAGCATGGCTCCTCCCTTTTTATCAATTGGCTGCCGCAGGTGCAGCCCTCTCCCTTGTCTCCCTTCCCTCAGCCTCTCCCGGGGTGCGACAATCTGTCAAGTCTCGGCTTCGAGTTTCTCGACGACCTCCCGCATCTCCCGGGTGAAAATCTCGCAAAATCTCGACAGGCGTTCGACCTTGCGGTCATCCTCGTGACGCACCAGCCAGAAGGCACGTTTGAGCCGCACCTGCTCCGGCAGAACCCTGCGCATCCGTGGCACATAGGGCAGGCAAAAGTCGTGCACGACGCCAATCCCAAGCTCGGCGCGGATCATGTTGAGCTGCACGGAGACCGAATTCGACGTATAATCCACCTGTTTCACGCCGATTTCCTCAAGATAGTCGAGTTCCTTGTCGAAGATCAGATCCGGGACATAGCCGACCATCTTATGCACGCCGAGATCCTCAAGGGTTCTGATCCCCGGTTGCCGTCGCAGGTAGGGGCGCATCCCCGCTAGCGACAGGTGATAGTCGGTAATCTTCTGCACCAGAAGCCGCCCGGCGGTCGGCGCAGACACGCTCACCATCAGATCGACTTCGCGTTTCGAGAGGTTGAACAGCCGCGGCTGGGCGATAACCTGCATCTCAAGATCGGGGTGGTCTTGGGCGATTCGCGCAATCACCCGAGGCAGGACATAGTTGGCGCAGCCATCCGGTGCACCGATGCGGATCACCCCCTTGAGCCCCGCATCGCCCTCCTCCGTAAGCGTTTCGGCCCCCAGCGTCACCGCCTGTTCCGCCGTTTCCGCATGGGCCAGAAGCCGCCCGCCGTCGCGGGTCAGCTCATAGCCCTGCGGCGATTTCGCGAACAGCGTGACGCCAAGCCCCTCTTCCAGTCGCGCAATCCGTCGCCCCACCGTCGCCGGATCGATCTTGAGCTGACGCCCCGCGCCCGAGAGGCTTTCGGTCCGCGCCACCGCCAGAAACACCCGCAGATCGTCCCAGTTCATCTTGGCTCCTTTCATTTTGCAAAAACGCAAAATCTTTTTGAAATCTTCGCCCTTTTTAACCCATTTTCGCAAGGCTAACTTTAGGACAAGTCAGATGGAGGACCCTATGCAAGAGCTCAAACATTACATCAACGGTGCATACGTCGCCGGCACCTCCGGTCGTTTCTCCGAAGTGCGCAACCCGGCCACCGGCGAAGCCATTGCCAAAGTGCCGCTCGCAACGCCCGCCGAGCTGGACGATGCCGTCGCGAAAGCAGCCGTTGCGCAAATCGGCTGGGCCAAGGTCAACCCCCAGCGCCGTGCCCGCGTCATGATGAAATTCGGTCGTCTGATCGAGGACAACATGGACGCGCTGGCCGAATGCCTGTCCCGCGAGCATGGCAAAACGCTGCCGGACGCCAAGGGCGACATTCAGCGCGGTCTTGAAGTGATCGAGGTCTGCATGGGCGCGCCTGCGATGCTCAAGGGCGAGTTCACCGGCGACGCGGGTCCGGGCATCGACCTTTACGCCATCCGCCAGCCACTCGGCGTCGTTGCGGGCATCACGCCGTTCAACTTCCCTGCGATGATCCCGCTGTGGAAAATGGGCCCGGCGCTGGTCTCCGGCAACGCCATGATCCTGAAACCCTCGGAACGCACGCCGATGACCTCGCTGATGCTGGCCGAGCTTGCCACCGAAGCCGGTGTGCCCGCAGGTGTCTTGCAGGTCGTTCATGGCGACAAGGAATCCGTCGACGCGATCCTCGACAACGAGACGATTCAGGCCGTGGGCTTTGTCGGCTCGACCCCGATCGCGCAATATATCTACGGTCGTGCGGCCACCAACGGCAAACGTGCGCAGTGTTTCGGCGGTGCGAAAAACCACATGATCATCATGCCGGACGCCGATCTCGACAAGGCCGCCGACGCGCTGGTTGGCGCGGGTTTCGGCGCGGCAGGCGAACGCTGCATGGCCGTCTCCGTGGCGGTGCCCGTGGGCAAAGAGACCGCCGACAAGCTGATCGAGAAACTCGTGCCGAAGATCGAGAAACTCAAGGTCGCGCCTTATACCGCAGGCGATGACACCGATTACGGCCCCGTCATCACCGCGCAGGCGAAAGCGCGCATCGAAAGCCTGATCACCTCCGGCGTGGACCAAGGCGCGACGCTTGTGACCGATGGGCGCGGCATGAGCATTCAGGGCTATGAGAACGGCTATTTCGTTGGCCCGACCCTGTTCGATGACGTCACCCCGGAGATGGACATCTACAAGGAAGAGATCTTTGGCCCGGTTCTGAGCCAGGTCCGCATGGAGACCTATGAAGAGGCGCTTCAGCTGATCATCGACAACGATTACGGCAACGGCACGGCGATCTACACCGCCGATGGCGACACCGCGCGCGATTTCGTGGCGCGCGTGAATGTCGGCATGGTCGGCGTCAACTTCCCGATCCCGGTGCCGCTGTCCTATTATTCCTTCGGCGGCTGGAAAAAATCGGCCTTCGGCGATCTCGACCAATACGGGCCGGACGCGTTCAAGTTCTACACCAAGACCAAAAAGGTCACCTCGCGCTGGTTCTCCGGCATCAAGGATGGTGTGGCGCTGAACTTCAAGGCGATGGACTAAGCTCAAAAGCCTTCACAAATCGAACATTCAGGCGGGCTTTCATCGTGAAAGCCCGCTTTTTCTTATTTTATTTCAACATTATTGCGTTGCCTCGCCGCCCTGCGGCACATCCGTCAACGCATATGACGGATGTGAGTTTGTTACAGACAGACGCCAGGCTGCGCAGTAGCCTAAATCTCGGTTAACCAAGACTCACTGGAGAGTTCCATGTTGAAAAAGAACGTCGGCGGTATTGACCGCATCCTGCGCATCGTGATCGGCCTTGCCCTCATCCTCGGGTTCTTCCTGAACACCGAAGCCTCGTTGCGCTGGCTTTATCTGATCGGGATCATCCCGCTGGTGACCGGGCTGATCTCCTCCTGCCCGCTCTATTCGATCTTCGGGATCAACACCTGCAAGAAATGATCGTCACCCCGAATGCGCCAGCGCATCGAGCGCTTCGCGATCGGTGAGATACACCACGCCGCGGGCGGTTTTCACCCATCCGCGGCGCTGGAATTCCTGAAGCTGACGAGAAATCACCTCCCGCGCCGTGCCCAGTTCCGCCGCCAGTTGCGCATGCGTCGCCTTCAGCTCCCCCGCGCCCCGGGACAATCCGAGCAGTTTCTGTGCCAGACGGATATCGACCTTTTGAAAGGCGATTTCCTCGATCACATGAAACAGATCGGTGATGCGCCGCGAATAGGCGGAAAACACGAAATTGCGGAAACTCTGCGAGCGCGCCACCAGATCGTCGAACACCCGGCGCGGAATGGCGACCGCCTCCACCTCCGTCTCGGCAATGCCCTCGGCGCTGTAATCCTCATAAGCCAGAAGGCAGGCGGTGGTCAGCACACAGCTTTCCCCGGCATGTACCCGGTAGAGCACGATCTCGCGCCCGCCCTCGGTGGTTTGCTGCACCCGAACCGTGCCTTCGAGCAACATCAACAGGTTCTCCGGGCTTTTCCCCGGCCCGAATAGCACCGTGTTTTCCGGCAGGTGCACGATCTGCGACTGGCTCACGAGGCGCTCGCGCACCTTCGGCTCCAACTCCGCCAGACCGGAAAAACGGTCGATCCAATCCATCCTGTGCCCCTTTGCTTCAAGGGGTCTTCTTAAAAGCTTGTCGCCTCTTCCACAATCTCTGTCAGCAAATCCTCCACCGCCTGCATCGGCCCCTCTGGGTAATCGTGGAAGCCGATGGTGACCTTACCCGCCTGATCGGCGACGAAAATCGAATAGGGGCAATGCACGATGTTCATCGGATCGGCCTCCATCACCTGACGCGACACGGTGGCCGAGCAGAACAGGAACACATCCGCCGCATCGAACAACACGACATCGGAGCCGACATCCTCGCGGGTCCGCTCCAGCATCTCGCCGGTGTGGCTGCGATAATCGATCACCAGTCCCTTCGAGATGATCGCATCCTCGACGGCAAAAGCCGCGTCCTCGAATGTGCCGTCATAATCGAAGGTGATCGCCTGATCGTTCGCCAGAACCGGCGCGCCGAGACCTGCACCGGTCGCGAGTGCCAAAAGCACCGTCAAAGCTTTGGTGTTCATGAAAAATCCTCCCTGATTTCCCGAATGATACCACAGATAATACCACGAAAAAGGGCGGCACCCAGTTCGGATGCCGCCCCCTTGTTCTCGCAGGATGTCTTACTGCGACACCGATTTGAGATATTCGATCACCGCGGCGATCTCCTCATCCTTTTTCAGACCGGCAAAGGTCATTTTTGTCTTCGGGAACATCGCTTTCGGCTTGGCCAGATATTCGCTCAGATTGTCCTCGGTCCAGGTGAACCCCTCGGCATGGGCGTCCGTGAAGTCCTTGGAATATTTGAAATCCGAAATATGGGTGATCGGCGCACCGACCACGCCATTGAGCACCGGCCCGGTCTTGTTCTTCGCCCCCTCACCCACCTGGTGACAGGCCGCGCATTTCTTGAAGACCTTCTCGCCCTGTGCCGCCAGATCGGCGTCAAAGGACATGGCTGCCATCTCGACCGGCGCCTCTTCCGCAACGGGCTCTGCCGTAGCCTCTTCGACCGCAGGCGTGTCGACAGCCTCCTCAACGACGGCGGCGGCTTCGGTCACGGTTTCAGTGCCCTCTTCCTCCGGCGTCACGTCAAGAACGGTCGCGCGTTTGGTGATCTCGACCGTGTCCTTGCAGTTTTCGTAACAGGCATTCGCCTCGGCGAAGATGGTGTATTCCGTTTCCGGGCGATCATCGACGACAAAGCCCCCTGCATTCGGCATCTCCACATCGAGGAAATTCTCGTTCGACAGCACGAAATCGTCGTCCACGATATAGTTCGAGTAGAGAAGATAGGCGGTGATCGCATAGACGTCATCGTCGGACATGGTCTGCGCATTGCCAAAGGGCATGGAGCGGCGGACATAATCGTAGACGGTCGAGAGATACGGCCAGTAAGAGCCGATGGTTTTCAGCGGGTCCTTGTCCGCCAAAGTGCCATCGCCCCCCGCCAGTTTCGGCCAGTTGTCGACACCTTCCGCGAACTCGCCGTGACAGACGGCACAGTTCTCGGAAAAGATCATCTCGCCGTCTTCGACAGAACCGGAGCCGATGGGCAAACCCTCGCCATTGGGCGAAATATCGTGGTTCCACGCCGCGATTTCTTCGGGCAGAGCCGCCCGGCCAAGACCGAGTTTCTCTGCGAAAGCTGGCATCGCCAGCGTGGCGGAGAGGGCGGTGGTGAGGATCATTTTAGGAAGAAACTTCGACATTTTCCGCCTCCCCGTTCGATTTGACATGCCAGGTCTGGATACAGTTGTTGTGATAGACTGAGTTCTCGCCGCGCACCTCGCGCAGTTGCGCTTTGGTCGGCTGAACATAGCCCGTCTCGTCATGGGCGCGCGACTGGAGCAGCATCTCTTCGCCATTCCATGTGGTGTCGAGATAAAACCGCGTCAGCGCCATCGACTGCCCCTCATTGGCAAGCCGCGCTTTCTGCCAGGTCTTGCCACCGTCCATCGACACATCGACGCCGGTGATGGCGCCCCGCCCGGACCACGCAAGCCCCGTGATCACCAGAGGCCCCTTGCCGTGTTTGATCGGCGATTGCGGGCTGGGCGAGGTCACGACGGATTTCGCATCCATGACCCAGGTCCATTTGCGCGAGGTGCCGTCGGCAAGCGTATCGGTGTATTTCGAGGTTTCCTCACGCGACTGAATGGCCTGCGCGGTCACTTCAATGCGCCGCAGCCATTTCACCCACATGTTGCCTTCCCAACCGGGAACGACCAGACGCACCGGATAGCCATGCTCCATGCGCAGCGCTTCGCCATTGGCCTTGAACGCGATCATGCAGTCATCGAGCGCCTTCTCCATCGGGATCGAGCGCCCGTTCGACGAGGCATCCGCCCCCTCGACATAGACCCATTTGTCGGCAAGATCGCCCGCCGCCCCAAGCCCCGCCTCTTCGAGAAGCGTGCGCAGCGTCACGCCGGTGTATTCCATGTTGTGGATCATGCCATGGGTGAACTGCGCGCCGTTCAATTGCGCCCCCGCCCATTCCATGCCGGTGTTGGCCGCGCATTCGAGGAAGAACGTCTTGTTCACCCGCGGGAAGCGTTCGAGATCTTCATAGCTAAAGACCAGCGGCTGATCGACCAAACCGTTGATCATCAGGCGATAATCTTCCTTGCGTAGCTCAATCGCGCCGGAGTGATGACGCTCGAAAGCACAGCCCTGCGGCGTGATCGTCCCGTCGAGCGCATGGATCGGCGTAAAGTTGATCGACGAAATCGGATCGGCCGTCAGCCACGGCACGTTGCGGCGAATGACATCGCCTTCGTATTTGATCGGCAGGCCGTAGGGCGTTTCATCCACGCCCGCGCCGGTGGACATGGCCCAGTCCTGTTTCTCGGTGATCAGCGGATCAGGGGTTTCGGCAGCCGCCTTGCTCGCCGCCAGTCCGACCCCGGTGGCCGCCGCCCCGCGCAGGAAGGCGCGCCGGCTTTGTCCGTTCTGGGTGTCACTCATCTCTCGTGTCTCCCTCTTATGCGTTTCTGTGCGATTTCAGGTGGTAAGGCCCCGACGCTTATGCGCCGATGACCTTGACGGAGGTGTTCGGCTCGACGTGAACCACGCCCTGTTTGCGAATGTGATCCTCGACCACGTCCCAGATCTGCGGCCCTTCGGTGCCCTCGTTGACCGACGCCCAGCCCGCGACGACATAGTTTTTCGCCGGGTCCAGAAGCTCGCCGGTTTTCAGAAGCGTCAGCTCGGAAATCCGTTCGCCCTGCGGCTTGGTGATGTCGATGCGGTAGCCGAGGCCCCCCATGCGCACCATGTCGCCGCCCTGCTGGTAATAGGGATCGGGGTTGAAGATGTTGTCGGCCACGTCTTCCATGATCGTATGGATGAACTCGCCGGTCATCTCGGAACGGTACGCCTTGCCATAGGTCATCGAGGTCGCATTCCAGATGTCCTCGCGGGTGATCTTGTCGCCCGGCAGAAGGCTCGGGCCCCAACGTACGCCCGGCGACATCGCGATATCCGCCTCGCGCTCAGACAGAAGCGCATCGCAAATCAGATCGTCCCAGGTGCCGTTGAAATTGCCGCGACGGTAAAGCACGCTATCGGTCTCGCCGATCACCTCGGACATCGCCTCCTCATAGGGCGCGCGTTGCTCGTCGATCAGGGCCGCGACCTCTTTGTCCGGCTCGATCACGTCGGAGAAGATCGGGATGAGTTTGTGCCGGAACCCCATCATCCGCCCGTCGCGCACATCCAGATCGACGCGAGAGACGAATTTGCCGTTGGACCCGGACGCGATGATGATCGTCTCGCCGACCAGAACCGGCTCCGGCAGCGCATCATGGGTGTGGCCCGAGAGCACAACGTCGATGCCCTTGACGAGGCTCGCCATCTTTTTATCAACGTCGAACCCGTTGTGCGACAGCAGCACGACCAGCTCCGCGCCCATGCCGCGCACCTCGTCGACCACTTCCTGCATCCGCTCGGTGCGAATGCCGAAAGAATATTCCGGGAACATCCAGCCGGGGTTGGCGATGGGCATATAGGGGAAGGCCTGACCGATCACGGCAATCTTCACGCCGCCGCACTCAAAGAATTTGTACGGTTCGAAATCCTCTGCCGGTTCGTCCCATTCGGCGTCGAAAATATTGGCGCCCAAAGCCGCAAACGGCAGATCGGCCACGACTTCGCGCACGCGCTCGGAGCCAAGCGTGAATTCCCAGTGGAAGGTCATCGCATCGGGTTTCAGCACGTTCATCACATTGACCATATCCTGCCCCGCCGTGTGGTAGCAGGTGTAGGAGCCGTGCCATGTATCGCCACCATCGAGCAAAAGCGCATCGGGCCGCGCGGCGCGGATCGAATTGATCACGGTGGCCACACGATCGAGGCCCCCGACCTTGCCGTAAGCTTTGCCAAGTGCGGAAAAATCGTTGTAAGTCAGTGCGTAGGCCGAGGGGGAATTATCCTCGATGCCGTAGAGCTTGCGGAAATCCGCCCCCGTGACATGCGGCACCGCGCCCTTGTTGCCGCCCACGCCGATGTTGATCTCCGGCTCGCGGAAATAGATCGGTTTGAGCTGGGCGTGGATGTCGGTGACATGGATCAGCGAGACGTTGCCAAAGGTGTCGAACTCCAGAAGCTGATCCTGCGTCAGGCTTTGTTGGGCCGCGAGACGCGCCCAGTTGCCAAATCCGGACGCGCCGTAAAGCGCAGATGCGGCCATGGAGACCTGAAGGAAGTCACGACGTGAAATCATGCGTGTAGCTCCGTAGATGCCGCACAAATCCATGAATTATGCGGGAATTTGAATATATCGGAAGGAAGAAAGCCCCGCGCGAGCCATCCTCGGCGGGGCTTCAAAGATCAGTTGCGGACGGACGGACCCTCAACGGACAGGCCATTGCCGCGCGACGCCACATAGAGCTCCAGCGCCACGAATTCTGGCGAGCCCGGCGAGAAGGTCTCGGCGCGGGTGTCACGGATACAGCCTTTGAACCGGCCATGCGTGCCCGTGAGCTTGTTGTCCTTGATCCGGTAAACCGGGAAGCCGTTGGTCTGCCCCTGCGACAGGTGGTCGGCGCGGATCATGTTGCCGTAATTCTGCTCGTGGCAGTTGGAACAGGACAGATCGAGCTGGCCGAAACGCGTGTAATACATTTCCTTGCCCTGCTCCCAGGTCGCCTGAACCGGACCGTCGATCGCGACGTTCATCGGCATCCCCCGCGAAACCGACGACAGGGCGGCCTCGAAGTTCAGCATGGTGACGCTGTCGTATTTCTGCGGCTCCGCGCCCATCCGTTCGGTCAGACAGTCGTTGATCTGCATCTGGATCGTGTAGACCGCTTCCTTGTCGTCATTCCATTTCGGATAGGTCGGACGCACATTGGCGAGGCTCTCGACGCCGTCATGGCAATCCGCGCAGGATTTGCCCTCGGTGCCCATCACGGTTTCGAATTGATCGAACCCCATTTCGGCGCCCAGCATGCCGGGGTTGTCGAAATCGTCCATTTCCATCGCTTGCGTGTCATCGGAACGGAAGCGCCAGCCGGACAGGATCTCGTCGAGATGACCTTCCAGATGCGCCGGCGCCGTCGTCTTGGTGACGATCTCGATCTCGCCGTTGATCACCAGTTCCGCGTCTTCATCGGCCAAAGCCGGGGCCGCGAGCGCCAGAGCGGTCAGAGCCGCCACAGTACAAGCCGTGCGAAGCGTGTTCTTCAGTTTCATGCGTTTCTCTCCTCCCTGGGGTTTACGCGCGCCCCCTCCTCCAAGGGCGCGCGCATAGGCCTTGGTCAGGCGATTTCGATCGCCTTAACGTCCTCGTAGACGGAGCCGTCGTCGTCATACCAGGTGAATTTGAACTCACCGGCCTCGGGCACGGTGGCATCGAATTCGATATAGGGGTTGGTCGAGATCGACGGCTCCAGCGTCACGTCGATCACCGACTGACCGTTGAACTCGCAGGTGAAGCGGTTGATGATCGAGCGCGGGATCACATTGCCGTCGCTGTCCTTGCGCTGCCCGGATTCCATCGGGTGCGAGATCAGCGTCTTGATCGCGATGACCTCGCCTGCTGCGGCGGTTTTGGGGACTTTGACGCGGGGTTTGACATCTGCTGCCATGGGTTTTCTCCTGAAAATGTGTTCGCTTAGCCGCCGCAGCCGCCGATGGTGACCTTCACGGTCGCGGCGACCTTGACGAACGAGCCGTCAGCCATCTTCGCGATCGCAACCACGTCCTGCGTGCCAGCAAGACGGATGCGGGTGGAGGCCATTTGCGACCCGGCGAGCGGGCCGAAGGTAAAGGCCGCCACCTCCGGGGTCGGGTTGCCGGTGGCGAAGACCGCGATGGTTTCCGCGCCCGGGGCGTCGACAGTGATCGGAACGGTGTTGCCGTTCTCGGCGATTTCCGGGGCGGTGAGCGTGATGCCACCCGCGCCAGCCTCGGCGCCTCCGGTGAAAGCGGCGATGGCGTCATTGGCTGCCGCCACGGCGCGGAAGGGCAGCAGGGCCGCTGCCGTCGCGCCGAGACCGAGAGCCAGTGCGTCACGTCGTGTGAGATTCATGGTGTGCTCCTCGTTAGAGATTGGGAATGCCGACCGACGATTACTCGTCTTTCAGCGTCATGAGATAGGCGACCACATCCTCGATCTGCTGGGCCGAGAGGATCGGCGGCAGATCGGCCGGTGCGGCCTTGCCGGTGTAGGCGTCGCCCGGGCGGTTGAAGCCATCGACCTTGTAGAACGCGGGCATCACCGTGCCCTCGAAGGTCTTCTTCGGATTGATCACCAGACCGCGCAGTTCGGCTTCGGTCCAGCGGGAACCCGCGCCGTCAAGCCAGGGACCGACCTCGCCGTGGAACGGCACGTCGGCATAGGCCTCCGCCGCATGGCAGGAAACGCAGTTGCCCAAGGACTTTTCCGTCATGATCTTGCGGCCTTCATCCGCATTGCCGGAAGACCCGGTCAGCGAGATCTCGACCGCGCCGTAATCGTCGAACTGAACGTCACCGGGTGCGATCTCCGCCAGTGCGATGACCGGGGCCGCAACGGCACCGAGCGCGAACCCGGCGAGGCTGATTGCGATGCGTTTCATGTCTCCTCCCTAAAGACTGTGCTTCGTTTTCCGCATATCTGCGTTGTTCTTATTGCATACCGTAGCGTGCCAATTTGTCGCATGGCAAGCAACAAATTCAAAAAAATGAATTTTGCTGCATATGCATCCTTGAGGCGTGACTAACTCGCTCTATCTTGTGTCAATTTTCGACCTTTAACTTACCCTGCTCCTGTTGCAGAACCACTTGACGGGCATGGTATTTCTGGAACGGCTCGTCGCCGTCGTAGCCGTGATCGAGCACCCATTGCATCATGTTGTAAGTGGTCAGTTTCCCGAAGGCCCCGGGCACCTGAGACACGGTTGCGTCCTTGGCGGAGACGCCTTCGGGCACTTCTTCCGGAAAATACAGATTCGTCGGCGTGAACAACACACCCCATTTCTGCACCATATCCTTTTCCGGCAAAGTCTCGCCGTCGAAATCCGTCACCTCGACATCGCCGAACATGTTGATCTGGATGACGAAGAAATTCTCCTCGATCATCTGGGTGATCTCCGGGTCCGGGTAGACCTCTTCGTGCATCTTCTTGCAGTAGATGCAGCCGCGCTGCTCCACCATGACCAAAAGCCGCTTCCCTTCGGCATTGGCCTCGGCCAGATCTTCGCGCAGGTCCTTGAACGTGTCGCGCTGCCACGGCGTCTTGTGTAGCCCGTCATCGCCCATTTCCACCGCCAAAGCGGGGAAAGCGGCGACGGCCAGCGTCAGTGTCAAAAGGGTCCGTCGTGCAATCTTGAACATGGTTTACAGGCTCCCGTTGGATCCGATTTTCGAGAAAGAGGGGAAGGTTTCGATCATCCACGCCGCGATCACATTGACCGAATTGGTCACGATCAGGATCGCGAAGAGGATCAGGAACACCCCCATCAGCTTTTCCACCTTCGGCAGGTGACGGCGGAATTTGGCGGCGAATTTGAGGAAGGGTTTGATGAAAAACGCCGCGACCACGAAAGGCGCCGTCATGCCGATGCCGAAAATCACCATCATCATCAGCCCGCGCAGCGCGGTGGCCTCGTTCGAGGCCAGCATCACCACCCCCACCAGAACGCCCCCCACGCAAGGCGTCCACCCGGCGGCAAAGGCGAGGCCGACAAGGTAGGACGACCAGACATTCATATTCGAGGTGTCCCCCGCCTGCATCTGGAACTGGCGGTTGAGAAAGCCGATGCGGATCACGCCCAGAAAATGCAGCCCGAGGATGAACACCAGAGCGGCGGAGCCGATCCGGAACAGGTCCTGATGACTGCGAAACGCCTGGCTGAGCGAAAACGCCGCCGCGCCCAGAAGGACGAAGACCGTGATGATCCCCAGCGAGAACATCACCGAGGAGATCACCGCCCGTTTGCGGGCCCCCGGCGCCAATTCGCCCTCGGCGTTGATCTCCGCCATCGAGGTTCCGGCCATGTAGGACAGGTAGAACGGCACGATGGGCAGGATACAGGGTGAGAAAAACACCACCAATCCGCCCAAAAGGGCCGACAAAAACGTCACGTCGAGCATATAATCCTCCCAGTGCGACTGGCCGGTTTGACCCGACGAGGCTCCTCAACCCCGCACCGCGGTTGATCCGCGACTTGTGCCATTCACATATTCAAATTAGGTTGAATATGTCGCACCCGTCAATCGGTATACATATGTTGACAAGAATTTTGGCCTTTGCCGCCCTTTCGCTCGGAGTGATTCTCTCCGTTGCCCCCCCTGCCGCCGCCATGGAACTGGTGATGGTGGAGCAGGACGGCTGTGCTTATTGCGCCCGCTGGAACGCGGAAATCGCCCCGATCTATCCGAAAACCCCGGAGGGCGATTATGCGCCGCTGCGCCGCGTAGACCTGCGTGCGCCCCGCCCCGACGACCTCGAGTTCAAGGGGCCTGTGATCTTCACGCCGACCTTCATTCTGGTCGACGAGGGCGTCGAGCAAGGCCGGATCGAGGGCTATGCGGGCGACGAAATGTTCTGGACCATGCTCACCATGCTGCTGCGCGATCACTCCGATTTCGCACCGCCGGACGAGAGCCTCGAAGACGCAACCGACGTGGAGGGAGACCGCGCCGGAAACTGAGATCACACCAAGGGAGGAAACAATGAAACCATTTAAAATCATGGCCTTGTGCGCAGGTTTCTGCGCCAGCATCATGGCCGTGCCCGCGCTTGCAGAGGACGAGGACGCCTTTGTCACCTTTCAGGTGCTGAAGCCGGAATACGCTCAACGCGCCGCGGTCGCCGCGATGGAATCCTGCCGTGCGGCGGGCTATCAGGTCGGTGTCATGGTGGTGGATCGCTTCGGCATTCCGCAGGCCTATGTGCGCGACCGCTACGCCGGTTTGCACGTCTTCGAGACCGCAAGGCGCAAGGCCTGGACCGCCGTCTCCTTTCGCACCGACACGCTCAGCCTCGGTGAGTTGACCGCGCCCGGCGAGATGATGGCGGGCATTCGCGAACTGTCCGAACCTCTCGCCCTCGGAGGCGGTCTTGTGATTGAAGCGTCAGGCTCTATAGTGGCCGGCATCGGTGTTTCCGGCGCCCCAGGCCCCGACCTTGATGCGGACTGCGCTCAGGCGGGCATCGACGCCATCATGGACGACATCGCGTTTTAAGGACCCAAACAACTCTTCGAGGACACATGAGGTGGACAAAGTGAATTCGCCTTTGCCAATCATTACGGAGAACATGTCCGACGAGGACATGGATGTGATGATGTCGAGCGCCTGCGATGCGTCGCAGCTTTTGAAAGCCCTGTCGCATGAGGGGCGGTTGATGATCCTGTGTCATCTGGTGACCGGCGAGAAATCCGTCACCGAGCTCGAAGAGCTTTTGTCGGCACGTCAGGCCGCGGTGAGCCAACAGCTCGCCCGGCTGCGTCTCGAAGGTCTGGTGACGCCCCGCCGGGAGGGCAAGGCGATCTACTATTCCTTGACCGACGACCGGCCGAAACGCATTCTCGAAGTGATCTACGACATGTTCTGTTCGGTGGATGGCGGTCCCAGGAAGGGCGCGACCTGATATACGGAAATCCGCCGGGCATAGGGGAGGAGACATGCTCGACAGTGTTGATCCGGGGCTGTTTGCAGCCCTCATCGGGATGTTCGGCGGCCTGATCCTTGGCCTCGCTGCCCGTCTTGGCCGATTTTGCTCCATGGGCGCCATCGAGGACGCCCTTTACCAAGGCTCCGATCTGCGCGCCCGGCAATGGGGCGTCGCTCTGGGTGTGGCGCTCTTGGGCACCTTCACCCTGATCGGCTTCGGCCTGTTCGATCCCGCGAAAACCGCCTATCTCGGCCTCAGATGGTATCCGCTCGCCTCCATCGGCGGCGGGCTTCTGTTCGGCTATGGCATGGCTCTGGCGGGCAATTGCGGCTTTGGCGCGCTGGCGCGTCTCGGCGGCGGCGATCTGCGCAATTTCGTCATCGTTCTGGTGATGGGGCTTGCCACCTATGTCACGCTGAACGGGCCTCTGGCGTCGCTTCGCGTGTTTCTCTTCCCGCCCATGCCCGCCGAAGGCCCCCTGCCCGGCTTTGCCCATGGCATGGGTCTGCCGACCGTCCCGACCGGGATCGTCGCGGGTCTCGCAGTACTCGCCCTTTCGCTCTCCTCACGCGCCTTTCGCGCCAAGCCGAAACTCATTCTTTGGGGCGGCGCTGTCGGGCTGGCGATTGTCTCTGGCTGGGCCGGCACCGCATGGCTGTCGGAGGCGACATTCGAGGCCTCCCCCGTCACCTCGCACAGCTTCGCCGCTCCGATCGGCGATACCTTGTTCTATCTGATGAGTTCCTCGGCCCTCTCACCGGGCTTCGGCGTCGGCTCGGTCATCGGCGTGCTCGCGGGCGCGGCCATCGGCTCGCTGATCAAGGGGCATTTCCGCTGGGAAGCCTGCGAAGACCCGCGCGAGCTGAAACGCCAGATTTTGGGCGCATCCTTCATGGGCGTGGGGGCCGTGGTGGCCTTTGGCTGCACCGTCGGGCAAGGGCTTTCGGCCTTCTCGCTTCTGGCCTATTCCGCCCCGGTGACCATCGCCGCCATCGTAGCTGGCGCAGCCCTCGGCTTGCGCCAGCTGATCTACGGGTTCTCCTTCGCGCGCTAGAGTTTGAGTATTTTCGCAGCAAAGGAAGCAACGTGCGCTCAGCCGAGGATCAGCACCTGAAGATCGGCGACATTCGTCCCGGTCGCGCCGATCTGCAACAGATCCCCTGCGGCCTTGAGACCGTGATAGCTGTCATTGCGCGCCAGCACATCCTGCGGGTCCAGCCCCGCCGTCCGCATCCGGCCAAGCGTGCCAGGATCGACAAGCCCGCCCGCCGCATCCGTCGGCCCGTCGCGCCCATCGGTTCCGCCCGAGAGAAAAACGTAATCCCCAAGCCCCGCCGCTTCGGCCAGCACGGCCACGCGCAAGGCCAGCTCCTGATTGCGCCCGCCAAGCCCGTCGCCCGTCAGTTTCACCGTGGTCTCGCCACCGAACAGGAACACGCCGCGCTCGCCCGAGCCTTTGGCACAATCGACGATAATCCTCGCCGCCTCGGCGACATCGCCCTCGAGCGGCATCGGGAAGACATGCACCCCATGGCTGGCCCCGCCGCCCGCCGCCCGCGCCATAGCCGCGACCGAGATCTTGTTCGACCCGACGAGCGTCGAGGAACTCTCCGGCAAAAGCCCGAGATCGGGCTGCGGTTGCGAGAGATAAGTCGTCACAGAAGCGGGCAGCCTGTCCCAAAGTCCAAGGTCGATCAACACCGCCGCCGCTTCGGCCCGCGTGCCGATGGGCGACACGGTCGGACCGGAGGCAATCGCACGCAGATCGTCCGACACCACATCCGACAGCAAAAGCGCCGTGACCTTCGCGGGCGCCGCCGCCCGGAGCAAACCGCCGCCTTTGAGCCTTGAGAGCTGTTGTCGCACGAGGTTCATCGTCACGATGTCGGCCCCCGAGGCCAACAAAAGCCGGTTGACCTCCGCCTTGTCCTCCAAGGACACCCCCGCCACCGGCGCGGGCAAAAGCGCGGAACCGCCGCCCGAAATCAGCGCAAGAACATCGCCCGTCGCATGCGACAGCGCCTCCTCGGCCCGAAGCGCAGCCCGCGCGCCCTCGGCATCCGGCACGGGATGCCCCGCAGCGCGCACTTCTGCGCCCTCAAGAGGTTTCGCGTTTTCATAATTCGTCACCACGATCACGGTCCGCGCCTCGACATGACGCATCGCGGCCTCGGCCATGGTGCGCGCCGCCTTGCCCACTGCGATGATGATCGGCTGCTCGAAGCTCTGCCCGGCAAGCGCCGCCTCAACGGCCTGACCGGGATCGGCCGCCGCCACACCTTCGAGGAAAATTTCGCGCGCCCGGGCACGCAGCTCATTGATTTGAGAGGGATCGTTTGTCATGGCCGGATGTTGACACGTTGACAGTGCGGCGTCCAGCGCCCTTGCCAAGCCGCGCGCTTCGCGGCAGGTTTCGCGGGACAGGCACGCCGTTCGCCCCTGCCGCGACACGGCCCCCAACAGGAGCCGAAAGATGCACGAGCTTCCCCTCACCCGAGAGCTGGTCCTGATCGGCGGCGGACACAGTCATGCGCTGATCCTGAAACGCTGGGGGATGAGGCCCCTGCCCGGCGTGCGCGTGACGGTGATCAATCCGGGCGCGGTGGCGGCCTATTCCGGCATGTTGCCGGGTTTTGTCGCCGGACATTACCAACGCGAAGAGTTGGAGCTCGATCTCGTACGGCTGGCGCGCTTTGCCGGTGCACGGGTGCTTCTCGGTCGGGCCACCGGGATCGACCGAGAAGCTCGTCTCGTGCATGTCGAAGGCCACCCGCCGATCCGCTACGATTATGCCTCCATCGACATCGGCATCACCTCCGCCATGCCCGATCTGGACGGGTTTGCCGATTACGGCGTCCCCGCCAAGCCGCTCGAACGCTTTGCGACCCAGTGGGACGCGTTTCAAACCGCCGCACGCCGGGGTCAGGTTCTGCCCCATATGGCGGTGATCGGGGGTGGGGTCGCGGGCGCGGAACTGGCTGCTGCCATGGCGCATCGTCTGGGCGATCTGCCGCAGATGGAGATCACGCTCATCGACCGGGGCGAAATCCTTTCCGAGATGCGCGCGCCGACCCGGCACCGTCTGCTCGAAACCCTCGCCGGTCTGCGCGTCACCTTGCGCCCGCAAGCCGAGGTTGCCCGGATCGAAGCGGATCGGGTTCGCTTTTCCGATGGCAGTGCGCTCGGCAGCTTCTTCACTCTCGGTGCGGCGGGCGCGCGTCCCTATGACTGGCTCGCCGACACGGGTCTCGATCTGCACGACGGCTTCGTCACCGTCGGCCCGACACTGCAATCCTCCGACCCGCGCATTTTCGCCGCCGGGGATTGCGCGCATCTCGCCTTCGATCCGCGCCCCAAGGCGGGCGTCTATGCGGTGCGCGAGGCCCCCGTACTGTTCGACAACCTGCGCGCCAGCCTGAGCGAGGGCCCCCGTGCCACATTGCGTGCTTACAAGCCGCAAAAGGACTATCTCAAGCTGATCTCTCTGGGCGGCCAATCTGCACTCGCCGACAAGGCGGGGTTTGTGACATCCGGCCCGCTGATGTGGCGCTGGAAAGACCGGATCGACCGGAAATTCATGGAGAAACTCAAGAAACTGTCCCCAATGACGCCCCCCGCCCTGCCCGCACAGGTGGCCGAAGGACTGCGCGAAGAGGTCGAGGGCAAAAAACCGATGTGCGGTGCTTGTGGGGCCAAGGTCGGTGGCGACATTCTCACCCGCGTGCTGCGCGATCAACCCGGTGTGGGGCGGCGCGACGTGCTGCATCTGGCGGGCGACGACGCCGCCCTTCTGACCCATGGCGACACCTGGCAGGTGGCCTCCGTCGATCACCTGCGCGCTTTTGTCGAGGACCCGGTGCTGATGACGCGGATCACCGCGATCCATGCGCTGGGCGATGTCTGGGCCATGGGTGCCAGCCCACAGGCCGCGCTGATGACCGTCACCCTGCCGAAAATGAGCGCCGCGTTGCAGGAGGGCTGGCTTTCAGAGATCATGCAGGCCGCACGCGATGTCTTCACCGCAGAAGGCGCGGAGATCATCGGTGGGCATACCGCGATGGGCGCGGAGTTCTCCGTCGGCTTCACCGTCACCGGCCTGCTGGATCGGCCGATTACGCTCAAGGGGGCCCGTCCCGGCGATCGGCTCATCCTGACCAAGCCCCTCGGCACCGGCGTGCTGCTCGCCGCCGAGATGGAGATGAAGGCCAGCGGGCGCGACATGGAGGCCGCCTATGGCTCGATGGTCAAAAGCTCCGGCGAGGCGGCGCGCATTCTGGCCAATGCTCATGCGATGACCGATGTGACAGGCTTCGGACTGGCCGGGCATTTGCTTGGCATCTGTCGCGCCTCGGAGGTCGGTGCGGCGATCCGGCTCGAGGACATCCCGCTTCTGCCCGGCGCTTTGGAGCAATCCACGGCGGGTATGCGCTCGACGATTTATCCCGCGAACCGTGCCTATGCTGCGGAATACCAAGGCCCGGAAGGCGCGCTGGCCGATCTTCTGTTCGATCCGCAGACCGCCGGTGGGCTTCTGGCCTGTCTCTCGCCGATGCGGGCGGAGAAATGCGTGACGGCGCTTCTGGCGGCAGGCTACGAGGCCGCCCTGATCGGGGAAATCACCGAAGGGCCGCCGCGTCTTGAGGCACGCAACACAGAATAACGCTTCGGGATATTGCGGCGCGCCCTGTCATCTTCATTTCACTTTACCGATCCCGAGACGCCTGCAAGCGTCGCCCCGTGCTTTTCACATTTGATCGCATGCGATTCGGGAACTTCGGGGGATTTTCAGGATGAAACATTGGACGACAGCTCTGGCGCTCTGCGCGAGCCTTGCCTCAGCCGCTCAGGCGCAAGAGGCCACACTCTACAGCCAAGCCAATGGCTGGACCGTCACGCAACTGCGCGAAAACGGTCAGGTCGTGGCCTGTGAGGCGATGCTGATCACCGGTCCCGAGCAGGGCCTGTTCTACCGCTACGACACCGCCAATTCCGTCATCGGGTTCAGCGGCCCCGCTTCCGCCGCCTCGCCCTTTCCCATCGATGTGGACATGTGGTTCGACAATGGCGTCAAAGCCTATCAGAGCTATATCATGCAGCCGATCACCGATCACAACGGTTATGAATGGCGCGGGCTGATCATGACCAATGACGAACCCTGGGGCGAACTGGACCAGTTCCAGAACGCCGCCACCCTGCACGTCGGCTACGACACCGGCCATGGGGTCGCGCAATTCGCCTTTCCGCTGAGCGGTTCGAACCGCGCCGTCGCCGACACCATCGCCTGTGCCCAACCCGCCCCCCAGCCTGCCGTGGTGCAGGCCGCCCCGCAGGTGATCTACGGCAGTTGCAAGCTGATCGTTCACGGGCAGGTCTATGTCGACATGGCCGCCGGATGTCCGATCTGGCTCGCAAATGACGGCAGCGGCAATGTCTGGATCAACACCGACCGCACCGCCTATCTCGGCCAATATTTTGCCGAAATCGCTCCCGATGGCACCGGTCAGGCCTCCGGCTGGTGGAACGCCGAACCCGGCGCAACCCATGCCCAGGCCCCCTTGGGCGACGGGTTTCGCATGGGCAATGGTGGCTGCTGGTCGAATGCCACCGCCACCGTTTGTGCCGCGCGCTGAGCCGTCTCAGCCCGTTTCCAACAGATCGGCAATCCGTGCGGCGGCACCTTCGCGCGCCGCGGCGCTCATGTCGCCAAGATCGACGCGCGCCCGCACCTCCGGCGCATGGCGCGCACGGGATTTCTCGTAACGCGGATCGTAATGCTGCGCCATAAGCGCGCCCGCGAGATCGACGAAATCGCCCTTCGCCGCCATCTCGCGCCAGGCTTCGACACGGGCGTGCCCCTGAAGCGGAATGAGCTGATCGAGCCGCGCAGCCATCAACTCGGCATCTTCGACCAAATCAGCGTAGGCCTCCGCAAGATAGCGCGCCCGGGCGCTCAGCTCCGCGCTCACCTCGATGCGCGGCGCGGCGCACATCGCCGCCCAAATCGAGGGCGGCACCGACAGCTCGCCGATCCGCGAGCTTTCCGCCTCCACCAGCACCGGTCGCGCCGGATCGAGCCGCGCAAGCGCTGCCGCAAGCCGGCTCTCAAACCCTTTCTGCGCCGGTTGATCGCCCATGCCTCCGAAAATCGAGCCGCGATGATTGGCAATCCCTTCGAGATCGAGCACCTGCCCGCCCCGCGCCGCCACCCGCTGCAACAGATCGGTCTTGGCCGTGCCCGTGTTGCCGTCGATCAGCACGAAACGATGCGGCAGCGGCGCGTCGTGCAACATACCGATCACCGCCTTGCGCCAGCTCTTATAGCCGCCGTCCACCACCTCCACCCGCCAGCCGATCTGGCGCAAGATGATGGCAAAGGAATTCGACCTCTGCCCGCCGCGCCAGCAATAGACAAGCGGCTGCCAGCCGCCCTCCTTGTCGGCCAGCGGCCCCTCGATATGATCGGCGGCGTTGCGCGCCACCAAAGCCGCACCGAGCTTGCGCGCCAGAAAAGGCGATTGCTGCTTATACACCGTCCCGACCACGGCCCGCTCGGCATCCGAAAGCACCGGCAGGTTGATCGCGCCGGGCACATGGTCCTCGGCAAACTCGGACGGTGCGCGCACGTCGATCACCGTGTCGAAGGGCGCGTCGAGAAATTGTCGGACGGAGGAGAAAGCGATGCTCATAGGGCTTTGTAACTTCGGATTGGAACCGGGAACAGAGCCTTATAGCGGATCAGAGCAAACGCCGTTCCCCACACTCCCCGAAGTGATAAAAATGGTGCCCCCACACGGACTCGAACCGCGGACCCACTGATTACAAAAACGGATCGGGGCGTTTCTCCGCATTACTCCAAATTTCTCCACACTTCGAAAAATAAAGCTAAAACAAAAACTTACATTGACCACCTTTGCGCTCTTGTCACATGACTATCTCCAAGTTTCGGCTCCGCGTGCTTCCGTATAGCTTCCGTTTTTTGCGGGCCGATTTTTGAGAGGTGCAAAATGAAGCTCACAAAACGCTCTGTTGAAGGACTTGAAGCCAAGGAAAAGGACTACCTCATCTGGGACAGTGAGGTGCGCGGTTTCGGCGTGCGGGTCTTCCCCTCCGGCAAGCTCTCCTACCTCGTGCAGTACCGAACCGGGAAGCGCACCCGGCGGCTGACGCTCGGCCAGCACGGGCCGCTGACGACCGACGAGGCCCGGAGCTTGGCAAAGCAACAGCTCGGCAATGTCGCGCGCGGGGACGACCCCTCCGAGACCCGCAAGAAGAAACGTATGGCCCCCACGGTGGCGGCGCTCTGTGACCGCTTCCTGTCCGAGTACGTGGCTGAACATTGCAAGCCGACAACCTACGCCAGCTACAAGACCGTGGTGATCCAGCACATCAAACCCAAGCTCGGCATGTTCCAGATCGAGGATGTGACCCGGGCCGATGTGGCCGAGCTTCACCACAACATGAAAGACACGCCCTATCACGCAAACCGCGTGGTCATGGTCATGTCGAAAATGTTCAACGTGGCCGAGGATTGGGGGCTACGCACCGAGGGCACCAACCCGACGCGCCGGATTAAGAAGTATAAAGAGGTCGAGAAGAAACGCTATCTCAGCGACGAGGAACAATCGCGGCTGGGCGAAGTGCTGTTCTCGGGTTTGGAAGACGGCGACTATTCCGAATATGTCGTCGCGGCTTTCATGCTTTTGCTTTTGACCGGATGTCGCCTGCGCGAAATCCAAACGCTCAAATGGGAGTATATCACCCGCACCCATCTGGAATTGCCGGACAGCAAAACCGGACGGCGGCGCATTCCCCTGCCGCGTGAGGCTTGGGACGTGCTGAACGCCCTGCCCCAGCGCGACGGCAATCCCTATGTGATCTTGGGCGACAAGCCCGAGGGCCACTACAACGATCTTCAAAAGCCGTGGCGCAAAATCCGCGCCCGTGCCGGTTTGAATGATGTGCGTATCCACGACCTGCGGCACACCTATGCCTCGGTGGCCGTGACCAATGGCATTGATCCGTTCATGCTCAAGGAGATCATGGGCCACAAGAACCTCAGCACCACGCTACGTTACGCGCACCTCGCGGACGAGGCCGTACAGAAGGCAGCGGGTTCGGTGGCAGCACGTTTGGCCCGTGCGGTACGTAATAGGGATAGGCAGGACGGCCCCGCGTTGCGTGTGGTTCGGTAGGTTGCGTATAGGGCGTAAATCGAGGCCGCTTTTCCTACGTAACGTATCGCTATGATACGGGCGGCAATGCTGGCGGGTTTTCTAACGTATTGATATGTTCCGCCCGAAACATGGAGCTGAGGGCAATATGGCAGAGGAACTAGGGGAAACCATCACCCTGCGCGGTGAGGTTGAGGCCGACCTTTCCGAAGACCTTGTCGCGTCCCTTCATGCCGTGATCGGTGCCGAAGCCGAGCTTGCGCAATTCCGCTCGGACCTTGTCCGTATCCTGACCCGCTATGAACTGTATCGGGAAATCACAAACACGACGCCGAAGAAGGAACGCCGCGCCCAACTGACCAAGTTGCGGGACAAGGCGTCTCAGTTGATTGAGGCCATGGACGGGCTCGCCCCGGATGTTACGCGCGCCTTGGACACGAACCTCGCAGCTGTGACAGAAGAAAGGCGATGGGAGGGGTGGAGCTTCGACAGCGATGAACCTGTCCCAGACGACGATCAAAGCGTCGCCGATGCACAACGCGCCGCCGAAAACATTATTGCTGCCTGCCAAATGGAATTGGACCTGTTTGCCGAGACAAAGGGCGCAAAGAAGGGCAGCTCCAATCCGGCTTTGGATCAGCTTTTGACGGACCTTTCTGCGTTCTTTGAAGGTGAGACAGATAGGCTTGCTCAATCTCAATGCTATCGCGACGAACTCACAGAAGACGGCTATAACGGCGCGTTCTTCGTCATGACAAAGCAGCTTTTGGACGGTTATGCGCCGCAAGTGTACGGGACCCCCGCAGCACTTGGAATTCGAATTCTGCGGGTGCTGAAAGAGCGCTAATCACTCTGACCCAACACATAGGGTCAAAACTTTTCCCTATGTGTTGTTACGAAGAGTTTCGAATACTCTGCATAAAGCTCTCAACGCAACGAAAGACAGCGAGAGCAACATGCAGACACAACTTGATCCTGACTACTACGACCGCCTGATCGACGAGAAAGAAGCGGCTAGTTACCTGTGCTATTCCGTGCGCGCCTTGCAGAACTGGCGCGTACGCGGTGGCGGGCCGCTGTTCATCAAAGTCTCTGGCCGATCCGTGCGCTACACGCGCCGCGATCTGCAAGACTGGATCGGCGCAAAACGCGTGGCGAACACGACCTGCGCACCTTCCTAATTCACTAGAGTTTTGCCCGTTCGGAGTTGGCAGCAACGAGCGGGATTTTGGGGCCGGATGGCTCTAGGGGCGCGGGGCACGGCATCGCCACCTCGCGCCCTTTCTATGTCCGCTGCCGCGACATTCAAAAAGGAAATCAACATGTCAAATCAACCTGCATACAGGTTCAAAATCGGCCTGATCACAGCCACCATCTGGAACAATGACGGCTTCTATTCCGTCGATCTGACACGCGCCTACAAGACACAGGACGGCGATTGGCGCAACACAAGCGCCTTCGGTCACAATGACCTCCTGAACCTCTCAAAATGCGCGGAACGGGCTGAAAGCTGGATCGCAAAGCAGCTTGCAGCCAACAGCTAATTGGAGCGCCGGGCGTCACGCCCGGCCCCAAAACAATCGCTGCCCCGCCGGAGGCACAATTGAAGGGCGCGCACGCGCCCGCACTTCACACACATCCTTGAGAGAATACGCGCGGCATCCGCCGAATGAGGGGGGTGATTGTAGCACCCCCCTCTGGAAATACCGCCCGCCAAAGAGAGAACCCAATCTATGAAGATCGTTCACCGTGGCTTTGACCGTCTGGAACTGTCGATTGAGGCCAATATTCCGCCCGAACTGTTCGAACATCTCGACCCGATCCGAGAAGAGGCCGAGGAAGCCCGCGAGAAACGCCTTGTGAGCTATGGCGGGGCCGATTTCGACCTCCTGCCTCACGGCGTGCAGGGCTATCGTTTTGTACTGCAAGGTGGGCCTCTGAATGTCACATGGTTCTTTAAGAAACCCAACGCCCGTGACCCTTGGGGCATCCGCATTGTCGTCGGCTCGCTCATGCTCGCCACCCGAGGGCTGGGCTATGTCCGAACCCACATCGCGAACACGCTGGAACGGCTGGGCGTGCGCTATGGCCCGCGACAGGTCAGCATCGGACGCACCGACTTTTGCGTCGATATTCTGGCCCCGGCGTTCGAGCTGACGCCCGAAAACTTCGTGATCCACAGTCACACCAACCGCGCGGATCACCTGACGCCCGAAGAGCACACCCGCAGCAATGGGAAATCCGGGCGCTTCACTTCCGTCACCGTGGGCAAAATGCCGGGACGACAAGTAACCATCTATGACAAGCGGCTGGAAGTCACAGACAAGCGCAAACCGATCTGGTGGGACTTGTGGAACGCAAACCTCAATTCCGAGGACTTGCCCCCTCTGGACCCGAAAGTCCGCTCAGAGAGCCGAATCTGGCGCGTAGAGGTGCGAGCGGGCAAGCGGATCATGAAGGACCGCTGGGGCATCACCACATGGGAGGACTTCGACGCCAAGTTCGGTGACGTGATTGCGGAAGCCTTTGAGAAAATTCGCTACTGCGAACCGGACCCGACAGACAGCAACCGCGCCCGCTGGCCCAACCATGAAATTTGGGACATAGCCAAGGTGGACGCCGACACCGACCTGACCGAGCTGCGCAGCCATGTGGACGCCAGCGCCGTGAAAGAAGTCCACAAGGCCGATCAGATTAAAATGATCCTCGCCCTCACCTTGGGCAATTGCACCACTCTGGCGGCCCTTGAGGGCGTCGAGAACGACGAGTTACAGAGCTACATGCAGGACATGGGCGAGCGGTTGCGGATGGAGATTCAGGCCGACCCGGAGCGTGCAGCGAACAAGCTCAGCAAGGCGAAGCAACGGTATCGGTTTGTGGGGTAGTCGTTCGATTTAAGACTTGAAATGCTAAGCGCGTGTCCAGCAGGATAGCCCGTATAACACGACCCCATTTTGCGAATGAAAGATCAGATTTTGACGGACTACCTCAAGACTCTCCGCGAAGATATTGGACGAATTGCAAGCGAACTAGATGAAAGCGAAATCTGTATCGTCCCTACCACGAGAGACTTGTTTGCTATTACGGACAAACAATTCAGTTCACAGGTATTACAATTCCGTTGGTACGCAAATGTCGCTTATGAAAAGCACGTCTATCCGGTCGCTGACATTGATGGCAAACGGGTCAACCTTCAACGGTTTGTGTTCTGGCTGAATTCTTCAGAAAAATCGCTCAAAGAAATCAAACAAATCTCTTTTCAAAACAAGTGCAGTTTCGATTGCCGCATTTCAAACCTTCTGGATAAAGACGGTCGTCAAAACGTAATGCGAAATCGCAAGAAAAAGAGCAATTCTGCGTCGCAGTATAAAGGTGTGAAAAGGGTTGCCCGACGTAACGGCGGCTATTCTTGGCGCGCGAATATTGGCCTTGGAGAGCACGTGCTTTATTTGGGAACATTGGACAACGAACTGGACGCCGCAAAACTTTATGACGCTGCCGCTTCAGTATTTTTTGGAACCTCTGCACTGCTGAACCTGCCAGATCAGCCAATCGAAGACTGGGCATCGACACGGGTGCATTTTCAGTATCAGAAAATGCAGGTGAAAATTAGGTCGGGTGGGTGACGCCACCAACTTAGCCAGCAAAAGCCCCTAAAACCCTGCAAAAATTCCGAACCTTATGACCATATAAACTGCAACCAATTCATGAGTTGTAGCAGTATTCACCTAGCCCTGAGATCTCCAATTCGTCAAATCGCCGTCACTAAGACGAAGCCGATATAGTAACCAATCTACATAAAAGCAGTTACTGAAATTGCTTCCGCTTGCAATTTCAATCGCATTCGCTGAAAGAGATAGTATGCTAGAAGAATTGCACATATCCCGTTTCAAGTCTGTTCGAGATCAAACCCTTGATCTTGGAAAGGTTAACCTCTTCATCGGGGGCAATGGCACTGGCAAGTCCAATATCCTTGAGGCGATTGGCTTGGCATCAGCTTGCCTCGGAAGAGGTCTGGGCGACTCTGACATTCGATCAAAAGGCCTGAGAGTTACGCCGCCGGAGTTAATGAAATCTTCATTTAAGAATGAAGATTTGCCCAAGACACTCGAACTCGAGGCAAAATTTTCCGAGGGCATTGAATACAAAGCCGTCCTGCAAAGCAGAGAAAATGATCCTCTGCTCCGTTTTTTTGCAGAAGCTTCTATCTACGAAGGACAAAAAATCTTTGGTAGAAGTAATCGTGGAGCACGAGCCACAGGAGTGACACATGCCGACCGCCTTGAGAGACACAGAGGAATTTGGGATCAGATCAAAGCGACCTATGATATACCTAATCCTGTAAGCTCGGCTTTCTCTGAATTTTCTAAGTATGTAATCTACACACCACAAACAGATTTTCTTAGAGGTCGTCAAAGTGGGCGCATTGATGTGCCTCCTGTTGGACTGCATGGGGAAGGACTACCGGAGGCCGTGTCGAGTATTCTCAGCGAATGGGGTCGCTTGCGAAACCGCGAGAGAAGAAAGTCAGGCTCAGGGGGGAAAGAATGGGAAATTCTCGATAAGTGTATGGACCTAGTGTGGTTGCCGGGATGGGCTTCTTCATTCGGAGTGCATCGAGGGAAGCCCCAGCTCACTTCACGAGATGTTGTTGAACGCTCTAGCGAAACCGTTTATTTCGTAGACCGTTTTATGCATGCCAGCCGGAATAGGCTTTCTGTCTATGACAGCAGTGAGGGCACTTTATTCCTTCTATTTGCTGCTATTATCCTTTCCCACCCAGAAGCTCCTAGGGTTTTCGCTCTGGACAATGTGGATAACGCATTGAACCCAAAACTCACCAGAAAGCTTGTTGAACAAATCGTGTCAGTGGTCAGCACTACTGCCGCTTCAGACACCGAGCTGGGAGCTCGCCAAGTTTTCCTGACCAGCCACAACCCCACTGCACTCGATGCATTCGATTTGTTTAGCAAAGATCAACGAGTGTTCGTTGTTCGCCGAAATGATAGGGGGCACACCACCGTTGAAAGGTTGCAGCCTCATCCGGAAATGTCCCGACAAGATTGGATGTTAGCGATGAATGGCCGCAATCTTTCACAAGTCTGGTTGGACGGAGACATCCCCGGAGCTTTAGGTGACCATCTATGAGAATTGGGATTGTTTGCGAAGGCCCTACAGATTTCTATGCGATTTGCTTTTTTATGAGGCATGCACTTTCTCAGATAGGTATTGAGGCGGAGTTCGTAGCCCTTCAGCCAGAAATGGACAATACTTCTCCCGAGGCTGGATGGGGTAATGTTCTATTATGGTTAGACAAAAACCCGCCTGCGACACGAATCGCAAAGTACTTTGGCGGCGGATTATTCGGCGGGGGACTATCAACCAAACCGCTAAATGCAGTCTTGATCCAAATGGATTCCGATGTTTTGGGCGATGCATCATTCACACAATATGTTCAAACCCAATACGCCCTTACAACAATTAATCCTACACCCACAACGCAACGTGCAGATGAAGTTCGCAAGG
The DNA here is from genome assembly GCF_056498065.1 of Celeribacter sp. SCSIO 80838. Next base: position 3,509,098 of record NZ_JAZKMA010000001.1, read on the forward strand.
TGCTCTCGGCAGCAGCACAACTGCAAACCATGACAGTAGAAGACATCTCCAGACACATTATCACACCAGCCGTAGAATCGACAGAAACTTGGTGTGTTGCAGCATTTACGGCAACAAAAAAAGATTATGAAAGTCTCTCGGGGCAAAAACTCATAAATGCTTTTATGTGCGCCCTAGAACTCAGTGAAAGTACGCCACCGAGTCCACCCTACTCGAAGATCAACAAATCACAAAAACGGCGAGAAAGATTTTGCGCAACATATTCCAATTATTCGCAACGCGTAATCGATGGTTGTGAACAGTTTCGATTAGCTTACGAGCAACTGCTCTTGCTTACGTAGACAACCTGCAAATCCCCCCCTACAGAAACAAATTCCACTTTAGAATCGCCCCGTTGCCCGTACGCAACGCTCTTCCCTTCGCTTCCGCGTGCTTCCGTATTGCTTCCATTTTCCAAAATGGAACAAACGCGAATGCGAGGAGATTGCGCAACACATTGATTTTATTGACAAAAATGGTGCCCCCACACGGACTCGAACCGCGGACCCACTGATTACAAATCAGTTGCTCTACCAGCTGAGCTATAGGGGCACTCAGGGGCTCATTTAAGCGTGCGGGCGAGGGCGTGCAAGCAATTTGTCGCCCCGCGCGCAATGAACCGGACGCAGCGCAGCATGCCCGCTCAGGTCAGGTCCGAAGCATTTTCGGACCGCGCGAGCAGAAGCACCGCCACCAGCCCGACGGAAATCACCAGAAGCGCTGCCGGAGAGGCCGCTTCGAGTTGTTCGAGCGAGGCTTTCTCGAACACCCGCGTCGCCAGTGTGTTGTAGTTAAACGGCCGCAGCAGCAGCGTCGCGGGCAGTTCCTTGACGCAATCGACGAAGACCAGCAAAAGCGCCGTGCCGACCGAGCCGCGGATCAGCGGCACATAGACCCGGCGCAGCGTGCCGCCAAGCGTCTGCCCAAGCGAACGCGCCGCCATCGGCAGCGAGGGCGCCACCCGGCCCAGGGCGGCATCGGTCGCGCCTTGGGCAATGGCAAAGAAGCGCACCACATAGGCAAAGACGATGGCAAAGGCCGTGCCAGTCATCAGAAGCCCCGGATCGTGCCCGGTCAGGGTCGCGATCCCATCGGCCAGAATGTGATCGAGATCGGCGAGCGGAAACAGGATGCCGATACCCAGAACCGCCCCCGGCGCAGCATAGCCCAGCGTGGTAAGCGGCAGCACCAGACGCGGCAGTTTGCGCCCGGTGAGCCGCACGCCGTACACCATGAAGAGCGCGGCAATAACCGTCAGAATGGCGGCAGAGCCCGCCACCGTCAGCGTGTTGGTGAGTGCGCTCAAAAGCCCCGGTGCCAGCCATTGCTCCGGCTCGCCCAGCGCATGGTGCAGGATCACCCCGACGGGCAGGATGAACCCCACCGCAAAGGGCACGAAACACAGCGCCAGCGCCAAAAGCCCCTGCCAGCCGGTCAGACGGATCGGTGAAATCGGTCGGGCCTGACGCGCGCCCTGAGAATAGCGCGCCCGTCCGCGCGAGGATTTTTCCAAGGCGACCAGAAGGAACACGACGACCAACACCACGGAGGCGATCTGCGCCGCACCGCCGGCGTTGCCGCCTTCGAGCCATGTGGAGAAGATCCCGGTGGTCAGCGTCTGCACCGCGAAATAGGTGACCGTGCCGTAATCCGACACGGTCTCCATCATCACGATCGCCGTGCCCGCCGCAATGGCCGGGCGCGCAAGCGGCAGGCCGACACGCCAGAACCGCTCGAACGGCCCCGCGCCCAATGCGCGTGCGGTTTCATAGACCGAGCCGGATTGCTCGCGAAACGCCGCGCGGGTCATGAGAAAGACATAGGGCGTCAAAGCGGCGGCTAGAACGATGATCGCAAAGCCCAGCGAACGCACCTCCGGGAACCAATAGTCGCGCGAAGTTTGCCAACCGAAGAGACCGCGCATCAGGGTCTGCACCGGCCCGGCATATTCGAGAAAATCGACCAAGGCATAGGCCCCGACATAGGCCGGGATCGCCAGTGGCAAGAGCAGCAGCCACTCGAGCGCCTTGGAAAACGGAAAGCGATACATGGTCACAAGCCAGGCCGCACCGGTGCCGACACAGGCGGCCAGCCCCGCGACGCCAACGGCCAGAAGCGCCGTGGTCAGCATGTAACGCGGCAGGGTGGTGGCCAGCAGATGCGGCCAGATGTTCACGCTCGGGTGGAATGCGATCCAGACCACGGAAATCAACGGCATCAGCACCAGAGCCGCGATGACAAAGGCCCCGACCGACCAGGGCGACAGGCGCGCCACGCGGGCAAGCCCGTGGTGGCGGACGTTCGGACGGGCATCGCAGGCCGGAGGCTGAGTGATTTGGTCGGTCATTCCTCCGGCTTACTGCCTTTCCGAGAGAACGTGAAGCCCAGTTTCGGCGCGAAACCCGAGGGATCGCAGGGATTTTGCCGCGATGGCCCGAGGGCGAATTCGGTTTCCCTAGCGGCAAAACCGGTTATATTAACGTTAACGAGCCGCCGTAAAATCAGGCACGGCATAAGAGCAGAGCCAGAGACAGGACCGACCACTCCCATGATCATTTCCATGCATATCGGCGCCCATTGCACCAATGGCGCGCAGCTCATGCGGGGGCTTCTCAAGAACAAGGCGGCGCTGGCCGAGCATGGCGTGGCGGTACCGCCGCCCTCGCATTACCGCGATGTGCTGCCGCAGATCATGAAAAAGGTCAAAAACAACCGTGCCAGCCCAGAGAGCCAGGAAATGCTGCTCGACCAGATGCTCGATCTGGACGATTGCACCCGCATGGTGCTGTCCTACGAGGATGTGATCTGCATGCACCCGCTGATCTTCGAGAAGGGGCAGTTCTACAGCAAGGCGGATTTCAAACTGCCATGGCTGCGCAACACCTTCGCCGATCATCAGATGGAATTCTTCATCGGCGTCCGAAACCCCGCGACCTTCATCCCGGCGGCGTTCTCCTATTGCGGCCCGAACACCAGTTTCGCGAGCTTCCTGTCGGGCATCGACCTCGACACGCTACGCTGGTCCAGCCTCTTGAGCCGCATCCGGACCGTCTGCCCGGATACGTCCGTGACCTGTTTCGCCTTCGAGGACACGCCCCTGACATGGGCACAGGTGATGCGCGACATGACCGGGGTCGGGCCGATGGTGCCGATGTCGGGCGGGCTCGACATTCTGGCGACGATCATGAAGCGCGAGGGCATGAAGCGGCTGCGCACCTATCTGCACACCCACAAACCCCAGACCGAAGAACAACGCCGCCGCATCCTTCAGGCCTTTCTCGACAAATATGTCGACGAGGCGGCTTTGGAAGAAGAGATCGAGGTGCCCGGCTGGGACGAGGCTCTCGTCGAACGGCTGACCGAGGCCTATGAGGAAGACTTGGAGCGGATCGAAGCCATGCAGGGCGTGCGCTTTATCGCGCCTTGAGGTCCGCCCCCTCACTCCGAAACATACGCCGCCACCAGCCCCTCGATCCCGCTCACCGGATGCGCCTTGAGCCAGAGCGCCACGCGGCATCCGGCCTCGGCATAGAAACTCGCATCGCGCGCGCCCATGGAATGCCGCCAGTCATGCGCATTCTCGGGCAGCGCCCCCTGCCCCGGATCGCAGCTCTCCGGGTTCAGATCGAAACGCGGGTCGCGCGACACATAGGTGGCAATCCCCTCATCAACCCAGGCCGGAAACCGCGCCTGTGCCTTGAGTCCGATCTGACGATGCAGCGCCACATGGGTCAGCTCATGGGCGATGATCTCCGTGTCATGCCCCTTTGGCGTGAGGTAGAACAGATGACTGCCATAGGCCATCGCGCGCACCTCCATACCGCCCATGACCTTGTTGCAGGTCTCGGTGTAACAGATCAGCATGCGCGGCCGCTCCTGCGGTCCAAAGGCGGCTTCGACGCGCGCTTCGGCAAAGACGAGACGGCGCAGCATCTCGTCCGAGGTGGTCGGGCCGGTCAGTTCGGAATAGACCTCCGGCGCGATCTTTTTAAACCCGAAACAACCCGGACAGACCCCGGCCACAACCGGGGACAGCCCAAGCATCACAAGCCCGAGGCCAAAGCCCAGCACCAGCGCGATCAGCGACAGCGCAATGCGGTGACCAAGTCGGGAGGCCATGACGGAACCTCGGAACAGGCGCCTCAGCGCATGCCCAGAGCTTCCCGATACATTTCAAGGATCGCCTCTTCCTCGGCGATCTCGTCGGCGGTCTTCTTGCGCAGCGCAATGAGTTTGCGCATCGCCTTGGTGTCGTAACCGCGCCCCTTGGCCTCGGCCATCACCTCTTTCTGCTGATCGGCGATGTCCTTTTTCTCAAGCTCAAGCCGTTCGAAACGCTCGACAAACTGACGCAGCTCATCCGCAGTGATGCGGTAAGAGGCGTCGGGGCCGGAGCTGTGGCCGGATTCGATATCGTCGTCCATCATGGGAAACCTTCCTCGGATTTTATGCTCTTTTCTGCCCCGATCCCTACCCGCCCGATGGCGGTGAGGCAAGTCTCGGAAACGCCTCTGCGCGCTTCCGTGCTTGCCTGACGCGACCCGAGGCGTTAGGCGGTCCCGAAGGATGGCCGACAAGCATGGGAGATGAACATGGGCGCATTGATCTGGGGCGGCGTGGTGTTGACGCTGATCGGCGTGGGCCTCTTGGTCTATTGCATCGTCGCGGCGATGAAAGCCAAGAAACTCGGCGGCTCCGACGAGGAGATCCGCGCCCGACTGCAAAAGGTCGTGGCCCTCAATCTGGTGGCGCTTCTGGTCTCCGCCATGGGGCTCGGTGCGGTGACCATCGGCATCATTCTCGGCTGAGAGACTGACGGATTCGCCCTGCCCAAGGGCGAGTCGGACATCGCGACAGATGCCCCGCATCACCGGTCCAATTGCGCCACAATTCCCGACGCAGGGCGACCAAAGCGCCCGAAAATCGCACATCGTTTCGCGACAGGTAACAGTCGCGCGACAGACCGAGGAATTCCTTTCCCACGCCGTCGAATGTGCTTAATTGAATAATCGAACATTAACCATTTCGGCCTTCTCCTGTCCCCAAAGCCCCCGGGTCCACCGGTTCGGTACACGGGGCGGGAAGAGGGCCTGTTGACGACCGCGCAAAGCCCTCGCAGAGACCGGGCCACGAGCATGAGGAGAAGTCTTATGAACCAAGCCGACACCGAGCTACAGAGCGCCATCCGCGACGTTCAGGACATTTCCGATCTGCCCCGTGACGAATGGGCCGAGGCACTTGAGGAATTCTGCGAGCAACACGGTTATTACGAACCGCTTGGCGACCGCTTCGCCGCCGCCTTCCTCGACGAGAAACCTCGCCTCCTCGTCAGTTTCGACACGTTCGAACAGGCGACCGAGCGCAATGACAAGGGCCATCCCACGGGCATGATGCTGGCCGCCCGGCACGGCTGGTCCTCGCTGACGCTGATGGCCCACGATCTCGATCCGAAAGACCGCTGGTTCCGCTCGAAAAACATCTACCGCTATTTCGACCGCCTTGTGGACGACGGCTTCTTCGAGGATTTCGATCAGGTCGTGTTCTACGGCGCGGGTGCCTGTGGCTATGCCGCCGCGGCCTATTCCGTCGTCGCCCCCGGTGCGACCGTCATCGCCATCGCGCCGCAAGCCACGCTCGACGGACGCTTGGCAAGCTGGGACCGGCGCTTCCCGAAAACCCGCCGGATGGATTTCACCAGCCGCTACGGCTTTGCCCCCGACATGGTCGACGGGGCGGAGAAGGCCTTTGTGCTCTATGACCCGCGCGTCAACGAAGATGCGATGCACGCCGCGCTGTTCAATCGGCCGCATGTCAACCGCATTCCCTGCCGCCTGTTCGGCACCGACCCGGAATTCGAGATGCTCGAAATGGGCGCGCTCGCCCCGATCCTCGAGGCCGCGATCGACGGTCGTCTGGATCAGCGCGCCGTCACCCGCGCGCTGCGCAAGCGGCGCGATCATCTGGGCTATCTGCGTCGGCTTCTGGCCGAAAGCGCTCCCAAAGCCCGGCCCTATCAGACCGCACTTCTGTGCCGCCATGTGCTGCGCAACCGCAAATACGCCCCGCGCTTCCGCAAGGCCTATGACATCGCGCTCGAGGTGCTCGAGGAACGCAACATCACCCTGCCCGAGCTGGAAACGCCGTTTCAGGAAAACGCCTGACGGAGCCCGACGGTCTCTCAAAAGACCGCCGTTGTCTCAGAGGTGGCCTTAACCGAGGCCGCCTTCCTCCTCGACGAACCGCACGATCGCCTCGACCCCTTCGCCATGGCGCAGCGCCGCCATGACATAGGCGCCTTGGCCCCGCGCCCGCCTGGTGTCTTCTTCCAACAACGCCCGGTCGACCCCGACATAGGGCGCAAGATCCACCTTGTTCACGACCAGAAGATCCGAGCGCGTCACCCCAGGCCCCCGTTTGCGCGGGATGTCCTGTCCGGCCGCCGTGTCGATCACATAGATCGTCAGATCCGCGAGTTCCGGCGAAAACGTCGCAGCCAAATTGTCGCCGCCGCTCTCGATCAGGATCACGTCCAGATCGGGGAATTTTTCCGACAGGTCGGCCACGGCGGCAAGGTTGATCGAGGCATCCTCGCGGATCGCCGTATGCGGACAGCCGCCGGTTTCCACCCCGCGAATGCGCTCCATCGGCAGAATTTGCTGGCGCATCAACGCCTCCGCATCTTCGCGCGTGTAGATGTCATTGGTGATGACCGCGATGGAATATTTCTCCGACAGCGCCTTCGCCAGCGCCCCGGTCAGCGTCGTTTTCCCCGCGCCCACCGGCCCGCCAATGCCAACGCGCAACGCCCCGTTCGGTGATGCCATATCTGCCTCCTGTTATGTCTTGAATATCCGCACGTCCATGTCCTCATGGCGTGCCGCGTTGAGATCGGCGGCAAACGCGCCCGTCGACAGCCCGTCGACCGTCGCGCCAAGTGCCTCTTCCGCCACTCTCTCGATCCCCTCATGAAGCGCAGACAGCGCGCTTTGCCCCGCCGCCTGCCCGAGCGGAATAAAGCGCACGCCTGCGGACACAAGATTCGAGGCAAAGCTATGAAGATAAAGCGAGATCACTGTCTTGGGCGCAAGCCCCAGATCCCGCGCCGCCTCGCCCACCGCCACCGGCAGCGCCCGCGCCGGGCGCTTGGGCCCGCCCATCTCCGCCACCGTGCGCGCGAAGGCCGCGCCCTGCTCATAAGTCTCCGCCCAGCGCTCTTTCGACCCGGCCAGAGCCTCCGCCAGCGCCGCCATCTCATCGGTATCCGCACCTTGCAGCACCATCGACAACAGCCAGGCATCCGCCCGCCCGCCGCCCCGCGTCAGCACCGCGTCGAGCCAGCCCCGAAGCCCAGCCGCATCGCGCACCTGCCCCTCGCTGATCGCCAGTTCCAGCCCATGCGAATAGGCGAACCCGCCCAGCGGGAAAGCGGGCGAGAGCCATTGCGTCAGCGTCAGAAGCGCGTGGTCCGTCATGTTCGCTCAATCATGATGATGGTGGTGACCGTGTTTATGCTCATGAGGATGGTCATGATCGTGCTCATGCGAATGATCGTGCGCGTGAGAATGACCGTGGTCATGGCTATGCCCGTGCCCCCCATGATCATGACCCATCGTCCGGCCATGGCCATAGGCCCCGCCCTCCGGCGAGAACGGCGCCACGATCTCCGCGACCGCGGCACCCAATTGTTCCAGCATGGCCTTCAAAACCGGATCGCGTTGGATCACCAACCGGTCGGCGGCAATTTCACAAGGCGTATGCCGGTTGCCGATGTGCCAGACATAGCGCGTCACCGTCTCGCCGGTCACCGCATAAAGCTCTTCCTCGGCGGCCCGCACCCCGATCACCGTGCCGTCTTCGCAGAGAAATCCGTCCCCCTCGCCGATCGACACGGTTTGCGGCAGGTCGACAAACACCGTCAGCCCCCCCTCGGTCACCAGTTTCTTGCGCCGCAAAAGCCGCTGATCGTAGGTCAGCGCCACGTGATCCGTGGCCACCTCCGCACCGCCCTCGCTGAGTTCATAAGCTTTCAATCCGCTCATTTTGCACCCTCCTGTCGGGAATTGGGACTTTCTTAACCGACTCGCCCTCAAATGTAAGGCAAGGAGACCCTGCCCATGCGTTTTTCGCCTTTCGATCATAGCGCCCCCGACGCCCCTTTCGAGGCCGTCGACGCACTTTTCACCCTGCGCGCCGAAATTGCCCGGCTGCGGGCGCTTGAAGTGGAATTATGTGATGAAATTCTGACCTTTGCCAGCGAACTGGGCTGTGACAAAGTACTCGGTCTAGGGCGCATGGCCGTGATCGAGACCCGCCGTCCGCGCCGCATCGCCCCCGAACACCTGCCGCAAGAGCTGCTGTTGAACCCGGATGTGTTCCGCGATTGCGAGGAAACCGTGGTTCTGCTCGCCCCCCGCGCCGCCGCAGTCGCCGCCACCCTTGAAATGCCGGTGGACCTGCCATCCCCGGAGCCTTCGATCGTCACGGACCAGAGTGCCGAAATGGGGCCTGAGGACCTGTCCCTCGGCCTTGTTTCCGCCCCGCCCCCCGAGCCGGACACAGAACACGATGTCACAGACGAGCCGCCGCTCCCCCTGCCCGCCCCCCTCCTCTTCAGCGCTTCTGACGAGATCTCCCCCGAGTTCCCGGATCAGGAAACGGAGAATGAGGCGCAGGCGGAGTTCACGGACCTCATCGCTGTGGACGACAGCCGGGCCACGATGCGCACCATCGGCGCCCCCCTGCCGGACAGCCCGCTCGATGCCGTCGCACCGGAGCATTCCCAAACCCCTCCCGAAAGTCTGCTCCATGCGTCGACCGTGGGCGTGAGCGATCTCGCGCCAGCCCCCGGCATGGACGTTTTCGAAGACACAGGCGGCGACGTTTCGGAAGATGTGAATGCGGTCACCGCCCCCTTTGTGCAAGCCGACGACCCCTTCGGTCTCAAAACCGCCGCGCCACGGAGGACCAGCCTGAACCTCCCTCCGATCGAAGCCGGTAACGCCCCCGAGGGCGAGACCCCGCGCGATCTGCGCCCCACCGGACATGCCGATTTGCAGCCTCTCGCGGGCCTCCATGACGAGAACCTGGCGCAGATGCAGGCCGATGCCGAGGCGCCACTCGCCCCGGCCACCCTGCCCGACGCGCTCGATCTGGCCCGCGCGCTCGAGATGGAGGCCGACCTCGGTTTCGCGCAAGCGATCGAAACGGAAGAGGACGCCCAGCCCGCCACCGCATTTGCCAGCCGTCGCCTCGCCATCGGCGACGAGGGCTAAGCCACAGGCCATGTACCCGAAATTCCAATCCCTTGCTCCAGAAGGAAAAAGACCATGGATATGTCCCTCTCCCCCGTCGATGAACTCGCCCATCTGCGCGCCAAGATCGCGGAACTGCGCGCCCGCGAGTCCGCGCTCGAGGCCGGTTTCATCTCTGCGCACGCGCCCGGCCGCTATCACGGGCTGACCTGCGACGTCGTGGTGTCCCACACCGCCTATCAGGTCTTCGACATCTCAAAACTTCCGCCCGAAATGCTCGACGACGACCGCTATTACGCGACCAAACAGGTCACCTCGATCCGCATCGAAGACCATGAGGAAGACGTTTTGCCCACCGCACTCCACGCCCCACAAACCATGCCGCTGCTCGCCCGCCCCGAATAACCCACCTGAAATCACAGGTCTAAATTACGGTAAATCACGAGGCCAACTCACACCTCTAACTCACGGGCTTAAATCTTGCGCCCCTGAACTCCGGTCAACGGGACCGAGGCGTCTCCCCACACCCTTCTGACACGGCCCCGAACCGTCCACCACGGCCTGCGCCTCCGTCAGACACAGAACAAATCCCGGAACACGTAATGCGGAATGCGGTCACGGGTGATGCCCATGGCCAGCAATTCCTCATCGCTCAGCGCATCGAGCCGGGCCAGTTCGCCAAGCCGTTTGCGGCGCACGGCATAGGCGTTCACCCCCTGCCCCAAAGTGGCGAAAAAAAGATCGAGCCGCGCCCGAAGGCTGGGCGTCAGGATCGCGATATTGGCGACATGCTGCATGGAAACCTCTCTTGATACGGGTTTCCTCCCTATGCTTTCAGGCTACAGGCATTCTATGAACAAACAATTGAACCCTGCGCACGACCGCAGCTTGACGCAACCCCCGCCGGATCAAAGACGGGTGTTGCATGTTTTCCGGGCAGTTACGCCGCCTTCCGTATCAGAACAGGAAATACCTCTGCGCCATCGACAACTCCGTCGCCGGTTCGCAGGTCAGAAGCTCGCCATTGGCCCGCACCTCGTAGGTTTCCGGGTTCACCTCGATCTCGGGCGTGGCGTTGTTCATCACCATGGACGACTTGCCGATGTTGCGCGTGTTCTCCACCGCCAGCGTTTGCTTGGCGAGGCCAAGTTGTTTGCCGATCCCCTCGGCCTGAGCCGCCTGAGACACGAACAGCACCGCGGAATGCTCCACCGCCCGCCCCATCGCACCGAACATCGGCCGCGTGTAAACCGGCTGCGGCGTCGGGATCGAGGCGTTCGGATCGCCCATCTGCGCCACGACAATCATGCCCCCCATCAGAACCATCTCCGGCTTCACGCCAAAAAACGCCGGCGACCACATGACAATATCGGCGCGTTTGCCGACCTCGACCGTACCGATATGTCGGCTCATGCCATGCGCAATCGCCGGGTTGATCGTGTATTTCGCGACATAGCGTTTCACCCGCACGTTGTCATTGTCGCCAGTCTCATCCGACAGGCGCCCGCGCTGTTTCTTCATTTTATCAGCGGTTTGCCATGTGCGAATGATCACCTCCCCCACGCGCCCCATCGCCTGACTGTCGGACGAAATCACCGAAAACGCCCCCATGTCATGCAGAATATCCTCCGCCGCAATCGTCTCCTTGCGAATGCGGCTTTCGGCAAAGGCCACATCCTCCGGGATCGACTTGTCGAGGTGGTGACAGACCATGAGCATGTCGAGATGCTCTTCCAGAGTGTTCTGCGTAAAGGGCCGCGTCGGGTTCGTCGAAGACGGCAGGATATTCTCATGCCCGACCACCTTGATAATGTCCGGCGCATGCCCGCCGCCCGCACCCTCGGTGTGATAGGCGTGAATGGTCCGGCCTTTGATCGCGGCCAGAGTGTTCTCCACAAACCCGCTCTCATTGAGCGTATCGGTGTGGATCATCACCTGCACATCCATGTCATCTGCGACAGAGAGACAGCAATCAATCGCCCCCGGCGTCGTACCCCAATCCTCATGCAGCTTAAGCGCCGCCGCCCCCGCCTTGACCATCTCGACCAGAGCGGCGGGTTGTGAGGCGTTCCCCTTCCCGGCCAAAGCGATGTTCATCGGCACGCCGTCCAAGGCCTGCAACATCCGCCCGATGTGCCACGGCCCCGGCGTACAGGTGGTTGCAAGCGTGCCATGCGCCGGCCCCGTGCCACCGCCCAGCATACAGGTGATCCCGGAATGCAGAGCATCCTCAATCTGTTGCGGCGCGATGAAATGGATATGGCTGTCCATCCCCCCCGCCGTGATGATCCGGCCCTCGCCCGCGATCGCCTCGGTCCCCGGCCCGACGACGATGTCGACATTCGGCTGCGTGTCCGGGTTCCCGGCCTTGCCGATCCCGGCGATGCGCCCGTCTTTCAAGCCGATGTCGGCCTTGTAAATCCCAGTCACGTCGAGGATCAGCGCATTGGTGATCACCGTATCGACCGCCCCCTGGGCGCGGCTCATCTGCGACTGGCCCATGCCGTCGCGAATGACCTTGCCGCCACCGAATTTGACCTCTTCGCCATAAGGCCCGGTGAGGTCTTTCTCCACCTCGATGATCAGATCGGTATCGGCGAGCCGAACCCTGTCGCCGGTGGTCGGGCCGAACATGTCGGCATAGGTCGTGCGGGAGATTTTTGCAGGCATCTTGTCCCTCTCAGTTCATCTCGTAAACGGCGCGGATGTCTTCGGTCCGCCGCCGTGTGATATTCTCTAAACAGCGCGCGACAATCATCGGCTCCATAGAGCCGCCACGCACCAGAAATCCGGTCGCCTCACAGACCTTGTCGCGATAGGGAATCCACGCCCTCTGCGCCTCGCGCAGCGCATCCGAGGCACAGCACAGCTCCTCGGACAGGCCCAGATCCCACTCTTTCGCCACCGCCATGGCGTTCTGATAAGCCAGATTGAGATCCTCATCCGCCGCCCTGTAGTCGCGCCCGGCGCAGATGTTCATCTCCGTCTGGGTCATCGCATTGGCGCAATCGACCTCGGCCTCCTGCGCCAAGGCCGGAGCCGCCAGAACGGCCAGCGATATGATCGCAAACCGGATCACAGCTTGCCCATGACCTTCTGGTTGAACCCATAAACCTCACGCGCCCCCGCCAGAGGCACAAGATCGACCTCCCGCGTCTGCCCCGGCTCGAACCGCACGGCGGTCCCGGCGGCAATATCAAGCCGCTTGCCCTTCGCCGCCGCGCGGTCGAACTCAAGCCCCACATTGGTCTCGTAGAAATGGTAATGCGAGCCGACCTGCACCGGGCGGTCGCCCGTGTTGGACACGATGATCGTCGTCACTTCCGCCCCCGCGTTCAGCTCGATCTCGCCGTCCTGAATGAAATACTCACCGGGTATCATCGGCGCGCCTCCTGCTTTCTGATGGTCCAAATACTCAAGTCAACGGATCGGGTGGTGCACGGTGACGAGTTTCGTCCCGTCCGGGAAGGTCGCCTCCACCTGCACTTCGTGAATCATCTCCGGCACGCCGGACATGCATTGTTCGCGGGTGATCACATGCGCGGCCGCCTGCATCAGTTCCGACACCATCTTGCCGTCGCGCGCGCCCTCAACCACGAAATCGGTGATCAGCGCGATGGCTTCCGGGTGGTTCAGTTTCACGCCGCGCGCCAACCGATTGCGCGCCACCATGGCTGCGACCGAGACCAGCAGCTTGTCTTTTTCTCTCGGCGTCAGGTTCATTCCCGTCCCTCGCTGTCACATTTGCCAGACACGCGGCAAATCCGCCTGTCTGATCGTCTTCAAAACTTGCGCCACATAGCGACGCAGAGGATAGCCATCGGGTGCCATCGCCCGGATCACCAGCTTACCGTTCCAGCCGGACACCCCGGCGGTCACGCCCTCATGCTGGATCGGTTTCACCAGATCGGCAAGCGCTTCCGCCCCCGGCGCGAACAGCCCCACGGTGGCAATCGCCCGCGCCCCCGACAAAAGCGCCGGATTGTCCCGGAGCGCCACAAGCCCGGCGTCGATCTCCAGCGGTTCGATGAACTCCGGCCGCCCGGCCCGATGAATTTCCCGGCGATCCGACAGGTGCAGCGTCTCGATGGTCTCCCCCATCGCCGCGCGTCCCAGAACCACCATTTCCGAGAACAAAAACCGCGCATCGCCCGCGATCTCCGCCGTGGTTCTGCGCGTCAGCCGCGCGGTCTCGAACAGGATCGTCTCCTGCGGCAACCAGTCGAGCCGCGCGCCTGCCCCGGCATGGAGGCTCACGGACACTTCGGCATCCGCCCCACCCGCAACAGAGGCATAAGCCCGTTCGGCGGTTTGCGTCGTGCCGACAAGCGCCCCGCCATCCTCAACCTCAAGCCGGTACTCCAGCCGGTCTCCGGCGGTCAAGCCCCCGGATGTATTGAGAAAAACCACCTCAGGAACGGCGCTGTGCACCTTCGGCAACATCGCCTTGGCGGAGCCCTGTTGATACAAATCCTTCAGCCCCCGCGCCCCCATCACCACATGGGCACGCCCACGCACGCGCTGCAAGCGGGCGGCATCACTGGCGTGGGGCGTGTCGAGCATGAAATCCTCCGGGTCGGCCTCGACCCTAGCCGCGCGCAGCGGGGGGCTTCAATCCCGGAGCGAAACACCGGGGCGAAAAACTGACCAGAGGCTTAAAAAATAAGCGCAACCGGGGCCCCGCACCATCTGGCGCTTTGTCCCGGATCGCGCTAAGGCAAAGCCATGACCGACACACTCACGCTCCGCCGCCCCGACGACTGGCATCTTCATCTGCGCGATGGCGCGATGATGGAGGCCGTTCTGCCCGAAACCGCGCGCCATTTCGCCCGCGCCATCGTCATGCCGAACCTCGTGCCCCCGGTGGTCACGGGCGCGGAGGCTGCGGCCTATCGCGAGCGCATTCTCAAGGCCAATCCGGGCCGCGGCACCTTCGAGCCGCTGATGACGCTCTATCTCACCGAAGCGACCGATCCCGCGGACGTGGCCGCCGCCCATGCCTCCGGTCTGGTGAAAGCCGTGAAACTCTACCCGGCGGGCGCGACGACCAACTCCGCCTCCGGCGTGCGCGATTTCGACAAGGTGCGCCCGGTGCTTGAGAAAATGGCCGAGATCGGCCTGCCGCTCTGCACCCACGGCGAGGTCGTCACCCCCGAGGTCGACATCTTCGACCGTGAGGCCGTGTTCATCGACACCGTGCTCGATCCGATCCGCCGCAAGACCCCCGGTCTGCGCGTGGTGATGGAACACATCACCACCAAGGACGGCGTCGATTACGTCTCCGCTCAGGGCGAGGACATGGGGGCGACGATCACCACGCATCACCTGGTGATCAACCGCAACCACATCCTCGTCGGCGGCATCAAACCGCATTACTACTGCCTGCCGGTCGCGAAACGCGAAACGCACCGCCTTGCTCTCGTTGCCGCCGCGACCTCGGGGGATGCGCATTTCTTCCTCGGAACGGATTCCGCCCCGCATCTCGATCACGACAAGGAAAGCGCCTGCGGCTGTGCCGGCTGCTTCACCGCGACCAACACCATGTCGATCCTCGCCGAGGTGTTCGAGCGCGAAGGCAAACTTGAAAACCTCGAAAAATTCACCTCGATCAACGGGCCGACGTTCTACCGCCTGCCGCTCAACGAGGCGACGATCACGCTCCGCAAGGGCGCGCCCGTCACCTACCCGGCCAAGATCGACAGCGCCAATGGTCCCGTGACCGTATTCGACCCGCAGATGCCGCTCCACTGGAGCGTGGACGCCTAAGACGAAGGACCGATCATGATCCCCTCCTCCTTTCCCGATCAAACCGAAATCGCCCGTCTGACGGCGCGCATGCTCCTGGAAATCGGCGCGGTGAACTTCCGCCCGGAAGAGCCCTATATCCTCGCCTCCGGTCTGCCCTCGCCGACCTATATCGACTGTCGCAAGCTGATTTCCTTCCCGCGCATCCGTTCGACGCTGATGGATTTCATGGCGATCTCGATCATGCGCGAAGCGGGCTTCGAGGCGTTCGACAACATCGCGGGCGGCGAAACCGCAGGCATCCCCTTCGCCGCACTGGTCGCCGACCGTCTCGGCCTGCCGATGACCTATGTGCGCAAAAAGCCCAAAGGCTACGGTCGCAACGCCCGGATCGAGGGCGAAATGTCCGAGGATCAGCGCGTCTTGCTGGTCGAGGATCTGACCACCGATGGCGGCTCGAAACTCTCCTTCGTCGACGCGATCCGCGACACCGGCGCGTCCTGCAACTGGACGGCGGTGATCTTCTACTACGGCATCTTCCCGGACACCGAAAAGCGTCTGGCGGATCACGGCGTCAAGCTGATCAGCCTCTGCACCTGGTGGGACGTGCTCGAAGAGGCGAAACGCCAGAAAACCTTCGATGCCTCGGCTCTGGCGGAGGTCGAGCACTTCCTCGGCGCGCCGCACGCCTGGCAGGAAAAGCACAAGAAAGCCTGACCCCGGCCTGTTGCGAAAAATTTGAGCGCCGCCCCAATGGGCGGCGTTTCGCTTTGGCCTCAGGCAGTTACCCGCCATGCCGCAGGGCAGAAAAGTTTTCCACAGGTTATACACTTTGAAACACCTGTCCGGGACGGGTAATCAGAACGGACCCGCAAGCACGACGCGACTCGCGGGATCAAACCAAGTGAGCAGGAACCGGACGCATGAGCGAAATCGCCAATCTTCAGGATATGCGCAAAGACGACGAGTCCACCGCAAAGCCCGCGAAGGGTCTCGTGATCACGCCCTACGAGGGCGCCGTGCCGCATAATATCGAGGCCGAGCAACAGCTTCTGGGCGCGCTTCTGACCAACAACGACGTGTTCGACAAGATCGCCTCGATCATCTCGCCCGAGCATTTCTTCGATCCGGTTCACAAGGATATTTTCGAGAAAGCTTCCGAGCGCGTGTCGAAAAACATGCTGGCCTCGCCGGTGACGCTCAAGGCCTATATGGAAGATCACGAGGGCCTCAAGGAGCTGGGCGGTCCGGCCTATCTGGCGCGGCTCGCGGCTTCGGCGATCTCGACCTATGCGGTGCGCGACTATGCGCAGTTGATTTACGATCTGTTCCTGCGCCGTCAGCTCATCGAGCTTGGCAATGAAATCTCCGGCTCTGCCGCCTCCGGCTCCGACACCCGCGACCCGAGCGAGCAGATCGTCGCCGCTGAGCAACGGCTCTATTCCTTGGCCGAACAGGGCAAGGGCGAAACCGGCTTTACCTCTTTCCTCTCCGCCGTGACGCAGGCCGTTCTGAACGCCAACGCCGCCTATGAACGCGGCGGCGGCATGGCCGGGATCGCCACGGCGCTGATCGATCTCGACAAGAAAATGGGGGGTCTGCACCCCTCCGACCTGATCATCCTCGCCGGGCGTCCCTCGATGGGGAAAACCTCGCTCGCGACCAACATCGCGTTCAACATCGCCAAAGCCTATAAAAAGGGCACCCTGCCCGATGGCAAACAGGGCGCGGTCGAGGGCGGCGTTGTCGGCTTCTTCTCGCTCGAGATGAGTTCCGAACAGCTCGCCGCGCGTATTCTGGCCGAAGCCTCCGAGATTTCCTCGCACAAGATCCGCCAAGGCGACATGACCGAAGAGGAATTCCGCCGCTTCGTCGACGCCGCCAAGACGCTCGAATCCTGCCCGCTTTACATCGACGACACGCCCTCGATCCCAATCTCGCAGCTTGCCGCCCGCGCGCGGCGTCTGCAACGGACCCATGGGCTCGATCTTTTGATCATCGACTACCTGCAACTGGTGCGCGGCACGTCCCGGACCGAGGGCAACCGGGTGCAGGAGATCGGCGAGATTTCCATGGGTCTGAAAGCCATCGCCAAGGAACTCAACATCCCGGTGATTGCGCTGTCGCAGCTCTCCCGGACGGTGGAATCCCGCGACGACAAACGCCCGCAGCTCTCCGATCTTCGTGAATCCGGCTCCATCGAGCAGGACGCCGACGTGGTGATGTTCGTTTACCGTGGCGAATATTACAAAGAGCGCGAAAAGCCCGATGACGACAATCTCGAAGCCATGGAAAAATGGATGCAGGACATGGAGCGCCTGCACGGCAAGGCCGAAGTGATCCTCGGCAAACAGCGCCACGGCCCCATCGGCACGGTCGAGCTGAGCTTCGAAGCGCAGTTCACCCGCTTTGGCAACCTCGCCAAGGAACTCCACAACAATTTCGACTACGAGTAAGCCCCGCGAGGCCCGGCACGGGCTTCGCATTCTCTCTGTTTGGTTTCATAGCTGTTTGGTTTCATGGTACAAAACGCACCTTCCCCGTCTCTCCCGATCCCGAAAGACGTTCTTTCGCTGTTCAAATGGCTTGCCTCCGTCACCGGCGCGACGCTCTCCGTTCTGCTGGCGGTGGCCTCCCAATCCGCGGATAATCAGGGCTTCTTCCTGCTCACCCTCTCAGGCGCGTTGCTGATCCTTCTGATCTTTCTGATCTTTCTCTATCTGGCGTTTTTCACAGGCCTCGTTGCCGTCTCGGGCCAAGGCAGTGCACGCGACAAAAAAGCATGGCTGCGCAACCGGCGCTTTCTTGCGGCTCTGCGCAGTCACCGCGCACAGCCCCTGCCTGAGGCAGGCCCCTGGAAACGGCTCACCTCGCGGCGGGTGCTCGCGCATCTCTGGTTCCACAGGGTTCTCCCCGCCTTTCTCCTGTTGATGGCGATCCCCATGGTCATCGTCCCCATGCTTCAGCTCTTTCTGGGCGCAGACCAGATTTCGCTCGACATGAAACAGGCCAAACACATGATCCGGCTCGAAACCTGCCTGCGCACGCTCGAGCTTCAAAAAGAGATTTCTGCCCTCTCCGAAAGCGATCCCTTCGACACCGACCCCACCGCCTGTGCCAGCTTTCGCTGATCGCACAGGCTCCCTGTCATTTTAACCCTTGCGACTCCCCGCGGGAGCGCCAATACAAAAGGCCATGGGCACCTCTACTCTTCATATCGATCTCGAAGCGCTCGCCGCGAACTGGCGCGCGCTCGACAAACTCTCCGCAGACACGGTGGAAACCTCTGCGGTGGTCAAGGCCGACGCTTACGGGTTGGGGGTCGGCAAAGTCGCCCGCGCCCTGATGAAAACCGGCGTGAAATCCTTTTTCGTCGCCGCCGCCGAAGAAGGCGTCGCGCTGCGCGAGGCGGTCGGACCGAAACCCTGGATCGGTATTCTCGGCGGCCACATGCCCGGCGACACGGACATGATCGGCGACATGGGCCTCGTTCCCATGCTCAATTCGCTCGACCAGATCACCCGCCATTTCGAGGCACTGCCCGGTCGTCCCTTCGGCATTCAGCTCGACACCGGCATGAACCGTCTCGGGCTTGAGCCCGTTGAATGGGAGGCGGTGAAGGATCTGGTGATGAGGGCGAAACCCGATCTCGTCATGAGCCATCTGGCCTGTGCCGATGAGCCCGAGCACGAGATGAACGCCTATCAGCTCAAAACCTTCCGCGAGATGACCGACGGGCTGGACGTGCGCCGCGCCCTTTCCGCGACCGGCGGCATCCTTCTGGGCCCCGACTACCATTTCGATCTGGTGCGCCCCGGCATCGGCATCTATGGCGGCCTGCCCTATGAGGACGGCAAACCCGTCGTCCGCCTCGAATGCCCGGTGATCCAGACCCGCGATGTGCAGCCCGGCGAAACGGTCGGCTATTCCAACATGTGGACCGCCGAAGTGCCCTCGCGCATTGCCACGGTCGCCTGCGGCTATGCCGACGGCATCACCCGGCTGATCTCCAACAAGGCCGTGCTGTTCGATGGCGAGACCCCCTGCCCACTCGTCGGCAAGGTCTCGATGGACCTGATCACCGTGGACATCACCCATCTCGATCAGGTGCCGCGCTCGCTCGATCTCTTGTGCGCGCACCAAACGGTGGACGATCTCGCCACCGTCGGCCAGACCATCGGCTATGAAATCCTGACCTCGCTCGGCGCGCGCTATCAGCGCCGCTATATCGGATGAGCGTGATCGCCCGGCCTCTGGCCGCGCTTGGCGCGGGCGTTCTGTCCGCGCTGGCGACGGTGGGCCGGGTGGCGCTTTTTGCGCTCGCCGCCTTTCGTCATATCCTGACCCCGCCGTTTTACGGCCGCGAATTCCTGCATGCTTTGATGCATGTCGGCTATCTGTCGCTGCCCGTCGTCGGCCTCACCGCCGTCTTCACCGGCGGCGCGCTGGCGCTTCAGATCTACGCCGGCGGCGCGCGGTTCTCCGCAGAGCAAGTCGTGCCGCAGATCGTCGCGCTTGGCGTCGTGCGCGAACTTGGCCCGGTGATGGTCGGGTTGATGATGGCCGCCCGCGTCACCTCCTCGATCGCCGCCGAGATCGCCACGATGAAGGTCACCGAGCAGATCGATGCTCTGGTGACGCTCTCCACCGATCCTATGAAATACCTCACCGCGCCCCGCGTCTTCGCCGGTCTCGTCACCGTGCCGCTTCTGGTCGCAGTGGGCGATGCCATCGGCGTCTTCGGCGGCTGGTTCGTCTCCGTCCAGTCGCTGGGTTTCAACCCGGCGGTTTACCTCAAGAACACGGTCGATTTCCTTGAGCCGAACGACATCGTTTCCTCGCTGGTCAAAGGTGCCGCCTTCGGCGTCATCGCCACCCTGATGGGCTGTTATTTCGGGATGCACTCGGGGCGCGGCGCGCAGGGCGTGGGCCAGGCGACGAAATCCTCCGTCGTGGCCGCAGCCGTCTTGATCCTCGCCGCCAACTTCCTTTTGACACAGGCGTTTTTCGCGACATGATCCGCCTTCACGACGTGCATAAGGCCTTCGGGGCGAAAGAGATCCTGCGGGGCGTCGATCTCGATGTCGCCAAGGGAGAAAGCTGTGTCATCATCGGCGGCTCCGGTACCGGCAAATCGGTGACGCTGAAATGCGTTCTGGGGCTGGTCCGCCCCGATCGCGGCACGATCATGGTCGATGGCGAGGACGTCACCAAAACCGGCGACCGCGATGCCTTCCTCGCGCGCTTCGGCATGTTGTTTCAGGGCGCGGCCCTGTTCGACAGCCTTCCGGTCTGGCAAAACGTCGCCTTTCGCCTGTTGCGCGGCTCGCTCAAGCGTCCGCGCGCCGAGGCCAAAGAGATCGCCATCGAGAAACTGCGCCGCGTCGGCATGGGACCGGATGTCGCCGATCTCTACCCCGCCGAACTGTCCGGCGGGATGCAGAAACGCGTGGGCCTCGCCCGCGCCATTGCCGCCGATCCGGAGATCATTTTCTTCGACGAGCCGACCACCGGCCTCGATCCGATCATGGCGGGCGTCATCAACGAACTGATCCGCGAAATCGTCGTCGAAATGGGCGCAACCGCCGTCACCATCACCCATGACATGACCTCCGTGCGCGCCATCGCCGACAAGGTCGCCATGCTGCACCGGGGTAAAATCCGCTGGCACGGGCCGGTGTCCGAGATGGACACAGCCGACGATCCCTATCTGCGCCAGTTCATCACCGGCTCCCCGAACGGTCCGATCGAGACGCTGCGGTAGGGCCATGACCCCGCTCCGCCTCGCCAATCTCTCGCTCCTCGTCCTCTTCCCCATTGCATGGGCCGCGCCCCTGATGCGCGCGGGGCTGCTGCCGCTTTTTGGCCTGTCGGAAATTTCCGTCCTTTCGGGCATCGTGAGTCTCTGGGACAAGGACATTCCGCTGGCCCTCGTGGTCATCTTCTTCGCCCTGATCGCCCCCATCACCAAAGTCATCGCGCTCGAAGGCCTGCTCTCCGGTCGTCTGCCTGCCCGCGTGAAACCGTGGCTGTTTCGGCTCGGGCGTCTGGCGATGGCCGATGTGTTTCTGGTTGCGATCTATATCACCCTCGCCAAGGGCATCGGCGTCGGGCGGGTCGAAGTGGGTTGGGGGTTGTATCTGTTCACGTTTTGCGTGCTGACCAGCCTTGGATTGAGTATTTTTGCAGCAAAGGAACAAGAGACCGCTTGAACCGGCGGGGCTTGAAAGACTAGAACGAAGCAAGAACAACCCGGGAGCCGCAGATGGCCAAGGCACAGAAGAACTTCGTTTGCTCCAATTGCGGGGCGGTGACCAACAAATGGTCCGGGCGCTGCGACGGCTGCGGCGAGTGGAACACGATCTCCGAGGAGAAACCGCTCTCCTCCGCCGGGCCGACGACGAAAACGCTGGGCGGCATGCGCGGCAAGGAAATCCCGCTGACCACGCTTGCCACGAAAGAGGCGCCGCCGCCGCGCACCGCCTGCGGGATGGAGGAATTCGACCGGGTTCTGGGCGGCGGGCTTGTCCCCGCGTCGGCCATTCTGGTGGGCGGCGATCCCGGCATCGGCAAATCGACGCTTTTGTTGCAGGTGGCGGCGCGTTTCGCGGGGGCGGGGCTGAAGGTGATTTACATCTCCGGCGAGGAGGCCAGCGCGCAGGTCCGGATGCGGGCACAGCGGCTGGGGCTCGAAGAGGCCGCCGTGCAGCTCGGCGCGGAAACCAACCTGCGCGACATTCTCACGACGCTTGAGGCGGAGCGGCCCGATCTGGTCATTATCGATTCCATCCAGACCATGTGGGCCGACAATGTCGAAAGCGCGCCGGGGTCGGTGTCGCAGGTCCGCGCCGCCGCGCACGAACTTGTGAGCTTTGCCAAGACCCGTGGCGTTTCCGTCGTCCTCGTCGGACATGTGACCAAGGAAGGCCAGCTCGCAGGCCCCCGCGTGGTCGAACATATGGTCGACACGGTGCTCTATTTCGAAGGCGAGCGCGGGCATCAGTTCCGGCTTTTGCGCGCGGTGAAAAACCGCTTCGGTCCGGCGCATGAAATCGGCGTGTTCGAAATGACCGGCGACGGGCTGTCAGAGGTGACGAACCCCTCCGCGCTCTTTCTCTCCGAACGCGATCAACCCGCCCCCGGATCGGTGGTTTTCGCCGGAATCGAGGGCACAAGGCCGGTTCTCGTCGAGTTTCAGGCCCTCGTCGCCCCCTCGCCCCATGCCCAGGCCCGTCGCACCGTCGTGGGCTGGGACGGCTCACGTCTTGCGATGATTCTCGCCGTGCTGGAGGCGCGCTGCGGCATCCCCTTTGCCGGGCTCGACGTCTACCTCAACGTCGCGGGCGGCATGAAGGTCTCCGAACCCGCCGCCGATCTCGCCGTCGCCGCGGCCCTCCTCTCGGCCCGCGAAGACGCCGCCTTGCCGAAAGATTGTGTGGTTTTCGGGGAACTTTCGCTCTCTGGCAGTCTCAGACCGGTCGGTCAAACCGAAAACAGGTTGAAAGAAGCGCGAAAACTTGGTTTTTCCTCAGCCATCGCCCCGTCGCAATCGAAAGCGGGCGAAAACAGCGGCATGGCGATCCGTCAGATGAGCGATCTGGTGGGCTTTGTCGGAGAGGTCTTCGGCGCGGGTTAACGCGCCCAAAAACGAGTGAGGCGCCCATGGACGGCTTTACAATCATCGACGGCATCGTGGCGCTGGTCATCATCGTCTCCGCCCTTCTGGCCTATTCGCGCGGGTTCGTGCGCGAAGGCATGGCCATCGCAGGCTGGATCGTGGCCGCCGTGCTCGGCTACATGTTCGCCCCCAAGGCCGTGCCGCTGATCAAGGAAGTGCCCTATCTCGGCACCTACATCGCGGATTCCTGCGAATTGTCGGTGATCGCCGCGTTTTTCGCGGTCTTCGCACTGGCGCTCATCATCGTCTCGGTCTTCACCCCGCTGTTCTCCTCCGCCGTGCAACGCTCGGCTCTGGGCGGCATCGACCAAGGGCTTGGCTTCCTGTTCGGCGTGGTGCGCGGCATTGTCCTCGTGGCCATCGCACTTGTGATCGTCGATCGCGTCTCCACCGGCGATCCCATCGACGTGCTGGAAAACTCCCGCACCGCCAAGGTCTTCGCCCGCTCGCAGGACAAGATCGACGAAAGCCTGCCGGATAGCGCCCCGGGCTGGATCACGCAACGCTACGAGGCCTTGGTCTCGACCTGCACCGAATGACAAAAAGGGCGGCCCGCGGGTCGCCTTTTTCATATCCGCGCAAGACGCGTGCCCCCTCTCACAGAAGATGTGACAAAAAGCTATGTGATCCTTTCGTGACACTCGGGCTTTGAGGGCTTAAAGGAGGGGCGAAAACGCCCGCCACAGGATTCGGAGCCAGGCTTCATGCGCACCATGCCCCCGTCTCACCCGTTCGACGATGACAAACTCAAGGAAGAATGCGGCGTCTTCGGCGCGGTCGGCGTCACCGACGCCGCCTCCTTCATCGCACTCGGTCTGCACGCCCTGCAACACCGCGGTCAGGAAGCCGGTGGCATCGTCACCTACGATCCCGAAGCCGGGTTTCATTCCGCCCGTCGCTTTGGCTATGTCCGCGACAATTTCACCTCGCAAAAGGTGATGGAAACCCTGCCCGGCTCCATCGGCATCGGCCATGTCCGTTACTCGACCGCAGGCTCCAAAGGCACCACCGCGATCCGCGACGTGCAACCCTTCTTCGGCGAGTTCGCCATGGGCGGCGCGGCGATTGCCCACAACGGCAACATCACCAATGCCGAGGCGCTGCGTCGCGAGTTGATCGAGCGCGGCTCGATTTTCCAGTCCAGCTCCGATTCCGAATGCATCATCCACCTGATGGCCCGTTCGCTGCAACGCAACATCCCCGAGCGGATGAAAGACGCGCTGCGCCGGGTCGAGGGGGCCTTCTCCGTCGTCGCCATGACCCGCACCAAACTCATCGGTGTGCGCGACCCGCGCGGCGTGCGTCCGCTGGTTCTGGGCAAGGTCGGCGACAAGGGCTATGTGCTCTCGTCCGAGACCTGTGCGCTCGACATCATCGGGGCGGAATTCGTCCGCGAGATCGAGCCCGGCGAAATGGTGGTGATCTCCGACACCGGCAAGGTGACAAGCTCGAAACCGTTCGAACAGCAGGCCTCGCGCTTCTGCATCTTCGAACATGTCTATTTCTCGCGCCCCGACAGCATCCTCGAAGGCCGTTCGGTCTATGAGACCCGCCACCAGATCGGCGTGGAACTGGCGAAAGAAGCGCCCGTCGAGGCCGATCTCGTCTGTCCAGTGCCGGACAGCGGCACCCCTGCGGCCATCGGCTATGCGCATGAAAGCGGCATCCCCTACGGCATGGGCATCATCCGCAACCAGTACATGGGCCGGACCTTCATTGAGCCGTCCGAACAGATCCGCAACATGGGCGTGCGCCTGAAACTCAACGTCAACCGGGCGCTCATTCGCGACAAGCGCATCATCCTCGTCGACGACTCGGTGGTGCGTGGCACCACCTCGCGCAAGATCAAGGACATGCTTCTGGACGCCGGTGCCGCCGAGGTCCATTTCCGCATCGCCTCTCCGCCCACCATGTGGCCGTGTTTCTACGGCGTCGACACCCCGGATCGGGACAAACTTCTGGCCGCCAAGATGTCGGTCGAGGAAATGCGCGACTATCTCGGCGTCGACAGCCTTCAGTTCATCACCCTCGACGGGCTCTACCGCGCCGCCGGTGTGGCTGCGGGGCGCGATCCGAAAGCCCCGCGCTATTGCGACGCCTGTTTCTCCGGCGAATACCCGGTGGTGCCTTCCGATATGATCGCCAAGGGCTTTGCGATGAAAACGGCGGCGGAGTAACACCGGTTTCACAAAATCCATGCGCCGCCGGTCCAGCCCTCTGGACCGGCGGCTTTTTTTATGACGAGTTGATCTCAGGCGAGGCCAGCTGAAGGGACCCTCATTGCTCGATCCGCATGTCACGCGTGCCCGTATCACCCAATGCGACGGGACACTGGAAATCACCTACCCTGCCAAACCGGAACTCTACGGCAGAATTTTCGTCATCATCTGGTTGCTCATCTGGAGTGCCGGAGAAATCGGCATGTTTCTTTTCCTGATTTCGGGACAGGCAACTGCTTTCACGCGTACAATCCTCTTTGTCTGGCTGGCCCTCTGGTCCTTCGGAGGGTTCGTAGCCGTCACCTATCTGATCTGGAACATCGCAGGCCATGAACGCCTGACCATATCGCCAAGGCACGGCACGCTGACGATCACGCGCAGCATGCCATTTTGGACCAAGAGCAGCACTTTCGATCTGAGCAATGTGAGAGATTTTCATGTCGACGCCGACTGGGAGGACAGAGATGAGGACGATCCGCGTGACAATCACGGTCTCATGTGCGCCCCGGCAGCCTCAAATTCAACTGCGGGCCCCAGAGACTGGGGTTCGGACTGGAGATGCCACATGGCGAGGCCGAGCACCTTCTCGGCCTGATCGGTCAGGCTTTTCCCTAGCTCCGCGCGACAAAACCGTGATGGATTTCGTCGCAAGGCAGCGTTAAAAGCCCTCGAAACATGATGGAATGCATATGACCTCTCTTCTCGATCTCGATCCCCGCTGGCGAGCGCTCACCGACCCGGAGGGCGCCTTTGGCGGCGTGATCGACATCGGCTTCGATCATCCCTCCGTCTGGCCGCATGCGACCCGTGGCGACGCCCCCTTTGTCAAAGAGGGCGACGATCAGCTTGCCTCCGAGCTTTGCCGTCTGGGGGATGCGCGGTACTTGCGCGCCACGCTCATCCTGCCCATTCGCGGCGCGGACGAGGCGCTGATGGTGGCGCTTTGGGTCGCGGTGCCACATCCCGTGTTCTACGACTATCTTGAGCTTCTGGACGGCGGCCCCGTGCCCGTCGAGACCCCGGCCCATCTTGCCAACGATCTCTCGCCTCTGCTCGCTTTGGACAGTGCCGTGACCCTCACCTTCGGCGACGGCTCCGCGCGCCCACAGGTGGAAGGGCCTGAAACCAAAGAGATTTCTCTCGACCAGCTTCTCGATCTCTACGAGGCCACCGGGACACTCGCGCGCAGCGCGCTCAAACCCTCTTGACCGGCGCGCGTTTTCCGCGCACTCCAACGCCATGACAGAGAACACCAAAATCGCCCTCATCACCGGCGCCTCGCGCGGCCTTGGTTTCTTCCTCGCCGAAGCGCTCGCGCCCGCCTATCACATCGTCGCCGTCGCCAAGACCACGGGCGCGCTCGAAGAGCTCGACGACCGGATCAAGGCCCGCGGCGGTCAGGCGACGCTTGCCCCCATGGACATCACCAACCCGGACGCCATGGCGCATCTCTGTCGCGGCATTTACGACCGTTGGGGGCATCTCGATCTTTGGGCGCATACCGCTGTTTATGCTCAGCTTTTGTCGCCCGCCGACCATATGGACCCGAAAGATTTCGACCGCACGATGACTACGAATGTCATCGCCACCGGCAAGCTGATCCCGATGGTCTCGCCGCTTCTGAACATGGCCGCGACGCCGGGCGACGTGCTGTTTTTCGACGATCCGCATGCAGGCGAAAAGTTCTTTGGTGCTTATGGCGCCTCGAAAGCCGCACAGATTGCCATGGCGAAAAGCTGGCAGGCGGAAACCGCTCATGTCGAAAAGGCCCCGCGCATCCATGTGCTGACGCCCGCACCGATGCCCACCGCGACCCGCGCGCGGTTCTTCCCCGGTGAGGACAAATCCAGCCTGACGCATCCCCGCGACGAGGCCCCGCGTCTTCTGAAACAGGCCCGGCTGCTCTAACAGCCTGCTCTGTACCGGTCTTAAAACGCCTTTTCTGACGTTTGCGCGGCTCTTTTAAGGCCCGTGTCTTGCCGCGATTCCGTGCCTGCTTTAAGGAAGAAGACAAGACAACAGAAAGCGGCCTCATGCGTATTTTGATCACCAACGACGACGGCATCAACGCCCCCGGCCTCAAGACGCTCGAGGCCATCGCAGCCGAGATCGCCGGACCGGACGGGGAGGTCTGGGTGGTGGCGCCCGCCTTCGAGCAATCCGGCGTCGGACATTGCATCTCCTACGCCAATCCGACGATGATTTCCGAACTCGCCCCCCGCCGCTGGGCCGCCGAAGGATCACCCGCCGATTGTGTCCTCGCGGGGCTTCACGACATCCTGCCTGCCCGCCCCGATCTGGTGCTCTCGGGCGTCAACCGGGGCAACAATGCGGGCGAAAACGTGATGTATTCCGGCACCATCGGCGGTGCCATGGAAGGCGCGCTTCAGGGGGTGAAATCCATCGCCCTGTCGCAATTCCTCGGCCCGCGCAATTACAAGGTGGACGATCCGTTCGAAAGCGCCGCCGCGCATGGCGCGCGCGTCATCCGCCGCCTGCTCGATCATGCGCCGTGGGGCGAGGGTGACGATTACCGCCTGTTTTACAACGTGAATTTCCCGCCCGTTCCGGCCTCTGAGACCAAAGACATGGTGATCGCCCGTCAGGGCCGCCGCCAGACCGCAGGCTTTGCCATGGAGGGGCAGGTCTCCCCTACCGGGCGGCGATTTCTCTGGGTCCGCGGTTCGGAACAGGCGGTGGACACCGGCCCCGGCACCGATGTCACCGCCAATCTCGAAGGCCATATTTCGGTCACGCCGATGCGCGCCGATCTGACCGCGCATGACGCGCTCGCCGCTCTGGAGGCCGCCCTCTGATGGCGATGGATGCCGAAACCCAGATGCAATTCCTCTACACGCTCCGCTCCAAGGGCGTGACGGATGTACGCACGCTTTCGGCAATGGAAAAGGTCGACCGGGGCGATTTCGTCAAGGGGCTGTTCACCGCTCGCGCCTATGAGGACATGCCGCTGCCCATCGCCTGCGGTCAGACCATTTCCCAGCCCTCCGTCGTCGGCCTGATGACCCAGACTTTGAACGTGCAACCGCGCGACAAGGTCTTGGAGGTCGGCACCGGGTCGGGCTATCAGGCCGCGATCCTGAGCCACCTCGCCCGCCGCGTCTACACGGTCGACCGCTATATCCGGCTGGTGCGCGAGGCACAGGCGATCTTCGACCGGCTCGGCATCGTCAACATCACCTCCATGCCCACTGACGGCTCCTTCGGCCTGCCCGATCAGGCGCCGTTTGATCGCATCCTTGTGACCGCCGCCGCAGAGGACCCTCCCGGCCCCCTCTTGGCGCAGTTGAAAACAGGCGGTATCATGGTCCTGCCGGTGGGTCAGTCCGATGCCGTGCAGAGCCTGATCAAGGTGACGCGGCTGGAGACGGGTTTCGATTACGAAGAGCTGCGCGCCGTGCGTTTCGTGCCCCTCGTCGAGGGGATGGGTCAGGAGTGAGCGTGACACAGAACCAGCGTCACGAATGTAAAAAAGGACAAAGCCTCCAAGAGAGAGGCGGGGTCCAAACCGAGGACAGAGCCATGACGATTTCCCCTTCCCGCCAGACCCTGCGCCTGATGTTTGCCGGCTGTGCCGCCCTGGCGCTGACCGCCTGCGACAAACCGATCGATTTCGACCTGCGCGGCATGACCGATGCGTTTTCCACCGCGCCCGCCGCGAATGAGGCGAAAACCGTGTCGAAACCGACGCCGAACGCACAGGGCATCGTTTCCTATCCGAATTATCAGGTGGCCATCGCCAAACGCGGCGACACCATCGCCTCGGTCGCCGCCCGCACCGGCCTGCCCGCTGGCGATCTCGCCCGTTACAATGGCATCACCGAAGACGTCACGCTCCGCGAAGGCGAAGTCATCGCCCTGCCCCGCCGTGTCGATGGCACGTCGGGCACGACGCGCGCGGGCACCATCGCCACCGGCGAGCGGATCGACATCACAGCACTTGCCGAGGAAGGGCTCAGCAACGCCCAAACCGGTCAAACGACGACGACCAGCACGACGATGACACAGACGACCGCCTCCGATCCCATCGAGGGCATGGAACCCGTGCGTCACCAGGTGCAGCGCGGCGAAACCGCCTACTCCATCGCGCGCAAATACGGCATCTCCGTGCGCGCGCTGGCCGATTGGAACGGGCTCGGCTCGGATCTCGAAGTCACCGAAGGGCGCTACCTGCTGATCCCGGTGAAGGCCTCCGAGGTCACCACGCAAGAGGTGGAAACCGAACCCGGACAAGGCTCCCCGACGCCCACGCCGCCGTCTGCCTCCGAGCCCCTGCCCGATCCGGCCGCGGCCCAGCCCGCGCCTGCGGAAACCAAACCCGCCGCCGATCTTGGCGCGACGCAGACCAGCACGACCGCAGAAATGGCGAAACCCGTCTCCGGCGCGATCATCCGCGATTACGACAAGACGAAATCGAAATTCATCCTTTTCGCCGCCACGGCTGGCACCCCGGTCAAGGCCGCGAAAGACGGCACGGTCAAGCTGATCTCGACCAATGCCGACGGGGTGAAAATCATGGTCATCGACCACGGCAACGGCTTGCAAACCGCCTATAGCTTCATCGACGACATCGCGGTGAACAAGGGCGACAGCGTCAAACGCGGCCAGACGATTGCCAAGGTGACCGCCAATGAATTCAACGCTTTGCAGTTCATGGTCTTCAAGGGCACACAAACGGTCGACCCGACGCCCTATCTGAACTGATCGGGATTGAGTATTTAGACCATCAGAAAACCTCAAAACCCCGATGCGATTTCCACATCGGGGTTTTTCTTTTTCGGGCTTTCTGATGGCTCAAATACTCAGCTGAGCTTGACGCCCTTGCGCCCGGCCAGATCGGTAAAGAACTGCCACGCCACACGGCCCGACCGCGAGCCGCGCGTCGCCTGCCATTCGATGGCCTCGGCGCGCAATGTCTCATCGTCGATCTCGACGCCGTATTCCGTGCAATAACCCCGGATCATCGCCAGATATTCGTCCTGCGAACAGGGATGGAACCCGAGCCACAGCCCGAAGCGATCCGACAGGGAGACCTTTTCCTCCGTGGCCTCGGAGGGGTTGATCGCGGAGCTGCGCTCATTCTCGATCATGTCGCGCGGCATCAGATGGCGACGATTGGACGTCGCATAGAACAAGACGTTCTCGGGGCGGCCTTCGATCCCGCCATCGAGCACCGCCTTGAGCGATTTGTAATGCTCGTCGTCATGGCTGAACGACAGGTCATCGCAGAACAGCACGAACCGATGCGCGGAGCCGCGCAGCAGGTTCAGAAGCCGCGCCACGGAGGGCAGGTCTTCGCGCTGCATCTCGACGATCTTGAGCGGCGCGCCTTCGGCAGTCACCGCCGCATGCACCGCCTTGACGAGAGAGCTCTTCCCCATGCCGCGCGCGCCCCAAAGGAGCGCGTTGTTGGCCGGAAGGCCGCGGGCAAACTGGCGGGTGTTTTCCAGAAGCGTATCGCGCGACCGGTCCACCCCGATCAGGAGAGAAATATCCACGCGCGACACTTTGGTCACAGGATGAAGCGCGTCCGGTTCTGTCTGCCAGACATAGGCATCTGCGACGTCGAAATCCGGCGTGGCCAGCGGCGCGGGGGCCATGCGCTCCAGCGCTTCGGCGATACGTTTGAGGGCTTTAGTCTTCATTCTTAATCTTCTTTGTCGAACTCAGAAAACAGCTCTTCGTCCTCGTCCAGAACACCGGCGGCGCGCAGCTCTGCGGTGCGTTTTTTTTCGACGCGGGCGACGAGGAAGATCGAGATTTCGTAGAGCCCGTAGACCACCGTGAAGAGGATGAGCTGAGTCGTCACATCCGGCGGTGTCACCAGAGCGGCAACGGTCAGAATGCCGACGACGGCATATTTGCGGGTCGAGCGCAGACCATGTGCCGAGGCGAGGCCCGCTTTGCCCATCAGCGTCAAAAGCACCGGAAGCTGGAAACACAGCCCGAAGGCCACGATCATTTTCAACGTGATATCAAGGCTTTCGTTGACCTTACCGTTGAACACGATGTCGATGCCCGTGTCCTGGGTCGCGGTCGCCACATCGCCGCCATTGGTCACAAGCGCGCCAACGAAGGACGGCAGATCGGCAAAGCCGAGGAAAAAGGTCATCGCCAGCGGCACGACCACGAATTGCGCAAAAGCCGCCCCCATCAGGAAGAGCACAGGCGAGGCAATCAGGAAGGGCAGAAAGGCGTTTTTCTCGTTCTTGTAAAGCCCCGGCGCGACAAAGCGCCAAAGCTGGTAGGCGATCACGGGGAAGGCCAGCGCCAGACCGCCCACCATGGAAATGCGGATCAGCGTAAAGAAATATTCCTGCGGGGCGGTGTATTGCATCACCGGGTTCGGGTTACCCAGAGACCGCATGGTCTTCTCGATCGGGATCAACAGGAAATCGAGGATCGGCCCCGCCACGGCGAAACAGATCACCATCGCGATGATAAACGCCAATGCGGCGCGGATGATCCGCGTGCGCAATTCGGCGAGATGTTCGATCAGCGGCGCGCTGCTGTCGTCAATGTCGCTGTCGCTCATGCTTCGCCGTCCTTCTTCGCCTGCTCTTCGGCATCCAATTCGGCCTGAAGCCGCTCGGTCGCCTTCTTCGCCGCCGCATCGGAGATTTTCTGTGCCGCTTCGGCTCGTTCCGGGCTCAACTCGTCTTTCTGAAGCGTCGTCGTCTTCGGTGCCGCGGTGCCATCCGGGGCTTTCATCGGGTCCCATTTCTCGAACTTGTCGGCGGCTTCGTTGAGCTTGTCGAGGCCGAATTTCTTCGGATTTGCAGCACCTTTCAAAGCGTCCGCCGCCTCTTTCACCCCTGTCTCATCCGCCGCCGCCTCCATCGCGCGGGAAAACTCGCGCGCCATGGATTTCGCCCGCGCCGTGAACCGTCCGAGCGTGCGGAACATGCCCGGCAGGTCCTTGGGGCCGACGACGATCAACGCCACGACCCCGATGATCAGAAGTTCTGACATGCCGATGTCAAACATCCCGCACCGCCTTGTCTAAAAGCCACGCCAACGGGTCGCCCCGCCCAAAAATCCAAGCAGAAAATCCAAGCCGGAAAGGCTCAGACCTTGTCTTTTTCTTCTTCGGGGGTGACGTCCTTGGCCACCTGGGCGGCCTCGTCTTCGATTTCCTTGGTGCCTTCGGCCACGCCTTTTTTGAAGGAGGTGATGCCTTTGCCCACCTCGCCCATGAGGCCGGAAATTTTGCCGCGGCCGAAAAGGACCAGCACCACGACGGCGATGAGCAGGAGGCCCGGAAGGCCGATGTTGTTGAGCATGTCAGTCTCCATCTGAGAGGGGCGTATGCCCGTCTGTCTAATCTCGCGGGTCCCAGAATTAGAAGGCTCCATGGGGAAGGAAAAGCGTAAAATGCTGCCTGCGGCCCTGTTGCACAACATTGGCGCGGGTTATGAAGGTGGAACTCTTCAACTGACAGGTTTATGTCAGTTGTAACACCGCATTCTCAGCTCATCGCAACCGAATCGGAGAAAAACGATGACTGACATTCAAATGATTGAAACTGTTACCTTTCGCCTCAAAGACGGCGTCACGGACACAGACTTCATTCCCGTGGCACGCAGGCTCGATGGCTATCTCGACCGCTGTCCGGGGCTGTGTGCCCGCACGCTGTCCCGCGATGAGACCGGGCTTTGGCGCGAGGATTATGTCTGGGCGAGCGAGGCCGACAACGCGGCAGCAGATAGTGGCTTTCGTACCGCCCCCGAGGCACAGGCCTTCATGGCGCTGGTCTATCATGACAGCGTCACGATGCGCCACGCGCCCGTGTCTCTCTTCCGCAGCCTGATCCAAGCGGCCTGATCATGGCAGGCGGTCGCAAACAAACCGGTATTCGGCGCAGCGACCGCCTGTTCGATCTCATCCAGATTCTGCGCGATGGCAAATTGCACACCGCGCGCGAGCTGGCGGAGCAGGTCGAGGTGTCCGAACGCACGATCTGGCGCGATATGGCGACGCTAAAAGCCTCGGGCGTTCCGGTCGAGGGCGAGCGCGGCGTCGGCTATATGGTTACGGCACCGATCACCCTGCCCCCGATGAACCTCACGATGGGAGAGCTGGAGGCGCTGCACCTCGCCGTCGCGATCCTGAGCGAGGCGACCGATCCGGACCTTGCCAACAACGCCAAAAGCCTTGCCGCGAAGATCGACGCGGTTTTGCCAGAAAACACCGGCCCGCCCGCTGCCGGTTGGGGCATGGCGGTGCATCCCTTTGCCTTCGCCGACGCGCGCACCGGCTTTCGCCACATGCCGCTGTTGCGGACGGCCGTGCGGGAGAAAAAGGTCCTGCGCATCGGCTATCTGGCGCTTGACGGGACGAAATCCACGCGTCTGGTGCGGCCTTTGCAACTCGATTATTGGGGGAGGGTCTGGACCATGTCTGCGTGGTGCGAAGAACGGAAGGATTTTCGCACCTTCCGCGTCGACCGGATCGAAAGCACCATCGACACCGGCGCGCAGTTTCGCGACGAGCCGGGCAAAACCCTGGCTGAATTCCTTGCCCTTCAGAAGGCGTCCAAGGTTTTCAAATGAGTATTTTTGCCATCAGAAAACCAGATGCGCCCCGACTGCCGGTGCATAGCGCAGTGGCGTCTCCGGAAGGGTTTTCGGCCACACGAGCCGGGGCGGCTTTCCGATGGGCGGTCATCGGCGCTCCCGCCTGTACCGCAGACATAGTCTGACAGAGCGTGGTTAAGACAATCTGAACATCAGGCTTTTCTGATGGTTCAAATATTCAAATTGCAGCCTGCACCGGGAAGACAAAACACCGGTCCCGGCGCATCATCAGCCACATCGGCGTGCCCGGTTTCGGCAGGAAAACCGAGGGAACCGTCGCCTTAAGCACCGATCCGTCGAAATCCATTTTGAATTCCACAAGGCTTTCGCGCCCCATGAAGCGCGCCCTTTGCACCACGCCGCGCGCGGGCGTGCCGTCTTGCGGCGTCGGGTTCGGGCCGCGACCGGCGCGGTCGAAGTCGATGCGCAGGTGCTGCGGGCGGATCACGATCTCCACCTCCGTGCCATCCGGCTGACCGGGGACAAAGAATTCCCCGAAGGCGGTGGTCACAGCGAGTTTCTGGGCTGTGCCATGAATCACGTTGATATCGCTAAAAAAAGCCGCCGCTTTGCGATCTGTCGGCGCGTTGTAGATATTATAGGGCGCGCCCTGCTGCACGATCTTGCCATCGCGCATGAGGGCGATCTCATCGGCCATGCGCATCGCCTCGTGCGGTTCGTGGGTCACGAGAAGCACGGCGGTGTTTTCGGCCTTGAGCACATCAAGCGTGCTGTCACGGATATCGTCTTTCAGGCGTTCGTCGAGACCAGAAAACGGTTCGTCCATCAGCATGATCGAGGGGCGCGGCGCGAGCGCCCGGGCCAGCGCGATACGTTGTTGTTCGCCACCCGAAAGCTCATGCGGATATTTGTCATAGGCCGACAGGAGCCCGACCTTGTCGAGCAACTCTTCGACGCGGGGCTTTTTGTCGGATTTGTGCCCTTTTAAGCCAAATCCCACGTTTTCGGAGACCGATAAATGTGGAAAAAGTGCAAAATCCTGAAACATCAGACCGATCGAACGTTGCTCCGGCGGCACCCTGAAAACGGTATCGCAGACCAGTTGACCGTCGACATAAATCTCGCCCGCGTCCTGCATATCGACGCCCGCAATGATGCGCAAAGTCGTGGATTTGCCACAGCCCGACGGCCCAAGCAGGCAGGTCACCTGCCCCGGCATCACCTTGAGCGACACGTCGGAGACCACCTCACGGCCCTGAAAGCGGCGGCGGATGTTGCGGATTTCCAAACGGGGGGTGGTCACGGGCTCGGTCAAAGGTGCGGTCTTTGTCTGACGAAAAGTCTCAACTTCCCTATCAGGCGCTTGCGGGCTTAGCAACAGCCGCCCGAGGCGGGGACGCCGGTCTCGGTGAGGTTGTCGAAGGGGCTGGTGCCGCCACAGCCCGCGAAAATGCCGTAATGGGTCGAAAAATCGCCGATGAACTCGAAATGCGGTGCAAAACGCGTTTCTGCCAGCATTTTAAACGTGTTGCCACAGACCGGAAAGACCTTGCCGGTCTCGATCTGATGGCCCGCATCGAGATCGAACACATGCGGCATCTCCGGCACCGTGCCTTTGTAGATCACCGCTTGGCCGTAATCCTCGCACTCCGGTTCGAGACCGAGTTTGAACAGCCGGTAGGTGGCAGAGATGAACTTGATCGGCGCAACCTTGGCCTCCAGCGCCGGGTTTTCCACCGTGAGCGCCCGATGCGTCACCAGACGCGGGTCCGCAAATCCCGCTGCACGGGCCATATATTCGAAATCGTTCCAATAGAGCGCTCCGGAGAGGCATTCGCCATAGAGCACCGGATCGGCCCGCAGCGCCTCAGGCACACGGCGGTCGGCGTAGACATCGGAGAAATACATCTCCCCGCCCGGTTTCAGAAGGCGATAGGCCTCGCGCAGCACGGCGGGCTTGTCCATCGCAAGGTTCAGAACGCAGTTGGAGACGATGACGTCGAAACTGCCCTCGCTCAGAGGCAGGTCGTCGAGTTTTTCGATATAGCCCTTATGGAACTCCACGTTGGATTTGGCGTAGCCGAAGCGCTCCGCATGCCAGTCCTGATGGCGACGGGCGACGGCGAGTTGTTCCTCCGTCATATCGACACCGGCAACGAACCCGGCTTCGCCCACGAACTGCGACAGCGCATAGACGTCCCGCCCGGAACCGGAACCGAGGTCCAACACCCGCGCGCCGTCGAGCACCGCAGGCGCGATCAGCCCACAGCCATAGTAGCGCGACAGCACCTCGTCATGAATGTTGGAGAGCGCGCGTTTTAACCCGTCCGACATGGCGTCCGGCGAACAACAGGCGTTGGTTTTGAGATCCTGAGACCCCTGCAACACCTTGCCGTAATAGTCCTGCACCTCGGCGTGGCTCATGGCGCGCTCCCCTCTCGATCACATCGTGCTGTTGGTCTGACCACCGTCCAGAAGGACGTTTTGGCCGATCATAAAGCCCGCGAATTGCGAGCACATGAAGGCACAGGTGGCACCGAATTCCTCGACCGTGCCATAGCGCCCGGCGGGGATGGTTTTGCAGCGCTCGGCGCGGATCGCATCGGGCGTGGTCCCGGCTTTTTCCGCCTGCATCCCGTCCATCCCGACCGTGCGATTGGTGGCGTGGAAACCGGGCAGAAGGTTGTTCATGACGACGCCTGAACCTGCAATCTGACGCGACGTGCCTGCGACATAGCCCGTGAGCCCCGCACGCGCCGAATTCGACAGGCCGAGAACGCCGATCGGCGCTTTGACGGAGACAGAGGTGATGTTGACGACACGGCCCCAGCCCCGCTCCATCATCCCCGGCACCAGCGCCTTGATCAGCGCGATGGGGGCCAGCATGTTGGCGTCGAGCGCCTTGATGAAATCTTCGCGGTCCCAATCGGTCCACATGCCCGGCGGCGGACCGCCTGCGTTGGTGACAAGGATTTCAACGCCTTGCGCTTTCTCGAGGACGGCTGCGCGGCCCTCTTCGGTGGTCACATCGGCGGCGACGGTTTCAACCGCAACCCCGAACTCTGCGCGAATATCCGCGGCCGCGGCCTCAAGCGCCTCAACACCGCGTGCGTTCATCACCAGATCGACCCCGGCCTCCGCAAGCGCGCGCGCACAGCCAAGCCCCAGCCCTTTCGAGGAGGCACATACCAGCGCCCGTTTGCCCTTGATCCCAAGATCCATCGCAGTCTCCTTCCGATACAGTCCTGAGCGATATTTAGGCTTCGTGACCCGGATTGTCATCTGCCAACTGCCTGCCCTTACCCGACTCGCCCGCTACAAATGAACCGTAGGCACCGCCCGAGAAAGAACCACTCTCGCCCAAATCCCGTCATTGTTACCGATCACAATGGGAATGTTTAACCAAGTTTACTTGGGTCACGAGACAAGGAGGCGTTTCTATGTACAATAACACCGAGACCCGGCATAATGAGACCTCCTTTGTCACTTGCATGACCGCCCCTTTGATCGCATCCGGCGTGGGCGTCGACAGCGTCACAGATCACGCCAGCCAAAGGAGCCTTTCGGGGGAAAGCGGTCGGGAAAAGGGTTGGGAAAAGGGATGACGGCGGTCAGCGGGGATCATATGCAGGCTCAGATGGGCGGCCAGACCGGTCTGCCGGTGCAAAGTCTTGCGGTCTACCGCGCCGGGGCGTTGCGGGTCACCAATGGGGTGAATCTGGGCGAGGCGCTTGCGAATGCTGCCGAGTTGGAGCTTGCCGATGTCTATGAACTTCGCAAACACGCCAGCCGCGGGCGGCTTTCCGTTAACGTCGATGGCGACAAGCTGAGCGTGGCCGAAGGCACAGAGTTCGGGGATATCGGGCATGACCTGCACCTCGACTGCATCGCGACCTTCATGGCCGGCTCCGGCAATACGATCGAGGTTCTGGTTCTGGTCGAGACCGATCAGAACGGGCTGATTGAGGATACGTTCTTCCTGCCCTTCGCGCCAATGCTTCCGGATGTGGAATATGTGCTGGTGAAACTGGACGAGGACACCGTGCGCACGCGGCTTTCCGATGTCGCCTGTGTTGCCTTCACGCGGGGTACGCGCATTACGCTCGCCAACGGCATTCAGAAACCGATCGAAGATCTGACGGTCGGGGACCGCGTCCTGACCCGTGATCACGGCCCGCAGGAAATTCGCTGGATCGGTTGTCAGACCGTGCGTGCCACCGGGGCCTTTGCGCCCATCGTGATCCGCGAGGGCGCGCTGAACAATGCACATGACCTGATCGTCTCGCCAAACCACCGGATTTTTATCTACCAGCGCCGCGATGCGGTTCGCGCCGGTCGGGCGGAAGTGTTGGTCAAGGCGAAACTTCTGGTCAACGGGCAGAACGTGATCCAGTCCGAGGGTGGGTTTGTCGACTATTTCCAGCTTTTGTTCGACACCCATGAGATCATCTATGCCGAGGGCATCGCCGCCGAGAGCATGTTCGTCGACGGGCGGGTGAAACCGTTCTTGCCTGAGGATGTGCAGGCGCGCATTGCCACCGATCACGCCTTCGCCGAGACCCCGCGCGCCTTCGAGTTGCGCGACGGGATGCTGGAGCCTTCGGTGGCGGCCGAAGTGCTGCGGTCGGCCTCCGGAAGCTGAGCGTTTGAAGCTGAGTATTTAAGGCAGCAAAGGAAACGGAAGAGCGCGCTTCAGGGCGCGTTTTTGTTGTGCAGAGGGTGTTCTGGGCCATTGCCGGGGATGACGCCCGCGCGTATATGAACGCGCATGTTGGATCGCAGCCATAACGCCCCCGAATTGCCGCCGGAGATCGCCCGTCGCCGGACCTTCGCCATCATCTCGCACCCGGACGCCGGTAAGACGACGTTGACGGAGAAATTCCTGTTGTACGGGGGCGCGATCCAGATGGCCGGTCAGGTGCGCGCGAAAGGCGAGGCGCGGCGGACGCGCTCGGACTTCATGCAGATGGAAAAAGACCGCGGGATTTCCGTGTCGGCCTCGGCGATGTCGTTCGATTTCTCGGGCTATCGGTTCAACCTTGTCGACACGCCCGGTCACTCGGATTTCTCCGAGGACACCTATCGCACGCTCACCGCTGTG
The DNA here is from genome assembly GCF_056498065.1 of Celeribacter sp. SCSIO 80838. Next base: position 3,547,686 of record NZ_JAZKMA010000001.1, read on the forward strand.
GACGCCGCGATCATGGTGATCGACGGGGCGAAGGGCGTGGAGAGCCAGACGCAGAAACTGTTCGAGGTCTGCCGGTTGCGCGATCTGCCGATCCTGACCTTTTGTAACAAGATGGACCGCGAGAGCCGGGACACGCTTGAGATCATTGACGAAATTCAGGAGAACCTTGCCATCGACGTAACGCCCGCCTCTTGGCCGATTGGCGTCGGGCGGGATTTCCTTGGCTGTTACGATGTGTTGAACGACCGTCTCGAATTGATGGACCGCGCCGACCGCAACAAGGTTGCTGAGAGCATCAAGATCGAGGGACTGGACGATCCGAAGCTCAAGGACCATGTGCCGGAGCACCTATTGGAACAGCTCAAGGAAGAGCTCGAGATGGCGCGCGAGCTGTTGCCGCCGTTCGACCGGCAGGCCTTTTTGGATGGCACGCTGACACCGATCTGGTTCGGTTCCGCGATCAACTCCTTTGGCGTCAAGGAACTGATGGACGGGATCGGCAAATACGGTCCTGTGCCGCAGCCGCAATCCGCCGAACCGCGCGAGATTGGGCCGGAAGAAACCAAGGTCATGGGCTTTGTCTTCAAGGTTCAGGCCAATATGGACCCGAAACACCGCGACCGCGTGGCCTTTGTCCGTCTGGCATCGGGCCATTTCAAACGCGGCATGAAGCTGATGCATGTGCGGTCGAAAAAGCCGATGGCAATCTCGAACCCGGTGCTGTTTCTGGCCTCTGACCGCGAATTGGCGGAAGAGGCCTGGGCCGGGGACATTATCGGCATTCCGAACCACGGGCAATTGCGCATCGGCGACACGCTGACCGAGGGCGAGGACATCCGCGTGACCGGCATTCCGAGCTTTGCCCCGGAATTGTTGCAGGGCGTCCGCGCGGGCGATCCGATGAAAGCCAAGCACTTGGAGAAAGCGCTGATGCAATTCGCCGAGGAAGGCGCGGCGAAGGTGTTCAAACCCTCGATTGGGTCTGGCTTTATCGTCGGCGTCGTGGGCGCGCTTCAGTTCGAAGTTCTGGCCTCGCGCATCGAGCTTGAATATGGCCTGCCTGTTCGATTTGACGCATCGCAGTTTACGTCTGCGCGCTGGGTGAGCGGTCCGAAGTTGGAAATGGACAAGTTTATCAACGCGAACAAACAGCATATCTCCTACGATCACGATGGCGATCCGGTCTACCTGACGCGTTTGCAATGGGACATCGACCGGATCGAACGGGACTATCCGGCGCTGAAGCTTTCGGCGACCAAGGAAATGATGATCTGACGGTGTCCTGAGCGCAGCAATTCGCCGATCCGCACCAAAAGGGGATTCCCTCCGGGTGCGGATCGGTTAAACTGCCGCCATATTTGCCACTTCGAGGAATGTTCATGTCCGTCAGCCGTCTCGCTCTTACCGCCGGTCTTTCCGTCACTGCCGTCTCAAGCCTCGGGCTTCCGGCCTTCGCCGAAACCGCCGGTTGGGACTTGCTCAAGGGCATCACCGTCGAAGAGATCGTGACCGACACCACATATGAGGTGAAAAAGGGCTTCCCCGAGCGGCTCAAGAACGGTGTCGAGGGGATGGAGCTCACGGGCTATGCCGTACCGCTTTCCCCCGGATCTGATGTCACCGATCTGATCCTCGTCTCCGACATGGGTCTTTGCCCGTTTTGCGGCAGCGCGGACCATGGCGCCTCCGTTCAGGTCAGCCTCAATACGCCGATCCAGGGCCTTGAGGAAGGCACCCGGATCACCATCAAGGGCAACATGAAACCGGTGCTCGATCCGGAGACATGGCAAGCCGCCATTCTCGAAAATGCGGTGGTCGTGGGCGGCTGAACCCATCAACCCTGCCTTTCCTTGACCTTTTCGTGATTGAAGCGTAGAAGGCGGTCCAAAGCGTTCCGGCAATATGGCCGGGCGGGCCGCGCGGGGTTTTGCGGCCATTTTCACAGCCGCACCATCGCGAAAGGCACAGTTTGACCAAGTTCACCGATCTCAATCTCGCTCCGAAAGTTCTCAAAGCCATCGAAGACGTTGGTTACGAGACACCCACGCCGATTCAGGCCGGCGCCATTCCGCCCGCGCTCGAGGGCCGTGACGTTCTGGGCATCGCCCAGACCGGGACCGGGAAAACCGCATCTTTCGTGTTGCCGATGATCACCATGCTGGCCCGTGGCCGCGCGCGCGCGCGGATGCCGCGGTCGCTGGTACTCTGCCCGACGCGGGAACTGGCCGCGCAGGTTGCCGAAAACTTCGATCAATACACCAAATACATGAAGCTCACCAAAGCGCTGCTGATCGGTGGTGTCAGCTTCAAGGAACAGGACGCGCTGATCGACAAGGGTGTCGACGTGCTGATTGCCACGCCCGGTCGTCTTTTGGACCATTTCGAGCGCGGCAAGCTGATCCTGTCTGACGTGAAAGTCATGGTGGTGGATGAGGCCGACCGGATGCTCGATATGGGGTTCATCCCCGACATTGAGCGCATCTTCGGTCTGACGCCCTTCACCCGCCAGACGCTGTTCTTCTCGGCCACCATGGCGCCGGAGATCGAGCGCATCACCAACACTTTCCTTTCTGCCCCCGCGAAGATCGAAGTGGCGCGTCAGGCGACCGCCTCCGAGCGCATCGAACAGCACGCGGTGATGTTCAAAGGCTCGCGCCGCGACCGTGCGGCATCGGAAAAGCGCGCCGTGCTGCGGGCGCTGATCGATCAGGAAGGTGCGACGCTTCAGAACGCTGTGATCTTCTGCAACCGCAAGACGGATGTGGATATCGTCTCGAAATCGCTGAAAAAATACGGCTATGACGCGGCCCCGATCCATGGCGATCTGGACCAGAGCCAGCGCAACGCCACGCTCGACGGGTTCCGGGCCGGCAATATCAAGATCCTCGTGGCCTCCGACGTGGCCGCTCGTGGTCTGGACGTGCCTTCCGTGACCCATGTGTTCAACTTCGACGTGCCGGGCCATGCCGAGGATTACGTCCACCGCATCGGCCGGACCGGTCGTGCGGGTCGTGACGGCAAGGCGATCACGCTGGTCGAGCCGCGCGACGAAAAGAATTTCGCCGATGTCGAGACGCTTCTGACCAAGGAAATTCCCCGGATGGACAATCCGCTGGGCAATGCCCCGGAGGCGACCGCTGGCGAAGATGAGACCGAGCTGCGCAGCGACAAGCCGAAGCGCTCCCGGTCGCGTAGTAGACGCAAGCCCGAGGACGCCCCCAAAACCGAGGCACCTGTCGAGGTACAGGCCGAGGAGGCTCCCCGCGAAGAGGCCCCGAAATCCGAACTGCGCTCCGACAATCGCGCGCGCCGTGGTCGGGGCCGCAAGGAAGACGACAACAAGGTCGTTGGTCTTGGCGATCACCTGCCCTCCTTCATCGCGCTGAGCTTTGAGGAACGTCAGGCGGGTTGATCCCCCCTCCCCTTCCCGGACATTAAAAAACCCGCGCCGAAAGCGCGGGTTTTGTTTTGAGTATTTAGACAGCAAAGGAAACAGGCGCCCTGATCAGCTCGACAGGCGCGAAATGACGATCTGGACCTCGGGTTTCTTGCCCACCTCTTCCTGCGTCGTTTTGCGGATGATCCGGCGCATTTCCTCTTCGAGCGCGTCGTCATCCGACAACGTCTTGGGCTTGGCGCGCATCAGGAATTGGTTCACGTCTTCTTCCAGCACATCGACCAAAGGCGCGCGCGACAGGCCCACCTCGGGCAAGCCACGCAGCTCGCACCAGCAATCGCCCAGCGGTTCATCGTCCTCGACGATCACGGTGGCGACCACCAGCCCGTTCATCGCCATGCGAATCCGGTCGCGGACGATCCCGTCGAGCGCACCGATCTGGACGGAGCCATCGAGATAGGTCCGGCCGGTCTCGATATATTCCGACACACGCGGCTTATTGCCGGAGAGGTCAACGCCAACGCCATTGGGGGCGACGATCGCCTGAAACCCATTGCTCTCGGCCATTTTGGCATGTTCGCGCAGGTGGCGGTGTTCGCCATGCATCGGGATCACGATCTGCGGTTTGACGATCTCGTGCAGAAGCGCCAGATCCGGGCCGTTGGCATGGCCCGAAACGTGATATTCATCATGGCCCGAGATGGTTTCGACGCCCATTTCCGAGAAGCTGTTGAGGATGCGCCCGACGGAGACCTCATTGCCCGGAATGGTTTTCGAGGAGAAAATCACCGTGTCGCCCTCGGTCATCTTGAGGCCGAGATATTTGCCGCGCGAAAGCTGCGCGGTGGCGGCGCGATGTTCGCCCTGCGAGCCGGTAGTCAGCAGCATGAGATTTTCGCGGGGGATGTCGCCCGCGTTTTCCGGAGAAACGGTTTTCGGGAAATCGGCGATGATGCCGGTCTCGATGGCGGCGGTGATCATCCGGCGCATGGCGCGGCCCAGCAGCACGACGGAACGCCCGGCCTTGGAGCCCGCTTCGGCAAGGGTTTTCACCCGCGCGATGTTGGAGGCAAAGGTGGTCGCCGCCACCATACCGTCGAGCGAGGCGACGAGCTGGGTGATCGGTTCGACCACTTCGGATTCGGAGCGGCCCGGTTTCGGCGAGAATACGTTGGTCGAGTCACACACGAGCGCCTTGACGCCCGAAGACGCCACGCTTTCCCAAAGCGCCCGGTCGAAGGGTTCGCCCACCACCGGATTTTCATCGAGTTTGAAATCGCCCGTGTGAATGATCCGGCCCGCGGGCGTGTCGATCACCAGTGCCGAGGATTCCGGGATCGAGTGCGACACCGGCAGGAAACCGACGGTGAACGGCCCACATTGGATGGTTTCCGGCCATTTGGAAACCGTCTTGATCTGGAGCTCGTCATGGCCGTGCTCTTCGAATTTCAACCGCGCGATATGGGCGGTGAAGGCGCGGGCATAGACCGGGGCGTCGAGCCGGGGCCAGAGGTGGCCGACCGCACCGACGTGGTCTTCGTGCGCGTGGGTGATGAAAATCGCCTCGATCCGGTCCTTGCGTTCTTCGAGCCAGGCGATATCGGCGAAGATCAGATCGACACCGGGCGTGCCGTCCATCGACGGGAATGTGACGCCGAGATCGACCACGATATAGCGCTCGTCACCCTCCGGCCCGTAGCCGTAGACGTAACAGTTCATGCCGATCTCGCCGGCGCCGCCCAAGGGGAGATAGAGAAGACGTTCGCTCATCAGTTGCCCATGTCCTTGTTATAATTATGGATCACGACAAGGCCGTGGATCGTCAGAAATTCATCGAAATGGTCAAAGAGTTTGTGGCCCTGATTGAACAGCGGCGCAAGCCCTCCGGTGGCGATCACCCGCATCGGGCGGCCATATTCGTCCTTGATGCGGTTACATGTCTCACGCACCAACCCGATATAGCCCCAGAACACGCCCGATTGCATACAGGCCACCGTATTGGTGCCGATGACTTTTTGCGGCATGGTGACATCGACATGCGGCAGGGCGGCAGCGGCGTGGTGAAGGCTTTCGAGCGAGGCGTTGACCCCGGGAGAGATCACGCCACCGACATAGGCCCCATCCTCGGAGACCACGTCGAATGTCGTGGCTGTCCCGAAATCCACCACGATCAGATCGCCACCATAAAGATCGAAGGCGCCCGCGGAGTTCACAAGCCGGTCGGGCCCGACGGTCGTGCCCTCGTCCACCCGCGGCATATGCGGCAAAAGGCATTCGGGTTTGCCGACCACCAAAGGCCGACAGTCGAAATAGCGGTTCGCCAGAACCCGCAGGTTGAACACCACGCGGGGCACGGTCGAGGAGATGATCACCTCGGAAATGTCGGCCTCGATTTTTTGAAAATTCATCAGGGTCGAGAGCCAGACGTAATACTGGTCCGCCGTGCGCTGATGTTCGGTCGAGGTGCGCCATGTGGCGATGATCTCGCTGCCGTTCCAGATGGAGAAGACGGTGTTGGTGTTGCCGGTGTCGATACAGAGAAGCATCAGAAATAGACCTCTGCGGCTGGGATGGTAAGTTTGCCCGTGCGCGTGTCGAGCACGAGATTGCCGAAGGCATCCACGGTCTCGAAAATCCCGTGATGGGTCTCGCGCATGGTGCGGGCGCGGATTTCGGTGCCGAGACGCGCCGCACGGGCGAGCCAGGCCTCCCGCACCGGGCCGAACCCGTAGGTGGTGAACTGGCTTTCCCAATAGGCGAAACTCGGAGCCAGATGGTCGAGGAATTCCTCGGGCGCAATCAGTGCGCCGGTTTCATGCGCGAGCGACACGGGCGGTGTCGCGCCCGCTTCGACCTGATCCGCGCCGGGCGCTTCGACCAGGTTGATGCCAATGCCGATGGCGAGATGCGAGGGCCCGCGCTCCAACAGGATACCAGCCACCTTGCCGCCGTTCAGCAGCACGTCATTCGGCCATTTGAGCGCAAAGGGATCGCTCCGTCCGGTGACGGCGACAAAGGCGTCGTAAAGCGCCAGAGAGGCCACAAAGCTGCGCAGCGCGACAAGTGTCGGCGGTTCGGTCGGGAACATCAGCAGCGTGGCGGCGAAATTGCCCTCCGGCATGGACCACGGGCGCCCACGTCGGCCATGAGCACCGGTTTGAGAGAGCGCCATGATCCATTGCGGAAACGCGGAAGAGGCCGCGACACGCGCGGCCTCCGACATGGTGCTGTCCACGGAGGGGAGGACCATGCGCCCCACCCCTTCGGGCCATGTATGGCGGTTACTTGACAAGCGCATCCGCCGCGATGGCCGCCATACCGTCCACACCGAACATGTTCACGATACCGACGAGCATGATCAGAGCGGAGACGGCCAGAAGCGCGAAGGCCACCGGGCTCCGTGTGTTGTCGAGTGGCTCAACCTCGCTGCCGAAATACATGTAGTAGACGACGCGGAGGTAATAGAAGGCGGCAATCACCGAGGCGATCACACCGAAGAGCGCAAGCCAGGTGAGACCAGCGTTCCAAGCCGCCATGAGCACGGAGAACTTGGCGAAGAAGCCGAGCATCGGCGGCACACCGGCGAGCGAGAAGAACAGCACCAGCACGGCCAGAGCCTTGGTCGGCGAAACGCGCCAGTAGAGGTTCAGCGCGGACAGATCGGTGACCGGCTTGCCGTCGCGCTCCATCGTCATGATGAAGGCGAAGGCACCGATGTTCATCGCGACATAGATCGCCATATAGACCATCGCGGATTGCACACCCTCGGCATTGGCTGCCGCCAGCCCCATGAGCGCAAAGCCCATGTGGGTGATGGAGGAATAGGCCATCAGACGTTTGATGTTGGTCTGGCCGATCCCGGCAAAGGCACCCCAGAACATGGAGGCCACGGCGATCACGGCGAGCACCTGTTGCCAGTCGCCCGGCACGCCGCCGAACGCGTCGAACAGCACGCGGGCGAAAAGGCCCATGGCGGCCAGTTTCGGCGCGGTGGCGAAGAAGGCGGTGGTCGGCGTCGGCGCGCCTTCATAGACGTCCGGGGTCCACATGTGGAACGGCACCGCGGACACCTTGAACGCCAGACCGGTCATCACGAAGATCAGGCCGAACAGCACGCCCAGCGGCACGTTGCCCTGCACCACGGTGATGATCCCGGCGAAGGAGGTCGTGCCGGAGAAACCGTAGATCAGCGAGGAGCCGTAGAGCAGCAGGCCCGAGGAGAGCGAGCCGAGTACGAAATACTTGAGGCCCGCTTCGGTCGACTTGACGTTGTCGCGACGGAAGGACGCGATGACGTAGAGCGACAGCGACATCAGTTCGAGGCCGAGGTAGAGCGACATGAGATCGCCCGCCGAGACCATGACCATCATGCCGATCGTGGAGAACAGCACGAGGATCGGATATTCGAACTTGGCGAAACCGCGTTTCTCGAGGAAGTCATGCGACATCACGAGGACCGCAGCCCCCGCGAGCAGCACGCCGACCTTGCCGAAACGCGAGAAGGCGTCGTCGATGAACAGGCCGCCGAAGGCAACGCGGCTGCCCTGCCCGCCGAGCCCGATCCAGAGCGCCACGACCACGAAGACCGCCGCAGTGAGCCAGGTGACGAGGCCGGAGAGTTTGTCCTTGCCGGTGTAGACGGCGAAGAGGAGCGCCGCCATGCCGTAGATGGCAAGAAGTACTTCCGGCAGGACGATGGAAAAGTCTGTAGAGGTCATATCTCCGTGTCCCTTAGTGCGTTGCGGCGTCTGCGACCATCGGCAGAGCGGCATGGTAGTTGTCAATCAGCGCCGAGACCGACGGCCCGATGAGATCCGTCACCAGCGACGGGTAGACGCCGAGGATCAGGGTCATCGCCACGAGCGGTGCGAAAATCCATTTCTCGCGCGCGTTCATGTCCTTGATGGTTTTCAGGCTTTCCTTGATCAGATCGCCCAGTACGACCCGGCGATAGAGCCAGAGCGCGTAGGAGGCGGAGAAGATCACACCGGTGGCGGCCACGAGAGCGACCCAGGTGTTGGCCTGGAACATGCCGATGATGGTGAGGAATTCGCCCACGAAGCCCGAGGTGCCCGGCAGGCCGACGTTCGCCATGGTGAAGAACATGAACACGAGCGCATAGGCCGGCATGTTTTTCACCAGACCGCCGAAAGCGTCGATCTGACGGGTGTGCATCCGGTCGTAGATCACGCCGACACAGAGGAAGAGCGCGCCGGAGACGAACCCGTGCGAGATCATCTGGAAGATCGCGCCATCAAGGCCTTGTTGGTTGAAGGAGAAAATCCCCGCCGTCACGTAGCCCATGTGGGCGACCGAGCTATAGGCGATGAGTTTCTTCATGTCCTCTTGCACAAGCGCGACGAGCGAGGCGTAGACGATGGCGATCACCGAGAGCCAGAGCACGAAGTTCGACAGAAGTTCGGAGGCATAGGGGAACATCGGCAGCGAGAAGCGCAGGAAGCCGTAACCGCCCATTTTCAGAAGGATCGCGGCCAGAATGACCGAGCCCGCAGTCGGTGCCTGCACGTGGGCGTCCGGCAACCAGGTGTGGACCGGCCACATCGGCATCTTCACCGCGAAAGAGGCGAAGAAGGCGAGGAAGGCCAGCGTCTGGAACCCGCCGACGATGTGGAAGCCCAGAACCGTGATCGTATCATGCGAGAACTCGTGACCGAGGAGTTGAACGATGTCCGAGGTGCCCGCGTCGACATACATGGCGATCATCGCGATCAGCATCAGCACGGAGCCGAGGAAGGTGTAGAGGAAGAACTTGAACGCGGCGTAGATCCGGTTCGGCCCGCCCCAGATACCGATGATCAGGAACATCGGAATGAGGCCCGCTTCGAAGAACAGGTAGAACAGCACCAGATCGAGCGCGGTGAACACACCGAGCATGAGCGTTTCCAGAAGCAGGAAGGCGATCATGTATTCCTTCACGCGCACCTTGACGTCCCAGGCCGACCAGATGGCGAGCGGCATGAGCGCGGTGGTGAGCATGACGAAGAGGACCGAGATCCCGTCCACGCCCATCTTGTATTTCAGCCCCATGATCCAGTCGGCCTCTTCGACCATCTGGAAACCGGTGTCTTTGGGATCGAAGCCGAACAGGATGAAGAGCGAGATCACGAAGGTGATCACGGTCGCGAACAAGGCCACGATCTTGGCATTTTTCTGCGCCACCGCATCCTCGCCGCGCAGGAAGAGCGCGAGCATGAGGGCGGCCAGGGTCGGAAGGAAGGTGACGATGGAAAGCACGTTATCCATTACTGTGCCCCCCCGCCAATCGTCATCCAGGTAATCAAGAGTACAATCCCCAGAACCATGCTGAATGCATATGTGAAGATGAAGCCCGTCTGCGCCCGGCCCGCAAGCCGGGTGAAGAAGGGCACGATGCCCATGGCGAGACCGTTGATCGCGCCGTCGATGGTGCCTTCATCGCCGCGTTTCCAGAAGAAGCGACCGAGGGCGAGCACGGGACGCACGATGAGCGCATCGTAGATCTCGTCGAAGTACCATTTGTTGAGCAGGAAGCGGTAGGCCACCGGCTGGCTCTCGGCCAGTTTCTTCGGCAGAGACGGGCTCCAGATGTAGAACCACATCGCCATCACCAGACCGATGAGCATCGCGATGAAGGGCGACACTTTCACCCAGGTCGGTGCGTGGTGCGCATCGTCGAGGATGGTGTTGTCCGCGGCCACGAAGATCGCGCCTTGAGGGGCAACACCTTCGGCATGCGCCTCAGCGTGCATCTCTTCGCCCGCATGGGCAACAACCGCCTCACCATGCGCATCCGCAGCGGCTTCGCCGGTCGCCTCGCCGTGACCGTCCACCATCTCGACTTCCGCGTGATGCGGCAGGCCGAAGAACTCGGTGAATTTCGTGTGATCGCCGAAGAAGCTGTTGTACCACAGCATCCCGCCGAAGATCGCGCCCAGCGACAGCACGCCAATCGGCACCAGCATGACGAGCGGGCTTTCATGGGCATGCTCATGCGCATGATGATCGCCACGTTCCTTGCCGAAGAAGGTCAGGAAGATGAGGCGCCAGGAGTAGAACGACGTGAACAGCGCCGCGATGACCAGCATCCAGAAGGCATAGCCGACACCGGAGGCATAGGCGCTCTCGATGATCGAGTCTTTCGACAGGAAGCCCGCGAAACCGATCGGCACACCGAACATTTCGCCCGAGAACGGGATACCCACACCGGTGATCGCCAGCGTACCGATGATCATCATCCAGAAGGTGAAGGGGATCTTTTTGCGCAGACCACCGTAGTTCCGCATGTCCTGTTCGTGGTGCATCGCGGTGATGACGGAGCCCGCGGAGAGGAACAGCATCGCCTTGAAGAAAGCGTGCGTCAGCAGGTGGAACATCGCCGGACCGTAGGCGCCGACACCTGCGGCCACGAACATGTAACCGAGCTGCGAACAGGTCGAATAGGCGATGACGCGTTTGATGTCGTTCTGAACCAGCCCCACCGTGGCCGCGAAGAAAGCGGTGGTCGCACCGATGTAGACGATGAACATCTGGGCCTGCGGCGCATATTCGAAGATCGGCGACATGCGGGTGACGAGGAAGACACCGGCGGTCACCATGGTTGCGGCGTGAATGAGCGCGGACACAGGCGTCGGCCCTTCCATCGCATCCGGCAACCAGGTGTGCAGGAAGAGCTGCGCCGATTTGCCCATCGCACCGATGAACAGCAGGAAGGCCAGAAGGTTCGCCGCGTTCCAGTCATTCCAGAGGAAATGCAGCGTGGTGCCCGCAAGCGCCGGCCCCTGCGCGAAGACATCGTCGAGACGGATGCTGTCGGTCATGAAGAACAGACCGGCCATGCCGAGGATGAAACCGAAGTCACCGACACGGTTGACGATGAAGGCTTTCATCGAGGCGGCCCCGGCCGAAGGTTTCTTGATGTAGAAACCGATCAGCAGGTAGGAAGCAAGGCCCACGCCTTCCCAGCCGAAGAACATCTGCAACAGGTTGTCGGCGGTCACCAGCATCAGCATGGTGAAGGTGAACAGCGAGAGATAGGCGAAGAAGCGCGCCCGGTAGGGCTCGTCGTCGTTGAAGTTCTCGTCATGCGCCATGTAGCCCAGCGAGTAGAGGTGCACCAGCGCCGACACCGTGTTGACCACGATCAGCATGATCGTCGTCAGACGGTCGAGGCGGATGCCCCAGTCGACCGAAAGCGAACCGCTGTCGATCCAGCGCAGGATCGTGACGTGATGGGTCTGGCCGTCATGGGTGAGAAAGAGAACCCAGGACAGGATCGCGGCGAGAAAGAGAAGGCCCGTCGTCAGATACTGCGCGCCCTTCTCCCCGATCACGCGCCAGCCGAAGCCGGCGACGATGGCACCGACCAGCGGCGCAAAGAGGACAATCGATTCCATGGTCCCTTATCCTTTCATCACGTTGACGTCTTCGACGTCGATCGTGCCGCGGTTGCGGAAGAAGCTCACGAGGATGGCAAGCCCGATGGCGGCCTCGGCGGCGGCCACGGTCAAGACCAGCATCGTGAAAATCTGTCCCGTCAGATCCCCCATGAAGGAGGAGAAGGCGACAAGGTTGATATTGACCGACAGCAGGATCATCTCGATCGACATCAGGATGATGATGATGTTCTTCCGGTTCAAAAAGAGCCCGAAGATGCCGATGACAAACAGCGCCGCGGCCACTGTCAGGTAATGTTCAAGTCCGACCATGTCGTCCCTCAGTTCTTTCTCTCTCGCCGCCGTTTGCGGCCATTCATACGGGGCGGGATACACTCGCCCCGGTCATTCATCTGAGGCTTAAAGCCCCTGCCCCGGTTTCACGTCCTTCATCTCGAAGGAGTCTTCCGGTTTGCGATACATCTGGTGCAGCACGTTCTGACGTTTGACGTCCGAGCGGTGGCGCAGCGTCAGGGTGATCGCACCGATCATCGAGACCAGAAGCACAAGACCCGCGAGCTGGAACAGCATCAGATACTGGTCGTACATCACCATGCCGATGGCCTGGGTGTTGTGGATCTCGACCGCATCCGGCGTCACCGTGCGGCGCAGCGCCTCGGCGCCCGGCGCGCTGTGCCATTCGCCGAAGGCGAGGAACAGTTGCAGGATCAGCACCACACCGATCAACAGACCGAAGGGCAGGTATTTCGCCGCCCCCGCCTTGAGTGCCGCGAAATCGACATCGAGCATCATGACGACGAAGAGGAAGAGCACCATCACCGCGCCGACATAGACGATGATCAGCAGCATCGCGACGAATTCCGCCCCCAGAAGGACGAACAGCCCCGCCGCGGAGAGGAAGGTGAGAATGAGCCAGAGCACAGAGTGCACCGGGTTTTTCGAGACCACGGTAAAGGCCCCGGCCACCAGCATCAGGATGGCGAAACAATAGAATGCGAAATCCGCGACAGTCATTCACTGTCCTCCTGCGTCTCGGAGAAGACGGCCTGCGCCAACTCCAGTGCTTTTGACATCGCCGGAACACCGCCCAGCATTGACATTTGATAGATCACTTCCGCGATCTCTTTTTGTGTGGCCCCCGCCTCGAGCGCGTGGCGGACGGTCAGTTTGAACGGCACCTCGGCCTGTGCACCCTGCGCGGTCAGACCGGCGAGGATCACCAGAAGGCGCGTCTTGCTGTCGAGCCCGTCCTTGTTGAACGTGTTGCCCCAGAGCATTTCCATCTGCTCTTTCCCCATGGTCGGGAACAGCTTGTCGAAGGCGGGCACCTGGAAATTTTCCAGCGCCGGATTGAACGCAGAGGCCATTTTCTGGCTCTGCGCGATCATCTCTCCGAACATTTTGGCAAAATCGTTCAACGGGTGGGTTCCTTAGCGGTCCGGTTTTAACGGTACGGGGCGTCCAGTTCGAGGTTGCGGGCGATCTCCGCCTCCCAGCGCGCGCCGTTCTCAAGGAGTTTTTCCTTGTCGTAGAACAGTTCCTCACGCGTCTCGGTGGAGAATTCGAAGTTCGGGCCTTCGACGATGGCGTCCACCGGGCAGGCTTCCTGACAGAAGCCGCAGTAGATGCATTTCGTCATGTCGATGTCGTAGCGCGTGGTGCGGCGCGAGCCGTCTTCACGCGGTTCGGCATCGATGGTGATGGCCTGCGCCGGGCAGATCGCTTCGCAAAGCTTACAGGCAATGCAGCGTTCCTCGCCGTTCGGGTAACGGCGCAGCGCGTGCTCGCCCCGGAAGCGCGGGCTGAGCGGGCCTTTTTCGTGCGGATAATTGATCGTCGCCTTGGGCGCGAAGAAATACCGCAGACCGATTTTGAAGCCGGCCCAGATGTCCATCATCAGGAAATACTTGGCGGCGCGGGTGTAATCGAGAGCCATGGATCAGCCTCCAATCGTCCAGCGCGCCCAGAACGCGCCGAAGACTTCGTATTTGGCAAGGAACGCGACCAGAACGACCCAGCCCAGCGACAGCGGCAGGAAGACTTTCCAACCGATGCGCATCAGCTGGTCGTAGCGGTAGCGCGGCACGATGGCTTTCACCATCGAGAAGATGAAGAAGAAGAACAGCATCTTGCCGACGAGCCACAGGATGCCATCCGGCAGGAATTCAACCGGCGAGTTCCAGCCGCCGAAGAACAGAAGCGAGATCAGCGCGCACATCAGCACCACGGCCATCAGCTCGCCCATCATGAACAACAGGAACGGCGTGGAGGAGTATTCCACCTGATAACCGGCAACGAGTTCCGATTCCGCTTCCGGCAAATCGAACGGCGGGCGGTTGGTTTCCGCCAGAGCCGAGACGAAGAACAGGAAGACCATCGGGAAGTGCGGCAGCCAGTACCACGAGAAGATCCCTGCCCCGTCCTGCGCCGCAACGATGTCGCCGAAATTCATCGAGCCGGTGGAGATGATCACACCGATGATGATCAGACCGATCGAGACCTCGTAGGAGATCATCTGTGCGGCAGACCGCAGCGAGCCCAAGAATGGGTATTTTGAGTTCGACGCCCAGCCGCCCATGATCACGCCGTACACTTCGAGCGAAGAGATCGCGAAGATGTAGAGGATCGCGACGTTGATGTCGGAGATCACCCAGCCGTCATTCCACGGGATCACCGCCCAGGCGATCGCCGCCGTGATGAAGGTGATCATCGGTGCGAGGTAGAAGACGAACTTGTCCGCCCCTGCCGGTACGACCACCTCTTTCACGAGGTATTTGATGAAGTCCGCAAAGGACTGCAACAGGCCGAAGATGCCCACGATGTTGGGACCTTTGCGCATCTGGACAGCCGCCCAGATTTTCCGGTCGCCATACATCAAAAAGGCGAGCGCCACGAAGAGCGGCACGAGGACCAGCAAAATCTGCCCAAGGGTGAGCAGGAAGATCCCCAGATTTGTTGTCGTGAAATATTCGACCATTGTCGTCCTAGCCTTTCACACCGTCGGTATTCCGTTGTCCCGGCAGTTTGCAACGACGACTTCGGCGTCGAGCTTGCGCAAACCGTCGGGGAGCGCTGGCGAGATGGTGTAAACAGCATCTGCCCGCCAAATTCCACCCTCATGTGCGACATTTGTGCGCACATGACGCGCAAATCCGAAACCCCGGATCAACGCGTATTGCGCGGCGGCACAATCTGCATAGGCCACCACGCTGTCTTTTGCCCCATCTCCTTGTGCGGAGACGATAAAATCCACCAGATCGCCGTCGAGAAGACGGGTCTCCACACCGAGAAACTCGGTCGCTTGCGCCGCGCGCGATACGTCCGGCACCGGGGCCGCGCAACAGGTCTTGTCGCACGCGGACAATCCCAGCAGCATCAGCCCGAAACCGGCCATATGTGCGGCGCGAAGCGCCATTACTCGGCCGCCACCGGCGTCTCGGCGCGCGCTTTGGCCATGGCGGACAGCTCCGCCATCAGCACGGAGGCGCGTGCGATCGGGTTGGTGAGGTAGAAATCCTTCACCCCGTTGCGGAATGTGGCCTTCCCGAGAGATTTCTCCGGCAGGGCGACAACCGCATTTTCCGGCACCGTGTCGATCATCGCGAGATGCGGCACGTCCTTGATCAGCGCGTTGCGCAGCTGCGCCAGCGAATCGTAGGGCAGCGTCGCACCGAGCTCGGCGGACAGCGCCCGCAGAATCGCCCAGTTCTCTTTCGCCTCACCCGGCGGGAAGGCGGCGCGGAGCGCAAGCTGCGGACGGCCTTCGAGGTTCACGAAGAGACCGTTTTCTTCGGTATAGGCGGCCCCCGGCAGAATCACGTCGGCGCGGTGGGCACCGAGATCGCCATGCGAGCCCTGATAGATCACGAACGGACCGGCGGCGATTTCGACCTCATCGGCACCGAGGTTGTAGATCACCTCTGCCCCGTTGGTGGCCGCGTCCAACCCGCCTTCGGTCACGGCGTTCACATCCATCGCGCCCACGCGGGACGCGGCGGTGTGGAGCACCATGAGTTTCGACCCGGTGGCCTCGCAGAGTTTCTGCGCCGTGGCCAGAACCGCTTCACCATCGGCCTCGTTGATCGCGCCTGCGCCCACGATGACGAGGGACGGCTGATCGAGCACGTCGCCATACTGATGGCCCAGAAGGCTTTCGAGCGCCGCACGGTCGGTTCCGACATGGGCGTAATCGTAGGTCAGATCGACGGGCTGGCCGACGAGACCGACCTTGGCGCCTTTCGCCCAGGCCTTGCGGATGCGCGCGTTCAACACCGGTGCTTCATCGCGCGGGTTGGTGCCGATCAACTGAATGTATTTCGCATTGTCGATATCGGCGATGGTCGCGGTCCCGGCGTAAACACCACGGTTGCCGATCGGCAGCTTCGCGCCATCGACGCGGGCCTCGATGTTGCCGCCCAGACCTTCGACCAGACCTTTGAGCGCATAGATTGCCTCGACCGGAGCCAGATCGCCGACGAGCGCGGCGACCTTCTTGCCCTTCATAGCCGCAGAAGCAACGGAGAGCGCCTCGGCCCAAGTGGCCTTGGTCAGCTTACCGTTCTTGCGGATGTAGGGCGTGTCGATGCGCTGGCGTTTCAGACCGTCCCAGATGAAGCGGGTCTTGTCGGAAATCCACTCCTCGTTCACGTCGTCATGGTTGCGCGGCAGAATGCGCATCACTTCGCGGCCTTTGGTGTCGACGCGGATGTTCGAACCGAGCGCGTCCATCACGTCGATGGTTTCGGTCTTGGTCAGTTCCCACGGACGGGCAGTAAACGCATAGGGTTTGGAGGTCAGTGCGCCAACCGGACACAGGTCGATGATGTTGCCCTGAAGGTTCGAGGCCAGCGTTTCGTTGAGATAGCTGGTGATCTCGCTGTCTTCGCCACGGCCGGTTTGACCCATCTGGGTGATGCCCGCGACCTCGGTCGTGAAGCGCACGCAGCGGGTGCAGGAGATGCAGCGCGTCATCGTGGTCGCGACGAGCGGACCGAGGTTCAGATCCTCGGAGGCACGCTTCGGTTCACGGAAGCGGGAGAAATCCACGCCGTAAGCCATCGCCTGGTCCTGAAGATCACATTCGCCGCCCTGGTCGCAGATCGGGCAATCGAGCGGGTGGTTGATCAGGAGGAATTCCATCACACCCTCACGGGCCTTCTTGACCATCGGCGAATTGGTTTTCACCACCGGCGGCGCGCCTTCCGGCCCCGGGCGCAGGTCACGCACCTGCATGGCGCAAGACGCCGCCGGTTTCGGCGGGCCGCCCACGACCTCGACCAGGCACATGCGGCAGTTGCCCGCAATGGAGAGCCGTTCGTGATAGCAGAACCGCGGCACTTCGATCCCGGCCACTTCACAGGCCTGAAGGATCGTCATGGCCGGGTCAACTTCGACCTCGGTCCCGTCAATGATGATTTTGCGCGTATCTGCCATGGTCACATCACCTGTTCTTCATCAGCTTGCCGAGCGGGGTCCGCTTTGCAATCTGCGCTTTGCCGAAGGCGCACATCGCCTCCGTGTCTCGTTTCTCAATGCCCTGAGCGGCAAAGAAGCTTGTCGATTCATCCGCCAGAACCGCCAGAAAGGCCGGGTCCTGAAGGGTTTGAATGTCGTTCGCGCCATAGCCCTTGGCGACGATCGTCTCCATCATGGCCTGCGCCTGTTTGTTGACCTGCGCCGGGCGCGCGGCCAGTTTCGGACAAATGGTCGTCAGTTCCGTGACAATCATATTGTCCACCAGAGGACCGCGAATGTCCGGGTCCTCCGTGATCGCCATCTGCGCCAAAGCCGGAACGGCCAAAAACGCAATCAGCGTCGAATATGCAAGACACCGGATCATTTCGTGCTCCTTAGGAAAGACCCGATCAGCGTGCCCTTGGCGATCTCCGATTCCCCGAAGGCGCAAAGCCCCTCCGGGGTTTTCGGATCGAACCCGGCGCGGCGCACATAGTCCTCGCCCAGACGGCGAATACGGGCTTCCTCGTCGTCGCTTTCGACATAGGCACGGATTTCGTCATCCGAGTAGCCCATCGAGGATGCCTTGTTCTTCACCCCCCAGAGGAAGGACAGGCCCTTGATTTTCTTGACCTCAAGCGTCGGACATTCATCCGCCACCTCGACGGCCAGACCGGCCCAGAGCATGTTCTGGTCGATCTCTTTGACCTCCCGCAGAGGCGGCAGTTCCGCCGCCGCGGCAGCGCCCGCTGTGAGGGCAAGAGCAAGAGTGAGATGTTTGAGCTGTGTCATGGGTTACTCCGCAGCAATCGGGCGACAGCTTTTCTCGCGGAAAAGCGTGGCCTCTTTGATGTACGACCAGCCAAAGGCCTGATCGCTGTCCCCATGTTCTTGTTTGTAGGCGAGACGTTCCATCGCCTCTGCCAGCGTGGGCTTGTGCCCTTCCTCGACGAACCACATCACGAAATGCTGGTCGGCCATCAGCTCGAACCACTCCGCGCGGCGGTCGTAAAATTGTTTGTGCACCGTGTTGAAGACGAAATGCTCAAGGCTTTGCACGTCTTCCCAGACGGTGAGATTTGCGACGAATTGCGGATCGTCGCCGATGTTGTTTTCGGTGTTCCCGGTGCCCGGCTCGCCCGAACCTTCCATCATCCAGACGAACCCCGGCATGCGTTTGCCCATGCCGTTGATCCGGTCCAGCGCGCCCATGAACTCGGCCACGCGCGGATCGTCCGTCGGCGCGACAAGGCGTCCGATGTTCAGCTCCGCGAGATATGTGCCGACAGGTTGCATCAGCGTGCCGGTCCTTCCACCAAAGTTGCGCCCAGAGGCGTCATCTGTTTCATTTCGTCCCGCGCCGCCGCGCAAAACGCCTTGTCATCCGCCGCGCCGTGCTGCGCCACAAAGCCCGAACGGGCATTTTCAAGCCGCTGCGCATTCATCGCCGGATCGGAGAGCGGCAGGCGTTCGACACGCGACGACAGGAGATTGTGCACCTGTGTGCTGATCTCGATCCGATCACAGCTCTCCGCGATGTCCTTCGACAGCAACAGCATCCCCGCCAGTTCGTCCTTGCCCATATCGCGAAACGCCGCCCGTGCAACTGTCATCCGGTCGTCGGACATGCCCCGCATAGCCTGATTGGCCTCGTCCACCTGACAGGCGGACAAGAGCGTGATCGGCAATATGGCGAGGGCGGGTTTCATAAGCTCGACTTACTCCGCCGCGAAGGCCGCCGTTACGCGACCGGTTTTCTTGGCCTTGATGCGGTCTTCGATCTCGCCACGGAAGTGACGGATCAGGCCCTGGATCGGCCAGGCCGCCGCATCGCCAAGCGCACAAATGGTGTGGCCTTCAACCTGTTTGGTGACGTCCAGAAGCATGTCGATCTCTTCGATCTCCGCATCGCCCGTGACCAGACGGTCCATCACGCGGCTCATCCAGCCGGTGCCTTCACGGCACGGCGTGCACTGACCGCAGCTCTCGTGCTTGAAGAAGGCCGACAGGCGCCACACGGCTTTGACGACGTCAACGGAATTGTCCATCACGATCATACAGCCGGTGCCGAAGGAGGATTTGTTTTCGCGCATCCAGTCGAAGTCGAAAATCGCGTCTTCCAGCGCCTCTTTCGGCAGCACCGGGCAAGACGCGCCGCCCGGAATGATGGCTTTCAGGTTGTCCCAGCCGCCGCGAATGCCGCCGCCGTGTTTCTCGATGATCTCGCGCACGGACATCGACATCTCTTCCTCGAACACGCAGGGCGTGTTGACGTGTCCGGTCAGCGCCATGAGCTTGGTGCCAGCGTTGTTCGGACGCCCGAAGGAGGAGAACCACTCCGCGCCACGACGAATGATCGTCGGCACAACGGCGATGGATTCGACGTTGTTCACCGTGGTCGGGCAGCCATAAAGACCCGCGCCCGCCGGGAACGGCGGTTTCATCCGCGGCATGCCTTTTTTGCCTTCGAGAGACTCGATGAGCGCAGTTTCCTCGCCACAGATATACGCCCCTGCCCCGTGGTGCAGGTAGACATCGAAATTGTAACCGGATTTGCAGGCGTTCTTGCCGATCAGACCGGCGTCGTAAGCCTCGTCGATCGCGGCCTGAAGCGCCTCTTTCTCGCGGATATATTCGCCACGAATGTAGATATAGGCCGCCACCGCGCCCATGGCGAACCCGGCAATCAGCGCCCCTTCGACCAGCGTGTGCGGGTCGTGACGCATAATCTCGCGGTCCTTGCAGGTCGCGGGCTCGGATTCGTCGGCGTTGATCACCAGATAGGACGGACGCCCGTCGCTTTCCTTCGGCATGAAGGACCATTTGAGACCGGTCGGGAAACCCGCCCCGCCGCGGCCACGCAGGCCCGAGGCCTTGACCTGATCGATGATCCAGTCGCGCCCGTTGGCGAGAATGCCCGCCGTACCGTCCCAATGGCCACGCGCCATGGCACCTTTGAGGCTACGGTCATTCATCCCGTAGAGGTTGGTAAAGATCCGATCCTGATCCTTGAGCATCGCTCTTGTCCCTTCAGTC
The DNA here is from genome assembly GCF_056498065.1 of Celeribacter sp. SCSIO 80838. The sequence goes on from NZ_JAZKMA010000001.1 coordinate 3,567,966, forward strand.
CTGCTGACGCGCAGCGCGCCAGATCTGATAAATCACCACGAAGGCCCACACGAAAGCGGCCAGCGCCATGAGGTCGAGCAGGAACGCGTAACGCACAGGCATTCCGAGTTTCCCGCCCAGCCACTGGGCCCCGAGCCAGATCGACATCGTCAAAGCGATCACCAGCGCGACCGTTCGCGCCTTTTTCGCCAGATGCCGGTCCTTGTCGGGAACCATTGTCTTCACTCCTCAGTACACGTCGCCATCCTTGACGCGTTTCGAGAATTCCGTTTCTTCGCCCTCAGAGAGAGCTTTTGCCTGACCGACCCAGTCGTCCCGGGTCACCCGGCCTTTGAACCCTTGCAGGTTCTCATCCATCCAGGCCACTTCCGCCGCAGACCATCCGGCGATCTGACCGAAGTGGTAGACCCCCATGGAGTGCAGGAGCACCTCAAGTTTCGGTCCCACGCCCTTGATCTGTTTCAGATCGTCGGCCCCACCCTCGAGCGGCGCCTTGAGCAGCGTCGGCTTTGCCGTCTCCTCCTCGGGCTCCTCTGCGACCGGATCGGCCGCTGGGGCCGCCGCTGCCGCAGCCGAACGCACTTCCCGCGTATCGGCGGCATGCGGCTCCGGCGCGATTTCCTCGGCCACCGAGATCGGCTCGTCCCCGATGGAGGCCGTCGCCATGAGGCCTTCTGCGCTCACGTCGGCCTCGGGATGGCCCTCGACCGGCGTGGTCTCTTCTTCGTGCCAGCCGATCCACAACAGGATCGCCACAAGAAAGGTTACAAGGACACCGACGATGATCGCTGCGGTGGTCGCATAACCTGCGATCCACAACAGGGCCAGGAAGGCCAAGACGCCACAGATGGCTGAAATCAGCCAGATCTTGGGTGTTTTGGTCGTCGCCTCGCTCATCCGTGTCCTCCTTCAGCGGGCCCCGTCAGGGCGCTGTGTTTCAGTACTTCGCACGTTTGGAGAATTCGGTTTCCCCACCCGCTGCGAGAATTTTCGCCTGTTCGATCCAGCCGTCGCGTTCGATCCGGCCCTTGAATTTCAAGCGGCTGTCGACCCATGCGATCTCCGCCGGGGTCCAGTTCGCGACCTGATCGAAGTGGTAGAAACCCAACTCGTTGAGCGTCTCTTCGAGCTTCGGCCCGACGCCCTTGAGTTTCTTCAGGTCATCCGCCCCACCCTCGCGCGCCGCGGTGAGCAGTTCGGGCTGTTTCTCTTCCACGGCCTCGGCAACCGGTTCCGCTTTCGCAGCTTCCGGTTTCTTCTCCACAGCCTTCTCTGCGGCCTGCTGCACGGCAGATTTTGCTTGAGCCGGGGCTTTCGGCACAGCACCATGACCCGCGCCTTTGGAAATCCACGGGGTCAAAAGCGGCACTTCGGTGCCGTCGATGCGTTTGATGGTGTCGCCGATGTCGACGGCGCGCTGCACGGAACCGTTATATTGCGCGCCAGTGCCGACATATTCGGCCAGAACATTCGGGCCACCCGCCGCTTCGGAGGAATACCGACCGCTCTGGGAACCCGGCAGTGGCACATTGCCCGCTTCCATCTGGTCGAGCAGCTTCTCGAAATTCTCGGCGGTCAGGTCTTCGTAATAGTCCTTGCCGATCTGGGCCATCGGCGCGTTGGCGCAGGCGCCAAGGCATTCGACCTCTTCCCAGGAGAACTTGCCGTCGGCAGACAGCGTGTGCGGCTTCGCGGCGATGCGGCGTTTGCAGACCTCGATGATGTCGCCCGAGCCGCAGATCATGCAGGTCGTGGTGCCACAAACCTGAATATGGGCCACGGAACCAACCGGTTGCAGTTGGAACATGAAGTAGAAGGTCGCCACTTCGAGCGCACGGATATAGGGCATGCCCAGCATGTCCGCCACATATTCGATCGCGGGTTTGGTGAGCCAGCCCTGCTGTTCCTGCGCGCGCCACAACAGCGGAATGATCGCGGATTGCGCGCGGCCTTCCGGGTATTTGGCGATCTGCCCCTCGGCCCAGGCGAGGTTCGCCGGGGTATATTCGAAAGAGGCGGGTTGTTCAGAATAAAGACGGCGCAGCATTAGCGGTCGACCTCCCCGAAAACGATGTCCATGGTGGCGAGAATTGCGGACGCATCGGCCAGTTGGTGACCTTTGGCCATGTAGTCCATGGCCTGAAGGTGCGGAAAGCCCGGCGCACGCAGTTTCACGCGGTAGGGTTTGTTCGTCCCGTCGGAAACGAGGAACACGCCGAACTCGCCCTTCGGCGCTTCGACAGCGGCGTAAACCTCGCCCTGCGGCAGTTTGAACCCCTCGGTGTAGAGTTTGAAGTGGTGGATAAGCGCCTCCATTGAGGTTTTCATATCCTTGCGCTTCGGCGGCGTAAGTTTGCCACGGGCCAACACATCGCCCTGATTTTCCGGTTCCCGTAGCTTGGCCACACATTGTTTGATGATCTTCGTCGACTCGGCCATTTCCAGCATACGGCACATGTAGCGGTCGTAGCAGTCGCCGCTGGTACCCACCGGGATCTGGAAGTCGAATTCGTTGTAACACTCATAGGGCTGGCTGCGACGCAGATCCCAGGCAAGGCCGGAACCGCGCACCATCACGCCGGAGAAGCCCCAGTCGAGCGCGTCTTCTTCGTTGACCACGCCGATGTCGACGGTCCGTTGTTTGAAGATGCGGTTGTCCGAGAGCAGAGTGTGAATGTCATCGAGCATTTTCGGGAAGTGGTCGGCCCACTCTTCAATATCGTCGAGCAGGTCCGACGAAAGGTCCTGATGGACGCCACCCGGACGGAAATAGGCAGAGTGCAGACGTGCACCAGAGGCGCGCTCGTAGAAGATCATGAGCTTTTCACGCTCTTCGAAGCCCCAGAGTGGCGGCGTCAGCGCGCCCACGTCCATCGCACCCGTCGTGGTGTTCAGCAGGTGGTTCAGCACCCGGCCGATCTCGCAATAGAGCACGCGGATCAGGGAGGCGCGGCGCGGAATCTCGACGCCCGCCAGACGTTCGATGGCCAGACACCAGGCATGCTCCTGGTTCATCGGCGCCACGTAATCGAGACGGTCGAGATAGGGCAGGTTCTGGAGATAGGTCCGGTTCTCCATCAGCTTTTCGGTGCCGCGGTGCAACAGCCCGATATGCGGGTCGGCACGTTCCACGATCTCACCGTCCAGCTCCAGAACCATCCGCAACACACCGTGGGCCGCAGGGTGCTGAGGCCCGAAGTTGATGTTGAAGTTCCGGATCTTCTGTTCGGTGTCGGTCGCGTCGTGCGAACCGTCATCGTAGGTGTTTTGCCGGATATCGACGTCCATTCTCAGATCCTCGCCATATTCGCCTGCCACCGCGCGGGCAGCGGGCCAAAGCTCTTTTCCACATAGGCATATTGCGGGGCAAGAAATTGCGCCGCCTCATGCCGCTGCTTGTCGGTTAGTTTCAGATGCACACCTTCATGCGCATGCGGTTCTTCGTCCACGGGCTTCTCGGAAATCCCGAGGAAGGCGCACAGGCTCGAAAGCCCCTCGCCCGAAAGCACATCCTCGGTGAACCCGACGAAAAGCTTGTCCTCGGGCACCGCCCGTTTGAGTTTCTCCACGATCCCGGCATAGTCGCCGCGTTCGGGGATATGGGTTTCCATGCCCTTTTTCATCGTGCGGTTCATGATCCGCCGGGCCTTGAGCGCGACCTCTTCGCCGGGCTGGCGTTGGCGCGTTGCCTGCATCCGCACATGGGACCACAGGCGGTCCACCGGGTCGCGCATCAGGAAGACAAACCGCACGTCGGGGGCCATATGCGCCATCTCGCGCAGCCGTTCTTCGGTCAAAAGACCGTAGCCCGGCGTGATGTCCCCCGCGATTTTTTTATCCCCGATCCCGTCCAGCAGGTAGAACAGGTAATCCGACACGCCTTCGCGCCCCAGTTTGAGGATGCGCACGATCTCGTCCACATCCATGATCTGGCGCTCCAGATTGCCGACCTTCCAGAGATTGGCATTCTTGCGCGCGATGTCCTGACGCCCGACCAGATCGGCGCGCAGGCGGGCGTAAACGTCGAGTTGGTGCTCGTAATCGTCGAAATCCACCGTATCGAAATAGTGGATCTCTTTGATCGAGCGCATGTGGCAATCCGGATGATCGTGCAAATAGCGATAAAGCGAGCTGGTGCCCGCTTTCGTCGCGCCGACGCAGATCATGATGGCCGGATTGCCGTTCAAACCTCAGGCCCCCTTCTCGTCGCCGGGAAGGATGTACTTCGCGCCTTCCCACGGGGAAAGGTTGTCGAACTGACGGTATTCCTGAACGAGGCTCACCGGTTCGTAAACGACGCGCTTCAGCTCTTCGTCATAGCGCACTTCGGTATAGCCCGTGGCCGGGAAGTCCTTGCGCAGCGGGTGACCGCGGAACCCGTAATCGGTCAGCAGACGACGCAGGTCCGGGTGGCCGGAGAAGATGATGCCGAACATGTCGAAGGTTTCACGCTCGAACCAACCGGCCGACGGGTGCACGGAGATGATCGAGGGGATCGTCTCTTCTTCGCGCAGCGCAGCGATCACACGGATGCGGTGGTTCTGGTACATCGACAGGAAGTGATAGACCACGTCGAACCGCTGTTCGCGCTCCGGGTGATCGACCGCCGTGATGTCCACCAGCGAGGAGAATTTGCAGGTGCCGTCGGTTTTCAGGAAATCGACGAAATCCACGATCCCGGCGGCGGTCACGGTGACGTTCAGCTCGCCAAAGGCCACTTCCGTTTTCAGCACGTCGTCCGGACGTTTCAGCTCGATATGCGCACCGAGTTCCTTGAGGGCTTCTTCGCTCATCAGATCTCTCCTTAGCGGGCAATCGTGCCGGTGCGGCGGATTTTGCGCTGCAATTGCAGCAACCCGTACATCAGCGCTTCTGCGGTCGGCGGGCAGCCGGGGACATAGACGTCCACGGGCACAATGCGGTCGCAACCGCGCACGACGGAATAGCTGTAGTGGTAATAGCCACCGCCATTGGCGCAGGAGCCCATGGAGATCACATAACGCGGCTCCGGCATCTGGTCATAGACCTTGCGCAGAGCGGGGGCCATTTTGTTGGTCAGCGTGCCTGCGACGATCATCAGGTCGGACTGGCGCGGGGAGGCGCGCGGCGCGGTGCCGTAGCGTTCGAGGTCGTAACGCGGCATGGACGTCTGCATCATCTCGACGGCGCAACAGGCCAGACCGAAGGTCATCCAGTGCAGCGAGCCGGTGCGCGCCCAGTTGATGATGTCCTCCGTCGAGGTCAGCAGGAAGCCTTTGTCCTGCAATTCCTTGTTCAGAGCCTGAGTCGCGACTTCCTTGTCGGCCCCAGCGGTGTTGGCAGAGGTCATCACGCCCATTCCAGCGCCCCTTTCTTCCATTCATAGGCAAAGCCCACGGTCAGCACGCCGAGGAACACCATCATCGACCAGAAGCCCGTCATGCTCAGATCCTTGAACGCGACGGCCCAAGGGAAAAGGAAAGCGATTTCGAGATCGAAAATGATGAACAGGATCGACACGAGGTAGAACCGCACGTCGAATTTCATCCGCGCGTCGTCGAACGCGTTGAACCCGCATTCATAGGCCGACACTTTTTCCGGGTCGGGATTGCGAACGGCGAGGATGAGGGCTGCGAAGATGAACACCAGACCCAGCGCAATGGCGAGGCCGATGAAAATGACGATGGGGAGATATTCCCGAAGCAAGTCTTCCACGAGCGGCTCCTTGGTTTGCGCACTCTCGGGGAGACTCAATTGTCGAGCAACCTCGGGCGCGCTGCTTTGCTAGCTTGCTGTGGTTTAGCCCCCTGCGACAATATGGTCAACCAAACGCGCGGCGAGAAAGCCCAAGGTTTCAAGGGTGGTGACAAGTTTTTTTGCACTCGTGATCACGTTTCGCGGCGCTGCGGCGGATTTCTCCGCATCTCGCGATTCGAGAGTCTTTTTCTTATAATTTTTGTCGGAATTTGCCAAGTTGTATGCATCTGCACACCATGTAAGGTGTATTTGCCAACGCATATCAAAAGATGAATACTTCCCGAACCTTATCCGGCCGCGTCCTGACGGTGTCCCGGCTTATCCTGCTCGCAAGACTTCGTCCCGGATGATCCGCGACACTATTTCGCAGTCTTCGAGGCTGAAGGTCAGCGGCAGACGCATATCCATGATCGCACGCAGAACACGGTCGCTCTCCGGCAGGCTCTGCGCCTCGCAATAGCGCCAGCTTTCATACCGCGAGGTAAAGGCCACCGGCTCCGGTGCCCCGAACCATTTCAACTCCACGCCGCGTTTGAGACAGGCCGCCACCAGCGCCTCGATCTTGGCGTCCGGCCAGTCCAGCAGCAGGAACTGAATAGAGGAGCCGACGTAATGCTCCGGCTCGGGCCGCTCGATCAGCGTAAGCCCCTTCGTGCCCCGCAGCCCCGCTTCGACCACCCGATAACGCGCGTTCCATTTTTCCACCTGTGCGTCGAGGCTGCGCAGCTGTACCCGCAGGATCGCCGCCCGCAGATGGTCCATCCGGCCCGACACGTTCGGAGTCTCATATTTGATCTTTTCGAACACATCCGGGGCCGGACCGGCCGTATGACGGCCATATAACATGTACGATCCCGACAACATGATCGCTCGTGCGGCAATTTCCTCGTCGTCGGTGATGAGGAAACCGCCCTCCCCCGAGTTGATATGTTTGTAGGTCTGAGTGGAATAGCAGCCGATCACCCCGTGCCGTCCCGACGGCACCCCGGTCCAATGCGCCCCCATGGTATGCGCACAATCCTCAATGACCGCGACCCCTGCCCCGTTGCAGATATACATAAGCGCGTCCATATCGACGAGATGCCCGCGCATATGCGACAGCATCAGGACCTTTGCACCCGTCTCGGAGATTTTCACCTGAAGATCGTCGAGGTCGATCACCAGCCCCTCGGTCACCCCCACGAACACCGGCTTCGCCCCCACGGAGGCAATCGCACCGGGTACGGGCGCCAGCGTAAACGCGTTGGTGAGAACCGGCTCGCCGGGTTTGACTTCCAGCGCCCGCAGAGCACAGCCAAGCGCATAGCCACCCGAGGCCACGGCAAGCGCATATTTCGCCCCGGTATAGGCCGCAAACTCTTCTTCGAGCAGCGCCACCTCGCCTTTCTCCCCGGGAAGCGTGTTATACCGATGCAACCGCCCCGAGCGCATCACCGCCACGGCGGCCTCGATCGCCTCCTCCGGGATCGGCTCCTGCTGAGTGAAATTGCCTTTAAAGACCTCGCCCGTCATCCGATCAGCTCCTTCGTCAACCGCGACAGCTCATTATAATGGGTGAGCAACGCCTCCGGCTCCAGCCGTTTGACCCCGTCCCCATCCGGCCCGAAGGTCACCAGCACAGAGGGCACCCCCGCCGCCTTCGCCGTGGCGCGGTCGGTTTCCGTATCGCCCACGAGGAAAGATTGCGCCAGAACGCCGCCCGCCTCTTCGACGGCGGCAATATAAGGCTTCGGATCGGGTTTCGACACACCCACGGTCTTGGCCCCGATCATGGACCCGAACAGATCGCGCACGCCCAGCCGCGTCAGCAGCCGATCCGCCAGATCTTCGGGCTTGTTGGTGCAGACACCAACCGCATAACCATCGCGACGCAGCGCCTCGACCGCATCCGCCGCCCCGTCGTAGAGCCGCGTGTGGGTGTCGATATGCTCGGCATACACATCCAGCAGGATCGGATATTGTTCCATCACCTCTGCCTCGCCGAACCCCGGCTTCACCCGAGAGAACCCAAGCGTCAGCATCGCCCGTCCACCGCGAAACGCCGTATGTGCATCGGCCACGGGGTCCAGCACATCGCCATAGCCCAGCCCCCGGAAACAGGCATTCGCCGCCGCGATCAGATCGGCGGAAGTGTCCGCCAGCGTGCCGTCGAGATCGAAAATCACTGTGCGCATGTCTGGTCCTTTTGCGGCTGCGGCGGTCCGTTTTGGGCAAACTCCCGCTGCAACCTGTAATCTGGCGTCAGAATAAGTGAAGCCCCTCTGACCTTCCGGGCCTTGCGGCGCTCCGCGTCATGGGTAAAACGGCAAGGAGACAAAGAAAAGAGCAGATCGGGACGAAAACCATGGCAACAGCCCTCATTCTCTTGGCCGCCGGGCAAGGCACGCGGATGAATTCCGACCTGCCCAAGGTGCTGCACCCGATCGGCAACGCCCCCCTGTTCGCCCATGCGCTGGCCTCGGGCAGCGCTTTGGAACCGGAGCGCACGGTTCTGGTCGTCGGTCATGGCGGCGATCTTGTGGCCTCCGAGGCCGCAAAAATCGACGAAGAGATCGTTATCGCCCGTCAGGAAGAGCAACTCGGCACGGCGCATGCGGTTTTGCAGGCGAAAGACGCGCTTGCGGGCTTCGAAGGCGACGCCATCGTTTTGTACGGCGACACGCCGTTTATTTCCGAGGACACGATCCTGCGCATGGCCGAGGCCCGCAAATCCGCGGATGTGGTGGTTCTGGGCTTCGAGGCCGCCGATCCGGCGCGCTACGGGCGTCTGGTGATGGAAGGCGACAGGCTCACCCGCATCGTCGAATACAAAGACGCCACCCAGGCCGAGCGCGCGATCACCTTCTGCAACTCCGGCCTTATTGCCGCCGAGGCCTCCGTGCTGTTCGAGCTTCTGGATCAGGTCGGCAACGACAATGCCGCCGGAGAATACTACCTCCCGGACATCGTTGAAATCGCGTGGAAAACCGGTCGCACCGCGACCGCCGTCGCCTGTGACGAAGCCGAAACGCTGGGCGTCAACACCCGCGCGGAACTCGCCCGCGCCGAAGCGATTTTCCAATCCGCCAAGCGGGCGGAAGCGCTCGACAATGGCGTCACGCTGATGGCCCCCGAAACCGTGTTCTTTTCGCTCGACACCTATATCGGGCGCGACACGGTGGTGGAGCCGAACGTGATTTTCGGCCCCGGCGTCACCGTCGAATCCGGTGCCCGTCTCAGGGCATTTTCCCATTTCGAAGGCTGTCACGTCTCGATGGGCGCGACCGTCGGCCCGTTTGCCCGTCTGCGCCCCGGCGCGGAGCTCGCGAACAACGCCCATATCGGCAATTTCGTCGAGGTGAAAAACGCCCTGATCGGCGAAGGCACCAAGGTGAACCACCTCACCTACATCGGCGATGCCGACATCGGCGACGGCACCAATATCGGCGCGGGGACGATCACCTGCAACTATGACGGCGTGTTCAAACACCGCACCGTGGTGGGCCGCAACGCCTTCATCGGATCGAACACCATGCTCGTCGCACCGGTGACCGTGGGCGACGAGGCGATGACCGCATCGGGCTCCGTGATCACCACGAATGTCGAACCCGGCGCACTGGCCATCGGTCGCGCGAAACAGGTAAACAAACCCATGCTCGCCGTGCGGATGTTCGAAAAGTTAAAGTCTCTCAAAGCTAAAAAGCAAAAAGGGCAGTAAAATGTGTGGTATTGTAGGGATCTTGGGAAATCACGAAGCGGCGCCGATCCTCGTCGAGTCGCTGAAAAAGCTGGAATACCGCGGTTACGACAGTGCCGGGATCGCCACGGTCGTGCAGGGCAAGCTCGACCGGCGCCGCGCGGTCGGCAAGCTCGTGAACCTCTCCGATCTTCTGGTGCATGAACCCTTGGCCGGCAAGACCGGGATCGGTCACATCCGCTGGGCGACCCATGGCGCGGCGACCACCGGCAATGCCCACCCGCATCGCTCCGGCCCCGTCGCCGTGGTGCACAACGGCATCATCGAGAATTACCGCGAACTCCGCGCCGAACTGGCCGAGGCGGATATCCATCCCGAAACCCAGACGGATTCCGAAACCGTCGCGCTGATGACACGCATGTATATGGATCAGGGGCTGGGACCGCGCGAGGCCGCCGTGGCGACGCTCAAGAAGCTCGACGGGGCCTTTGCCCTGTTGTGGCTCTTCGATGGCGAAGACGATCTGATCATCGCCGCGCGCAAGGGCGCGCCGCTCGCGATCGGCCATGGCAAAGGCGAAATGTTCGCGGGGTCTGACGCCATCGCACTCGCGCCGATGACCGACCGTATCACCTATCTGGAACAAGGCGACTATGCCTTCATCACCCGCGCAGGCGCGGAGATTTTCGACGCCGAGGGGCGACGCGCGAACCGCGACGAGCAACGTATCGACCTCGGGGCCACCCAGGTGGAAAAAGGCGGCTACAAGCATTTCATGGCCAAGGAGATCGCCGAACAACCGGTGGTTCTTGCTGACGCTTTGCGACATTATCTCAACGATGACGGGTTGAATTTGCCGTCAGAGTTGGACTTTTCGAACATTTCACGTCTCACGCTCGTGGCCTGCGGCACCGCCTTCTACGCCTGCTCGGTGGCGAAATACTGGTTCGAAAGCCTCGCCCGCCTGCCGGTCGAAATCGACGTCGCCTCGGAATTCCGCTACCGCGAACCGCCGCTGCCGACCGACAGCTACGCGATCTTCGTCAGCCAGTCCGGCGAGACCGCCGACACGCTGGCCGCCCTGCGCTATTGCGATGAAAAGGTGGCGAAAACCATCGCCGTGGTGAACGTGCCGACCTCCTCCATCGCGCGCGAAAGCGACATCGCCCTGCCGATCCTCGCGGGCGTCGAAGTGGGCGTGGCCTCGACCAAGGCCTTCACCTGCCAGCTTCTCGTGCTCGCGACGCTTGCGCTCAAGGCGGCCCGCGATCGCGGTCACATGAGCGAAGCGGAACTTGCGACGCATATGGAAACCCTGCGCCTCCTGCCCGGGCTTCTCACCCGTGCGCTCGATCTCGACGAGGCGCTGAACATCGTCTCGAACGACCTCTCGGAAGCCCGCGACGTGTTGTTCCTGGGCCGTGGCGCGATGTACCCTCTGGCGCTTGAAGGCGCGTTGAAACTCAAGGAAATCAGTTACATCCACGCCGAAGGCTATGCGTCCGGCGAGTTGAAACACGGCCCCATCGCCCTCATCGACAGCCACACGCCGGTGATCGTCTTCGCCCCGCATGACGCGCTGTTCGACAAGACCGTGTCGAACATGCAGGAGGTCATGGCGCGCGGCGGCAAGGTCCTTCTGGTCTCCGACCGCAAGGGGCTGGACGTCGCCTCCGAGGGCGTCTGGCAGACGGTGCAGATGCCAGAGGTGCCGGATCTCTTCGCCCCGATCCTCTACGCCGTCCCGGCCCAGCTCATCGCCTATCACACGGCGGTGGCGAAGGGCACGGATGTGGACCAACCCCGCAATCTCGCGAAATCCGTGACGGTGGAATGAGACGATGACCAAAGAAAATGTGATGAACCGGCTCAAAGCCGCCGCTGATGCGCAACGGGCGTCCGATTTGGAAACTCGCTTCGGAGCGGGTTCCTATTTCGGCGTGCCCCCTCAGGCCCTCGAAGACATGGCGCGTGCGCTGCGTCAGGACATCGCTTTCCCCGAACGCTTGAGCGTGGCGCAACACCTTTGGGACAGCGGCGTGTTCGACGCCCGTCTCATGGCCGCCAAACTGCTCACGCAGGCGCGGATATCGGACGATGCCGCCGTCTGGACCCAGATTTGCGACTGGCTCGATGCGGCAGAGAATTGGGCCCTGCTCGATGCGCTTGCCAAAGCAGGCAGTCGTCGGCTCATGGCCGATCTGAGCCGGATGGAGCGCGTGGCGCTCTGGGCCGAACAGGACGCGCCTCTGCCCCGACGCGCAGCGCTTTTGCTGACCGAACCGCTCGCCAAGCTCTCGCATCCGTCGGAGGCGGAAGCGGCCGCGCTGGATCTGGCCTGCGACTGGCTCCCCGGCTGTCTCGAAGACGGCGAGAAGGACGTCAATCGCGTGGCGGAAAGCTGGCTGCGCGCGCTGTCGAAACATCATTTCAAACGCGCAAAACTGATCCGCACCGCACGCGGTTGAGGTTGGAATTGTCCGCAGAGGCCGCTAAATTGTCGGTCATGTCCAATGCACCCCGCCTCATCGACCCGTTCGCCCGTGCGATCACCTATCTTCGGGTGTCGGTGACGGACCGCTGCGATTTCCGCTGTGTCTATTGCATGGCGGAGCACATGACCTTCCTGCCGAAAAAGGAATTGCTGACGCTCGAAGAGTTGGACCGCATGTGCTCCACCTTCATCGGGCTCGGCGTCGAGAAACTTCGGATCACCGGCGGCGAGCCTCTCGTGCGGCGCGGGATCGTGAATTTTTTCAACGCCATGTCGCGACACCTTGAAAGCGGCGCGTTACAAGAGCTGACATTGACAACCAACGGCTCTCAACTCGACCGGTTTGCCACCGATCTTTACGCAGCCGGCGTACGGCGGGTGAACGTATCCCTCGATACGCTCGACGCCGAGAAATTCGCCCGCGTCACCCGTTGGGGCCGCCTCGACCAAGTGCTCCGCGGCATTGATGCCGCCCGCGAGGCCGGGCTCAAGATCAAAATCAACACGGTCGCGCTCAAGGGATTCAACGAGGACGAACTCTTCGATCTGACCCAGTGGTGCGCGCGCGAAGGCATGGACCTGACCTTCATCGAGGTCATGCCGATGGGCGATCTCGGCGAGGAAGACCGCGTCGGGCAATATTGGTCGCTGAACGATCTGCGCGGCGACCTTGCCACGCGCTACACGCTCACCGATCTGGCCGAGCGCACCGGCGGCCCGGCGCGCTATGTGCGCCTTGAGGAAACCGGACAAAAGATCGGTTTTATCACGCCTCTGACGCATAATTTCTGCGAAAGCTGCAACCGCGTGCGGATGACCTGCACCGGCGATCTGTTCATGTGTCTCGGGCAGGAAGACAATGCCTCGCTGCGGGACATCATGCGCGCCCATCCCGAAGATGACGCGCCACTGATCCGCGCCATCGAAGAGGCGATTTCCCATAAACCCAAGGGCCATGATTTCGACTATTCCCGGCAAAAGCCCGACGGTCAGGTCTCGCGGCATATGAGCCATACCGGCGGGTGAGGCGCGCACGCGCACGCCTGCTCTGGCTTATAGGCCCGTTCGCCAAACCTCCGAGCAGCCCCCGCAAAAAAGCGCCCCCAATTTGGAGCGCTCAAATCCGTTTCCTTTGCTGATCCAAATACTCAGATCACGCCGCTGGCAGACGGCTCTCGACCATTTCAGCGTACCAGGAACAGCCCGCAGGCAGCGCCTCGTCGTTGAACATGTATTTCGGATGGTGCACCGGCGCGCCCGGTCCGTTGCCGACGATGATATAGGCGCCGGGGCGTTCTTCGAGCATATAGGCGAAATCTTCGCCGCCCATCACCAGCGGATATTCCTCGCAGCCGCCCGTGACCCTGGTCGCGGCCTCGATGGCATATTCGGTCTCCTGATCGTGGTTCACCATGACCGGATAGCCGAGGTGATAGTCCACAACAATATCAGCGCCATAGGTAGCCCCCACGCCCGCGCAAATCTCTTTCAAACGATCCTCGGCCTGTTTGCGCACCTCATCGTCCAATGTCCGCACCGTGCCTTTCAGCATCACCTGCGCGGGCAGGACGTTATGCGCTTTGGACGAAGATTCCACGGTACAGACAGAAACCACCACCTGTTTCGTCGGGTCGACATTGCGCGACGCGATGGTCTGAAGCGCGAGTACGAGATGCGCCGCCGTCACCGTGCTATCGACCGTCTCATGCGGTTTCGCAGCATGGCCGCCTTTGCCCTTCACATAGATCTCGAACTCGTCGGCGGCGGCAAAGAACGGCCCCGGACGGATCGCAAACGTCCCCGCCGGAAGGTTCGGCCAGTTGTGCATGCCGTAGACTTCGTCGATGCCGAACCGTTCCATCAACCCCTCTTCGCACATCACCCGGCCACCGCCGCCGCCCTCTTCGGCGGGCTGGAAAATCACCACGGCCGTGCCGTCGAAATTCCGGGTTTCGCAAAGGTATTTGGCCGCGCCCAAAAGCATCGCCGTGTGTCCATCGTGGCCGCAGGCATGCATCACGCCCGGATTGGTCGAGGCATATTCGGAGCCGGTTTCCTCAAGGATCGGCAGCGCATCCATATCGGCGCGCAGCCCGATGGTGCGCCCCCGCGAGTCCGTTTTGCCCTTGATCACACCCACAACGCCAGTTTGCGCCATGCCTTCGACCACCTCGTCACAACCGAATTCCCGGAGCAGATCCGCCACCTTCTTCGAGGTGCGCGGCAGGTCGAATTGCAATTCGGGGTGGGCGTGAATGTCTCGTCGCCATGCGGTAATTTCGGGCAGCAATTCGGCGAGGCGGTTCTTGATCGGCATGTCGGTCTCCGGCGGAGTAGGATGAGGGTGGTCGTCAGAAGAGCCAGATCTCTGGCTCTCGTCACCCGACGCCTTGGGCGCAAGCGAGGCAAGGTGCGTTTTGGCACACCCCCCTGATCGCGCCCATATCGTGGGGCTTCGCGCAAGCGTGATCGCGCTTTGCACAGAGGTCAAGCAGATGTGCCTTACAATTTATCCATTGGTAAAAAAACTTGCACATTCCGGCACCTTGCCTCTTGCGCCCTCGAAAAGAGGTGATACCGTTTTGATCATACCGATCCCGGACCAACCGGGGCGGAGAAATAATAATAAATAAAACCAACAGCTTGGGGGTCACCGCATGGCCGATGGGGCCACACCCGTACTCAATGTCCGGGACCTGAAGACCGTTTTCAAAACGCGGTCCGGGTCCGTTCATGCCGTCAATTCCGTCTCCTTCTCGCTCAAGCCCGGTGAATTATTGGGCGTTGTCGGCGAATCCGGTTCCGGTAAATCGGTGACCATGATGTCGCTGATCGGCCTGATCCCCTCGCCCCCCGCAGTGGTCTCGGGGAGCGGCATCGATTTCGGCGGCATCGACCTTTTGCAAGCCTCCGAGACCGAGCTGCGCGCCATTCGCGGCGCCCGCATCGGCTTTGTGTTCCAAGACCCGATGACCTCGCTGAACCCTGTGTTCACGGTCGGCTACCAGATCATGGAGCCGCTGCGCAAACATATGAACATGTCCAAGGCGCAGGCGCGGGTGCGGGCCAAGGAGCTTTTGGAACTGGTCGGCATACCGGACGCCGAACGGCGCCTCACGGACTATCCGCACCAGTTTTCCGGTGGCATGCGGCAACGTGTGATGATCGCCATCGCGCTGGCCTGCGACCCCGAGGTTTTGATTGCCGATGAGCCGACCACCGCGCTCGATGTGACCATTCAGGCGCAGATCCTTGAGCTGATGCACGAGCTGCGCGCCAAGCTTGGCATGGCGGTGATCTGGATCACCCACGATCTGGGCGTGATCGCCGGGATCGCGGATCGGGTTCTGGTGATGTACGGCGGGCAGATCGTCGAACATGCCCCCGTGCGCGAGTTGTTCAAACACCCGCGTCATCCCTACACCCGCGCGCTTCTGAAAACCGTGCCCTCCGTGCGTGGCGAGAGGGCCGAACGGCTTGAGGTGATCGAAGGCCAGCCCCCGATCCTGCGCGCGGAACCGTCGAGCTGCTCTTTCGCCGCGCGCTGCCCCTTCGCCCTCGCGCGCTGCCTGTCCGAAAACCCGGCCCGGTTCGATGTCGGCCCCGGCCATGACGCCGCCTGTTTCTACGATTTCGACACCGGAGGGCCCCGCCATGACTGACATCACGTCGGACAAGGTTCTGGTCGCGGTGCGCGATCTGAAAATGCATTTCCCGATCCATGCCGGCGTGTTGAAAAAGCGCGTCGGCGAGGTGAAGGCCGTCGATGGCATCAGCTTCGACATTTACGAGGGCGAGACGCTTGGGCTTGTGGGCGAAAGCGGCTGTGGCAAATCCACCGCCGGGCGCGCGATCCTGCGGCTTTACGACATCACCGAAGGGTCGATTACGATCGACGGCCATGAGATCGGCACGACGCCCCAGCCCGACCTGCGCAAAATGCGCCCGACCATGCAGATGGTGTTTCAGGACCCGCAGGCCTCTTTGAACCCGCGCATGTCCGTCTCTGCGATCATCGGTGAGCCGCTCGATGAACATGCGCATCTGTCCAAGGCCGAGAAGCGCGAAAAAGTGCTCTCGCTGATGGATGCCGTGGGGCTGAACCGCGATTTCGCCAACCGTTACCCGCATGAGTTTTCCGGCGGTCAGCGCCAGAGGATCGGCATTGCCCGCGCCTTGGCGCTCAATCCGAAATTCATCGTCTGCGACGAACCGATTGCGGCGCTCGACGTGTCGATTCAGGCGCAGGTGGTGAACCTTCTGGAGGATTTGCAGGAAGAATTCGGGCTGACCTACCTGTTTATCTCCCACGACCTGTCGATGGTCCGCCATATCGCGGATCGGGTGGCCGTCATGTATCTCGGGCGGATCGTCGAGCTGGCCAGCCGCGAAGAGCTGTTTGCCGATCCGAAACATCCCTATACGCAGGCGCTTTTGTCCGCCGTGCCCGAGCCCGATCCATGGCTTGAGGAGAAGGTGGAGCGCATTCTTTTGCAAGGCGATGTGCCCTCGCCGTCGAACCCGCCCAAGGGCTGTAATTTCTGCACCCGTTGCCCGCAGGTCATGGACATCTGCCGCGAGATCGACCCGCTGGGTCAGGAGATCGCCCCCGGTCGTCAGGTCGCCTGTCACAAGTATACGAATACCAATGAGAGCGCCGCCTAAGGTGCCGGTTTCGAGGATAAGAGCATCCAACAAGGAGAGGTAAAATGAAAATCAAGACTGCCCTGAAGGGCACCGTTCTGGGGACCGTCGCCGGGCTCGCCATGGCCCCGGCCGCGTTTGCGGAACGTGGCGCCGACGGCCATGTGAACATCATCTATTGGCAAGCGCCCTCGACGATGAACCCCTATCTGTCGGGCGGCACCAAGGAGCTCGAAGTCGGCTCCCTCGTGCTCGAACCCCTTGCCCGCTACGACGAAACCGGCGCCATGGTGCCGTTTCTGGTCGAAACCGTTCCGACCGTGGAAAACGGCGGCGTGTCCGCCGACCTGAAAAACATCACGTGGAAGCTGAAACCCGGCCTTCTGTGGTCCGACGGCACGCCGCTGACCTCCGAAGATCTCAAATTCACCTGGGAATATTGCACCTCCGAAGGCGGTGGCTGCGCCCAGACCGAGAAATACAATGACGTGACCGACGTGGAAATCGTCGATGACCTGACCGTCATCGTGCATTTCGGCGTGGCCAAACCCTTCCCTTACGGCCCCTTCGTGGGCGCGCAGGCCCCGATCATTCAGAAGGCCCAGTTCGCCAACTGCACCGGCGAAGCCATGGCCTCCTGCACCGAACAGAACTTTGCCCCGATCGGCACCGGCCCGTTCGTTGTGGATGAGTTCAAGACCAATGACGTGGTCTCCATGTCCGCCAACCCGAACTACCGCGACCCGGCGAAACCGGCCTTCGCGACCGCGACCGTCAAAGGCGGCGGCGATGCGGCGGCGGCGGGTCGCTCCGTTCTGGAAACCGGCGAATTCGATTACGCTTGGAACCTTCAGCTCGCCCCCGATGTGCTCGCGGATATGGAATCCAAAGGCAAGGGCAAGCTCGAAGTGTCCTTCGGCACGCTCGTCGAGCGCATCATGGTGAACTACACCGACCCCGATCCGGCGCTTGGCGACGAACGCGCCACCGCCGCACATCCGAACCCGATCCTGTCGGACAAATCCGTGCGCCAAGCGCTGTCCATGGCGATCGACCGCGATCTTCTGGTGGAAATCGGCTACGGTGCGGCGGGCAAAGTGACCTGTAACGTCCTGCCCGCCCCGGAAATCTATTCCTCCACCGCCAACGACGCCTGCATGGTGCAGGACATCGAAGGCGCGAAAGCCCTGCTCGACGCCGATGGCTGGGTGATGGGCTCCGACGGCATTCGGGAGAAAGACGGCAAGAAACTGTCCCTGCTGTTCCAATCCTCGACCAACGCCGTGCGTCAGGATTTCCAGGCGATCATCAAACAGTGGTGGAACGAGATCGGCGTCGAGGTTGAACTGCGCAACATCGACAGCTCCGTGTTCTTCGGTGGCGATGCGGGCTCGCCCGACACGTTCCAGAAGTTCTACGCGGATGTGGAAATGTACGCCAACAACTTCGATGGCACAGACCCGGAAGCCTATATGGCCAACTGGGCCTGCATTCAGGCCCCGCGCCCGGAAACGCAATGGCAGGGCAACAACATGCCGCGCTATTGCACCGAGGAGTATGACGCCCTCGTCGCCGAAATGGCCAAAACCGGTGAGCTTGAAAAACGTGCCGAGCTTGCGAAAGCGATGAACGACATGCTGATGCAGGACTATGCGATCATCCCGCTGGTCTATCGCGGTCGCGTCTCCGCCGCGTCCAACACGCTTGGCGGTGTGATCATGAACTCGTGGGATTCCGAGCTTTGGAATGTCGCCGATTGGTATCGCGTCAAGTAACCGACCCTCGGGCGTCCCGTCTTCGCGACGGGGCGTCCTCCCTCTCACGACAAAAGACCTGAACCGAGGCGCCGCCCTATGCTCCATTACACGATCCGTCGACTTCTTCTCGCCATACCGACGCTTCTGTTCATCTCTTTGGTGATCTTCCTTCTGCTGGATCTCGCCCCCGGCGATCCGATGGCCTCTATCCCGCTGACCGTGC
Organism: Celeribacter sp. SCSIO 80838; assembly: GCF_056498065.1. The sequence goes on from NZ_JAZKMA010000001.1 coordinate 3,586,496, forward strand.
CACCCGAGGTCAAAGAGAAGATGCGCGAGGCTCTGGGCCTTGGCGAACCGGTGCATATCCGCTTCCTGAACTGGCTCTACCAATTCTTCGTCGTCGAGCCGCAGGTGGCCTTCGACCATATTTTCGGAACGAGCTTTGCCGAAGGAAAACAACGCATTATCTCCTTCCAGTCCCGCTCCCCGGTGATGACCGTCGTCGCCGAACGCATGCCGCAGACACTTTGGGTCGTCGGCCTCTCCTATGTCTTCGCAACGCTGATCGCCGTGCCGATCGGGATCGTCTCCGCCTATCGGCAATATTCGTGGTTCGACCAGCTCGGCACCTTCGTGTCGATGATCGGCTTCTCCATCCCCACCTTCTTCTCCGGTGTGCTTCTGATCGTGATCTTTTCCGTCACGCTGGGCTGGTTCCCCTCGATCTACGACACCACCCACAAGGTCACCGACTGGCCCTCTTTCCTCTTCCAGATCAAACAGATGGCCATGCCGGTCTTCGTCCTGACGCTCTATAATGCCGCGCAGGTCAGCCGCTTTATGCGCGCCTCCATGCTCGACAACCTCAATCAGGATTACGTCCGCACCGCCCGCGCCAAGGGCATGTCGGAGAAAGTCGTCGTCCTGCTGCATGTGCTGCGCAACTCGATGATCCCGGTGGTCACCGTGATCGCGCTCGGCGTGCCGTCGATTTTCGGCGGCGCGATCATCACCGAGCAGGTGTTTCAGGTGAACGGCCTCGGCCAGATGCTGATCACCGCGATCTACGCCTCCGACGCGCCGATGGTCCAGACCCTGACCTTCATCTTCGCCGTGCTCATCGTTCTCTTCAACCTCATCGCGGACATCCTCTACGGCATTCTCGATCCGCGCATCCGCTACGATTAAGGGAGGTTGATCATGTCTGACGCAACCGTAACCACCGCCGTCAAAGCCAAAGCCCCCCGCAACCAATGGTGGGACGTCTGGGACCAGTTCAAGACCCACAAGGGCGCCATGGCGGGGCTGGTCTTTTTCGTCTTCATCATTCTCGCGGTCTATCTCGGCCCCTTCCTCTGGACCATCGACCCCACCTATATCGACTTCCGCGCCCGCAATCAGGGCCCCTCGCTGGCGCATCCTTTCGGCGCCGACCAATTGGGCCGCGACATCCTCGCCCGGATGCTGGCGGGCGGGCAGGTGTCGATCTCCGTCGGCCTCACCGCCATGTTCCTGTCGCTGGTGCTCGGCACTTTCGTGGGCGTTCTGGCGGGCTATTGGAAAAAGCTCGACGGGCTGCTGATGCGGCTCACCGATCTGTTTCTGGCCCTGCCGCTCCTGCCGCTTTTGATGGTGATCATCATGCTGTTCCGCGATCCTTTGCGGAAATTTTTCGGGCTTGAGGCCGGGATTTTCATCCTGATCGTGTTCGTCATCGGCATCACCAGCTGGATGCAGACCGCCCGGATCGTGCGCGGCGATGTCCTGGCGCTCAAGGAACGCGAATATGTTCTGGCCGCCCGCTCGATCGGCACGCCAAGCCGCCGTGTGGTGCTGCGGCACATCCTGCCCAATATCATGTCGCCTATCATGGTCTCGGCCACTCTGGGCATCGCCAACGCGATCATCACCGAGAGCGCCCTGTCCTTTCTGGGCCTCGGCTTCCCGCCGGATTACCCGACATGGGGCCGCCTGCTGTTCGACGCAAAGGACATGATCCAGCAATATCCCGAACGCGTCATCTGGCCGGGGCTGGCGATCTCTCTCACCGTTCTCGCCGTGAATTACATCGGCGACGGGCTGCGCGACGCCCTCGACCCGCGCATTCGTGGCCGGTAATCAACGCCGATACGCCATACCGCAAAATAAAAACAACAAACGCGCCGCTCCCCCGGCGCGTTTTCCTTTGTTTGCCCATCCTGCGCCGCTCCCCCGACAGAGTTCCAAGCGCGCCCGTGCCAGAAGAATATTATTCCATAAGACGACCTATTCACCCAAGTTCAAAAGATTGCATTCTGCCTCACCTGCATCATATTCAGAACGAAATTCCCCTTCTCGGAAAGAAGCGACATGTATGAGACCCTCGGACTGGACCTCTCGCCGCGTCTGGCCTCGGTGATCCTTGGCCTTATAATCGGTGTGCTCTTCGGCGCGCTGGCCGAGGTCTCACGCTTCTGTTTCCGCCGCGCCGTCGCCGGTCCGCGCTCTGAGCGAGGCGCCGCCGCAGGCGTCTGGCTCGCCGCCCTCGCGACCGCCGTGCTCGGCACCCAAATCGCCGTGGCCGAGGGGCTGATCTCCTTTGCCGACCATCGCTTCCTCGCCCCCGATCTGCCCTGGCTTGCCATCCTCACCGGCGGTCTGATGTTCGGCGCGGGCATGGTCCTGACCCGCGGTTGTGTCTCCCGCCTCACCGTGCTGTCCGGCTCCGGCAACCTCCGCGCCGCCCTCGTCCTCGTGGTCTTCGCCGTGGTGGCCCATGCGACGCTCAAAGGCGTGCTGGCCCCTGTCCGCACCACGCTCGGCAGCGTCACGCTGCCCCTTGGCAACGCCGCCCTCCCCGGCCCGGCCCTCCTCTGGACCGCCCTGATTGCGGGCACCGCCGCTCTTGTCGCATGGAAATACGCCACCTCCGGGCGCGATCTAATCCTCGGCGCGCTGATCGGCCTTCTGGTCCCCGCCGCATGGGTCGGCACCGGCTTCGTCCTGTTCGATGAATTCGACCCGATCGCAATGGAAAGCCTGTCCTTCACATCCCCCGCGGCCGAGACCCTGTTCTGGTCCGTCGCCGCCTCCTCCATCCCTGCGGGGTTTGGCACCGGCCTCATCGGCGGTGTCATTCTGGGGGCTCTCGCCTCGTCGCTGTTGTCTGACCGCTTCCGCTGGCAGAGTTTCGAGAGCCCCCGTCAAACCGGGCGTTACATGGCAGGTGCCGCACTCATGGGCGTGGGTGGTGTGCTCGCGGGCGGTTGCACTGTCGGCGCAGGTCTTGCCGGTGTACCGAGCCTGTCGCTGGCCGCAACGCTGGCCCTCGTGTCCATCGCTCTGGGCGGCACGCTCGCCGCCCGACTCATCCGAGATGATGTTTCTTTATCCGCCGCAGGCCAAGCCAGACCGCAAGGACAACCAGCGGCGTGAGCAGCGCCAGCGCCAGCCCCTTGGACAGCCCCAGCGGTTCGAGCACCGGATAGATCAGATAGCCCGCAAGGCTCACCGCATAATAGCTGATCGCCACCACCGACAGCCCCTCCACCGTCTCTTGCAGGCGGAGCTGAAGATCGGCACGCTTGTCCATGCTTGCCAGCAATTTCTGGTTCTGCGCCTGACGGCTCACATCCACCTTGGTTCTGAGCAGGTTCGCCGCCCGCGCCGTCCGTTCGGCCAGATTTTCGAGCTGCGTCTTCGCCGCCGCCACCGTGCGCATCGCCGGATCGTAGCGCCGCATCATGAATTCGCTGAACAGCTGACGCCCCAGAAACCGGCTCTCGCGCAGCACTTCGATCCGCTGTGTCACGATGGCCTCATAGGCCCCGGTCGCCCCGAAGCGGAAATTGGTGCGCGTCACAATGCCCTCGATCCGCGTCGACAGCCCGAGAATATCCTCAAGCATCTCCTCGGCGGGCACATCGCCCTTGGAGGTCAGCGTCGCCATCAACTCCGCAAGTTCCTTTTCGATGTCCGCCAGTTCCCGCACCACTTTGCGCGCCTGCACCAGACCCAGCATCGACATCGCCTTATAGGTCTCGATCTCGCAAAGCCGCTGCAACACCCGTCCGATCCGGCGTTGTCCGCAATCCTCGACCGGGAAAATGGCAAAGCGCATATGCCCCGCCTCGTCGATGCGGAAATCCCCCGCAACCACCATCGCCCCGTCAAGGACGCGGGCCACGGCCAGACTTTCGCGTTCAAACCAGGTATTGATCCGCTCAACGATCTGCGCATCCTCCTGCACCGTTTCGACCCGGATCAACGCCGAGGTGATCCGCTGCCCCGGCGCGGCATCGAGCCAGTCTTCCGGGAAAAGATCGAAGGTGTTCTTGTCAAAGGCCCGCTCCGCCACCCCTTCGGCGAAGATCGTGTAGGTCACGAATTCCGTATGACTTTCCCATTTCAGCCGGTATTTGCCCAAAGGCCCGATGTAATGCGTCGCCCCCGGCGCCGGATGCGCCGCCCCATAACGATCCAACAGCGCCAGCAAATGCGCCCGGTCGAGATCCCGGTCCCGCCGCGCCGCATCGCCCGCAGCCCGGATCGCCAGATAGGCGGCGCGCGCATTGCTCGTCACTTCGGGGAAAGGACGGGCGTGCAGTTCATTGGCCAGCTCGTAGCGGCGCGGGTGATCTTGCAAAGGGGCCATGGCAGTCTCTGAGAAATATTATGTCTCTCGCCTATAGCCTGCCCGCCCCACCCGAGGCAAATTAAATATTCATTCCTTATCAGTGACTTATATGAATGCGATGGTATACCGCAGCCGATCTCAGCCAAGTTCCTCGGCCACGACATTCATCCAGAAGGCCACACCGATGGGAATGAGATCGTCGTTGAAATCGAATTTCGGCGTATGGACAAAAGCTGCCCCCGGCCCGTCGCCATTGCCGATCGACACGTAAGCGCCGGGAATCTTTTCCAGATAATAGGCGAAATCCTCGCTGGCCCCGATCGCGGAGGCTTTGGTGTCGGTCAGTGCCGCCCCGGCCCCCGCCGTATGGGCACGCCCGGCCACCGCCACCTCGTCCGCGCTGTTCACAAGCGGCGGATAGCCCCGGTCGATCTCCACCTTCGCCGTCACATCATTGGCCATGGCGCATCCTTCGGCCAACCGCGTGAGTTCCGTCATCAGCGCCTCACGCACCTCGGGGCGGTAGCTCCGCGCCGTGCCAGCCACAAGCACCTTCGCCGGGATGATATTCGGACTTTGCCGTTCTCCCCCCGCGACATGACCGATGGAGATCACCGCCCAATCCGTCAGATCCACCTTGCGCGAGACGATATTGCCGACAGCGGCCATGAACTGCCCGGCTGCGACCGTCGGATCGGTGCCCTTCTGCGGCGAGGCACCATGGCCGCCCGTGCCTTCGAACGTCACCTCCCAGTCATCGCAGGCCGACGTGTAGGGTCCGACCCGCGTCGTCAATTGCCCCAGCGGCTCCATCGGCCCGTTGTGCACGCCGTAGATCGCATCGGTCGGGAAAAGCTCGAACAAGCCGTCCTTGATCATCTCATTGGCCCCGCCACCGCCTTCTTCCGCGGGTTGGAACACGAAGCGCACCGTGCCTGCGAAATCCGGGTCGGCGGCGAGTTTTTCCGCAGCGGCCAAAAGCATCGTCGTATGCCCGTCATGGCCGCAGGCATGCATCTTGCCCGGCACTTGCGAGCTGTAAGGCACGCCCGTGTCCTCGGTGATATGAAGCGCATCCATATCGGCCCGAAGCGCAATCGCCTTTTGCCCCGGACGCTTGCCCTTGAGCGTCCCCACGACGCCGGTCTTGCCAAGCCCCCGATGCACCTCGATCCCCAGCCCTTCGAGAAACTCCGCCACAATCGCGCTGGTCCGCACCTCTTCGAATGACGTCTCCGGATGGGCGTGAATATCGCGCCGGATCGCGGTCATCTTGTCGATGAACGCGCTGTCTGCGGCGATCTCTTCGGGGGTCGTATGTTTCATGCTGGGGGCTCCTTTGCGCCAGAGCATGGCAACTTGCGGCGCGGATGAAAAGCCCCGCCGCAAGCCCTTTTAGTCTCAGGCGGCAAACACCTCCTGCGCCGCGTTCAGCCCGTTGATCGCGGCGGGCATCCCGGCATAAAGCGCCATTTGCCAGATCACCTCCGCGATCTCCACCTCGCTCGCCCCCGCCGCCATGGCATGTTCGATGTTGATCTTGAGCTGCGGCGCAGTCCCCCCGCCCAAGGCGGTCAGGGCGGCCACCGTACACAACTGCCGGGTCTTCAAATCTACCCCGTCGCGGGCATATTGCCGCCCGTAAGCCCATTCGATCAGCGTTTCCGCCATATCCGGCACGATCCCGTCGTAGCGCTCCGACAGGATGGTCTCCAGATCGGGGTTCAGTGTCTTGATGACCTCGCGGCCCTTTTGCAATGCGTCAGACATCGGTGTTTTCCTCTGCTTCAAGCTGTTCGTAAATCGCGACCTTGCGATCCATGAGGGCAAGCGTGTCCTGCATCAGCGCCAGCTTTGCGCGGATCACCTCACGATGCGCCGCCAACATCTCGCGCCGCGCCGTATAGGTCGCCGCCCCCTGCCGCCTCAGTTCGGCGTAACGCACCCGCTCCGCCTGCGGCATGCCGGTGGCGTTCAATTGGCCGAGAAAGGCGATCCAGCCGATCACCTCCTCCGGGTAATCGCGCCGCCCCGCCCCGTCGCGCGGCGGCGGATCGATCAGACCGATTTTCTCATAGAACCTGAGCGTGTCGATGCTCAGCCCGGTGGTCTTGGCAACCTCTGAAATCTTCATCTTGCCCTCATGCATTCAAGGTCAAAACAGAGCCTAGGGGCTGGAGCATACTCCAGCTCAAGCGCTTTTCCCGATCCATTCCCGCAAGCGCGCTGTGCGTTTCCTTTGCTGTCCAAATACTCAAACGAAAAGGGCGACCCTTGGGCCGCCCTCTCTGTCTTCTGTCTGTCCCGATCAGTCGATCTTCGGAAGCAACTCGCCGATGGAGTGTTTCGCATCGCCGTAATACATCCGCGTGTTGTCCTTGTAGAACAGCGGGTTCTCGATCCCCGAGTAGCCGGTACCCTGACCGCGTTTCGACACGAAAACCTGTTTCGCCTTCCACACTTCGAGAACCGGCATCCCCGCGATGGGAGAGTTCGGATCTTCCTGTGCCGCCGGGTTCACGATGTCGTTCGAGCCGATCACGATCACCACGTCGGTGTCCGGGAAGTCCTCGTTGATCTCGTCCATCTCAAGCACGATGTCGTAGGGCACTTTCGCCTCGGCCAGAAGCACGTTCATGTGCCCCGGAAGACGCCCCGCCACCGGGTGAATGGCGAAGCGGACGTTCTTGCCCTGCGCCCGCAGCTTGCGGGTCAGTTCGGCCACGTTCTGCTGCGCCTGCGCCACCGCCATGCCGTAGCCCGGCACGATGATCACGCTGTCGGCCTCGTTCAAAGCCGCTGCCACACCGTCGACATCGATCGCGACCTGTTCGCCCTCGACCTCCATCGCCGGCCCCGTGGTACCGCCGAAGCCACCCAGAATAACCGAGACGAAGCTGCGGTTCATCGCCTTACACATGATGTACGACAGGATCGCACCAGAGGAGCCGACCAGCGCACCGACCACGATCAGAAGATCGTTGCCCAGCGAGAAACCGATCGCCGCCGCGGCCCAGCCCGAGTAGGAGTTGAGCATGGACACCACGACCGGCATATCCGCGCCGCCGATGCCCATGATCAGGTGGTAGCCGATGAAGAACGCCAGAAGCGTCATCAGGATCAGCGCCCAACCGCCCGCACCGTTCATGTAGAGGATCAGCAGGATGATCGAGAGGATCGCAGCGCCCGCATTCAGCGCATGACCGCCCGGCAGCTTGGTGGCTTTCGAGGTCACCTTGCCCGCGAGCTTGCCGAAGGCCACCACGGAGCCGGTAAAGGTCACCGCCCCGATGAACACGCCAAGGAACAGTTCGACCTTGAGGATGTTCAGCTCCACCGGCGTCTTATGCGCCACAACTGCGGCAAAGCCTTCGAGCAGGTGTTTCTGTTCGGCGGTCATCGCGGCGATGCGCGCGGCTTCGATATGGGTGTTGAACCCCACGAAGACGGCGGCCAGACCCACGAGCGAATGCATCGCGGCGACAAGCTGCGGCATCTCGGTCATCTCGACCTTTTTCGCCACGTACCAGCCGATGACGCCCCCCGCCGCGATCAGGATCGCGGAGAGCACCCAAAGACCGGCACCCGGCCCGATCAGCGTCGCGAACACGGCCAGAGCCATGCCGACAATGCCGTACCAGACGGCGCGTTTCGCACTTTCCTGTCCCGAGAGACCGCCGAGCGCGAGAATGAAGAGAACGGCAGCGACCACATAGGCCGCAGTGGTAAATCCGTAGTCCATAATCTCTCTCCCTTACGATTTCTGGAACATGGCGAGCATGCGCCGCGTGACAAGGAAGCCGCCGAAGATGTTGATCCCGGCCATAAAGACCGAAAGCGCGGCGAGAAGGATCACAAGCCAGGAGCCGGAGCCGATCTGCATCAGCGCCCCCAGAATGATGATCGAGGAGATCGCGTTGGTCACCGCCATCAAGGGCGTGTGCAGCGAATGCGACACGTTCCAGATCACCTGGAAGCCGATGAAGACCGAGAGCACGAAGACGATGAAGTGCTGCATGAAGGAGGCAGGTGCCACAAGACCCACGCCCAGAAGCAGGATCGCCCCCACGGCGATCAGCGTCACCTGATTGCGGGTCTGTTTCTTGAACGCGGCCACTTCTGCGGCACGTTTTTCCTCCGGCGTCAGTTCCTTGACCTTTTCCTTCGGTTTCGCGGCAATCGCAGCCACTTTCGGCGGCGGCGGCGGGAAGGTGATCGCGTGATCGTAGGTCACGGTCGCGCCGCGGATCACGTCGTCCTCCATGTTGTGCACGAGCTTGCCGTCTTTTTCCGGCGTCAGATCGGACATCATGTGACGGATGTTCGTCGCGTAAAGCGTCGAGGCCTGCGTCGCCATGCGGGACGGGAAATCGGTATAGCCGATGATGGTCACGCCATTCTCGGTGACGATTTTCTCGTCCTTGACGGTCAACTTGCAGTTGCCGCCTTTTTCCGCCGCAAGATCGACGATCACGGAGCCGGTTTTCATCGCGGCCACCATGTCCTCGGTCCACAATTCCGGCGCTTCGCGGTTCGGGATGAGGGCCGTGGTGATCACGATGTCCATCTCGGGGGCCAGTTCGCGGAACTTGGCAAGCTGGGCTTCGCGGAACTCCGGGGAAGACACGGAGGCATAGCCACCGGTGGCCGCGCCGTCCTGCTGTTCTTCCTTGAAGTCCAGATAGACGAATTCGGCACCCATGGATTCGACCTGTTCGGCCACTTCCGGGCGGACGTCGAACGCATAGGTGATCGCACCGAGAGAGGTGGAGGTGCCGATGGCGGCGAGACCGGCCACACCGGCGCCGACGATCAGCACCTTGGCGGGCGGCACCTTACCGGCAGCGGTCACCTGACCGGTGAAGAACCGGCCAAAGTTGTTGCCCGCCTCGATCACGGCACGATAGCCCGCGATGTTCGCCATCGACGACAGAGCGTCCATCTTCTGCGCGCGCGAAATCCGCGGGACCATTTCCATGGCGATGACGTTCGCACCCGTCTCTTTCGCCTTTTCCATGCCCTCGGCATTGCCGCCCGGGTTGAAGAACGAAATGAGCGTCTGGCCTTCGCGCAGATAGCCCATCTCGGTCTCGTCCGGCTGGCGCACCTTGGCGACGATGTCACAGGCGTCCCAGAGCGCTTTCGCCCCCTCGATCACCTCGACACCCGCCTCTGCATAGGCCTTGTCCGAGAACCCGGCGGCGGCACCCGCCCCGGCTTCGATTGCGCAGTCATAGCCAAGCTTTTGCAATTGCTTGGCGCTCTCGGGCGTCAGCGCAACACGCGCCTCCCCCTCGAACACTTCCTTAGGAACACCGAATTTCAACGTGTATGTCCTCTTTTTCCCCAGTCTTCATTCTTGGCACCTTCCTTACCCAATCGCGGCAATGCAGAGCAACATTATTGCGCAAACATAACCGAAACTGTGACGGGAGGTCACAGCCAGCGCCGTGTCTTCTCCGCCCAGGTTTGAAACTCCTCCGAAAATTTCGTCCTGAGCCATGTTTCTTCCTCGACAATGAACCGCCTCTGTATCACCGCCATAAAGACGGGAACAAAAACCACCCCTGCCGGGCTGCCGAACAGTAAAGCAAAGCCAGCAAGTGTAAAGGCATCGCCAAGGTAAATCGGGTTTCGTGTCAGGCGGTAAATCCCGTCGGTGACAATCTCGGAGGGAATGCGATGCGGCACCACGGTGGTATGATGCCGCCACATCGCAAAAACCGCCGCCACCATGAGCCCCAGCCCGAGCGCGATCAACGCCCCGCCCAGGGCCTTCAACCAGAGCGGCGGCGCAACCCTCAGCCCGATCTGCGCCCCTCCCCATGTCAGCCCCATGAAGCCCAGCAACCAGATCGGCGGATAATCGAGATATTTCATCGCAAACGCATCGCCTTTTTCGCACAGCCGTGAAAAGACCTACTGAACCGAAACCGTTCAGGCGAGGAAAATGTCGTGAAACTGCGCCCTGTGCAAAGAAAAGATGCCGACGCCTGCTATGCGCTGTTTCATCGCACCATCCATGGCGGCACAGGCGCGTTCTACGATGCGGAGCAACGCGCCGCCTGGGCCCCGCCCCGTGAGCATGCCCCTGAAAGCTGGCCCGACCGCCTGACCGAAGGCTATGCGATCTGCGCCACCCGATGGGGTCGGATCGTCGGCTTTTTCACCATGGGCCATGACGGGCATATCGACTTCGCCTATGTCGCGCTCGAAGAAATGGGCAAGGGCACCGCGCTCAAACTCTATGAGGCCTGCGAAGCGGAGGCCCGACGTCTTGGGCTCACGCAGATGGACACCGAGGCGTCGCATCTGGCGCGCCGGTTTTTTGAAAAACGCGGCTGGCGCGTGGTGGCGCGCCAGACCGTGATCCGCCATACCGCGACGCACCAGTCGGTCGGGATCGAAAACTTCCGGATGGAAAAACGGCTGTAAGCCCGCCGCGCCTTAGGCCTCTTCCGCCACCTTCTTGCGCCGCGCCTCGGCAAAGGCATGCACCGCCTTGCCGAACGCTTCGAACAACGGGCGTGACACCGGATCTTCACCGGCGCGATATTCCGGGTGCCATTGCACCGCCAAAGTGAACCCCGGCGCGTCTTTCACATAGATCGCCTCCGGCGTGCCATCCGGCGCATAGCCGTCGATCACGATGCGCGCGCCGGGTTTCTTGATCCCCTGACCATGGAGTGTGTTGGTCATCACCTCGTCCGCGCCCAAAAGCGCCTCGAACACCCCGCCTTTCGAAAACTTCACCGGGTGGCGCAGGGCGAATTTCTCCTCCAAAGTCCCCTCCGGCGGCATCCGGTGGTTCATCCGCCCCGGCAATTCGCGAATCTCCGGGTAAAGCGTGCCACCCATGGCGACATTGACCTCCTGAAACCCGCGGCAGATGCCGAAGATCGGTTGGCCTTTCTCGACACAGGCCCGGATCAGCGGCAGGGTCACCGCATCGCGGCAGCGGTCGAACGCCCCATGCGCCGCGGTTTCCTCTTCGCCATATTCCTCCGGGTGCACATTCGGGCGCCCGCCGGTGAAGACGAACCCGTCACAGGCCGCCATCAGCTCCTCGATAGACACAAAGCCCGGGTGCGGCGGGATCAGAAGCGGCATGCAGCCCGCCACATCGGACACCGCCTCGGCATTCATCCGCCCGCCGGTGAAGGCCGGGTAGCTGCCGTCCAGCAGGTTCGAATTGCCGATGATACCAACGATGGGTCTGGTCATAACGCCTCTGCATCCTTTTTTTCTTACTCTAAGGAGAATCGAAGCAGGAGAAAAGCCGCGCACATGTGTTCCCCTGCACAGGGGCGCTGCGCAATCATTTCGCCACCGCAACGATCACCCGCGCCGGGATTTCGCCCAAATTCTCATAGAAATGATCATGATCCGCCTCGAAACACATGGCGTCTTCGGGTCCGAGCGTGTGGCGTCGACCGTGAACGGTCAATCCGAGCCGACCTTCGAGCACAAACAAAAGCTCCATTCCCGGATGACGATGCGGCGCACTGGCCGGGCCGCCGGGCGGAAATTCTGCCGTGTAGGCCGAGAGCGGCGCATTGCGCACCGGGTAATCGAGGCTTTCGAACAGATGCGACAGCTTCTCGCCGATCTCGACCCGCATCGCGATCCTATCGCTTTTCGGAACCACCGCGCAGACCGGCGCCTGAGCGGGATCGGCAAAGAAGTGATCCAGCCCGACGCCGAACACAAGCGCAATGCGCATGAGCGTCGGCAGGGTCGGCACCGCCTGCCCGCGCTCCAGCCGGGACAACATCCCGGCGGACAGGCCGGTATGCGCGCCGAGCTGGGTCAATCCGAGCCCCTTTTCCCGGCGCAACCGGTTGATCTTTTCCCCGATTCGATACTGTTCGAGGTTTTCCGTCAGTGTGTCGGACAGCATACGCGCCCCCCAAAGTCGTGTTTGTTTGACCTGCGGTGTCGACCTTAGCAGATAATTTTTACCACAGATATAAAGTTTATATCATCACGCAAATGTGCATGTTGTGAAAAATACTTTGCACCAAAATAAAATCATCGAAAAACACAGCCCCGTCACACTGTGCGGGACGACTTTAGGAGGAAAACATGCCGACCCCGAAACGCACCTTTGCCACCGCCCTGACCGCCCTGTCGCTGGGCCTGTCTCTGGGCTTCTCCGCCCCGGCCTTCGCCGATGACATCGTCGACACCGCCGTCGCGGCAGGCGATTTCACCACCTTGGCCACCGCGCTCACCGAAGCGGGCCTTGTCGAGACGCTCAAAGGCGACGGCCCGTTCACCGTCTTCGCCCCGACCGATGCCGCCTTCGCCGCCCTGCCCGAGGGCACACTCGAAACGCTGCTTATGCCCGAGAACAAGGACAAGCTTGTGCAGATCCTGACCTATCATGTCGTGCCCGGCAAAGTCATGAGCGGTGACGTGGTCAAGCTCGACAGCGCCACGACGGTCGAGGGCGGCGACGTCATGATCAAGACCATGGAGGGCAAGGTGATGATCAACGACGCCACCGTGATCGCGGCGGATGTGGCCGCCGACAATGGCGTCATTCACGTGATCGACAAGGTGATCCTGCCGTCGGACATGTGATCCTCCGGCCCCTGCGGCCGCACTCAATCCCTGTATCCTAGGAGAAACCACCATGACTGCACTGAATATCCTGACCCGCGTGCTGCTGATCGTCGGCGGCCTCAACTGGGGTCTCGTCGGCCTGTTCGGCTTCGACCTCGTCGCGGCCATTTTCGGCGAAATGTCCGCGCTCTCGCGCATCGTCTACGCCCTTGTGGGGCTGAGCGCGCTCTATCAGATCACCACGCTTGTCAAACCGGCCCCGGCCCACGCGCACTGATCCAAGAGTTGGAAAGGGCGGCTCCCCGCGCCGCCCTTTCCATTTTCTCAGAATTCAAGACAGAGCTTTTCAGACCTGTGCTTTTCAGGCCTGCGCTTTCAGTTCCAGACGCCGCGCATGAAGCACCGGTTCCGTGTAGCCCGAGGGCTGCACCCGGCCCTTGAACACCAGATCGCAAGCCGCCTTGAACGCGATTGTATCAAACGACGGCGCCATCGGCACATAGAGCGGATCGCCCGCGTTCTGACGGTCCACGACGGCGGCCATTTTCTGCATCGCAGCCATGACCTGCCCCTCGGAGACGACGCCATGGTGCAGCCAGTTGGCGAGGCCTTGCGAGGAAATCCGGCAGGTGGCGCGGTCTTCCATCAGACCCACGTCGTGAATGTCCGGCACTTTCGAACAGCCGACACCCTGATCGACCCAGCGCACCACATAGCCAAGGATGCCCTGCGCGTTGTTCTCGATCTCGGCGGTGATTTCGTCGTCGGACCAGTTGACGCCTTTGGCGACTGGAATGGTCAAAAGATCCTCAAGCGTGCCACGCGCGCCGCCTTTCGCGATCTCGCCCTGCACGGCAAAGACATCGACCTTATGATAATGCGTCGCGTGCAGTGTCGCCGCCGTGGGGCTGGGCACCCAGGCCGTGGTCGCGCCCGCTTTCGGATGCGCGATCTTGGCCGCCAGCATCGCCTGCATCAGGTCCGGCATGGCCCACATGCCCTTACCGATCTGCGCGCGCCCCTTCAGACCACAGGCCAGCCCAATATCGACATTGCGCTCCTCATAGCTCTTGATCCACGGCTGATCCTTCATCTCGCCCTTGCGGATCATCGGCCCGGCTTCCATCGAGGTATGGATCTCGTCGCCGGTCCGATCGAGGAACCCGGTGTTGATGAACGCCACGCGATGTTTCGCCGCCCGGATACATTCCTTGAGGTTCACCGAGGTCCGGCGCTCCTCGTCCATGATGCCGAGCTTGACGGTATTCGCCTCCAGCCCAAGGATCGCCTCGACCCGGCTGAAGATCTCATCCGCAAAAGCCACCTCGTCCGGCCCGTGCATCTTCGGCTTCACAACGTAAACCGACCCTTCGACCGAATTCCGCGGACCACTGGTCTTTTGCAGATCGTGCAGCGCGATCGTCACGGTGACGAGCGCATCCATGATCCCCTCGCCGATCTCATACCCTTCCGGGTCGATGATCGCCGGGTTGGTCATCAGATGCCCGACATTGCGCACCAACATCATGGCACGGCCCTGAAGCGTGATCTCCGTCCCGTCCGGCGCGGTGAACGCCCGGTCGCCATGAAGCGCGCGGGTAAATGTCTTGCCGCCCTTCGCAACCTCTTCGGTCAGATCGCCCTTCATCAGGCCCAACCAGTTGCGATAAGCCCCAACCTTTTCCTCGGCATCGACGGCCGCGACGGAATCTTCGCAATCCATGATGGCGGAGACTGCGGCCTCCACGAGAATATCGGAAATCCCCGCCTTGTCCTGCGCCCCCACGGGCGTCGAAGGGTCGATCACGATGTCGATATAAAGCCCGTTCTTTTGCAACAGAACATGGCCCGCGCTCGATCCCGCAAACTGCGCCGGATCGGCCAGCCCCGTCTCGCCCATCGCGCCCTCCACAAGCAAAAGCTCGCCCTTGACGGTCAGCCCCGTCACATCCGCCCAAGAGCCCCCCGCCAGCGGCGCAACCGCATCCAGATGCGCCTTGGCCCAGGCGATCACCCGCGCGCCGCGCGCCGCATCATAGCCCTTACCAGACGGCAAATCGCCCAGCGCATCCGTGCCGTAAAGCGCATCGTACAAAGATCCCCAACGGGCGTTCGCCGCGTTCAAAGCGTAACGCGCATTGGTGATCGGCACCACAAGCTGCGGCCCCGGTTTGGTCGCGAATTCCGGGTCGATCTTCGTGGTCTCGATCTCGAAATCCGGCCCCTCGGGCACCAGATAGCCGATCTCTTTCAGGAACGCCGTATAGGCCGCCGCGTCATGGTCCTGCCCCTTGCGGGTCAGATGCCAGTCGTCGATCTTCGCCTGAATCTCCTCGCGCTTTTCCAACAGCGCCCGGTTCTTCGGCCCAAGATCGCGCACCATCCCCGCCAGACCGTCCCAGAACGCCTCCGCCGTCACGCCCGTACCCGGCAGAGCCTCGGTCTCGATGAATTGGGCAAGCTCTTGGGCGACCATCAGGCCGGATTTGTCGACGCGCGTCATATGGGAATCACCTGAATTTGAAGGATTTCGGCGCCAGACTAACGGGTTTCCTATCGGAAACAAGCCAAACACCGCCCGGCTCCGCAGGCCTCCCTGCACAACCGTCGTGCAAATTCCCGCGACGGACGTTGCAGCCCCGATCTGCGCGGCCTACCTTCCCCGCATCGAAGTCAGAAAGAGTCGCCCGATGAAAGATGCCGCCCCCCAAACCGTTTACCTCAAGGATTACACCCCGTTCGGCTATCGCATCGACAGTGTCGATCTGACCTTCCGGCTGCATCCGACCGCCACGCGGGTGATCTCGAAAATCGCCTTCACGCCTGACCCGGAGGCTTCGGACAAACGGTTTTTCCTCCACGGCGAACAACTCAACCTGATCTCCGCCACCATCGACGGCACCCCGATCACGCCCCGCCTTGTCGAGGGCGGCCTTGAGGCCGACGTGCCGGACACGCCCTTCGTCTGGGAAGCCGAAGTCGAGATCAGCCCCGAAACCAACACCGCGCTCGAAGGGCTTTACATGTCGAACGGCATGTATTCGACCCAATGCGAGGCCGAAGGGTTTCGCAAGATCACCTTCTACCCCGACCGCCCCGATGTGATGGCGGTCTTCACGGTGCGGATCGAGGGCGACCAGCCCGTGCTCTTGTCGAACGGCAACCCGGTGGAGCGCGGCGACGGGGTCGCTGTCTGGCACGATCCATGGCCGAAACCCTCCTATCTCTTCGCCCTCGTGGCAGGCGAGCTGATCAACCATCCCGACAGTTTCACCACAAAATCCGGCAAAGAGGTCGAGCTGAACATCTGGGTGCGCCCCGGCGACGAAGACAAATGCGCCTTCGGCATGGAGGCCCTCAAAAAGTCGATGAAATGGGATGAGGACACCTACGGGCGCGAATACGATTTGGACATTTTCAACATCGTGGCCGTCGATGACTTCAACATGGGCGCGATGGAGAACAAGGGGCTGAACATTTTCAACTCCTCCTGTGTGCTGGCCTCGCAAACGACCTCGACCGATGCGAATTTCGAGCGGATCGAAGGCATCATCGCGCATGAGTATTTCCACAACTGGACCGGCAACCGCATCACCTGTCGCGACTGGTTTCAGCTCTGCCTCAAGGAAGGTCTGACGGTCTACCGCGACCAGATGTTCTCCGGCGACATGCGCTCTCATGCGGTGAAACGCATTGAAGAGGTTATGATTTTGCGCGCCCGCCAGTTCCGTGAAGACAACGGCCCGCTGGCCCATCCGGTGCGCCCCGAAAGCTTTGTCGAGATCAACAATTTCTACACCGCAACCGTCTATGAGAAGGGTGCGGAGATCATCGGCATGCTGCGTCGCCTTATTGGTGACGAGGCCTATCGCAAGGGCTGCGATCTCTATTTCGACCGCCACGACGGCGAGGCCGTGACCATCGAGGATTGGCTGGCGTCCTTCGAAGAGGTGACGGGTCGTGATCTTGCACAATTCAAACAATGGTATTCGCAAGCGGGCACACCGCGCCTGAAAATGAGCGAGACGTGGGAGGACGGCGCACTGACGCTGAATTTCACCCAAACCACGCCGCCGACGCCCGGTCAGACCGCCAAAAAACCGCAGGTGATCCCGATCTCCGTCGGCCTCATCGGCCCAAATGGCGACGAGGTGGTGCCGACGACCGTGCTCGAAATGACCGAGGCCGAACAGAGTTTCACCTTCGAGGGGCTGGGGGCGCGTCCCGTGGCCTCCGTGCTGCGCGATTTCTCCGCGCCGGTGATTCTGGAACGCGAGATTGACGACGCCACCCGCGCCTTCCTTCTCGCGCATGACACCGACCCGTTCCAGACATGGGAAATGGGCCGGATGCTCGCCAAGGACACGCTGATCGCAATGATTGTCCGCGATGCGGCCCCCGCCCCGGCCTATCTCGACGCGATCCGGGCGGTGGTCACCGACGAGACGCAGGACCCCGCGTTCCGTGCGCTGGTCTTTGGCCTGCCGTCTCAGGACGATCTGGCGCAGACCCTGTTCGACGCGGGCATCACCCCCGATCCGCAGAAAATCTACGCCGCGCGCGAAAGCCTGCGCCACACCGTTGCCCGACACTTGTCCGACGCTTTGCCGACGCTGTTCCGACCGACGGAACCCGGCACGTTCACGCCGGATGCCGAAGGCTCCGGTCGTCGGTCTCTGAGCC
The DNA here is from genome assembly GCF_056498065.1 of Celeribacter sp. SCSIO 80838. The sequence continues at coordinate 3,604,055 of NZ_JAZKMA010000001.1, forward strand.
TTGCCGCCCTGTCCTATCTGGCGCTTCTGGACGGTGGCGCCGCCGCGACATCGCTCTTTGCGCAGGCCGACAACATGACCGAACAGGCCGGAGCCCTTCAGGCGCTCCTCTCCGCCGGGCTGGGCACGAGTGAGCTGCAAGCCTTTGAAACGCAATGGAAAGACGACCGTCTCGTGATGGACAAATGGTTCACCATGCAGGTCGCTTCCGCCGCCCCGGACAAGGCCGCCGAGCTGGCCGAGGCGCTAAGCCACCATCCGGCCTTCACCAACAAGAACCCGAACCGCTTCCGTGCGGTCTTCGGGGCGCTGTCCGCGAACCACGCCGGGTTCCACCACGCCAGTGGCGCAGCCTATAAATTGCTTGCGGATCAACTGATTAGCCTCGATTCCCTGAACCCGCAAATCACCGCCCGGATGAGTGGCGCTTTCGAGACATGGAAACGCTACGACGCCGACCGGCAAGGCATGATCCGCACCGAACTGGAGCGTATTCTGGCCACTCCGAACCTGTCGCGCGACACCACCGAGATGGTCAGCCGGATTCTTTCCGCCTGACCGTCGGCACCCCGCTTCGTTTGCGCAAACAGTCTGTGTTTGCGCAAACATTTTCAATCATAACAAAAAGTTGACCCGCTTTTGGAGCCCCTCCCGAGCGCTAAGGATAGATTGTCACATTCAAATTACGCAATGCTGTGACATGATCTCTGCCATCGTGCGGATTGTACGCTTTTTATTTTGTGACCAGACAGGGACCCCTATCCAATGCGTAAACTTCTCATTTCCACCGTGATCGCGGCCACCGCCGCAACCGGCGCCGTCGCGCAGGCGCCCTCTGACGTGGCAAAGGCCCGTCGCGCCTTCTACACGCTTGTCGGCTATGAAATGGCCACTCTGGGCGGCATGACTCAGGGCAAGATCGACTATGACGCCGAAACCGCCAGCCAGTCCGCCAAGGACATCCTGACGCTCACTGGCTATCACACCGCCGATCTCTATGTGCCGGGCACCTCGAACGAGGACCTGCCGGGCGAAACCCGCGCCAAGGCCGCGATCTGGTCCGACATGGCCGGCGTTCAGGAAAAAGGCATGGCCTTCTACCAAGCCGTCGTCGAACTCAACGACGTCGCCGGCACAGGCCTCGACGCACTGAAACCGGCGGTCGGCAAACTGGGCGGCACCTGCAAGGCCTGCCACGACGACTATCGCGCTGCCGATTTCTGATCGGGGCGGGGCGAAACATGACGCAACAGCTTGAAAAGACTTATGTCTGGGACCCGGTGGTGCGTGTGCTGCACTGGGCCTTGGTGATCGCGTTTTTCACGGCCTTCGGGCTTGGGAAATTCGGTCCGGATCAGATGACCCTGCATTTCTACGCGGGCTACAGCGTGGCCGTGATCGTGGCTTTGCGCATTCTCTGGGGCTTTTTCGGCTTTTACACCGCACGTTTCGCCACATTCGTCAAAGGTCCGGGCAAGGTCATCGCCTATGCCCGGACACTCTCCTCCGCGACGCCCTCGCGCAGCTATGGGCACAACCCGGTCGGCGCATTGTTCGTCGTCGGCGTGTTGATCGTGCTGGCCATGCAGGTTCTGACCGGCATGCTTTCGGACCCCGAAGATTACATCAACGTCGGCCCTCTGGCGCAATATGTGTCGATCGAGACCGCGCGCAAAGCGTTGTCCTATCACGAACCGCTGTCCTTCCTGCTGCTGATCATGGTTCTGGGCCATATCGCTGCGATCTTCTGGTACAAGAAGCGCAAGGGCGAGAACCTCGTGACGCCGATGATCACCGGCTATGCGGATCTTCCGCCGGAGAAAATTCCACATCAGGGATGAAAAAAGGGCGCCCGGAAGCGCCCTTTCTGTTTGATCAAAGGTCCTGCGGCGGCATCGGCGGCATGTCACCGTTCATCTCGCCCGGCATCGACGGCGGCGTATCGACCACACGCTCGGCGGTGAAATCAACCGGGATCACCACGGAGCCATAATAGCCCTCGGACACGCTGCCTTTCATCGACAGGGTCTGTTGCATGATCTCATCTTCCGAGTTGTCACCGAACACGTTATCACCCGAGATCGAGTTGTTGTTCAGGTTCACTGTGCTGTCGTCGTAATTGTCGGCCTCATAGACCAGACGCGCCTGATCTTCCGGGATCGCGATCTGGGCGGTCAGAACGGAATTTTTCCCTGCCACGGCGGCCTCGGCACTCTCGAACACTTCGAAATGGATATGCGGCCAGCGCGACGGGTAACAGCCCGGCACGATGGTGGTGAATGTCACCTTGCCCTCGGCATCGGCCACCCCAAGACCACGCAGCCAGTTGACATCGGTATAATCGTAGAGGGAGTATTTCCCCTCACCATCGCAATGCCAGATGTAAATCGCGTAGCCCTCAAGCGGGGTGCACCCGTCGTGGTTCTGAAGCACCAGCTCAAGTTCGAGCGGCACGCCTTCGACATCGCCTTCGTAATCGCCGAAAGAGGTCGTGATATCGGTGCGCAGGATGCCTTCCTGTTCGAGCACGTTGACGACCTGACCGTTCTTGCTGTTGGACCCGTCCGCCGGATAGGGCCCCTGCGTTTCCCAAGGCAGCGCGATACATTCGAGCGCGACCGCCGGAAGACCGGAGGCGGAGGCCAGCCCCAAGCCGCCCATCACGCTCAGAAAGCGGCGGCGTCCCAGCAGTTTCGGGAGGTCATGTTTGAACCCATGGTCATGGCTGTGCGACATTTGGAGTCTCCTGGCTTGTCATTGTCTTTGAAGCACAAACGCACGAGAGCGCCGATTCAGTCGGCAGGTTTTGTAAAATCAAAGTGATGGAACCATTGCTGTGCAGCTGCGTTTCCTAAAGTGGTCCCGGACGGCGCTCCTCGGAGAGCAGCACATTGGCCTCCACATTCCCCACCCCCGGCAGGGTCATGATCCGACGTCTGAGCACCCGCTCGAAATCGGGCAGATCCTGCGCCACCACCCGCAGGCGGTAATCGAACAGGCCCAAAACGTGCTGCACGGTCTGAACTTCGGGGATCGCGCGCACGGCACGTTCGAAATCCTCAAGACTGACCCGCCCTTTGGTGGCGAGTTTAACGCCAAGAAACACCGTCACACCAAAGCCCAGCGCCTCAAGATCAAGGTCCACCCGACGCGGCCCGAACACGCCCAACTCGCGCAACCTCTTGATCCGTCGCCATGTCGCCGGTTGGCTAAGCCCCAGTTCCCGTCCCAGCGCCCCCGCAGATTGCGTCGCATCCTCGCACAGCGCCCGCACAATCTTGCGGTCGATCTCGTCCAAATCGATCATAGCGGCACCGACTGGCTGTCCTTGATCGTCGCCACCTGCATCAGTGCCTCGATGTCGGTCATATGCGGCAGGGTGAGGATCTTGTCGCGATAAATTCGCTGATAATCCGCCATGGTGCGCGCGATCACCAGAAGCCGCGCATCGACCCGACCGAGGAAAGTGCCAATGTTGATCACCTCCGGCACCTCACGCGCCGCCTGAATGAATTCGTCAAAGGCGCGCGGCTCGGTCTTGTCGAGCGTGATCCTCAGACTGACCTCCACCGCATAGCCCATGGCGCGCCAGTCGACCTCTTCGCGGATCGCCTGCACCACACCGCTCTGGCGCAACCGTTCGAGGCGCCGGATATAGGTGGACTGAGTCATACCCGCACGCTCCGCCAAAAGCGCGACCGGCGCGTCCGGTGCCGCTTGCAATTGCCTCAACAGGCGTCGATCCGTGTCATCCACCATGAAATCACCAAAAATATGGGCTTTCCCGCATAATAAATACAGAATGCCCGAATTTACATAAAAATCATGCGCCCAAGCCTCATCCCGCCCTGAACACCGTGGCAAAATCAGCGCAGTCTCCGAAAGCACGGTGCAAGGGCTGCGCAAAACGGTAAATCCATGTTAATTTTCAGAAAAACGCCTTAAGGCATAACAATATTGAGTGCAGGCATGAGTGCGACAACACTATATGTTTACGAGGTCAGTGCGATCTCCGTAAGCACCACAAGCGGCACGTCCGTTTCCGGGGTGCTTGAAAACGCCCTCTGGGGCGATGCCTTCAGCTGGGAAAACCCCAACGATCTCGTGCTGACATTGCCCGACAGCACAACGGCCATCACCTATGAAGACGAAGACGGCCTTTTGCAGGATGACCCCTACTCGGGCAGCAACGTCACAGATCAGACACTGACCGACGAAGTGACGCTGAACGGCACGACATATTCTCCAAGCGACAGCACTGTCAGATGGTCAAGCGACTCGCCCGTCACAGTCGAAAGCGAATACAGCGTCGAACTTTTGGGGTCAGACGGCAACATATACACACTGGTCGGCATCTCGATCACCGAAGGCTATGACACAACGATTGTCGGAGTCGCCTTTGACGGCGCGCAACCGCCAGCGGGTGTGACGCTCACCTATATTCAGGGCAATTCCACCTACACCTCAACGGGCCCGGATCTCGACCCATCTCCCAGCATTCCCTGTTTTGCGGCCGGAACGCGGATCAACACCCCAAATGGCGACGTGCCGATTCAACATCTCAGAATTGGCGATCTCGTCACGACACTGGATTACGGTCCCCGTCCCATTTTGTGGATCGGGCGCAGCCTCGTGAACGGGCGCGACGCGCTTGCCCCCGTCCAGATCGAAGCAGGCGCGCTTGGCAACCACACCCCCATCCGCGTCTCCCCCAACCATCGCTTTCTCCTGCAAGGCGCTGAAATTGAACTTCATTTTGGCGGAGACTCTGTTTTTGTCGCGGCCAAGGCCTTGGTGAATGGCTCTACCATCCGCCACGCGCCCTGCCAGGAGGTCACATATTTCCACCTTTTGCTCAGCGAACATGAGGTCATCTTTGCCGAAGGCATCGCAACCGAAAGCCTGTTCACGGGCCCTATGGCCATGGAGGCGCTCGATGCGGCGGCCCGTACCGAATTGCGCATGATTTTTGGCGACGATCTCCCCGACGCCCCCGCCCTGTGCCGCCCGGAAATCAGCCGCTTCGAAGCGGCGGCACTCAGGCCAACTTTCAGGCCGGTTTGCTGAATCTCCTGCCGCTCTGTAAAGCGCAGAGATCAGAGCATGACACGCGCATGCCCCATGAAGCTTATGTCCAAAGCATGATTAATTCACAAATATAAAAAACTGGAATTAATAAGGCTATAAAATTAAAAAATAACATCATTATGCATTCAATTTTGGAAAATATAGCGTATTTTCCCCTCGAAACAAAAACAGAAGGGATGCAAAATGCGCGTCTATTACGATCGCGATTGCGATGTGAACATCATCAAAGACAAGAAAGTCGCCATTCTGGGCTACGGCTCGCAAGGCCACGCCCACGCGCTGAACCTGCGCGATTCCGGTGCGAAAAACCTTGTCGTCGCACTGCGTGAAGGCTCCCCCTCCGCGAAGAAAGCCGAAGCCGAAGGCCTCACCGTGATGGGCATCGCCGAAGCCGCTGCCTGGTGTGACGTGATCATGTTCACCATGCCCGACGAACTTCAGGCCGAGACCTACAAGAAATACGTCCACGACAACCTCAAAGAAGGCTCCGCGATCGCCTTCGCGCACGGTCTGAACGTGCATTTCGGCCTGATCGAGCCGAAACCGGGCGTCGACGTGATCATGATGGCGCCGAAAGGCCCGGGTCACACCGTGCGCGGCGAATACACCAAAGGCGGCGGCGTGCCCTGCCTCGTGGCCGTGAACACCGACGCCACCGGCAAAGCGCTTGAGATCGGTCTGTCCTATTGCTCCGCCATCGGTGGCGGCCGCTCCGGCATCATCGAAACCAACTTCCGCGAAGAGTGCGAAACCGACCTCTTCGGCGAACAGGCCGTGCTCTGCGGCGGTCTCGTCGAACTGATCCGTTGCGGGTTCGAAACCCTGGTCGAAGCCGGTTACGCACCGGAAATGGCCTATTTCGAATGTCTGCACGAAGTGAAACTGATCGTGGACCTGATCTACGAAGGCGGCATCGCGAACATGGATTACTCCATCTCCAACACCGCCGAATACGGTCAATACGTCACCGGCCCGCGCATCCTGCCCTACGAGCAGACCAAGAAAGCGATGAAAGAGGTTCTCTCCGACATCCAGGCCGGCAAATTCGTGCGTGACTTCATGCTTGAAAACGCCGTCGGCCAGCCGACCATCAAAGCCTCGCGTCGTGCCAACGACGAGCACCTCATCGAGGAAACCGGTGCCAAACTGCGTGGCATGATGCCGTGGATCACCAAAGGCAAAATGGTGGACAAATCGCGCAACTAAGCGCTACTGCATCCGAGACGAAAGCCCCGGCGCATGCGTCGGGGCTTTTTCATGTCAAAGAGGTCGCCATGCCGAAAGTCACCCCAGACACCGCTCAGAAAGACCGCGGCAGTTCCCTCGCCTGCGGCCCCTATGAGGCGCTTTTGTTCAGCGACAGCGGTGGGTTGACGCAATTCGGCGCGTTTCTCGAAATCCTGCCTCCGGGGTCGAGCTCTTCGCTCAAGCACTGGCATGAAGGCGAAGATGAGATGGTCTATATGGTCTCCGGCGAGGTCATCGTCACCGAGGACGACGACACCTATCCGCTGAGCGCAGGAGAGGCGGCGACCTTCAGGGCCGGTGTCGCTGCGGGTCATTGCCTGCGCAATGACGGCCCGGACGAGGCCCGCTATCTGGTGATCGGCACGCGCTCTGCGAGAGATACAGTCACCTACCCGGATCACGACCGCATCCTGACTTTCGCCCGCGCGCCGGGCACCTCCGAAGTGACCTCGCGCAGCTACACAACCCACGACGGCATTCCCTCCACCTCGCCTTACGAAGACCGATGACATCTCCGCTCCCCAATATCACCCCCGCCTCATGGATCATGGTCGGCATCCTCGGCTTTGTCTGGGGCTCCACCTTCATGGTGATCGAGATCGCCCTCACCGGCATCTCGCCCTTCTGGCTCGCCACCTTCCGCCTTGCCATTGCGGCGATTGTCATGGCGGCGTTCTGGGGTGTGGACGGGTTCAAAATGGGTACGGACCCGAAAAATCCGCCGCATCCGCTGGCACTGATCTGGGCCGGAGCGATTTCCTCCGGCGTACCGTTTCTGCTTCTGAACTGGGGACAGCAATATGTCACCTCCGGCTTTGCGGGCACCTCCATGGCCGCCGTGCCGCTGGTGGTCCTTCCCATGGCGCATTTCATGGTGGCCGGAGAACGGCTGACAATCCGTTCCGTGATCGGCGTCGCGCTCGGCTTTCTCGGCGTCTTCCTTCTGGTCGGGCAGGATGCGCTGCACAGTTCCGGTGCCGATCTCGAATTCTGGGGGCGCATGGCCTGTCTCACGGTGGCGCTGTGCTATGCGCTCAACTCGATCACCATTCGTCGCCTGCCGCCGATCAATTCCACCGCGCTGACCACGATCATGATGGCCAGCGGCGCGCTGATCACCCTGCCGTTCTCTCTCATGGCCGAAGGCCTGCCCGGTCTGCCGCCGCTCAAAGCCTTTGTCGCGCTCATTTTCCTCGGCGTGATCTCCACCGCCGCGATGAACCAGTTGCGCGTGCTGGTCATCCGCTCCGCCGGGCCGACCTTCATGACGCTGGTGAATTATCAGGTCCCGGTCTGGTCCGTCGTCCTGGGGTCGAAACTTCTGGGCGAACCGCTGCCGCCCTCTCTGATCATCGCCTTGACGCTGATCCTCGGAGGCGTGGCGATCTCGCAATGGCCGGTGGTGAAACGTCTTTTTGCGCGGCGTTGACTTGCGGCGCGCAGGCAATCGTGACCAGATGAGCCAAAGGAGATTGCGATGACCACACCCGAACACGACGACCATATCCCCGCCGATCTCACCCCTGCCAATGAGAGCGAGATCGAGGCAGAACGCGCCCGCATGTTCACGCTCGGCTTCTGGAAAAGCCTTCTGGCGGGTCGTGAGGGTCTGGGCGACACGTTCTGGGCAGGCAATTACCTGGCCGCGCTGTTTTTCGTGCCCGTCTATGTGCTTCTGATCGCGATCCCGCCGCTTTACGGGCTGATCCCTGTGGTCTTTGCTCTGTTCGGCATCTACCTGCTGTTCGTCGCCCGCGCAGTCTGGCTCGCCAAGCCCAAAGGTGACGCGGGCAAGGGGTGGAAGATCGCAGGCGTGATCTGGACCCTGATGAACGCCGCCATGTCTCTGGCCTATACGCCCTTCACCGGCGGGTCCTGATCTCCTAAATGCCTTAACAGGGCCTTAATTCGGGTCCGGTCTTCGTACAAAAGGCCAAGACACACATCAAATCCACGAGACCGATGCAGATCAAACCGCTCCTTGCCGCCTTGTTCCTGATGACCAGCCCCGCCGTCGCAGGCGATCTGGCTCCCGATTACGCTGTCCTCCCTCTTGCCTCGCATCATTACGGCGACTGGGGCGAGGAGGACGGTGACGATTTCAACGAATTCAACCCCGGCCTGATGTTCACTTGGGCCGAGCGCGCCTATGGGCTGAACTACACCTTCGGCGCCTATCGCGACAGCCGCTCGGACACCTCTCTGCATCTGTCCGCCGCGAAAATGTGGGACATCGGCCCGCAGGCGCAGGCCGGGATCGTCGGGGCCTATATCCACTCCTTCGGCGAGGGCTACACGGGCTTCGCCCCCTCTCTACAGGTGAACTACAAATCTGTCTTCCTCAATGCCGCGACCGGCTATGACGATGGGCTCTACGGCGTGATTTCGACCGGGTTCATCATCCCGATCGGGCGATAAACACGTACGAACCCTGTCATCTCATGAAAAAGGCGGCCTCTTATGCCGCCTTTCTTGTCTTTTTCGAACATGACCGCTTATTGCGTCGCGGCCTGCACCGCTTCGACGACAGAGTCCACCGCTGCGTTCAGAACCGCCTCATCGACACTTTCCGCCATCACCCGGATCAGCGGCTCGGTGCCGGATTTGCGAATGAGCAAGCGACCGTTTCCGCTCAGTTTGGCCTCGGCATCGGCAATCGCCGCCTTGACCTCTGCCTCCTCCAGAGGCGTCTGCCCGGTCGCATAGCGCACATTCTTCAACAACTGCGGCACCGGCTCGAAGACCTGCGCCAGTTCAGAGGCCTTGCGACCGCTCTCCACCATGGCGGCGAGGAACTGAAGCCCCGCAAGCAAGCCATCCCCCGTGGTCGCGTAATCGGTCATCACGATATGGCCGGATTGCTCACCCCCAAGGTTGAACCCGCCCGCACGCATGCGCTCGACCACATAGCGGTCACCGACGGCGGTGCGTTCAAGCCGCAGTCCTTCGGCCTCCAGAAATCGTTCGAGCCCAAGGTTCGACATCACGGTCGCGACCAGAGCCCCGCCCGCAAGCCGTCCCTGATCGGCCCAGGTTTTCGCCATCAGCCCCATGAGCTGATCGCCATCGGCCACCTGCCCGCGCTCGTCCAGGATCATCACCCGGTCCGCATCGCCATCGAGGCAGATGCCGACATCGGCGCCATGGGCCACCACGGCCTCGGCGGCGGTCTGCACATAGGTCGAACCGCAATGATCGTTGATATTCTTGCCATTCGGTGCGGTGCCGACGGGGATCACCTCCGCCCCCAGTTCCCAAAGCACCTCGGGCGCGGTGCGATAAGCCGCGCCATGGGCACAGTCGATCACCACTTTCAGCCCCTGAAGGCTCATACCGCGCGGCAGGGTCGATTTCACCCGTTCGTTATAGCGGAACCGCCCGTCGTCAATGCGTTTGGCACGCCCGATATTGTCGGCCTGCGCCGGTTCGACGCCCTCTTCCATCAGCCGCTCGATCTCGCTTTCTGCCTCGTCCGAAAGCTTGAACCCGTCGGGGCCGAAAAACTTGATGCCATTGTCCTCGGCCGGGTTGTGCGAGGCGGAAATCATCACGCCCACATCCGCGCGCATCGAGGTGGTCAGCATCCCGACCGCAGGCGTCGGCACCGGCCCGAGCAGGAACACGTTCATGCCCGTCGAGGTGAACCCCGCCGTCATCGCCGTTTCGAACATATAGCCCGACAGACGCGTGTCCTTGCCGATCACCACCCTGTGCTCACGCCCGCTGCCCCGGCGGAAATAACGCCCGGCAGCGGCCCCGAGTTTCAGCGCCATTTCGGCGGTCATCGGATGGCTGTTGGCGCGCCCGCGCACCCCATCCGTGCCAAAGAATTTACGCGTCATGGCTTCCCCCCGTCCCTGTCGCCGCCTGCCAGAGGGCAAGCGCCTGTTTCGTCTCTTTAAAATCATGCACCCGGTGGATCTGAACGCCTTGCCCGAGAGCCGAGAGCGTCACCGCAATCGTCCCCGGCGCACGGTCCTGCGCCACGGGAGCCTTGCCGATCTTGCCGATAAATCCTTTGCGCGAGACGCCCAAAAGGATGCCGCAACCCAGACCATGGAACAGCGAAATGCGTTCCAAAAGCGCCAGATTATGCGCCACCGTCTTGCCGAAACCGATGCCCGGATCGACGAGGATCTGCCCGCGCGGGATGCCCGCCGCCTCGGCCACACGGATGCGGGCCTCAAGGAAATCGTAGACGTCGAGCAACACGTTGTCGTACTGCGGCGCGTCCTGCATCACTTCGGGATCGCCCTGCGCATGCATGAGGCAGACCGGCGCCCCCGCCTCCGCCGTGATCCGCGCCAGATCGGGGTCGTGGGTAAAGGCGTAGACGTCATTCACAAGGCTCGCGCCAGCTTTCAAAGCCGCCCCGGCCACGGGGGCTTTTCGCGTATCGATGGAGATCGGCACAGCGCTTTGCGCCCGGATCGCCTCAATCACCGGGGCGGTGCGGGCAACCTCCTCCTCAACCGGAACGTAATCCGCGCCGGGCCGGGTGCTTTCGCCGCCGATGTCGATGATCTCGACCCCTGCCGAAATCATCTCCTGCACCTGCGCCAAAGCCGCCTCGGGACGGTTAAACTTGCCGCCATCGGAAAAACTGTCGGGCGTGACGTTGAGAATGCTCATCACCGAAGGCACGCCCAGATCGAGACCGGCCAGCGGACCCCGCGGGGCGGTGAGGCGCGAACGGGCCTCGTCCGACAGCTCGGACACCGGCAGAATCTCCGGCAGAGCGTCCCGGCGCAACCGTTCGACATGGCTGAACCAGCACCAGCCCCCCGCCAGTATCAAAGCACCTTCGGGTCTCGCCGGATCGCAGCTCGGAATCGGGCGGTCGTACCAGGCTTGCGCCATCTCAGGACAGCTCCACGTCCGCGTCGGGATCGCGGATCTCCACGCCCTCGATCTCAAGGGGTCCAAGGCTCACCACCTTAGTCGCCGACAACTCTTGCGCCAGCCACGCGACCATCTCCCCGATACCACCTTTCGGCCCATGCACCGCATCGAGCACCATTTTCGACGGTGCCCAGACCGAGATCTGATCGTGTTTCATCGCCCAATCGAGTTCCGTGCGGGTGGCGCGCACCACACATCGCGCATCGCGCCCGGCCAGAACCCAGGCATTCTGTTCCATCGCCAAAAGGTCGATCCGTCGCTGCGCCGCCTTATGCGCCGCTTTCGGCCAATCGCCCCCGGGCAGCCCCACGGTCAGGATCACCGGACGCGGATCGGCCTCGAGCGCATCGATCCATGCGGTGAGCTGCGCACTCGCCAAAGCCTCCGGTCCGAGATGCACGATCAGCGGATGCGGCACCGGGGCGTCCATCGCCACGGCGCGCCCGATCTGATCGGCGCTGCGCACGATCTCGACACCCAGAGCACCGGGGCCGCGGTCGAGCTTTTCGACCCGAACGAAGACGCGAAAGGCGCGCGGTTCGGTCAGGATACGCTCGGCAATCCGTTCGGCAAGGGTTTCCAAGAGGTTCAGGCGCTCGGCGGCAAGCTCCGTATGAATCGCCTCCGTCAACCGGTCATAGGACAGTATCCGGTCGACGTCGTCATCGATCGGCCCGGTGACCGGTGTCAACTCCACCACGATATTGAAGGACACGCGCTGGCGCACCCCGCGTTCGGCCTGAAACGCGCCGATCTCCACATCGACCACATGGTCGCGGAGCGAAATACGATCCAGCGGAGCGGCATCGGATGTGGCCAGAGCACGGGCCTCGGGGTGCTCGAAAGCCTGTCGAATTTCGGACATTGACGGTCCCTTTTTTGAAGCTTTGGCCTTTGCTACAGCTTTGAACACGCCGGGCCAAGACCGAAATGCCCGATGTCGGAACCGGGGGGCCGAACGGCAAAACCCCGCCGTTTTACCGGCGAGGCCTGAAACAATTCCGTGAGTTCATGCGTTACGCCTGCGGCATCCGATAGAACATGTGAACACCGATCTGCGCTGTTTTGGCAAAGCTGCGCGCCCAACGCGGGTTCACCGCGCGGGTATGGTAATGGGTCGCGCCCTGAGTGAGCGTGCGCGGCGCGCCGTCGAGCATCAGACGGGCGATCTTGCCGACCTGCTCATAGGCGGCTTTTTCGCGGATCACATCGGAATAGCCGTCACAGGTATAGGTGAACTGGCATTGGTATTTCTTGCCGGTGCCCTGATGGATCACACCGCAAACCGAGTTCGGAAAAGCCGGCGAGGACACGCGGTTGAGGATCACCTCGGCCACGGCGAACTGGCCTTTGACGCTTTCACCGCGCGCCTCGAAATAAAGCGCCTCGGAGAGACATTGCCATTCGGTGTCCCCGGTTGCGACCGGTCGGCTGTCGAGGAAGGCCTCTGTGTAGCTGATCGCGGGGGCAGAGGATTTCGGCTTGAAACTTTGCAGGAGCCGCTGGATCGCGTCCGTACCCGCCGTCTCAAGACCGTCACGCTCCTGATCGAGAAGCGCGTTCAGTTCCATACCGAGCACAGGGTTCGGATCGTTCGAGTGGCTCACCGTCACTTCGGCCTGCGCCGCGCCAGTCAGCGCGCAAAAACCGAGCGAGGCCAGAAGCGCGAACGCTTTGAGCCGAGCTGAGAAGTTCATAAGGGTTATCCCTCCATTGCGCCCCGAAAGCGGGGCCTCACGGGTGGTTTCGAGGGGCGGACATAGGGGGAAAACGCTCAAAGGTCTACCCCGGGGTGTCCAGAGCGGTTTCCAGAGCGTCAAGTCAAAGGCGAAAATCGGCCATCGCTTCGACAAAAATAGGCGGGGCTTCGCCTTTATTTTCAGCGCCTTGTCAAAAAACTGTGATCATTTTGCATCTGCGGCGACAAGCTGCGCCGCAGCAAGGCGTGCCACGGGCACCCGGAAGGGCGAACAGGAGACGTAATCGAAGCCCGCTGCCCGGCAAAAAGCGATTGATTCGGGGTTGCCGCCATGTTCGCCGCAAACCGCCACGGTCAACTCCGGGCGCACCTTGCGCCCCCGCTCCGCACCGATTTTCAACAGCTCGCCGACACCCTCGAAATCGAGTGTGTGGAAGGGGTCCTCGGGAAACACGCCCTGTTGCACATAGGCGTTCATGAAGCGTCCGGCATCGTCACGCGACAAGCCGTAGGCCATTTGCGTCAGATCGTTGGTGCCAAAAGACAGGAAGGCGGCGTTCTGGGCGATGTCACCCGCCCGCAACGCGGCGCGTGGCGTTTCGACCATGACCCCGAGACGATAGGTGAACTCTGCCCCGGTCTCGTTGCGCACAGCGGCGGCCACCCCGTCGATCTGGGTCTTCACGAGCTCCACCTCGCGCTTGGCGGAGACCAGCGGGATCATGATCTCCGGCACGATGGGCGCGCCATGTTTGCTGGCCTCGATCGTCGCCTCGAAAATCGCGCGGGCCTGCATCTCGTAAATCTCGGGGAAAGTGATCCCCAGACGGACCCCCCGCATCCCCAGCATCGGGTTGAATTCCGACAGCCATTCGATCCGGCGGGTCACATCGGAGAGCGGCAGATCAAGCGCCTCGGCCAGCTCCTTGGCCCCTTCCCTGTCGGAGGGCAGAAACTCGTGGAGCGGCGGATCGAACAGGCGAATGCAGACCGGAAGACCTTCCATGATCCGAAAAAGCTCAATGAAGTCAGATCGTTGCATCGGCAGGAGCCGCGCGATCGCTTCGGCCCGATCCTCGTGCTTCGCGGCAAAGATCATCTCCCGCATCACGGTCAGACGATCCCCCTCGAAGAACATATGCTCGGTGCGGCAAAGCCCGATGCCCTGGGCCTTGAAATTGCGCGCGACGGCGGCGTCCGAAGGCGTATCGGCATTGGCGCGCACCCCGATGTCGCGGATCGCATCGGCCCATTCCATCAGCGTCAAATACCAATGGTCTTTCACCGGCGGCAAAAGGCGCACCGCCCCCATCAACGCTTCGCCTGCAGACCCGTCGAGCGTCATCACATCGCCCTCTTCGAGCTTGCGCCCGTCCTCGAGCGTCAGCGTCCGTTCGCGGGAATTGATCCGGATCGAGGCCCCCACGACACAAGGCATGCCGATGCCACGCGCGATCACCGCCGCGTGCGAGGTCACACCGCCGCGCTCGGTCAGAATCCCGACCGAGGAATGCATGCCGCGAATGTCCTCCGGCGTGGTTTCGCGCCGCACGAGGATACAGGGCTCGCCGCGGGACTCATAGCTCTGCGCGACGGTGGAATTGAACACGATCCGCCCGACCGCCCCCCCCGGCGAAGCGGCAATGCCCTTGGCCAACACATCGCGGCTGTCCGTGGGGTCGACCTGCTGGTGCAGCAATTCGGTGAGCGAGCGCGCGGGAATCCGCAGGATCGCCTCCTCGCGCGGAATGATCCCGTCTTCGGCCAGTTGCACGGCAATGCGCAAAGCGGCCCGCGACGACCGCGGCACGCGCACCGCATCGAGGATAAAGAGTTTGCCCTCGGAAATGGTGAACTCGACCTGCATCTCCTCGCGCAGCCGCACCCGGCACAGACGGGTCATGTCCACGAGTTTGGCGAACAACGCGGGCTGTTCTTTCTCAAGAGAAACGCCGCGCTCATCCTTGGACAGGTACAACACGCCGCTGGCGCCCTTATTGAGCGCCGCACGGCCCTGTGCCTGACGCAGATAACGGCCTTTGATCACGGGGGCGCCGGTCTGCTCGTCGACAAGTTGCACCACGCCCGCACCGCTCTCCCCCGGTCCAAGGCCAAGCGCCATGCTCTGCACGATCAGACCGAGCCCGGCATCGGCAGGCGCGCCTTTCGCCTGACGCAAAAGCCGCGCAGTCGTCCCCTCCCAGGCGCGCGCCATGGAGCGCAGCACCTGACCGAGTTGGTGCGCCGGGTCTTGCGGAAACGGATCGCCGGTTTCGTCCTCATGCGCCGCGAGCGCCGATTTCAGCGCCTCGTGCACCGGAACCGATGTGTCGAATTCGAAAAGTTCCGGGTCGAGACGTTCGACATGTACGGCAAACGCCTGCACAAACCGAAGATACAGCGCATCTGCCGCCTCCGCCCCGTGGCTCACCGTAAGCTCCGCATGCCGGGCGTCATTCAGACCGATATTGAGGATCGCCCCGGGGCCACCCCAGTCGGGGTCCTCAGACGAGGGCCGCACGGACAACAAGGGCGCATCGCCAAACACGCGCAAAAGCGACTTCATATCAAAGGCTTGCCCCTCCGCCAAACGATGCACCGCATCGAAGGACAGGGCGACGGTTTCCGGCACGGGAAGGTCGAGGCGGATGAGACGTTGCAGGCATTTCGCCCGCCCGCCATGGGTATTGACCGCGATCGGAGCGACGCGGCGAATGCGGGTGAACCCGAGGATGTCGCTCTCTTGCTGCACTGCGGCACCTCCCTTTGACGGCACGCTACGCCGCATCGGGACGTGAGCGCAACCGTTAACCTTAACGGCCCTCAGAATTGGCGAGAAACCGTTGCCGTAAGGTTAACACGACAACGGGCCAGCCCCTCGGGAAGATCAGCTCTCGATCCGCGTCAGATCGGCGACCGACAGGCAAATTTCGCGGATGCGGCCCAAAAGATTGAGACGGTTGCGCCGCACGATCTCATTGTCGGTGTTGATCTGCACCGCCTCGAAGAACGCATCCACAGCAGGCCGCATATCGGCCATGGCGGACATCGCTGCGGTGAAATCTTCGGCCTGCATGGCCGGTTTGATCGCCGCCGAGGCGGCGTCCAAAGCGGCGAACAGCGCCTTCTCCTCATCCGTTTCGGCAAATTTCACATCCGGGCCAAAGCTGTATTCAACCCCGTCCTTCTCCTCGGCCTGCGTCAGAATATTGTTGGCGCGTTTGAAGCCTTGGATCAGGTTGGTGCCATTTTCGGTGTCGAGCATCGCCTGCAACGCACGGGCGCGTTTGACCAGCAGCGTGATGTCATCATTGCCCGGCATCGCCAAACAGGCGTCGATCACGTCGTGGCGAATGCCCTCGTCTTTGAGGAAGACCTTGAGACGGTCGTGGAAGAAGGAGAGAAGGTCGTCGGACGTGTCCGGCACGGTTCCCGCGACGGCCTTGACCGCGTCTTTCTGACCCTCGGAAAGCTTGTCGGAAATTGCATCGAAAGCGGCCCCGAAGACGCCATGCTCAGCAATCTCGTCGAGGATTTCCTTCAGCGTGTCGATGATGCCGTCATTCTCATCCGCCGCAGCGATTTTATGTGCCAGAAGCTGGGCGTCGATAAAGCGATCGAGGCTCATGCGCACATCATTGGTGATCAACAACCGGATCACCCCAAGCGCCGCACGACGCAGCGCGAACGGGTCTTTCGAACCGGTGGGCTTCTCGTCGATGGCCCAGAAGCCTGTCAAAGTGTCGAGCTTGTCGGCCAGTGCGACAGAAACCGAAACCGGATCGGTCGGCACATCGTCGGAGGGGCCCAGCGGCGAATAGTGATCGCGGCATGCGTCTGCCACGGCGTCGGACAGACCGGCGATCTTGGCATAATAGCGCCCCATGATCCCTTGCAGTTCCGGAAATTCATAGACCATCTCGGAGGACAGGTCGGCCTTGGCGACTTTCGCGGCCGTTGCGGCCTCCCCGGCGTCGGCCCCGACGATGGGTGCGATGTCAGACGCCAAAGCGGCGATGCGTGCGATGCGCGCGCCTTGCGAGCCGAGCTTGTTGTGGAAGGTCACATGGGCCAAGGGCGCGGACATGGCTTCCATGCCTTCGCGCTCGACCGTGCGCACATCGTTTTCCCAGAAGAATTTCGCATCCGACAGACGCGCGGACAGCACCTTTTGGTTCCCGGCCAAAATCGTCGCGCCATTGTCGGCGGTCTCGCGGTTCGCCACGGTGACGAATTTCTCGATCCGGCCCGTTTTCGGGTTTTTCACGGAGAAGAATTTCTGGTGCTCTTTCATAGAGGTCTGCAAAACCTCCGGCGGCAAGCCGAGGAAGTCCTCGCCAATCTCGCCCATCAGCACGACAGGCCATTCGACCAGACCGGCAACCTCTGACAAAAGCCCTTTGTCGTCAACGACCTCCAGCCCCTGCGCAAAGGCTTGGTTGGTGGCGTCGTGCCAAATATGATCGGCGCGCTCTTGCGGATCGAGCACGACAAAATTCTGTTTCAGCTTGGCGGCGTAATCGTCGAAAGACGTCACCTTGAAGCTGCCTGCGGACATGAAACGATGCCCCCAGACGGTGTTGCCGGACACGATCCCGTCGATGTCGAGCGGCACCACTTCGGCGCCGTCTTCCCGGCTCATCAGGCAGACAATGGAATGCAGCGGACGCACCCATTTCAGGCTCCCCGCCCCCCAGCGCATGGATTTCG
Organism: Celeribacter sp. SCSIO 80838; assembly: GCF_056498065.1. Next base: position 3,621,701 of record NZ_JAZKMA010000001.1, read on the forward strand.
GCCAAGGGAAATTGCGCACCGTGGCCTCAAGCACCTCGGCCACGATCTCGGCGGCCGGACGGCCAGGGCGGGTGATCTTGGCGAAATAGACCTGACCCTTTTTCTCGTCGCGAATCTCAAGGTCGTCTTTCGTCACCCCGGCCCCGCGCAGGAAGCCTTCGAGCGCTTTCTCGGGCGCGTCGGCGCGCGGACCTTTGCGCTCCTCGACCGTGGTCGGAGAGGCGTCCAGAAGCCCCTCAATCGACAGGGCCAGACGGCGCGGTGTCGCAAACGCGCCCGCCGAGGCATAGGTCAAACCGGCCTCGACAAGACCGTTCGTCACCAGAGATTTCAGGTCCTCGGACGCACGTTTCTGCATCCGGGCCGGGATTTCTTCGGAGAAAAGCTCGATCAGCAAGTCAGCCATGGGTCAGTTTCCTTCAGGGGCGGGCGGACAGCCCGCAGGCGCGGGTTTGCCGTCGAACACGGCCTCCCCGCAACGGTTAGCTTGGGTCCAGGCATAGCCGTGACCGTCCGGGTAGACGGCAATCACACGGTCGAAGCCATAGGTGATATTCTCTTCGCCCATAAAGGCGACGGCACGCCCCGCCTCGAGATCGGCCCCGATGCGTTTCGCGTCGAAACACGAAAACCACGAGGGCGCGATCAGCGGCGACGGGCGGTCGTAGGGCCGAAACGTCTCGGTCATCATCGCCACGGAAAGCGGGGTGGTGAAACAGGCCCTGAACTTGAGCGGCGAGGTGTCCGCGTCGATGCCCTCGAAATTCTCGGCGAGGATGTCCTCGGACAATCCCGCAAAACTGGTCGCATGGATCGCGGCGGCGGGAGCCGAAGCTTCCAGCCGGTCGTAATAGGCATAGACCTGCGTGTAATACAGGCCCGCTCCGAACACGAGTGCGAGCACCACGATAAACCCTGCGATCAGCTTGCCATTCATGCGGTCTCGACCTCGGGGGTCCAACCGCCCGCCGTCGTTTGCACAAACGCATCGGCACAGGCCTTGGCCAGCGCGCGCACCCGCCCGATATAGGCCTGGCGTTCGGTGACGGAGATCACGCCCCGCGCATCGAGCAAGTTAAAGAGATGCGAGGCCTTGATGCACTGATCATAGGCCGGATGGACCATGATGATGCGCTTGCCGGTTTTCGGGTCTTCAGCAGGGTTGGCCAAAAGCGCATGGCACTCGGCCTCCGCCTCTTCGAAATGCTTCAGGAGCATCTCGGTGTTGGCGGCATCGAAATTGTGCCGGGAATATTCTTCCTCGGTCTGCTTGAACACATCGCCATAGGTCAGCGGGATCGGCGATTGCGGATCGTTGAACGGCATGTTCATCACATGGTCGATGCCGAGAACGTACATCGCCAGACGCTCAAGCCCATAGGTCAGCTCGCCCGAAACCGGTTTGCAATCATGGCCGCCGACCTGTTGGAAATAGGTGAACTGCGACACTTCCATGCCATCGCACCACACTTCCCAGCCAAGCCCCCAGGCGCCCAGCGTCGGGCTTTCCCAGTCGTCTTCCACGAAACGGATGTCATGCAGATCGGTGTCGATGCCGATGGCTTTCAAGGACCCGAGATAGAGGTCCTGCAAATCCGGCGGCGACGGTTTGATCAGCACCTGATACTGATAGTAATGCTGCAAACGGTTCGGGTTCTCGCCATAGCGCCCGTCGGTCGGACGGCGGGACGGCTGAACATAGGCCGCAGCCCATGCGGTCGACCCCAAAGAGCGCAGCGTCGTGGCCGGGTGAAAGGTCCCCGCGCCCACTTCCATGTCATAGGGTTGCAAAATCGCGCAACCTCGCGACGCCCAATAGCTCTGGAGCCGCAGGATGATCTCCTGAAACGAGCGCGGTTTTTCGACATTCTCGGAGGGGGACTGGGACATGGGGTCTTTCGCCAATTCTGATGGTCAAACGCGGGCACATCCCTAGCGAGGCCCGGCGGGGGCGTCAATGACAAGGCGGGCCGCGCAGGGCTCTCGATGCCGATTTCCCGGCAGTTTTACATCACATGCCCGCCATTTGCCCCCTTGTCCCCCCACAGCATGTTGACCTCACCGTCAAACCTGTTTTCTTAAGCCACAATATAAGGGCCGAATGGCCTGCAGGACATGTAAAGGGTTTTCATGAAAAGGTCTCTCGCCGTTGCCCCGCTGGGGCTCGCTGCAACGTTGCTGCTTTCCACCGCGCTCCATGCCGAACAATGGATTCAGATCGAAGCGCAACCCTCCCTGACCGAGGCCACCGAGGCCGCGCGCGGCTATGCCGGTCGCCTGCCGAATGTGGTGGGCTTTGAGCTTCCGGGGCGCTGGAACGCCATCGCGCTCGGTCCCTACGCGACCGAGGCCGAAGCCGAAGCCGCCCGCCTGACACTTCGCGCGCAGGGCATGATCCCCGGCGACAGCTACCTGACCGACGGCACCCAGTATCGCCAGCCGTTCTGGCCCGTGGGCGCAACGGTGTCGACGCTCCCCGCCGCGATTGCGCCGGAGGCTGCCGCACCGGCTGAGACCGAGGCCGCGATGCCGGTCGAGGACATTCCGTCCGTTCTCCCCGATGAGACCCCCGCCGAAGCCCGCGCCTCCGAGCGCGCGCTCACGCAGGCGGATCGCGAGGCGCTTCAGACCGCGCTGAAATTCGCGGGCGTTTACAGTTCCGGGATCGACGGCGCCTTTGGCCCCGGCACCCGCCGCGCCATGTCCGACTGGCAGGCGCTCAAGGGCTATGACATCACCGGCGTGCTGACCACGCAGCAACGTGCCGAAGCGCTCGGGGCCTATCAGGCGGTGATCGACAGCCTCGGCATGGCGCCCGTGGCCGATGAGGTGGCGGGGGTGACGGTCTCCCTGCCGCTGGGGCTTGTGGAGTTCGATGCCTACGCGCCGCCCTTCGCGAAATACAAATCCAAGGACGGCTCCGGCGTTCAGGTCATGCTGATCTCGCAAACCGGCGACGAGGCCACCTTGGGCGGGCTTTACGAAATCATGCAGACGCTTGAGATTGTGCCGATGGACGGCCCCCGCACCCGCGACAGCAAATCCTTTTCGCTGACCGGCACGAATTCAAACATCACCTCCCACACAGAGGCGCGTCTGGTGAACGGCGCGGTGAAGGGCTGGACCCTGATCTGGCCGACGCCCAAAACCACGGATGACGAAACCCGCCATCAGATGGCCCTCGACGCGATGCAATCGACCTTTGCGACGCTCGACGGCGTGCTCCCCGACGCGTATGGCGAAGGGGCGGCGCAGGACATCGACCTTCTGGCCGGGCTCGACATTCGCCGCCCCGAAAAGGCAGGCTCCGGCTTCTACGTCGATGACAAAGGCGCGGTTCTCACCTCCGCCGATCTCGTGGCCTCCTGCGCCAAGATCACCATCGACGACGGCTATGAGGCCACGGTCACCGCGACCGAGGACGGCATGGCGCTTTTGACCCCGGTCGAAGCCCTTGCCCCCCTGAGCGTCGCCAAATTCGACAGCCAGTTGCCGCGTCTTCAGTCCGAGGTCTCCGTGTCGGGCTATGCCTATGCCGGTCGTCTCGATGCGCCGACGCTCAATTATGGCCTCTTGGCCGAGCACAAGGGCCTGTCGGGCGAAGACGACCTTTTGCGTCTGGCGATGACCACGCTTCCGGGCGAGGCCGGTGGGCCGCTTTTGAACTCCTCCGGGGCTGTGATCGGCATGCTCGCGGCCAAAGACGCCATCCCCGAGGCCCAGGCCCGCAGCCTGCCCGAGGATGTCGCCTTTGCCTATGACATGGAAAAGATCGCGGGCTTCCTGTCGGGCCATGGCGTCACCGTCTCGGCCTCCGACAGCGCCACCTCCGACGCAGATCTGGTGCGCATCGGGCGGGACCTCACGGTTCTGGTAAGCTGCTGGAACTGAGCCTTTCAAACAATCCTGATAAAGCCCCGTTCCGCGGGGCTTTATTTTTTCTGGGCGACCGCGCGCCGCAGAAGCGCCAAAGCCGCCTGATCCGCCTTGCCCTTGGTCAGCCAAGCGAGCGCAAAGATCCAGATCCCCACGGCCTCGCCCCAGAACACCAGATTGTGTGCCGCGACAAACGCCTCCGCCCCGCCCCAGCGCGCCATGGCAAAAGCCCCGGCGATCCCCGCCAGAGCCACGAGAATGCCATAGCCGCAGGCCTTGTAGATATAGGGACGCACACGGCTTTCGGTCTTGGGGAATTGCACGAGGCAAAACACGACGAGGCAGAGGAAAAACACCAGCGCTGCGATGTTATGCACCCAGGAGGACCCGCCGACGCCGATCAGCTTTTGTGTCACCGTTTCCTCCGGCGGCGTACATTGCGCCATGCCCTCCGGCGGGATGCAATCGGCCAGCGATGGGAAGAAGGCCACGAGCAATGCGGAAATCCCCGCAACCGAGGCCAGCACCTGATCGGAGAAGGTCTCGTCCGAGCGGCGCGGATAGCCCTTGTAGGTGATCAGGAACACGCCAATGGCGGCGAGCGATCCGGTGAACACCTCGCGCAGAGGCGAGAAGAAGAAATTCGACACGCTGTCGCGCAAAGCATGTTCGAGCCCCATGCCTCCGACGATCAGCACGGCCGGCAGAAACAAGGCGATCACGCCCAGCGCCTGCCGCACCCGGTAGAAGCTCATCACATGCGGATCACTGTCGTCCCCCATGGCCATCCCTTTCAACGCGCGGTTGAACGGATTATGCCCGCCAGAACCGGATGGTGAAAAGAGCGAAAACCGACATGACCTCGAGCCGCCCGATCAGCATGGCGATGGCCAGGATCCATTTCGCCGGATCGTTGAGCGTCGCGAAATTGCCCGCCGGGCCGATGATGTCCCCCAACCCCGGCCCGACACAGGCTAGAGCCGTCGCAGCCCCCGAGATCGCGGTGATGAAATCGAGCCCGGTCGCCGCCAGAAGCACCGAAGTCACACCCAGCGTCACGATGAAGAACGAAAAGAACGCCATGACGGAGGACAGCACGTCTTCGGTCACCGGATGCCCTTGGTAGCGGGGCGTAAAGACACCGTTGGGGCTGTGGATCTTGCGGATTTGCGCCCGCATCGAGGCCCACAAAAGCTGATAGCGAAAAATCTTGACCGAACAGGCGGTCGACCCCGCGCAGCCGCCGATCAGACCGATGAAGAAAAACGCCACCGCCGGAAACGCGCCCCAGAGCTGATAATCCGTCGAGGCAAACCCCGTGCCCGAAATGATCGAGGTGACATTGAACAGGCCTTCGCGAAAGGAATGTTCGAAATGGTCCTGATTCACGATCAGCCGATAGATGGAAAAGACAATCGCCAGCCCGAAAATGATGATCAGATAGGCATGGATCTGCGTGTCCCGCCACATCGGCCGCGCGGTCCCGGCCAGAAGCTGCACATAGCGCACAAAGGGCAGTGAGGCGAGGATCATGAAGACGGAAGAGACATATTCCGCAGGGCCTTGGAACGCCCCGAAAGACGCGTCCCGTGTCGAAAACCCGCCCGTGGACAAGGTCGTGAGCGCATGGTTCAACGCATCGAAAATGTTCATGCCCACAAGGAGATAGGCAAGGAAACAGGCCACCGTCAGGGCGATATAGATCACCGAGATGCGCGCCGCGATCTCACCCGCGCGCGGCAGAACCTTGCCATCCGTGTCAAAGGCCTCGGTGCGAAACACCTGCATGCCGCCCACCTTGAGTTCCGGCAGAAACACCATCGCCACGACGATGATCCCGACACCGCCGAACCATTGCAGCATCGAACGCCACAAAAGAATGCCCGCGGGCAGATCGTCGAGCCCCGTGAACACCGTGGCTCCGGTGGTGGTCACCCCCGACATCGCCTCGAAAAACGCATCGGTCAGATTGGCCTCGGTCGCGCCCAGAATGAAGGGAAGCCCCCCGAACAGCGGCAGGATCAGCCAGATCAGCGTGGTCAAAAGAAACATCTGCCGGATCGACAGGCCCTGTTGCTGACCGTTCTGGGTGGCAAGCGCCAAAGCCGCGCCGACCACGAAAGTGATGACGCCCGCGCGAAAGAACACATGCCATTCGCCCGACCCCGTCAAAAGGTCCACCGCCATGGGAATCGCCATCGTCAGCCCGAGGAGGCCGACGAGCGTTCCGATCACATATCCGACTGGCCTCAAATCCGTCATGGGGCCAAGGCTTGGCCGCGCACGACGGGCAAGTCAAGCGCAGAAAAGCCGCGCATGGCCGGGGCATCCCACACCGGCCATGCGCAAGATCGCCTTACAAAAGCGCTCGTTTCAAAACCGGCACCCGGCTGACCACCAGCCAATCGAGCAACAACACCGCCAAAAGCGTCAGCCCCGCCATCGGAAAGGCAAAACACAGTAGCAACCCAAGCGCCACAGCCCCCTTCCAGAGCGGCATGTTTTGCGGCATTGGCGGCGGCGCGATGCGCAGGCTGCCCGCGGGACGGCGTTTCCACCACATCACCGCCCCCGAGACACAGAGAAAGACAACCAACAGGCAGTAGACCGTGTTGAACACAATCGACCACCAGCCAGCGGTCCCCATGTGAAGCGCCATGCCCACGGCCATCGCCTTGCCCGGCACGGAATACTCCGCGAACTGCACATCGGCGAGAATCTTGCCGCTGTATTGGTCGAGATGCAGCGTCCGATCCGACAGCGGGTCCGTGCTATCGAGGCTCATCGAGTCACGCGTCATCGTCCAAACGCCTGTATCCGACTGCGGGAAGGCCAGGCGATAGCGATGGTCGAACCCCAGCGCCCGCGCATAGGCGTCCACCGTGTCGAACGTCACCGGAAGCCCTTCGGCGATCCCGTCAGCCCCCGCCAGGGACCCCGACGCCGGAAGCGGCGTCTGCTCCAAGGCCCATGGCATCAACTTGTAACCGGGGTTCAGATCGCCATGGGTCTTGTCGGACAGCGGCGCGCCCCATTTCTCCGCCGGGAACGTGGACCACGCCTGAGTCAGACGGTCCCCCCAGATGCCGGACCATGCCAGACCGGAGAGCAGGAAAAAGGTCAGAAACACCGACATCCAGATCCCGACAGTGGCATGCAGCGTTTTCCAAAGCGCCCGACCACGGGCCTTCAAATTCGGGATCAGAGCGGTGCGGAGCCCACCGCCCCGCCGCCACCAGAGATAAACCCCGGTGACGATGAGAATGATCCCCAAAGAGGCCGCGATCTCGATCAGCCGGTCGCCCAGCGTGCCGATCATCAGCTCGCCATGAATATTTTCGAAAAACTGATACCACCCTTCGCGGCGCGGAAAGGTTTCGACCACCTCCGCCGTGAACGGGTTCACCGCCGCCATGATCTGACCGTGATCGGTGTCGATGCGGAACAGCGCCACCGTGTCACCCTTCACCGGCGCGATATATTCGAGAAGGTTCCCCCCCGGCACAGCCGCCAACGCCGCCTCGGCCTGCATCGACACCGGCACAGTGCTCTCTGGCGCGGTTATCTCTGCGCTGCCTTCTGCGGCGGTGATATAAATATATTCCCCGTCACGCCCCTCAATGACGGAACTCCACATGATGCCAAGCCCGGTGAGGGCCAGCATGATGAGAAACGGGATGACATAAAGTCCGGCATAGAAATGCCAGCGCCACGCGGCGCGATAGAATTTGGCGGCATTGCCTGCCGTGTCCTGCGTCTCTTGCGGCGCAGGTGATTGATCGAGTGCGACCATGGTCTCACGTCCTTTCATGGCCTGACGGGCGCGCAGCACAGCATGGTGCGGCCCGGCTCAGGTCGGAATTGTTTTGATGATGTCTCTGGTAGAGGTCAGGAAAGGATCATCGAGACCGGCGGCGCACGCGGAAACCGCTGGACATAGGGCGCAGCACGGCCCGGCACCTCGTCGGGCTTCGGGTAATCCGCCAGATCCTGCGCCGCAAGATAGGGATCGGCCAGTTCCATCCCCGTCACCACCGGCGCCATATTGGCCAGCGGACAGGGCTGTGACTTGGCATCTTTATGCTCGATCGGATTGCCATCCGCATCGAGCGTAATGGTCTGAAGCCCGTCGCCGGTACAGATCACGATGACCTGTGTGCGGATGAGGCCAAGCTCCGCCAGCAGGGCCGAAGATCTCGGCCCCACGATCCCGAGCAACAGCGCGAGAAGCAGGAGAGGACGCAGCAGTGCGAAAACCATGCCCCCACTTACCCTGAGGTCAAGCGCCACGTCCAGCGGTCAGATCCTGCCCGACGGAAGTCCGACAAAAGTCCGACGCTTATCCGACAGCTTTAGCCGTCAGTTTTAACCGACGTGGAACAGCGTCGAAAACAGCTTCGGATCGAGGCTCTGCGCGGCAAAGGTTTCGCCCTCTGTCAGCACCGACACCGCATCATGGGAGTGCAGACTTTCCTGATGGCTCGCGACGATCCGAAAGTCCCCGATCCGCCGGTCGTTCTCCAGCGCTTCAGAGAACAGCCGCGCCGCATCCTCAACGAAAATCGGGTTGGCCGCGTTCAGTTCGGCAAAGGCCTGTTCGTCCTCGCGCTTCACCATCACCTGTGTCTCCGTCGGGATCGCTTTGCGGCACAGGTCGATCAAATCCTCGAACCAGAGCGTGTCCGGCTGGTTCTTCACCTCGACCGAAATCCGCGCCACGGAGCGCTGCGAATGCGGGGTTGCAAGCTGATGCCGCGTACGGCGGGCATGTTCGGAAAGTTCAAGAGAACAGGGGCAAGTGGAGCTATAAACATAGTCCAGATGCATGATTTCTGTCATTTTTCCGCCCTGCTCCACCAACTCCAGCGCGATGTCGTAATACTGATAGCCCGCAAGACCGGAGCGCAGGGATTGTCGTTTCACCGGAAAGGAAAAGCGCATCTGAATGCGGGCATCGAAACTGTCGAGATCGCTTTGGTAATCCCTGAGCGCCGCTTCGATCACGTCAAAGGAAAAGCTCCGCTCCGCGTGTTTGTAAAACGAGCGCATGATCCGGGACATGTTGATGCCCTTCTTCTCCGCCTCAAGGCTCACGGTGCCGGTGACGGAGGTTTCAAGCGTCAGATCGCCCCCACCGTTCAAACTGTCGCGGGTTTTGAAGCGGATCGGCAGGCGAAAATTCGAGATACCGACATGCTGGATCTGCCGTTTTGCGCCTTTGATCAGACTTTCCGGACCGTTTTGCAGGTCCGGAAGGCCTTCTTTATAGGCCTCGGACACCTCGAAATCTTCCGGGTAAGCCCGCCGCAACGCTGGATAATTTGCAAAATCATCGGCTTCGGGCAAAAGCCGCGCAATGGCCGGATCAAGCTCCGCCACCTCGGTCGGCGTCGCCTTGACCGCCCAGTCACGCAATGTCGCCAAAGCCGCCTCAGCGGCGGCCCTGTCGTTCTTGTCGAGATCGCTCGTCTGTATGTTCATGCGCAAACCCCTTCCGTTGGCCCTCATATAGGAGGTTCTCAGAGATTTACCAATACGAAGGAGATTTGCCTCTGGGTTAAACCGCCTTGAGCGCGTTCAGGATGTCCGCAACGATGTCGTCCGTATCCTCAAGCCCCATCGACAGCCGCACAAGCCCGTCCGTCAGCCCAAGCTCCGGGCGTTTCTCCACCGGCACGTTTTTATGCGTGGTGGTGCAGGGGTGGGTCGCGATGGATTTGGCATCGGCGAAATTGTTCGAAAGCGTGAAGACTTCCAAAGCGTTGAGGAATTTGAACGCCGCCTCCTTGCCACCCTTGAGATCGACGGTGATCACGGTCCCAGCCGCTTCGGATTGCGATTTTGCCAGCTCGTATTGCGGGTGCGATTTGTAGGACGGGTAGCGGACGGAGGCCAAGGCAGGATGCCCGTCGAGCGCCTCGCAGAGCTTCATCGCCGTCGCCGCCTGTTGCCGCACACGCAGATCGAGCGTGTCGAGGGATTTGAGCTGAATCCAGGCATTGAAGGGCGAAATCGCCCCGCCGGTATGCTTGATATACATCTCGACCGGGCCACGGATCAGGTCTTTGTCGCCCGCGATGATGCCGCCCAGACACCGCCCCTGCCCGTCCACATGTTTGGTCGTGGAATAGATAATCAGATCCGCGCCCGCTTCCTTGGCGTAGGAAAAAATCGGCGTACACATGGCGTTGTCCACCACCACCAGCGCACCGACGGCATGAGCCAGTTCGGACACGGCCTTGAGGTCGATCACCTCAAGCGTCGGGTTCGAAATGCTCTCGCAGAACACCGCCTTGGTGTCGGGCCGGATCGCCGCCTTCCATTCGTCGAGGTTCTTGCCATCGACCAGCGTGGTCTCGACGCCGAATTTCGGCAGCACTTCGGTGACGATATAGAGGCAAGAGCCAAACAGCGCCTTCGAGGACACCAAATGATCGCCCGCCTTGAGGATCGACATCAAAGCGCCCGCGACGGCGGCCATGCCGGAGGCGGTCGCAAACGCGTCCTCGCAGCCCTCGATCGAGGCCATCCGGTCCTCGAACATCCGGGTCGTCGGATTGCCGTAACGAGCGTAGATAAATTCGTCGTCGCCGGGAGAGACAAAACGTGCTTCCGCCTCTTCGGCGGTCTCGTAGACAAAGCCCTGCGTCAGAAACAGCGCCTCGGAAACCTCGCCATAATGTGAGCGGCGGATGCCATCGTGAATAAGTTTGGTACGGGTTTTCCAGTTTTTTTGGGTCATTGTGATCCCTTTCGCCATTCCTAATCCCCATTCGATCAAGGGCTGGGCACGGCGGGTTCTGACCAACCCGGTGTCTCGTCCTGACCTCTTTAGCGGTGTTTTTAACGTGGCCCGCAATCCGGAGAACAAATCGCCACATGGGGCGTGGGGTACAAACCCTGCGACATTCTGTCAACAGCGCCCGCCCCCGTTAATAAAGATTCACCGCCCTGTCGCAGCATCGTGACACTCCCCGCGCATCTTCGCGCGCGAGCAAAGCCATCAGAGGCGGGTCCCATGCCCCTTTTGAAGATCAACGCCGAAGGTCCCTTTTTGCCGCCCGAGACCCGTGTGCGGCTTCGCCAAGCGCTCGACGCCACACCTAAAGGCGCGCCGGTGGTGATCTGTATCCATGGCTACAAGTTCTCGCCACAGATCGCGGCGCATGACCCGCACGATCATATCCTCGCTCTCGATCCCGGCCTCAACTCGCGCAAGGTGCTAAGCTGGCCGCGCGCGCTTGGCTTTGGCACCGGGACGGCGCAGGAGGGCCTCTGCATCGCGCTCGGCTGGGAAGCGCGCGGCACGATCTGGCAGGCTTACGACATGGCACGGCAGACAGGGGAGGCCTTGGCCCGGCTGATCTGGAAAATGGACCGCCCCGTGCAACTCATCGGCCATTCGCTCGGCGCGCGGGTGATCCTCTCCGCCCTGCCCCGCCTGCCTGAGGACACGGTGCAGCGCGCGATCCTCCTGGCCGGGGCGGAGTTCCGATCCACTGCGCTGCATGCGCTTGAGAGCGAGGCCGGGCGCACCGTGGAGATTCTCAACGTCACCTCACGGGAGAACCGGATCTACGACCTGATGGTCGAGATGGCCCTGCGTCCCGATCACGGGGCGTCGCGTACGCTCGGCGCCGGGCTTGGCGAGCTGCGCCGCAATTGGTGCGATCTGGCGATCGACAAGGCGCAGGCACGGGCGACGCTCGCCCGGCTAGGCTATGCGGTTCCCGCCCCCGACCGTCGCGTGTGCCATTGGTCGCCCTATCTGCGCGAGGGGCTGTTCGATCTCTACCGTGTGGCTCTGCGTGTGCCGGAACGCCTGCCGCTTGCACTGTTGCAGGAAACATTACAGCCGCTCACATCCTCGGCCCCGCCCCGATCACGATGGCGTGCGCAAGAATCTGTCGCTTCGCCCTTGTCCTTTTCGCGCAAAGCGTCATCCTGACGCGCATCAAACATCCGGATGACTGCACGGGCCCTGACAGATGATCGAAACCCCCATCACGCTTTACTACTGGCCAACGCCGAACGGCTGGAAAATCTCTATCGCGCTCGAAGAGATGGACCTGCCCTATGAGGTGAAACTCGTGAATATCGGCAAAGGCGAGCAATTCGACCCCGAATTCCTCAAAATTGCGCCGAACAACCGCATGCCCGTAATTGTCGATCCCGAAGGCCCCGGCGGGCGACCGATCTCGATTTTCGAAAGCGGGGCGATTCTCCAGTATCTCGCGCGCAAGCATGACAAGTTCTATGGCGGCGGCGAACGCGACCGCACCGTGGTCGATCAATGGCTGATGTGGCAGATGGGCGGGCTTGGCCCGATGGCCGGTCAGGCGCATCACTTCCTGAGTTACGCGCCCAATATGGAGCCACCGAACGACCTGCCCTATGCGAAAAACCGTTACCGGAGCGAGGTTGCCCGGCTTTACGGCGTGCTCGACCGGCGGCTGGCGGAGGAGGAATTCGTCGCGGGCGATTTCTATTCCATTGCCGATATGGCGATCTGGCCTTGGGCCTCTTTGTGGGAAAAGCAGGAACAGACGCTCGACGACAAACCGCATCTGAAACGCTGGATCGCGCGCATCGCCTCGCGCCCCGCCGTACAGCGTGGTCGCGCTCTGGCTGCGGAAAAGCGCACGGATGCCGCCCAGGACAAGGATGCGCAGAAGGTGCTGTTTGGCCAAGGGACCCAAAAGTGATTTTAACCCGGCGGGAGATGGTTCTGGGCATGAGCGCGCTCGCTTTGAGCGGGTGTTCCGTCCCGAAAATGATTATCCCGCCGGATCTTGCCGAAATCCCCGTTGCCCGGAAGCGGGAGCTTTTGGTGGTGATCAACCGACAGATCTCCGCCACGCAAGGCCTCGAGTTCGACAGTCTGCGATCTGACAAGATGTTCTATTGCGATTATGGGATTTCCGTCCCGGAGGAGCGTAAACCGGGTGAGTTTTCCTTCCCGAAAACCCGGCTCGATCCCAAGCGCGAGTTCTTCGTCACCGAAAGCACGCATTTCGATGCGGAGCGCGCGTTTCTAGACCGTCTCAATACCCGGCTCGACGCCCTGCCCCGAGGCGAGCGCAATGTCGTGCTCTTCGTACATGGCTACAACGTCTCCTATCCCGGCGCGGTGTTCCGCGCGGCACAGATCGCCACAGATTTCGCGCTCGACCAGCCCATGGTGTTGTTCTCATGGCCCTCCGCCGGGCGACTGTCGCGCTATGCCTACGACCGCGATTCCGTGCTCTATGCCCGCACAGCACTGGCCGAAACCCTGCGCCTGCTGAGCCGCAGTCGCGCCGAGAATGTCATGCTGCTCGCGCATTCCATGGGCGGGCTACTGGCCATGGAGGCGCTCAAACGGCTGGCCCTGCAAGGCGACCGCAGGACATTGTCCCGCCTGATCGGCGTGGCCCTGGTGCAGCCCGACATCGACGTCGATCTGTTCCGCCGTCAAATGCAGGACCTGCGCCCCTATGATGTCGATCTTGTGGTCTTCGCCTCGCGCCGGGACCGGGCGCTCAAGATTTCCGCCGTGCTGACCGGTGGACATCCACGGGTCGGCGAGGCCGAGAACATCGAAGAACTGCGCAGCCTTGGCGTGCTGGTGATCGACACCTCCCATGCCCCGATGGGCGATCCGCTTGGCCATATGGCCCTGATGCGCTCGCCTGCGCTTCTGGCGATGATTTCTTCGGGGGAACTGGTCGAGCGCATCGTGTCCGGTGCGCCCGGACAGGATATTCTGATCGACGGGCTGAGCCTCACCGGCAAGGCGGCGCTGGCGGTGGCTTACCTGCCCTATACGCTGACCGGAAGCTGAGACCTATTCCGCCGCATCCTTGTCGGCGGCTTTCTCTTCGGTCGAATACCGTGCCATAAGCCCTGACTGGCTCATGAAAAACGCAAGCATGGCGATGGGCAGGCCGAAGGTCTTGAACTTGACCCAGCTGTCCGTGGTCATCGTGCGCCAGATCGCCTCGTTCGCGACGGCCAGCCCAAAGAAGAACAGCATCATGCGAAATTCGAGCTTGCGCCACCCCTCGGCATCCAAGGGCATGACCTCGCCCAGAACCAGCGAGAGATAGCTTTTCGAGCGCAACAGGCCGAGGCCCAGAATGGCCCCGAACATGATATAAATCATCGTCGGCTTCATCTTGAAGAAGCGCTCGTCATTGAGCCAGATGGTCAGCCCGCCGAACACCACGACCAGCACCAGCGTCATGACCTGCATCGCCGACAGCTTGCCGGTGAGCTTCCACAGCGCCAGCGTCGAGAGCGCCAGAAGCGGGATGAACACCGCCGTCATGACGATAAACCCGGAATACTCTGCGCCCCCGATCATAAACGTATGATCCCGCAGCGCGATATAGCCCGCGAAAAACGCAAGAATCGGCCCCATTTCCAGCGCCGGTTTGATCCAGGGTTTCATCTGTTTTTCAGAATGCTCGGACATGCGTTTCCCCTTAGCCACCCATCTCAACTATGACCGCGCCGAGCGCAATCAAGGCCATGAGGGACAATCTTCTCGGCCCCACCTTTTCGCCCAGCACGATCCAGCCGATCAGGGCGGCAAAGACGGTCGAGGTTTCCCGCAGCACGGCGGCCTCGCCCACGTTGTCGAGCCTGGTGGCGAGCATGATACAGCCGAAGGAGAAATAGGCCACGATCCCGCCGAAGAACCCCTTGATCGCCAAGGGGGCAAGGTCGGGTTTGTATTCCATATTCTTGTAGCGCAGAAACGCCACAACCGGCATCACCAGCCCGTCGAGGAAGAAGAACCACGCGAGGAAGGTGAACGGATCGGCGGTGGCGCGAATACCATAGGCGTCATAGGTGGTGTAAAGCGCAACGAACGCGCCGGTCAGCACGGCCAGCATCAGGGCGGGCACCATGGTTTCGCGACCGACCGTGATGGTGCGCAGGTTGTAGAGCGCCAGCCCGAAAATCCCGGAGAGCAGCACCAGAACGCCGAGCCATTGGATCAGCGTGAAATGTTCACCGAACACGAACCCCGCCCCGATCACCGCAAAAAGCGGCCCGGAGCCCCGCACCACCGGGTAAACGACCGTATAGGCGCCCTTGGTATAGGTGTAGCCCTGCGCGATCTTGTAGCCCATATGGATCAGGAACATGCCCGCGAAGATGATCCACATATGCGGTTCCGGCCATGGCACGACGAAGAGCGCAAAGGGCGCCGCCATGATGCAATAGAAAAAATCCATCGCACCGCGCGACAACCACGGGTCATGCTTGCCCTTTTGCAACGCACCAAACAGCGCATGCAGGAACGCCGCCATCAGCGCCAGAATCAGCGCCGCATGGTGGCCCGTTTCGGTGCCTTCAAGGGACAGGATGAAATCGCTCATGTCCCCCTGCTATCCCCCGTCCCGTGACAAGTCCAGAGCGTGAAACTGCACAGCAACCTGCGCATCGCTCAGGAGGACCGGTCGCGCAGGTGTCGCTCCAGTCGCCGGAGCGCCAGAGACAGCGAAATGGTCATCATCAGATACAAAAGCGCGACCACGTTATAGGTTTCGAAATAGCGGAAATTGCCCGCAGAGGTCACCTTGCCCAGTTGGGTGATGTCGGTCACGCCCAGAACGGACACGAGCGAGCTGTCCTTGATCATGGCGATGAAATCATTGCCCAATGGCGGCAGAACCGTGCGCAGCGCCTGCGGGAAGACGATCAGGCGAAACCTGAGCCAGCCGTTGAGACCAAGCGCCTCGGCGGCCTCGATCTGGCCCTTGTCGACGGACAAAAGCCCGGCGCGAAACACCTCGGCGATGAAGGCGGAATAGCCGAGGGTCAGCGCAATGATCGCCCGCCACATCAGGGAAAAATCCCGCGTCCGGAGCGGATCGAAGCCCAACGGCACGGTCACGGAATTGATCAGCGTGACCACCATCGGCGCAATCACAAAGGCCACATAGAGCAACAAAACCAAGATCGGCACGCCGCGCACCACCTCGGTGTAAAACCGCGCGATCTGGCGCAAAACGATAAAACGCGACAGCGAGGCGGTGGCCAGAAACAGCCCCAAAACGGTTGCCAAAGCAAAGGCCACAAGCGTAACGAAGACCGTCACCCAGATGCCTTTCGACAATGTTGTCAACACCTTGGCGTAGAGATCATCGGCGATCACCCGATACAACAGGTAACCGCCCAAGAGGATCAGCGCCACAAGCCACCAGGGAAAGTCTTTCGACCCGTCCGCCGGTTTGCGCATTCGGGTCTTCGCAGGTCGCAAGCCTTATTCACCCATCTTGTAGTCGAGGAACCATTTGGTATTGAGCGCGTCGATCGTGCCGTCGTCCTTCATCGCCGCAATCGCGGCGTTGATCGGGGCGACCAGATCGGAGCCTTTCGGGAAGATGAAGCCGAAATCCTCGGTGCCGAGTTTCTCGCCAACGATCTTGAGCGCACCGTCCGAGGCCGCGACATAGCCATTGCCCGCCGTGCCGTCGGTCAGCACCAGATCGACATCGCCCGCACGCAGCGCCTGCACACAGGCGCCGAAGGTCTCGAACAGCTTCACGCGCGGGTTGGCTTCGTCACCATCGAGCACATCATAGACGCCGACGTAAAACGGCGTGGTGCCGGGCTGGGCGGCAAACAACAGGTCCGGATCGGCGGCAAAAGAGGCGGCATCGGTGAACCGAGTTTCGTCGCCCCGCACCAGCATGACCATTTCGGAACGCATGTAAGCATCTGAGAAATCCACCATTTCGGCGCGATCTTCGCGGATGGTGATACCGGTCATGCCCATGTCGTACTGACCTTCGGACACCGCCGGGATCATCGCGTCCCAGGAGATGTTTTCATAGTCCAGAGTGGCGTTCAGCCGCTTGGCGATCTCCGCCATCGCATCGTATTCCCAGCCCACAGCCGCGCCCGAGCCATCCATAAATTGCAGCGGTGGATAGGCGTTTTCCGTCACAACAACGATCTCGCGCCCACCCAGATCGGGCAGATCGGCGGCAAAGGCGGCGGCAAACGGTGCGGCGACGGTAACGGCGGCAAGCGCCAGAGCGGAAAGGATTTTCATGAACGACTCCCTGAGATGTTTCCCCGGAGCTTAACCTCTCAGCCCGCTTTGGCAACGGATCGCCCCGCCCCGGTGCGCGGCCCCCGGACGGGCTGCCCGAAATTCAGGCGGCGCGCGGGCCGTCGCCGCGCATCAGCCCCGGCATATCGGAATAGGGATTGGGCACAAGCATGCCATCCGTGGCCTCGATAAACGCATAGGCCGGATCGAGATAGCCCGCGTTGATCAGCGCCTCTTCGAGCGTGCGCACCACGAAATCGGTGCGATATTCCGGCAAAACGCCCATGCCCCAAATGCGCGCCGGGCGATCTTCGCGCTCCGGATCGACAACGAGCATCGCGGTTCCGACCAGACGCGCCCCATCGACCACGACCATCTCGGAATAAAGCTCGCGATCCTCGGGCCAGTCCTCGTCGGTTTCCTCCGGGCAGACCGGATAATCGAAGAACAACTCCTGCATGGCCTCGCGACGGGCCACGGGATCGCCGCCCGACACCCAGCTGTTCGGGCCGATTGCGTGCAGAATTTCGAGCATCAAACCTCCAGACCCATCAGGGCCGCGGCAAATTCCTCGGGATCGAACGGCGCAAGATCGTCAATCTGTTCGCCCACCCCGATCGCATGGATCGGCAGGCCGAATTTATCGGCCAGGCTCACCAGAACGCCACCGCGCGCGGTCCCGTCGAGTTTCGTCATCACAAGGCCGGAAACATCCGCGAGCTTCTGGAAGGTCTCGACCTGCGAAAGCGCGTTCTGCCCTGTTGTGGCGTCGAGCACAAGCAGAGTGTTGTGCGGCGCGGTTTCGTCTTTCTTGCGGATCACGCGGACGATCTTGGCCAGTTCCTCCATAAGATCCTGCCGGTTCTGCAACCGTCCCGCCGTGTCGATCATCAACAGATCGGCGCCGCTTTCCTGCGCCTTGGTCATCGCATCAAAGGCGAGGCTCGCCGGGTCCGATCCCTCGGGCGCGGTCAATACCGGCACACCGGCGCGTTCGCCCCAGACCTGCAATTGCTCGACGGCTGCGGCGCGGAACGTATCGCCCGCCGCGATCACAACGGATTTGCCCGCCGCTTTGAATTGCGACGCGAGTTTGCCGATGGTGGTGGTCTTGCCGGAGCCGTTCACGCCCACGACCAGCACCACCTGCGGCGTTTTCTGATAGAGCGGCATGGGTTTCGCCACCGGCTCCATGATCCGCGCCACTTCGCGCGCCATCAACCGTTTGATTTCTTCGACCGACAGCTTCTTACCATAGCGCCCCTCGGCCATGGCGGCGGTCACGCGCATGGAGGTCTCGACCCCCATATCGGCGGTGATCAACAGCTCTTCGAGTTGCTCCAGCATGTCGTCATCGAGCACCCGGCGCGTGACGGTCTTTTGTTCCTTGCGGCCCAGAAGACGGCCGAGAAAGCCGGATTTCATCGCCTCTGCGGGCGCTTCGATCACATTCTCAACAGGGATGTCCTGCGGCATCTCGACCCGAGTTTCCACCGGAGTTTCAACCGGCATTTCAATGGGCGCAGGCGCAAGATAGGGCTCTGGCGCAACCGGCAGCTCTTGCGGCACATCCGAGGGCACCTCGTCCGGGCGCGGCGTGGGCGTGATCTCAGGAACGACCTCTGGCTCAATTTCAGGAACAGGCTCCGGGACAATCTCCGGTTCCGGCTCAGGGATTGGCGTGGGTTCCGGCTCTGGCGTCTCAACTGCAACTTCAACCGCAGTGTCGACAAAAGCCTCCTCGACACCGCTTTCCTCGCCGCCATCCTCGACAATGGCTTCCAGCCCCTCGTCGATCTTCGACGAAGATTTCATCAGACGGGATTTGAGTTTCGAAAATAGCGACATAGGGCCTCCGTTCCTGTCGTCACTTAATCAGTCTCAGCCCAAGAAGAAAGCCCCCAGCGCACGCTCACAGGACAAAGGCGCCAAGGATCAGCGCCTGTGCTGCAACATACAGCAGCCAAAGCCCATATCCGGCCCATCTGCTCAGCCGCCCCGATTTGCCAAGCCGAAACATCTGAATCGCAAGGATCAGGTCGGACATCACGAAAGCCACCGCGCCGAGACTGGCGAAGCGCAATGGAACCGGCAGGTTCACCGCCGCCACCGCCATGGCGCAGATCAGCAACACGTATATCCGCACGGGCCCTTTGAGTGCGCCGGTGAAAGGCACAAGCCAAAGCTCCGTCGACAGCGCCAGCACGGCAAAGGGTAGCACGGTCCAGAGCCCGAGATGCTCCACCCGACCGGCAAAAAGCCAGAGATAACAAAGATGTCCAAACGCGAAGCCGATCAACCCCATGAGAAACGCCCGCTCACCGGGCCGCGACAGCGCCCAATCGCCAAAGGCCGAGAGCGCCAGCCCCGCGATCAGCAACAGGGGCGCATGCGACAGCCCTGCGCCCACCGCAAGCAGGGCCACCGGCACGGTCTTGATCCCGCTGCGCCAAAGCGCGGGCGGTTGCGCCGTCAGCGGAAGGTACGCCACAGCTCCAATCGCCGCGACACCCCAAAGCCACATCTCCATCGAACCCTCCCTTCAGCGGTTTTCGCTTTTGCAGCGCAAAAATCCCCGCTCTATAGTCACCTTAACTCGACAGGAGCCGCCAGAATGCAGAAAACCACGCATATCGTTCGTTTTTTTGCCGTCACAACGCTTGCCCCCGTGGCCCTTCTGGCGCTTGGCGCGCTGTTCGGCGGGCTTTGGGCCGTCGCCGGGTTTCTCTACATGACGGCGCTCGCCTATTCGATGGATCAACTCGTCGCGCTGGCCACGGAACCGGACAATCCAGAGGCGGAATTCCCCGATGCCAATGCGCTCTCGACCGTTCTGGCCCTGTCGCATTTCGCGCTTTTACCGCTGGCGGTCTGGGCCTTGTCAAACGGGCAATTCGCATTTTGGGAAAGGGTGTTCATCTTCTTCGGCATGGGCTTGTTCTTCGGACAGGTGTCGAATTCCAATGCCCATGAAATGATCCATCGCTCCGACAGGACGCTGCGCCGCCTTGGCACTTGGGTCTATATCACGCTCCTGTTCGGCCATCACGCCACCGCCCATGTGCGGGTCCATCATCGCTATGCCGCCTCGCCCGAGGACCCCAATTCCGCGCCTCTGGGCATGAGCTATTATCGCTTTCTGCCGCGCGCCTGGATCGGATCTTTCAGGGCCGGTCTGCGTGAGGAAAACGCGATGCGTGCGCGGGGAGGATCGAGCGATCTGCACCCCTATGCGCTCTATGTCGGGGGGGCGCTCGTCTGTCTGGGTCTGGCCTTTGTCATCGGCGGAATGACCGGCGTTTTCAAATACATGCTGCTCGCGGGCTATGCCTCCGCCCAGCTCATGCTGTCGGATTACGTCCAGCATTATGGCCTCCGTCGGCGCGAGATTTCGGCGGGGACATATGAGCCGGTCGGCGATGCTCACAGCTGGAACAGCCCGCAATGGTTCACCTCGTTCTTGATGCTGAATGCGCCGCGCCATTCCGACCATCACGCCCATCCGATGAAGCCCTACCCTGCGCTTGACCTGACCGAGGAGATGCCGCAACTGCCGCGCTCGCTCCCGGCCATGGCGACGCTGGCGTTGATCCCGCCCTTGTGGCGCAAGGTGATGGACCCGCGTGTGACGCGTCTCCGGCAGGGGGGAGAGGCTTAACCATTTGTTAAGAACGTGAATGGTACGAAACGCGCCGATATGGCATGGTTATCATATGATGACTCGCCTGATCCTCCCCCTGTGCCTCTGTGCCGCCCCTCTGACAGCCGATCCCCTGAGCGGCGCGGAGTTTGACGCCTATGCCACGGGCAAGACTCTGACCTTCGCCGAGGACGGTCAACCCTATGGGGCCGAAGAATACCTGCCGGGCAAACGGGTGCGTTGGGCCTTCGATCAGGACACCTGCAAGGAAGGCATCTGGTACGAAGAGGATCAGAACATCTGTTTCGTTTATGAAGACGGCTTCGCCCCGCAATGCTGGCAGTTTTTCATCGAGAGCGACAAGCTCAAGGCCGTGTTTCAGGGCGAAAGCGGCACAGAGCTCTATGAAGCCTGGACCTCCGACGGCCCGCTGGCCTGCATGGGGCCGCATATCGGGGTCTGAACTCGTTTGCCTCCCCTGCTTGCTACGATCTCTGGTTCAACCCTCTCCGGCGTTATCTTGTCCGGCGTTAACCTTAATTCGCATTAAGGTTAATCAGGTTAAGGTTAACGCCAGAAAAGAGGCGCCCCCTCGACATCGACCCGCTCAATTTGCGCATCTGCCATCCAGCTCAGAAAAGGCTGCCTTGCTCTGGTTTGTCCTTCTCTGCCCGTGGCTTAGACGATTTCGAAGGTGCCGCAACACCGCCCCCGATCCGCACACGCCCGTCGGCGAATTGCACCTCATGCATCCGACCCGCGTCTTTCGACGAGGTGACAACGCCCCCCTCCGCATCGCGGACCACCGCATAACCGCGTTTCAACGTCTCTTCGTAAGACAGCGCAGACAGCATCCCCGTCCGTTGATCCAAGGCCGCGCGCCAGCGATGCGTCTGGCCTTGGGCTGCGCGGGTGAAGCGATCCGAAAGCTGCGTCAGATCGCGACGCGCCAGAGCCGTATTACGCGAAATGGTAGCGGGAGAGAGGCGTGCCGCGAGCCGGTCGAGATCGCGCCTGTGTTGCCCCGTCCCGCGCGCCAAGGCGGGGGCGAGGCGCGCCGAGAGCACCATCAGCCGATCCCCCTGCGCCCGCATCCGGCCTTGCAACATTGCGGGACGCAGAACCGTCGCCGCCTCCGACAGCGCCAGCCGCCGGTTGCGCACGCCGTTGATCAGCGCCTGCGTCAGGCGTAAATCCATCTGGTCCACTCTTTGACGCGGGCCATCGAGCAAGCGTTCTTTCGGCGGCAAAGCCCGGCTCAGATCGCGCAGCCGCTGTTTGCGCAGCTCTACGCCACCGCTCAAAGCCCGCTCCATCCGGGCGCGCAATTCCTGCACCGTCACCCAAAGCTCGCGCCGCACCGGCACGGCCAATTCGGCGGCGGCGGTCGGCGTCGGCGCGCGCTTGTCCGAAGCGAAATCAATCAGCGTCGTGTCGGTCTCGTGTCCCACCGCAGAGATCAGCGGAATCTCGGAGGCGGCGGCGGCGCGCACCACGATCTCTTCGTTAAAGCCCCAAAGGTCCTCGACCGAGCCACCGCCCCGCGCGACGATGATCAGATCGGGCCGCGGAATGTCGCCCCCCACGGGCAAGGCATTGAACCCTCGGATCCCGTTCGCGACCTCTTCAGCGCATTTCTGCCCCTGCACGGCCACCGGCCAGATCAGCACATGACGCGGGAATCGGTCGCTCAAACGGTGCAGAATATCGCGGATCACCGCCCCCGAGGGCGAGGTCACCACGCCAATCACCTCCGGCAACCACGGCAGGGGCTTCTTGCGCGCCGCATCGAAAAGCCCCTCGGCGGCCAACGCCTTTTTGCGCTTTTCCAGCATCGCCATCAGCGCGCCCGCCCCCGCAGGCTCCACATTGTCGACGATGATCTGATAGCGCGAGCCGCCGGGGAAGGTCGTCATCCGGCCCGTGGCGATCACCTCCATGCCCTCTTCGGGCTGAACCTCCATCCGCGCGACCTGGCCTTTCCAGCTCACCGCGTTGATCACCGATTTCTCGTCTTTCAGATCGAAATACAAATGCCCCGAACGTGGTCGCGACACGCGCCCCACCTCGGCGCGCACCCGCACATAGCCGAACTCGCCCTCGATCATCGCCTTCACCGCGCCCGAAAGCTCGGAAACGGTAAACTCCGGGGCGTTGGAGGTGCCTTTCGGGCTGTCATCCTCGAAAAGATCGGACATCTTCGGTCTCCGGGGGCTGCTCGTGCTTGTGTCAAACTCGCGCTGACCTTAGAACGCGCGAAACCAAAGGTGAAGCGGAGAGGCGCGATGAACATTCTGATCCTTGGCAGCGGCGGGCGTGAACATGCTTTGGCATGGGCGGTGATGCAAAACCCGAAATGCGACAAGCTGATCGTGGCGCCAGGCAATGCGGGCATCGCGAAAATCGCCGAATGCGCGTCTTTCGACATCAACGACGGGGCGACCGTCGTGTCTTTTGTCGAGGAAAACGCCATTGATTTCGTGATCATCGGCCCGGAAGCGCCCTTGGCTGCCGGTGTCGCCGACGATCTGCGCGCGGCGGGCATCCTGACCTTTGGCCCGTCCAAAGCGGCGGCCCAACTCGAAGCCTCGAAAGGCTTCACCAAAGAGATTTGCGACGCCTCGGGCGCGCCGACCGCTGGCTATGCGCGTTTCGACGAGGCCGAAGCCGCCAAGGCTTACATTCGCGATCAAGGCGCACCCATCGTGGTCAAGGCCGACGGTCTGGCCGCTGGCAAGGGCGTGATCGTCGCCATGACGGAAGACGAGGCGCTGGCCGCCATCGACGACATGTTCGGCGGGGCCTTCGGCGGCGCAGGGGCCGAGGTCGTGATCGAGGAATTCATGGAGGGCGAAGAGGCGTCGTGGTTCATTCTCTGCGACGGCGAAAACGTCCTGCCCGTAGGCACGGCACAAGACCACAAACGCGTGGGCGACGGCGACACGGGGCCGAACACCGGCGGCATGGGCGCCTATTCGCCCGCCCCCGTTATGACCGACAGCGTGATTCAGAAAGCCATGGACGAGATCGTCAAACCGACGGTGGCGGAAATGGCAAAACGCGGGATGCCCTATCAAGGCGTGCTCTACGCCGGTTTCATGATCAAAGACGGCCAGCCGCGCCTCGTGGAATACAACTGCCGCTTTGGCGACCCGGAATGTCAGGTGCTGATGATGCGCCTCGGCGCGCAGGCGCTCGATCTCATGCTGGCGACCGCCGACGGCACGCTCGATCAGGCCAGGGTGAACTGGGCCGAGGATCATGCGATGACCGTGGTCATGGCCGCGAACGGTTATCCGGGCAGCTATGAAAAAGGTTCTATGATCAAGGGGCTGGATGCCCTGCCCGAGGATTCGAAAAACATGGTCTTCCATGCCGGGACATCTCTGAAAGACGGCCAGATCGTCGCCTCCGGCGGGCGTGTCCTCAATGTCACCGCGCGCGGCGACAGTTTGCAAGAAGCCCGGGATCGCGCCTATGCCATGATCGAAAACATCGACTGGCCCGAAGGTTTCAACCGCAGCGACATTGGCTGGCGGGCGCTCTCATAATCGGGCAAGCTTTAAGCCTATCTTAACCTTACCTGTGGCATAACCATGATGCGAAATGCACCAAAGGCTCGAATGGCCCTCCGGTTTGGAACTTCGGTGTAAAAGGCCCGATCAAGGCTGTCGCGACAGAAATAGAGGCGCGCTCGAACGGCGCGCCTTTTCTTTTAAGCTGTTTGTTTCCCGATGACATTCGAGTTGGAGGCCAGTCCCCACACTCACTCTTCTTGGGGGCCAGCCCCCAAACCCCCGGGATATTTTCGGACAAAAGAAAGACCTTTAAGGCAGAATTAACCTTAACGCGACATTCTGAGGCCACGGTACAGGCGGGGACGCCGATGACCGTGACGGAAGAAGCCCTCTGTTCCAGACCATGGGACAGAGGGATACGCCGAGGCCTCTGAAAAGCACTGGCGCGGATGAGGGCGCGTGCTTCTTGTGTCTTTAAATATCCCGGCGTGAATGGCGGAGCCAGAGGGGCAGCGCCCCTTCTTGATGGCAGGCTCTTTTGCCGGCCCTTGCAAGCGTGCTCGGGCGTTCGAGCCTTTGAAAGGTCCACTGGACCTTTCAATCCGGCAAAGCCGGACCGGCTCTCACCCCATTCTCTCCGAAGCATAGCTGCCCGGAGACGCCGGAAACACAACCGTCTTGTTGCCGTTGATAAACGCGCGGTGGTGGATATGCGCATGGATCGCACGCGACAGCACCTGTGCCTCCACATCACGGCCCAGAGACACGTAATCCTCCGGCGATTGCGCATGGGTCACGCGGATCGTGTCCTGTTCGATGATCGGCCCCTCATCGAGATCGGCGGTCACGTAATGCGCCGTCGCCCCGATCAGTTTCACGCCGCGCTCGAACGCCTGTTTATACGGGTTCGCACCTTTGAAAGACGGCAGGAAAGAGTGATGGATGTTGATGATCCGCCCCGACATTTTCTGACAGAGCCGATCCGAGAGAATTTGCATATAGCGGGCCAGCACAACAAGCTCCGCCCCGCTCTCCTCGACGATCTCCAAAAGACGCGCTTCGGCCTGCGGCTTGTTCTCTTTGGTCACGCGCACCTGATAAAACGGGATGTCATGGTTCACCACAAGCTTTTGATAATCCATGTGATTGGACACCACGGCGACGATGTCGATCGGCAACGCGCCGATCCGCCAGCGGTAGAGAAGATCGTTGAGACAATGCCCGAAACGGGACACCATGATCACGACTTTCATCTTTTTTTCTTCGTCATGCACCGCCCATGTCATATCGAAATCTTCGGCAACGGGAGTGAACTCCGACACAAGCTCGGCGCGCGTCAGCCCTTTCTCGGAGACGAAACTCACCCGCATGAAAAACTGATCCGTACCGGGATCGTCGAACTGGGCGGAATCGGTGATGTTACAGCCCAGCTCGGCGAGCTTGCCGGAAATGGCGGCAACGATGCCGCGTTTCGAGGGGCAGGTGACAGTCAAGACATGGGAGGTCATAGCGGGCCTTCGGTTGGTTCTGTCGCGGAGTTTTGCCGCGCCGATACGAGCAGGACCAGAGGGAAAACGACAGAAACTCAACGAAGGTGCGGGCCGATCAGGGTCGGAAGTTTCCGAAAGGCGTCAGTTGCACGCCATATAGGGCACAAAGCTCTGAGCGCTCTCATAGCGGGCCACAGGATGTGCCACCAAGCCCCCGTCTTCCCATCGCGTTTCGACAACTGTCGTCCAATCCGCATCGGCGGTCAGGATCACCGGCACCTGCCCCGGACAGGCGCGCACCCCGCCTTCGATCCGGTCAGACCCGAGGTGATGGTTGGTCAGTCCGGCAAACCGCACGGACGGCACAAGCATCCCCTCCCCCGTCAGATCGACCGGCAAAAGCACCAGTTCCTTGAGCAAATGCGGACGGTCGACATAGGCCACCTCATCCACCCCATCGCCATCGACATCGGCAATCCCCACGATGGCGAGCCAGCGATGGGGTTGGCCTATGGGCGCGCTGGCTTTGGCGGGAACGAGGCGGTCTTGGCCGTCGAGCGTCCAGACCTGAACCCAGGCGCCCGTGGCAAAGCCGCTGACCACGGACACGACCTCGGGCCGTCCGTCACCATCGAAATCATGGAGGCGCGGGGCGGTATCTTCGAACACGCTTTTCTTGAAAGAGGCCGCGCGCGTGGTGCCGTCATCCAGCGTGACCACCATGCGGGCATATTCACCGTTCCTGACTGCCCCATGGCCATAGACCGTCGTCGGCTCGGCATAGCGCGCCCCGGTGATCTGGGCGGCATAAAGCGGCGTGGTCAAAAGCGGACTGACCGCCAGCGTGAGCAAGGCGGCCAGTTTCAGCATCAGATCTGCTTTTCGGGCAGGTTCACCACGAGACCGTCGATCTCCGGTGTCACCTTGATCTGGCAGGTCAGACGCGAGCGCACCGGATCGGGTTCGAAGGCGAAATCGAGCATGTCTTCTTCCATGTCGTCCTTCGCCGGGAGTTTTTCGACCCAGTCGGGCGCCACATAAACATGGCAGGTGGAACAGGCGCAGGCACCGCCGCAATCGGCGTCAATGCCCGGAATGCCATTGTCGCGCGCACCTTCCATGACGGTGCGCCCCACGGGCACGTCCACGACATGTTCGGTGCCGCCGAATTCGACATAGGTGATCTTGACCATTGGCTCATCCTCTTTTCGCAGCTTTGGCTTGTCGCTTTTAAGCGTCGCCACAGACTTATCGCGCAGCTTGCCCGGAGAAAAGAGGCATTCCGTCGCGACCAGCGGTCCGGGCGGGCACGAAACACGGAAAACCCCGCGTCGACGCATTTTTAGGCCTAGAACGTGACAGTCCACCGCACGGGGTCGCATTCCACCCTTTGGAATTCGTCAAAGCCGCGTTAACATTGTCGAAAGCCCAAAGAGGCGCGAGATGAGCAGACCCATGATCCATAAGAGTTTCCCTGTACGCCCGAGGCAGCGTCCGTCGCTGAGCGTATCGCTCTGCCTGATGGCCATGCTGCTGTCCGCCTGTCAGGTGAGCACGCCCGAAAACGAGATCCTGCGCGCAGCAGAGACGCCCGGCGCGCCGCCGGGGGCTGATCCGAATGCCTGCTACGCCCGCCATGTGACGCCCGCGATCATCGAAACGGTCACCGAACATGTCATGGTGCAGCCGCCGCAAGTCGACAGTGCGGGGACCGTCATTTACCCGGCGGTGTATCGAACAGAGACCCGTCAGGAGATCGTGCGCGAACGCAAGGAGCTGTGGTTCGAGACCCTCTGCCGGGAGGACTGGACGCCCGAGTTCATCTCCTCGGTGCAGCGCGCTCTACAGGTGCGCGGTTATTTCCAGGGTGCAGTCAGCGGTAAGATGGACCACGCCACACGTCGCGCGATCCAGGCCTACCAGCTGGAGCAGGGGGTGGACAGCGAGGTTCTGTCCATCGCCGCTGCGCGTCAGCTGGGGCTTAAGGAAGTGCCGCGCGAGGAGTGACCGGGCAGCCGCAGAGGCGCAAAAGAAAAGGCGGCCCGAAGGCCGCCTTTGTCCGTTTGTGTGAAACGGATAGGTTATTCGCCCACACCAAGCGCCACGAAGCGCGGCTCGCCGGCACGGCGCACCAGAAGCAGCACGGTCTTGCGCCCGGCCTCCTTGGCTTCGTCCACACGCGCTTCGAGATCGGTGAGGCTCGTCACCTTCTGTTGACCGGCCTCGGTGATCACGTCGCCCGCGCGCAGCCCTTTGGTGTAGGCTTCGGAGGTTTCATCCACTTCGACCACGGCCAGACCGTCGGTCCCGGCAGAGACGCCAAGCTCTTCGCGCAGCGTGTCGTCGAGCGGCTGCAAGGTCATGCCCATCATCTGCACGGTTTCCGGCGCTTCGGCGGCGGGGTTGTCCTCCGGGAAGGCGGTATTTTCGGCCTCTTCGCGACGACCCAATGTGACCATCAGGGTCTGGGTCTTGCCATCGCGGAACACCACGATACGCACGGCCTTGCCCACTTCGGTTTCGCCCACTGTGCGCACCAGCTCGCGGGTGTCTTTCACATCCTTGCCATCGAAGGACAGGATGACGTCGCCGCTTTCGATGCCCGCATCTTTCGAGGGACCGTCAGGCACATCGGTAACCAGCGCGCCTTTGGCGGCGTCGAGCCCCATGGCCTCGGCCACGTCATCGGTCACGTCCTGAATGCGAACGCCGAGCCAGCCGCGGCGGGTCTCGCCGAACTCTTTCAACTGATCGACCACTTTGGAGACCACATTCGAGGCCATCGAGAAGCCGATACCGATCGAGCCGCCATTGGGCGACAGGATCGCGGTGTTCACACCGATCACCTGACCGTCCATGTTGAAGAGCGGCCCGCCCGAGTTGCCGCGGTTGATGGCGGCGTCGGTCTGGATGTAATCGTCATAGGCACCCGAAAGCGCCCGGCCACGTTGCGACACGATGCCTGCGGAGACGGAGAAACCTTGCCCCAGCGGGTTGCCCATGGCCATGACCCAGTCGCCCACACGGGCCACGTCACTGTCACCGAAAGGCACGAATTTCAGCGGTTTGTCGCTGTCGACCTTAAGCACGGCGATGTCGGTTTTCGGATCGGTGCCCACGAGTTTCGCCGGGAGCGTGAAGCCTTCGAAGAACTCAATCTCGATCTCGTCGGCGCCTTCGATCACGTGGTTGTTGGTAACGATATAGCCGTCCTCGGAGATGACAAAACCGGAACCGAGCGCCTGCGAACGACGCGGTGTCGGATTGCCCTGACCGTTGCGATCCATGAAATCACGGAAGAAATCTTCGAAGGGCGAGCCTTCCGGTACGATCGGTTGTTGATCGGTGGAGGCCTCGACCACGGTCGTGGTGGTGATATTGACCACGGCGGGGCTGACCTTTTCGGCGAGATCGGCAAAGGTCTCCGGCGCGCCCCGCGCCTCTGCGGCGACGGATTGGAACATCAGCGCAACCGTGGCGATCAGGGCGAGGAAAAGCGCTCGCAGATCGGTGCGGGACATGCGCAGGGGAAGGGAAACGGCGCGAGCCTGTGTCATCGGTATTCGGTCCTCCGTATGGATGCGCGAGGCTCTCGGCCCCACGCGACAACTGCCTTTTCGGGGTACAGATAGGGGCCATGCGGCACAACTCAAACCCTGTCGCGCCCAGTCAACAGCATGTGAGCGGGGTGTGACAAGGAGAAAGGCCTCCGGTTTGCGGGGAATTCCGGCAGGAGGGTGACGGAAGACGGGAATGACACGCCCGCCTCTCAAAGACCGAGCCAGCGCCGCCCCAGCGCCACCAGCAGCACGCCCAGAGCCAAGGCCACCAAGCCGAGGAGGCGCCGCGTCGTGGGAGGCAGTTCCGCAAACGCGCGCACGACGTCCTCCAAACGCGAAGGGGCCAGTGCAAGCACCAGCCCCTCCACACAAAGCACCAATCCCACAGCGAGGATCAGAAGTGCCATTTACTTGCCCTGATCGGACTTCAGATAGTCAAAAAACTCGCTGTCCGGCGACATCACCATGGTGGTGTTGGAGCCTTTCAGACCCGCACGGTACGCGTCGAGCGAACGGTAGAACTCGAAGAAATCCGGGTCCGCGCCGTAAGCTTCGGCGTAAATCCGGTTTTTCTCCGCATCGGCCTCACCGCGGGTGATCTCCGCCTGACGACGCGCATCGGATTCAAGCTCGACCACGGTCCGGTCGGCCTGCGCCCGCACGCGCTGCGCGGCCTCTTCCCCCCGCGCCCGCTCATCGGCAGCCTCGCGTTCACGTTCCGCACGCATCCGCGCAAAGGTGGCCTCAAGGTTCTGATCCGGCAGGAAGGTCTGTTTAAGACGCACGTCCACGATGTCGACGCCGAGAGAGGCCGCTTCGGCACGGGCCTGATCGCGGATGCGACGGGCCAGTTCGGCACGGTCGGCAGAGATCACCGTGTTCGAGGTGACCGTATCCGCACCGAGCACTTCGCGAAGCTGCGCGTTGAGGATGCCTTTCAGACGATCTTCGGCAAACCGCACACCGCCGGTGGACACCGCCTGACGGAAACGCACCACGTCGGAGATCCGGTAGCGCGCGAAGGCATCGACCAGAAGGCGACGGTCATCCGAGGGCGTGACCTCGATCTCCGGGGTCTCGAGCGACAGGATACGGTCGTCGTAATAGACCACTTCCTGAATGAACGGGATTTTGAAGGCAAGACCCGGCTCTTCCTTGACGGATTTGATCTGGCCGAATTGCAGCACCAGCGCCTTTTGACGTTCGTCCACGATGAAAAGCGAGGACATCACCAGAACGATCGCCACAAAAAGGACGGCGAAAAGAATGGGAAGTTTCTTCATCAGTTCGCCCCCTCGGTGGATTTCTTCAACTCATTCAACGGCAGATAGGGCACGACACCCTGCCCGTTGCCGCCTTCGTCGAGAATGATCTTGTCCATCCCGCCATAGACCTCTTCGAGGGCTTCGAGATAGAGACGTTTGCGGGTCACATCCGGCGCATTCTTGTATTCCTCAAGCACGGCGGTAAAGCGGCTGGCCTCACCTTCGGCGGCATTGACCACCTGCGCCCGATAACCTTCGGCCTCTTCGACGATCTGCGCCGCGGTCCCGCGCGCACCGGCCAAAACCCGGTTGGCGTAAGCATCGGCCTGACGTTCGAGACGATCCCGTTCCTGTTCGGCAGCCTGCACATCGCGGAACGCGTCGATCACATCGCCCGGCGGGTCGGCTTTGTCGAGGTTGACGCGGATCACGGTGATGCCGCTGTCATAGCTGTCGAGCGTCGACTGGATCAGGGTCATCGCATTATCGGCGATCAGCCCCCGGTCGCGGTTGAGAATCGGTGCCAGCGTGGAGGCCGCGATGATCTCACGCATCGACGCCTCGGAGACCGCCTGCACCGTTTGGCGCGGATCGCTCAGGTTAAACAGGTATTTCGCCGGATCGTTGATGTTCCAGACCACCTGGAAGTCAATGTCAACGATATTCGCATCGGTGGTCAGCATCATGCCGGTGTTGTCCTGCCCGGTGCCGCCCACGGTCTCGGTCCGTTCCCCCGTCGTCACGACTTTTTCGTAGGACACCAGCGGCCAGGGCGCAAAGTTCAGACCCGGCTGACCGACTTTGTAAAACTCGCCGAGGAACAGTTCGACCGACTGCTCTTCCGGTTTCACGGTGTAGAAGGAGGAAAAGGCCCAAAGGCCGATGGCGCCCAGCACGACAAGGCCGATCGTGCCCTTGTTGAACCCCGGACCACCGGTGCCGGAGCCGCCGGGACGGCCCGTGCCGCCACCTTTGCCGCCCATGAGCACTTTCAGGTACTCGTTGCCCTTGTTGAGCATCTCGTCGATCTCGGGGATTTGTGGCTGGTCGCCCGGACGGCGTCCGTTATTACCACGCCCGTTGTCCCGGTTGTCTCCTCCGCTGGGTCCCGTCGGTCGGTTGCCACCGCCGCCGCCCCAGGGACCGCCATTGTTGCTGGCCATTAAGGTCATTTCCTCTTTTACGTATGGGTCCGACCCGGCAGGCAAAATGCCGTCGGGTCGAGGCTCGGTTTCAACCTGTTCCTTCCGGGGCGGATTTTCAAGGGTGCGAGAGGGTCGCACCCCGCCTTTCTCGCCTGTTCCGGTCAGTTATGAACGCGGGTCGGCGTTTTCATCAGGACAATCTCTTCCGCCATGGTCGGGTGCACCGCCACGGTGGCATCGAAATCTTCTTTGGTCGCGCCCATTTTCACCGCCACACCGGCCAGCTGGATCATCTCGCCCGCATGCGGCGCAATGATGTGACAGCCAAGCACCTTGCGCGTCGTCTGACACACGATGAGCTTGAACATCACGCGCTCGTTCTTCTCGATGAAACTGTTCTGCATCGGGCGGAAAGCCGCAGTGTAAACCTCGACCGGGCCTTCTTCGCGCGCCTGCTCTTCGGTCAGCCCCACCGCGCCGTATTCCGGCTGGGTGAAAATTGCCGAGGGCACGTTAGAATGGTCCGGCGTCATCGGATTGCCCTTGAACACGGTCTCGTGGAAGGCCACCGCCTCGCGGATTGCCACCGGCGTCAGCTGAATGCGGTCCGTCACATCGCCCACGGCAAAAATCGAGGGAATGTTGGTCTGGCTGTACGCATCGACCTTGATCTCGCCATGACGGCCCAGTTCGACACCGGCATTCTCAAGACCAAGCCCCGCCGTCGCCGGTTTACGCCCTGTCGCATAAAGCACCACGTCGAACGTGGCCTCGCGCCCGTCCGTCGTCTTGGTCCAGATGCCATCCTTGCGCTTTTCAAGCCGCTCGATGTCGGTTCCGACATGCAGGTTGATCCCCTGCCCCGAGATCAGCTCGGCGATATGGCCGCGCGCCTCGTCATCGAACCCGCGCAGGATTTGCGCACCGCGATAGACCTGCGTGACCTCGGAACCCAGCCCGTTGAAGATGCAGGCGAATTCACAGGCGATATAGCCGCCGCCGACGATCAGGATTTTCTTCGGCAGCTCGGGAATGTCGAAAATCTCGTTCGAGGTGATCGCATGTTCGATCCCCGGCGTCTGCTCCGGCACGAAGGGCGTGCCGCCCACGGCGACGAGGATGTGTTTTGCAGTTCTCTCTGTGCCATCGGCCAGCACAACTGTATGCGCATCCTTGACGGTGGCGCGCTGGTGCAGGATCTCGCCCCCCGCCGCATTCGCATTCTTGGTGTAGATGCCTTCGAGCCGAGACAGTTCGGCCTTCAGCTTTGCCTGAAAGCTCTTCCAGTCGAATTTACCGAGTTTGATGTCCCAACCATATTTCCCGGCCTCGTCGGCAGCCGCCGCATATTGCGAGGCGAACACCATAAGTTTCTTGGGCACACAGCCGCGAATGACACAGGTGCCGCCCATACGGAACTCCTCCGCCATCGCCACCTTTTGTCCGCCAGCCGCCGTCAGACGCGCCGCCCGCACACCGCCAGAGCCACCCCCGATCACGAAGAGATCATAGTCGAAATCCATCAGTCCCGCCTTTTTGGAAGAATTCTAAAGTCGTGGGTAGATGTAGGGGCTTTGGAGCCAAAGGAAAACCCCACGCAAGCTGCACGGGTTCCTTGCAAAATCGAAGCCCCCTCCAAACGACATACGCCCTTTCAAACAGCAACGAAAAGCAAACCCCTCAGGTTTCTATGCAGATTTCATCCAGGACACGCCAGAATTCTTCAAAACCAATTCGCAAAGCTCCGAAACAATTAAGATCGTCCTCTATAACGATGCAATGGTTGTGAGGTTCAAAAATCAGTACAAGCCGGTTGCCTTCAAAGAAAGGCTCACCCTGAGCAGCAGAGGAAAATTGCGGGCGAAGCGTGTCTATCAGATATTGCTTTGAAAGCCCGCTAAACTCTTCCTGGAGCCAATATTCTGCGGTCAATTCAGACATATTTTCTTCTCACCCAAGAATAGGCTCATAAGTTGTTCTAGGCTGCCGCCGTCATTGACCCCGAACAGCGCTCATACACCCCAAAAG
This sequence comes from Celeribacter sp. SCSIO 80838, assembly GCF_056498065.1. The sequence goes on from NZ_JAZKMA010000001.1 coordinate 3,655,274, forward strand.
CCCCGCGACTGCGGAAAGCGTGGGGCAACTGTTCACTCAATATCCGCGAAAATATTCTCGCTTTCTTCAAACTCGACCTGATCCTCGCTTTCCTCGCCTGAGACGATGTCGCGCACCGTCACCCGCCCGTCGCCATGGCCGATGATCACCTTGTCGCAAATGTCGATGAAGAGGCCGTTTTCCACCACGCCGGGGATTTGATTGAGCACAAGTGCGAGCTGCCGCGCATTGCCGATGCGCTGGAGGTGCAAGTCGATGATGTGATTGCCCTCGTCGGTCACATAGGCCGCATCGCCGCTCATACGCAGCGTCGATTGCTGGCCCAGCACATCCATCGCCACCAGCGTTTCTTCCACCAGCGCCTTGGTGGTTTGCCAGCCAAACGGGATCACTTCGACCGGAAGCGGGAAATGCCCGAGCGTCTCCACTCGTTTCGACACGTCCGAAATGACAATCATCTGATCCGACGCCGTGGCGACGATCTTTTCCTGCAAAAGCGCGCCACCGCCGCCCTTGATCAGGTTCAGTTCCGGGTCGAATTCGTCGGCGCCGTCGATCGACAGATCGAGCCATTTCGCCTCGTCGAGAGACACCACCCGAATGCCCTGTTGCCGGGCCAGTTCCGCCGTGCGCGACGAGGTCGGCACACCGATGATGTTGAGCCCTTCCTCGCGCACCATATCGCCCAGAAGCCGCACCATCCAAGCCGCGGTCGATCCCGTGCCAAGCCCGAGCTTCATCCCGTCCTCGACATAATCCAGCGCCTTTCTTGCGGCCACGAATTTGGCGGTATCGATCGGCGACAGCGTATCGGACATGACGATTTCCCCGGGGCGCCACAGGGGCGCAAGACGTTCAAACAGAGCAGGTTCTGCGGCATTTATAGGCCGCGTGCGACCATTTGGATAGGCAAAATCCGGGGCTTACCGCTGGACAGTGCGGCTCTGCGACGTAAATGATCGGGTAAGGGGGATATGTTAGAAAACACTATGACGGACCGGATGTCGAAATATCTCCACCTCGCCCTCGGATGGCTCTGCGTGCTCTTGGGCGCCATCGGTGCCGTGCTGCCGGTGATGCCGACGACCGGCTTTCTCATCCTCGCCGCGTTCTTTTTCACCAAGGGTTCGCCACGACTACGACAATGGCTCCTAGATCATGCGCATTTCGGTCCGCCGATCCGCGCTTGGGAAGAGACCGGCGCAATCCCGCGACGGATCAAGGTGATCTCGATCTCCATGATGATGTTGAGTTTTCTACCGACCACGCTGATGGGCGTGCCTTGGCAATGGATCGCGGTGCAGGCTGTGCTGATTGCCTTGGGCGCGCTTTATATCCTCACCCGCCCGGACGCGTAACGCCTCTTGCGCCGGGGCAAATTCCCACCGACAAGGGCGCATGACAAACCGCCACACTCCAACAGAAGACCGTCCCGTGTTCGGCATGGCGATGATGCTCGTCTATTGCGCCGTAGCGCCAATCATCGACGTCTTTGCCAAACTCGCCGCCGATCACCATGCCGTCGGGCAGATCACGGCGGCACGGTTTCTCGTACAGGGGGGGCTTTTGTTGCCCTTCGCGCTCTGGCTCGGCTTGCCGCTGTTGCACTCCAGACGCGATGCGGCGCTGATCTTTCTGCGCGGGCTGTTCACACTGGCCGCCACCTTCGCCTTCGTCTGGGCGGTTTCGGTCATGCCGCTGGCCGATGCGCTGGCCATCACCTTCGTCGAGCCCTTCATCCTGCTGCTGTTCGGCTGGGCCCTGTTCAGCGAAGAGGTCGGCCCGCGCCGTCTCATCGCCTCGCTCACCGGCTTTCTCGGCGTACTGGTCGTGGTGCGCCCGGGGCTTCTGGCCTTCGGCTCCGCCGCCCTGCTGCCACTGGCCGCCGGGTTCTTCTTCGCCTGTTACATGCTGGTGACCCGGGCCTTGCGCCACTATCACCCGATTGCACTGCAAACCACCACCGCCGTTGCGGCCCTGATCCTCGCCCTGCCGCTCCTCGTGATCTTCGACGGTTCCGGCGGGCCGCTCGATCCGAGCTGGCCCTCGGGATGGGACTGGATGTGGCTGGCGGGGGTGGGGATCGCCGCGACCATCTCGCACCAAGGCCTGACACTGGCGCTGCGCCATGCCCCCTCGGCCACGATCGCGCCGCTCGCCTATCTGGAGCTGGCCTTCTCCACATTGGCCGGCTTTGTGATCTTCGGCGACTTCCCCGTCCCCATGGTCTGGCTCGGCATCGCGATCATCGTCGCCTCCGGGCTTTACATCATCCACCGCGAGCGGGTGAACCAGCGCAAACCCGCGATCCCCGCCGATCCCAACGCGGTTTAACCCCAGTCCGCGCCATCCCAGTCCGGGGCCGCCACCAGCCCCCCGATCAGATCCGTCCCAAGCCTCGCACGCGGCAGGATTACCATCATACCCGGGGCATCGAAGCTCAGCGTGACCTGTGCCCCGTCGGCCTTATTCGACGTACCGACCCGTCCGTCGGGCGCGAAGGCGATCCCCTCGATCGGCCACTGCAACCCCTCCGAACGCCCCGTCACCCGCCCCAGCGGAAAGAGCGAGATGCGATCCTCGGGCATGGTCGGCAACCTCAGGACGGGCGGAGCCATGAAACAGAGGTCCTCCTCGCCGAGAATGATGCACCGCCGGTCCGGGAACCGTGCAAGCGTCGCATAGACCGCCAGCTCATGGTCGATCCGCGCGCCGGTAAATCCGACACCGATGATCATGGGCGCGCGCACGCGGGTCAGCGCTTTTTCGAAATCCGTGCTGTCCTGTTCGGGAATATGAAACAATCGCTCCGGCGCGATCCGGGCCCGACTCTCGTCCCCGAGACTGTCGAAATCCCCGACCACGCAATCCGGCATGTGCCCGAGCATCAAGGCCTTGGACGCCCCGCCATCGGCGGCAACAAGCCTTGGCGCGAAAGTCAGCGCCTCTTCGAGCCGTTCGGCCCGCACCGCGCCGCCGCCCAGCAAAGTGACGTTTTCTTGTGTGTTCAGAACGGGTTCAATAGGGTCCATGACCGACTCGTTAACCTCTTTGCCACATTTTGGACAGGAAAAGATCACGACCATTTCCCGGTTTTGTTCCGATTTGCGAACCAATTCATGGTAAACAAGAGACTGCTGAGCAAGTGCAGAAAGTGAGTATTGGCATGGTGAGTGACAGTAAAATTCTGACCGTATCCTACGGAACTTTCTCCTGTACGCTGGAGGGATTTGACGATCCGTTCAACACGATGCGGTCCATCGCGGAATATTTCCGCGACCTCGCCGCAGACGATCGCTATTTCGGCGCGGAACCGCCGACCCCCGATCCGCAGATGCTGAGTTCCATTGCCGAAAAGGAAATCCAGCGTCGCGTCGAGGCCCATATGCAGGAAGGCGGGCTGGTGCTGCGCCAGATGGAGCAGGACCAAAGCCCTCACTCTGCGGCCTCCACCGTGACGACCACGACGCAGCCCCCTGCCGCGCCGGTTGCCGCTGAAGCTCCCGTACCTGTGGCGAAACTGACGAATGCTCCCGTCAATGTTGCCGTCGTCGAAACCGTTTCCGAACCTGCTCCTGTCGAAACGCCCAAGCCGCAACCGGCCGCCGCCAAGGCGGCACTGGCTGGGAATCTGGCCGGAATCTCGATTGCCGACAAGCTCGAACGCATCCGCGCCGCCGTTGCACAACGCAATCAGGCGGATTTCGCCGAGGATCAAAACGCCGCGATGAACTTTGGCGCGCCCGCGATGCCGGAACACTTCGAGGACGAGGGTGCCGCGGAGGTCGAGGAAGACCTGTCGGCGGTCGCTCCGATGATCGACATGGCGCAAGCCGAACCTCAAGACGCGCCGGTTTCGGAAAGCGCTTCGGAGATCGAAGAGATCGCCTCTGCGGTTGAGATGGCTTTCGAGGAAGACATGTCCGAGGTCGCGCCCGAGGAGACCCCGGTTGTCGAAACGGTAGAAGTCGAGAAACCGTCGCGCATCGCCGCGCCTTTCCAGGAAGCCGCTGCGATCATCGCGGAGATGAACGACGACATCGTGGACGCCCCTGTCACAAACGTAGCGGAAGAGGCGAACGAGGTCGAAACGGAGCTCGAAGCGCTCGAGAACGAAGCCCCGGCGGTCGAAGAGAGCTACGAGGACACCCCGGCGATCGAGGAGATGGCCGAGGACCTGCCCGAAGAGGCAGACGAAGACGCCACGCTCGGCAATGTGCTCTCGTCGCTGCAAGCCGCAGAAGAGAAAGAGAAAATCTCTGAGGAGATTGCCGACGAGATCGCTCAGGACACGGCGGACGGCGATGCCGAATTGCACGAAATGGACCCCAATCTCGCCGCCGACATCGCCGAGGCCACGCGTCCGGTCGAGCCCGCTGAGGACGAGGTCGAAGAGACCGTCAACGATCCGCTGCAACGCGTCCGCGCCCGTGTGGTGAAAATGCGCCGCGCCGATTTCGAAGCGGAAACCGCAGTGGAAGAACCGGTTGAAGAGGGTGACGAAGAGGACACATCCGCCGAGGCGTCCGAAGCGCTGACCGAAACGCTGCGCCGTGAACTTGGCACCTCCACGCTCGACGCGGAAGACGAAGACGAGCTGATGCGTGAGTTGGCCGAGGTTGCTATCGCCGCCGAGGTCGAGGAAGACGACGAGATCGAAGAAGACATCGAAGACGAGGCCCCCGCCGCGCTCTTCGCCGAAGAGGACGAGACCGAGGACGACAGCGACACGCGCAATGTCTTCGACACCTCCGACGCCTCGATGTCGCGCCTGATGGATGAGACCGACCGCGAGATGGCCAAGGGCGAGAACACCCGCCGCCGCAACGCGATCCAGCATCTGAAAGCCGCCGTGACCGCGATCCGCGCCGAGAAAAACGAAAAAGGCGATGTCGCCGAGGAAGACGAAGCTGAGGTCTACAAGGAAGATCTCGCCCGCGTCGTACGCCCCCGCCGCCCCGAGGGTGCCGGTCAGACGCGTCGGCAACTGCCGCCGCTGATGCTGGTGTCCGAACAGCGCATCGACACGCCGAAAGACCTGCCGAATGGTGCCAACATCACCCCGGTGCGCCCGCGCCGCGTGTCCCGCGCGGCTCTGGCGGTGCAGGAAACCGAAGCGCTCGACACGGTCGAAGAGATCAGCACAACCGCTCCGGGCACTGGCGTCACCTTCGCCGATTTCGCCGAAGCGCAAGGCGCCGAAAGCCTCGCCGACATCCTCGAAGCCGCTGCGGCGTTTTCGAATTTCGTGCAGGGCCGCGAAACGGTGACCCGGCCGCAGATCATGCATCTGGCGCAGGAAGCGATGGAAGGGGAGGTTCCCGTCGAGGAACGCCTGCGCTCTTTCGGGCAGCTTTTGCGTCAGGGCAAGATCCGCAAGCAAAGCCGGGGCCAGTTTACGGTGGCCGACACCACGCGGTTCAAACCGCAATAAATGCGTTTCAAAGCAAAGAGAAAGGCCGCCCCGAGAGGCGGCCTTTTTTATGTGTTCTGATCGTCGGAGGTGTCCGGGTCGGGTTGGCCGATGCCTTTGAACACCGCCTTGAGCGGAAAGGCCCAAAGCACGCCGAGTCCGATATAAACCCCAAGCTCGATCCAAAGCCCCGGCCGGTCGATCCAGTTCATGATGGTCACGGCCATCACGATATAGAGCGGCAGGCCGAGCACCAGCACCAGAAGCGCCAGACGCCTGCGGGCTTTGTACGAGAGCGCCATCAATCCGCGAACGGGTCGGTGACGAGGATGGTGTCGTCGCGCTCGGGCGAGGTGGACAGAAGCGCCACCGGGCAGTCGATCAGCTCTTCGACGCGCTTGACGTATTTGACGGCGTTGGCCGGAAGATCGTTCCAGCTCCGCGCGCCTTCGGTCGACTCGGCCCAGCCCGGCATTTCTTCGTAGACGGGCGTGCAACGCGCCTGATCTTCGGCAGCAAAGGGAAGATAATCAAGCACTTCGCCGTCGAGTTCGTAGCCCACGCAGATTTTCAGCGTGTCGAACCCGTCGAGCACGTCGAGCTTGGTAAAGGCGATCCCGGTCACGCCGGAGGTGGCGCAGGTCTGACGCACAAGCGCGGCGTCGAACCAGCCGCAGCGGCGTTTGCGGCCCGTCACCGTGCCGAACTCGTGACCACGGGTGCCCAGACGCTCGCCATCTGCATCGAGAAGCTCGGTCGGGAACGGGCCCTCGCCCACGCGGGTGGTATAAGCCTTAACGATTCCAAGCACATAGTCGATGGAGGTCGGGCCGATGCCCACACCCGTGGCGGCCTGACCGGCGATCACGTTGGACGAGGTCACGAACGGATAAGTGCCGAAGTCGATGTCGAGAAGCGCGCCTTGGGCGCCTTCGAACAGGATGCGCTTGCCGGCTTTGCGTTGCTCGTTCAGAACCTTCCAAACCGGACCGGCATAGGGCAGGATTTCTTTGGCGATCGCTTTGAGATCATTCAACAAACGCTCGCGATCGACGGGTTCGATGCCCAAGCCCTTGCGCAGCGGATCGTGGTGCTGAAGGGCGCGGTCGACGCGGGCTTCGAGCGTCGCGTCATCGGCGAGATCGGCGACGCGGATGGAGCGACGGCCCACCTTGTCTTCGTAAGCCGGGCCGATGCCGCGGCCGGTGGTGCCGATCTTGGTGCCTTTGCTTGCTGCCTCTTCGCGGGCGCGATCCAGTTCGCCGTGGATCGGCAGGATCAGCGGGGTGTTTTCCGCGATCATCAGAGTTTCCGGCGAAATATCAACGCCTTGCTCACGAATTTTGGCGATCTCGTTGACGAGGTGCCACGGGTCGAGCACGACCCCGTTGCCGATCACCGACAGCTTACCGCCGCGCACAACGCCCGAGGGCAGCGCGTTCAGCTTGTAAACCTGGTTGTTGATGACAAGCGTGTGGCCAGCGTTGTGACCGCCCTGAAACCGCGCGATGATGTCCGCGCGCTCCGAGAGCCAGTCCACGATCTTGCCTTTCCCCTCGTCACCCCACTGGGCGCCGACAACGACGACATTAGCCATAATGAGTCCTTTGGATTGGATGAAGCCCGGAGCTGTATAGCGATCCGTGTCGGGCGATGAAACCGAAAACTGCGCTGTTTTGACCGGTCGGCAAAGCGTCGGATTTGCGTCGGACTTTTGTCGGACCCCGACACGCACCGCACGAGAGCGAAAATCGACGCCGCTTTCCCGGCGGACAGGTACGCGCATTGCGGCTACTCTTGCCGCATGACACTTTTCGATCTTCCCGACGCCGACACGCTCTATACCGCGCTCCTCACCCGCGACCCGTCTTACGAAGGCCGCGCCTGGGTGGGCGTGACCTCGACCGGCGTGTTCTGCCGCTTCACCTGCCCGGCACGCAAACCGAAGCCCGAGAACTGCCGCTGGTTCGACAGCCTCGGCGCCTGCATCGAGGCGGGGTTTCGGCCCTGCAAACGCTGCCAGCCATTGAAGGCCGCGACGGATGCGGAGCCGGTGATCGAGGAGCTGCTCACCGCGCTCGGGCAACGCCCGGAGCATCGCTGGTCGGAGGCGGATGTGACCGCGATGGGATATGACCGGGGCACAGTGCGCCGGGCATTCAAGCGGCATTTCGGGATGAGCTTTCTGGAGCTCGCGCGTCTTGAGCGGCTCCGGCGAGGCTTTGAGGTGATGAGCGAGGGCGGCACGGTTCTCGAAGCGGGGCTTGAGGCGGGGTTCTCCTCGGCCTCGGCATTCCGGGCGCGGGTGGGCGCGCTTTTGGGCATGGCCCCCGGCACGCTGAGCGCCGATCCGCTGTTGAGCATCGACTGGATCGACACGCCACTGGGGCCGATGATCGCGGTGGCGGACGACCACCGCCTGCATCTTTTGGAATTCATGGACCGCAAGGCGCTGCCGACCGAGCTGCGGAAACTCGCGGAGGGGGCGAAAGGGCGGTTTGGGTTCGGGCGGACGGCGATCCATGACCAGACGGCGCGGGAATTGACGGCGTATTTCGACGGCAAGAGCGCCGGGTTCACCGTGCCGCTCGCCTATCACGGCAGCGGGTTTTACGGGCAGGTCTGGGACGCTTTGCGCAAGATTCCGGCAGGCGAGACGCGCAGCTATGGCGCGCTTGCGACCGGGATCGGACGTCCGACGGCGAGCCGGGCGGTGGCGCGGGCCAACGGGGCGAACCAGATTGCGATTCTCATTCCCTGCCACCGGGTGATCGGCGCGGACGGATCGCTGACCGGCTATGGCGGCGGATTGTGGCGCAAGCAAAGGCTTTTGGAGATCGAGGCGGATTATGCCCGCGCGGCGAGAACAGAGAGCGTATCCCAGCCATAAGCGACCTCGTCGATCCCAGCTTCGGGACGCAAGTCGATCCGCTCGGCGACCTGTTTCCCGCCCAAAGCCTCGTAGAATGCGCGCGCTGGCATGTTCTCCGTCAACACCCAAAGGGCGGCGGCCTCATGCCCCATGGCTCGAAGCGCCTGAGCGCCCCTGGCCATCAACGCAGAGCCGAGGCCTTGGCGCGGGGAGGCGACGTAAATCGCCGAAAATTCACCGGCGAAATCGTTGACGAGATCGGCGTTGCGCTGATCGCCACAGGAGAGAAAGCCCGCGACCGTATCGTTTTGCACCGCAACAAAAACCGCCCCTCGCCCCGAAGCTTCATAGCTGTCGATGATTTTCGCCCAGCCTTTTTCCCGATCCGGCACCGTCATCCGGTCAATGAGCGCATCGGGCAAAAGGCCGCGATAGGCAGAGCGCCAAACGGCGACCTGAACCTCGGCAATGGGCAAAGCGTCCTGATGCGTGGCGGGGCGGATGAAAAATGTCTCGGTCATGGGGTCAGAATGCGCACGCCTGCCGGAAACACAAGTCCCGACGGTTTTGTCCGGCCCATCGGGCCAGATCAGGGTTGCGCGAGGCCATGAGACCCCTTAAGTAGCCCCATCGTACGACCTCAAAGGCCTGATCCATGGAAAATGTCATTCTCGTCATCCACCTGATCCTCGCGCTCTGCCTCATCGGCATTGTGCTCTTGCAGCGATCCGAGGGTGGCGGTCTTGGCATGGGCGGTGGCGGCGACGTCATGACGGGCCGGGCTGCGGCCACGGCACTGAGCAAGCTGACCTGGCTTTTTGCCATCGGGTTTATCATCACTTCGGTGACGTTGACCGTTCTGGCGCGCAAAGATGCGGCCTCCACCTCCGTGATGGACGGCGTTGCAACCGAAGAGACCGTTCCGGCCGAAGACAGCACAACCCCGGCTCTGCCGTCGGGCAGCGATCTTCTGCCGCCGTCGTCGACGGATGCGCCTGTCGCACCGCCGCGCGCCGACTGATCTTTCCTAAAGATTAACAAAACCTTGAGAGTTGAGGGGAAATTCCCCTCAACATGTTGCGGTTTGGTTGCGCGGGCGGACCGAATCTGTTATTTCTTAAATCCCGTGAACCACGTTGTTTCGAGCAGGGGCCAACCGGTCGATGAGATCGGCTAAATTGGCTTTTGGAATAACGTTAAGACAAGAATTCGGACTATCACGGGAGCCTCTCCAGCCCATGGCACGCTATGTTTTCATCACCGGCGGTGTTGTTTCTTCGCTTGGGAAAGGTCTCGCATCGGCCGCCCTCGGCGCTTTGTTGCAAGCGCGCGGCTATTCGGTGCGGTTGCGCAAACTCGACCCTTACCTGAACGTCGACCCCGGGACGATGAGCCCGTTCGAGCATGGCGAAGTGTTCGTCACCGATGACGGGGCGGAAACCGATCTGGACCTCGGCCATTACGAGCGCTTCACCGGTGTGTCGGCGCGGATGACCGATTCCGTGTCCTCGGGCCGGATCTACACCAATGTGTTGGAGAAAGAGCGGCGCGGCGATTACCTCGGCAAAACGATTCAGGTCATTCCGCACGTCACCAACGAGATCAAGGACTTCCTTGAGATCGGCGATGACGAGGTGGATTTCATGCTCTGCGAGATCGGCGGCACGGTGGGCGACATCGAAGGTCTGCCGTTCTTCGAAGCCATTCGCCAGTTCGCGCAGGATCGCCCACGCGGCCAATGCATTTTCATGCACCTGACGCTCCTGCCCTATATTGCGGCCTCGGGCGAGTTGAAGACGAAACCGACGCAGCACTCCGTCAAGGAGCTGCGCACCATCGGGTTGCAGCCGAACGTGCTGGTCTGCCGCTCCGAGCATCCGATCCCGCAGAAGGAACGTGAGAAGATCGCGCTGTTCTGTAACGTTCGCAAGGAGGATGTGATCGCGGCGCCGGATCTCAAGTCGATCTATGAGGCGCCGCTCGCCTATCACCGCGAGGGGCTGGATCAGGCCGTGTTGGACGCGTTCAACATCGCGCCCGCGCCGAAACCGGACCTGTCCGTTTGGCACGACGTTGCCGACCGGATCTTCAACCCGGAAGGCGAGGTCAAGGTTGCGATCGTCGGCAAATACGTTCAGCTCGAAGACGCCTATAAGTCGGTGAGCGAGGCGCTGACGCACGGCGGCATGGCCAACCGGGTGAAGGTCAATGTGGAATGGGTCGATGCGGAGATTTTCGAACACGAAGACCCCGCGCCCTATCTGGAAGGTTACGACGCCATTCTGGTGCCCGGCGGCTTTGGCGAGCGCGGCACGGAAGGCAAGATCAAGGCGGCGCAATTCGCCCGCGAGCGCAAGGTGCCCTACCTCGGGATTTGTCTCGGGATGCAGATGGCCGTGATCGAAGCGGCGCGGCATCTGGCCGGGATCACCACGGCCGGGTCGGAGGAATTCGACCACGAAGCCGGGAAAAAGCGTTTTGAACCGGTGGTTTATCACCTCAAGGAATGGGTGCAGGGCAACCACACGGTGCAGCGCAAGGCGGATGATGCCAAGGGCGGCACGATGCGGCTTGGCGCCTATACCGCGAGCCTCAAGGAAGGCTCGAAAGTGGCGGAGATCTACGGCGCGACCGAGATCGAGGAACGCCATCGCCACCGCTACGAGGTGGACATCAAGTACAAGGACAAGCTTGAGGCCTGCGGACTGGTGTTCTCGGGCATGTCGCCGGACGGGCGCCTGCCGGAGATCGTCGAGGCCAAGGATCACCCGTGGTACATCGGCGTGCAATATCACCCGGAGCTGAAGTCGAAACCCTTCGCCCCCGCGCCCCTGTTCCGCGATTTCATCCGGGCTGCGAAAGAAAACTCCCGTCTGGTGTAAGGACCGTCCCAAATGACTGACAACAAACGCATCGCGCTGTCTTCCGACCACGCCGCCATCGAGCTGCGTCAGGCCATTGCCGCCCATGTGGCAAGCCTCGGCTGGGAGGCGGTGGACATCGGTCCGACCACGCCGGAGAGCACGCATTATCCGAAACACGGCGAGGCGGCGGCGAAGCTCGTGGCTTCGGGCGATTGCCGGTTTGGCATCATCCTTTGTGGCACGGGTCAGGGCATCATGCTGGCCGCGAACAAGGTCAAGGGCATCCGCTGCGGCGTCTGCTCGGAGGCCTATTCCGCCAAGATGCTGCGCCAGCACAACGATGCCAACATGCTGTCCATGGGGTCGCGAGTGATCGGCGAAGGGCTTGCACTCGACATCGTCGAGGCCTTCCTCTCGGCCGAGTTCGAAGGCGGCCGCCACGGCACGCGGGTCGATATGATCATGGAGATCGAGGGGTAAGACCCTCGCTCAGACCGGATTGGAAAAGGGCGCCTCACGGGGCGCCTTTTGTTTTGAACAGATTGATCTTTACGACTTGCCATATGCTTCTAGGAGTGAGGCACGAAAAGTTTCAATTCTCATTGCAACACTCACAAAAGACTCTCGATAACTGCGTAGCGTTTCGATGGTGACGACTAACTTGCTTCTCTCTTTTGGATCTGTTGGTAAATCGGACAGTCGGGAAATGTCCTGAGCACCCAAAGTACCTAGCGTAGGCCCTTGCCAAACATGCATGTGAGCTAATTTATTTCTTTTTCTAGAGGCTTTCTGAACTCTATCTGAGATGCGGCTCCACTCACCCTCTAGTTCTCTCCATTGCGGGCCTTCGCTTGTACCAAATTTGATCTTGAGAGGCCTATCTATTACTTGGATTCTATCGCGAAACCCTACGATAGCGTGAAAAGCAGATCGCGCACTCATCACTTCAGCGCTGCAAATTACAATCGCGAAAACAGAGCTTAATCTGTGCTCAATATTTCCCCATTCTGCAAGCGCACGCCCAAACTCGGCCATGAATTCGGGCTCATCTGGCGCATAGTCAGCGCCCTGTGGCATTCGCCAATCATATTCAATTTCAGTCACCAATACGCCCCTCACTCCCCCTCCGGGAAACTCGCCAGCGCCTGCGCCAGATCGACGCCCTGCTCGCCCGAGGACATCAGCCCCGCATAGGTGCCCTGCCGGTCTTCCATGGACCGGTGCTGGTTCACCTTCCATTTGCCCTCCAACCGCTCCGGCACGAAACGCAGCCCGACGATGCCGCGTTTCAGAGCGGCGACATAGGGCACGGGGGCGTCCGCCACCGACCAGGGTTCCGCGCGACCTGCCTCATGCCGGTCGGTCAGCGCATTGAGATGCGCGCCCAGCGCCTCCGCCCCCTCAAAGGTCTCATACGCGCCATGGGCATGGACCACGATATAGGCCCAGGTCGGCACGACTTTGCCATGCTCCTGTTTCGAGGGGTAAAACGACGGCGAGACATAGGCCTGCGGTCCCTGAAAGATCAAAACAGACCCCGCCCCCGCCAGTTTCCAATGCGGATTAGCCCGCGCCAGATGGCTTTCGATCACGGTCCCCCCGCCCTCCTCGCGCACCACGACCGGCAGATGGGTGATCTCGATCCCTGCCTCATGCGGCGTCACCAAAGCGGCAAAGCCGATCTCCGCCATGACATGGCGCAGAACCTCGGGGGCATCGATGGCGGAGTTGTTCGGTCGGTACATGGCGGCCTCCTGTTGCCCCGACCTAACACGCTCGCCCTCTTCATGGCAGCAAGAAATACTCAAATCCCGCAAATGGCCAAAAGATCAGCCGCGCAGGTCCTTGGGGCTTTCCATCACGATATAGGAGGTGATCGAGGCCACATTGGGCACGGTGGCCAAAACCTCCGTATGAAAGCGCTTGTAGGCCTCAAGCCCCGCGGTCTCGATCCGCAGGAGATATTCGAAAGCGCCCGCGATGTTGTGGCATTCCTTCACCTCGAAGGCCGCCTCCATGGCGCGCTCGAAGCCCTTTTGCGCCTCCTTGCTATGGGCGGAGAGGCCGACGGCGATGTAGGTCACGAAGCCGCGTCCGGTCTTTTGCGGATCGGTCACGGCGCGGTAGCCGCGGATCACGCCGGAGCGTTCCAACTCGCTCACCCGGCGCGAGGTGGCGGAAGGCGACAGGCCGACACGTTCGGCAAGTTCGAGGTTGCTTTGCCGCCCGTCGCGCGACAGTTCGCGCAATATATCTTCGTCAATACGATCCATAGCCGTGATTTCATGCAAATTTTTGATCTTCAGAACGATCTTTGCACGGTCATTGCGCCGGAGGAAGGCTAATTTCACCGGTATGTGTTCTGGCATGGAAACTCACCGGCATGGATATGACGCTCTTTCTCGCGCTTCTCGCTTTCGGCTTCGTCACCTCGGTCACGCCGGGGCCGAACAATCTCATGTTGCTGGCCTCGGGGGCGAATTTCGGTATCCGCCGCAGCCTGCCGCATATGTTCGGCATCGCCTTCGGGTTCACGCTGATGGTGTTCATCGTGGGCTTGGGGCTTGCGGAAGCCTTCGAGACCTTCCCGGTGCTGCGGCAGGTGATGATGGTCGTGGCGGTGCTTTATATGCTGTGGCTGGCGTGGAAGATCGCCCATGCCGCAGCCCCCGGAGAGAAAGAGGCGACGGGCAAGCCGCTCAGTTTTTTGCAGGCGGCAGCGTTTCAGTGGGTCAATCCGAAAGCCTGGATCATGGCGATCGGGGCGCAGACCAATTACGCGCAGGACACGACATGGCTTGCTGCGGGGATCGTCGCTTTCGGATTTCTGCTGATGAACCTGCCGGCGATTTCGCTTTGGGCATGGCTCGGGCAGGAAATCCGCCGTTTTCTGACCAATCCGCGGCGTTTGGTGGCGTTTAACTGGACGATGGCGGCACTTTTGGTCGCGTCCTTGCTGCCGATCCTTTTCCATTAAGAAACCGTCATATAGAATGGGTAAAGGCGGGCTCTGAGGGGCCCGACCGGCCCGATTGTGACGATCATGAGGAAAGGACGGAACGTATCATGAGCTTTGACAAGGATGCCCAGGACTGGCTTGAAGCGGAACTCGCGGACACGCTGGACGAGGAATGGGAGATTGAGCTCGAGGATTCGATCCTGTCGCGGGAGATCAAGAAGATTTACCAGAAAGAGCATCCCGACATGCTCGAACGGTCGATCTATTTCCGTGAATTGCTGCGGCTTCAGGCGGAGCTGATCAAGTTCCACGACTGGGTGCAGGAGACCGGACAGAAGGTCGTGGTGCTGTTCGAAGGGCGCGACTCGGCGGGCAAGGGCGGCGTGATCAAGCGGATCACCCAGCGGCTGAACCCGCGCGTGGTGCGCGTGGTGGCGCTTCCGGCGCCGTCGGACCGGGAAAAATCGCAATGGTATTTCCAGCGCTATGTGCCGCATCTTCCGGCGGCGGGCGAGGTCGTTTTGTTCGACCGCTCGTGGTACAACCGCTCAGGCGTCGAGCGGGTCATGGGCTTTGCCGATGAGGATCAGGTGGAACAGTTCTTTCAGGACGTTCCCGAGTTTGAGCGGATGCTGGTGCGCTCCGGCATCAAGGTGGTGAAATACTGGTTCTCGATCACCGACGAGGAACAGCAGATGCGATTCCTCATGCGCATTCACGACCCGATGAAACAGTGGAAACTCTCGCCGATGGACCTGCAATCGCGCATCCGCTGGGAGGATTACACCAAGGCCAAGGAAGACACGTTCTTCCGCACCAATATCCCGGAAGCACCGTGGTATATCGTCGAGGGCAATGACAAGAAACGCGCGCGTTTGAATTGCATCGATCACCTGTTGTCGCTGTTCGACTATCACGAAATTCCGCATGACGAGATCCACCTGCCGGAACGGATCTACAAGAAGGATTACGAACGCGCCGTCTTGCCGCCGGAGCTTTATGTGCCGCGGAAATATTGAGCCGTTACAGGGGGCTCGGGCTTGCTCCCTGTCCGCACGCTAAAACGTGATGCACAGGGAGGCTTTCCCGCCGCCGCGCCCTGCCCTATATCGCTCTTATGTTCGGTGATTTTCTCAAAACCCTGCTGCAACCGCAGCCTGCCCAGCTTCCGGATACGGACGCGCGTCTGGCCTTGGCCGCTCTTTTGGTGCGCGTCGCCCGCGCCGATGGGCGCTATGACCCGGAAGAGGCGGAGCGGATCGCCAAGGTGCTGATGAGCCGCTACACGCTGTCGCCGTTCGAGGCGGCGAAACTGCGCGGCGAGGCCGAGCAGTTGGAGGCGGAAGCCCCCGACACGGTGCGCTTCACCCGTGCGATCAAAGAGGCCGTGCCGTTCGAAGAGCGGATCGGCGTTTTGGAGGGGCTGTGGTCCGTGGTTTTGGCCGACGGCACGCGCGACGAGGGTGAGGATGCGCTTTTGCGGCTGGTGTCGAACCTTCTGGGCATCAACGACCGCGACAGTGCCTTGGCCCGTCAAAGGGTCGAGGCGCGGTTGTAACGTGACTGACGTCGGGGAATCGTCGCCGCGCGTCCCTGCCCAGATGATCTCCCGAATTGCCCGGTTTATGAGCCACACTGCCCTTTAACGGGACAAAGCACGCGTTTTTCGCCCAAGGGCTGTGCGCGAGCCTTTAATTTGATCAAAACTCAGACGCAACGCAGCGGAACAATGCCGTTCATTATTGCATCTGCTGAAAGATTAGCCCTAACTCTTGGCAATGTTGACCAATAACTCAAATCCCGCGACGCCCGTCATCGAGATCCGTGACCTGCACAAGGCCTATGGCGATCTCGAAGTTCTCAAGGGCGTGTCCATGACCGCGCCGCGCGGCCATGTGACCTCGCTTATCGGCTCATCGGGGTCGGGCAAATCCACGCTTTTGCGCTGCGCCAACCTGTTGGAAGACAGCCAGCGGGGCGAGATTCTGTTCGAGGGAGAGCCGATCACCTGGAAGGGCGAAGGGCTGCACCGGCGGCCCTCTGACCCGAAACAGGTGATGCGCATTCGCACCAACCTGTCGATGGTGTTCCAGCAATTCAATCTCTGGGCGCATCTGACCGTGCTTGAGAACGTCATGGAAGCGCCGATCACGGTGCTGGGTCGCGACCGCAAGGAGGTCGAGGAAAAGGCCCGGATGTATCTCGACAAGGTGGGCATCGGCGACAAATGCGACGTTTACCCGGCACAGATGTCCGGCGGGCAGCAACAACGCGCGGCGATTGCGCGGGCGCTCTGCATGGAGCCGCGGGCGCTTCTGTTCGACGAACCGACCTCGGCGCTCGACCCGGAGCTTGAACAAGAGGTGATCAAGGTGATCAAGGCGCTGGCGGAAGAGGGCCGGACGATGATCATCGTGACCCATGATATGCGCATGGCCTCCGACATCTCGGACCATGTGATTTTCCTTCATCAGGGGCTGATCGAGGAAGAGGGACATCCCTCCGACCTGTTCGGGTCCCCGAAATCCGAACGCCTGAAACAGTTCCTGAGCGCGACTGTTCCGGCCTAACCATATAGAGCGCTGACTTTTGGGGAGTACCACATGAAGAAGATCCTTCTTTCCGCCGCCGCCATGGCTTTGCTGGCCGGTGCTGCGTCTGCCGAAACCGTGCGTCTGGGCACGGAGGGCGCCTACCCTCCGTACAACTACATCGACGACAATGGCGAAGTGGCGGGTTTCGAGCGGGTTCTGGGCGACGAGCTTTGCAAACGTGCCGAGCTTGAGTGCACCTGGGTGACCAACGACTGGGACAGCATCATCCCGAACCTTCTGTCCGGCAACTACGATGCGATCATCGCGGGCATGTCGATCACCGACGAGCGCAAGGAAAAGGTGGATTTCTCGCAAAACTACACCCCGCCCTCGATGTCCGCCTATGCAGCGATGGCCGAAGGCGTGGACGTGGATGCGGGCATCGTCGCGGCGCAGGCCTCGACGATCCAGTCCGCGCATGTGGTGGAAACCGGCGCGACCCTGCTTGAATTCCCGAACTTCGAGGACAGCGTCGCCGCCGTGACCTCCGGCGAGGCCGATGCGGTTCTGGCCGACAAGGACACGCTGATGCCGGTCGTCGGCGAAGGCACCCTGATGTTCGTGGGCGAAGATGTTCCGCTCGGCGGCGGCATCGGCATGGCCTTCCGCAAATCCGACCCGGAACTGCGCGCCAAATTCGATGCGGCGATCCAGTCCATGAAGGACGACGGATCTCTGAACGCGCTGATCAAGGAATGGCTCGAAGACAGCCCGACCTTCTGATCGGATCTTCCGAGGCGGGGCGTTCGCGCCCCGCCACACGTCCCCCTGCCCAACAGGTGTCCCATCTTTTCCTATTGCGCCGATCCTGACACGCTCGACCGCCTGGCATGGCTGAGCTGTTACCTGACGACCGGAAAGCATATGGCTTTCTACACCTCCTTCGGGACGGTGCTTTTGCTTCTGGCCGTGACCGCGCCGCTGGCGCTGAGCTTCGGCTTTGCCGCCGCCGCCGGATCGCGATCGCATTTTTTCCCGCTGAAATGGCTGTCGAACATCTACATGGCCATCGTGCGCGGTGTGCCGGACATCGTGTTTTTCCTGTTTTTCGTCATCGCCCTCGATCAGGCCTTCGAATGGACGCGGCATCAGGTGCTCTGTCCCGACTGGGATCAGCCGATCCGGCAGGGCAATGATTTCATCGTCTGCCCGGCGGCCAAGCTGCCGCTGAATTCCGCGCCCGAGATCTATCACCAGATTTACGGCTTCGGCCTTGCCGTGCTGACCTTTGCCATCGTGTTCGGCGCCTTTGCGGGCAATGTCTTGGCGGGCGCGTTCAAGGCGGTGCCGCATGGCCAGATCGAGACGGCGGAGGCCTATGGCATGACCAAGCGCCAGACGTTTTGGCGCATCATGGTGCCGCAGATGTGGACCTATGCGATCCCCGGCCTGTCGAACCTCTGGATGGTGCTGATCAAGGCCACGCCTTTGCTGTTCCTGTTGGGTGTCGAGGATGTGGTCTACTGGGCGCGCGAGCTTGGCAACACCAAGACGGCGCGGTTTACCGATTATCCTCATGGCGACTGGCGGGTGTATTATTTCTTCGGGCTTTTGGTGTTCTACCTGCTGTTTACGAAAGTCTCGGAGATTGTGCTCGCCCGGATCACCCGCAAACTGTCGCGCGGTCAGGCCACCGCCGCCGGTGAGGCGATGCGCAAAGCGGGTGCCACGGCATGAGCTGTTCCGAAACGCTTGCAAGCTATGCCTTCCGGTCGCTGGGCTATGGCGAACGCCGCCTGCCGACCACGGAGATCACACTCTGCGATCAGGTGACCCTGATCGGATCGGGGATGATCTGGAACATCTATTTCGGGATTCTGGCGATCCTTCTGGGGTTCTTCACCTCACAGGCGCTGGCGCTTGCGAAGACCTCGTCCAATCCGCTGATCCGCAAACCCGCAGAGTGGTTCATTTTCGTGTTCCGCGGCTCGCCCTTGTTCATCCAGTTCTTCTTTGCCTATTTCCTGTTCCTGACGATCAAGCAATCGGTGCCGATGCTGAGCAATCTGACGAACGCATGGCTGGGGGCGGCGATCGTCTTGTGGTTCAACACCACGGCCTATTCCGCCGAGATTTTCTATGGCGCGCTGATGGCAATCCCCAAAGGCGATCTCGAGGCCGCCGATGCCTATGGCTTTACCGGGTTCAAACGCTTCCGCCGGATCGTCTGGCCGACCATGATGCGGCTCGCCTGGCCCGCCTATACGAACGAGGCGATCTTTATCTTCCACTCGACAACGCTCGTGTTCCTCTCCGGTTTCCCGGCCTTGCAGCAAAAGGGCGACGCGCTTTATTACGCCTCCTATTTTGCCGACAAGACCTTCAACCCGTTCATCCCCTACCCGATCCTTGCGGGCTATTTCGTCGTGGCGACGCTCTGCATCATCACGGTCTATGGCCTGATCGGAAAGCGGCTGAACCGCCACCTTCCGCAACCTCGCCAGAAACGGCCCCGGATGCTGGCGCAAATCTTTCGTTAATGGTGTCTCATGACTTCCCCCCACAGTTGGCTTGCCCAGAATCCCGACATTAAAACCATCCGCATCGCGGCGGCCGACCTGAACGGTCAGGCCCGCGGCAAGCGCATGTCCGCGCGCTATGCCGACAAGGTGGAGACCGAGGGCACGCGCTTTCCCCTCTCCGTTCTGAACCTCGACATCTGGGGCGAAGACATTGAGAACAGCCCGCTGGTGTTCGAGAGCGGCGACAAGGACGGGGTTTTGCTGCCGACCGAGCGCGGGTTTATCCCGATGCCTTGGCTCGAAGGTCCGACGGCGCTGTTGCAGATGTGGATGTTCCATGAGGACGGGCGGCCGTTCGATGGCGATCCGCGTCAGGTTCTGGCCCGTGTGCTGGAGCGTTACAAGGCCAAGGGGCTGACGCCTGTTGTGGCGACCGAGCTTGAATTCTACCTCGTCGACGACAGCTCGCGGCAGTTGCGTGTGCCGCGCTCGCCGCGCTCTGGCAAACGCCGTCCGGGGGCGGAAACGCTCGCGCTCCGGGCGCTCGATTCCTTCGACCGGTTTTTCACCGATCTCTACGAGGCCTGCGAGGCCATGGACATCCCGGCGGATACGGCGATTTCCGAGGCGGGTCTCGGACAGTTCGAGATCAACCTCGTGTATTCGCCCGACGCGCTCAAGGCCGCCGACGATGCGTGGCTGTTCAAGCTGATGGTCAAGGGGCTGGCGCGCAAACACGGGTTTGCCGCCTCCTTCATGGCGAAACCCTACGACGAATATGCCGGGAACGGCATGCACACGCATTTCTCGATGCTCGATGCGAACGGCGACAATATCTTTGACGATGGTACGGACGCAGGCACCGACATGATGCGTCATGCGATTGCCGGGTGTCTTGACGCCATTCCCGCCTCGACCCTGATGTTTGCACCGCATGGCAATTCCTACGACCGTCTGGTGCCGGGGGCACACGCGCCCACCCGCATCTGCTGGGGCTATGACAACCGCACGGCGGCGGTGCGCGTGCCGGGCGGGTCGCACAAGGCGCGGCGGATCGAACACCGGGTGTCGGGCGGCGATGTGAACCCGCATCTGATGATCGCGGCCATCCTTGGCGCGGCTTTGATCGGCATGGAAGACAAGATGAAAGCCCCACCGCCGATCACCGGCAACGCCTATGCGCAGGAATTGCCCGAGATGCCGGGCGACTGGGGGACGGCGATTGCCGAGTTCGAAACCTCGGAAATGATGCGCCGCATCTTCCCCGCCGAACTGGTCCAGAACCTGACGCTGACCAAACGTCAGGAGCTTCGCGACTGGATGAACCTCACACCTGAGGAACAGGTGGAGCTTTATCTGGACACGGTTTAAGCGTGTTCGGGTTTATTTGATCAAATTTCTGCGCTTTGCCGCCTGCCCCCTTGTCGGGTTCGCGGCGAAGCGTTAGCTTCGGATCATTCCAAAGCACTTGGTGACTTATGAAACTCGGCATTCTGCAATGCGGACACGCGCCCGACCCCGTCGCGCAAATTCACGGGGATTTTCCACTGATGTTCAAACGGCTCTTCGACCGCCCGGACTTTTCCTATGAATACTGGGACGTCGAACATATGGATTTTCCGAAAGGCCCTGAGGATGCCGACGCCTGGCTTTTGACCGGCTCGAAACACGGCGCCTATGAGGATCACCCGTTTATTCCGCCGCTCGAAGAGTTGATCCGGGCGATCCATGCCTCCGACCGACGCATGACCGGGATCTGTTTCGGCCATCAGATCATCGCCACAGCGCTTGGCGGCACGGTCGAGAAATTCAAAGGCGGCTGGGCCGTCGGGCGGCAAGCCTATGACATCGCGCCTTTGGGGCCGATCCATCTCAACGCCTGGCATCAGGATCAGGTCACCGCACTGCCCGAAGGTGCCGAGGTTCTGGGGGGCAATGATTTCTGTGAAAACGCGGCGCTGGTCTATGGCGACAGCATTCTGACGATTCAGCCCCACCCGGAGCTGAGCAATCCGATCATCGCCGATTACATTTCCTCGCGCATGGGCAATCCGGCCTATCCGCTCGCCCTCATGGAGCGCGCGCAGAAGGAAAACACCGAACCCACCGACGACAAACGCTTTGCCGATCTGATGGTGGATTTTCTGACCCGCGGCCGGGAGGCGCTTTGACCATGGAATTTCTCGACAAACTGCCGCAGGCCGCGCTGGACTTCATGGACGGGCGCAAGCTCGACGAGGTGGAATGCATCGTCGCCGACCTATCCGGCATCGCGCGGGGCAAGGCCATGCCCGCGATGAAATTCGAAAAGCAAAAGCATTTTTATCTGCCGAACTCGATCTTTTTGCAGTCGATCAACGGCGATTGGGTCGAGGATGCGGATGCGCCCTTCACCGAACCGGACATGGTTCTGGTGCCGGATTTCGAAACTGCCACGGCGGCGCCCTGGACCGCCGACTGTACGCTTCAGGTGATCCACGATGTGCTCGACCAGAGCGGCCAGATGGTGCCGGTCGCGCCGCGCAACGTCTTGAAACGCGTGGTGCAGCTTTATCACGATCAGGGCTGGGAGCCGATCGTCGCGCCCGAGATGGAGTTTTTCCTCGTCGCCAAGAACACCGATCCGAACCAGCCGGTGGAACCGCCGATCGGGCGTTCCGGTCGGCGCGCGGCGCAGCGGCAGGCCTATTCCATGTCGGCGGTCGACGAATACGGGCCGATCATCGACGACATTTACGACTTTGCCGAAGCGCAGGGGCTTGAGATCGACGGCATCCTGCAAGAGGGCGGCGCCGGGCAGATCGAGATGAACCTGCGCCATGGCGATCCGGTGAAGCTTGCCGATGAGATGTTCTATTTCAAACGGCTGATCCGCGAGGCGGCGCTGCGCCACGATTGTTTCGCGACCTTCATGGCGAAACCCATTCAGGACGAGCCGGGATCGGCGATGCACATTCACCATTCGGTGGTGGACATCAACACGGGCGAGAACATCTTTTCCAACCCGGACGGCTCGGAATCCGAGGCGTTTCTGCATTTCATCGCGGGGCTTCAGAACCATCTTGCCTCGACGATTGCGATCCATGCGCCCTATGTGAACAGCTATCGCCGCTACGTCCGCGATTTCGCCGCGCCGATCAACCTCGAATGGGGCCGCGACAACCGCACCACCGGGCTGCGCGTACCGATCTCCGGCCCCGAGGCGCGACGGATCGAAAACCGTCTGCCGGGGATGGATGTGAACCCCTACCTGTCGATTGCGGCCTCTCTGGCCTGTGGCTATCTCGGCCTGATCGAGCGGCGCGAACCGCGGGCGGAATATATCGGCGACGCTTACGATTCCGCCGAGGGCATCCCGGAAACACTGGCCTCGGCGCTCGACCTTCTGGAAAGCGCGACACAGATGAAAGAGGTTTTGGGCAAGGATTTCGTGCGCGTCTACACCACGGTGAAACGCGCCGAGAACGAAGCCTATCTTCAGGTCATTTCGCCCTGGGAGCGCGAGCATTTGTTGCTCAACGTGTGAGCCAAGTCACAGAACCATGGGAAGGGGGCCTCAGCGCCCCCTTTTTTGCACGTATTTCTGTGAAGCTTTTGCGAAATTTCGCCTGCCGCCCGGCGAGGCAGTAGATTTTTGCGCGCACTATACTTACAGTTATTCCGAAAGAAGAATTTCAAAAAGGTAAAATCATGAGTCTCGGGCCCAATGTCTACGACGCCGAACCGATCCCCGAAGAAGCGCGCGCCATCGTCGAGCAGCTTCTGAGCTCGGGCGATCTGTTCCGCTACACCGCGCCGGGCAATGCGCCCGTGACGCTGTTGGAGCGCGAATTCGCCGAGATGCTGGGCGCGAAATATGCGCTCGCGGTCGCCTCCTGCTCCGCCGCTCTGTTCCTGTCGCTGAAGGCGCTGAACCTGCCGCGCGACGCCAAGGTTCTGATCCCGGCCTTCACCTTTGCCGCCGTGCCCTCCTCCATCGTGCATGCCGATTGCAAGCCGGTTCTGGTCGAGTGCAACGACAATTACCGGATCGATCTGGACGATTTCCACGCCAAGATGGAAGACGCCGACGCGGTGATGATTTCCCACATGCGCGGGCACACCTCCGATATGGATGTGATCAAGGCCGCCTGCGACGCCAAGGGCATTCCGCTCATCGAAGACGCGGCGCATTCGCTCGGCACCGTCTGGGACGGGCAGAATATCGGCACGATTGGCAAGATCGGCTGTTTCTCCTTCCAGTCCTACAAGCTTTTGAATGCCGGCGAAGGCGGGATCATGATCAGCGACGATCCGGAGATCATGGCGCGCGCGATCATCATGTCCGGCGCTTACGAACACAACTGGGCGAAACACAATCCGCAGCGGGACAATGCGCTCTCCGCCGAATTCGCCAAGTGGCAAAACCAACTGCCGCTCTACAACACCCGGCTGTCGAACATGTCTGCCGTGCTGGTGCGCCCGCAGCTGAAAGAGGTGCCCCGCCGTGTCGCCGACGGGCGTCGCAACCACGATTACACCGCCGCGCGTCTTGAAACCTCGCCGCATCTGACCGTGCCCGCGAAGCTCGACAAGGAGCTGCGTGCACCCGACAGCCTCCAGTTCAACCTCGTGGATTTCTCCCGCGAAGAGGCTCTGGCCTTCCAGAGCGCGGCGAAGGTGCGCGGCGTGTCTGTACAGGTCTTTGGCCTCTCGACCGACAACGCGCGCGCCTTCTGGAACTGGCAATTCCTGGGCGAGACGCCCGATCTGCCGAAAACCCGCGAGATGCTGTCGAAAGCCTGCGACACCCGGCTTCCGGCGCGCCTCACGGAAGAGGATTGCGATTTCATCGCCGACGCACTTCTGGCCGCGGCCGGAGAGGTCAAGGGCGTGCGGGTCGCGGCGGAATAAGCCCACCCTGCCCCGCAAGACTTTGACGCCTCCCCACCGGGGAGGCGTTTTGCTTTACAGAATCTTGAGATAACCGCCGAGCCACGGATAGGTCGCGACCATCGGATCGACCACCTGCGCCTGCAACAGCGGCCCCAATTGATCGGCCACTTCGCGCGCCATTTCCGACATGCCGTCCTGTCGCACGGTCAGCGAGATTTGCCGCGACAAGGGCGCGACCGGCAGGGGTATGGCCTCGATCTCATCGGCATAGCGCCCGGCGTTGAGCACCCCCAGCGAAGACAGGATGGTCCAGCCCGTGCCGCCCGCCACCATGGCGATCATCGCGCGGTAACTGTCGAGCTCGAAGCGATGGGTGAGCGTCAGGCCCTGCATCGCGAGATGTTCGGCCAACATCCGCCCCATGGCATGACGGCGGGTGTATTGAATGAGCGGCAGCTCCTTGACCGCCCCATGATGGCCTTTCGGCACCACGGCGACGAAAGGGTCCTGCAACAGCGGATGGCTTTCCGACCACTCCGCCCCGTCGCCCAGCTCGGCGGCGACGATCACGTCGAGCGCCCGGTTCTCCAGCCGGTCGAGCAGACGATGCGAGGGGCCGGTCTCCAATTCGAAGCGGGTCTCGGTCAGCCGGTCGGCCATCTGGGTGATCAGCAAGGGGGTCACGGAGGATTCGAAATCCTCCACCATGCCGAGGCGCAGATGGGCGAGATGGCTGAGGTCCAGCCCGGCGATCTCGGAGCGCGCACGGGCGGCTTCCACCAGAATGCTCTGCGCGCGCCTGCGCAGAACCCGGCCCGCAGGCGTCAGCGACATCGGACGTTCGCGACGGTTGATCAGCTCGGTGCCCAGTGCGGTTTCCAGATTGGAGATCTGCTGCGACACGGCGGAGGGCGAGGCGCCGAGACGCTTGGCCGCGGCGGACACGGACCCCTCTTCGGAGACCGCGAGAAACACCTCGACGCCCCAAAGCGTCAAACGTCCGACCTTGTCGCTCATATGCCCCCCGTTTCCTTTGCTGCTCTAAATACTCAATCAAATACCGCTGCAATCTGACAGAAAAAAGAAAACCCCGCAGCTTGCGGGGTTTGTCCAGGTGCCCTGCGACACGTTTACGACAGCTTGGACAGCTTGTCCTGAAGCTCGGCCAACTGTTTCTTGATCTCGCCGAGATCTTCGCCAGCCTCGGAAGCTTCCTGTTTCGGCGCGGACCAGTTTTTGCTCATCCCGCCGGTCATCGCCTTGATGAAGGCTTCCTGCTGGGCCTGAAGTGCCTCGAAGCCAGGAATTTGCGGCATTTGCGTACCGAAATTCTGCATCATCTGTTCCTGCCCCTGACGCAGCATCTCGAAGCTCTGCGCCAGAAACTGCGGCACGACGGATTGGATGTCGGTGGTGTAGCTGCGCACGAGATCGGTCAGCACGCCCAGCGGCAGCACGCTTTCGCCGCGGCTTTCGTGTTCGGCGATGATCTGCAACAGGTATTGGCGCGTGAGATCGTCACCGGATTTCAGGTCCACGATCTGCACGTCGCGGCCCTCGCGGATGAACCCCGCGATGTCTTCGAGTGTGACGTAATCGGAGGTCTCGGTGTTGTAGAGACGTCGCGAGGCATAGCGTTTGATCAGCAAAGGATCTTTTTTATCGGCCATCTGGGCTCCCCTCCCTTGGTGGCAATTTTATCGGCAATGCAGCAAGCCTATGCGAGCGATTTTCCAAAAGCAAAAGAAATCAGGACGTTTTTGTTACCGCAATCACCGTCAAGCGCCTCTGCACATGCGAAAACGGGCCCCGCAGATGGGGGCCCGTTCGAGATCCACGTTTCCAGGGAGGAGGAGAAACGCGGAGAGGTAAGGGATGCCTTACTTCGCAGTCGCTTTTTTCGCGGCTTTGGTCATCTCGTCGGTCGCTTTTTTCGCGGCGGCGGTCATGTCCTCGCCCATGTCTTTGCCGGCAGCCATAACCAGCTCGATGGTTTCCATCTGGACCTTTTTCGCGACTTCGGCGAAGGCAGCCATGTTTTCGGCGGCCATTTCAGCCTGCACGGAGGCGAATTCGGTCATCGCCTTGGTGTAATCGGAGGGCTCTTCCTTGACGGCGGTCATCTCGGCGACCTTGGACAGGGTGTCCTTGGTCCATTTCGAGGACAGCTCGGTGGATTTCTCGGCGGCTTCGATGGCCACTTTCGAGAGTTTCTCGGCGAAGGAGGCCTGGGTTTTGAAGCTTTCCTGCATCGCGGACAGATCGAGCGGGAAGTTGCCCATCATGTCTTTCATCATCTTGGTGAAATCGTCGGTCTTGGCCATGTCTCATATCCTCCTGGCTTTGATGCGAAACTGGCCGTAGCGAAGAGCCCCGGATTTTCGCTCTGCGGCGCGCCTCGGCCCGATTGCCTTTGCTGCGCTTGCAAAAAGAATATGGATGCTGCACCGCAGAAAATCAAGTGATTTATGCTGCGATGCAGAAAAATACCCAAAACTACGGAGTGTCAGGCCGTTAGGCGCTCTGCGCTCAGGGCGTCGCGGTCATTTTCACATAGGTGCCGGGCGCCTCGGCAAGAATTTTGCGCCCCGAATCGCCCGGAACCCGCGCAGGCACCTGTTTGCCGGACTTGGGCTTGAGCCAGGTCTCCCAGGTCGGCCACCACGAGCCCTTGTGGAACTCCGCCCCGGCCTGCCACTCCTCCGCCGACAGAGTCATATCGGGATTGGTGTAATGGCCGTATTTGCCTTTCGAGGGCGGATTGACGATCCCGGCGATATGGCCGCTCTCGGAGAGCAGGAAGGTCTTGTTCTTAGACCCCATCTGGCAAATGCCGTTGTAGGAGCTTTTCCACGCGGCGATGTGATCGGTCTCACAGCCGATGGCGCAGAGCGGCACGTTGACCTCGGAGAGATGCACGGTGCTGCCACAGACCTTATAGCCCACGGTGGCGAATTCGTCGCGCTGGGTCAGGCCACGCAGGTATTCGACCGCCATCTTGCCGGGGAGGTTCGTGGCGTCGCCGTTCCAGTACAGAAGGTCGAAAGCAGGCGGCGCCTCCCCCATCATATAGCTGCGGATCGCGGGCTGATAGATCAGGTCGTTGGATCGCAGGTAGGAGAAGGTGCGGTTCATGTAGAGCGATTTCATGAGACCGGTGCGCTTGGCCTCCGCCTCGATGCCGTCGACGAAATCGTCGTCGAGGAACACGCCAAACTCGCCCTGATCGGAGAAATCGGTCAGCGTCGTAAAGAAGGTGGCGGATTTGACCGAAGTATCCTTACGCTGCTTCATCAGCGCCAGTGTCAAAGACAGGGTGGTGCCCGCGATGCAATAGCCGATAACGTTGATCTTCGGCTCGGAGGTGATCTCCTTGACCTGTGCGATGGCGGTCAAAAAGCCCTCTTCGACATATTGGTCCATGCCGACCTCGGCATAGCCCTCGTTCGGGTTGACCCAGGAAACGACAAAGACGGTATAGCCCTGATCGACGATCCACTTGATCAGCGAATTTTGTTCGCGCAGGTCGAGAATATAGAATTTGTTGATCCACGGCGGGAAGAGCAGCAGCGGGATCTTGTGCACCGTTTCGGTCGTCGGCGCATATTGGATCAGCTCGAACATCCGGTTGCGGAACACCACGGAGCCTTTGGTCGTGGCGATGTTTTCGCCCAGCTTGAAGGCTTCCTTGTTGGCGAGATTGACGACCAGCTCGCCGTGGTGATCCTCCAGATCGCGCACGAGGTTTTCGAGCCCTTTCACGAGGCTCTCGCCCTCGGTCTCCACCGCGTGCTGAAGCGCATCGGGGTTGGTGGCGAGAAAATTCGTCGGTGCCATCATGTTGATGAGCTGCTTGGTGAAATAATCCACCCGCTTGCGATCCTGCCCGTCGAGCAGTTCGAGATCGCTCACCGCGTCATGCAGGGCCTCGGAGTTCATCAGATATTGCTGTTTGAGGAAGTTGAAGAACGGGTTCGTTTCCCAGAGCGGATTGCCGAACCGACGGTCCTTCGGCGTCTCGTCGGGCGGCGGGGTCAGATTGCCCTGCGCCAGCCGGTTCTGCGCCTCGATGTAATGCTTGAGCGTCTTGCCCCAATAGCCCACCTGATGCTCGATCACCCGCGCCGGGTTGTTCATCATCTCCGCCATATAGGCGCTCGCGGCCTTGACGAAGAGCTCCTGCCCCGGCCCTTGCAGCGCGGGGGGAATCGGTTTCTTTTGTGCAAGTGCAGCGGCCAGACGCGCCGACAACTCTTCAATCTTCACGATATTCGCGTTGAGTTTATCCAGATCCAACGTCTTTTCAACTGTGTCCTCAGGCGTTTTGACCGCTCCATCCCCTGCCATCACGCGTCCTCCCAATATTTTGCACTTGCAGCATTGCCGTTTGCTGTAAGAGTATATTCATCACGATAACGGCAGAGTGAGCCCGTGGGAAGGCCGAACGAAGTCGCAGCCCCCCCACGCAAGCCGAGAGGACCCGGCCGAAAGGCCCGGTCGGATCAGGCCCCGACCTGACCGTCCAAAGGAGAAGCACATGCGCTACATGGCCACCTATGACTTGATGGAAACGATCCGGAACACCAACCAGTGGCTTGGTGCCTCGGCGCAGGCGCTGGGGTCTTACCCGGCCGTAGCCATGATGCCGAACCCGGCATTCCAGTGGCTGCGCGCCTGGGGCGAGGTTACGGAGCGGGCGTTTTCGCGCATGGTGACCAAACCGGACTGGGGCATCGGGTCGGTCGTGGGCGAGGACGGGCGCGATCACATTGTCGATGTGGTGACCGAAGTGGCCCGGCCTTTCGGCAATCTGATCCATTTCAAGGTACAGGGCCGCGCCGAGATGAAACGCCGGGTGCTTTTGGTGGCGCCGATGTCGGGGCATTATGCGACGCTTCTGCGCTCAACCGTCGTGTCGCTTTTGCCGGATTGCGAACTTTATGTCACCGACTGGCACAACGCCCGCGACATCCCGGTCTCCGAGGGCAAATTCGACATCGAGGATTACACGCTCTACCTCGTCGATTTCCTCAAACATCTGGGGCCGAACACCCATGTGATCGCCGTGTGCCAACCGGCGCCGCTGACGCTCGCGGCCACGGCCTATCTCGCCGAGGAAGACCCGAAGGCACAGCCGCGTTCGCTGACGCTCATTGGCGGGCCGATCGACCCGGACGCGACGCCGACCGAAGTGACGGATTTCGGCAACCGCGTCACCATGGGCCAGCTCGAGCAAGCGATGATCCAGCGTGTCGGTTACAAATACAAGGGCGTGGGGCGCAAGGTCTATCCGGGGCTGTTGCAGCTGTCCTCGTTCATCACGATGAACATGGACAACCACTCCAAGGCCTTCGCCGATCAGATCCAGCGCGTTGCCAAGGGCGAAGCGGGCGAGCATGACCGGCACAACAAATTCTACGACGAATATCTCGCCGTGATGGACATGACGGCGGAGTTCTATCTCTCCACCGTCGAGCGCATTTTCAAAGGGCTGGAAATCGCACAGAACAAATTCGTGGTGGCGGGCAAGAAGGTCGATATCGGCAAGATCACCGATGTCGCCGTGAAGACCGTCGAAGGCGAGAATGACGACATCTCCGCGCCGGGCCAATGTGTTGCCGCGCTCGATCTCTGCACCGGGCTGCCGGACAGCAAGAAGGCCAATCACCTCGAACCGGGAGCAGGCCATTACGGGATTTTCGCGGGCAAAAGCTGGCGCAACAACATCCGGCCTCTGGTGCTCGATTTCATCGATGCCAATTCCGGGCCGCGGATTGTGGCCGGGAAAGACACCGAAGCGAAAGCGGGCTGAGGGCTCCCTGTTTCACATCCTGAAGCTCCAAAAAGAGACGGGCCTGCCCGTCTCTTTTTCGTTCCGGCTCTTTCTGTTCAGCGGGCGACGATCTCGACCCGGCGGTTGAGCGCCCGCCCCTCGTCGGTGAGGTTGCTGGCGACCGGCGCGAGCGGGCCGACACCGGCGGGCACGGCGCGCCCGGAGGCCACACCGAAACGCGCGCTCAGGGCATCGACCACAGATTGCGCCCGGCTGCGCGACAAGGTCAGGTTGCTGTCCAGCCCGCCGACACTGTCGGTATGGCCGACGACATAGATCTCGAGATCGGGGCGTTCGGTGAGCAGTTTCGCAATCTCGGAAAGCGCCTCGTCGGAACTCGGAAGCAGCACCGCGCTGCCGAAATCGAAATAGATGTTGTCGAGGGCGATCTTGCCTTCGGTGTCGATGGATTTGGCCATCGCCGCGGCGTCGATCACCTTGACCTGATCGGTCTCAAGAGCGGCGGTTTGCAGGATCTGCACATAGTGATTGCGGGGTTCGACGCCGACCGAGACATAGGCCGTGCCGCCCTCGTAGGGCATTTGCCCGGTGAGGTAGCGAATGTCGCTGCCGATGCCGAGGTTCATGCCGTTTTGCCAGCCCTGTGAGGACAGGTTGCCGCATTCACCCCGGCTGCCGCATTCCCATTCGGTGACAAAGCCCCGCGCCGCAAGCGCCTGCTGGTAGTTGACGAGAATCTCAAGCGTCGAACGCCCCTCGGGATTGGCGAAACGACGCAAGAGCACCCGTCCGCGCAGTTTTTCCGACAGCACATTGCCATCGGTAAACCCCGTGATCCTCTGAATCTCGCCAAAAGCCTCCTCGACACGATCCGGGACACGTTCCTGAGACCCGGCATAGGGTTCGACATCGAGCACGGAAACGGACTGCGCCATGGCCACAGAGACGCTCCCGAAAGGCAGAAGAAAAATGCAGAAAGCTCTTATCAACATGAGCGCCCCCAATTCGGACCGAGTGTACTGAGAAACCGGGGCGGCCACAAAAGCTCCCCCCCTCGGAAAGGCTACGTCCGAACGGGGATTCCAACAATGGTTTGTTTAGACAGGTGTGCGCAGTTCAGCGCAGCACGAAGGGGGCCTCGGCCTCAAGCCATGTCTTGAGGGCGCGCGACACGCTTCGCGGCGCTTCCAGCATGGGCAGGTGGCCGGCTTTCTCGATCAACACGAATTCCGCGCGGGGCATCAGCTGGGCGATGAAATCCTGACGGCGTGGCGGACTGATCGTGTCGGCGGCTCCGCCCATCACCAGAGCCGGAATGCGGGCGCGCCTGAGCACGTTCTGATGATCCGGGCGGCGTTGCAGGATGCGCGACTGGGTGAGATAGGCGTCGAGCCCCGCCTCCATCGCCATATCGAGCCAATGATCTCGGATGGCGTTGCGATGCGGCCCTTCGTAAAGCGCGGTCGAGGGCAGTTCTTCGAGCAGAACCTCGCCGAAACGCCCGGTGCGGGCCTTGACCATGCGCGGCTCGCGGGCGGCGGCGGCATTGGGCGGCTCGGCCTGCGCGGAGCCGGAGATCAGCGCGATGCGGGTGACGCGGCCCGGCGCGCGACGCAGGATTTCGGTGGCGACGGAGGCGCCGAGATCATGACCCGCGACCGCGAATTTCGGCGGCGCGACGGCCAGAACCGCATCGGCCATCTCGGTGAGGCTTTCGCCCTGCAAGGGGGCGACCATCACAGCATGATCCCGGCTCAGATCGACGATCTGATCGGTGAACACACGTCCATCGGCAAGAAAACCGGGCAAAAGCACGAGGCTTTCGGTCATGAGGGCTGGTCCTGAGAACTCTGGTCCCTTTTCAAATGGCGCGACCTGCCGCGAAGGTCAAGCGGGTCGCACGGAACCGGCCGGGATCCGCCCTGTCACCTCGGTGATCGCCGTCTCGATGGTCGCGAGGCAGTCCGGAGTCGAGAAGGAATGATCGGCACCTTTCACGAGGGTGAGGCGGATGTCGTCGCCTGTCACATGGCCCAAGAGCCGGATCGCGGTTTCGGTGGAAACGGAGGTATCCGCCGTGCCTTGCAAAAACCGCACCGGGAAGGGCAAGGGCAGCGCATCGCGCAGCACCAGTTGGCTGCGGCCATCCTCGATCAGACGTTTGGTGATCGGGTAATCGCTGTCATAGCCCGAAGGCATCATGACGACGCCGTCGCGGTTGAGCGTGGCGCGCTGTGTCGCGTCGAATCCTGCCCAAAAGCCGTCCTCGGTAAAATCCGGCGCGGCGGCGATGGTGACGAGACCGGCGACACGGTCGGGGATGCGTTTGCACATCAGAAGCGAGATCCAGCCGCCCATGGAAGAACCGACGAGGATCTGCGGGCCGTCGGTGAGGGCCTCGATCACCGCCTGCGCATCTTCGGCCCAATCGCCGATGCAGCCGTTTTCGAAGCTCTCCGAACTCTGACCGTGGCCGGAATAGTCGAAGCGCAGGAAGGGGCGGCCCTGAATGCGGGCCCAGGCCTCCAAGGCGATGGCCTTGGTGCCTTCCATGTCCGACATGAAACCACCCAAGAACACGATGCCCGGCCCCACGCCCGGCAGGCGGTGATAGGCGATCTTGCGCCCCGAAGGCGTGTCGAGAAAATCGGTCATGGCTGGCTCCCTGAATCTGCGCGCCCAGCATAGGGCCGGACGCAGAGATGCCAAGTCGGCTCAGGGTCGCATGTCAGGCGTCGATGCTCTGGGCCAGCACCCGCGAGATCGTGTTGAGTGTCTGGCCGGACTGTTCGCGCCAGATGTTGAACGCCTCCTGCACGGCCTTTTTTGCGGCTTTCGAGGTCGGCGCCTTGTCGATCACGCCCTCGGCGATCAGCCGGGCCACGACGCTGTCGGACAGGATGAACCCATCGCGCCCGCACCACCGCATCGCCATGGCACCGGTGTTGCCGCCCAGACGCGCGCCCTCTTTTTTCAGCCAGTCCAGAAGGTCGAAATAGTCTTCGGCGGGCCAATAGGCGATTTTCTTGCCAAAGCCGCCATTCTCGGCGCTGACCTTGGCGATGAATTTCGCATTGTCGACCACCGCCTTGATTTTCGGCGCGGATTTGATCAGACGCGCGTCTTTCGTCAGCGCCGCGATCTCGTCTTCGGAAAGCCCCGCGACATAGGTCACATCGAAGCCGTGAAACGCTTCTTCGATGCCGGGCCATTTGCCCTCGACCACCTTCCACGACATGCCGGCCTGAAAAATATGTTTCGCCATTTCCGCGAGCCAGACCGCATCGGGGGTCTCGGCCATTTCATGCGGAAGTTTCGGGATATAAACGTCGCGAAGAACCTCTTCCGCCCCGCCTTTGCGTTCGGCGGCGATAGCAAGAATTTCGTCATAAGTATGCATGTGAATCTCCTGATGTCGGACAGAGAAAGATTGCTGCCCGGAATGGCTACAATCAAGAAAACTCGTGTAACAATTGGATGTTAAAAGCCTGTTTGCAATTGACATAGGCAGATCTGCGCGCGAAAAGCGCGACACATATATACCCGCAACCGGGCGCTTGGTAGGCGCCAAACCGACGAGGAGAGCCGACATGGCACCGATTTCTCTCACATTCCCCGATGGCAATTCGCGCGAGTTTAATGCTGGCGTGACCCCTGCCGATGTGGCCGCAAGCATTTCGAACAGCCTTGCGAAGAAAGCGATCTCCGCGTCCGTCAACGGTCAGCACTGGGATCTCCAGTGGCCGATCAATGAGGACGCAAGCATCGCGATCAACACCATGCAGGACGACGCCCCCGCGCTCGAACTGATCCGTCACGACCTTGCGCATATCATGGCGCGGGCGGTGCAGGAGCTTTGGCCCGATGTCAAAGTGACCATCGGCCCGGTGCGCGACAATGGCTGGTTCTACGATTTCGACCGGGCAGAGCCGTTCACGCCCGAGGACCTCGGTGCGATCGAGGCGAAGATGAAGGACATCATCAACGCCCGTGAGCCGGTCAAGACGGAGATTTGGGGCCGCGACGAGGCGATTGATTACTACAACGCCCGCAATGAGCCGTTCAAAGTCGAACTGGTGAACCGCATTCCCGAGGGCCAGCCGCTTCGGATGTACTGGCATGGCGACTGGCAGGATCTCTGCCGCGGTCCGCACCTCCAGCACACCGGGCAGGTGCCTGCCGATGCGTTCAAGCTGACCCATGTGGCGGGGGCCTATTGGCTCGGAGACAGCACGCGCCCGATGTTGCAGCGCATCTATGGCGTGGCGTTCAAGAACCGCAAGGATCTGAAAGCCTGGGAACTCATGATGGAAGAGGCCGCCAAGCGCGATCACCGCAAGCTGGGCAAGGAGATGGACCTCTACCACATGCAGGAAGAGGCCCCCGGTCAGGTGTTCTGGCACCCGAACGGCTGGAAAATCTACACCACGCTTCAAGACTACATGCGTCGTCAGCAGGAGCGTGACGGTTATGTCGAGGTGAACACGCCGCAGGTGGTGAACCGCAAGCTCTGGGAAGCCTCGGGGCATTGGGACAACTATCAGGAAAACATGTTCATCGTCGAAGTGGACGAGGATCATGCCCGCGAAAAAACTGTCAACGCGCTGAAACCGATGAACTGCCCCTGCCACGTTCAGGTGTTCAATCAGGGTCTGAAATCCTATCGCGACCTGCCTTTGCGGATCGCGGAATTCGGGTCCTGCAACCGCTACGAACCCTCGGGCGCGCTGCACGGGATCATGCGGGTGCGCGGCTTTACCCAAGACGATGCGCATATCTTCTGCGAGGAAAAGGACATCGAGGCGGAAACCAAGAAGTTCATTGAGTTTCTTGCGAAAATCTACTCCGATCTCGGGTTTGACGACTGGGAGATCAAGCTGTCGACGCGGCCCGAGAAACGCATCGGGTCGGAAGAAAGCTGGGATCACGCCGAGGAATCTCTGGGCAATGCCTGTAAGGCCGCCGGCTATGATTTCGAAATTCAGGAAGGCGAAGGGGCGTTCTACGGGCCGAAGCTTGAATTCGTTCTGACCGACGCGATCGGGCGGGCGTGGCAATGCGGCACGTTGCAGGTCGACCCGAACCTGCCGGAGCGACTGGACGCGAATTACATCGGTCAGGACGGCGCGAAACATCGTCCGATCATGTTGCACCGGGCCGTGCTTGGCTCGTTCGAGCGCTTCATCGGCATCCTGATCGAGAACTCGGCGGGGCACCTGCCCTTCTGGCTTGCGCCGCGCCAGGTCGTGGTCGCCTCCATCGTGTCCGAGGCCGACGATTATGTGAACGCGGTCGTCGCGCAACTGAAAGCCGCAGGCGTGCGCGCCGAGGCCGATATTCGCAACGAGAAGATCAACTACAAGGTGCGCGAGCACAGCCTCGGCAAAGTGCCGGTGATCCTCGCCGTGGGCGCGCGCGAGGTCGAGGAAAAGACCGTCACCGTCCGCCGTCTGGGTCAGAAAGAAACCGCCGTCATGGCGCTTGACGAGATCGTCGCCGCGCTGTCGACCGAGGCACTGGCCCCAGATCTGGCCTGAGCCTTCTCTGCACAAGAAAATGCCGCGCGTCCCTTCGGGGGCGCGCGGTTGTTTTGTCGCATCCGGCAATCCTGCACCTTGGCCTCCCCGATGAAGGCGTTACACTGAACGTCAGGCCAGCCGGAAGCAGGGATATGACCGAACAGAAACCACAGATCGCGCGGCTCATCGCCCTTTTGCTCGGGCCGCTACTGGCCATCGTGCTTCTCTGGATGCCGGTGCCCGCCGGCATGACCCCGGAAGCGTGGCGGCTTATTGCGGTGACGCTCTGGATGGTGATCTGGTGGCTGTCGGAAGCCCTGCCGCTTTCGGCCACCGCCCTCCTGCCCATCGTGATCTTCCCGGCGCTCGGCATTCAGCCCACGGGCGAGGTCAGCCGTCATTACGGCAATCACCTGATTTTCCTCTTTCTCGGCGGCTTTATCCTTGCCGCCGGGATGCAGCGCTGGGGGGTGCACCGGCGGATCGCCCTTGCCATTGTCGCCGCTGTCGGCTCCAGCCCGAGCCGCATCATCATGGGCTTCATGCTGGCCACCGCCTTTCTGTCGATGTGGATTTCCAACACCGCCACCGCCGTGATGATGTATGCTGTGGGCGTCTCTATCATAGATTTCATCGACGAACGCGTGCCGGACAAGACGCAGGTGGACCGTTTCGGCATCGGCCTCATGTTGTCCATCGCCTATTCCGCCTCCATCGGAGGCGTCGGCACGCTGATCGGCACGCCGCCCAATGCGCTTCTGGCCAGTCTGTTGTCGGAAAACTACGGGATCGAGATCGACTTTTTCACCTGGATGCTGATCGGCATTCCTGTTGTCATCGTCATGCTGCCCCCGGCCTATCTGCTTTTGACGCGGGTGCTTTTCCCGGTCCATGAGATGGAACTGAGTTCGGTGCAGAGGGTGATTGCCGAAGAACGGGCGCTGCTCGGTCCGATGAAAACCCCCGAACGCCGCGTTGCGATGATCTTTGCCGGGGCTGCCTTTCTCTGGATCACCCGCAGTTTTCTCGGCCTGCCGATCGACGATTCCGGCGTCGCCATCCTCGCCGCCCTCGCGCTTTTTGCCCTGCCCGCCGAGCGCGGTGCGCCGCCGCTGCTCGACTGGTCGGTGTCGCGCGATCTGCCCTGGGGGGTGCTCTTGTTGTTCGGCGGCGGGCTGGCGATTGCGGGCGGGTTCGAGGCCAGCGGTCTGGCGCTCTGGATCGGCGAACAGGTCGGACAGATGGGCGATGTGCCGCTCTGGCTGCTTGTTCTGATCGTCGCCGTGGCGATCAAATTCCTGACCGAGATCACCTCCAACACCGCCTCTACCGCCACCTTCCTGCCGGTTCTGGGCGCGGTGGCGCTCGGCCTCGATGTCAGCGTGCTCTGGCTCACCGTGCCGGTGGCTCTGGGGGCCTCCATGGCCTTCATGATGCCCGCCGCCACGCCGCCCAATTCGATCATCTTCTCCTATGAAAAGCTGACGCTGAAACACATGGTCAAGGCGGGGTTCGCGCTCAATATCCTGAGCACGGCGGTGGTGTTTTTCGCCTCATGGTGGCTGATGCCTCTGGTCTTTGGGCTGTGAGCTTCAGAAATGCGCCTTCGGCTCGTCGGGTTTGCCCGCAGCCAAGGCAAGCAAACCGCCCAGCACACAGAAGCCCAGCGGGAACATGGTAAAGACGTTGAAGCCAAAACCGTTGTACATCAGGGCAGCGGCCACCAGCATCAGCACCCCGCCCCAGAGCGCCCGCGCCCGCGCCATGGCACCGCCCGCGATGGCGAGAATCGGCGCGAAGAAACTCGTGGCCCGGATCAGATCGACGTTTCGGACCTGTTCAAAGAGCCCCTCGACCTCGCCCCAGTGATCAATGGCTTCAGTGTAGCCGTAGCTGAAAAAACCGACGAGCATGGCGAGCACGCCGCCGAGGATGCCTAAAACCAGAGCTGCGTTGCGCATCTCATGTCTCCTTGCCTGTGTTCTGCTCAGATAGGGATGTGCGAACGGAGATTAAAGAAGCGCCGCCTGCACATCCTTGCCCCAACCGAGATAGAGCGTGCCGTCGCGGTCGATCACCGGGCGTTTCATCAGGGTCGGATGATCCGTCAGCAAATCGAGCGGATCGCGGGCGCGTTCCGCCTCCGACAGACCCCGCCATGTGGTGGAGCGGGTGTTGACCAGCGCCTCGCCAAAAGCGGCATGGAATCGCTCAAGTTGCGCGCGCGACAGCGGCGTCTCCCGGATGTCCGTCAGCTCCACCCCCAGCGTTTTCACGGCTTTTCGGCAGGTATCACAGGTCTTGATCCCGTAAATCAGCATCATTTCGCTCTCCTCAATGGTCCATTTTGTGGCACTTTGACGGCTTTTCAGGCAAATTCGCCTGTCCGCCCCGACTGTTACGATTTTGTCGCTTGCCTTTATACGCACTTTCTTCACACTCGAAAGCGTGACTGCTGACTTTCGAACGACCGCTCCTTTTCTACGGGGCAGCAGGAAGACTTGGAAGACCTGGCTGCACCGGCCCGTCGCACGTTGCGGCGGATGAAACGACAAGGAGAGACGGGATATGCCCACCGGCACCGTAAAATGGTTCAACACCACCAAAGGCTACGGCTTCATTGCCCCCGATGATGGCGGCAAGGACGTTTTTGTCCACATTTCCGCGGTCGAGCGCGCCGGCATGACCGGCCTCGCGGACAACATGAAAATCGGCTACGAACTGCGCGAAGGCCGTGACGGCCGCGCCTCGGCGACCGAGCTTCAGGCGCTCTGATCCGTTTCAGACGGACATCTGATTGAAATTCGGCGGTTCCGCGCATATGCCCGGGACCGCTTTTCATATGGAGACCGCAATGCCTTTGATCCTCACCTTCGGCGACAGCAACACCCACGGTACGCAGCCGATGCGGGCCCGTCCCTCGGACCTGCCGCGTCTTGCCCGCCGCTGGCCGGTGGCGATGGCGGAGGCTCTGGGCTGGGATCTGGTCGAAGAGGGCCTGCCGGGGCGGACATTCGCCTTCCCCGACCCGGAGATGGGGCCGCATATGGACGGGCGTCTGGGATTGTTTATGGCCTTGGAAAGCCATGGGCCGATCGATGCAATGACCATCATGCTCGGCACCAACGATCTCAAAGCCCATTTCGAGGCCGATCCCGAGGACATTGCCGAGGCCTGCGGTTTCCACTTCGACGTGGCGCTCTCAGAAGAGATGCAGGCACGGCACGGCGGGTTCGAACCGATCCTGATCCTGCCACCGCGACCTCATGCGGCGGGCTGTCTGGCGGAGAGCTACGTGGGCGCGGCGGAGAAGGCAGAGGCGGTGCAAGCCGCGATGCGCGCCGAGGCGGAGGCGCGCGATGTGGCGGTGTTCGACGCCAATGAGGTGATTTCCGTCTCCGATCTCGACGGCGTGCATTTCGATGCCGCAGCCCATGAGGTGCTCGGTCGTGCGGTTGCGGAGTTCATCCTTTCGGAGATTGAGGCGTAGGATCGGGAGCCGTCATCTCCCAATAGTCTCCCATGGCAAGGATACAAACCCGCCCCTCGGCGTAACTTTGCACCAGCGTCCAGTCGCCGGTCGTCGGATTGGTCCAGAGCTCCATGACCGCCTCCGGCCCGCGCAGACCGGCACCCGTTTTCACCACGCCGAACTGACGGGTGAGTTTCGCGTGAATCTCGTCCTGCGCCCCGCACAGGACCTCAGCGATCAGATTTTGTGCCCCGGCTTTTCCGCCCTGCCCCGCCCCCAGAGCGATCACGGCGGCAGCAAGAAGCCCATTCATTCGGATGCTCATGCCCCGAATGTAACATCAAAATGACAGTCGGCATTGAAAAATATGCGCGAATGCGCAGATCTCGCCCCCTCCCCCAAGAAAAACCCCGCGAAACGCGGGGAGTCTTTCAGTTGCCGCCTATCACGATCGTGTCGGGCGCATAAGTTGCGGACGGCGGGGGCGGCGTCATCGCGAAGGTCTCGACCGGGACCGCGGGGTGCGCGGGCACAATCGGGCGCGGAGCGGCGGCAGGCCCAGCCATGGTCGGACGCCCACAACTGATGCCATCGAGCCCCATCACCGGCTGCAAGCCTGCGGGGCAGTAATTGGCGCTGGCCCCGGTGTAGGCGACGGTCGGCACGGTGTAGCTATAGGGCTGTGTGCCTTGGGCAAAGGCCGGTGCGACAACAAGGGTTGCGATGGCGGCGAGAACGGATCGTTTCATCACTCATACTCCATGGTGGGCTTGGCAAAAGCCTAGCCCCCTGCGGCATATGCGGCAAGTTTTGGTTCACTCGCCAGACCGATTGTCAACGCATCCAGAACAATGCGCCCCACAGGATCGAATTTATCGCACCCACTCCACAACCTCACAGCGCGGCGCCGCGTCGCGGAGCACCATGCGGGAGACCTCGCGCCAGTCCGTCGGTTCGAAGGCCGGGAACCATGTGTCCGCCCCCTCGACCACCGTGTCCACTTCGGTGATCAGCAGACGGTCGGCCAGCGGCAGCATGGCCTTGTAAATCCCGTAGCCGCCCATGGCGTAGATCCGTGCGCGGCCCTCCGACTTGGCAAAGGCAATCGCCTCCTCGACCGTAGGAAAGATATGCTCGTGATCGACGCCGTGGCTGGACACAACAAGATTGAGACGGTTTTTCAACGGCTTGAACGGCAAGCTGTCCCAGGTGTGACGCCCCATAATGACCGCCCCCCCCATGGTTTCGCGCATGAAGAACCGCATGTCCTCCGGTGCGTCCCAAGGGATGGTGTTGTCCTTGCCAATGGCCCCGTTGCGGTCGCGGGCGGCGATGAGCGTGATCATGCGCGCGCCCTCAGACCGCCACCGGCGCCTTGATCGCCGGATCGGGGTCGTAATCGAGAATTTCGATGTCTTCGAATTTGAAATCGAACAGGTTCTTCACATCCGGGTTGAGCCGCAGTTTCGGAAGCGCCTTGGGCGTGCGCGAGAGTTGCAGGTTCACCTGATCCATGTGGTTCGAATAGATATGCGCATCGCCGATGGAATGCACAAACGTGCCCGGTTCATAGCCCGTCACTTGCGCCAGCATGGCGAGCAGAAGCGCATAGGACGCGATGTTGAACGGCACGCCGAGGAACATGTCAGCGGAGCGTTGGTAAAGCTGGAGATGCATCTTGCCGCCGAGGATTTTCACCTGCCAGAGCGTGTGACACGGCGGCAGGGCCATATTGTCGACCTCCGCCGGGTTCCAGGCGGAAACGATCAGACGGCGGGAATCGGGGCTTTTGCGGATCGCGGCCAGCAGGTTTTCGATCTGATCGATGGGACCACGCTCATGCCCCGGCCATTTGCGCCATTGCGCGCCGTAAACCGGCCCGAGATCGCCGTTCTCATCCGCCCATTCGTCCCAGATCGAAACACCGTTCTCCTTGAGGTAGCGAATATTGGTGTCGCCCGACAGAAACCACAGAAGTTCATGGATAATCGAGCGCAGGTGCAGCTTTTTCGTGGTGACCATCGGGAAGCCCTCGGCCAGATCGTAGCGCGCCTGAAGCCCGAAATAGGACGTCGTACCCGTACCGGTGCGGTCTGTCGTGTCGACCCCATGGGCCAGAATGGTTTTGAGCTGATCGTGGTATTGCTGCACGTCGCATCCCCCAAGATGTTGTGGGTTCCGGGAGTCCAGTCATACAAATGCAAAGGGGGTTCGCCAAGCGGCAAGCGCGCAAAAACGTGGAATTTGCCAAATGAGGGGCTAGAGTTCGGGCAAAGACAGACAGGAGGAAGCCTTATGCGCTATCTGCACACGATGGTCCGGGTAAAGGATCTTGAGAAAACCATGGCGTTTTTCGAGCTTTTGGGGCTCAGGGAAATCAGACG
Source organism: Celeribacter sp. SCSIO 80838 (assembly GCF_056498065.1). The sequence goes on from NZ_JAZKMA010000001.1 coordinate 3,696,482, forward strand.
CATGGACAGCGAGGCCGGGCGGTTTTCGCTCATTTTCATGGCCCCCGAAGGTCAGCCGGAATGCCCGGTGGAACTGACGTACAACTGGGACGGCGATGAAGGGCTGCCGTCGGACAGCCGTCATTTCGGCCATCTGGCCTATGAGGTCGAAGACATTTACGCGCTCTGCCAAAGCCTCATGGACGCGGGCGTGGTGATCAACCGTCCGCCGCGCGACGGGCATATGGCCTTTGTGCGCTCGCCGGACAATGTGTCGATCGAGCTCTTGCAAAAGGGCGACCGCCTTGCCCCCGCCGAGCCTTGGGCCTCGATGGAAAACACCGGACACTGGTGAGGCTGACACCAGAGCCAAACGCCTCCCACATCGGGGAGGCGTTTTACATCGCGAAGCCAGATAAATATCTTAATAAATATACCGAATTTGATCGGCCCAGTAACGTTCGACCCGGCGCAGGGAACTGTTGATGTCTTCGATGCCCTCCGACGAGATGACGCCCTTGCCCTGAAGCCCCTCGGCATGGCGGGCGAAAAGATCGGCGACGGTGACACGCACATGATTGCCCTTGTCGGTCAGTTTGACGCGCACGGAGCGGCGGTCGATTTCGCAGCGCTGATGATGCATATAGCCCATGTCCACCAGTTTCTTGAGATTGTAGGACACGTTCGAGCCCTGATAATAGCCGCGGGATTTCAGTTCACCGGCGGTCACTTCGTTCTCGCCGATGTTGAACAGCAAAAGCGCCTGAACGGCGTTGATTTCGAGAATGCCGACCCGTTCAAATTCATCCTTGATCACGTCGAGCAACAGCCGGTGCAGGCGCTCGACGAGCGAAAGCGCCTCAAGATATTGCGACATGAAGGGGGGTTCGACCGGTTTTACGAATGTTGAATGCATGCTCATCTGTCACTCCGCCAAAGGCTCATCGGAGGCAGATTGCCGCGAATTTCCCAAAATATAGTTAAACCGCGCAAATTTCTCGAATCGTTGCAAATTGACGGAAAAATTGCGTGGAGTATGCGCCGGTTTTGGTAAGGGGATTTTAACCCTTGATGCCCCAGGAGGCGTGATCGGCGGAGGCGATGAGTTTGTCGAGCATTGGCCTGATCGCCTCGGGCACGGGTTTGAGCCCAGTCGCATAGGACAAAAGATCCTGATCGTGCTCATCCATCAAAAGCTCGAACTCATCGAGTTCGGCCTCGTTCATGCTGGCAAGATGGGCGTCGGCATAGCCACCGATCAAAAGGTCCATCTCCTTGATCCCACGCCGCCAGGCCCGGATTTTCAGACGTTTGCGGCGAATGTCGATGGTCTCAGTCATGGTACTCTCCGGTGATCGCGGGCTTTTTGCACGCATTGGCGCTTTATCGCAAGGGGACGTCTTGGCGGCGAGCCGGTTTTGACGCTATCACTACGGCGATCTAACGCAAATGGACTCATGACCATGCCCTTCCTCTCTGAAACGCTCTCCCGTGTGAAACCCTCCCCGACCATCGCCGTGACCAACAAGGCGCGCGAACTGAAGGCTGCGGGCAAGGATGTCATTGGCCTCGGTGCCGGTGAGCCGGATTTCGACACGCCCGCGAATATCAAGGCGGCGGGCATCCGCGCCATCGAGGAAGGCAAAACGAAATACACCGCCGTGGACGGGTTGCCGGAACTGAAAGAGGCGATCTGCGCCAAGTTCAAACGCGACAACAACCTCGATTACCTGCCCGCGCAGGTTTCCGTGTCGGGCGGCGGCAAACAGGTGCTTTATAACGCGCTGGTGGCGACGCTGAACGAAGGTGACGAGGTGATCATCCCCGCGCCTTACTGGGTGTCCTACCCGGATATGGTCTTGCTCGCGGGCGGCACGCCGGTGGCCATCGAGGGCAAGCTGGAGAACGCGTTCAAGATCACGGCCGAGCAACTCGACGCCGCGATCACGCCGAAGACCAAATGGTTCATCTTCAACTCGCCCTCGAACCCGACGGGCGCGGGCTATTCGAAAGAAGAGCTTAAGGCGCTGACCGACGTCTTGATGAAACACCCGCATGTCTGGGTGATGTCGGACGATATGTATGAACACCTCGCCTTCGACGGGTTCGAATTCTGCACCCCCGCCGAGATCGAGCCGGGTCTTTACGACCGCACTCTGACCGTGAACGGCGTGTCCAAGGCCTATGCGATGACCGGCTGGCGAATCGGCTATGCGGCGGGTCCGGTGGAACTGATCGCCGCGATGCGCAAAGTGCAGTCGCAATCGACCTCGAACCCCTGTTCGATCTCGCAATATGCCGCCGTTGAGGCCCTCAATGGCCCGCAGGATTTCATTGCGTCGAACAACGAAGCCTTCGTGCGTCGCCGCAATCTGGTGGTCGAAATGCTGAATGCCGCCAAGGGCATCACCTGCCCGACACCGGAAGGGGCGTTCTACGTCTACCCGGACATCTCCGGCTGTCTGGGCAAGACCTCGGCTGGCGGCGCCAAAATCACCAATGACGAGGAATTCGCCTCCGCCCTTCTGGAAGAAAACGGCGTCGCGGTGGTGTTCGGCGCGGCCTTTGGCCTGTCGCCCAACTTCCGCGTGTCCTATGCCACTTCGGATGAGGCGCTGAAAGAGGCCTGCACCCGCATCCAAGCCTTTTGCAAAGGGCTGAAATGAGCGTCGATCTCCCCGAATATTACTTCCGTGTCCGTGAAAACGGCGCCTTTGTGTTCCGGGTGGACACGGAAAACCGTCAGCGCCGGATCGAGATGGAACAGATCGCGGCGGTGAACGTGAAAAACGGGGAGATCAAACCGCATGGCGGGCGGGAGTTGACGCCCGAGGATCTGCGCGTGATCGAGGAGTGGATCACGGCGCGCGTGGCGCTTTTGGCGCAGCGCGACATCGACGACATCCACCGCGCCATTGATTACCTCAACCTGACGGCGCACTGGGTTCAAACCCGGGCGACCGACGAGCAGTTGGAGAACGTCACCGACGCGCTTTTGCTGGCGATGCACGACCTGCGCACGGTTCTGGTGCGCAAAAAGGCCGACCGGATTCTGAACAAGAGCTAAGGCCTTAGCCCGCCCGCGAGATATGGGATTTCTGCGCCCAGAAGCGGTAGCTCATGGTGGCCCAGGCGGTGGTCAGGCCGAAGACAAACCCCATCCAGACGCCCGTCGCACCCCAGTCGAGCACAAAACCGAAGATATAGGCCGCTGGCAGGCCCAAAATCCAATAGCTGAAGGTCGCAAGCCACATCGGCACGGCCGTGTCGTGCAGGCCCCGAAGCAGGGACAGAGCGACGACCTGACCGCCGTCGGAAAACTGCTGCGCCGCGGCGATGACGATGAGCGTGCCGCCGATGGCAAGCACCTGATCGCGGGCGGGTTCATTGGGGGCGATGAACAGCCCGATGAGGAAATCCGGGATCAGGATGAACATCAGCGAGGCGAGCGCCGCCATCACAAGCGACATCACGACAACCACCCGCGCGCCCTTGCGCAGATCGGCCTCATCGCCCCGCCCGAGAGCATTGCCCGCCCGGATCGTCCCGGCCTGCGACAGGCCGATCTGAGCCATGAAAACGATGGCCGTAAGTTGTAAAACAATTCCATGCGCGGCGAGCGTTTCCGTGCCGATCCAGCCCATCATCAGGGCGGCGGCATTGAACAGGCCAACCTCGGCGAGTGAGGTCAGACCGATCGGCACGCCCATCCTGAACACGGTTCGGAACATCGCCCAATCCGGGTTGAACGGGTTGCGGAACAGATCGTTTTCCGGCGTCGCCTTGGCGGCATAAAGTACCAGCACCCCGAGCATCACGAAGCTGACGATCAGCGAGGCAATGGCAGACCCCAGAACCCCCAGCTCCGGTGCACCGAAATTGCCGAAGATCAGGATGTAATTGAGACCCGCATTGAGCAGAACCGCTCCGACCACAGCAAAGAGCACGACGCGGGTGCGTTCGAGCGCGGAGAAATAGCTGCGGAAGACGGCAACGATGAGCGCCGGGAACATTTCGATCCCAGCGACGGCGAGATAGGGGCGGGCCTGAGCGGCGATATGCGGTTCCTGACCGAGCATGACGAGAATATCGTCGGAGAAGCCGAAAATAGGATAGATCAGAACGCCCGAGAACACCGACAGCCAGATCGCCATGCGGGTGGCGCGGCGCACGGTCGTGCTGTCGCCCCGCCCCGCCGCCGTGGCAACCAAGGGCATGACGGCAAAGGCAAACCCCGCGAACAGGATGAACAGGATGAACCAGAAGCCGGAGGCCAGCACGAGGGCTGCAAGCTCATCGAGCCCGTACCAGCCCATCATGATGACATCGGTCATATGCACGGCGAATTGCGCCAGTTGAGAGCCCGCCAAGGGCAGCCCAAGAGCGAGGATTTTCTTTGCGTGCTCGAAATATGTGCGTTCCATGATCATGGCACGGCCTATAGGCGGGTTTTTCCAAACCGCCTAGTCAAAAATTTTGCAGTTCCCCATCAGCAACGATGAAGAGAGAAATCCCGCCGATCTTTCCTGAGGTTATCGACGGCGCGCCGGGCGCAACCGGCTGATGTCGTAGCCGTTCCATTCGAGGATGCCCTCGACGGCCAGTTTGCGGTCCGGCGGCAAGACCATGTCGCGCGACAGCACATGCGCGGGGCCGGAGGGGTATCCGATCACCGCCGTGTGGTATTCCGCATCGACCCACAAGACCCAGAATTCGTCGCCCGCAAAGGCAAAGCGCCCCGGCCCGACCTGACGCGCCAGCCCCTGACGCGGACGACCGTCGGCGCAGGGGCCTTCGGTCACCATCAGATCGCCGGTTTTCTGGCGGGTAAACGTCACCGCCCCGATCACGCAGGAGGCGCCTTCGGGGACGAAAGCCGCCACCTCGTACCAGCGCCCGGAGAATTTCTGCGTATCGAGCGCGGCGATGGACGACATATTGGCCGAAGGATCACGAAACCCTGTGACTTTCGGCGCGGGGGCCATGCATCCGCTCAGAACCGCCAGAGACAGCGCCGCAATCCATCCGCGAGAGATCAATCCACGCACAGGCTCACCTGCCGCCCATCGGCGTCCAGAATGTCGTTACAGCCGAACAAAGGCGTGACCGGCGAACAACTCCGCGACCGGGCGAGACAGATGTTGCTCGAACAATCTGTGGATTTGGAACAGGACTTTCCGGCATCCTTCGGAGTTGTGAAACAGGTCATGAAACCACCGAGCCCGGCGGCGCGAAACTCGCCGCCTTGCGCCTCGCAGGCCGCTTTTTCGCTCTCTGACGCTTTTGGGTTATACCCCGCGAGGCCATAGCCCGCATCCGGCTCCGGCGTCTCGGCCTGACAGGCGGTCAACGCCAGTGCGACAAGCACCGGCAAAACGAATTTACGCATACTCGATCAGTCCTCGACAGGGCTTCGACAGGGGCTCAATAGGGCAGCGGATGTGCCTTATGGAGTTTCTCGATCTCCTTGAGCAGTTCCGCGGCGAGTGTAATATCGCGCGCGTCGAGAGATTTCTCAAGCTGTTCGACCGAGGTCGCGCCGATGATCGGCATGGTGTCGAAAGGCCGTGTCAGGGTCCAGGCCACGGCCATGGTCGCCGGATCGATCCCATGTTTTTGCGCAAGCGCAACATAGGCGCGCTCGGCGGGCCAAGTGCGCTCGGCGACACGGCCGCCGAGATTGCCGTTCAAATCCATGCGCGAGCCTTTCGGAACCACGGTACCGCCCTCGTATTTGCCCGTCAGAAGACCCGCCCCCAGAGGCGAATAGGCCAGAAGTGTGATCTCCTCATGCACCGCCAGCTCCGCCAGATCGAGGTCATAGAGACGACACATCAACGAATATTCGTTCTGGATCGACTGCATCCGAGGTGCGCCCATTTCGGTCGCCAGCCGCAACCATTCCGACATGCCCCATGCGGTCTCGTTCGAGGTGCCGAATTCGCGCACTTTGCCCTTTTTCTGCAAGCTCGTCATGACCTCGAGAACGCCGCGCATATTGTCTTCGATCTCGGCCTTGGAGGGCTGCTTCGACGGATCGAACCGCCAGTTCTGCCGGAAGTGATAGGAGCCACGGTTCGGCCAGTGAAATTGGTAGAGATCGACATAATCGGTCTTCAGGCGTTTGAGACTTGCATCAAGACGCGCCTCGAGATTGGAGGCCAGAATGCCCTCTTCGTTGATATTTCCGGACCCTGCGATTTTCGAGGCAATCACCCAGTTCTCGCGCCCGCCGCGTGCGGCAAAATACTGACCGACGATCTCTTCGGTGTCGCCCGCCGTCTCCTTGCGCACCGGGTTCACCGGGTACATTTCGGCCGTGTCGATGAAATTGATCCCGACCTCCTTGGCCCGGTCGATCTGGGCATGGCCCTCGGCTTCGGTGTTCTGGCTGCCCCAGGTCATCGAGCCGAGGCAAATTTCGGAAACCAGAAGATCGCTGCGGCCGATTTTGCGCATTTTCATGAGGGTTATCCTGTGTCAATCCGTGTTGCCGCTCACACTAGCCGCGTTGCGTCGCAGGGCAACCCGTTGGCACAGAGTTTTTCGAGAAGTTCTCCGAAACTCTACATTCGTGCATATCTGCGGTGCGCATTTGCGCCTCGTCAAAGTGCCGGGACATCTTATCTGATGTTTTGAAAACACAAGACAATATCATTGGAGAGTTGATCATGGACCTTCGTTTCGACGGCAAAACCGCAATTGTGACAGGGGCCGCGTCGGGCATCGGCGCCGCCATCGCAGAAGAGCTTGCCAGCGCAGGGGCGACGGTGATCGTCGCCGACCTGAACACGGAAGCGGCTGCCGCAGAAGTCGCGAAGATCGAAGCGGCGGGCGGCAAGGCGCTGGCCGCCACCGCCGACGTGTCCGATCCGGACGCCGTCAAGGCCATGGTCGATTTCGCCGTGGCGAAAACCGGCAAGCTCGACCTGTTGGTGAACAACGCCGGCATCGGAGGACCGCTGTCGCCGATCACCGATGTGGACCCGATCAAGTGGAAACAGGTAATCGACATCAACCTGATGGGCGTGTTCTACGGCATGCATTACGGCGCGCAGGCGATGAAGGCCGCAGGCGGCGGCGCGATCGTCAACATGGCGTCGATCCTCGGCTCCGTCGCGGATCTCAACATCTCCGCCTATGTGACCGCAAAACACGGCGTGGTGGGGATGACTAAAGCCGCAGCGCTTGAAATGGCCGCCGACAACATCCGCGTCAATTCCGTGGGTCCGGGCTATATCGAAACCCCGCTGGTGGTCGGGTCTTTGCCCGAGGAGGTACTCGACAATCTCCGCGCGCGTCATGCTGCGAAACGGCTTGGCAAACCCGAAGAGGTTGCGGCCCTCGTCGCCTTCCTCCTGTCGGATCGGGCGAGCTTCATCACCGGCTCCTATCACCTCGTGGATTCGGGCTACACGGCTCTCTGATTCAACTCCCTGTTGGAGACTGGCGCGCGGCATCCCCGCGCGCCTTTTTTCATGGGCATCGCCTCACCTCTGGCTCTTTATCGCCAAGCGCGATAGAGAAACGGGAAGACATTTGTAACGGACGACCGGACGACCCACATGGCACGCACGCTCATCACCTCCGCCCTGCCCTATATCAACGGCATCAAGCACCTCGGAAACCTCGTGGGCTCGCAGCTCCCTGCCGATCTTTACGCGCGGTATCGCCGGGCGCGGGGCGACGAGGTTCTGTTCCTCTGCGCCACCGACGAACACGGCACCCCGGCCGAGATCGCGGCGCAAAAAGCGGGCAAGCCGGTCGCAGACTATTGCACCGAAATGCATGACGTTCAGGCCGAGATCGCCGCAGGCTTCCGCCTGTCCTTCGATCACTTCGGACGCTCTTCCTCGGCGCAGAACCACAAGCTGACGCAACATCTTGCGACGCGGCTCTACGAAGCCGGGTTGATCGAAGTGGTTGAAGAGACCCAGATTTATTCCGAGACCGACGGGCGTTTCCTGCCGGATCGCTATATCGAGGGCACCTGTCCGAACTGCGGCTATGACTCGGCGCGCGGCGATCAGTGCGACAATTGCACCAAACAGCTCGATCCGACCGATCTGATCAATCCGCATTCGACGATCTCTGGCGCAACGGACCTTGAGGAAAGGGTTACGAAACACCTCTACCTTAAACAGTCCGACATGCGCGATGCCCTGAACGACTGGATCGACAGCAAGACCGACTGGCCGGTTCTAACCACCTCAATTGCCAAGAAATGGCTCAATGACGGCGATGGTTTGCAGGACCGTGGGATCACCCGCGATCTGAGCTGGGGCGTGCCGGTCCAATTCGAGGGCGCGCCTTGGGAGGGCATGGACGGCAAGGTGTTCTATGTCTGGTTCGACGCCCCGATCGAGTACATTGCCTGCGGTGCGGAATGGGCCGAGAAACAAGGGCTTGGCGATGAGGCTTGGGAACGTTGGTGGCGCACGGACAAAGGTGCGGACGATGTTCGATATGTGGAATTCATGGGCAAAGACAACGTGCCCTTCCACACCCTGTCTTTCCCGGTCACCATGCTGGGTGCGGGCGAGCCGTGGAAGATGGTCGATTACATCAAATCGTTCAACTATCTGAACTACGACGGCGGCCAGTTCTCCACCTCGCGCGGGCGTGGTGTGTTCATGGATCAGGCGCTGTCGATCCTGCCGTCGGATTACTGGCGCTGGTGGCTTTTGTCCCACGCGCCGGAGAGCTCGGACAGCGAGTTCACATGGGAAAACTTCCAAGTGTCCGTCAACAAAGACCTCGCCGATGTGCTCGGGAACTTCGTCTCGCGGATCACCAAATTCTGCCGATCCAAATTTGGCGAAACCGTGCCGGAAGGTGGGAAATATGGCGAGCGGGAACAGGCTCTGATTGCCGACCTGACCGCAAAAGTAGCGGAATATCAAAGCCATATGGACGCAATCGACGTGCGCAAAGGCGCGGGTGCGCTCCGCGCCATCTGGGTTGCGGGCAATGAGTATCTGCAATCGGCGGCACCGTGGTCCACCTTCAAGGAAGACCCGGAAAAGGCTGCGGCTCAAGTGCGCCTCGGGCTTAACCTGATCGGGCTTTATGCCCGGCTTTCCAGTCCCTTTATCCCGGACACTGCAGGCAAATTGCAAACCGCTCTGGTGCTGCCGGATCTGGACTGGCCGGAGGATGTTGCGGCTGCGCTCGACGCGCTGAAACCAGGCCATGCGTTCGTCGTTCCCGACAACCTTTTTGCCAAGATCGACGATGAGCAACGTGCGGAATGGCAAGAAAAATTCGCCGGGGTTCGCAGCTAAGCCGCATCGCGAAAATGTTCGAATAAGACAAGAAAGCCCTCCAGACGGAGGGCTTTTTTAGTGTCGGATTTGCGTCGGACACCTGTCGGACTTTTGTCGGACCTTTTACCCGAACCTTATGAGGCATCCAGTTCGGCAATGCCGTTCACCGCGCGCGTCTCACCGGATTTGCGCAGCGCGAGAATATAGGCGCGGTTGGCGCTTTTGACCTTTTGATCGGCGTAGGACCGCCCGTGGTCGAGGTGATAGGCCGGGGCGGTGTAGCGCACATGGCGACCACGAATGCCCGCGTTGCGCAGCCGTACGCCGATCTCCTTGTCGAGCCCGCCATAGGACATGTTGCCCTCAAAGCCGTTGACCCACAAAACGTCCTCGCGCCAGACCGAAGCACAGGCCCCCTGAAAATTCGGTGCGACCGGCGAGAGAAGGTCGAGAAGCGCCATGACACCGGGCGGGAGGGGCATGGATTTGAGCCATTGCGAGCGCCCCTTAGGGGTCCAGCCCGCAAGACGGCCCTCCGCCCAGCCATAGCTCTGCGCCTCCAGAAGCCGCCCCGTCAGATCGGCGTCGAGACGGATCAGCGAGCCGGTGAGATAGCGCCCGCGCGTGGCACAGGAGAAATGCCGCGCCAGAGCCTCGGGATGCAGGATCACATCGTCGTCGAGAAACACCAGATAGTCGCAGGTCGAGCCGGCAATCGCCCGGTTCAGCGCGACGGATTTGCGAAAGCCCTGATCCTCATGCCACGACCGGCGCAGCGGCAGATCGGGATGGGCGGCGCGAAACGCCTCAATCACCGGGTCGATCCGCGCATCGGAGCCGTCATCGGCCAGACAGATCGAGGAGGGACGCTGGCTCTGCTCCGCAATGCTCTTGAGACACAGGCGCAGATAATCCGGCTTGTTATAGGTCGCGATGATGACTTCGGACGTGAATTGCACGGCGCATCCCTTTGCTCAGACAGCGCTCCCCGGGCTGCCCACCCTTTTTGGTACCCGCGGCCGGACTCGAACCGGCACGGCCTATACGGCCTAAGGATTTTAAGTCCTCTGTGTCTACCATTCCACCACGCGGGCCCGCCCAATGCGAGCGAAAGGACGTGCCGGTTGCCCGGATCGTCCTTGGCCTGCGTCCTAACATCTTGCGAAAGGCTTGCCCAGAGGGCGCGGGCATCATGGCCGGAGGGAAACGCGGAAACGGGTTGAGGCTATGAGAGGGAATAGGAAGGCTTACTCGTTGGCCGATGCCACGCGCCGGGCACCGATGCGGCTCAAAGTGCGGTCGAAGGCGACACCGACCGGGGTCGGTTGCAACGTGTTGGACACCAGATTGATCTGCGGCTGAGCACCGCCGTAAGCGTAGGGATTGGCGGCGAACCATGCGTGACGTTCGACGAAAGGCAAGCGTTCCATCATCAGGATCGCCGCCTCGGCGAAGGCGGCATTCTGGGCATAGCTGACCCCACGAACGTTCTGCCAGTCGACAAAGGCGAATTCCGTAACCCAGATCGGGCGGTTATATGCGGCATGAACCGCGCGGAGCCAGTTTTCAAAGGCTTTCACATCGCCATTCGTCGAATAGTAATGCACCGCCATGAAATCGACGCGCAGACCTTTGGCCTCCGCCTGCGCCATGAAGCGGCCCTGCCATGAGGTTTTGCCGAGCGTCTGGCCTTGGGTCACCGCCGGGCTGCCGAGACGCAACCCGCGCGCTTCGAGTTTCGGCCAGAGGGCAACGGCCTGTTCGACGGACAGATTGCTGCCTTCGCTCTTGCGGGAATCCGGTTCGTTGAAGGCCAGAAGTGTACGCACCGGCAGGTCGGAGACGATTTTCTTGTTCACATCCCCTGCATCGCGGATCATCGGCACGAATTCGACGGAGCGGCGGCGCGTGTCTTTGGACCACATCTGGGTCGGGCGCCAAGTGTAATACCAATCGAGCGCAGGCGCGTCCTCGATCCAGCGCAACATCGTCTGGTTGGAATTTTCCCACGCGCCGATCCCAGCCTTGTCCGCGAACAGCGCCGTGGGCATGAACATGAGAGCCGCCAAGAGAAGTCGTTTAAGCATCGCTGCCTCGTCGGGTTTTCGCGAGGCTATAAAGGCAAGAGGTCATGAATGCGGCCAGATTGTGGCAAAGCCCGGACAATTGGCATGTTTCTGCCAGTGCGAAGAAGATCCGCGCGGAAACACGCCGCATCGCAGCGACGCCGCGGATGTCAGCGCGCCTCTTGACCCGGCCATGTGTTCGCCGCACAAGAAAACCGATCCTTTCGCAGAAAGAGCGCTCATGTCAGACAACGGCCTGACCGGACGAAACGCCCCGGTTGCAGCGATGGCGAAACGCAATCTGCGCAACCGTCTGGTGCGCACCCGGTACGCCTCACCCGACAGCTATCCGGTCACGGCGCTCTTGCCGGAGCATACGCGTCAGGCCGCGATGTCCCGGATCTGTTATTTCCCGGGGCAAAAGCTGTTTTACGCCCGCCTGCCGAAATGCGCCAATTCGACCATCGTGCGCACGATGGCGCACTCTTGTCGGTCGGGGCTGGAAGACGTACGGATCAATCGGCTCAAAGCCCTGTTCAACATGCTGCCCTGGCCTCGTGAATTCGAGGCCGCAGCGAAGATCACGGTGCTGCGCGAACCCGTCGAGCGCTATGATGTCGGAACGGTGGAGCGGCTTGAACCGTTTCTGGAACGGGTTTGCACGAGCTATTTCGGGCAGTTTTCGGGTCTCCAGAATGTGCTGCACCATGCCACGGATTCCCGCAAGAAGAAGCTCGAGACCGGTGCGCGGGAGCGCGCTTTGATCGACGAGCTTTATGGCAAGGACATCGCTTTCTACCAGAGCCTTCTGGTCTGATGTTTCCGATCCGCGACCATAACCCCTCGCGCCGTCCCGCCCTCGTCACCTATGTGCTGATCGCGGTGAATCTGGCGGTGTTTTTGGCGATGCTGCCGAGTTATGGCGACGAGCGTGCGCTTTTGGCGATCTATTCGGACTGGGCGCTTTTGCCCGCACGGATCAGTTCCGGCAGCGGATATGACACGTTTTTCACCTCCATGTTCATGCATGGGGGGCTGATGCATATCGCGGGGAACATGTTGTTTCTGTGGATTTTCGGCGACAATCTCGAAGACGAGATGGGGCATCTGCGCTATCTCGGGTTTTACCTTCTGTGCGGATTGGCGGCGGGCATGGCGCAGTATCTGGCCGATCCCGGCTCGCGTGTGCCGATGGTGGGCGCCTCGGGCGCGATTGCGGGGGTGATGGGGGGCTATCTGTTGCTGTTCCCGAAAGCGCGGGTCGATGTGCTGTTCATCTTCATCATCTTTTTCAAGGTCTTCCCCCTGCCCGCCTGGGTCATGCTGGGGCTTTGGTTCGCGCTTCAGGTCGTGGCGGAGCTGGGCTCGACCGCGGGCACCGGCGGGGTGGCGCATCTGGCGCATGTCGGCGGGTTCGTTGCGGGGGTGGTTCTGGCCCTGCCGCTGTGGCTCCGGCTTGGCGGCACGGCCTATTGGCAGCGCACCCACGGGCGACCTGTACATACCGCCGCCCGCTATGCCCGAAGCTCCGTGCCGGTCGTGCGCCGCCGCTAGCCGCTGAGTGGCCACAAGAACGCCCGGTGAAAAACCCCCGCCACGTCCGACGCGGCGGGGTCTTTTGAGGATGGAACCGCTGACCCGGACTTATTCCGCGATCGTGTCCTCTTCCGAGGATGTGTCCGAGGATGCGGAGTAATTCGCCACGTCGATGCTTTCGACTTCGGAATTCAACCGCATCGTAAAGGTAAAGGCCCCCTGCCAGATGATGGCGAGCACCATGATGCTCATCCCGACGATGGCGGAGACCAGCACGACCCAGTCGACCGTCACGGCCCCCTGGTCGTCGGCACGAAAACGCGCGCAAAAATGTTTCAACCTGTTAATCACGTGTATCCCTCCGATGATCCTGGTCAGAGTCTCACGAGAAAACGACCAAATCAGGGCAGGAACCGCGCATTTACGGGAAAATCTCACAGGTTTGTGAACCGCGCCATGTGGCGCGGCGCAGGCAGGCCAAACGTTTTGCAGGAAACCGTGCTCAGGCGGCGCGGATGATGGCCGCGAACCGCTCGAACAGCGCCTCGTTGCCGCATATCACTTCGCCAGAGTCGACCGGGTTGTCCTCGGGGTGCAGCCCCTCGACGAACCCACCCGCTTCCTTCACGAGAAGCACACCGGCGGCCATGTCCCAGGCGTTCAGACGGCGTTCCCAGAAGCCGTCATAACGACCGGCGGCCACATAGGCGAGATCGAGCGCGGCGGAGCCCCAACGGCGCACACCGGCGGTGGCGGGCAAAAGCCGGGCCAGATCGCGCAGGGTTTCCGGCAGATCGCCGCGACCGCCGAAGGGCAAGCCGGTGGCGAAGATCGATTCGATCATCTTGGTGCGGCCCGACACACGGATGCGCGTGTCGTTCATCCAGGCGCCGGCGCCCTTCTCGGCCCAGAACAGCTCGCCCTTGGCCGGATCGAAGACGACGCCGGAAACGATCTCGCCCTTGTGCTCAAGCGCGATGGAGATCGCCCAATGCGGCAGACCGTGGAGAAAGTTCGTCGTCCCGTCGAGCGGATCGACGATCCAGCGCCGCGTCGGGTCGGTGCCCTCGACGGGTTTGCTTTCCTCGCCGGTCCAGCCGTAATTCGGACGCGCCTCCATCAGGGTCTCGCGGATGATCTCTTCGGCACGAATGTCGGCCTTCGACACGAAGTCTCCTGCGCCTTTGGACGAGACCTGAAGGTTCTCGACCTCACGGAAATCCTTGACCAGCGAACGACCTGCCGCGCGGGCGGCTTTGATCATGACATTGAGATTGGCGCTGCCTTGCATGGGTCCGGGCTCCGAAAAGGTGTTGAGATGTTCAAACCGGGCGTATACGCCGCCCAGCCCGCCCTGCCAAGGGTTTCAGGGCAAAGAAATGCGCGGAAAACCGTCGTTTTCGCCGGGTTCACCCGCGCTGAAGCTTCACGGCTTCGGTTTTCGCGATGCGCAGCACATGGGCCATATAGGGTTTGCTCACATCGTCCTCGCGCACGGCGGCGTACATCCGGCGGGTGATGCCATGCGCGGTCAGGGGCCGGATGGCGTAATCCGGGTGGCTGCGAATGTCGCGCATAACCCAATCGGGGAGCACCGAAATGCCGCGCCCGGCGGCGACCAGCATGAGGATGACATCGGTCAGCTCGACCTGACGCTGTTGCGCCGGTTCGATCCCGGCGGGGGTCAGCAAGGTCTTGAACACGTCGAGACGGGCGCGGTCCATCGGATAGGTGATGAGCGTCTGATCGGCGAAATCCTCCGCCACGAGAAAGGGCTTCTCGGCCAGAGGCGATTTCGAGGGCAGCACACACATGGGCGCATAGTCGAAGAGCGGTACGAAACTGATGCCCGGGATATTGTCGGGATCGGAGGAAATGACGAAATCGACCTCCTCCCGTTCGAGCGCCGGGAGCGCCCCGAAGGCGAGGCGCTGGCGGATGTCGACGTCGATCTCCGGCCAGGCCTTGCGGAACTGGTTGAGCACGGGAAAGAGCCAGTCGAAACAGGCGTGGCATTCCATGGCGATGTGGAGACGACCGGAGGTGCCCGCCTCGATGCCGCGAAACTCATCCTCCAAAGCCTGCACCTTGGGTAAAACGTCTTCGGCCAGCGCCAGAAGTTTCATCCCCGCAGGCGAAAGTTTCAACGGTTTCGAGCGGCGCACGAAAAGCTCCACCCCGGCCTGATCTTCGAGTCCCTTGACCTGATGCGACAGGGCGGATTGAGTGATATTCAGCCGGTCGGCGGCACGGGCCAGACCGCCCTCCTCATGGATGGCCTTGATCGTGCGCAGATGGCGGAATTCGAGGTGCATCTTGAATGGCACTCATGTTGATCTTGAGAATTATGAATTTGTCTCACATGACCTGTCGTGACACAAGAGCCGTCAGTTCAACGAGGACCAGACGATGACCAACGCGCCCAAAATCTCTTTCGAATTCTTCCCACCGAAGGATATCGAAGCCTGTTTTTCTCTGTTCGAGACGCTTCAGGTATTGGGCGACATGACGCCGGAATTCGCCTCTGTGACCTATGGCGCGGGCGGCACGACGCGCGAGCTGACCCATGACGCGGTGGCTTTGCTCACCCGCAAATACGGCTGGAACGTCGCGGCGCACCTCACCTGTGTGAATGCCACGAAAGAGGAAACCCTTGCGATTGCAAAGGGATACAAGGATGTAGGCGTCAACGAGATCGTGGCACTGCGGGGCGATCCGCCGAAAGGCGCGGGCAAATTCACCCCGGCGGAGGGCGGTTTCGCGAATTCCGCGGAGTTGATCGCGGCGCTCAAGGAGACCGGCGAGTTCAAGATCCGCGTCGGCGCCTACCCGGACCCGCACCCGGATGCAGAGGATGAGACCTCCGACATCACTTGGCTCAAGCACAAATTCGAAGCCGGGGCCGATTCGGCGATCACTCAGTTCTTCTTTGAACCGGAAAATTTCTTTCGCTTCCGCGACCGTTGCGCGCGCGCAGGCATCACCGGCGAAATCATTCCCGGCATCCTGCCGATCACAAGCTGGAAAGGCATTCAGAGATTCGCCGCGAGCTGCGGCACGCCGATCCCGATCAGCTATGAGGCCGCGTTCGAGCATTCGCAGGATCACCACAAGCTCTCGGTCGATCTTTGCACCAAACTTTGCGAAAAGCTTCTCAACGAGGGCGTCGAGGACCTGCATTTCTATACGCTGAACCGTCCGACGCTGACGAAGGCGGTCTGTGCGAATCTGGGCGTGGCCTAACGCTTTAGCGCCGGGTGCCGGATCTCTGAGGGGTCCGCCCCCACCCCGCGGGGCTCGCGCAGCACAAAGAACTTGCCCCAGCCGCGATTCATGCCCACGGAGGGCCCATGCGGGTCGGCGAGGTAACGCCTGCGCCAGCCTTGCGGCAGGGGCAAACCCGCCGCCTCCGCCTTGTCGAGCATCCACACCAGCGTGGCGTTCGACAGGCGTCGTTCGGGATTGTTGCCGAACAATTGCCCGCCGATGTCGCCATGGGTGCCCGGAAACCACATCTGTTGCAGCACCTGACGTTTGCCTGCGAAGATCGGCGCGTCCGGGTTGGTTTCGAACAGCACCGGTTCATAGGCCGCGCGCGCCTCGTCATGGGCCAGCGCGTGATAGGCGCGTTTGACGCAGGTCGCGGGCATCTGGTCGTGGAATTCGTGAAATACGGTGGAATAGCGCCACAGGAGCGGGAAATGAATGCCCAGCGCCGCGACCGTGTCCCAGACGCCTAAGAATTCGATTTCGACACGTGGATGACAGTGGCGCGCCGAAAACGCATGCGATGAGGCGGCATGCGGAGCCATCTGGTAATGCCGGTAGGCGGTCAGGATGTTACGCTCCGTCGCCGCCTCCGGACGCAGCAGGCCGATCATGTCGATGAAGCCCGACAGGGAACGCACCGCATAGGCGCCACGGGAATAGCCGAACAGGAAGATGCGGTCGCCGGGGCGGTAGCGCGAGGCCAAGGCTCCATAGACGCGCTGAATTTGCCGGTCGATGCCGCGGCCTTCGATCACGTCCATGGTATCGCGCCAACCGCGCCACTGGATGCCCGCCTCGTAACGCACCAACATGTTCGCGCCCAGACCGGTCTTCTGCGCAGCCTCGGTACAGAGCTTGTAGGTCAGGCCCGCGTTGGTCTCGTCGCCGGGCGCCAGCGAGGAAAGCGTGCCGTCCATGATGATCACATGGGTGAGCGGACCACGGGAATGGTGGCCGCCGGAGGTGCGCACCCGCTGGCGGAATTTGAAAAGGTGGGAAACCCGCCCGAAGAAGCCTTTTTTCTGATCCATGTGAAAGAGTTAGCATGGGAAAATGAAAAATCCCCTCCCTTTTGCGAGGGAGGGGACGTTGCGTCACGGGTTTGATCATACGGAGCCGGGACATTCGGCCCGGATGATCGCCACCCAGACGATAAGCTGACGATCAGATGTGGCGCTGCACCGTTTCCACGGTGATCTGGCCGAAGCCGTTGAATTTGGTCGCGGTGGCAACCGAATAAGCGCCGAGACCGTAGAAAATCACGTGATCCTCCTCTTCCATCGTCGCCGGGAAGCCCAGCTCGGACGGGAGTTTGTCGAGGCTGTCGCAGGTCGGACCGAAGACGGTGCGGAACACCTTGTCGCCTTCGCGTTTGACACCTTGCGGGCCGAACACGCCGATGCGGTCGATGACCCCGACGAGGTGCAACTCGGAGAGACCGCCGTAGACACCGTCGTTCAGGAACACATGGGCATCGTCGCGGATCGCTTTGACGCGGGTCACCAGCGAGTAGCTTTCCGCCACAAGACCACGGCCCGGCTCACAAACGAGCGCCGGCATGTCGTCGCCAAAGGCCTCACGCGCCACACGACCGATGAGATCGAAGGTCGGCTCAAGCTGCGGCACGACTTCGTTCAGACGGTGGGACGGGAAACCGCCACCCACGTTGAGGCGGGCGATTTTAACGTCGGCCATCTGAGCGATCTCGGCAGCGGCACGGATGTATTTGTCCCATGCATGCGGATCGGTGCATTGCGTGCCCGGATGGAAGGTGAGCGAGGGCGTGAAGCCCAGTTGCGAGGCCAGCAGCAGCAGTTCGGCAGCGGTTTCGACGGTCGCGCCGAATTTCGCACCGAAGTTATAGGCAGCGCCCTCGACCGGCAGTTTGAAGCGCACGGAAATTTCGACACCGTCGGCGGGCACAAGTTCGCCCAGCTTCACCAGCTCGGAGTGGCTGTCGACGGAGTAGGATTTCACACCCATTTTCACGGCGTGCAGGATCTCGGTGCGCGAGCGAACCGGGTTGTTGTAATGCATGGCCGCACCCGGCGCGATGCGGGCGATGGTGTTCATCTCCACGGGAGAGGCCACGTCGAACCCTTTGACACCGGCGGCCACGAGGTTGACGAGCACCTCCTCGTCCGGGTTGGATTTCACCGCATAGGTGACAAGGCCCGGAAAGCCTTTGATAAAACGACGGGCGGTCGCTTGCAGGATCGCGGGAGAGAAGAACAGCACCGGATGCTCGGGAGCATGCGTGCGCAGGTATTCGCTGGGCGTTGCCCAGATGGTCTTAGAGAGCCCCATTGGTCATGTCCTTTACCAACAGAGCGCAGCCACATCTTGCCCGGGAAAACTCCGGTTGGGATTGCGCTTACGCGATTAATCCTAACCAGGTTAGGTGCGGGACCGCCTCGTTTTCCCTCGGCGACCGTCCTTCGAACCTGTCTTTCAGTGATCGCTATATGCGTGTTGATTTGGTCGATAGGAATAGTAAAATCGTGCGAAATGCCGGTCAATTTAACGAAATGTCCGGTCAAATTTATAATGCTTTATCAGCCGGTCCAAAACGCTGGGCCGCGCGGGATTTCGGAGCGGGAAAATGGACGAACTTGATCAAAAAATCCTGACGGCACTGGCCGCCGATTCATCGACATCGGTGTCGCGTCTGGCGCGGCGGTTCAAAGTGGCGCGCTCGACCGTGCAGGCGCGGCTGGAACGGTTGGAAACCAGCGGGATCATCGCGGGCTATACGATCAAGCTTGGCGATGTGGCGCTGGCGCGGCGGATCAAGGCGACGGTGCTCATTCAGGTCGAGCCGCGCACCTCGGCCTCGGTGGTGACGAAACTCAAGGCCTTGCCGGAGGTGGAAATGGTCGCGACCTCGACGGGTCGGGTCGATCTGATCGCGCAGATCGCCTGTGATACCACGGAGGAGATCGATCAGACGCTGGAGCAGATCAACGGCATCACCGGGGTGCAGGACGTCGAGAGCCTGATTCACCTGTCAATCAAGTTCGACAGGGCGATTTAGGACCCGATCCGCCCCTACTCAGCCGGATGCGGCCGGTCACGCGGATCGGCCCGAAGCGCGGCGAGTTGCGCCTGCCGGATGTTGCCCGCCATCTCCTCCGCCCCGCGCACGGCAAAGACGATGCCGCGCACCGGGTCAGACAGTTGGTTGACCGTTCCCGCGACATAGACGCCGAGATCGGGCGCGTAGAAACAGGTGCTTCCGCCGAAGCCGAAATGCCCGATGAGACGCGGCGGCTTGTGCAGGACGCGCTGCGGTGGGAAATTCATGCGATAGGGCAGATGCAGCCACCACGGCGCCTCAACTTTCATGATGCCGCTGCCGAATTCGGCGGGAAAGAACATCGGGCGCCAGGTGTAGAGCCGCGGCAACACGCGTTTGTCGAAGAGGTAGCCCTCGAAAAACCCGCGCGCGAAGATCAGCGCGTCGCGCGACGTGGTGACGAGGCCGCTGTCGGCCTGAAACGAGGCCATGGTGCGCGGCACATGGACCTGCATGCGGTGCGAGAGCGGCGGCGTCGGGTGGCGGTCGGCGGGGTCGCAATAGATATAGGTCGAACTCAGGCCCAAACGTTCGGCGACGCGGGTCTGAACGACCTGAGCGAAACTTTTGCCCTCGATCTGTTCGATGACGCGGCCCAGAAGGTGGTAATTCGTATCGGTGTAGATCGCACGTTTCGAGGCTCCGGGGGCCGCGACCGCACCGTGCGAGCGGGTGCGTTGGATCACCTCCTCGAAACTCCAGCCGCTGTCGATGCCGTCGGCGATCTGGTGGCGCAAGCGGCGGGCATGCATGCGGTAGAGGAAATAATCGCCGAAACCCGAGGTGTGCGACATCAGATGGCGGATCGTCACCTCCCCGGTGCGGTCGACCCCGTCCTTGACATGCAATTCGGAGCAAGGAGCGCACTGGCCGAGGTAATGCACGAAGGGCAGGTCGAAGTCGATTTTCTCCTCCTCCAGCAATTGCAGGAGGATCGCGGTGACGAAGAGCTTGGTGACACCGGTGGCGAAATAGGGCGTGCGGCTGTCGAGATTGCCCGCGCCGACATGCACCTCCCGCCCGGTGTCCCGGTCGAACATCGAGAGCGTCACACCGCGATGCATCCCGCTGCGGATCATCCGGTCGGCCAGTCTTTGCAATCGCGCGGAGGCGGCGCCCATGGTTTTCTCCTCTCGGGTCCGGAGGATGTGATGCCACAGCAAGGTTTAACACCACGTCAATTTGGCCGCCTTCCCCGGAATTTTCTCTCGGAAACGTGGGGAGTTTCTCCCTTTCCCTCTCACCTCCTGCGGGGTAAAAGCGCGGGACCCTTGAGCGCGGGGCCTTTCCCCGTGCCCGGACCGGAACGAAGCGAGAGACCACGATGGCCATGGAAAAGACGTTCGACGCGCAGGATTCAGAAGCGCGCATCTATGCGGAATGGGAAAAGGCGGGGGCGTTCAAAGCCGGCGCCCATAAGAAACGCGACGAGACCTTCACCATCATGATCCCGCCGCCGAACGTGACGGGCGCGCTGCACGTCGGTCATGCGTTCAACAACACGATCCAGGATATTCTGATCCGCTGGCACCGGATGCGCGGGTTCGACACGCTCTGGCAGCCGGGGCAGGACCATGCGGGCATCGCGACCCAGCTCATGGTCGAAAAGGAACTGGCGAAGACGCAGCAGCCGTCGCGTGCCGAGCTTGGCCGTGAGGCGTTCCTTGAGAAGGTTTGGGAATGGAAGGGCAAATACGGCTCCACCATTATCAACCAGTTGAAGCGTTTGGGGTCGTCCTGTGACTGGTCGCGCAACGCCTTTACCATGTCCGGCGCGCCGGGTGCGCCCGCAGGCGAGGAAGGCAATTTCCATGACGCGGTGATCAAGGTGTTCGTCGATATGTATGAGAAAGGTCTCATCTATCGCGGCAAACGCCTTGTGAACTGGGACCCGCATTTCGAGACGGCGATTTCCGATCTGGAAGTCGAGAATATCGAAGTTGCGGGCCACATGTGGCACTTCAAATACCCGCTCGCGGGTGGTGAGACCTACACCTATGTCGAGAAGGATGAGGACGGCAATGTCACCTTCTCCGAAGAGCGCGACTATATCTCTATCGCCACGACCCGGCCCGAGACCATGCTGGGCGACGGCGCGGTGGCGGTGCATCCGGACGACGCACGTTATGCGCCGATCGTGGGCAAGCTCTGCGAAATTCCGGTCGGCCCGAAAGAGCACCGCCGTCTGATCCCGATCATCACCGACGAATACCCGGATATGAATTTCGGCTCGGGTGCGGTGAAAATCACCGGCGCGCATGATTTCAACGACTATCAGGTGGCGAAACGCGGCAATCTGCCGATGTACCGCCTGATGGACACCAAGGGCGCGATGCGCGCCGATGGTCTGTCTTATGAAGACAGTGCGATCCTTGCCGCCGAAATCCTCGCGGGCAAGCCCTTCACCGAATCTGAGGTCGACACGATCAACCTCGTGCCCGAGCACCTGCGCGGCCTCGACCGGTTCGAAGCGCGCAAAGCGGTGATTTCGGAGATCAATGCCGAAGGTCTGGCGGTGATGACCACCAAGACCACGAAAGACGATGAGGGAAATGAGACCACCATTTCGCTCCCCTATGTCGAAGACAAGCCGATCATGCAGCCCTTTGGCGACCGCTCCAAGGTCGTCATCGAGCCGATGCTGACCGATCAGTGGTACGTGGATGCGGAGAAAATCGTCGGCAAGGCGCTCGACGCCGTGCGCACAGGCAAGACGAAAATCATGCCGGAAAGCGGTGAGAAGACCTATTTCCACTGGCTGGAGAACATCGAACCGTGGTGTATCTCCCGCCAGCTTTGGTGGGGCCACCAGATCCCGGTCTGGTACGGGCTGGACCTCTCCGCGCCGGATTTCACCGATGACGAGGGCGACGGCGCACTGGACGAGGTGGAACTGATGCGCCTTCTGACCGAGGGCGGCATGTTGCATCGCGGGACGGTGCATCACTGTGCGTCCGATTTCGAGGGCGTCCATGGCAAGTTCTTCGCCGATATGGACAATCTGCCGACGCCGCTCAATCACTGCCGCGTGGTCGAGGTTGCGACCCGTCAGGAGGCCAACGAGGTCTTCGCAAACGCTCTGGCACAGTACAACGTCACACAGGACCCGACCAAGCTGGTCTATCCGGTCTGGCGCGATGCCGATGTGCTCGACACCTGGTTCTCGTCGGGGCTTTGGCCGATCGGCACACTCGGCTGGCCGAACTGGGATGAGAGCACGTCGAAATATTTCCCGACCGATGTTC
Source organism: Celeribacter sp. SCSIO 80838 (assembly GCF_056498065.1). The sequence goes on from NZ_JAZKMA010000001.1 coordinate 3,718,920, forward strand.
TTGTGACCGGTTTCGACATCCTGTTCTTCTGGGTCGCCCGGATGATGATGATGCAGCTCGCGGTGGTGGACGAAGTGCCGTTCCACACCGTCTACCTGCACCAGCTCGTTCGCGACGAGAAGGGCAAGAAAATGTCGAAAACCACCGGCAACGTCATCGACCCGCTGGAGATCATCGACGAATACGGCGCCGATGCGCTGCGCTTCACCAACGCGTCCATGGCCTCCATCGGCGGCGTGCTGAAACTCTCCGTCGACCGGATCAAAGGCTACCGCAACTTCGGCACCAAAATCTGGAACGCCGCGCGCTTTGCCGAGATGAACGGCGTGTTCGAAGGTTACACGCCGGGCGTCACGCCCACCCCGACCGCGACCGTGAACAAATGGATCATCGGCGAAACGGTGAAGGTGCTGGCCGAGGTCAACAAAGCCTTCGAAGAATACCGCTTCAACGACGCGGCCAACGCACTTTACGCCTTTGTCTGGGGCAAATTCTGCGACTGGTATGTCGAATTCTCGAAACCGCTGTTCTACGACGGGGACGAGGCGACCTTGGCCGAGACGCGCCAGACCATGGGCTGGGTGCTCGATCAGGCGCTGGCCATGATGCACCCGATCATGCCGTTCATCACCGAAGAACTTTGGGGCACGGTCAATGGCGCGCGTCCGCTTTTGGCGCTGTCCGATTGGCCGGAGCTTTCGGACGATCTGATCGACGCGGATGCGGGCGCGGAAATGAACTGGGTCATTGATCTGGTGGAACAAATCCGGTCGTCGCGGGCCGAAGTGCATGTGCCGGCGGGGCTGAAAATCCCGATGGTGCAGGTCGAGCTGGACGAGGCCGGCAAAACCGCCTTCGCCAATAACGAAGCGCTGATCCTCAAACTTGCACGCCTCGACTCTGTGTCGGAAGGCACCATGCCGAAAGGCGCGATCACCATTTCGGTCGCGGGCGGCATCTTTGCCCTGCCGCTCGAAGGGGTGATCGACATCGCCGAAGAAAAAGCCCGGCTCGAAAAGTCCCTCGGCAAGCTTGCCAAGGAGCTTGGGGGCCTGCGCGGCCGGTTGAACAACCCGAATTTCGTGGCGTCCGCGCCCGAAGAGGTTGTGGCCGAGGCGCAGGAAAATCTCGCCGCGCGTGAAGAGGAAGAGGCCAAGCTGAAATCCGCTTTGGCGCGGCTCTCAGAGATCGGCTGAGAGATTGGCTGAGCCGGTTTAAAGGATTGAAAAAGGCCCGCTTTCGGCGGGCCTTTTGTTTTGAGTATTTAGGCCATCAGAAAACCATCAGTCGTAAACCGGCGGGCGGTTTTGCATCTGGGCCATGACGGTTTCGATTTGATGCGGCGTGCCGATCAACGCGCGTTGTTCGCGGCTTTCCTCCAGCAGGATATGCGCGCGCTCATGTGAGGTTTCTGCCGTGGCGATCAACCGTTTGGCGACCCGCATGGCGGAGGGGCTTTTGTTTGCAATCGTGCTGGCGATCTCCTGCGCGCGGGCGCGGGCATCCTCGGCGAGTTCGGTGACGAGGCCAAGCTCTGCGGCGCGGGCGGCGGGCAAGACCGCGTTTGTGTAGGTCAAGAGCCGCAGCACATCGGAGCGCAGCACGCGCGGGAACAGCACCATCCCGCCCATATCCGGCACGAGGCCCCATTTCATCTCCATGATCGAGAGCTGCGCCTCGGGGCTTGCAATACGGATGTCGGCGGCGATGGCGAGCTGCATCCCGGCGCCGAAACAGGGGCCGTGAATCGCGGCAATCACCGGGATCGGCAGGTCATAGAGCGCGAGCGAAAAGGCCTGAAACGCGTTGGCGTCGCCATGGGTGCGGTCCATCACGAGGGCGTCGAGATCCTCGGTCAGGAAGCGCTGGAAATTCGAGGTGTCGAGCCCGGCGCAGAACGCTTTCCCCGCCCCGGAGAGCAGCACGACACGCGCGTCGGAGGCGGCAATCTCGGCCACGCGGGCGAGGAGATCGGCGATCAGCGTCTCGGTCACCGCGTTCATCTTGTCGGGGCGGTTCAGGGTCAGGTGGGCAATGTGGTTTTCGATGGTCAGCGTGACGGTCATGGCGGGTCCTCCTGAGACGAAACTAGCAGCGCGAAAATGCATGGTCAGGTCTGACGTTACGGCGCTTGCGCAGGCGTGTTCTTTGAGGCAGGAGAAGCGCATGACAGACACGCGCCTCACCTCCCTCGCCCAAAGCCTGCCCTCCACCGTGCCTTTCGTGGCGCCCGAACGCATGGAAGAGTTGCGCGGCGCGCGGTTCGA